>DASWRW010000048.1:0-4440 GCA_036402975.1 Candidatus Elarobacter sp. | reverse complement strand
CGGGCACGGCGGCCTGACCGCCGAGGATGCCTTCGGTCCCGACCTCGCGTGCCACGCGCGTGACTTCGCCCGCGAACGCGTTGAGCTGCTCGACCATCGTGTTGATGGTGTCCTTGAGCTCGAGCATCTCGCCGCGCACGTCGACGGTGACTTTCTTCGAAAGGTCGCCGTTCGCGACGGCGGTCGTGACCTTCGCGATGTTGCGCACCTGGTTCGTGAGGTTCGCCGCCATCGAGTTCACCGAGTCGGTGAGATCTTTCCACGTGCCCGCGACGCCTTGCACCTGCGCCTGCCCGCCGAGCGTTCCTTCGGAACCGACTTCGCGCGCGACCGACGTTACCTGGTCCGCGAAGATCGCGAGCGTGTCGATCATCCCGTTGATCGTGTCGGCGAGCTCGGCGATCTCGCCCTTCGCGTCGAGCACGAGCTTGCGCTGCAGGTCGCCGTTCGCGACGCCGGTGACGACCTTCGCGATGCCGCGCACCTGATTCGTCAGGTTACCGGCCATGCGGTTCACGGAGTCGGTGAGGTCTTTCCACGTTCCCGCGACGCCCGGCACGGCGGCTTGTCCGCCGAGAATGCCTTCGGAACCCACTTCGCGCGCGACGCGCGTCACCTCGCCGGCGAACGCGTTGAGCTGGTCGACCATCGCGTTGATCGTGCGCGCGCTGCGCAGGAACTCGCCCTTGAGCGGGCGGCCGTCGGCCTCGAGCGCCATCTGCTGCGAGAGGTCGCCGCGCGCGACCGCGCCGAGCACGCGGCTCGTCTCCGCGATCGGGTGGGTGAGGTCGTCGATCAGGCGGTTGACCGCGATCAGCTTCTCACCGTAGCTGCCCGGCGCTTGCAGCTCGGAGCGCTGCGCCAGGCGGCCGTCGATGCCGACAACGGTGGAGATGCGTTCGATCTCGCGCAGCACGCGACCGTTCCAGCCGACGACCTCGTTGAACGCCTCGGCGATCTCGCCGTCGACGCCGTCCCACGCGGTCGGCAGCTTCACGTCGAACTCGCCGCGCGACACCGCGCGCAGCGCCTGCAAGAGCTGGCGCTTTCCGGCGTCGGACCCGCCGCTCGCGGCGGGACGCGACGACGGCCTGCCGTTCTTTGACGGCGCGCGTTTCCCGTTGGTCTTGGGTTTCCCGGCGACGGCCGCAGGCGGCATACGCTCTCTCCTCGGAGACGATCGAAATCGATTGGATGATGGCGGAACGGCCGAACGCCGTCCCTTGCGAGTGCAGGGGACGGCGGCCCGGATTCTTGACGAGCAAGCTACCCGTCGGCGGCGTGCACGAAACGTGCACGATCACTCCACAGTGTACGTATCGGCGTTGCGTTCCGTCACCGTTCGAGCGAGGGGGAACTTCCGCAGCCGCACGAGCACCTTCGGGGAACGAAAGGTACCCTAGCGGTCAATGGAGGGAAAGACGCCGCCCACGAGCGACCATCGCGCGTTGACGCCGGAAAAGGACGAGATCGCGCGCTTGCGCCGCGCGCTGACGGCGAGCGAGGACCGCTACCGCCGCTTGGCCGAGACGATGCCGCAGCTCGTGTGGACCGTCGACCGCGACGGCAGGCTCGACTTCGTCAACGAGCGCTGGATCGCGTACACCGGTTTGTCGCTGGAAGAGACGGCGGGGCAGGGCCGGCGCCGCGTGCTGCACCCCGGCGACCGTTCGCTGATGGCGGTCCAGTGGCGTGAAGCGGAGGCCGCGGTGCGCGCGTTCGACACGCAGTGCCGCATCAAGCGCGCGAGCGACGGGGCGTTTCGCTGGTTCCAGATCCGGGCCGCGCCGGCGTTCGACGCGGGCGGCGCGCTCGCCGGCTGGGTCGCGACGGCGATCGACATCGACGACCGCGTGCGCGCCGAGACGTCGCTGGCGCTGTTGTCGGACGTCAGCGACGTGCTCGCGCGCGCCGTCGACGAACAGCAGATCTTCGAGGAGGTCGCGCAGCTCGCCGCGCGCACGGTCGCGGACTGGTTCGCGGTCTACCTGCGCGACGGCGCGGGCGACGTGCGGGTCGTCGCGCTCGCGCACGCCGACGCCGAGCTGCTCGCGCGCGGTCTGGACACCGCGCGGCGTTATCCGGTTCGGCGCGACGATCCGGTCGTCGCGCTGATCGACGGCGGGCGCAGCGTGCTGATGCCCCGCATCGATCCGCAGCGGCTGCGCGACGCGGCGCGCGACGACCGCCACTTCTCGCTGATCGAGCAATTCGATCTCGCCAGCGCGGTCTTCGTCCCGCTCGTCGTGCGCGGCGACCGCACCGGCGCGCTCCTGATGCTGCGCGGCCGCGCGGCGGAGCCGTACGACGAGAGCGATCTGCGCGTCGCCGAGCTGCTCGCGAAGCGCGTCGCGCTGGCCTACGACAACGTCCGGCAGTACCGCCGCCAGCAGCGCGTCGCCGACACCTTCCAGCGCGCCGCGCTCCCGAAGTCGCTGCCTTCGATCGACGGCCTCGCGCTCGACGCGCTGTACGCGGCCGCTTCGGACGACCTGAGCGTCGGCGGCGACTGGTACGACGCGTTCCCGCTGCCGGACGGGCGCCTCGCGATCACGATCGGGGACGTCGCGGGCAAAGGCCTCGACGCGGCGGTGCTGATGGCGACGGTGCGGCAGTCGATTCGCGTCGCCGCGCTGCAAGGGCTCGAGCCGAGCGATATCCTCGCCGCCGCGGAAGCGGCGCTCAGCCTGGAATATCTCGACCGCCTCGTGACCGCGTTCGTCGCGCTGGTGGACCCGCGCTCGTGGACCGTCGCGTACGCGTCCGCTGGTCATCCGCCCGCGCTCGTTCGCCGGCCCGACGGAACGCTGCTGTCGCTCGAAGCCGCGGGCCTGCCGCTGGGCGTGCCGGTCGAGGCGGGCCGCAGGACGCGCCACCTCATGGGCATTCCGCCCGGCTCGCTGATCGTGCTCTATACGGACGGCCTGGTGGAGTCGACGCGTGACGTGATCGAAGGCGAAGCGCGGCTGCGCGCGGCGCTGACGCACGACGCGGTGCTGCACTCGAACTCGCCCGCGAAGCTGATCCACGATCTGGTGATCGCGGAGCGCGCGCTGGACGACGTCGCGATCCTCACGCTCGCGCTCGGCCGCGAGACGCACTGGGCGTTCGAGTCGGCCGATGCGCTCGCCGCGCAGAGCGTGCGCTCGTCGTTCGTCGCGGCCCTGGCGCGCGAGGCGTCCGAGGACTCCGATCTCGGCGCAGCGGAGCTGATCTTCGGCGAGCTGATCGGCAACGTCGTGCGCTATGCGCCCGGCGCCATCGACATCGACTTGGAATGGATCGGCGCCGTGCCGGTGCTTCACGTGCTGGACCGCGGCGGCGGGTTCGACTTGCGCTCGACGCTGCCCGAGGACGTCATGAGCGAGCGGGGCCGCGGTCTCTACATCGTCTCGGTGCTGGGTACCGATCTTCGTGCCGACAGATTACCGGGACGCGGAAATCACGTACGCGTCGTGCTGCCCGTCCGGAGGCGTCAGGTTTGAGCCCGAGCAAGCGAGGGTATTCCCGCCTCCAGATGGAGGGCCCGGTTCTGGCCGTACGGACGGGGCGGTGAGCGCGATCGAAGAGCGACGTTTAGCGGCGTCGCTGCGGCTACTGGTCGCAGCGAGCCGCGAGCTGGCAACTTCCTTCGACTACGCGCAGACGCTGACCGCGGTCGGGCGCCTCATCGTGCCGGCGTTCGCGGACGGTTTCTCCGTCGAGGTCGACGAGGGCGAGATCCGAACCACGCTGGCGCGCACCGGCCGCGTCGGCGCCGATGCCCAGGCGTTCCCGCTGATCGCGCGCGGCAAGGATCTGGGCGTGATGCGCATCGCCGGCGCGACGGCGTCGAGCGACCCGGAGAGCGGCCTGGAAGTCTGGGACGAGCTCGCGCTGCGCGTCGCCGTGTCCGTGGATGCCGCCCAAGTGTACACGCGCGAGCACCACGTCGCCGACACCCTGCAGCGCGCGCTGCTGCCCGAGCGCCTGCCGGTCGACGACCGGCTCGCATTCGACGCGGCGTATCTGCCCGGCGCGCAAGAAGCGATCGTCGGCGGCGACTGGTACGACGCGTTCCGGCTGCCCGACGGGCGCATCGCGTTCTCGATCGGCGACGTCGCGGGCCACGGCTTGCGCGCGGCGATCGTGATGGGCGAGGTGCGCCAGGCGTTCCGCGCCGCGGCGCTCAACCCGAACTCGCCGTCGCTCGTGCTCGAGCGC
This sequence comes from Candidatus Elarobacter sp., assembly GCA_036402975.1. GTDB lineage: Bacteria > Vulcanimicrobiota > Vulcanimicrobiia > Vulcanimicrobiales > Vulcanimicrobiaceae > Vulcanimicrobium. The sequence continues at coordinate 237 of DASWRW010000048.1, read as the reverse complement.
GCGAACACGATCGTGAACATGCGCGCGAACCCGGTGATGGTCACGGCGATGTTCGGCATCGTCGATCCGCGCGAGGGGACGGTGACGTACGCGTCGGCGGGTCATCCGGCGCCCGTGCTCGCGCTGCCGTGCGGTTCGGTGCAAGTCCTGCCCAAGGACGGCGTGCCGCTCGGGTTCGTCGTTGCGATCGAGGCCAGCGACTGGACGTTCTCGCTTCCGCCCGGCGCGCTGTTCGCG
>DASWRW010000047.1:0-183766 GCA_036402975.1 Candidatus Elarobacter sp. | reverse complement strand
CCGACTCCGGCTGGCTCACCGTCGCCAGCGGACCCGCACGGCGCGAGAGGAACATCGCGAGCTTCGAAGGGCGGATGAACTCCGCGGGAATGAACCGCGACTGCGCGATCGCGACCGCCGTCTCCGCGATCGCGACGACGTCGCCGGGACGTGCGATGCCGCCGATCGCGTCGCCGACGAGCGCGGCGAGATCGTCGCCCGGCGCGATCAGGCGCGTGCGCACGGGGATCGCCACGACGCCTTCGGGCACGCCTTGCTCTTTGATCGGCAGGGGGATCATGCGGCGATCTCCGCCGCGCGACGCGGAGTCATGCGAAGACCTCGGCGCCGAGCGCTTCGGCGATCTGCTCCATCTTGTAGACGCGGGAACCTTTGAGCAGGATGGCGTCGCCGGAACGGAGGTTCTCGCGCAGCCACGCGATCGCGGCGTCGTTGGACGCGTAGCGGTGAACGGTGCCGCCCGCGCGTTCGACGCCGCGCGCGGTGTCCGCGGCGAACGTGCCGCCGGCGAGCACGACGTGCGCGCGCTTCGCGGCGATCTCGCCGATCTTCTCGTGCATCACCGGCGCGTCGGTGCCGAGCTCCGCCATGCTGCCGAGCACGGCGATGCGGCGATCCGACTCTTCGCGGCCGAAGGTGGCCAGCGTCGCAAGCGTTCCCGACAACGAGGCGTTGTACGCGTCGAAGACGAGACGCACGTCGTTCGCGAGCTCGACGACCTCGTAACGCCCGTGCGGCAACGTCAGAGTACCGACGACGCGAGCGAGTGCGGCCGGGCCGGCGTTCGCCGCGACGCGCTCGACGCACAGGAGCGCCGCAGCGAACGCGCCGGCGAGGTTGCGGCGGTTGTGGTCGCCCGGGAAGTTGATCGTGACGCGATGCGTCTCGGTCGTCTCGTCCGTTCCGACGATCCAGACCGCGTCGCGCTCGACGACTACGGCGCGCGCGCCGTGCGGCGGCCGCTCGTCGTCGATCCCGTACCACATCGGCGGCGCGGTGAGCGTCGCGGCGCGCTCCCGCGAGGCGGCGTCGTCGATGTTCAGCACCGCGCGGGCCGCGCCGGCGGGGAGCGCCCATTTCGTCTCGGCGATCCGCGTCCGCGAGCCCATGATCTCCAAGTGCGCTTCGCCGACGTTCGTCAGCAGCCCGACGTCGGGTCGCGCGGCGGCGACCAGCGGGTCGAGCTCACGGTACTTGCGCGCGCCCATCTCGACGATCGCGACGCGTTCGTCGTTCTCGTGCAGCCCGCACAGGAACTTTGCGACGCCGACCTCGTTGTTCTCGTTCTCCGGCGTCGCGACGACGGGGACGCCGGCGGCGCGCAGCAGCGCCTGCAGAAACTGCTTCGTCGTCGTCTTCCCGGTGCTGCCGGTGACGCCGACGACCGTCCCGCGCACGCGCGTCCGCGCCAGCCCGCCGAGCTCGAGATACGCTTGCAGCGCGTCGGCCACGACCAGCGCCGAGCGGCCCGGCGGGACGGCTGCGGCGTCGTCGACGATCGCGCACACCGCGCCGCGCGCGAACGCCTCTTCGACGTACGCGTGCCCGTCGAAGCGCTCGCCGCGCAGCGCCAGGAACGTCGCGCCGCGCTCGATCGCGCGCGTGTCCGTTTGGATGAGCAGCGACTCCGGGAGCCCCGCTTCCGCGAGGACCGACGCGCGCGTCGCGGCGACCGCTTCGGCTGCCGGGAGTCTCACCCGGGGGTTCTCATCGGCGGACGGTTTCGGCGCGTTTGGAGAACGCGATCCGGACTTCGTCGCGGTCGTCGAAGGGCCGCGTCTGGTCGCCGACGATCTGGTACGTCTCGTGGCCCTTCCCGGCGACGACGACGGTGTCGCCGGCGTGCGCTTCGTCGATCGCGCGGCGGATCGCGCGGCGCCGGTCGAGCTCGATCGCGGTGCGGTCGTAGCCGTTCGCGACCTCGCGAGCGATCGCGAGCGGGTCCTCGCTGCGCGGGTTGTCGGAGGTCACGATCACGCGGTCGGCGAGGCGCGCCGCGATCTCGCCCATCTGCGTGCGCTTCCCGGCATCGCGGTCGCCGCCGCAGCCGAACACGACGATCAGGTCGCGCTTCGTCGTCTCGCGCGCGGCGCGGAGCACGTTCTCGAGCGCGTCGGGCGTATGTGCGTAGTCGACGATCGCGTCGATCCCGAACGCCCCGAAGCGCTCCATCCGGCCCGGGACGGCGCGCGTGGCGGCGAGCCCGGCGACGATCGCCGCATCGGAGAGGCCGAGCGCGCGCCCGATCCCGAACGCGGCCAGCGCGTTGCGCACGTTGAAGCGGCCGGGGAGCGCGATCGACACCTCGACGCCGCCGGCGCGGAACGTCGAGCCGTCGCCGCCGAGGACGACATCCTCCGCGCGCAGCGTCGCCGGCGCGTCGAGCGCGTACGTGCTCGACCCGGGGAGCTCGGCGGCGAAGCGCGCCCCCGACGGATCGTCGGCGTTGAGCACCGCGCGCGGCGCGAGATCGAACAGCCGGCGCTTCGCCGCGACGTACCGCTCGAGCGTGCCGTGAAAGTCCAGGTGATCGCGCGTGATGTTCGTCAGCGCCGCGGCGGCGAAGCGAACGTGATCGACGCGGCCCAGCGCGAGCGCGTGGGACGACACTTCCATCGCGACCGCGCGCGCGCCGGCGTCGCGCTGCGCGGCGAGCAGCGCGTGGAGGTCGATCGCGAGCGGCGTCGTGTTGGCGAGCGGCCAGCGGCGCCCGCGGAACTCGCCGCCGAGCGTCCCGACGATCGCGCACGGGATTCCGGCCGCCTCGAACATGTCGCGGACGAGGTGCGTCGTCGTCGTCTTGCCGTTCGTCCCGGTGATGCCGACGACGGTCATGTCGTGCGAGGGATGGTCGTAAAAGGCGTCGGCGAGGGCCGATGCCGCGAGCCGCGTGTCGGCGACGGCGACCGTTGCGACGCCGAGGCGCGATTGCGGCCGTGGCGCATCCTTCGACAAGCTCAGGATGACATTGGGGTTGGCCCCGGTCACGTTGGGGTTGGGGCCGGTGATGGTGGGGTTGGGGCCGGTGATGGTGGGGTTGGGGCCGGTGATGTTGGGGGGTGGCGGGGTTTCGACGACGATGAGGGAGGCGCCGCGGGTGATGGCTTCTTCGAGGAAGTTGTGGCCGTCGGTGCGCTCGCCGCGCAGGGCGATGAAGAGCGTCCCCGGCCGGACGGCGCGCGAGTCGGTCGTGACGGCGTCGATGGACGGGGGAAGCGAGCCGCTGATGCGCGCGCCCGGGAGGGCCGCCACGAGTCGGGCTGTCTCTCGCATCAGCGCTCGCTCTTCGGGGCGTGCTTCGAGCGCACCAAGCGCGCGGGGGCGGCCGGCGCGGCCGGCATGATCCCGGCGTGGAACATCGCGGCGCGCGCGAGGTCGGCGAAGACCGGCGCCGCGACCTGCGACCCGTAGATCGACCCGTGCGGGCGCTCGACCTTCACGAGGATGACGTAGCGCGGCCGCTCGGCCGGGATCATCCCGATGAACGAGGCGACGTACGCGCCGGAGAGGTAGCGGCCGTTCTCGACGACCTGCGCCGTCCCGGTCTTCCCGGCGGTGGTGTAGCCGGCGACCCGGGCGGTGGGATTCCCCGTGCCGCGCAGCACTACCGCGCGCAGGTACCGACGCAGCGTCTCCGCCGTTTTCGGCGAGAGGACGCGCCGCTCGACCTCGGTGCCGTAGCGGTAGACCTGCTTTCCGTTCGCGTCCTGGATCGAGCCGACGACGCGCGGCCGCACGAGCAGCCCGCCGTTCGCGATCGCCGCGTAGGCGCGCGCGAGCGCGAGCGGCGTCGTCGAGATGCCGTGGCCGAACGAGATCGTCGCGAGCGACGATCCGCTCCAGTCCTTCGGATCCGTGACGATCCCGGGGTTTTCGCCGGGGAGCTCGACCCGCGTCGGATCGCCGAACCCGAAGTTCCGGATCGTCTCGTAGACGGCGCTCGGGCCCGTCGCGATCCCGACCTCGGCGGCGCCGACGTTGTGCGAGAAGGCGATGATCTCTTCCATCGACTCGGTGCCGAGGTGTGCCGCCATCATCCCGTCCTCGGCGTTGTGGATGACGCGGCCGCCGACTTCGAGCGCGTCGCGCGCCGGGAACCGCGCGCCGTCACGGAACTTCCCGCTCTGCAGGGCGGCGGCGACCGTGATGAGCTTGAACGTCGAGCCGGGCTCGTACGCGTCGCTGATCGCGCGGTTCTTCCACGCATCGGGCGAGAACGCGCCGAAGTGCGCCGGATCGAAGTCGGGGACGTTCGCGACGGCGAGCAGCTCGCCGGTCCACGGGTCCATCACGATCGCGGTCCCGCTCAGCGCGCGCCACTTCTTCACCGCCGCGCGCAGCAGCCGCTCCGACTCGAACTGCAGGTACGGGTCGAGCGTCGTGAGGATCGTCTTGCCCGCGACCGCGCGCTCCACGACGTGGGTCTCGCCGAACGGAATCGAGCGCCCGAACTGGTCGGCTTCGATCCGCATGCGGCCGGGGGTCCCGCGCAGCAGCGCGTCGAGCGAGTACTCGAGCCCGTCGAGCCCGTTCTCTTCCGTCCCGGTGAACCCGACCACCGTCGATGCGAGCCGGCCCGAGGTGACGAAGCGGTGTCCGGTCTCCTCGCCTTTCGTGCCGATTCCGGGCAGCGCGAGCGCGTCGACGCGCAGCGCGACGTCGTGCGGGACCTTGCGCGCCAGCCAGCGGAACTCGGCCTTGTCGCGCAGCGCCGGCTCGATGTCGCTCGCGGGCTTGCGCAGCAGCGGCGCGAGCTTCAGCGCGACCGCGTGCGGGTCGGTGACCTCCGGCGGCGCCGCATAGATCGACTCTGAGGGGAGCGAGCGGACCAGCACGCCGCCGTTGCGGTCGAGGATCGCACCGCGCTTTGCGAACGACTCGACCGTCTGGTCATGCTGCTGCAGCGCCGCGCGCGCGAGCCTGGGGCCTTCGCGGACCTGCAGATCGCCGAGCCGCAGGGCGAGCAGCAGCGCCAGCAACACCACCGCGGCCAGCGAGATCTTCGCGCGGACCGGTGCGACTCGCGCGAACGCCCGGGCGGCCATCAGGTCAACGGTTCGCCTTGCTCAGCCACGTGCCGAGAAATGCGAGACCCGCCGGCTGGGGCTGCGCCGCCTTCGGCTCCGGGACCCGCACCACCGCATAGACGTGCGGGTCGTGCAGCTTCAGCTTTCCGGCGAGCGCCGCGAGCCGCTCCGGCGACTGCAGGCCGGCGATCTTGTCGTCGAGCCGCTGCGTCTCGGTGACGAGCCCGGTCCGGTCGTGCTCCGCGCGGGCGAGCGCGAAGCTCAGCGACGTCAGGTTCGCGGTCAGCGTCACGTAGGCGAGCAGCGGGACGAGGATCGCGACGGCGAGCGTCACGACGGCGAAGACGGGCCGGTGCAAGCGGCGGCGCTTGTGCCGTGCGCGCCGCTTCGTCGCGTGGCGAGCGCGGTCGATCCGGCGCAGCTCGTGCGGCGCCCGCTGCGGGCGCTCGGGGACGTCCTCGTACGCGATCCGCTGCGCGATCATCCCGCCGCCTCGGTGCGCTCCGCGACGCGCAGCTTCGCGCTGCGCGCGCGCGGGTTCGCGGCTACCTCCTCGTCGCTCGCGACGATCGGCTTGCGCGTGACGGCGTGCGCGCGCGGGTCTTCCTTGAACGTCTGCTTCACGATCCGGTCCTCGAGCGAGTGGAAGCTGATGACGGCGATGCGCCCGCCCGGCGCGGTCCGTGCGAGGGCGGCGTCGAGGCCGGCGCGCAGCGCGCCGAGCTCGTCGTTGACGGCGATGCGGAGCGCCTGGAACGTCCGCGTGGCGGGGTGGATGCGCTGGTGCCCGGGCGCGCGCACGGCGCGCGCCACGACGTTGGCGAGATCGGCGGTGTCGCGCACCGGCGTGCCGGCCTCGCGCAGCGCGACGATCGCGCGCGCGATGCGGCGCGACTTCTTCTCCTCGCCGAACGCGTAGATCAGGTCGGCCAGCTCGCGCTCGTCCCGCGTCGCGAGCAGCTCGGCGGCGCTTTCGCCCTGCGTCGGATCCATCCGCATGTCGAGCGGCGCCGCGGCGCGGAACGAGAAGCCGCGCTCGGCCTCATCGAACTGCATGGAGCTGACCCCGAGGTCGAACAAAATCCCCTCGATCGACGAGACACCGAGGGCGGTCAAGCGCGGCGAGAGCTCGCGAAAGTTCGATCGTACCAGGGTGAAGCGCGAGTCGGAGAGCGAGCGGGTCGAAGCCGAGGGGTCGGCGTCGAACGCGACGAGACGACCCGAGGCGCCAAGTCGAGAGAGTATCAGCGCCGAGTGCCCACCGGCACCGAACGTTGCGTCGACGTACGTTCCGCCCGGGCGGATCGCCAGCGAGTCCACAGCCGGCGTCGCGAGAACCGGGATGTGCGAAGGCAATCAAAACAGTCCCAATTCCGACGTGAAGTCGGGAAGCTCGCCCCGCTCGCGCACGTGCTGCGCGTAGCGGTCCTTCGACCAGACCTCGACCCGCGTCAGCGAGCCGATCGAGATCACGTCCTTGTCGATGCCGGCGAAGGCGCGGAGGGCGGCCGGGATGACGAGCCGGCCGTTGGCATCCGTGCTGAGCTCCTCGGTGTGAGCGAACAAGTGGCGGACGAAGCCGCGGTAGCGCGCGTCCTTGACCGGCGCCGCCTCGATGCGGGCGCAGACGTCGGACCACGTCGCCGCGGGATAGAGCGCCAGGCACGGGTCCGGCTCACCGATCGTGAGGAAGAAGCCCGCCCCCAGGCGCTCGCGAAAACGGGCGGGCACGACCAAGCGACCCTTGTCGTCTAGGCTGTGCTCGACCGAACCGGTGAAAAGCGGACGATCCAACATAGGATCTCCACTACGTCCCACTGCGAACCACTTGGACCCACTATATCCCACCTAATGGGTCCGAGCAACGGGAACCGCACGGTATTTTTACAGTGCGATCGGTCGAACACATGTTCGCTAGCGTGGATCGGACCGCGCGTGATCGGCGGTCGCGACGATGCTGATCTGCAATTCTACCGGGCCCGCGACGGAACGGAGCCGGTCCGCGCCTTCATCCGCCGCGCATTGCCTCCGGATGTCAGAGACCGGGTCCGCGCGCATATCGGACGCCTCAGCGCGGTCGGTGAGGACCTGGACTTTCCGTATACGTCGCAAGTGCACGGAGAGCTGCGCGAGCTGCGCGCATCGGTCGGGCGGCGCCCGTTTCGGATCTTTTACCGGCGATCCGGGCGATTCGCGGTGCTGCTCCACGTCGTCGAGAAGCGCCGGCGAAAGCGGACCGCGAGCGACGTCGGCATCGCGGACGCGCGCTATCGCGACTTCAAGTCGCGGATCGACGCGCCCGTTCGCAGCGGTCCGCGGCCGCTGGGGTCCGACGCACCGTAGTTGCGGTATTGCGAAGACAGAAAGACCGTGCTAGGAACGAGGCATCGTATGACCACTGAGAGAGCGCCGCAAACTGATGCCCGGAGCACCGGGTGGATCGCTCCGCTCGGCGCAAGCGTCGACGAGGACTTCGCGAGCGACATGCAGGACGCGGCCTACCGCCGCGCCCATACGCGGTACGCCTTGTCGGAGGCGCTCGCGCGCGCGGTCATTCGCTTCCGCATGAAGCGCAAGCTGACGCTGCGGCAGGCCGCCGCGGTGCTGGGCATCTCCGTACGAGAAGTGTCCGAGATCGAGCAGGGCGAGCGCCATCCAACGCTGCGCATGGTCTTGCACATCGCGGAAGCGACGGAGACGATGCTCCACGTGTCGTTCGAGCCGCTGCCGGACCTGAAGGCTTGAGGTTCGCCCGGCCGCCGGCGCCGCTGGCACGAAAACGGCAGTCCTGAGGGGCGACCGGCGCCCCGCCGCTCCAGGCGCGTCACCCGGCGGCACGGAACGTTCGTGCGTGGAGCACGATCTGGACGGATGGAACCTCGCCGCGCGGCGGCTGCTGCAGCGGCTGCGCCAGCCGGGCTCGCTCGAGCTCGACATCACCGGCGGCGCGCTGCGCGAGGCGATGGGGACGGCGACGGTTTACGACGCGGTCCGCGTCTGCGTCGAGCGCGCGCTCGCGCACGCCGACCCGCGCCTGACCACGATCGTGCGCCGCTGCGACCTGGGCGGCGAGACCACCAAAGCGGTCGCGCGCGATCTGCACATGTCGATGCGGCATCTGTTCCGCTTCCGGGCGAGCGTCTTCGCCGCGCTGGCGGCCGAGATGCGGCGCGCGATCGAGTCGCGCGTCGCCGTCCCGCGCGACGAGCTGCGCGCCGAAGCCGTGCGGCTGCTGGCGCGCTGCGAGTTCGTCCTGGCGCGCATGGCGCCGGGCGACGACTTTCGCGCCATCGCGCTCGCCGAGCGCGCGCTCGAAGCGGACGCATCGCTGGCGGCCGCGTGGTGCGCGATCGCCTCGGCCAGCATGTCGCTCGCGCTGCGCTCGGCGGTCGACCCGCGCACCGCGTACGCGCGCGCCGGCGAAGCGCTGGAGCGCGCGGAGGCGCTGGCACCGCGCAGCGGCGCGGTGCTCGGCATGCGCTCCTCGCTGCTGCTGTGGACGCACGGCGACGATCACGGCGAGAAGCTCGCCGAAGCGGCGCTGGCGACATCGGCCGGCGCGGCGCGCGGGCACTACACGCTGGGCTGGATCGCGGTGCGGCGCGGCGAGTTCGACGACGCCGAGCGGCACTTCACCGCCGCGACGATCGCCGATCCGCGGATCGGGCCGTACCACGCCTGCGCGATGGCGGTCGTCGGGCTGCGCGGCGACTACGAGCGCTGCGTCGAGCGCTGCCGCGAGCTGCACGAGATCGAACCGTTCCACCCCTACACGCTGGGGTATTACGCGGAGAACCTCAACGCGGGCGGCCGTTTCGCGGAGACCGTCGAGATCGTCGCCGCGGCGCCGGAAGCGGCGCGCAACTTCACCGTCATGGCGGCGCTCGCGCGGGCGCACACGATGCTCGGCGACGCCGAGTCGGGGCTCGCGATCGCGCGCGCGTTCCGCGGGCCGGCGGTGAGCTGCGCGGCGATCGCGCTCACGCTGGGCGACGAAGACCGCGCTTGGCGCGAGCTCGAGCGCGCGCGCGAAGAACCGAACGGGATGCTCGAGCTGACGCCGTTCGACCGCGTCTTCGAGCCGCTGTGGGAAGAGCCGCGCTTCCGCGCGCTCGTGAGCTGAAGCCGGCGCGCACGGCACAACGCGCGCAGCTCGCCAAAAATATGCCGCACATGTGACGATGTGCGGCATTTTGCCGCGCGACGTCAGCAACACGGCATAATTCACGCGGAAATTCGGCATCGGCGCGGCGCTCCTGCGCGAATGAGAACGATGCGGCACCGCGCCTCTTCGGGGAGGCGGCGCCGCATCACCATTGCTCACGAAAGGCAACGCATTGAGCAAATCCTTGGCACGCTCCGCGCTTGCCGTGGTTGCGCTCGTCGTCATGCTGCTCCAGGGAACGATAGGCGTTCTGGCCGGCACGACGGGCTCCATCAACGGTACGGTCACGGAAGCACAGTCCAACACTCCGCTCGCGGGCGCGCACGTCACGGTGTCCAGCCCGTCGCAGCAGAGCGCCACCAATACCGACGCGCAGGGACGGTTCTCGTTCCTCTCGCTCGCGCCGGACACGTATACCCTCACCGTCACCGCGCCGGGTCACCAAACGGTGACGTCGGCCGGCGTCACGGTGCAGGCGGACAACAACATCAACCTCTCGTTCTCGGCACCGAAGCAGCTCACGCGCATCGGCGGAACGACCGCACGCGCCAACACCGATCTGGTGAAACCCGGAACGGTGGCCGACGTCTATTCGGTCAACGCGGCGCAAGCCGCGGCGGCCGCGGGTCTGGGCGGCGGCGGCTCGCTGAGCCAGGCGTACTCCGCGATCGCGTCCGTTCCGGGCGTGTTCGTTCCGCAGGGCCAGCAGGGCTGGGGCCAAGCCGTCTACGTGCGCGGCGGCAACTACACGCAGCTCGGCTATGAGTACGACGGCGTGCCGGTGCAGCGCGCGTATGACGCGTATCCGTCGAGCACGCTGTCCGCGCTCGGACAGCAAGAAGTCCAGGTCTACACCGGGTCGCAGCCCGGAACCGCGCAGTCGAGCGGGCTCGCGGGCTTCGTCAACCAGGTCATCAAGACGGGGACCTATCCCGGCACCGCGACGGCGTCGCTCAGCGCGGGCGGCCCGATCTTCTACCACAAAGGCCAGCTCGAGTTCGGCGGCGCTTCACCCGACCGCAACTTCAGCTACTACATCGCGACCGCCGGCTACAACCAAGCTTCGCGCGTGCTCGACCAGTTCAACGGCGGCGGCACGTTCGGAAGCGGCATGCGCTTCTCCGGCATACCGTTCGCGCAGATCGCGCAGAACTGCGACACGCCGCAAGCGACCGGCGGCTGCTACGCGAACGGCTTCGGCGCGGGGCCGAACGGCTATCTCTGGCTGCCGCTCGCGTACGGCCAGAACCAGTACCTCCAGGACCGCGAGAGCGTGCTGAACCTGCACGTCGGCGTACCGCACAAGAAGGACGGGCTCAAGGACGACATCCAGGCCCTCGCCGACGTCTCGTACCTCAACTTCTACGCCAACGACGCGTGGGCCGACCTCGGGCCGGAAGCGCAGCAGTACCAGCGCACCGGCGCGGTCACCATCAACGGCGTGACGATTCCGGCCTGCGCCAGCGGGTTCGGCGTCGGCAGCGGCACCACGACCGGCAGCGCACCGTGCATCGCGACCAGCGGCGGAATCACGCCGATGGGCCCGACGTGGCGCACGCTCGGCTTCGTCGGACCGCTGGGTCCGAACGGATACGTCTATCCGTTCCGCAGCCTCTACAACGGGCCGGTCGGGACCGCGCTCACCCCCGCGAACCTCACCCAGCTCACCCCGTACCTGTATCCCGGGCAACCGAACAGTCTCACGACGACCGGGCCCGGGCGGGCGCAGGCGATCGACCCGCAAGCGCGCGGCACGGAGCGGATCAACGACGCGATCTTCAAGCTCCAGTACACGCACGCGATGGGGCCGAACGCGTACGCTCGCATCTACGGCTACTCGCTGTACTCCGACTGGCTCAACAACGACCCCAACGGGTACGGTGATCCGTTCGCGTCGTTCATTCCGAACGACTACATCCTCCCGACGCACACGCGCGGGATCGGCCTGGCGCTGGCCGACCAGGTCGGCCCGCATCTCCTCAGCCTCACCGGCGGCTACTCGTTGGCGGTGCTCTCGCGCTGGAACAACGGCTTCCCGTCGACGGCCAACCCCGTCGCCGTCCTCGTCGATTCGACGAATCCGACCGCCGGGTGCTACACCTCCACGCTGACGCTCGCCGACTGCAACAACGCCGGCGGCCCGACGCCGGCGCGGTACACCATTCCCGCCACCAACGCCGCCCCGACCGGGCTGGTCGCGCGGAACAACGGGACCATCACCGCGGCGAACGCCTCGACGTTCACCTGCGGCACCGGACCGTGCGAGTACCTGACCGTCGGCTCCGGTCTGAACGGCAGCTTCAACAACGTCACGCCCCGCTTCGCCAACCTGACGGTCTCGGACACGTGGAACGTGACGCCGAAGCTGACGGTCGACGCCGCGCTGCGCTACGACAGCTTCCGCTACGACATCACCTCGGGCAACACGGCGATCGGCCCCAACCCGCAGGCGCAGAGCCCGATCGCCCGCACGCTGTTCACGAACAGCTACAACATGTTCCACTGCAACCTGGGGGTGGGGAACATCCAGCCGACGGCGACCGCGAACTCGTGCCCGGCCGGGACGCAGCTCGCGTTCAACAACAACGGCGTGTCGCAGTTCTGGTACGGCGGCTTCCAGCCGCGGCTGGGCGCGACGTTCCAGGTCAACCCGCTCAACGTCCTGCGCGCGGGATACGGGCGCTACCTCCAGCCGACCAGCTCGGCGTACCTCTACTACAACCGCGCCGGCGCCGACGTCGCAGGCTACGACGCGCCGAAGTTCTACGCGTACGGCTTCAACACGCCGACGCACGACATTCCGCCGCAAGAGTCGTGGAACTTCGACTTCTCGTGGGAGCACCAGGTGCGCGGCACCGACGTCTCGTGGAAGCTGACGCCGTTCGTCCGCCACACGCGCAACGAGAACATCAACGTCGTGCTCGACCCGACGACCGCGTTCGTCTCCGGCATCGACACCCTCTCGAGCAACATCTCGGGCATCGAGATGCTCTTCCGCAAGGGCGACTTCAGCCGCAACGGGTTCGCGGCCCAGCTCGCGTACACGTACACGCACGAGATGTCGCGCTTCCAGAAGCTGCCCGGCGGGCTGACGGCGCTGGACGGCGTCAACTCGGCGGTCAAGGGCTACAACGCCTACACCTCGTTCTGCGCGGCGCATCCGACCGACGGGCGCTGCGGCAGCACGACGACCGGCGGCACGGCCTCGCCCTGCTACGCGGTCGACGGAACGCCGGACCCCGCCTGCACGGCGGGCTCGGTCGCGAACCCGTATTGGAACGCGCCCGCGCAGCCGCTCTTCGACGTGAACGGCAGCTACTATCCCTACAACCAGACGCTCGGGACGGGCTTCTCGGCGAACGCCAGCAGCTACAACATCCCGCACGTCGCAACGCTGATCCTCAACTACAAGCACGACAAGTGGGCCTTCACGCCCACCGTGCAGCTGACCGGCGGCGGCCGCTACGGCTCGCCGGTGCAGGGGATCGGCATCGATCCGGCCGCCGGCGGATGCACGCCGCTGCCGGGCGGGTCGACGGCCGGCGATCCTCGCTATCCGTACGGCGCGCCGGGCGGCGCACCGTACATGGCGCAGGACTGCGTGAGCCAGATCGTCATCCCGGATCCGTACACGCAGAAGTTCGACAACCTCGGGTCGTTCGTCGAGCCGACACAGGTCGTGGCGAATCTCGGGATCACGTATCAGGCGAGCAAGAAGGTCACGCTTAACCTGCTGGCGGTCAACGTCTTCGGTACCTGCTTCGGCGGGACGCAGATGCCGTGGACCAACGCGGGATCGAAGAACGGCTGCTGGTACGGTGCCGCAACGGGCTTCCAGGCCGGCAACTTCTACAACCCCGGTAACCCGCTGCAGGCGCAGAGCTATCCGTACTTCCCGGTGACCGGCGGCATCGCCGGCCAGACGGTGTACGGAACGGGGATCCAGCCGCTCCAGATCTTCTTCTCCGCGCAGCTCAAGCTGTAAGCGGCGAAAAGGTCGGAAGGCACCGCGAAGGCGCCCGGCTCTGCCGGGCGCCTTTCTTTTTCTTCTGGTGACGGTCCGGTTGCAGTTTCCGGTGCGGAACGGCGACAGAACGCGGACACAAGATCGGCACCGCCCGCGCAGTAAATTCACGCTCCCGCGAGATGCCTGTGAGAACATGAACGATGCGGTTCCGCGTCATGCCGACGCCGCGCCGCATCACCATTGCTCACGAAAGGCAACGCATTGAGCAGATTCTCGGCACGCTCCGCGCTGGCCGCGATCACGCTCGTCGTCATGCTGCTCCAGGGAACGATAAGCGTTCTGGCCGGCACGACGGGCTCGATCAACGGGACCATCACGGACGCAGACACCAACGCTCCGCTCGCGGGCGCGCACGTCACGGTGACGAGCCCCTCGCAGCAGAACGCGACGAACACCGACGCGCAGGGACGGTTCTCGTTCCTCTCGCTCGCGCCGGACACGTACACGCTGAGCATCACCGCCGCCGGTCACCAGACGGTGACGCAGGCCGGCGTGACCGTGCAGGCGGACAACAACATCAACCTCTCGTTCGCGGCGCCCAGGCAGCTGCAGCGCATCGGCGGCACGACCGCGCGCGCGAACACCGACCTGGTGAAGCCGGGCACGACCGCGGACGTCTACTCCGTCAACGCGGCGCAGGCCGCGGCGGCGGCGGCGCTGGGCGGCGGCGGCGCGCTGAACCAGGCCTACTCGGCGATCGCGTCGGTTCCCGGCGTGTTCATCCCGCAGGGCCAGCAAGGCTGGGCCCAAGCCGTGTACGTCCGGGGCGGCAACTATACACAGCTCGGGTACGAGTACGACGGCGTGCCGATCCAGCGCGCGTACGACGCGTATCCCTCGAACACGCTCTCGGCCCTGGGGCAGCAAGAAGTCCAGGTCTACACCGGCTCGCAGCCCGGCTCGGCGCAGTCGAGCGGGCTGGCCGGCTTCGTGAACCAGGTCATCAAGACCGGCACCTATCCGGGGACCGGCAGCGGCGAAGTCGGCTTCGGCACGCCGTCGTTCTACCACAAGGGCCAGCTCGAGTTCGGCGGCGCTTCGCCGGACCGCAACTTCAGCTACTACGCCGGCGCGGCCGGCTACAACCAGACGACGCGCGTGCTCGACCAGTTCGACGGCGCCTCGCAGACGCAGAACCTCTCGTTCCTCGTCCCGTATGCGGGGATCGCGTACAACTGCGGCAACGCGAACGCCACGCAGGCCTGCTACAACGCCGCCACGTCGGGCGGTTTCGGCGGGCCGGACACCGGGCTGCTCTGGCCCTCGTTCACCATCGGTCAGAACCCGCTGCTCGGCGACCGCGAGGCGGTCGCGAACTTGCACGTCGGCGTCCCCCACAAGCGCGACGGCCTCAAGGACGACGTCCAGGGTCTGGTCGACGTCTCGTACCTGTTCAGCCGGCTGAACGACTCCTACAACGCCTGGGGCGCCGACGCGGTGAAGTTCTCGAAGACCGGCGTCGCGACGTTCAACGGCGTGTCGTACCAGTCGTGCACCGCAGCGCTGCTCGCGGCCAACACGCCGTGCGCGGTCAACATCCTCGGGCTGCCGAGCGCGGGGTTCTACCGGTACGTCAACCGCAGCATCTACGTCGGCCCGACGGGCGGCGCGCTGACCCCGGCGAACCTCACCCAGATCTCACCGTACACGTTCCCGAATCAGCCGCGCGGCGTTGCGGCGAACGCGCCGGTCGACCCGAACCTCAGCGGTGACCAGCAGATCCAAGACGCGATCTTCAAGCTGCAGTACACGCACGCGATGGGACCGAACGCGTTCGTTCGGCTCTATGGGTACTCGCTGTACTCGTCCTGGCTCAACACCGATCCGAACCAGGTCGGGCTGTCGTTCTTCAACCAGGACTACGAGCTGCCGACGCACACGCGCGGGCTCGGGTTCACGGTCGCCGACCAGCGCGGCAACCATTTGCTGAACCTCACCGCCGGCTACTCCTTCGCGAACCTGTCGCGCTGGAACAACTCGCTCCCGTCATCGGCGAACCCCGTCGCGGTGCTCGTCGACTCGACGCATCCGGCCGCCGGCTGCTACGCGCCGAGCGGTGCCGGAACCGCGCCGGCCTACTGCTCGACCGGAGCGCGCTACGCGGTCCCGGCGAATCCGTTCGCGGCGGGGGCGCAGCTCACGCCGGCCGGGAACGGCGCGATCACCGTCGCCAACGCGTCGACGTTCACGTGCGGCTCCGGGCCGTGCGAGTACCTCGCGATCCAGTCGGGTCTGGGCGGCAACTTCAACAACGTGACTCCGCGCTTCGCCAACTTGGCGCTGTCGGACACCTGGAACGTCACGCCCAAGCTGACCGTCGAGGCCGCGCTGCGGTACGACAGCTTCCGCTACGACATTCCGTCCGCCACCACGCCCGGCGGACCGCTGCCGGGCAACGGCAGCGGCGTGGGACGCGAGCTGTACACCAACAGCTACAACCAGTGGCACTGCTTCACCGGTCCGGGCTCGGCCGGTATCCTCTTGGCGACGGCGCCGAACGTGTGCGGCAACGGCGGCGTGCCGGTCGCGTTCTCGAACGCGACGCCGAAGGCGTTCTGGTACGGCGGGTTCCAGCCGCGTATCGGCGCGACCTACACGGTCAACCCGCTCAACGTGATCCGCGCCGGCTACGGGCGCTACCTGCAGCCGGTTTCGTCGGCCTTCCTGTTCTACAACCGGGCCGACGAGAACGTCGCCAACTTCGACGTTCCGAACTTCTACGCGTACGGGTTCACGAACCCGTCGCACGACCAGCCTCCGCAAGAGTCGTGGAACTTCGACTTCTCGTGGGAGCACCAGGTCCGCGGTACCGACCTGTCCTGGAAGGTCACGCCGTTCTTCCGGCGCACGCGCAACGAGAACATCACCGTGATCCTCAACCCGATCACCGCGTTCTCGTCCGGGATCGACGCGCTCTCCAGCGACGTCAAGGGCGTTGAGCTCCTGTTCCGCAAGGGCGACTTCAGCCGCAACGGCTTCGCCGCCCAGCTCGCGTACACGTACACGTACGAGAAGTCCCGGTTCCAGACGCTGCCCGGCGGCTTCAGCGCGCTCGACAGCGTCAACGCGTCGGTCGCCGGCTACAACGCGTACACCTCGTTCTGCGCGGCGCACACCACCGACCGGCGCTGCGGGTCCACCGCGAGCAACACCCCGGCGGCGCCCTGCTACGACGCCGACGGCTCGGCCAACCCCGGCTGCACGGCGGGCAGCGTGGCGAACCCGTACTGGAACGCGCCGGTGCAGAACCTCTTCGACACCAACGCGACATACTATCCGTACAATCAGACGTTCGGGACCGGCTTCTCGGCGAACGCGAGCAGCTACAACATCCCGCACGTCGCGACGCTGATCCTCAACTACAAGCACGACAAGTGGGCCGTCACGCCGAGCTTCCAGCTCACCGCCGGCGGCCGCTACGGCTCGCCGGTGCAGGGCGTCGGCGTGGCGCCGGATCTCGGCGGCTGCACGCCGCTGACGGGCGCAACGGTCGCGGGCGACCCGCGCTATCCGTACGGCGCGCCCGGCGGCTCACCGTACCTGGCGCAGAACTGCCTGGGCTCGATCACCGCGGTCGATCCGTTCACCGGGCACTTCGACGCACCGGGTGAGTTCATCGAGCCGTCGCAGCTCGTGGCGAATCTCGGCGTCTCGTATCAGGCCAACAAGCGGCTGAAGCTCAACGTGCTGGCGGTGAACGTCTTCGGCACGTGCTTCGGCGGCACGCACCAAGCCTGGACCAACGCCGGGCCGAAGTACGGCTGCTGGTACGGCTCCGGGACGGGTTTCCAAGC
The DNA here is from genome assembly GCA_036402975.1 of Candidatus Elarobacter sp. GTDB lineage: Bacteria > Vulcanimicrobiota > Vulcanimicrobiia > Vulcanimicrobiales > Vulcanimicrobiaceae > Vulcanimicrobium. The sequence continues at coordinate 166,753 of DASWRW010000047.1, read as the reverse complement.
CGGCAACCTCTACAACCCCGGCAACGCGTTCGCACCGCAGGCGTATCCGTACTTCCCGGTGCTCGGCGGGATCGCCGGCCAGACGGTGTACGGCAGCAACGTGCAGCCGCTGCAAGTGTTCTTCTCGGCGCAGTTCAAGATGTAGCGCGAAGCAGTAGCCCGTGCCCCGTGAAGGCGTTCCGCTGCGGCGGAACGCCTTCTTTGTGCCATCTTTTTCACGCGCGGTCGCGGGTCGTCTGCCGTAGGTGTGACAGGTTCTTGCGTTCGGAGGCGCCGGTATTGCACGCTTGAGCGAAGCAGATTCACTCGCGACCGAAGGAGGACCACGTGCGCTGGAGCGAGCTCGCAACGCGCCAGTTGCTGCGCAAGATGCACACGCCGGCGGCGATCGACGACGATCCGATCGCGCTCGCGCTCGCGGACGCCACCGCGACGCGCTCGCCCCGCGAAGCGGTGCGATCGGCGGTCGACAGCGCGCTGCGCCCGTATCCGGCGATCTACGCGACGATCGTGCGTCGCATGGACGTCGAAGGCGAAGACGTCAGCACGCTGGTCGCCGAGCTGGGCTGCTCGGCGCGCTCGATCTACCGCTACCGCGCGCGCGCCATGACGGCGATCCGGTACGAGATCGAGGCGATCACGCGAACGTCGCGCGCCAGGGAGCGCGAGCGCGATCGCGGCGCCGGCTCGCACGAGAGCGCGGCGTAGCACCGCACCGTGATGTGAGACGGCGTTCACCTCCCCGATCGGGGTGAATGTCGGCGGACGGACGTTGTTTCGGCGCGCGGCGTAACACCGCGGCAGGGACTTCGGTACATCGGGCTGGAGGTGGCGCCATGCCTTCGCCCACGTACCAGCAGCGCGTCGAGGGTTCCGACGACCGCTCGGCCATGCTCGACAAGGTCTACCGCGCGAGGCTGCGGCTCGGCGAGCTCGAGAGCGCCTGCGACAGCGGCGAGGCGCGCATCCGCGCCGCGCAGAGCCGGCTCGACTCGATCCCGGCCTACGATCGCGGCTGGATGATCGAGGTGATCGCGGTGCTGGCGCTCGTCTCGATCGTGCTCGAGTGGTATCCGGCGCGGATGATGAGTCTGGTCTTCTTCTTCGCCTCGAAGGTCGAGCTGATCGCGCTCACGGCCGCGTTCGCGGTCGGCGGATTCTTGCTCGGGCTGCTGCTGGGTGAGCTGCTCAGGCGCCACCGCAAGCCGCAGACGCACGCTGCGCTCGACTGGGTGTTCCTCGCCTTCGCCGCGGTCGCGGTGACGGCGTTTCTCGGCGTGGGCTATCAGCTCAGGTTCGCGTACGCGCACGCCTCGAGCGACGCGGCGCAGTCGCCGATCGGCCCCGGCGTGCAGGCGCTCGCGCTGACCACCCTCGCCTTCATCGGCATCGTCATCGCGTTCACGTCGGGCTACTACCGCGAGTCGGTCGAGGCGCTGCGCGTGCGCTGGCGGCTGGCCGGGCTGCACGGACGGATCCGCACCAGCCAGAAGCATCTCGAGACGACCCGCGCCGAGCTGGAAGCCGCGGAGCGCGCGTACCGGCTCGTCGCCGACGGCGACGCGGCGCCGGCGCGCGAGCGGTTCGTGCGCACCATCCGCCAGGACGACGATCCGCCCGCCCCGGCCGACGCGCCGTCGGTGAACGGCGTCGGCGGGGGCGGCAAAGCCTAAGTGCTCCAGCGCGGCTTGGTGCTTGCGCGCGGCGCGATGCTGGCCGCCGCGGCGGCGGCGCTCGTGCCGCTCGCCGCGTGCAGCGGCGACGACGGGGCGGCTGCGGCGTCGACCGGTACCGCCGGGGCGCGGTGTCCCAGCGCCTGGCTGGCGCGCGAGCTACCGGCCGGCGCCAGCGTCGAGCTGCTGGTCGCGGCCGGCCCCGCGATTCCGGGCGGCCGCTGGCCGGCGTACCGGGCGATGGCGACCGCGGTCGCGGGCTGCGCGCCGGCGGGCAGCTCGCTCACGCTGCGACCGATCACCGACCACGCGCTGACCGAGCTGCCGCTGTTCAGCGGCTCCGTCCCCGCGGAGAGCGGCCAGAACGCGGTGAACCCGCTGCGCTACGCGACCGAGGTGCGCGCGTTCGGGGCCCGCGAGGCGGCGGCCGTCGACCGGCTTCCGGCGCTGGGGCAGAACGACCGCGGCTCCGATCCGCTGGGCGCGCTGGCGGCGGCGGGACAAAGCTTGCAGCTCGGGCCCGGCGGCACCAAGCACGTCGTGGTCGCGGTCTTCAACGGCTGGCAGCAGACCCGCGCGCTGAACCTGTTCGCCTACCGGCGCGACCCGGCCGCGTCGGCCGCGGCAGCCGTCCGTTCGCTGCGCAAGAGCGGCGCGCTGCCCGATCTGGGCGGCAGCGACGTCGTGATCGTCGGCCTGACGCCCGGCATGTCGTCGATGCAGACCAACGACGCGCAGCTCGCCGGCTTGTGCCGGTTCTGGCGCGGCATCGTCGAGGCCGGCGGCGGGGCGCTGAAGTTGTGCGCCGCGGCGCTACCGGGGATCGGCGACCGCGACTAATCGGGCCGGCCCCAAACGGCACACTTCCGTCAGGACGGCGGCCAAGCGGTCTCGGGCGAGGCGCACGTCGTCTCCGGGCGGCCGAAGCGAACCGGCTCGGTCGCGATCCGGCGCGTGCGCGGTGCGGGCGGCGATTACCGCTTGCAGTCCGAGGAAGGCGGCTCGGACTTCAGCGACTTCCTCGTGCTCTGAGCGCGACGCGCCGCTGGCGCGCGGCTGCAGGGTTCGCGGGATGCGGAACCGCGGCCGCGTGGCGCGCGTTGAGCGCAAGCGGCGCAGCGGCGTCCCAGGTTCGGCAGGCCGCGCTCCCAGGACGGCGCCGTATCTGTTCCACACACCGTGACCGCAGGCGCGGCTTGCTCGGACGAGCGACCGTACTCCGCGCCCGGTTCGAGCCGATAACGGAAACGTGCAGTCTTTGTATGATGAGGGCGTCGTGGTACGTGATGTACAAGGCCGTCCGGCGGGGTCGGCGAAATCGGGTGGCTGACGTGTCCTCGCGCGCCCTTTGGCTCAGTGCTGCTCTCGTTTTCGCCGGTCTGTCGGGCTGCACCGGCGGCGGCTTCATGCCGGGCGGGCCGCACTCGATGTCCTCGGCGCAGCTCCAAAGCATCGTGCGCACCTACTCCTCGGCGAACGCCGTCGACCCGAAGCTGGTCGCCTCGGTGATCGACGCGGAGTCGCACGGCGATCCGAGCGCGGTCTCGCGCGTCGGCGCGCAGGGTCTCATGCAGCTCATGCCGGGAACCGCCTCGATGTACCGCGTCGGCAACGCGTTCGACCCGTACCAGAACGTCGACGGCGGCACGCGCTACCTGCACGATCTGCTCAGGCGCTACAAGGGCAACGTCAAGTTCGCCGTCGCCGCGTACAACGCGGGCCCCGGCGCGGTCGACGCGGCCCACGGCATCCCGCCGTACGCCGAGACGCGCGCGTACGTCGATCGCGTGGTCGCCGGCATCCGCTAGCAGCATGGCCGCCTACCCGGGCGTGGGGACGCCGACGTTCGCTCGCGCCGCCCCGCCACGGCTGCGGCTGCTCCCGATCCTCGACGGCTACGTGCTGCGGGAGGTCGCGGGACCGTTCGCCTTCGCGCTGGCCGCCTTCTTCCTGTTCTGGTTCGCCAACATCTTCGTGCTGGCGGCCGACTATCTCGTCAACAAGGGCGCGCCGTTCTTCCTCGTGCTGCGCTTTCTGCTGTTCCGCGTCCCGCAGGCGACGCCGCTCGCGTTCCCGTTCGCCTGTCTGTTCGGAACGCTGCTCGGCTTCGGGCGGCTCGCCGCGGACAACGAGATCAACGCGATGCGCACCTCGGGCGTGTCGTTCTTCCGCATCATTCGGCTTCCGCTGCTGGCGGGCGCGGCCGTCGCGATCGTCTCGTTCCTGATCAACGAGCACATCGCGCCGGTCGCGACCGACCTCTCGACGCGCTCGTTCTACCAGATCCTGTACCGCTCGCAGACGCTCCCCGTCGAGCCCAACATCTTCCGCTCCGACCCGTCGACCGGCAACACGTTCTACATCCAGTCGGTCGCGCCCGACGGCAAGACGATGCAGAACGTGCAGATCTACATGCCCTCGCGCACGGCGCCGTACGTGCAGCTCCTCACCGCGAAGAACGCGCGCATCGAAGGCACCGAGATCGTCCTCGACCACGCGCTGCAGACCCGCATCAACGGCGAGGGCCAGGTCAGCGCGGTGACGGTGACCGCGAACGAGCTGCGGCTCTCGCTGCCGATGGGCGACAACGGGCAGAACTTCCTCAGCTCGTCGTTCAACGACACGTACACGATGAACACGCAGCGGCTGGCGCAGGACATCAAGTTCCGCAAGCAGACCGGGCAGGGGGGAACGGATCTCGCGGTGCGCGAGCTGACGCTGGGAACGAAGTACGCCTATCCGTTCGCCGCGTTCATCGCGGTGATTCTCGCCGTGCCGCTGGCGGTGAAGTTCGGCAAGCGCGGGCGCACGCTCGGGATCGTGCTCTCGATCGTCGGGCTGTTCGGCTACTACGCGATGGTCGCGGTGGCCGGCGCGTTCGGCAAGAACGGCGCGCTCGACCCGTACCTCGCCGCCTGGCTGCCGAACGTCATCACGGCCGGCATCGGCAGCGTCCTGGTCTGGCGCGAGGACCGGTGAGAACCCTGGTCCGGCGCCTGGGCGTGGCTTGCGTCGCGCTCTCGTTCGCGCTGTGCTCCGTCTCGCCGCCGCAGCCGGCGACCGCCGAGGACGACGAGTCCGTGCGCGCGGTCGACCTGCTGCAGCGCGGCTGCGGGACCGTGCCGGGGACCGAGGTCGCGGCGAGCGGGGTTCCGGGGGCCGGCCTCGCGCACGCGCTCGGCACGGCGCGCGGGCCGGTCGCCCAGGTGACGAACTCCCCGGAGCCGATCAGCTCGGCGGCGCCGGCGCCGGCCGGCTCGGGGTCGCCCTCGCCGACGCCGAGCCCGTACGTCGGGGCGCCCGTCGCGCCCAACGGGCCCCAGATCCTGGTCCCGCGGCCGCCCTCACCCTCGCCCGGCAGCGTCACGCCGCCGCCGGTGCCGAGCTTCAGCCCGACGCCCGGCGGCTCGCCCGGCCCGGTGATCATCACGCCGGAGACGATCCCGCCCTCGAGCAGCCCGAAGCCCGAGCCGACCGTCAGCTCGGGGCCGGTGGGGCTGCCGTCCGCGTCGCCCGCGGCCTCGCCGGCGCCCGAGGGCGAGGTGCTCGACCCCAACAGCTACGCGATCCTCGGCGACAAGCTGACCGGCGTGAACAAGCCCGGCGAGCCGTACGATTTGGACGGGCACGTCAACGTGTTCTACCAGGACGGCGTGCTGGGCGGCGACCACGCGCACTACGACGGCCGCCGCTACATCGACATCACCGGCAACACGTTCGTGAAGAACCGCGCCGGCGACACGACGCTCTTCGCCGACTCGGTGCGCTTCGACCAGCAGACGCAGAAGGCGACGCTGATCCGCGGGCGCGGCGAGTCGACGCAAGGCGTCGAGCAGGGGAAGCTGCACTTCAGCGGCACGACGATGACCACCGACCGCGCCGGCGTGACGCACGTCGAGCGCGCGAACATCACGACCTGCGAGAACCCGCGCGGCGGTTACCACATCGAGTCGAAGACGCTCGACGTCTATCCGGGCGACAAGGCCGTCGCGCGCTCGGCGGTGCTGTTCCTCGGCGCGCTGGCGATCTTCTATCTGCCGATCGTGGTCATCTCGCTGCGGCGCGACGAGCCGGGGACGCGCCGCCAGCCCGGGTTCATCCCGATCATCGGCTACTCGCAGACCGAAGGCTTCTACGTCAAGGCGCGCATCGGGTTCTCACCGAGCGACTACTACTACGGCTACTACCGCGTCGAGGAGTACACCAAGATCGGGCTCGGCCTGGGCTACGTCGGCACCTTGATCAAAAAGAACGGGCGGCGCAAAACCGACATCAACTTCTTCCGGATGAAGAACAAAGTCGACGGCAGCAACAGCAACAACCTGGTGCTCAACGACGACGAGGTGTTCTCGCGCTCGACGCGTGCGCGGCTCGGGCTGACCTACACCGGCAACTACGGGCCGCTGGTCTCGCTGCCGCCGCAGTACGACCTCACCATGGCGCTCGATCACGGCAACGAGCGCGGCGACCGGCAGAACTACTCGTTCTCGCGCAGCTCGACCGGCACGCAGGCGTCGACGAACAACTTCGGCATCACCGACCACCGCGCGTTCGGGGCGAAGATCGCCAACGATTTCACGGCCTCGTACACGACCAGCCAGAACATTGGGTTCCCCAGCGCCTCGACGCTGCACTACTCCACGCTGACCGCGTTCTCCGGGCGCTCGTACGACTACAGCCTGCTGTTCGACCGCTACGACACGACCGTGCCGAGCAACGTGCAGAAGGAGCCGGAGCTCAAGATCCACCCGCACGACCCGCTGTTCCCGCGCTTCCGCCTGCTGCCGATCACCGCCGACTACACGCTCGGTCTCTACAGCGATCCGCAGGCGCAGCCCGACGTCGACCGGCTGGGGATCACGACCGCGCGCGGCGAGGCGCGGCTGACGTTCGGGCCGGCGCTGGCGCACGTCCTCGGGAGCGACTTCTCGGCGACCGTGACGGCGCAGCAAGACGCGTACGGCACCGGCGATCTCAAGGCGCAGATCGGCCAGCAGGCGACGCTGACCACGCAGCTCTTCGGGCACATGATCAACACGATCTCGTACACCGAGTCGCACGTGAACGGACCGCTCTCGGAGCCCTTCAAGTCGATCGACATCCTCGGCCAGGGCTCGAAGCAGGCCAACGACGTCCTGCGCATCTTCAACGGCGACGTCTACTCGCTCTCGCTCACCGCGACCACGTTCTTCAACCGCCAGGCGCAGTCGGTCGGCTACCAGCTCATCTCGCGGCCGTCACCGCGCTCGTCGCTCTCGCTCGGCGGGAGCTTCACGCCGGGTCCGGGCAACGGCTTCACGAGCACCAGCGTCGAGCTGGCGACGCCGTTCGGGTACCAGAGCGATCTCCAGATCGCGACCACGATCAACTGGAAAGCGCACGCGCGCCTCGAGAGCAAGAATATCTACTACCGGCACATCGTGGGCAACTGCTACGAGATCCGGCTGGCGTACAACCAAGACCTCAAGCAGGTGACCGCGACCATCGACCTGCTCGCGTTCCCGTCGCGCTCGGTGAACTTCGGGATCGGCCAGACCTCGCTCTCGTCGATCATCCCGCAGAGCCTCTCGACCAGCTCGTTCTACGGGCCCGGGCTCTGATCGGAAACGCCGTTCGCGCGGTACAACGTCGGCATGAGCACCTACACCCAGCCCTGCGAGTACCAGGAGTGCAACTGCACCGTCACCGGCGGCCTGGAAGGGGCGGCGTACTGCAGCGAGGTCTGCGAGCAGCGCGACTCGACCGACGAGGAGATGGAGCTGACCTGCGCCTGCGGCCACCCGCCCTGCGACGTGGAGTGACGGCGCGCCCCGCCGCCGCGCCGCCCTCAGACGGGCGCGCGCGTCGGCGTCGCGGTCGGCGCGATGCTGGGGCTGGTGCTCGGGTTCGGCGACGGCGCGGAGACCGAGCCGTTCGCCGGCGTGCTGAACACCTCGACGCCGACGATCTGCGCCGAGAGGTTCTGGAACGTCTGGTTGCTGGCCGGCTTGAAGAAGTTCGTGTTGACGTTGAGCGCGGTGTCGAAGCCGAACGAGTAGCTGGTGTCGTTCGGGCCGGTGGTGCCGAGCGAGTCGACCGGCGACTGCGTGCGGTCGAGCGTGAACAAGCTGACGCGCCAGTCCGTCGCGATCGCCTGATAGGGCGGGCAGACGCGGTTCACGCTGATCGGCGGCTGCGACGTCGTGGTCGGCGGGACGAGGTCGAGCAGGCAGCGGTTGAACGTGATCTGGAAACCGAACTGCGCGTTCGCGGTCGGGATCGTCGTCTGGAACGTCAGCGTCCCCTGCGGGATCGAGACGTTGAACGTCTTCGCCGAACCGCTGCTCGGATCTTGATAGACCTGCAGCAAGCTCGGCGCGTTGGCGAAGCCCGCGCCGCCCCCGACGATGAAGAACGCCGACCAGTTGCGGAAGTCGGTGTTGTAGCCTTGCGAGTACGGCTGCAAGCCGTTCCCCGACGTGTTGAAAACGATCAAGTACGTCAGGTTTTGAAAGTCCAGCGGGCCGGCCGTCTCGAAGCGAATCAGCGTCTGGCCGACCGGCACGATCCCCGCGCCGCCTTCGGGCAGATTCAAACCGGTGACCTGGCGGCCGCAGCTTGAGAGAGATATCATCGCCGCAACGACCACGGCAGTAACGAGCCGACGCACCCTGATCTCCTTCGCGACCGTTCGCAGCACGGCCCTCGCGCTCGTGTGCGCGCTGGGCCTGCATCTGGCCTTCCCGCTCACAACGTGGTGGTGGGTCGCTCCGTTCGCTTGCGCAGGCTTGATCTACGCGTGGTGCGCGCTCGCGCCGCGCGGCGCGGCGCTCGCCGGATACGCCGGCGGTCTGCTGTTCTTCATGCTGGGATTTTCCTGGTTCGGCGAGACGGCCGGCGCGCTGGTCGGACCGTTCGCGCCGCTGCTCGACCTCGGCCCCGCGCTGGTCGAAGCGCTCGCGTTCGCGTTCGCGGCGTGGGTGACGTCGGTCGCGGCGCGGCGCTGCGACGCGCGCGCCGTACCGCTCGTCGCGGCGGCCGCGTTCACGCTCGGCGAGCAACTGCGTTCGAGCACCGCGCTCGGCGTGCCGGTCGAGCAGCTCGGCACGACGATGATCGACTCACCGCTGCGTCCGCTCGCCGCGTTCGCCGGCGGATACGGGCTGACGTTCGTCACCGTGCTGCTCGGGGCGGCGCTCGGATGCTGGCTGCTCGACCACCGTGACGTCCGGCGCGCGCGCGCCGCCGCGGCGATGTGGATCGGCGTCGTCGCGTGCACCGGCGCCGCGTGGCTGGCGTGGCCGGCGCGGCACCATGCGCCGCCGGTGAAGACCGTCGCCGCCGTGCAAGGCGGGATCGCGCAGAGCGTGAAGCGCAGCGACGCCGGGCTCCCGCTGGCGCTGCGCACCTACACCGCGCTGAGCGCGCCGCTGCGCGCGCGGCGTCCCGAGCTCGTGCTGTGGCCGGAGACCGTGATCACGACCGACTTCAAGCAGGACCGCGCGCTGCGCGCGCGGTTCCTGAAGCTCGCCGCGGATCTCGGCACGACGCTGTACGCCGGCGGCTTCTGGGACGACGGAACGCGGCTGCAGAACGCGCTGCTGATCTTCGACCCGCGCGCGAACCGCACCGACGTCGCCGCGCTGTACCTCAAAGAGCAGCTCGTGCCGTTCGCGGAGTATCTGCCCGGTCCGCAGTGGCTGCGCAGAATCCCGTACGCCGATCAGATCGGCGGTTTCCAGCCCGGCACGAATGCGCGGAAGACGTACGGCGGCGCGACCGCGCTGATCTGCTGGGAGTCGCTGTTCGGCGACATCGCGCACGCACGCTTGCGCGACGAGCCGTCGCTGTTCCTGATCGCGACCGACGACGCGTGGTTCGGCGCGACCGAGTTCCCGTACGAGCACGCGCAGGCCGCGACGCTGCGCGCCGTCGAGACGGGGCGCTGGGTGCTGCGCGCCGCGGCGACCGGGATCAGCGGGATCATCGCACCCGACGGCACCTGGACGCAGCGCACCGCGCTCGGCGGCGCCGCGGTCGTGGTCGGTGAGGTCGGCGCGCCGGCGCCGGGGCCGTACGCGCGCATCGGACCGCTCGCGGTCGGCGCGCTGATGGCGCTGGCGATGGTGCTGCCGTTCGCGGCGGCACGGCGGAGGCGCGCGTGAGCTGGCGCATCCCGCTGGTGATCGCGGTGCTCGCGCTGCTGGCGTGGGTGGGCTACGAGGTCGCGCGAGCCGGCGGCGAGATCGCGGTGCAGCGCCTGCCCGCGCCGGACACGATGAAGCACGGCCACGTGCAAGGGAAACGCATCGACGGCCGCTCGTGGTCGCTGGACTACGACACCGTGACGATGAGCGCCGACATGTCGACCGCACAGATCGCGCACGTGCGCGACGGCCGCATCCACCGCGCCGGGAAGCCCGACGTTCGGATGCAAGCCGAGGGCGTCACCGTGAACACGTCGACGAACGACGTCGCGGTCACCGGACCGGTGACGTTCACCGAAGAGCAAGCGCCCGGGCGCACGCGCACGTTCAAGACGGTCGGCGCGCACTACACCGGCGCGACGCGGGAGCTGGTGCTCGACCACACCGCGACGATCACCGAAGCCGGGACGACGATCGTCGTCTCCCGCGCGACGGTGAATTTCCGCACCGGCGAGATGTCGCTCGGACGGATCGAAGGGATGAAACCGGGAAGCAGCTCGTGATGCTCCCGGTCTTCATCGCACTCGCGTGGCGCTAGGACTCGCCGCCCTGCGCGTTCTTCTTGGCCTCGGCGATCAGCTTCTTGACCTTCTGACCGCCCTTGTGGCCGATCTGCTCGTAGAAGTTGGGCCCGTACTTTTCCTTGACGACCTTGCCGCCTTTTTGTCCGATCGACTCGTAGAACTCCGCACCGTGGCGCTCGCGCGTCGCCTGACCGCCCTTGCGCCCGATCTCTTCGTAGAATCCCGAGCCGTACCGGTCGCGGACGGTGTCGCCGCCCTTCTTCCCGGCTTCTCGAACCGACATCTCGCCGTCGACCTTCTCCGTCCGCGCTTTGGTCGCGGCCGGCTTCTTGGCGTCGGCCATGGATCAGCCGCCCGATTTCGTCGCGCGCTTCAGCTTCTGGCCGCCCTTGGCGCCGATCTCTTCGTAGAACGACGGGCCGTACTTGCTCTTCGTCGCCTCGCCGCCTTTGCGGCCGATGGCTTCGTAGAACTCCGATCCGTATTTGGCCTTCACGCGGTCGCCGCCGCGCTTTCCGGCCTCGCGGACGCTCATCCCGCCGCCCGTCGTCGTCGTCACGTTGTCGTTGGTCGCCATCTTGGAATACGTCCCCCTGAGCTATCGGCCCACCGACTGCTCTGTACCCAGCGAATGCTAGGTTAAACGGTGCTCTGGACGATCTTCGAGCGCCCCCGGGTCTACGACGGGCTCGGTGGTGTTCCGTACACCACCGACGTTGCCGTCGCCGACGGGCGAGTCGTCGCGATCGGCGATCTCTCCGACCGCGATGCGCACGAACGCGTTGACTGCGAAGGCTTCGCGCTTGCGCCCGGTTTCATCGACGTCCATGCACATACCGACGAGCTCTGGCTCGTAAACCCGCTGTGCGAAGGAAAAATCCGGCAAGGCGTGACGACGGAGATCGGCGGCAACTGCGGCACGTCGGTCGCGCCGCTGTACGGTAGCGCACGCACGAAGAAAGAGCGCGATGCGCGCGACTACCGGCTCGACGTGCAGTGGACGACGTTCGACGCGTTCTTCACGCTGGTCGAGCGCGAGCAGGTCGCGCTGAACGTCGCTTCGCTGGTGGGGCTCGGGACGACGCGCCTGTGCGTCGCGGGCCCGGACGCGCGCCGGCTCGAGCGCGACGAGCTGGACGCGCAGAGCCGGCTGGTTCGCGCCGCCGTCGAAGAAGGCGCGCTCGGCGTCTCGAGCGGGCTCATCTACGAGCCGGGCCGCTACGCGGATCTCGACGAGCTCGCGGCGTGCGCGCGCGCCGCGCGCGACGCCGGCGCGCCGCTGTACGCGTCGCACGTGCGCGACGAAGGCGACGAGCTCGAGGCGGCGATCGCGGAAGCGCTGGCGGTCGGCGAGCGCGCGGACGTCGCGGTGCAGTGCTCGCACCACAAGGCGGCCGGGAAGAAGAACTGGGGCAAGGTGCACCGCACGCTGAGCGCCATCGACCGTGCGCGCGCGCGCGGTCTGTCCGTCGGCTGCGACGCGTATCCGTACGTCGCATCGTGGACCGAGCTCGCCACGGTGCTGCCGCGCGCGGTGCGCGACGGCGGCGACGAAGCGGCGCTGGCGCGGCTGCGCGATCCGGACCGCGCGACGGCGATCGCGTTCGCGCTCGAGCTCGCGCGCGATGCGGAGCTCGGCGGCGACGGCTGGGACACGATCATGGTGACCGGCACCGGCAGCGAGCGCAACGCGGACCTGGCCGGGATGCGCGTCGACGCGATCGCGCGCGCGTGGGGCGTGCGGCCGGCGCGCGCGGTGATCCGGCTGCTGGTCGAGGAAGAGCTGCGCGTCGAGTCGGTGTTCTTCTCGATGAGCGAAGACGACGTCGCGACGGTGCTCAGCGCCGGCTTCTGCTGCATCGGCAGCGACGCGTCGGCGCGCGCGTTCTCCGGCATCACCGCGCGCGGCGTCCCGCACCCGCGCACCTACGGGACGTTTCCGCGCGTCTTCGGGCGCTACGTGCGCCAGCGCGGCGTCTTCGACACCGCCGAAGCCGTGCGCCGCATGACGTCGCTTCCGGCGAGCCACTTCGGTTTGCGCGACCGTGGCACGATCGCGCCGGGGATGCACGCCGACGCGGTGGTCTTCGACGAGCGGCACGTGCGCGACCGCGCGACGTACGAGGACCCGTTCGTCGCGCCGGACGGCATCCGCGACGTCTACGTGAACGGCCGCGCGGTGCTGCGCGGCGGCACGCCGACCGGCGCCCGCCCCGGGCGCGTGCTGCGCAACGGCGGATGAATTTCAGCCACCGGGACCGGGCCGACGTGGGACTTCTGCGCGTCGCGCACAAGACGGTCAGCCTGGTGCAACCGCGAGCCTTTCCGTTTGCCCTGCGCGGGGCGCAGGACCGGCCGCGGCGCCCCGGCGACGGGACGCCACGGTGACGCGCGCCGAGCTGCTCGCGTCGCTGCTCGCCGCAGCGGCCAGCCCGAGCCCCGCTCCGGCCGCCGCGCCGCGCCCGCCGGCGCCGGCCACGCCGCCGCACGGCGTGTGGGCCGACGTCTCGCTGCAGCGCGAAGGGACCGCGCTGCTCGCGCCGTTCACGGTCGCGATCGCGCTGCACAACCCGACCGGCCGGCCGATGCGGCTGCGCTTTCCGACCGCGGACCTGTTCCGGGTCGACGTGCTGCGCGACGACGCGCCGGTATGGTCGTCGGTGACCGGCCACAAGCCGATCCCGATCACGCGCCAGCTCGACGTCCCGCCGGGCCTGCTGCGCTTGGCGCAGGTCATCGTCGACTCGACGACCGACGACCATCGCGCGCTCGCGCCCGGGCGCTACACGGTGCGCGTCGCGATGCTCGGGACGAACTTCGGGGTCGTCGTCGACAAGCCGATCGCGTTCGACGCGCCCGAGACGATCGCGCGCGCGCTCGCCGCCAAACCCGGCACGGTCCTCACCATCGCCGGCGAGCCGTACGTCGACGGCGGGACGCCGCGCATGCGCGACGGGACGGGCACGATCCGCCTCTCGCGCGCGCTCGCGCTGCGCACGAACGGCACGTTCGTCGTGCGCGGCTTCATGGACGCGCAGGGCGACGAGCGCGTCTTCGACGTCGGCCGCAGCGCCCCGGCGTTCGAGAACGCCCCCTCGCCTTCGCCTTAGAGCAGCTTGCCGTCGTCGCCGGCGCCGAGCAGCAGCTTGCGCACGACGGCGATCGGCGGGTTTCCGTGGGCCAGGAATGCGTCGTGGAACTTCTGCAGCGTGTACGCGCCGCCGAGCTTCTTGCGGTAGTCGTCGCGCAGCTTGAGGATCTCGAGCTTGCCCAGCGTGTAGTAGCCGTAGAGCGGGTCCTGCGTCCCGCGCAGCGCTTCGCGGCGCGCCGCGACCTCGCTCATGAACGCGTTGTCCTGGAAGAAACGCGTCGCCTCGTCGACCGTCATCCCTTGCGTGTGCTCGCGCAGGCCGACCAGATAGCGCGCCTCGCGCTGCAGCGCGCCTTGGAGCTGCGCCAGGCGGACGCGCGGGTCGCCGTCGCCCCAGCCTTCGTCGACCATCATCTGCTCGGCGTAGTGCGCCCAGCCTTCGCTGTACGACGGGTTGCCGGAGAGCGCGCGCACCAGCGACAGCTTCTGGTACTTGTGCAGCACGAAGTTGACGTAGTGGCCGGGCATCACTTCGTGCGCGCTCACGATGGGGAGGAAGTAGTCGTTGTAGAACGCGAGGTGCTGCTCTTGCTGCGCCGGCGTCCAGGCCGGGTCGGGCGGCGTGACGTAGTAGTACGCCTGCGTCGCGACGCGCTCGAACGCGCCCGGCGTGTTCATCGACGCGAACGACGTCTGCCGGTTGAACGAGGGCGTCTCGCGCACGCGCACGTCGAACTCCGGCGGCAGCGTGACCAGATGCTTGCGCTGCACGAACGCGCGCAGCGCGGCCAGATCGTTCTGCGCGGTCTCGATCAGCTTGTCGCCGGCCGGATGGTGCGCGCCGAGCTCGGCGTAGACTTGCGCCGGGGTCTTCGCCGGATCGATCTTCGCCGCGGTCGCGACGAACGCGGCCTTCGTCTGCTCGAGCGCGGTGCGGCCGACGCTCTCGTACGTCGCGAGCGGGATGGAGCGCCCTTCTTGCAGCGCGAGGCGGCGCTCGAACGTGGCCGCGCCGATCGCGTAAGTGCCGCTCGGATGCGCGAGCGGCCCGGTCTCCAGCGCGTGCTGGTACGCGCGCAGCGCGGCGAGCGCCGCGGCGTTCGCGTCGGCGAGCTCCCGCTTCAGCGCGGCGTCGTCGAGCCCCGCGAACGCCGCCGGCACGACGCCTTGGAAGAACGCGATCGTCCCCGCGATGTCGGCTTTCGCCAACTCCGCGCTCGTCGCGTCGACGGTCGTGATGTTCGCCGCTCCGGCCGCCAGCAGCGCCGGGATCGCGCGTTCGCGCGCGATGGTCGAGCGCGCGCGCTCGGCGAGCGGCGCGAACTCGCGCGAGAAGAGCCCGTAGACGCCGTACGACGCGGTCGAGGTGTAGATGCTCGAGTCGTGCTTCCAGTTTTGGTCCTGCTCGTCGTCGAGGAGCTGGCGCTCCAGCGCCGCGCGCATGATCGCGACGTCGGCCGCGTCTTCGTCGCCCAGCTTCTCGCCGGAACGCTGCAGCAGGTCGAGCTCGTCGAGCGCGCGGTGCGCCGCGGCGATCCGGCGCGCGATCCCCTCCGCCGTCAGATCGGGGAGCCGGTCGTCGAAGGCATGGATCCCGGCTTGCGTGGCGCGCGTCGGCTGATCGCTCAGGAACTGCTGCACGTACGCGACCTCGAGCGCCGCGAGCCGCGGCGACGCCGTGCCGGCCGGCGGCAGCGCGATCCCGGCTTGTGCGAACGACGCGCGCGGCGCGACCGGCAGCACGGCGACCGCCAGCGCGAGCGCGAGCCGCCCGAGAACGTGCGCGCGCGCTGGGCCGAACGTTCGCACGTCCTAGCCCGGCACGATCGGCGCGGGCGGCGGATACGGCCCGGCCGGCGGCACGTACTCCGGCTGTGCGATCAGATCGTGGTACAGCCCGACCAGCGCGAGCGCCTGGAACCCGGAATAGATCACCGACAGCAGGATCGACGCGAAATAGAACGTGCCGCAGATGACGAGCAGCGGGACCGGCGGGAAGACCGGCAGGCTGTTGCCGCTCGTCCCGATCATCGAGAACTCGAGCGGAACGATGCCGATCGCGCCGACAAAGCCCAAGCCGTAGGCGATCGCGTACAGGATCAGCAGCGTCAGCGCCGACGGCACGAAGAAGCGGCGCACGAGCCGGAACGACTCGCCGATCGCCTCGAACCCGCCGCGGTGGCCGCTCACGACCGCCGGGAGCACGTACATCGTCATCAGCGGCATCGCGATCAGCGCGAGCCCGAGCGTCGGAATCGCAAGGATCAGCGCGGCGAACACGATCCCGATCATCCCGACGAACGCGACCAGCATCGCGCCGAACCGCGAGAAGAACGCCGCGTTGCCGTCGGCGAACGTCGCGCTGCCGCGCGTCCACACGGCGTCCGCCATCCCGTACATCGCCAGGACGCCCCACATCGCCAGCAACGACGCCGCGATCACGTATACGAGGACGGCGACGATGAGGCCGGCGACGAGTCCCTCCGAGCCGTGCGAGCCGCGGGTCGCCGCCGCGCCGACCGCCGCCACGACGCTCGCCGCGCCGAGCGCGGCCGCACCGGCGACGATCACGATCGTCGCGATCAGCGGCGGGAGCGCGATCGTCCAGTTCGGTTTGAACAGCGCCCACGTGCGCGAGAGAATCGCCTCGAAACGGACCGGTGCCGGGGCTGGAACAATCGTCACGCCGTCTTCTCCTTGGCCGCCAGATCGCGCCGCAGCGCGTCGTACACCCGCAGGCTGCTTTCGCGCAGCGACGCGAGATCACCGTCGTTCTCGACGACGTAGTCGGCGCGCGTGCGCGCCAGCGCCGGATCGATCTGCGCCGCCATGCGCCGCTCGACCGCGGCGCGCTCCGTCGCGTCCCGGGCGACGACGCGCGCGATCCGCGTCTCGCCCGGCGCGACGACCAGGACGGTCTTCTCGCACTGCCGCCACGCGTCGCCCTCGAACAGCAGCGGGATGACATGGACGACGAGCCCGTCCGGCGCGTCGCGCTCGATCTCGGCGGCCCGGGCCCGCACCCGCGGGTGGGTGATCGCGTTCAGCCGCGCGCGCGCCGCGTCGTCGGCGAACACGAGCGCGGCGACCGCCGGCCGGTCGAGCGCGCCGTCCGGGCCGACCGCCTGCGGCCAGATCGCCGCGATCTCGCGCAGCCCCTCCGAGCCCGGGGCGACGACCTCGCGCGCCAGCACGTCGGCGTCGATCACCGTTGCCCCCCGCTCGGCGAACACCGCCGAAACGGCGCTCTTCCCCGAGCCGATCCCGCCGGTGAGCCCGACCCTCAACTTGGCCATCAGGTCGTCGATTCGCAGCTTTTCCTGGATTACCGGCCCGCCATATTCAAGCTTTTTGCCTGTTCCTTGAATATGCGCCGTGATCCTTCGGCTTGAACGCCACGGAGGTATATTCAAGGTTATTTGCTTTTCCTTGAATAAGGACTAGACATGGCCCGTCGCGTCCGGCGCCGATGGAACGGCACCATCGGCGGCATCGATGTCCCGCGCCGCGATCGGCGATCATGCGACTACGACGCGTACGTGCCGGACACGATGCAGGATCGCGCGTTCGTGTTCGAGGGCGTCGTCACCGCAGACGTCGCCGACGCAGAGCGGGCGGTCGCGGCTCTCAATGCAAGAGCCACGGCGCTCGTCGACACCGAAGCGCTGGCCCGCCTTCTGTTGCGCGCGGAATCCGTCGCGTCATCGCGCATCGAAGGATTGGAGATCGGACCGCGACGGCTGCTTCACGCGGATGCAGCTCGCCACAGCGGCAAAGCGGGTCACGACATCGGAGCCGCAGAGGTTCTGGCAAATATCGACGCCATGGCGTTTGCTGCGAACGCGGTCCGCGATGCCGAACCGATCACGCTCGAAACCCTGCTCGAAGTGCACCGCCGCCTGCTCTCGCCGACGGCGTTGAGCAAGTATGCGGGCCAGATTCGGACGGAGCAGAACTGGATCGGCCGCAACCGCTACAACCCGTGCACCGCCGAATTCGTCCCGCCACCGCCCGAAGACGTTGGCCCCTTGCTCGAAGATCTCGTTGTGTTTTGCAATGAAGACGGTCTGCCCGCGGTCGCGCAGGCCGCTCTCGCGCACGCCCAATTCGAGACGATTCACCCGTTCGTCGACGGGAACGGACGCGTCGGCCGAACGCTGATTCACATGGTGCTGCGTCGGCGCGGGCTCGCACCGCGCGTGCTGCCACCGGTTTCGCTGGTGCTCGCGACGTGGGCGGACCGGTACGTCCAAGGTCTGACCGCGGTGCGCTACGACGGGGCCGCGTCGTCTCCGGCCGCTCACGAAGGTATCAATCATTGGGTCGGGCTCTTCGCGACCGCATCCCGGCGTGCGGTGGAGGATGCGACCGTGTTCGAGGAGAGAATCCAAGAGATCGAACGCCGCTGGCGGGAGCGGTTGGGATCGATTCGGCCGGGCTCGGCGACCGAGATTCTCCTCGAAAACCTTCCCGGCGCGCCGGTCCTGACGGTACAAAGCGTTGCGGAGCTCACGGGCCGGAGCGTCCAGGCTGCCAACGAGGCCGTGTCGCGGCTGGTCGACGCCGGCATCTTGACGCAAACGAAGGCTGGCCGGCGCAATCGCGCCTTCGAAGCACGGGACGTGATCGATGCGTTTACCGATCTCGAGCGTCGCCTCGCGAGCCCGACCGGGGACACCCGCACGGCACCGCCGGAGCGTGCGGTGCCCTACCGGCGCAAGCGCGTGAAGCGGCCGCGCTGAACGTCCGACGGCCCGGGCGGTGTATACTCGGGCACATGAATGCGACGCCTACTGCAACGCCGCCGCCCGTCGATGTCACGGAACACCCGCTGGTTCACGACGTCAACGCGGAGCACGCCGAGCGCATGACCCCGGTCGAGCGCTTCTGCAAGCGCGTCGCCGACTCGACCGGCGCCCCAATCGCACTAGGCCTGGCGATCCTGGTCCAGGCGATCTGGATCCCGCTCGGGCTCCTGACGAAGTTCGACCCGTTCCCGTTCACGTTCTTGCTGACGTGCTCGAACGTGCTGCAGCTCATCCTGATCTTCATCCTGGCGGTCGGGCAGCGGCAGTCGGGCGCGCACGCCGAGCTGCGCGCCGAGCACGACCACGACGCGATCTCGCGGCTGCTCTACCACCAGGAGCTGCAAGAGCAGATCCTGATTCAGATCGCGAGCCGCGTCGAGTGCGACGTCGAGGAGATCAAGAAGATGGTCGCGCGGCTCGCGCAGCAGGACGGCTCCCCGTAAACGAACGCGAGGGAGGCATCTCTGCCTCCCTCGTGCATCGGGATCGCTCGCAGCCGAAGCCGCGAACCGACTCAGACGGTTTGCTGCAGCTCCGTGCCGAGCGGGCCGAAGCCGTCCTCGGCGGGGAACTGGTCGAGCTCTTCCGGCGGCACGTCGGCGACGTGCTGGATCGAGCCCGTGATGCGCCGTGTGCCGTGGTTGATCGTCAGCAGCGTGACGTCGACTTCCTGGCCCGGCGAGTACTGGACGGTCGCGTCGAACTCGCCCTTCGGGACCATCGCGAGCACGCCCGGGACGATCTCGACGAGGAGATAGTTCGGCGTGACCTTCACGATCTGCGCGACGAGCTTGTTGCCCTCCCACAGCTTGTCCGCGTGCTCGACCCACGGGTCGGGCAGCGCGTGCTTCAGCGAGAGCGAAACTTTCTTCGCTTCCGGGTCGAACTTCATCACCTCGACCGAGACGGTGTCGCCGATCTTGACGACCTCGGACGGATGCTTGATGCGCGCGTACGACAGCTCGCTGTTGTGGATCAGGCCGTCGATGCCGCCGAGGTCGACGAACGCGCCGAACTCCGCGAGCCGAACGACGACGCCTTCGCGGATCTGGCCGACCTGCAGCGTCCCGAGCAGCTCCTGCTTCTTCGCGTTCAGCTCTTCTTCGAGAACCTGGCGCTGCGAGAGCACGACGCGGTGGCGCTTGTGGTCGAGGTCGATCACCTTCAGCCGCAGCTTCTTGCCGACGAGCTCGTCGAGGTTCCCGACGGGCTGGCGGCGGATCTGCGAGGCCGGGACGAACCCGCGCATGCCGAGGTCGACGAGGACGCCGCCCTTGACGACTTGCGTCACGGTCGCTTCGATCACTTCGTCGTTGTCGTGCGCCTCGATGACCTTCTCCCAGGTCTTGAGGGCGCGCGCGCGGCGCTCGCTCAGATAGAGCTGGCCGTCCTGGTCGTCGATCCGGTGGATCATGACTTCCAGGGTGTCGCCGACCTTGAGCTCCTTCGGCTCGATCGCGAGCGAGAGCTCGCGGAACGGCAGAATCCCTTCGGACTTTCCGCCGATGTCGACCAGGAGCTCGTCCTGGTACTTCGCGACGATCACGCCGGTGAGCACCTGGCCCTCGTCGAGGACCTTCAGGGACTCTTCGTACAGGCGCTGCTCGAGCGCGAGCTGATCTTCTTCTTCGTGGACCGGCGCCGCGGCGGGCGCCTCGATGGTGGTGGAAATGGTGAGTTGACTTCCTTCGCTTATATTTTTATCTTTGGCAGCCTCGGCACCACCAGGTACCGCGCTGACCGATCACCGTGCGAACGATCGGTTTCCCGCATCGGGTGCACGGTTCGCCGAGGCGACCGTAAACGGCGAGTTGGTTTTGGAACCCGCCCTTCAGTCCCTCGGCATCGACGTAATCGTCCACGGACGTCCCTCGCGCCTCGATGGAGCGGTGGAGCACGTTTCGGATCGCGCCGTGCAGCCGGCGCCTTGCGGGCCGGCTGATCTTGTGCGACGGGCGGCTCGGCCGGATCCCCGCTTCCCACAAGGCTTCGCACGCGTAGATGTTCCCGACCCCCGCGATCCTGGTCTGATCCAGGAGAAACGTCTTGATCGGCGTGCGGCGCCCGTCCAGCATACTCACAAACGCCTCGCTGGTAAAGTCCTCGGAGAGCGGCTCGACCCCGCCGTCGGCGTCCCAGGGGTCGTCCGCGGCGAGCAGCCGCATGCGGCCGAACTGCCGGACGTCGGCGAACGCGAGGCGCCCGCCGTCCGTGAACGTCACCAGAACGTGCGTGTAAGGATACGGTTCGGTGTACTCCGCCGGCTGGACGATGAGCCGTCCGGTCATCCGCAGATGGACGGCCAGCCGCCGGCCGGACGCCAACTGGAACAGCACGTACTTCCCGCGCCGGCCGACGGCGGCGATCGTCTCGCCGGCAAGGGCCTGCTCGAACAGCTCGCCTTCGGGCGCGATCGCGATCTTCGCCATCGTGACGCGCACTGCGGCGACGGTTTTGCCGGTCACGGCGTTGGCCAGGCCGCGTGCGATGGTCTCGACCTCGGGAAGCTCGGGCACCTTCGCCTACAACACGGCCGGCGCCGGCCCTGTTGCACGGAAAGGCCGCGGCCGGCATCCGGCGTGAAGCAGCGGTCATGACCCCAGCGTTGCGCGCGATCGCGGTCGCGGCCGGCCTGTGCGCGCTCTCGGCGACGGCCGCGACCGGCACCCAGATCGCGACCACGACGCCGCCGCCGCTCGTCGTCGACCTCCCCGCCCCTGGCGGCATGGCGCTGGCGGGCGCCGCGCAGGCGACCGCCCGGGCGCGCGGCGAGCGCGCCGAGCTGCTGGTGCTCGCCGAGCCGCAGACGACCGCCGCGCTCAACGCGGCCGCGACGGACGTCGTCGCGACGGTGCTGCGCAAAGCGCTGCCGGGCTTCGAGATCACCGCCGAACCGACGGCCTACACCGAGAACGGGCTGCACGCGCTGAGCGGCTTCCGGTCGGGCGGCGAGGTCCGGGTGGCGATCCCGGGTCCGCTCGACGACGCCCGCCTGCGCGAGCTCGTCGACCGGGCGCGCGCGGCGCTGAACCAGCCCGGCTGGCGCTCGGTCGGCCGCGGCGCGCGCATCGCCGACGTCGCGCTGGGGCTGCGCAGCTGCGAGGAGTTCTCGCGCGCGGCGGAACGCGACGTGATCGGCCAAGTCGACGAGCTCGCCGCGGCGCTCGGAACGCGCGCGCCGCGGCGGACCGCGCTCGCCGATCGGACGCCGAGGCCCGTCGGCGGCTGGCCCGACCCGCTGTGCGGTCCGCAAAGCCGCACGCGCCCGTGGGCGCTGCGGCGCCCGCTCGCGCCGACGACGGCCGAAGCGCGCGAGACCCGCAGCTACGCCTTCGCCCGCCGGCTCGATCCCGTCGCGCCGCCCGCGACCACGCCGCTCGACGCCGCGGGCGAGCCGTTCGGCGGGGGTTCTTGGTCGCCGGTGCGGCTGCGCGTCCCCGCCGGTGCGCCGGCGATGACGGTGTACGGGTTCGCGACCGCGCGCGACGAGTTCGACGGGGCGAAGTACGTCTGGCAAGGGCTGCACGGAGCGGTGAGCCTCGCGGACCAGCACCGAGACTTCATCGGCGAAGCGCGCCGGCGCCTCGGCGCGATCGGGATCCCCGCCTCCGACGTGATCGCGCAGCTCGATCCAGCCACCGGCTCACCGTTCATCGAAGTGGCGACGCACGCGCTCGAGCCGCGCGACGACGTCGTCGCCGCGATCGCGGGCGACCGCGCGATCGAACGCGACAACGTGAAGTTCCTGCGCTACCGCAACCGCTGCGGTCCGCGCGGCGACGATCTTCGCCGAGCGGTCGCGGATGCGTCGGCGCGGGCGAAGCGCCTGGCCGCGGATCTCGGGCTCGCGGTCGACACCGCTCGTCCGCTGGCGATCCTGTCGCCGGCGGCGACGGTCGGCACGTGCTCGCGCCGCGACACGCCGCCGTACGACGACCGGATCGTGCACAGCTTCGGCGGGATCGCGCCGCCGGCGCATACGTCGTACGTCGCGGTCTCGGTCACGTACGCGCTGCGCGGCTCACCCGCGCTCGTTCCTCGCGCGCCGGCCGCCGCGCACGTGCTCGAAGACACGCAGCCCAGCCCGATCGGTCCGCCGCCGGTCGATCACGCGAGCGGCGCGATCGCCGGTGAAGCGCGGGTGGCGACCACGCTCTCCGCCACCGGCGTGCTGTTGCGCGCGCACATGTCGCCCGACCACGCCCACGCGTTCCGAGCGCTCGAAGGATCGCTCCCGAGCAGGTTTCTGGAGCGCATCGGAGCGCGCGTCTCCGATGCCGTCGTCACCCGGACGCCGCTGACGCCGGAGTACGGCGGCGATCCGTTCGTGCGAACGGACGAGCTCGAAGCGATCGCGCGCGTGCCGATGCGGCCCGCGCTGCAGCGGGACCTCGCGTCGATCGCGCTCGAGCTGAACCGCTCGGGAAACGTGGGGATCGACGACCTCCCGATGCGGCCGAGCTGCGCGCGCGAAGCGCCGGGCCTGGTCGTCGAAGCCGTGCGCGCCGCCGCCGCGCAAGCGGTCGCGAACGCCGGTCTCGCGCATGCCACGGCGAAACGCCTGATCGCCGTCGACGTGACGGGTCCGGTCGTGCTGAACGGCTCGTGCCGGCTCGGCATGGACGCGCGACGCGCGGCGGACTTTCGCTACGCCGAGCTCGGCGTCAAGCTGGCCGTCTACGCGCGCGTCGTCTACCGCTGAGCGCGCGCGAGACGGCGGCACGTCGGCTCGTCATCGGTGCGCCCGGCGGCGGCGACTGCGAACCCCGCGGCTCGCAGCTCGCGGAGACGGGATCGCCGCGCCGGGCGCGATCGGTGGTGCGGTGGTCTCTTAGAGTCCGCCGCCGCCGTCCGGCGGGCCGATCGTGAACGACACCGTCCCGGTCAGACCCGGCGTGCCGGGGAGCGTCGGACCGAGCGCGGTCCACGTCGCGGTGACCTGCGCCGCGTCGGGCGCGTCGACCGTGACCGTATAGTCCGTCTGGCGCAGGAACGGCGCGCCGTAGCTCGGCGTTCCCAACGTCACTTTGACGTACTGCGGCGTTTGGAAGTGACAGTTCGACACGATGAGCGGCGGGCCGTTGCCGGCCGCGAAGTTCAGGTGTGTCGTCGGGTAGCTGCCGCCGACCATGATCGTGAGCACCCCGGGACTGCACGGACCGACCGGCGCGTACTGATCGTAGTACGTCACCGTGGTCGTCCCCGGACCGCCGCTTTGCGGCACCTTCACTGCCGCCGACGTGGTCGTTGGCTTTTGGGAAACCACGCTCGACGCGCCGCCGGAGCAACCGGCGAGCAGCGCGACAAGAGCGAACGACGTGATCGTCTTCGCATGCATATGGAACTCCTTGCGGCACCCCGCCGCAAAGGCAGTGTATCACACCGAGCGCATGCGCTCGATCACGATGTACGATCTACGCCGGCGCGTCGGCGCGGTGCGAACCATACTGTTTGGGCGCGAAGTACCAGGCCGGTAACGTCTCCGGGAACGTGACGTCACGGAACGTGTAGTCCGTCTCGTACTGATCGCCGCCGGTGTGGCCGTGAATCGACGCGATCAGCGGTAAGCCGCCGGGACCGGGCGCGAAGCGGACGTCGAACTCGTCGTCCAGCGACTGCCCGCTCAAGCCGAGATAGAGGTGGTCGCGGACACGCGCGCGCCGCAGGTCGTACGTCGTGGCATCGACCCAGATCTCGTCGAGCCGATTGCGGTCCGGATCCGACTTCGGCACGAGCCACAGATGCAGCAGCGCAGCGTCGCGCGCGACGCGCACCGCGCGGTAATCGCCGTCGCGCGCCGAGACGCGGCCGATCTCGGGCAGCGGCGTCGCAGCATCGGGCGGCGCAGCAGTATCCGACGGCGCGGGCGCGCTCGCCGCCGCATCACGGCGCGCGGAAGACGTGCCGAACAGACGCTTCTCGAACATATCGGCGGTCGGTGGACCGGGATCGACGTCCTTGTCGAACATGACGGTGATGTTCTCGAGCTCGCCGTAGGCTTTGCCGTTCCAGACGCGGCGCGTCAGTGCCGAACGGTCGGAGCTGCGGCACCACACCTTGAGCGTGTAGCTGTTCGGAAAGTCGATCTCGCCGTTGTGGCGGTCGCGGCGGACGAGCGTGTAGGCGACGTACGGCGGCCGGCGATACGAGCGAAACACCGTCTTCACGCGCGCGAGAATTTGGTCGCCGGTCAGCGCCGGCGCATCCGTCGCGGCGGGCGTGGGGCTTTCGGCCGCGCACATCAGCGCGACGGCGAGTGCCGCTAGGGCGCGCGCCGTCCCGCTCGCGAGGCGAGCGCGCGGAGCTGTGCGGCGCGAGAGCGGCGGCTGCATCGGCGGGCCGTCGGCATTGGACGCAAGCCGAATCGAAACCCGCCGATGCCGTGCTGAAGCGCTAGAGGCCGCCGCCGCCGGACGGAGCGCTGATGGTGAACGTGACCTTGCCCTTGAGGCCGGGATGGCCCGGCAGCGTGGGACCGAGTGCGACCCACGTCGCCGTGACTTGCGCCGGGCCCGGGGCGTCGACGGTGACCGTGTAGTCCACCTGGCGGATGAACGGCGCGCCGTACTGGATCTTGCTGAGCGTCACCCGGACGTACTGCGGGGTCTGGAAGTTGCAGTTCGAGACGATGAGCGGCGGCCCGTCGCCGGCCGCGAAGTCCAGGTGCGTGACCGGGAAGCTGCCACCGGCCAGGATGGTGAGCTCGTGCGGAGTGCACGGGCCGACCGGCGCGTACGTGTCGTAGTAGGTGACCGAGGTCGTGCCGGGGCCGCCGCTTTGCGGCGCGCGCACGGTCGCCGCGGGCGCGGTCACCGAGATCGGGTTGGATGGGGTTGGAACGCTCGTCGCGCCGCCGGAACAACCGGCAAGGAGCGCGACCATAGCAAACGACAGAATCGTTTTCACGTGGTCTCCCTCGCGGCACCCCGCCGCACGAGTAGTGTACCATGCCGAGCTCGCGGCCGGATGGCCGGCTCTTCTAGGCTTGCGCTTGCCTGCCGCTCATTGGGCCGCCACGGCCGGGACGAAGATGCGCGCGCCCGGGATCAGCCCGAACGCACCCGCCTGTCCGGCGCCGAGCTCGATCACGTAGTGCGCGACCGCCTGCCGGCGCGCGATCTTGTCGTCCGGGGTGTGCGGCGCCGTTGCGGGCACGTTGACGGCGACGTCGGTGACGGTGCCGTCCGACGTGACGAAGACCATGTCGAGCGGCGTCACGGTGTCCTTCATCCAGAAGCCGCGCAACTGGTCGCCGTCGGGGAAGGCGAAGATCATCCCCTGACCCGGCGGAACCCAGCGGACGTTCATCAAGCCGTGCTCGCGCTGCTTCTCGTTCGCCGCGACCGCGAGCCGCAGCGTCCCGCGCGCGGCGCGAACCTCCAGCGCACGGCACGACGACGCGCGCGTTCCCAGCGGCAGCGGAATCGCGGTGCACCACCGTTGCGCAGCGGGCGACGCCGCCGTGCTTTGCGCGGTGAGCCCCGCGATGCCGGCGCATGCCAGAGCGACGGCGAACGAGGCGCGCGCGAAGGCCGCAGCCGCGCCGGTCCGCGTGCTACTCGGCCTCGGGCGCATCGGGGTCGTAGCTCTCAACGTCGTACCAGTTCTTTCCGGTCTTGAGGGTGGCTTCGAGCGGCACGCTGAGCTCGAGCGCGTGCTCCATCTCGTACTTCACAACGCGCCCGGCGGCGTCCAAGTCGCGCCGCGCGACCTCGAAGATCAGCTCGTCGTGGATCTGCAGCAGCATGATCGCGTCGAGGTCTGCGGCGGCGAGCCGCCGGTCGAGGCGCACCATGGCGAGCTTCATCAGGTCCGCGGCCGAGCCTTGCAGCGGCGCGTTCGTCGCCTCGCGCTCGGCGGCGGCGCGCAGCATGTAGTTCTTCGAGCGCAGGTCCGGCATGTAGCGCCGCCGCCCGAGGATCGTCTTGACGTAGCCGCACTCGCGCGCTTCTTCCAAGCACGCGTCGATGTAGCCGCGCACGCCGGGGAAGCGCGCGAAGTACGCCTCGGTCATCGCGCGCGCCGTGCCGCGGTCGATCTCGAGCCGCTGCGCGAGCCCGAAGTCGGACATCCCGTAGAGCAGCCCGAAGTTGACCGACTTCGCCATCGTGCGCTGGTTTCGCGTGACTTCCGCGAACGGGCCGACGTCGAAGATGCGGCGCGCGGTGAAGTCGTGGATGTCCTGGCGCTCGTGGAACGCGGTGCGCATCGCCTCGTCGCCGCTGAGGTGCGCCATCAGGCGCAGCTCGATCTGCGAGTAGTCGGCGGCGAGCAGGACGCGGTCGTCCGTCGGCGCGACGAACGCCTTGCGCACTTGGCGTCCCAGCTCCGTGCGGACGGGGATGTTCTGCAGGTTCGGGTTGACCGACGAGAGCCGGCCGGTCGCGGTGGTCGTCTGATTGAAGACGGTGTGGATGCGGCCGTTCGCGTCGACCAGCCCCGGCAGCACGTCGACGTAGGTGCTCTTGAGCTTCGAGACCTCGCGCCACTCGAGCACTTTCGCGGCGACCGGGAAGCTCTTGGCGAGCCCTTGCAGCACGTCCGCGCCGGTCGCGTAGCCGGTCTTGTTCTGGCGTCCCGCCGGCAGGCCGAGCTTGTCGAAGAGCATGCGGCCGAGCTGCTGCGGCGAGCCGAGGTTGAACTCTTCGCCCGCGATCGCGTAGATCTCGCGCTGCAGCCGCTCCACCGCCGCGTCGACCTCGGCGGCCAACTCGCGCAGCGCGTGCGGATCGAACGCCACGCCGGCGCGCTCCATCGCCGCGAGCACCGACACCAGCGGCAGCTCTACGTCGCTGTAGAGATCGATCTGCTGCCGCCGCTCGAGCTCCTCGCGCGCTTTGAGCGACAAGCGCCGCGCCGCGTCGGCCGCGGCAGCCGGGCGGTCCTCGGGGAGCACGCGGCCGAGCAGCTCGCTCGACGCCTGCGCGACGTCGGCGAACGAGCGCGACGGGTTGAGCAGATGCGCGCCGATCATCGAATCGTCGGCGAAGGTGCGGATCGGCAGCCCGCCCGCGTTGGCGACCGTCTTCGCGTCGTGCACCACCAGCTGCGGCACGCGCTGCCACAGCGCCGCGAACGCCGCGCCGACGTTCGGCGCGCTCGCCACGGCCGACGCGTTGAACGAGAACGCCACGCCGTCCTCGGCCGAGATCGCGTACTGCTCGCCGCGCAGGACCACCGCGACGCGCTCCCGCTGCGCGGCGTCGCCGATCAGCGCCGCGAGCTTCGCGTAGTCGGGCGGGTCGGTGATCGAGGCGTACGACGCGTACTCGCCTTGCAAGACTTCTTCCGCGGCGACCGGCTGCGGCGTCTCGGGCGGCGCCAGCTTCAGCAGCAGCGTCTTGAACTCGAGGTCGCGGTAGAGCGTGTAGAGCTCGTCGTTCGGCGGCTGCGCGAAGCGCGCCGCGTCCCAGTCGATGCCGACGGCCAGATCACGTTTGATCAGCGAGACGTCGCGGCAGACGCGCGCGACCTCGCCGTGCTCGCGGATGAGCGCCTCGAGCTTCGGCGTTCCGGCGAGCTTCGGGTTCGCCAGCAGCGCGTCGAGCGATCCCGCGGTCTTCACCAGCTTGATCGCCGTCTTCTCGCCGACGCCGGGGATGCCGGGCAGGTTGTCGGACGGATCGCCCTTGAGCCCGCGGTAGTCGGGAAGCTGCCGCGGCTCGAGGTCGTAGCGCTCGCGCACCTTCGCCTCGTCGTAGCGGCCGAGCTCGGTGATCCCGCGCCGCGTCGTCAGCACGGTCGTGCGGTCGTCGACGATCTGCAGCAGATCCAGATCGCCGGTCACGACGACGGCGTCCTGGCGCGCCTCTTCGGCCTGGCGCGCGAGCGTCGCGATGACGTCGTCGGCCTCTTCGCCGTCGATCTCGACGATCGGGATCGCGAACGTCGCCAGAATCCGCCGCACGAGCGTGAACTGCTCGCGCAGCTCGTCCGGCGTCTCGTTGCGCTGCGCCTTGTACTGCGGGTACAGCGCGACGCGCGCGGCGGGCAGCCCTTTGTCGAACGCGGCGATCACGTGCGTCGGCTTCTCGTCGGCGATCAGCTTGTTCAGCATCATGGTGAAGCCGTAGGCCGCTTCGATCCGCATCCCGCGCGTCGTCGTCAGCTCCGGCAGCGCGAAGAACGCGCGGTACACCAGGCCGTACGTGTCGAGCAGCATCAGCCGCGCGCTCCCCGGCGCCAGCTCCAGCGCCATCTCGGTCTGCGCGCTCATTCAGCGCACCTCGAGCGCGAGCGCCGCCGCGCCGACGTCGCCGTCGTCGGAGACTTTCAGCACCGAGACGACGTACCGGCCCGGCGCCTGCGGCAGCGTCACGTCGAAGCCGTTCTTCGCGCTGCGGTCGACGCGCCACATCAGCGCGCGCTCCGACGGCGCGCCCAGCGTCTCGCCGGCCGGCGCGCTGCGCTCGCTGGTCGCCAGGTCGACCGCGGTCGAGCGCGTCGGCGTGACCGAGGCGTGCCAGGCGGGCTCGCCCGAGGCCGGGTTCTGCGTGGTCGTGCCGGTGCCGGCGAGCACCGCGGTCGCGTCCTCGAACGACGCGCCGCTCGAAGCGCGCGCGTCGGCGAGCCGGATCGCCAGCGTCGCGCCGGCGGTCGCGTTCCCGTCGTCGATCGTGACGTGCGCGACGCTGCCGGGCGCGTAGGCGGGCCGGTCGGATGCGAGGCTGGTGACCCGCGCGTGGCCGGGGCCGTCGATCGCGAGCCGCGCCGTCGCCCACTCGAGCGCGCCGTCGCGCACGAACGCGACGCCGACCGCCGCGTCGCCGACCGTCTCGGGCACCGTGAACGTCGCGCTCGCGCGGCCGCCGTTCGCCGCGACCGTCTGCTCGCCCATCGCGCGCGCGCCTTCCAGATCGACGAACGCGTCGCCCGACGCGCCGCTGAGCGAGGCGTCGAGCCGCACGCGCTCGCCGACGCCGTAGCGCGGCTTGTCCGTCGCCATCTGGATGTCGGCGCTGCGCCGCGAGCGGCTGCCCGGCAGCGCCTGCGGCGCGACCGAGACCGCGTTCACGTCGATCACCGGCCGGCCGTCGGCGTCCGCCTGCGCGAAGAGCAGGCTCGTCCCCGGCACGACGTTGCGGAACACCGCGTGCGCGCGGCCGTCCGCACCGAGCACGAGCTGCTGCGACTGCTCGGTCGGACCGTGCACGACGCGCAGCCGCACCGCGAGCCCGCTCGCCGGCCGCCCGTCGACCGCGTCGAAGCCGTGCACGTCGACGGCGGCCGATTCGCCGATGTCGAGATCGGCGCGCTGCGGCCGGACGTCGAGCGCGATCCGCCCGGCCGGCGCCGCGATCCGCGCCGACGCGGTCGCCGCGCTGCTGGTCGCGACCACGCCGTAGGTCGAGGGCAGCCCGTCCGTCGGCGCGGGGACCGCGTATCGCGCCAAGCCGGTGTCGTCGGTGCGCACGCGGACGTCGGCGACGGTCGCCGTTCCCCACGGGACCCCTTCGTCCGCCGCATCCGGCGCGAGGACGTGCGGCGTCCGCACGACGCGGATGCGCACGTCCCGCCCGGGCGCCGGCGCGCCGTCGGTGCGGCTTCGCGCCGTCACGGTCACGGGCACCGCCTGATCCGCCGCGCACGAACCGCCGCACGCCGCGAACACCCCCAGCACCAGATCGCCGACGCCGTCGACGTGGATCGACGCGCCGCCGCTCGCGCCGCCGAACCCCGCCAGCACCGCGGCGTCGCCGGCCGGCGTGTCGCCGGGCAGCGCCAAGTCCGCGTGGAAGGCGCCGGCTGCATCGAGCCGCGCGTCGGTGCTCGCCAGCGTGCGGCCGCGCGCGACCGCCGAGACGTGAACCTCCCCGGACGCCGGCCGGTACACCGCGCCGCTGCGCCGGCGCGCGAAGCCGACGACGTGCACGTGCTCGCCCGCGCGCAGGTTGGCGCGGTCGGCGCGCACGCCGATCAGCGTCGACGGGACCGGCGGCTGGGCCAGCAGGGAGACGAAGGTCTTGCTCTTGCCCCACTCGGCGAGCGCGAAGCGCGGGCGGTGGGAGCCGCTCCAGCGCGCGATCCCGTGCGCGTCGGTCTTGCCGTACTCGAACGTCGCGCCGACGAGGTACGTGATGCGCATTCCGGCGAGCGCCTTGCCCGTGCCCAGATCGGCCGCGTACAGCACCACGCCGCCCGGCGACTCTTTCGTCAGCACCCCGACGCGCGTCAGGTCGACCCAGGCCTGCTGCACCGCGTCGCCGCGGCGGGCCTCGATCACGAAGAATCCTTCGCGGTTCTGCAGCGGAACCTCGACGTCGTTCGGCGTGTAGCGCAGGCCGGCGGGCGGCGTGAAGCGCCAGCGCGCGACCGGGTTGCGGTGCGCGGTGTCGAGCGGCCGCGCGTGCGAGGTGCCGGCGATCAGCACGTCGGCCGGATCGGCTTCGTACGCGGCGAGGTCGACCGGTGCGCCGCTGTAGGTGTCGAGCCGCACGGCGATGCGCTTCCACGGGACCGCCACGTCGCGCGCGTAGAGCGCGAAGGTGCGGTCCCACTTGCCGGAGTCCGGCAGCGGCCGCGCCGCGGACGCGGGTGCGACGGCGAGCGAGAACGAGATCGCGCCGAGCGTCAGAAGGCGGCTAGCGTTCGTAGAAGATCGTCCCGCTGACGTTGGGATCGGCGGTGCGGAAGCCGACCGTGTACTCACGCTTGTCGCCGTTCTTCAGCGGCTGCGTCGAGTTGCTGACGCCGGTGAACACCGACGACCCGCTGTCCTTGGCTTGATAGCGGTTGTTGTTGCGGTCGAGCAGGTAGAAGTGCGTGATGTCCGGCGTCAGATCGTAGCCGAGGTCGTTGGTGAACTCGATCCGCGCGATCACGTAGCGCAGCGTCCCGCCGCCGGTCTGCGCCGACGAGTCGCCGGTGGGGACGATGTGCGCTTCGATGACCTTCACGTCGCCTTGGCCCTGGAAGAACTGCTGACCGACGGACGGCTGGTCGGGGTCCTTGCAGCCTGCGAGGGCCAATGCAAGCGCCAGCGCGGCGGCGAGACGGTGGATCATGACGGGCCGTCCGTTCGGCGGCTTTCGGCGGCCGTCCCGCGCCGCGACCGCGGGGGCGCCGGCCGGGTTCGGGGAACAGGGAGCAGGTGACCGACGATCGTTCGGGAGGGAACTCGACCTCGACCCGGTGCCGTTACTGCGGGAGTCATGAGACGGACCAGCGTTCGAGCGACCTCCGCGACCGGGGTGCGACATTTCAGGTGATCGTGGCCTGCGCGTCCTGCGGGGCGGCTTTCGCCGCGCTGTCGCGCAACTGATGCGCGTCCCGGCCCTGGCGCTCGCCGCGCTGCTGCTGTCCGGCGCCGCGGCGAACGCCGCCACGCCGGCGCCGAAGCCGAGCGCGGCGCCCGCCGCGCCCAAGCGCGTCGACGTGACGAAGCTGCAGCCGAAGCAGCTCGCGCCGACCAAACAGCTCCACGTGGAGTACACGGTCGAGATCAACAAGCTGGGTCAGGTCACGCGCGTCCGGTCGGTGAAGCCGTCGAAGCTGCCCAGCTTCGACGCGCAGACGTACGGCAACGCGCTGCAGGCGTTCATCCGCCTGCCCGACGGCAACGTGGTGCTCGGGACGTACCGGCTGATCTACGACTACAACCCGAAGACGATGCGCGTCCGCCGCGACGTGCAGCTCGTCAGCCGCGGCGGGGTCGACCCGAACGCGGTCGGCGCGGCCGCCTCGATGATGGACATCGCGAAGCGCAATCAGAACCGCACGCCGCCGCCCGCGCAGATGGTCACCCCCGCGCCGCAGCCGGCGCCCAGCGTGAACATCCACCGCATGCCCGACCTGCCGCAGGTCATGAAGTCCCCCAGCCCGTCCCACTGAACCGGGGACACTAGCCGGAGGCCGCGCCCGCGTGAAGTGCGGGCGTGGCTACAATTTTCGAACATCTGGGCTACCGGGTGGTGATATACACGTGCGACCACGGTCCGCCGCACGTGCACGTCGTGCACGGCGACAGCGTGATCCCGATCTGCATCAGTGGCGGGGTAGCGCGCTACCGCCCGGGCTCGGCGCGTGCCCGGAAACCGTCCGCGCGTGTGATCCGGCGCGCCGAGCTGGTCGTCGCGGGCCGCATTGGGGATTGCATCGCGGCATGGAACCGCTATCATGGGGGCGCATCATCATGAAACGACAGCGAGTCGCGACAGCGGCGCATCCGGTAGGCAACCACGGTCCCTGGGCGCGCTCGGTCGCATACGACCAGCTCGCCGACGAGGTGCGGCTCACGCTCGAGAGCGGCGTCACGATCACCGTTCCTCGGCGGCTCATTCCGGAGCTGTGCAACGTCCCTCCGCCGGACATCGGCGTATTGGGGCTGCTCGGCGGCGGTGAAGCGCTGGTCTCAGAAACGAACGACGCCCACGTCTTCATCCCGGGTCTTCTTGGAATCGTAACCGGGCTCGGTGTGACGGCCTCGTGCCTGTCCGATGTCCCCGCAGCAACGAGCGGCCGTGCCGCGCCAACGGCCACCCGCTAAGAAGAACGACAATCCCGAGCCGCTCATGGAGTGGTTCGTGAAGGATCGCATGCGCCCCGACCCGCGTGTCGATGCGGACGTCGAGCGCTCATGCACCTCGAAGCAGCAGTACGCGGACGAAGCCGACGCGCGCGCCCACGCGCTGATGAACGGCATGGGCGACGTGCTGTTCTCGTACGAATGCCGCTACTGCAGCTTCTGGCACCTCACCCGCAGACCGAACTAGCCGATCACGCGTTCGCCGGGTCGAAGATCCAGCGGTCGTCGACGTCGAGGATCTCGAACCAGTTGCGGAGGTGCGGGTAGTCGTTGAGGACCGGATAGCGCGGGAGCACTTCGCGGAAGTGCTCGTCGTCGCGGATGCCGCGCTCGGAGAGGCGCTGGTTGATGGCGGGGAACGTCCCGCGGTCGCAGCGCGCGTGCAGCCAGGCGACGACCTCTTCGTCGTTCTTCGCCGCGCGGACCGTTTCGGTGAAGTCCTCTTCGGTGATCCCGAGCCACTCGAACAAGTACAGCGACAAGCCGGGACCGATCTTGTACGGGCCGAGCGTTCCTTGCAGCTTCGCGCGCGTCTTGTCGATGGTGCGCGCCAGGAAGACGAGCCCGCCGAGCATCACGCGAGGACTGCGCGGCGGATGCGCGCGCAGATCGGCATCGGGGTACGGCAGCGCGTCCGTGCTCACGATGCGGACGCTCCCGCGCGATACGCGCCGATCGCTTCGAGCACCGGGCGGTCGTCGTAGCGGAACAGGTAGGTGTCCTTCGCCGCCTCGTGCCGGTACGGCATCCAGGACGGGATGCAGAACGTGTCGCCGCGCTCCCACTCGAGCCGCGCGGTGCCGACCGTCGTCGAGCCGCGGCCCTTGTAGACGTGGTAGATGACGCCCGCGGTCTCGCGGCGCGTCGGCGACGAGCCGCCTTTCGCGATGCGCTCCGCCGCCGCGCCGATCACCCGCGATACCGGGCCGCCGGTGTTGCGCAGCGCGTACTCCGCGAACGAGTACGGACCGTCCTCGGCTTCGAGCCGCGCCTGCATGTCGTCCCACGGATAGCGCAGGTGCGACTCGGCCGGCCCGGGCTCCGACGGAAAGCGCTCTTCCGCGTACGGCTGCGCGAAGTTGGCCGGGAAGAACTGATAGACCGGAAGATCGAGCCCGTCGAGCCACACCATCGGGCCGTCGCCTTCGTGACCGTGGTCGTGATACTCCCACGACGGCGTCAGGATCAGATCGCCGCGCCGCATGCGGACCTTCTCGCCGCCGACCGCGGTGTACGCGGCGTCGCCTTCGATGATGAACCGCAGCGCGAACGCGATGTGCCGGTGCGCCCGCGCGACCTCACCCGGGAGGATGAGCTGCAAGCCCGCGTAGAGCGTGTCGGTGGTGTGCGGCGGCTTGAGCGCCGGGTTGATCAGCATGAAGACGCGGCGCTCCGCGTCCTGCGTGCCGACCAAGTTGCCGGAGCGCTCGAGCAGCGGACGCATCGCCGCATAGCGCCAGACGTGCGCGACCGCCTTCGGTTGCGGATGCGGCGGCACCATCGCCTCCATCATCGTCCACAGCGGCTGGGCGTCCTGGGCGGCCGCCTCGGCGAAGAGGCGCTCCAGGGAGTCCGTCGCGATCATCACGGTCCTTTCGGGGTTCCGAGGCCGGGTGATTCGCTTCGGTCGCCGTCAGCCCCGCGTGGCTGAGCGTTCCCGCGCGGCGCGCCGTTCGCACCGAGCGTCCGGCCGCGAGGGAGACGCTCGCTCCCCATCGCAGGATTGCAGTCCGCAACCGCGAGCTTCGGAGGTCCACGTGCGCTTCGTGATGTTCACCACCCCCTCGTCGGGCGGAGCCCGTCCGGGGATCGTCGACGGCGAGATGATCCGGCCGCTGGAGGGCTTGGAGTCGCTCGACGCGCTGCTCGCGCTCGACCCCGCCGCGCGCATCGCCGCACAGGGCCGGCTCGGAGAACCGGTCGGCCTCGCCGGAACGAAGCTGCACGCGCCGCTGCACCCGCGCAAGAACGTCTTCTGCGTCGGGCGCAACTACCTCGCGCACGCCGAGGAAGGCGCGCGCGTCCGGGGCGAGGAGCTGAAGCTCCCGTCGGTGCCGACGTTCTTCTCGAAGGCGCCGACCGCGATCGCCGATCCCGAAGCCACGCTGAACCTCGACGGCGCCGTGTCGCAGAAGTACGACTGGGAAGCCGAGCTCGCGGTCGTCATCGGCACGCGCTGCAAGAACGTGCGCGAGGACGAGGCGCTCGGCACGATCTTCGGCTACACCTGCCTGAACGACGTCAGCGCGCGTGACGTGCAGAACGCGACGACGCAGTGGTTCAAGGGCAAGACGCTCGACGACACCTGTCCGCTCGGCCCGTGGATCGTCACCGCCGACGAGATCGGCGACCCGCAGCGGCTCGACGTCGCGCTGCGCGTGAACGGCGAGCCGAAGCAGCAGGCGAGCACGTCGGTGATGATCTTCTCGGTGGCGCGGATCATCGCCGAGCTCTCGAAGGGCCTGACGCTCGAGCCCGGCGACGTGATCGCGACCGGCACGCCGGAAGGCGTCGGGTTCGCGCGGGTTCCGCCCGAGTTCTTGAAAGACGGTGATGTGATGGAAGTGGAGATCTCGAAGATCGGCGTGCTGCGCAATCCGGTCGCGATCGCGGCGCCGGTGCCGGCCGGAACGTAGCGCGATGGAGACGCTCGCGCGCCCGATCGAGCTCGCGTGGCATCCCGACGTCTGCGCGCGCATCCCGTACAAGCTCTACACGGACCAGGCGGTCTACGAGCGCGAGCTGGAGCGCTTCTTCTACCACGGGCACTGGTGCTACGTGGGCCTGAGCGCGGAGATTCCGAATAGCGGGGATTTCAAGCGGACCGCGGTCGGTGAGCGGCAGGTCGTCATGGTGCGCGGGCGCGACGGCGCGATCAACGTGGTCGAGAACCGCTGCGCGCACCGCGGCGTGCAGTTCTGCCAGAAGGCGCACGGCACGACGAAGACCTTCGTCTGCCCGTACCATCAGTGGAGCTACGACCTGAGCGGCAATCTGATCGGGTTGCCGTTTCGCAAAGGCGTGCGCCAGGGCGATCGGATCAACGGCGGCATGCCGGAGGACTTCGCGCTGTCCTCGCACGGGCTTACGAAGCTGAAGGTGGAGGAGTGGAACGGCGTGGTGTTCGCGTCGTTCGACCACGACGCCGAGCCGCTGCGCGCGTACGTCGGGCCGGAGGTCGGGCGGTACTTCGAGCGCGTCTTCGACGGCCGCCGGCTCACGATACTGGGCTACTCGCGGCAGCGCATCCCCGGCAACTGGAAGCTGATGATGGAGAACATCAAGGACCCGTACCATCCCGGGCTGCTGCACACGTGGTTCGTGACGTTCGGTCTGTGGCGCGCGGATCAGCAGTCGCAGATGGTCGTCGACGCGCGCGGGCGCCACGCCGCGATGGTGTCCCGGAAGAACGACGGCGGGCGCAGCGACGCGGTGACCTCCGGGGTGACGAGCTTCAAGGAGAACATGGTGCTGCACGACGACCGCGTCCTCGACGTGGTGGTCGAGCCGTGGTGGAACGGGCCGACGGTGACGATGCTGACGCTGTTCCCGAGCCTGATCATCCAGCAGCAGGTGAACTCGCTCTCGACCCGCCACATCGTGCCGCGCGGCGTCGGCACGTTCGACTTCGTCTGGACGCACTTCGGCTTCGCCGACGACACGCCGGAGATGACGCGGCGGCGCTTGCGGCAGGCGAACCTGTTCGGGCCCGCGGGGTACGTCTCGGCGGACGACGGCGAGGTGATCGAGTTCTCGCAGCGCGGTTTCGCGCAGGAGGCGGACGGCGCGACCGTCTGCGAGCTGGACGGCCGCGGTCGCGGCGGCGCCGATCACAACGTTACCGAGACGCTGATCCGCTCGATGTACGGCTATTACCGCGAGGTGATGGAGCTGTGAGCGCGGTGAGGGAGCGGTGAGCGCGGTGACGGGCGCTGCAAGCGCGGATTCCGGCGCGGCGCCGGCGGTTTCCGTGGAAGACCGGCTGCGCATCGAGGAGCTGTACGCGCGCTACGCCGCGTGCCTGGACGACGCGCGATTCGAGGAGTGGCCCGAGTTCTTCACCGACGACTGCGTCTACCGGGTGGTGCCACGCGAGAACCACGACCGCGGCTTGCCGCTCGCGACGCTGTCGTTCGAGAGCAAGGCGATGCTGCGCGACCGCGTCTACGCGATCACCGAGACGCTGTTCCACGAGCCGCACTACCAGCGGCACCTGATCACCGGCATCCTGGCCGAGCGCGACGACGGCGGCTTCCGCGTGCGCGCGAACTATCTCGTCGTGCGCACGAAGACCGGCTCACTCTCCGAGGTCTACAACGCCGGCCGGTACGCCGACCGCGTCACCGACGACGGCGGAACGCTGCGCTTCCGCGAAAAGATCTGCGTCTTCGACAGCGAGCTCATCCCGAACTCGCTGATCTATCCCCTCTGATGCCCGGCGATCCCGCCGCCGGGCTGCCGTTCCGCGAGTCCGTCCGCGCCGGCGATACGCTGTACATCGCCGGTCAAATCGGCCTCGAGCGCGAGACCGGCAAGCCGCCGGCCGACGTGCGCGAGGAAGCGCGGCTGGTCATGGAGCGAGTGCGCAAGGTCCTCGGCCGCCAGGGAATGACGATGGACGATCTCGTCATGGTGACCGTTCACGCTCCCGAGGTCGACCGCGACTACGCCGCGTTCAACGAGGTCTACGTGACGTTCTTCGGCGGTCCGTACCCGGCACGCGCGTTCCTCGGGTCGGGCGCGCTGCTGTTTGGCGCGCGCTTCGAGGTCACCGCGATCGCCGCGAAGGCGAAGTAGCGAGGATACGGCCGGAACCCATCAATCGCCGGCCCGGCCGGGATGGGGCCGTCAAGGTGCCATGGTTCTGCCGCCCGACGCGACCCGACAAGCATGCGCGCAGTCGGCACCGAATTCTTTAGGTATGGATTTACGCCGTGCCGGGCGGCCGTCGTCCGCCGCGCTGTTGCTCGTGTTCTTCGCCGCCGCTTCGCTCGCGCGCGGAGCCGGCTCGCCGGCCTTCGCCGCGACCGGGGCGGACGAGACGATCACGTTCGTCTCGGCCGACGCGACGCTGGTCGGGACGCTGCATCGCGCGCCCGGTCCCGGAGCCCACCCGGCGATCGTGCTGCTGTCCGGGACCGGGCCGGCGCGCCGGGACGGGCCGTCGTTTCGGCCGCTTTTCGAGCCGTTCACCGCCGCCGGGTACTCCGTCTTCGCGTACGACAAGCGCGGGGCCGGCGATTCGCCGGGACGCTTCGATCCGTATCAGACCGTCGCGAGCCTCGCGGACGACGGCGTGGCCGCGGTTCACGCGCTGCAGCGGTTGTCCGGCATCGACCCGCGCCGCGTCGGGGTGTGGGGCGTGAGCCAAGGCGGCTGGGTCGGTCCGCTGATGGCGGCGAGCTCGCCCGACGTCGCGTTCGTGATCTCGGTTTCGGCGTCCGGGGCGACGGCCGGCGAGGTGGAGATGTTCCAGCGCGGCGAGCAATTGCGCGGCCGCGGCTTCAGCGCGGACGACGCCCGCGATGTCACGGCGTTTCGGCGCGTGCTCTGGGCGTACTACGGGACAGGGTACGGGCGGGACGCTGCGCAGGCGGCGTACGACAAGGCGAGGACGCGGCCGTGGTTCTCCGCCCTGAAGCTCGACGCTGCGCTCGGGACGCCGGAGACTATCGATCCGGGTCTGCGCGAGTTCATGCGCCAGATGCTGTACGACCCTGCGCGAACCGCGGAGCGCGTGACGGTGCCCGTGCTCGTCGTGTTCGGTGCAAAAGATAGCCTTGCGCCCGTCGACGACGGCGTCGCGAGGCTGATGCTCGCCTACGCGCGCGGGAAGAACCCGCACGTCGAGTTCGCCGTGTTCGCGAACGGCGGGCACGGGCTGCAGCTCGTGAGCGGCGAGAGCGAATGCCACGAATGCTTCGAGAAGGACCTCGAGGCCGGGCGCTACGTCCCCGTCCCGGGCTACATCGAGCGCATGACGGCGTTTCTGAAGTCGCTGCGGTAGCGCACAC
This sequence comes from Candidatus Elarobacter sp., assembly GCA_036402975.1. GTDB lineage: Bacteria > Vulcanimicrobiota > Vulcanimicrobiia > Vulcanimicrobiales > Vulcanimicrobiaceae > Vulcanimicrobium. The sequence continues at coordinate 127,933 of DASWRW010000047.1, read as the reverse complement.
CGCGCAGGCGGTCGGGCTGATCGGCGCGTTCACCGGACGGCTCCGTCCCCAGAGGCGGTGATCGGCGCCGCCGGTGCCGAACCGGTCTCCATGACCTCACGGGCCCGCTTCCTCGGCGCCATCGCAGCCGGTTCTGCGGCGAGCGCGTTGCCGACCGCGATCTTCGCGCAAGCGCGCAAGACGCTCACCGTCGGGTATGTGCCGTCGACGCTGTTCGCGCCGGTCTTCGTGGCGGTCGAGCGGGGTTATCTGCGCGACGCCGGGTTCGATGCGAACCTCACGCCGATCACCGCCGGCGCGGACTCGATGAGCCTGGTCGCGCAAGGGCAGATCGACGTCGCCGCCGCGGCGCTCTCCGCCGCGTTCTACAATGCGGTCAACCGCGGGCTCGAAGTGAAGTTCGTCGCGTCGACCGGCTACCAGCCGCGCCGCGGGCGTCCTTCGGCGCTGCTGATACGGCAGGATCTCTACGAAGGCGGGCTGCGCGTCTCGGGACTGAAGGGCAAGAAGATCGGCTGGATCGGGAACAACGGTGCGGCATCCGCGTACTACGTCGCGCGCATCATTCGCAAGGAGAATCTCCGCCTCACCGACATCGAGTCGCTGAACATCCCGAACCCCGAGCAGCAATCCGCGCTCGAGCACAAAGCGATCGACGCGCTGTTCACGTCGGCGCCGTTCAGCGACGAGTTCCAGCAGAAGCGCCTGGCGACGATCGTCGCCTCGCCGCCGCCCGGCATCTCCGGCTCGGGGGTGTTCTTCGGACCGGCGCTGCTGCGCAACCACGAGAACGCCGGCGCGGTGATGACGGCGTTGCGCAAAGCGGCCGCCGAGATCGCCGGCAACGGCTTCTACGCGCCGGCCAACCTCGAAGCGTACGCGAAGTACACGAAGCAGCCCGTCGACGTGATCAAAGCCGCGCCGCGCTACGACTTCAAGCCCGACCTGCGGATCGACCAGGGCACGCTCGAGGACATGCAGCGCGAGTTCCTCGCCGACAACATCCTCACGTACAAGCCGCCGTTGAACGAAGTGCGGCTGGTCGCGCGCTTCTAAGCGCGGCCGGCGTCCGAAGCGACATGAAACGGTTGCTCTGCGGCGCTGTGGGCGCCGGACTGGCCGCGGTCGGCGTGGGCGCGCTCGTCGCGCCTCGGCCGTCCGCGTGGATGTTCGGGCTGGCGACCGACGAGCCGGCCGCGCTGGCGTTCGTCCGCGCCGCCGGCGCGCGCGACCTGATCCTCGGGCTCATCATCGCCGCGTCGCTCGACCAGCCGCAGACGCTGCGGCGCGTCGTCGGCTGCACCTCGCTCGTCGGGCTCGCCGACGGCATCCTGCTCGCGGCGCTGCGCGGTGCGCATCGCTCGCTCGTCTTTCATCTCGGCGGGTTCGCCGCCGTCGCCGCGCTGGCGCTGGCACTCGGCGACGAGTAGGGCGCCCGTTCGGCGACGAACGGACGCCGGCATGGAGCTCGTGCGGGGCGGCCGCATCGCGACGATCGACGGCCTTCGCGGTATCGCGATCGCCATGGTGGTCTGGTTCCATCTGTGGCAGATCTCGTGGCAAGCGGCGGTCATCCCGTTCGTGAACGTCTCGCTGCAGCCGATCGCGGAGACCGGCTTCCTCGGCGTCGCGCTGTTCTTCTTCATCTCGGGCTTCGTGCTGATGCTGCCGTACGCGCAGGCGCACGCCGCGGGAACGCCGCCGCCGTCGCTCCGACACTTCGCCGGACGCCGCTTCCTGAAGATCGTGCCGTCGTACGTTCTCGCGATCGCCGTGATGCTCGCGGCCGGCGCGCAGACCTACCCGCACCTCGCCGACGGCGTCAAGGACGTCGTCTTCCACCTGCTGTTCGTCCACGACTGGTTCGCCGCGACGAACTACTCGATCGACGGCGTGATGTGGTCGCTCGGCGTCGAGATCCAGTTCTACGTCGTGTTCCCGCTGCTGGTGCTCGCGTTCGTGCGCAAGCCGCTGCTCGCGGCGATCGCGCTGTTCGCGGTCGCGAACGGCTGGCGCATCTGGTGCATGTTGTCGAACCACTACTACTACGAGCAGAGGCTCGCGCAACTTCCGGGGTACATCGACTTCTTCGCGGCCGGGATGCTCGGCGCGTTCGCCTACGTCGCGATCGCGATGAAGCACCCGCAGCTCGCGCGGCGCCGGTGGCTCTTCACCGCGCTCTCGGTTGCGGGGTTCGTCGCGCTATGGTTTCTGATGGTGAACTGCGACGAGCACCGCTACGACAAGGAGTGGCCGAACCTGTGGGCGGTGGAGTGGCGCTCCGCCGTCGCGCTCGCGTGCCTGGCGATCGGGCTGGGCTCGCTCTTCGCGGTCCGCGGCTACCAGCGCGTGCTCGCCAACCGCGCGCTGCTCTTCCTGGCCGCGATCTCGTACAACATGTACCTCTGGCACCAGGCCGTCGCGCGCGTGCTGCTGACGCATCACGTTCCGCCGTACGCGACGGCCGACCCGCACGACGACACGCACTGGATGATCGTGTTCTGGTTCGTCGCGATCCCGGCCGTGCTCGCCGTTTCGGCGCTCGTCACCTTCGGGTTCGAGCAGCCGATCCTGCGGCTCGGCAAGCGCCGGCGCGAGCTGCGCCCGACCGTCATGCCGATCGCCCCGGAGACCGTCGCCGAGACGTAGCACCTCGCCGGGCGGCGCAGGGACCGGCGCGTTCGGCTCCGATATTGGGTCGCATGAAGATCGCGGTCCCGAAAGAACGCGCGCCCGGTGAACGACGCGTCGCGCTCGTTCCCGAGATCGTCGCGAAGTTCGTCAAGGGCGGGCACGTCGTCACCGTCGAGCGCGACGCGGGGACGAGCGCCGGGTACACGGACGCCGCGTTCGAGGCGGCGGGCGCGACGATCGCGCCGGACACGCGCGTCGCGTACGGCGACGCCGACGTCGTCGTGCGCGTCGGAAAGCCGTCCGACCAGGATCTCGACGGCATTCGCAGCGGCGCCGCGCTGGTCGGCTTCCTGTCACCGCTCGGCGACCCGCGCTCGGTCGAGCGCTACGCGCAGCGCGGCATCACGGCGCTCTCGATGGACGCGATCCCGCGCACGACCAAGGCGCAAGCGATGGACGCGCTCAGCTCGCAGGCGAACATCGGCGGCTACAAAGCGGTGCTGCTGGCGGCGAGCCATCTGCCGAAGTTCTTCCCCATGCTCACGACCGCGGCCGGGACGATCGCGCCCGCGAAGGCGCTGATCATCGGCGCCGGCGTCGCCGGCTTGCAGGCGATCGCGACCGCACGGCGGCTCGGCGCCGTCGTCACCGCATACGACACGCGCGCGGTGGTCGCCGAGCAAGTCCGTTCGCTCGGCGCGAAGTTCCTCGACATCGACGTCGGCGAGAGCGGCGAAGGCCACGGCGGCTACGCCAAAGAGCTCTCCGCGGAAGCGCTGGCCAAGCAGCGCGCCGCGATGGTGAAGGCGATCGGCGGCAGCGACGTCGTCATCACGACCGCCGCGATCCCCGGCAAGCGCGCGCCGATCCTCGTCACCGCCGAAGCGGTCGCCGCGATGGCGCCCGGCAGCGTGATCGTCGACCTCGCCGCCGAGACCGGCGGCAACGTCGAAGGGACGCAGGCCGGCGAGGTCGTGACGAGCGCGAACGGCGTCACGATCGTCGGCCTGCTGAACCTTCCGTCGACGCTTCCGTACGACGCCAGCCGGCTCTACGCGCGCAACGTCCAGGCGCTGTTGGACTACGTCACCAAGGACGGCGCGCTCGTGCTCGATCCCGACGACGAGATCGTCGCCGGAACCACCATCACTCGCGACGGCCAGATCGTCCACGAGCCGACGCGCGCCGCGCTCACCGGAGGAGCCGCGTGATCTCTGCCCATCTGCTCACCGAGCTGACGGTCTTCATCCTGGCGGTGTTCGTCGGCTTCGAGGTGATCTCGAAAGTGCCGACCACGCTGCACACGCCGCTGATGTCGGCGACCAACGCGATCCACGGCATCGTGCTGGTCGGCGCACTGCTCGTCGCGGGCACCGTCGACACGCCGTTCGCCGGAATCGGCGGATCGGTCGTCGGCTTCTTCCTGGTGCTGCTGGCGTCGCTGAACGTCTTCGGCGGCTACACCGTCACCGAACGGATGCTCGAGATGTTCCGGCCGAAGAAACGGCCCGCGCCGCCGCCGCCCGCGGACGGTGCGCGATGAACGCCGTCGACACCGCGCTCGCCAACCCGGTCGACATCGCGTACCTGATCACCGGCATCCTGTTCATCCTCGGCCTGCGTTACTTAAGCTCGCCGAAGACGGCAGTGCTCGGCAACCGGCTCAGCGCGATCGGCATGCTGCTCGCGGTCGTCGCGACGCTGACGCAAGGGATCGTGAACTGGATCGTGATCGGCGCGGCGCTCGTCGTCGGCGCGGCGATCGGCATCCTCTCGGCGCAGCGCGTCAAGATGACCGCGATGCCGCAGATGGTGGCGGCCTTCAACGGCGCGGGCGGCGGCGCCGCGGCGCTGGTCGCGGCCGGCGAGCTGCTGAAGTACGTCAACTCGAACACGCCGATCACCTACGACGTCTCGTTCACCAGCGTTCTGTCGGCGGTGATCGGCGCGCTGTCGTTCGCCGGCTCGATCATCGCGTTCCTGAAGCTGCAAGAGCTCATGACCGGCCGGCCGATCACGTATCCCGGCCAGCAGATCGTGAACGCGCTCATCCTGCTGGTCATCCTCGTGAGCTGGGGGCTCGTCGTCGCGGGCGTGCAGCCGGTGCTGGAGTGGTTCTGGATCGCGCTCGGCGCCTCGCTGATCCTCGGCGTGCTCTTCGTGCTGCCGATCGGCGGCGCCGACATGCCGGTCGTGATCTCGCTGCTGAACTCGTTCACCGGGCTCGCGGCGGCCTCGACCGGCTTCGTGCTCGGCAACAACGTGCTGATCATCAGCGGCGCGCTGGTCGGCGCGTCCGGCACGCTGCTCACCGTGCTGATGGGCAAAGCGATGAACCGTTCGATCACCAACGTGCTGTTCGGCGCGTTCGGCGCGGTCAAGCCGGGTGCGGCGGCGGCCGGAACGAGCGGCGGGCACAACGTGCGCTCGGTCAGCACCGACGACGTCGCGGCGATGCTGTCGTACGCGAACGAGGTGATCGTCGTTCCCGGCTACGGGATGGCGGTGGCGCAGGCGCAGCACTCGATCCGCGAGCTCGCCGACCAGCTCGCGAAGAAGGGCGTCGAGGTCAAGTACGCGATCCACCCGGTCGCGGGCCGCATGCCGGGCCACATGAACGTCCTGCTGGCCGAGGCCAACGTGCCGTACGAGTCGCTCTACGACATGGAGGACATCAACCCGGAGTTCGAGCGCGCGGACGTCGCGCTGGTCGTCGGCGCCAACGACGTCACGAACCCGGCCGCGCGCGACGACAAGACGAGCCCGATCTACGGGATGCCGATCCTCAACGTCGACAAGGCGCAGAACGTCGTCGTCCTCAAGCGCTCGATGGCGTCCGGCTTCGCCGGCATCGACAACCCGCTCTACGACGACCCGAAGACCGTGATGCTCTTCGGCGACGCGAAGAAGTCGATCGACGGCGTCGTCACCGGCGTGAAGGCGCTGTAGGCACCGGCCGCATGGCGCGCCGAGCGGCGCATCCGGCGCGACCGTGCTCGTAGCAGCGATCCTCTCGGCCTGGCTGCAGTACGCGGCCGACGGAGAGCCCCACGCGCGCGCCGTGGTGAGCGGCGCGGCATGCCCCAACATCGTCGCCGCCGGCAAGACGATCCCGATGTCCGAACGCGCCGGCAAGGCGGCTCGCTTCGACGACGTCGTGTGCGATGCGGTCGTGCCGTACACCGCCCGCCAAGCTCGCGTCGGCGATCGCGATCTTCCGCGCCCGGCACGCAATCCGGGCACGGTCGTCGTGATCGGCGACACCGGTTGCCGGCTCAGCCCGACGTCGTCGCAGTCGTGCAACGATCCGAACGCGTGGCCGTTCCCGCTGATCGCGCGCTCGATCGCGGCGGTGCACCCGGATCTCGTGGTGCACGTGGGCGACTATCTCTATCGCGAGAGCCCGTGCCCGCTGCTCGCGCGCTGTGCGGGAAGTCCGCACGGCGACGATGCGCCGGCCTGGTACGCCGACTTCCTCGCACCAGCCGCGCCGATCTTCGCGAGCGCTCCGCTCGTGCTGCTGCGCGGGAACCACGAGGAATGCGGGCGCAACGGCCCCGGCTGGTTCCGCTACCTCGACCCGCACGCGACGACGCAATGCACGAACCGGACGGAGCCGTACGCGCTGGGCTTCGGCGACCTGCGGATCGTCGCGTTCGACTCCGCGATCTCCGAGGACCACACGATCAATCCCGCGAGCGCCGCAACCCTGCGTCGTCAGTTCGCCGCGGTGCGCACGATGGCGGAGCACCCCGACCCGCGGCCGAGCGGCATGCGTTCGCTCCAGCTCCCGCTCCAGCAGTGGTTCGTCACGCACCGCCCGCCGTACCTGAACGAGGACGAGCGCAGCGCGATGGGTGAAGCGCTGGCGCCGTTCGACGCGGTGCTCTCCGGACACATCCACTTCTTCTCCGCGCTGAACGTCGCGTCGATGCCGCCGCTGATCGTCAACGGCGAAGGCGGCACGAAGCTGGACCCGAACTACGCGCCGCTGTTCCGGCTGGCCACCGGCGATCTGCGGATCGAGGGCGAGCCGTTCGGCTGGTCGCACTTCGGGTTCGCGGTCTACCGCCGCAACCACGACGGATGGTCGATCTCGCTGCGCGAACCGGACGGCACGCCGCGCGCGCACTGCACCATCGCGAACCGCACCGTCACCTGCCTTCCCGGAGCTTGAGATGATCGTCGCCGCCGTCCTGTCCGCCTGGGTCCAATACGCCGCGGACGGCAGACCGCACGCGCGCGCGCGCGTCACCCGGACGTGTCCGGCGATCTCGTACGACGGCGGCTCGCTGCCGATGCGAGGGCGCGCCGGGATGATACCAGGGTTCGACGACGTCGTCTGCGACGCGGCGCTTCCCGCCAGCGCGACCAACGCCAACGTCGAAGGAACGCGGTTGCCCGCGATCCCGCGCGCACCGCGCACGATCGTCGTCTTCGGCGATACGGGCTGCCGCATGTCGGGCGAGGAGCAGCAGAACTGCGGCGACCCGGCCGACTGGCCGTTCCCGAAGATCGCGCAGACGATCGCCGCCGCGCATCCCGATCTGGTCGTGCACGTCGGCGACTACTACTACCGCGAGAGCAACTGCCCGAAGATCATGACCACGTGCGAGAACCGCTGGGGCGACACCAGCCACTCGTGGGACGCGGACTGGTTCGCGCCGGGCAAGCCGCTCTTCGCCGCGGCGCCGTTGCTGCTGACGCGCGGGAATCACGAAGACTGCGCGCGCGGCGGACCTGCCTGGCACCGGTACCTCGATCCCGCCGACACCGTGCCGGCGTGTCCCGTCGCCGGCTCTGCGGCGGGTGCCGCGGCGACCGCCACGCCCGCCGGCACCGCCGGTTCCGCGCCTCCGGTCGACGGGTCGCCGCCGTTCGCGGCGTCGTTCGACGGCTTGCGCATCGTCGTCGCCGATTCCGCCGCCGACCCCAGCGACACCAAAGCCGACCCGGCGCGGATCGCGTTCTATGAGGACTCGTTCCGCAAGGCGCGTGCGCTGGCGGCGGGAGCGAACGGCGAGACGTGGTTCGTGACGCACCGCCCGCCGTTCGCGAGCACGAACCAGACCGAAGCGCTGCTCGCGCTCATGTGGAACTTCGCGCCGTTCGGCGTCGTGCTCGCCGGCCACGTGCACGACTTCGAGGCAATCAACCTCGCCGGCTACCCGCCGCTGATCGTCAACGGCGAGGGCGGCACCGATCTCGACGAGGCCGGCGACACCGCGAAGTACGTCGCGGCGCAACGCGGCGGCGGCAATCTGGTTTACCGCCTCGGCGCCCCGGCCCCGGCCGCGAGCAAGCAGTTCGGCTTCGCCGTCTACACGCGCACGGCATCCGGTTGGACGATCTCGCTCCGCGACCCGGACGGCATCGAGCGCCGCAGTTGCTTCCTCACGAAAGGAACCGTCTCGTGCCCCTCTTGATCTCGCACGTCGACCTGCGCGTCCGCGACCGCGCGAAGGCGACGGAGTTCTACGACGCGGTGCTCAACCTGCTGGGCGCGGTGAAGGACGAAGGGACGTCGTTCACCACCTGGCAGATCCCGCCGCCCGACGCGCCCGACGACTGGGAAGCCGATCACTGGATCGGCATCACCGAGGACCGCGACATGGTGCCGAACCCGAACCGCATCGCGTTCGACGCGCCGTCGCGCGGCACGGTCGACGCGATCGTGACCTATCTTCCGGCGATCGGCGGAACGAACATCGAATGGTCGGAGGGCGTCTACGGCCCCAACTACTACGCCGTCTTCTTCGACGACCCCGACGGCAACCGGCTCGAAGTCTGCCACATCGGCCCGTAGCGCCTCAGCGCGAGACGCTCCAGCGGTACGCGTCCCAGGTCGGGTTGAAGGCGTTCGGATAAAAGCCGTGCAGCGTCGTGCGGTACGCGTACGAGTACGACGGGTTGAACAGATAGACGATCGGCACCGCGTCGGCGACGCGGCGCTCGATCAGCGCGTAGAGCCGCTTCCGCTCGGCCCGGCTCGGCGCGACGACGGCCTCGGCCTCGAGCCGGTCGACGTCGCGGTCGCACCAGCGCATCACGTTCGCGTTGCCGTTGCAGGTCAGGAGAAACGCGTCATCCGGGTCCGCGCCCATCGGCCAGGGGACGTAGGCCATGTCGAACGCGCCGGTCGCCAGCGCCCCGCCCTGCGACTTCGGCAAGAAGAGCTGCACGTTGGAGAGCGACTTGATCGTGATGCGGAAGCCGCGCGCACCGAGCTCGCTCTGCACGACCGTCGCGACGCGCACGCCGGTCGCCGACTCCGGAAACTGCACGTAGGTCAGCGCCAGCGGCTGGCCGTCCTTGACGCGTGCGCCGTCCGCGCCGCGCTTCCAGCCGGCCGCGTCGAGCAGCCGGTCCGCCGCGGCCGGGTCGTACGCCGGCTCGTGGACCGCGGGATCGCGAGCCCACGAGCCGAGCGGCTGCGCGCTGTCGACGACCGGGTAGCGGCCGAAGGTAATCTTCTTCGCGATCCCATCGCGGTCGATCGACGCGGCGACCGCGCGGCGCACGCGCACGTCGTCGAGCGGCGGATGCGTCGTGTTGATCGCGATCCCCGCGACCAGCGTCAGCGGGACGGTGCGGAAGTCGAGCTGCGCGGGCTTGCCGAGCGACGCGCGCTGCGCCGGCGACATCAGGTTCCAGTCGAGCGCCCCGCTCTGCAGCAGCGTGAAGTTCGTCCCGGGATCGGGGACGACGCGAATCTGCAGCCGCGCGACCTGCGGCGCGCCGCGCCAGTACGACGGGTTCGCTTCGTAGACGAGATGGTCGCCGCGCGACCAGCTCACGAAGCGGTAGGGTCCGTTCCCGACCGGATGCAAGGCGAAGTCGCTGCGCTCCAGATTCGGCTCGCGCTCGAGGAGGTGCGCCGGCAGCACGAACTGCGGCGCGGTGCCGTAGCTGAACAGCGTCGCGACCGCCGGCGCCCACGGCGCCTTCAGCGTCACGCGCACCGTGCGCTCGTCGAGCGCGTCGGCCTTCGCGATCTTGTCGTAGCCCGCGCGCGAGCGCACCGGGTTGCGGTCGTCGAGGATCGCGCGCAGCGTCCACACGACGTCGCGCGCGCCGACCGGAACCCCGTCCGACCAGCGCACGCCGCGCCGCAGATGGTACGTGATCACGCGGCCGTCGCGCGAGACGCCGCCGTTCTCTACGGACGGCACGCGGTCGAGCAGCACCGGCACCGCGTTGCCGCGTTCGTCGATGTCGATGAACGGCTCGAACGTGAGCCGCGCCATCTGCTGCTCGACGCTGTTCGCGTCGACGTGCGCGAAGAGCGGGTTCAGCGACTGCGGATCGGCCGCGATCGCGAAGCGCACGGTCGGCGCCGAGGCATCGGACGATCGTGCGGCGCCGTCAGGTCCCGACCGGACGCAGGCCGCGCACGCGAACGCGAGCGCGAACGAAGCGCCGAGCAGACGAAGGAAACGGGCGGGACGCATCGCGCGTCCCTTCCCGCGCGGGCCGGACGGCCCTGTTCAGGCGATCTCGGACTCGGCTCCGTGCGCCGTGCCCCACGGATGGCGGCGCGCGTGCTCGATCGCGCTGTCGAGCGCGGACTCTTGGTCGTTGCGGCAGCGGCACGGCATACGGCCGTCGCCCTCGCAGCCCTCGGGAGTATGGCGGTCGAGTCCGTGACCACACATGCAGTACACCAGATATTTCATGTGCGGAATCCCTCGCTTTCGACAGGTACGATCTCAATGATGTGCGCGAGCGGAACGGCGCAAATGATGCCGCCGAACGGCTCGACGCTCGCGTCTTCTTGCAGCAGGAACGCACAGCGTGATGACACGTGGCGCAAGCGGCCCGTCGCAGCCGGCGCGCCGTGCGCGATGAGCGACACGCGCCGTCCGAGCCAGCGGCACGCCTCGGCCTCGGAAACGGAAATCATTCCGGTCCGAGAATAACGCGCGCTTCCGCTCGTATTCTCACGCAACATTGGACGAGCATCGTAACGCCGTGGTTCTTGCCTAGTCAGTACGCTTTCGTACTTGGCCTTGCTCGTCTGTGCAGTACCGCCCGGTCTGGACGAGGCGGCACCACGCGTTGCCTGGCGCGAATAGCACAGCCGCGCTAACGGCCGGGCGAAAAATGGTCGCCGCCGTCACCGTCGCGGATCGAGGCCGCCGAACCGCGGCGACTGTCGGCCGAGCCGCCTGGCAGCCACGGATCATTCGAGGATTCGTACGATCGCTCCCCGAAATGTTCGGAGTATGATCGCAAAGCCCGAATCGATGGAGGTCCGGAACGGTCGCTCGCCGGCCGGGCACCCGGAGCTCGACCGGACCGACCTGCGTCTGCTCGACGCGCTCCAGCGCAACGCGCGCTCGACCTACGCCGAGCTCGGCGTGCTGGTCAACCTCAAGGCGCCGGCGGTCCACGACCGGGTGAAGCGGCTGGAGACGCGCGGCTTCGTGCGGCGCTACGCCGCGCAGGTCGACGCGCACCGCGTCGGCTACGAGCTGATGGCGTTCGTGAGCGCGTACTGCGCGCCCGACCTCGACTACGACGCGTTCACGCAGTCGGCCAGCGCGTTCCCGGAGATCCTGGAGATTCACAGCGTCGCCGGCGACGAGTCGTATCTGCTGAAGGTCGTGACGCGCTCGACCGTCCACCTCGACGAGTTCCTCACCAAGATCAAGCGGGTCCCCGGCGTCGCGCGCACGCGCACCACGATCGTGCTGTCGACGCCCTTCGAGCGCGGCGGCCTGCCCGTCGAAGCGCTCGCGTGACGCAGATCCTCGACGACGCGCACCTCGTCGCACCGCTCGGCAGCGGTTGCCGGCTGGGCTCGCACCGCGTGCTCGAACCGAAGGGCGCGCTGCCGCAGGCGGCGTGGAAGCTCGACAACACCCCGCGCACGTACGCCAACGAGATCCTGTGCGACGTCGAGACGCTCAACGTCGACTCGGCGTCGTTCAAGCAGATGAGCGACGCGTGCGCCGGCGATGCGCTCGCGATCGCGGCGCGCGTCCTGGCGACGGTCCGCGAGCGCGGCAAGCAGCACAACCCCGTCACCGGCAGCGGCGGGATGTTCATCGGGCGGGTCGCCGAGATCGGCCCCGCGCTCGCCTCGCGCACCGACGTCGCGGTCGGTGACCGCGTCGCGTCGCTGGTCTCGCTGACGCTGACGCCGCTGCAGCTCGACACGATCGACCACGTCGATCTCGCCAGCGGCCAACTGCTCGTGCGCGGGAAGGCGATCTTGTTCGAGAGCGGTATCTACGCGCGGCTTCCCGGCGATCTGCCGACCGGCGTCGCGCTGGCCGTGCTCGACGTTGCCGGCGCACCGGCGCAGGTCCGGCGGCTGGCGCAGCCGGGCGAGACGGTCTGCGTGATCGGCGCCGACGGCAAGTCGGGGCTGCTCGCGTGCGCGCAGGCGCGCAACCGCGTCGGACCCGAGGGACGCGTGGTCGGGATCGTGCCGCGGGCCGGCACCGAAGCGGCGGCGCTGCTCTGCGCGCACGGCTACGTCGACGAGCTGGTCGTGGCCGACGCGCGCGACGCGCTGGCGATCCTCGAGGCGGTGCCGAGCGCGCTGCCGCAGCTCGCCGACTTGGTCGTCAACTGCGTCAACGTCAGCGGAACCGAGCTCGCGTCGATCCTGTGCTGCAAGGACGGCGGGACGGTCTACTTCTTCTCGATGGCGACCTCGTTCACGGCGGCGGCGCTGGGCGCCGAAGGCGTGGGGAAAGACGTCAACATGATGGTCGGCAACGGCTACGCCAAAGGCCACGCCGCCGTGGCGCTCCAGACGCTGCGCGATCATGCCCCGATCAAGGACTACTTCGTGTCTCGCTATTCGACTGCCCCGGAGTCCTCGTGCACCACCGTGTGAAACCGCCCGCCGATCCGGCCTTGCTGGAACACCGCAACCTGCGCGCCGGCGAGTTCTGGCGCGCGGTCCCGGCGTACGAGCACGTCGACGAGAAGACGTTCCTCGACCACATCTGGCAAGGAAAGAACTCCGTCAAGACGCCCGAGGAGCTGTTCGAGACGATCGGCGAGATCGTCGACCCGACGTTCCTCGAAGACGCGAAGGAAGGCTTTCGCCGCGCGCCGATGGCCGTGCGCGTCTCGCCGTACGCGATCGCGACGATCGACTGGACGCAGCCGTACGAAGACCCGATCCGCCGGCAGTTCATCCCGGTCGCCTCGAAGCTGCTCCCCGACCACCCGCGCCTGACGCTCGACTCGCTGCACGAGCAGGACGACGCGCCGGTGCAGGGCCTCACGCACCGCTACGTCGACAAGGCGCTGTTTCTGCCGCTGCAGACGTGCCCGGTGTACTGCCGGTTCTGCACGCGCTCGTACGCGATCGGCCCCGACACCGATTCGGTCGACAAGGCGGCGCTGGCGAAGACGCCGGACCTCTGGCGGCAGGCGTTCGAGTACATCGCCTCGCGCCCTGAGATCGAGGACGTCGTCATCTCCGGCGGCGACACGTATCAGCTCGCGCCGAAGAACGTCACGCTGATCGGCGAGTCGCTGCTGGCGATCCCGCACGTCCGGCGCATGCGCTTCGCGACCAAAGGCCCGGCCGTGATGCCGATGAAGATCCTCACCGACCACGCCTGGGTCGACGCGCTGACCGGCGTCGTCGAGAAGGGCCGCAAGCTGGGCAAGGACGTCGTCCTGCACACGCACTTCAACACGCCGACCGAGATCACCGAGATCACGCGGCAGGCGATGGACGTGCTCTTCCAGCGCGGCATCACCGTGCGCAACCAGAGCGTGCTGATCCGCGGCGTGAACGACGACGTGCAGCGCATGACGCTGCTGGTGAAGCGGCTGTCCTGGATCAACGTGCACCCGTACTACGTCTACATGCACGACCTGGTGAAGGGCGTCGAGGAGATGCGCACCTCGGTGCAGACGTCGATCGACCTCGAGAAAGCCGTGCGCGGGACGACCGCCGGCTTCAACACGCCGCTGTTCATCTGCGACGCGCCGGGCGGCGGCGGCAAGCGCGACGTGCACAGCTTCGACTACTACGACCGCGAGAACGGGATCGTGGTCTACAGCGCGCCCTCGGTCAAGCCCGGAGAGTCGTTCCTGTACTTCGACCCCATCGACACGCTGGCGCCCGCGGCGCAGGCGCGCTGGGCCGTCCCGGCGCTCCAGGATGAGATGATCCGCGAAGCCGTCGCCCGCGCGGGCGGAAAGGTCGCCGCGCTGGCGTAAACCCGACGCTTGCCTTGATAAGCGAAGCGTGCTAGAATGCGCACCCAGCCTGCTTGGGCTGCTGGCGCTTTCAGGGGGTGAACCAATGGCAATCAGACCGCACGGCGTCGGGGTTCGCGGGTTCACCTTGTCGCGCAGCTCGCCGCTCTTCGAAGGCCCGTTCGGGCGCATCTTTCGGGCGCTGCCGCCGGCGGAGTTCGGGCCGAACGATTCGGCCTCGACCGCTGCGCTGATGGCGCTCGGCGCGGCGATGGTCGCCCCGCTCGATCCGCCGAAAGACGATCCGGACGACGAAGAGAGCGGCATCCCGGCCGCCTACACGTACTTCGGCCAGTTCATCGACCACGATCTGACCTTCGATCCCGCCAGCAGCCTGCAGCGGCAGAACGATCCCGACGCGCTCGTCGACTACCGGTCTCCGCGCTTCGATCTCGACAACCTGTACGGCCGCGGGAAAGACGATCAGCCGTACCTCTACGACGGCGGGAAGTTCATCCTCGGCTCGCCGCTCAGCGGCGCGGCGACGAACCCGCGGGCGCGCGACCTGCCGCGCAGCAGCACCGGCCGGGCGATCATCGGCGACCCGCGCAACGACGAGAACACGATCATCTCGCAGCTTCAGGGCCTCCTGCACCGCTTCCACAACAAGATCGCGGACAACGATCCCAGCGCGACGTTCGAGCAAGTCCAGCGCGAAGTACGGTTTCACTACCAGTGGGTGGTGCTGCACGATTTCTTGCCGGCGATCGTCGACGCGGCCGTCCTCGAGAAGGTGCTTCCGCATCATCCGCACGGTCCGCTGAAACCGCACCTCGAGTTCTACCGGCCGAAGAACGAGACGTTCATGCCGCTCGAGTTCTCCGCGGCGGCGTACCGCTTCGGCCACTCGATGGTGCGGCCGGGATACCGGCTCAGCGAAACGATCGGCCCGCTGCCGATCTTCACGGCGAGCGGCGCGCCGGGATCGTCGCTCACCGGTTTCCAGCCGTTTCCGCCGTCATGGGCGCTCGACTGGAACAAGTTCATCGATCTCGACCTGCGCGATCCCGACGACAGCACGCGCGTGCAGCTCTCCTACAAGATCGACACGTCGATCGTCAACCCGCTCGGCGCGCTGCCGCCGGCGGTGGCGAAGGATCCGCCGCTGTCGCTGGCCCAGCGAAACCTGATCCGCGGCTGGCGGATGCGGTTGCCCAGCGGGCAGGACGTCGCGCGAGCGATGGGCCTCACACCGCTGAACGACGACCAGATCGTGATCGGCAAGTTCACCGGAAAGGCCGCCGACGTTCTCATTCCAATCAATACGATCGCACCGCCGGCGTTCGTGAAGAACTGTCCGCTCTGGACGTACATCCTGGCCGAGACTCATCAAGTCGACGTGCCGCTGAAAACGACCAAGGGCGTGCGGCACTTCAAGACGCGCAGGCTCGGCCCCGTCGGAGGGCGGATCGTCGCGGAGACGATCGTCGGACTGCTCGCGTTCGACAGCCAGTCGTTCCTCTCGCAAGATCCGCTTTGGCGCCCGTCGCTGGCGGTTCACGACCGCTTCGGTCTCCGGGAGCTGATCGCCGCGGCGCTATCCCACTGAGCCCGCCAAGCGGAACCGTCGCCGTCTTCGCGTAACAGCGTCCCGGCGATGCTGATCAACGCGGTGACGTACACCTTTCCCGAGGACAAGGCGGACGAAGTGGCCCGGCTCTTCGGCGAGCTGCGAGCCGCTTCGCTGCGCGAGGACGGGTGTCTCGGGTACGAGGTGTGCCGCGGCGACGCCGAGGCGCCCGGAACCTTCGTGCTGTACGAGAAGTGGCGCGACCTCGCCGCGCTCGACGCGCACTACGAGATGGAGCACTTCCGACGGCTCGGCGTCAACGGCGTGCGGCCGCTGGCGACGAGCCGTCAGGTGGTGAAGGGGACGCCTATCGAGTAGCCGGCTCCACGGCGGCGGCGTTCGCCCGCGCTCGCTTCCCGAGCGCATGGCTCCCCAGGGCGGCCAGCGATGCGCGGGCGTACTTCTCGCTGCGCCGCTCGAGCCGCGTCGCGAGCGCCTTGGCACCCCGCTGGAATCCCGCTTCGACGTGCTTCTCGAGCGCCGCGAACGCTTTCTCGTGCTTGCGGTCGCGCAGCGCCTTGAAGCCCGGCCCGCGGAACTCGGCGATCACGCCGCCGAGCATCGCCTGCGCCACCTCGATCGGCTGCACGACGCCCTCATATGGGTCGCCGCCGTAGACGTGCCACCACCACGGATCCGGTCCCGGCGGCGGCCACTCGTTGTGCGGGTAGCGATAGTACAGGATGATGCTGATGCCGGTGATCGTCCAGCACAGCATGCCCAGCCGGCGCAGCGAAACGACCGCCTCCGCGCCGAGCGCCATCACCGCGTCGTCGGAGTACGCCGCTTCCGCGGGCGCGAGCTCGTTGAACGGCTGACCGGCCGCCGCGAGCGCGGCGGCCCGCGTCAGCAGCGCCGCCTGCGACGCCGGCCGCGCGAGCCAGACGGCGATGTTGCGGAAGAACGCGCGCATCTTGCGCATCATCGGACCGTCGGTGTAGCCGCCGATGACGGGCTGCAGGAAGCCGTACAGCTTCTCGGCCGACGCGACCGGATCGCCGCTGAGGTTGATGTCGAAATAGTGGTGGAACGTCGAGTCGGTCACGACGCGCCCGACCCCTTCGAGCACGCCGTCGTAGACGCACAGCGTGCCGAACGTATCGCCGAGCGTGTCGTACGTCGGCTCCCCGACGTGCGCCATCTCGCTGCTCGGCGTGCGGTGGCCCGGAATGACCGAGCCCCATGCGATGATCTGCGGGCGCACGTTCGGCTTCGTCACGCCGTCCTCGACGGTCGTCCCGGCCATCGCGAACGGGTACTCGTGCACCATCCCGCCGAGGTACGGTACGGTATTTCCCCAGTCGCGGTCGAGCGGCTCGCAGACCTCGCCTTCGTGCATGTGATCGGGGAACGTGTCGATCGTGCCTTCCGAGCTGCACAGCAGCGCATGCGGCATCTTCCACTGGATGATCGAGCCGCCGCGCGCGTACACGACGTCGAGCGGCTGCGCAATGGCATCCGACTGCGCGTCGAACGGGAAAAGCCCGTGGATGTCGGGCTGCGTCGTGTCGTGCCGGTACTCGCCGAGCGCGCTCGGCGCGCTCAACCCCTTGAACGGCCCGAGATCGACGCCTTCGTTGTCGTAGTCGGGCGTGTTCTGGCGGTTCGCGGCGTCGCCGTAGAACCAGCGGCGCATCGAGCGCACGCGCGGGATGAACCCGCACAGCGGCGCGCCCATGTCCCAGTGGTCGCCGGTCGCGAAGACGCCGCCGCCGCCCTGCATGAAGGCGAACACGGCGTCGATCTCGGCCTGCGAGAGCGTGCTCGGGACGCCGAGCCCGTTGGTGTCGCCGACCGCGACGCCGAAGAACCAGATCTGATCGAAGCCGCTCAGGTCGTGCTGGTCGAAGCGATAGTTGCTGTAATCGGCGAGAAAGCGCTGGCGGTCGACCGGGACCAACGCGCCCGGCGGGTAGAGCGGATCGACTCCGCGGTGCGCTTTGGTGATCTCGAACTCCAGCGGCTCGGCCGAGTCCTGCAGCGTGCGGACGACCTCGCTGAGCGTGAAGTAGTTGTCATTCGGGTTGTTCATGAGATCGCCGGGGCCGAACGTGGCCCCGTAGTCGAGCATGATCAAGACGCGAATCGGTGACGGCATCAAGAACTCCTCATCGAGTGCGGCGCTCGGTGGAGCCCCGTCCGTGGATCGTGCGCTCGGGACCTTACTTCGGGCTTACGCCCCCTCAGCCGCACGCCTTACCCGCCGCTTACGGCCGCACGGAGCGGAGCGTCGCGCCGTCGAAGCGGCGGCGCGATGCCGATGCGCGTGTGCGTCTACTGCGGGTCGTCCGCCGGCTACGACCCCCGCTTCGCGGCGCTCGCGCGCGAGCTGGGTGCCGCCCTCGCGCGCGCCGGGATCGGCGTCGTCTACGGCGGCGGGCGCGTGGGGCTGATGGGGGCGGTCGCCGACGCGGCGCTCGAAGCGGGCGGCGAGGTGATCGGGATCATCCCGCGCTTCCTCGAAGAGCGCGAGGTCGCGCACAGCGGCGTCGACCTGCGCGTCGTCGAGTCGATGCACGAGCGCAAGCAGCTCATGGCCGATCTGTCGGACGCGTTCGTCGCGCTGCCGGGCGGTTTCGGAACGTTCGAGGAGTTCTTCGAGATCGTCACCTGGGTGCAGCTCCACCTGATCGACGCGCCGTGCATCCTGGCGAACGCCGGCGGCTACTTCGACCCGCTCATCGCGCTGATCGACGGCGCGACCGCGAAGGGCTTCATCAGTGACCGCAACCGCGCGATCGTCGAATCCTACGACGACGTCGCCGCCGTGGTGAAGAGGCTCCGGCCGGCCTCCTGAACGCACCTGGCATCGTGAGCGCGTGGCGAGTGCGCGCTCATCGTTCTCCACGAGCCGCAGAAGGCGCGATCCGCTCTCATCCTTCGACAGGCTCAGGATGAAACGGGCGCAAGGTGCAGCTCGTTCCGGCTGACGTCGATCTCGGACCACAGCGCGTCGAGTGCGGCCGGATCGAGGTCTTCGACGCGGGCGGGGTTCCAGCGCGGCGAACGGTCCTTGTCGATCACCATCGCGCGCACGCCTTCGAGGAACTCCGGCGAGCGGCAGATCCGGACCGCGAGCTGATACTCCATCTCCAGGCACGCGTGCAACGTCAATTCCGCGCCGCGCCGGAACAGCTCGAACGTGATCGCCACGCTGGCCGGCGAGGCCCGTCGCATCGCGGCGAGCGTCTCCTCCGCCCACCGTCCGCCTTCGCGCTGCAAGGCAGCGATCACGTCCGGCAGCGCATCGTGACCGAAGCAGCGCGCGATCGCCGGCCGCAACGAATCGATCGGCGCGCTCGCCGGGCGCAGCGGATCGATCGGCGCGCGCGCCGGGCGCAGCGGATCGATCGGCGCGCTCGCCGTCGCTGCGGCGTCGAAGCGGTGGCGCAGTGCGTTCTGGGTGAGATCGCCGCCGGCGGTGATCGCGTCGATCCGCTCGAACGCCGCGTCGTCGAGAAGATGCGTCGCGAGCCCGCAGGCGAGCGCGTCGAACGCGGAGAGCCGCGCGCCGGTCAGGCCCATGTACCAGCCGATGCGGTCGGGGAGACGCGGTAGCACGTGGCTCGCGCCGACGTCGGGGAAGAAGCCGATCCCGACTTCGGGCATCGCGAGCTGCGCGCGCTCGGTGACGGCGACGACGTCGCCGTACATCGCCACGCCGAGCCCGCCGCCCATGCAGTAGCCGTCGACCGCCGCGACGTACGGCTTCGGGTAGGCGTCGATCTGCGCGTTGAGCCGGTACTCGTCGGAGTACATGCGGTCGAGCGCCGCCTGATCGCCCGCCAGCGCGGCGTCGCGCACCGCGCGGATGTCGCCGCCGGCGGAGAACGACGCGCCCGCCCCGCGCACGAGGACCGCTTCGACGCCGTCGTCGTCGCGCCACGCTTCGAGGATGCGGCCGATCTCGGCGAACATGCGGCCGTCGAGCGCGTTCAGCGCGCGCGGCCGGTTGATGAGGATGCGCCCGATCCGCCGCTCGCGGGTTGCGACGATCTCTTCGATCACGACCGGCTTGCGCTTCGCGCAGCCCGGCGAAATACTTGCCCCGCAGGCGACCGAGCGCGGCGCAGGGCGGCCGCGCCGCCGTGAGAACGTCTCCGGTTCCCGAAGGAGCCGAGATGACGACCACCACCGCGCCGAACACGACCTACGCCGCCGAGCTCCGCCTGCTGATCGGCGCCGAGTCGATCGGCGCCGATCGCCGCGAGACCATCGCCGTGCACGACCCGGCGTCCGGCACGGAGATCGCCCGCCTGCCCGTCGCGACCGACGAGGACCTGGCGAACGCGCTGGCCTCGGCGCAGCGTGGATTCGTCCGCTGGCGCAAGACGGCCGCGTACGACCGCGCCGTCATCTTGCGCAAGGCCGCGCAGTTGATCCGCGAGCGCGCCGACGCGATCGCGCGCGTGCTCACGCTGGAACAAGGAAAGCCGCTCGGCGAAGCGCGGCTCGAGATCATCGCGACCGCGGACATCATCGAGTGGTGCGGCGAGGAAGGCCGGCGCACGTACGGCCGCGTCGTGCCGGCGCGCTCGGAGAGCGTGCGGCAGACGGTGCTGCGCGAGCCGGTCGGGCCGGTCGCGTCGTTCACGCCGTGGAACTTCCCCGCGATCACGCCCGGCCGCAAGCTCGCCGGCGCGCTCGGCGCCGGCTGCTCGATCATCATCAAGCCGTCGGAGGAGACGCCGGGCACCGCGCTGCTGCTGGTCGACGCGCTGCGCGACGCCGGTTTACCCGAGGACGTCGTCAACGTCGTCTTCGGCGACCCGCCGCACATCTCCGAGACGCTGATCGCCTCGCCGATCGTCCGCAAGATCTCGTTCACCGGCTCGACCGCGGTCGGCAAGCACCTCGCCGGACTCGCCGCGAAGGGCCTGAAGCGCGCGACGCTCGAGCTCGGCGGCCACGCGCCGGTCATCGTCAGCGAGAAAGCCGATCTCGACAAGGCCGTCGCGATGTCGGTCTCGTCGAAGTTCCGCAACGCGGGCCAGGTCTGCGTCTCGCCGAGCCGTTTCATCGTGCACGAGAGCGTCGAGAAGCGCTTCACCGAGAAGTTCGCGGCGAAGGCGTCGTCGCTGCGCGTCGGCCACGGGCTCGAAGAGGGCACGCAGATGGGCTCGCTCGCGAACGAGCGCCGTCATAGCGCGATCCGCGATCTGGTCGAGGACGCGCGCAAGCGCGGCGGCAAGGTGCACACGGGCGGCACGTCCGTCGACTCGCCGGGCTACTTCTTCGCGCCGACCGTGTTCACCGACGTCCCCGGCGACGCGCGCGTGCTGACCGAAGAGCCGTTCGGTCCGATCGCCGTGATCACGCCGTACCGCGAGCTCGACGAAGCGATCGCGCGCGCGAACGCGCTGCCGTACGGCCTTGCGGCGTACGCGTTCACCCAAGATCTGTCGGAAGCGATCGCGCTCTCGAACGGGATCGAGTCGGGGATGATCGGGATCAACCACTTCGGGATCGCGCACGCGGAGCTGCCGTTCGGCGGGATCAAGGACTCCGGATACGGCTCCGAAGGCGGCGTCGAAGGCTTCGAGGGCTACCTGCAGACCAAGTCCGTCACGATGACCTGAGCGCGGCTCGAACCGGGTACACGCAGCCGTATGAGCTCGCGAACGCTCGACGCCGGCGCGGCCGGCACGGTCACCTTCGGCGACGTCACCGTCAACCGCATGGGCTTCGGCGCGATGCGCCTGGTCGGGCCCGGCGTGTGGGGGCCGCCGGCGGATCGCGCAAGCGCGCACGCCGTGCTGCGGCGCGCGGTCGAGCTCAACGTCAACCTGATCGACACCGCCGACTCGTACGGCCCGCACGTCGACGAAGAGCTGATCGCCGAAGCGCTGCACCCGTATCCCGCCGGCCTGCTGATCGCGACGAAGGCCGGCTACCAGCGGACCGGTCCGAACAAATGGGTTCCCGACGGCCGCCCGGAGCATTTGCGCGAAGCGGTCGAAGGCAGCTTGCGGCGCCTGAAGCTCGAGCGCATCGACCTGCTGCAGTATCACATGCCCGATCCGAAGGTGCCGTTCGAAGATTCCGTCGGCGCGCTCGCCGAGCTGCGGCGCGCGGGGAAAATCCGGCACATCGGTCTGTCCAACGTCGACGTCGGCGAGATCGAGCGCGCGCGGCGCATCACGACGATCGTCTCGGTGCAGAACCGGCTCGCCGCCGACGGCTCCGACGACGCCGAGGAGCGCGAGGTGCTCGCGTACTGCGAGGCCAACGCGCTGCCGTACTTGCCGTGGGCCCCGCTGGGCGGGCTCGGCGCGCGGCAGACCGCGGCGTTCGAGCGCGTCGCGCGCGCGAGCGGCGTGAGCGTGAACCAAGTCGCGCTGGCGTACCAGCTCCACCGCTCGCCGGTCATCGCGCCGATCCCCGGAACGTCGTCGATCGCGCATCTCGAAGAGAACGTCGCCGCTGCGGCGCTGTCGCTGACCGAAGACGAGATCGCCTCACTGCGCGCCGCATAGGCGCCTCATCGGCGGGAAGCCCTCCGGAGCGGATAGGCCACTCATCGCGTCTGCCTAGGCCACTTCGTCCAAGTGGACCGGCCCGTGCGCCGCGAAGAACGTGCGCATGACGCAGACGACGCGGCCCGAGCGCTTCGCGGCGCTCAGCTCGCTGACGGTCGACGTGGCGCGGCGCGGGACGATTCGCGCGCAGCTCCTGGCGCAGTTGCGCGCGGCGATCGTCGACCTGCGGCTGCCCTCGGGCGCGCGGCTGCCGTCGACCCGCACGGTCGCCAAACGGCTCGGGATCGCGCGCAACACCGTCACCGACGTCTTCGATCAGCTCCTCGCCGAAGGCTATCTCGTCGCGCGCCGCGGCTCGGGAACGTACGTCTCTCCCGGGCTGCGCGGCACGACGCCGCGCGTGCGCGCGAGCGCGGAGCCGACGTCGTGGGAGCGCGTGTCGCGCCGCGGCAAGCTCTTCGCCGACATCTCGACCCGCTCGCGCTTCACCGACAAAGAGCCGCGCGCGTTCCAGGTCGGCGTGCCGGCGGTCGATCTGTTCCCGTTCGCGACCTGGTCGCGGCTGACGAGCGCGCTGCTGCGCAAGCCGCCGCGCGAGCTGGTCGCGTACGGCGATCCGGCGGGCTTCAGCGCGCTGCGCGAGGCGATCGCGGCGCAGTTCCGCGACCGCAAGGGCGTCGCGTGCGACGCCGAGCAAGTGATCGTCACGACCGGCACGCAGCAGTCGCTGGACATCATCTGCCGCCTGATGCTCGATCCCGACGAAGAGGTCTGGATCGAAGACCCCGGCTCGCTCGCGGCGCGCGCCACGTTCGTCGGCGCCGGCGCACGGCTCGTCCCCGTCCCGGTCGACGAGGACGGGCTCGTCGTCGAGCGCGGCGCCGCGCTCGCGCCGCGCGCGCGGCTCGCGTTCGTCACGCCGGCCGCGCAGTCACCGACGACGGTGACGATGTCGGCGGCACGCCGCGCGCGGCTCCTCGCCTGGGCCGACGAGGCCGACGCGTGGATCGTCGAGGACGACTACGAGGACATCTTTCGCTACGACGGCGAGGACCCGGCGCCGCTGCTCGGGATCGCGGCGAACGGCCGCGTCATCCTGGCCGGCTCGTTCAGCCTGAGCACGTTTCCGGCGCTGCGCATCGGCTACATCATCGCGCCGCCTGCGCTCGTCGACGCGTTCGTCGCCGCGAAGGGCGCGATCGACCGCCAGGGCGCGACGCTCGACCAAGCCGCGCTGGCCGAGTTCGTCCTGGGCGGCCATCACTTGCGCCACCTGCGCCGCATGAGCGCCGAGTACGCCGAGCGGCGCGAAGCCTTGCGCCGCTGCCTCGCGCAGTATCTCCCCGAGCTGCCGTTCACGCCGCCGCAGGCGGGCCTGCACGCGCTGCTGCGCCTGGGCGGGCGCGACGACGCGGCGCTGGCGCGCGCCGCATCCCGCCGCGGCGTCTCCGCGACGCCGCTCTCGCCGCTCTACCTAGAGCGCGACAGCCCGCACCGGAACGGTCTGCTGCTCGGTTTCGCCGTCGCCTCGCCGGGCGAGATCCGTCTCGGCGTACGCAAGCTTCGCGACGCGTTCGTCGACGTTCGCGGCCGCGCGCTCCGCGCGCGGTAGCAGCGGGTACACCGCGCGCGCGTCGATGCCGGGCATCACGACCCGGCCGCGCGTCACGCCGTCGTAGAACGCGCGCAGCCGCGAGGCGACCGGGCCGATCGTGCCGGCGCCGATCGTGCGGTGGTCGAGACTCCGGACCCACGCGACGCCGACGCCCGTTCCGCAGACGACGATCTCGTCGGCCGAGTACAGCTCTGTGCGGTCGATCGCGCGAGATTCGAGCGGCATCCCGAGCTCCTCGCGCACGAACCGCGTGACGACCTTGCGCGTCACGCCTTCGAGCAGGTTCTGCGAGAGATCGGGCGTGGTCACGCTGCCGTCGCGGACCACGAAGACGTTGGCCGCCGACATCTCGCTGACGTGACCGTCGTCCGAGAGCACGATCGCGTCGTCGAAACCGTTCAGCCGCGCCTCGCTCTTCGCCAGCGCCACGTTGACGTAGCTGCCGGTGATCTTCGCGCGCGCCGGCGTCGCGTTGTCGTCGACGCGGCGCCAGGAGCTGACGCACAGCTTCAAGCCGTCGTCGGTCTCGAGGTAGCGGCTGTTCGGGAAGGCGACGATCGACAGCTCGTGGCCGACGTCGTCCAGCCGCACGCCGAAGACTTCCTCGCTCTTGAACAGCAGCGGGCGCAGGTACACGTCGGTCTTGAAGCCGTTGCGCCGGCACAGCTCCAGCGTGATCTCGGTCAGCTCCTCGTCGCTCAGCGGCACGTCCATCAAGAGCACGTTGCCGGAACGGCGCAGCCGCTTGAAGTGCGGGAGCGGCTCGAACACGTAGAGCTGCTCTTCATCGCCGTTCCAGAAGGCGCGCATCCCCTCGAAACAGCCCGTGCCGTACTGCAGCGCGTGCGTCAGCAGCCCCAGCGTGGCTTCGCGGTACGGCATGAAACTGCCGCGGTGGTAGACGACGAGCTCTCCGAGTTCCAAGACCAACCTCCTTCGCTAGGCCCATCATGCCGCCAAGCCGCGCCGCGCCGGAGGGCCACTTGGCGTACCGAGTGGCCCACCCGCGTCACCGAGTCACAACGGCCCTTCGTCGTTCGCGTGCTGAGCGTACGTCCGGGGGTTGAAGTACCAGTCGGGGAGCGTCTTCGGGAACGCGATGTCGGTGAACTTGTAGTCGACGTCCTTGCCGTCCTCGTTGTAGCCGCCGCCGACGATGCCGTGGATGTCGGTCACCACCGGGAGCCCCGAGACGACGCCCATCGTGATCGTGAACGTCACCGGGTAGACGTTGCCCTTGTCGAGGAACAGCTTGTCGGTCGCGATCAGCTTGCGCACCTCGAGCGTCTTCTTGTCGGCGAAGATCTCGCGCAAGCGGTTGCGCTCGACGTCGCGGACCGGGACGATGCGCAGGTGCAGCTCGTCGCCTTCGACGGCCAGCGTCTCGACGCGGTAGTCGGACTCGATGATCGTGCGCACGCCGCCGATGACGGGGATCGGCGTGTAGCGCGGCTCCGGGGTCGGCACTTCCTCGACCGGATGCGGGCGCGACGGCGCCGGCTCGAAGACGTCGGCGGTCGGCGGCCCCGGATCGCGCGCCTCGTTGAACGCCGGGCGGTCGAAGGTCAGCGGGCCGCGCGCTTCGTCGCGAAACACTTTGCGCGTCAGCGCGGCACGGTCCAGGTTGCGCACCCAGACGTGCACCGTGTAGCTGTTGGCGTAGTCGGGATAGCCGTTCGTGGCCTTCTGCGCGCGGGTGACGGTATACGTCTCGAACGGCGGCGGCGGGCGGTGCGAGCGAAACTGCGCGCGGATCAAGCCCAGCATGCGCTGCGGCGTCGGGGAGGGCTCGGCGGTGGCGGCCGGCGCGGCGGCGGCGGCGACCGGCGGTGCCGCGGGCGCCGTCGCCAGCGCCAGCACGGCCGCGATGATGACGGGCTCCAGCATGCGCCGTTGTACGGCGGGCTCGCGCGGTTGGCCCTCTGACTTCGTGCGGCGAGGCGAAAGCGGCGAGCCGGCATGCCCGCGCTGACACTTTTTGCCGCGTCTCAGCGCTGCTTCGGCTGCGTCCACGGCCGGAGCGCCGCCAGCCGCTGCAGCAGCGATTCCGCGAGCATCCGTGTCGCCGCCGGCGAGAGGTGCATGTCCTTCGGACCGTGCAGCGGGATGTGGTCCGGCCGGCGTTCGTAGGCCACGAAGTCGTCGTACGCTGCGTAGTACGGCACGCCGGACGACTTGACGGCGTCGATCTCGCGGCGCTCCAGCTCGATCCAGGCGGAGACGTCGTATGGTCCGGGCGCGTCGTGCAGCCAGTGCAGCACGCCGTTCACGCCGTCCGGAGCCGAGGCAAACTCCTCGCGTGCGATCGGGGCTTCCGCCGACGTGATCGAATACGGCGAGGGCACGACGAGCACGAAGAGGCTGGTCCCGACGGCCCTGAGCTTCCGCTGAAGCGCGCCCAAGCGCGCGCGCGTTTCGTCGCCGCGCCGCTTGGCGCTCGGCTCGATGCCGAGGACGACGAGATCCGCTTGGCCGTCCGATAGGTACGTGTCGATGAGCGAGTCGACCGCATTGGGCTCGGCACCGTCGATGCGCACGACGGAGACGGTCGCCGGGCGGGGCGGCGCCGACGCGGCGGGCTGCGCGTTGAGACCGCGTTCCACGATCCCGCCGAGCGACTCGGCGAAATCGACCATGTACATCGCCCGTGACGACGAGATATAGACGATGCGGTAGTGGTTCGGGTCGCGAGCCAGCTCGTTGAAGCGGTTGCCGACCGGGCGGCGAAGATCGGGGAGCGGAAAGGCCCGAATCCGGCGGTTTCCGGAGTCGGCGACGTAGATCGTCCCGTTCGACACGGCGACGCCGCGCGGATACGAGAACTTCGCCTCGGCGACGGGGCCGTCGCGAAATCCCGCCGCCGCCCAGTTCTCCCGAGCCGTTCCGGCGATCGCGTTGGCGAACGCCGTCGTCACGAACGGCGGATCGTTGTGCCGGTAGAGGCGGACGACGTGGTCGCGCGGATCGGCGACGATCATCGTGCCGTCGTCGACTGCCGCGACGCCGTAGATCAGCGGGAACGGCTGATCGCCTTCCATGTGCGTGCCGATCCAACTGTCTTTCCCGGCTCGGTACACGTGGACGAAGAGTCCGTCCGTCGCGAACAGCGTGCGGGCATCGCCCCGGCCCCACGTCGCGACGGCGCGGAACTCGTTGATGCCGACGCCCGGCGTCAACGCGACCGTCGACACGACGCCCGCCGGCGAGATCGTTCGGACCGGACCGAACTGATCCGCGACGAAGAGGTTTCCGTCCGGGTCGATCGCGACGCCGTGCGGGCTGTGGAACGACGCGGTCGCGGCTGGACCGTCCGCATAGCCGTCGCGAGCCGGGTTCCCGGCGTACGTGTCGACGACGCCGTTCCGGATGCGGCGAATGCACCGGTTGAGCATGTCGGCGACGTAGACGGTGCCGTCCGCACCGACCGCGATGCCCGTCGGCTCGTTGAACTGCGCGACCGCCGCGGGGCCGTCGCGATAGCCGCCGGGGACGGCCAATCCCGTCGCGACGAGCGCGCCCGAACCCGCGATCGTCGTGACTCGCCCGTTCTGGAGCTTCCGGATGCGCTGCGCCGGCTCGTCCGCGACGTAGAGCGCGCCGTCCGGCCCCGCTGCGATCGCCGCGGGGCCGAGAAATTGCGCTTCCGAGGCGGCGCCGTCGCGCAATCCCGCGCTTCCGTCACCCGCGACCGTGGTCACGCTGGGACCGGCGGCAACCGGTGGGCCCGCTGCGGCGAACGCGCGTGACGCGGCGCTCGGCGCCGCGAGCACGAGTGCCGCCGCGACGAGGCCGCGCGCCAGCGCGCGCAGGACGAAGACTGCCAGCACCATGCCGATCTGGTACGGTGCGAACGCCGGGCGCGCCTTGGCGCAGCCGCGACGAAGGGACGCGCGATACCTCGAGCATAGAGCGCGGGATGGCTCCGTTCTTTCGTGGCGGTGCGGCCGTGTTCGCCGCGCTGCTCGCCGCCGTCCCGGCCGCCGCGCGCGCGGCTACGCCGACGACGCCGGAAGACGTTGCGCGCATCGCCTACGTCTCGTCCGCGACGATCTCGCACCACGGCGGCCGCGTCGCGTTCGTCGTCGCGCAGCTCGACGTCGCGCGCAACCGCTACGCGCGCAACGTCTGGGTGGTGAACGGCGACGGCACCGACCGCCGCCAGCTCACGCGCGGCGACGGCGACTCCGATCCGCAGTGGTCGCCGAACGATCGCGTCATCGCGTTCGCCGGGGCGCGCGGCGGGCCGTCGCAGATCTACACGATCGCGCTCGACGGCGGCGAGGCGCGCAAGCTGACCGCGGAGCCGAAGGGCGCGGTGGCGCCGCGCTGGTCGCACGACGGAACGCGGATCCTCTACGCGGCGACGTTCGAGGACCCCAAGCCGAAGACCCAGCTCGACGAGAAGGCCGCCGGCGGAACGCTGGACGCGAAGCACAGAGAGAGCGACGTCCGCACGACCGACCGGCTCGACTTCGAGGTGAACGGTGAAGGCGAGACGTTCGGCCGGCACACGCACCTGCTCGCGATGCGCGCGGACGGCTCACACCGCAAGCAGATCACGCCGAGCTCGCCGTGGTCGGAGAGCGCGGCGGCCTGGTCGTACGACGACCGCAGCATCGCGTTCACCTCGCGCCGCCGGCCGTCGGCGTCGGGTTCGGCTATCCGTTCGCGGCCGCGCTGGCGAAGAGCTGGGGCGACCCGATGTTCCGCGACGAGACTGCGGTGCTCGACGCGGTCGCGAAGCGGCCGGACGTCGATACGCGGCGGCTCGGCGTGCTGGGCGGCAGCTACGGCGGCTACGCGACGCTGTGGATGATCGGCCACACGCACCGCTTCAAAGCGGCGCTCGCCGAGCGCGTGGTCAGCACGATGACCGCGGCGTTTCTCGCCTGCGACGAGTGCTCGAGCACGAGCGCGCGCTATTCCTTCGGCAACGCCTGGGACGACCCGGACCGTTACTGGCGGCTGTCGCCGATCGCGAGCATCGCGAACGTGACGACACCGTTGCTGCTGCTGCACAGCGATGAGGACACGCGCACGCCGCTGGTCGACTCCGACGCCTGGTTCACGCTCGCGAAATCGCTCGGGCAGACCATCAGCTACGTGCAGGTGCCGCGCGAGAACCACGACCTCAACCGCACCGGCGAGCCGGTGCACCGCATCGAGCGGCTGCACCTGATCGCCGACTGGTTCGCGAAAGAGCTGTGACGATGCGCCTTCTTTCATCTTTGCTGGTCGCCGCCGCGGTCGCGTCGAGCGCGCTGCCGGCGGTTGCGGCGGACGCGAAGCGGCCGGTCGTCCCGGAAGATCTCTTCAAGATGGCGCTGGTCTCGAGCGCGACGATCTCGCACGACGGGAAGCGCGTCGCGTTCGTCGTCACGCGCCCGGACCTCGCGCAGAACACCTACCTCACGTCGATCTGGGTCGCCGAGAGCGACGGCTCGCGCGTCGCGCAGCTCACTCGCGGCGAGCACGACAGCGAGCCCGCCTGGTCGGCCGACGACCGCACGCTGGTGTTCACCGGCGCGCGCAAAGGCGTGCCGCAGCTCTACGCGATCGACCTGGGCGGCGGCGAGGCGCGCCAGCTCACGCACCAGGCCCGCGGGGCGAGCAGCGCGGTGTTCTCGCACGACGGGAAGCATATCGCGTTCAACTCGGCCGGGGTCGACGAGGCGCCGCGGGCGAAGGTCGACTGGAAGGCGCTCGGGATCGCCAAGGCGCCCGAGAAGTACGCGAAGAGCGACCTTCGCACGCTGCCCTGGCCGCGCTACCAGCTCAACGGCGCGGGCTATCTCTACAACCGCCACGCGCACATCTGGGTCGCCGATGCCGACGGCGCGAACGCGAAGCAGCTCACCTCGGCGCCGGACGGCCAGTTCGGACCGGCGTGGTCGCCCGACGACGCGCGCATCGTGTACGGCGTCGTGCCGCTCGCGTCGGTCGAAGGCGACGAAGGGACGATGTACGTCGTGCCGTCGGCCGGCGGAACGCCGTCGGCGGTCCCGGTGGCGCACTACGGCTCGTTTCCGCAGCAGTGGACGAACGACGGAAAACGCATCCTCTACGGGTACATCTCCCGCCACGACTCGAGCAGCTTGGGGACGCTGTCGTCGGTGAACCCCGACGGCTCCGGTGACCGCACGCACGTCGCCGAGAACACCGTGTTCTTCGGCGACGGGATCATCAGCGACACCAAGGAGAACGGCGCGGGCTGCGGGATGCTGACGCCGGACGACGGGACCTACATCGCCGACGTCGGCGTCCCGGGGGCGACCGAGATCGACGCCTTCGATCTCGCCACCGGCGCCGCGACGACGGTCGTCGGCGGCGGGCGCGAGATCCAGGACTGCTCGCTGAGCCGCGACGGACGCCGCATCGCCTACACCGCGCTCGACGCGACGCATCTGCCGGAGATCTCCGTCTTCGACCGCGATACTCGGCAGGCGCGTCAGCTCACCCACCTCAACGATGCGCTCACCGGCGCGCTGGACGTCGCGACGCCCGAACCGCACACGGTCGCCAACGGCCAGGGCGGGAGCGTCGCCTACTGGGTGCTGAAGCCGCCGAACGCGGTCGCGGGGAAGCGCTATCCGGTGATCCTGAACATTCACGGCGGCCCGCACACCGAGTTCGGCAACTCGTTCTTTCACGAGTTCCAGGTGCTCGCGTCGCGCGGGTTCGTGGTCGTGTACGCGAACCCGCGCGGCAGCGTCGGCTACGGCTACGACTGGTCGAGCGCGCTGGACGGCAACTGGGGCGACCCGATGTTCGCCGACGAGAGCGCGGTCATGGACGAGGTCGTGAAGCGCCCGGACGTCGACCCCGCGCATACGTTCGTCAGCGGCGGAAGCTACGGCGGCTACGCGACGCTGTGGGTGATCGCGCACACCGGCCGCTTCAAGGCCGCGCTCGCGGAGCGCGTCGTCAGCAACCTGTTCACCGAGACGCTGACGGCCGATTTCGCGGCGCCGCGCGGCTTCGAGGGCCCGGCGGGAACGCCGCGCGCCTGGGGCGGCGCGCTGGGCGCCTGGAAGACGCTGTGGCAGCAGTCGCCTCTGGCCCACGTCGCGAGCGTGCACACGCCGCTGCTGCTGCTGCACGGCGACGCCGACACGCGCACCCCGATCGCCGAGACGCTCCAGGAGTACACCGCGCTGAAGATCTTGGGCCGCGAGGTGAAGCTCGTCCAGTTCCCGCGCGAGACCCACGACCTCAGCCGCACCGGCGAACCGATCCACCGCGTCGAGCGCCTGCACCTCATGACCGACTGGTTCTCGAAGTACCTGCGGTAGCGGAACCCGAACTGAATCGCCAGCCCCTATGGAGCTGGTTCGGTTTGGCGCGCTCGCGCGGCACTACGGTGCAAACGATGTCTTCGACGATCTCTCGGGCGTGGTGCGCGACGGGGACAAGATCGGTTTGGTCGGGCCGAACGGTGCCGGCAAGTCGTCGCTCGTGCGGCTGCTCGCCGGGCTCGACGAGCCGGACCGCGGGACCATCGTGCGCGCGCGGGGGCGCCGGCTCGGATATCTCGCCCAAGAAGCGGCGGAGAGCGGACCGCAGACGCTGCGCGCGGCGTTCGACGAGGCGATGGCGCGCGGCGACGCGCAGGAGTGGGAGATGCGCGCGACGCTCAACCGCTTCGACTTCGCGGAGAGCGACCTCGACCGGCCGCTGCGCGAGTTCTCGGGCGGCCAGCGCACGCGCGCGCTGCTCGCCCGCACGCTGCTCGAGCAGCCCGACTGGCTGATCCTCGACGAGCCGACCAACCATCTCGATCTCGACACCGTGCGCTGGCTCGAGACGTTCGTCGCGCGCGACCCGCGCGCGTTCGTGATCGTCTCGCACGACCGCTACTTTCTCGAGACGGTCGCGACCGAGGTGTGGGAGCTGGACCGCGGCGAGCTCGCGGTGTACGACGTGAAGCCGGGCCGCGCGTACAGCATGTACGCCGAGCAGCGCGACGCGCGGCGCGAGCAGCAGCGCCGCGACTACGAAGCGGCGCTCGGCGAGCGCAAGCGCCAGCGCGCGGTGATCGACGAGCTGCGCACGCACGGGTCGCACAACTACAGCGCGGTGTGGAGCCGTGAGAAAGCGTTCGCGCGACTCGACGCCGTCGACGCGCCGCGCGCCGAGCGGCGCAAGATCGCCGTCGCGCTCAAGGCGGCGCGCCGCGCGACCGGCGGACCGGCGGTCGAGATCACCGGCATCGCGAAAGCCTACGACCGCACCCTGTTCTCGAACGTCACCGCGACGTTCACGCGGGGCCAGCGCGTCGCGATCGTCGGCCCGAACGGCGCGGGGAAGACGACGTTTCTGCGCATCGTCAGCGGCGAGCTGAGCCCCGACCGCGGCGGCGTCCGCTACGGCATCGGCCTGCGCACCGCGAGCTACTCGCAGAGCTCGGTCGACGATCTGCCGGCCGGCGCGACGGCGGCCGACGCGGTGATGCGGATGGGCGTCGACGATCAGACCGCGCGCGGCCTGCTGGGCCGGCTCAACCTCGGCGGCGACTCCGGCGACAAGCGCGTCGAGGAGTTCTCCGGCGGCGAGCGGCGGCGCATCATGCTGGCGCGCCTGATGGCGCAGCGCGCGGACTGCCTCTTCCTGGACGAGCCGACCAACGATCTCGACATCGCCAGCCGCGAGGCGCTCGAAGACGTGCTCGCCGAGTACGACGGCGCGCTGTTCGTCGTCTCGCACGACCGCTATCTGCTCAAACGGCTCGGCGAGCGCGTGGTCGAGATTCGCGACGGCACCGCGCGCGTGCTCGACGTCGACTACGAAGCGTACGAACGCGGCGAGCACGAGCGCACCGCTCCGGCACCAGCCCCGAACCTCGCGTCACCGCGCGCGACTCCCCAGCGTGCGTCGTCGCAGCGCACCGCGGCGGCGCAACCGCCCAACGACAAGCGCGCCGCGCACGATGCGAAGCAGGAGCTGTACCGCATGCGCCGCGCGGTCACCGGCGCCGAGCAGCGCGTCGCGCAACTCGACCAGCGCCGCCGCGATCTCGAGCTCGAGTTCGCCGCGCCCGATCTGTACGACGATCCGCAGCGCGTCGTCGCGCTGCAGCACGCGCTCGACGCCAACCGCGCCGACGCCGAAGCGGCGCTGGCGGAATGGGAACGGGCCGTGCTGGCGCTGGAAGCGCGCGGCACGGCCCGCTGACCGTTCGCCCTAGGGATGTCCGGGCAGCGGCATCCCGCCGCCGCCTGCCGCGTCCTCCGGCCGCGCGACCACGTAGAACCCGAAGCGGTCGCTGAACCCGAGCGCGCTGCCGCGCCGCGCGTCGCCGATCCCGGCCGCCTTCAGGTGGTCCGGCTGGATGCCCGCGACGTGCAGGCACTGCAGGACCGCGCCGAACGCGCCCTGATCGGCCGGCTTGATCTCGAGCCAGCCGGTCGCGGCGGGCCCCCGCGCGACGATCTCGGCCAGCTCGACCGGCGCGACCGCGACGCCGCGCCGCTGCGCGTCACGCGCCGCGCGGACCGCTTCGACGAGCGCGACCGCGACCGGCTTCGATCCGGCCGGGCACGCCGGTGAAGCGCGCAGCGCGAACGGGTCGGCCGGCGGCGCGGCGGGCTCGGGATCGATCCCGGCGCGCACCACGACGCCGCCGCCGCGCGGCCCACCGGCCGGCGGTGCGAAGTAGATGCCGTACGCCGGCGAGTAGCCGATGAAGAAGTCACGGCCCTGATCGGCGGGCAGGTAGATGTGGAACTTGTCACGGTCGCCCTCCTGCACCGCCGAGAGCCGTGCGCAGTTCATGAACGCCGCGCCGGCGCGCATGTCGGGCGCCTTGGCGCTCACGACGAAGCGCGCGCCGTCGTCGTACGGCGTGTACGCGAGCGCGATGCCTTGCACCGTCACGCTGCCGCCCGGGATCGTCGCCGGATAGCGTGCGCCCGTCTTCGCGCGCTCGGCGGCGGCCGCGATGCGCGCCATCGCGTCCATCACGGGCTGCGCGATCTTCGCCGCGGCGGGCGTGCACGCGTCGTTGTCGGGATCGATCTGCAGCGCGTCGGCATGCGGTCCTTCGCGCAGCGCACGCGCGCGGATGCGCAGCTCGACGCCGCCGTGCGGATCGCCCGGGTCGCCGTCCGCGTTCGGCTCCGCGGCCGCGGCGCCGGTACCCGCGCTGCCGAGCCGCCCGGCGCGCACGGTGTACGTCAGCGAGACGGCGCGCGGCCCGAGCGGCGTCGCGGCGAGCGCGAGCGGCGCCGCGCCGGCGCGCGGCAGCGCGAGCAGCTCGGCGGCGGAAACGAACGGGCCGGGATGCGCGTTGCCGAGATTCGTCGCGACCAGCGCGATCGAGCCCTCGCGCAGCGGCGCGGCGAAGCCCGCGTTGAGCAGCGTGTACGCGGGCAAGCGGTTCGGGTTGTTCGCGCCGGTGTAGCTCACGTTCGCGAGCGCGTCGACCGATTTGCCGAGCTTCACGGTGCCGACGAGCCCCGCGCGATGCAGCGGCGTGCCGGGCACCTGCGTGCCGACCGGGCTCAGCGCCGCCGTCGCGGGCGTCGCGTCGGTGACGAAGCGCGACTGCACCGTGGCGAACCCGGCGAACAGCGCCTTGCCCATTTCGAGCGTTCCGGCGAGCGTCACGCCGCGGCTGAGCTGGTTCGCCGGCTGGAACGACGTGAACGCCAGCGACGGCAGCGCGGGCGAGCCGCACACGTACGGCGACGCCGCGAACGCGGCTGCGGCGGCGGCGTAGCCGGGCGGGACGCCGAGCGCGGCTGCGTCGAGCGCGCTGAGCACCGGAGCGCCGGTGAGCCGCGCGGTCCAGCCGGTCAGCGCGACGCGCGCGTGCTGCGTCGACTTCTCCACCGATGCGCGCAGCGCGGAGGAGCGCTGCCGTTCCGCGTTCACCGACGGGACGTTGCCGTACGCGACGCCGTTCGCGCAGTCGAACGCGAGCGTGCGCGGATCCGGAAAGGCGGTGCCGGAGATCGCGATCCCGCCGCCCGCGTCGCCGAGCGACACGCCCGCGCCGTACGCGACGCTGCGGCTCGGCTGCCAGCGCACGTCGAGTCCGCTCGCGAACCCGTTCGTTCCGTTGCCGCCGTTCACGCCGGCGCGCCCCGTGAACGTCAGCCGCTGATTGGGACGGTAGCGGTCGATGAGCGAGGCGGCGTGGTACGTCGTCTGCTGCGTCAGCGGAAACGTGCCGAGCGACGTGGTCGTCGTCGCGTGGAACGTCATCCCGAAGCTCTGCGCGGCCAGCGAGAGATCGTGCCGCGTTCCGGTCGGGAACTGCAGGTTCGCGTTGAAGCCGCGCGCGTTGGCGAGGAACGCGCTGCTCTGCGGCGCCGGGACGCCGGCCAGCATGCGGTTGCGCTCGTCGACCGTGTCGCGCGAGCCGTTCGCGAACGCGCCCAGGAACAGCGTCGTGCCGCCGATCGTCGCCGTCTCCGAGAGCGTCAGCAAGCCCCCGCGCACGCGCTCCGCCGCGCCGGGACCGTAGCCGCAGGGAAACAGCGCGGTCCGCTGCGCGCAGGCCAGGTTGTTCTCCGCGCTCGACGCGCTGGCCGTCACCGTCAGCGTCTGCGCGACCGACGGCGCCCAGCGCAGCTTGACCAGATCGCCCGAAAGCAGACGTTCGCCGTCGTGGCGGTACGAGAGCCCGGTCTGGTCGGTGAAGTCGAGTCCGGTGAACGGGCTGGTGCGGCCGCGCGAGGCGTGCTGGTAGACGTAGCCGAGGTTCTTCACCGAGCCGCGCGCGGCGAACAGCGCCGAGGACGAGTTGTCGCTGCCGTACTGCAGCGTCATCTGCTGCTGCGGGAAGCGCGTCGGCTGCAGCGTGCGGAACGCGACCTCGCCGCCCAGCGCGCCGTGCGACGCGCCCGAGGTGACGCTCGCGCCGCCGAAGAGGTCCGCGTTCACGCCGCGCGCGGTGAGCGAGCCGCCCGCGCCGGGGATCGAGACGCCGTCGACCGTCGTGCCCGTCTGCGAGGGATCGTTGCCGTCGATCTGCAGCCCGTCCCCGCTGGACGTGACGCCGGGCAGGTCGCCGAGCGCGTCGCGCAGCGAGCCGTCGAGGAAGCGCAGCGCGTCGTCCTGGCCCAGCTCGCGCGACGCGCGCGCCGGCGAGCTCGTCACCGTCACGCCGCCGATCTGCTTGAGCGTTCCGTTCTTCTGCATGCGCACGCGCACGCTCGACGTCCGGTTCCGGGCGACGTCGAAGAGCGCCGAGCGCGCGACGACGAAGCCGCGCTTCACCACCATCGCGCGGTACGAGCCGGTCGCGACCGACTCGAACGTCGCGTGCCCCTCCGCGTCGGTGTAGCCGATCAGACCGATCTCGCCTTGCAGCAGCACGCGCGCCAGCGCTACCGGAGCGCCGCTCGCCGCGTCGACCACGTCCACGACGACGTCGCTGGCGTCGCCCGCGGCGCGTGCCGGCGGCGCGGTGCAGAGCAGCGCGAGGACGAGCGCGAGCATCGCGGCGAGCGCCCGAGGGACGCGTTGAACAGACCGCCCGGCGGGCGGTGGGATCGCAGTCGGCATGGAAACCTCTAGGGCTGTTGCGTGGTGTGCGTGATCGTCTCGATCACGCGGCGGTCGGAGGCTTTGGTGCGCGGGTCTTGTTCGAGCTTCTTCAGGAGCGCGTGGATGTGCGCGGCGTCGATCGGGCCGTGCGCCTTCTCGTACGCGGAGATCGTCTTGTACTCGCTGCGCACGACGATGACGCCGGGCGCGGGTCCGTGCAGCGGAAGCTGCTGGTCGCCTTTTTGGAACACCGGTTTGCCGTTCTTGTCGACCAGCATCAGGCGCGCTTCGACGACGCGCGAGGTGTCGTCGGCCGCCGAAGCGGCGGCGCTGAGGCCGACGCTGGGCGTGAGCGGCGCGGCGACCGCGACGACGCCGAGCGATGCGACCAGCGCGATCAGCGCCGGAACGACGGCGGTATGGCGCACGCCGCCGCGCGGTCCGCGCAGGAGCTGCTCGACGCGCAGCGAGAGCTGGCGCCGCGTGACGAAGATCGCGGGCGCGGCGATGCCGCGGTGCGGCCACGCCGTCGACTCGGCCATCCGGGTCAGGCCGACGGCGTACGAGCGCACGTCGGACGTCGCCGCGACGACGCGGTCGTCGCACGCGATCTCGCGCTCGAGATCGAGCCGGCGCGCGATCGCGTGCACCGCGGGGTTGAAGAACAGCACGAGCTGAACGAGGCGCTGCACGACCGCGGTCCAGTCGTCGCGGCGCTCGAGGTGCGCGAGCTCGTGCAGCACGAAGCGGTCGACGTCGCTCGGCTCGAACTCGTCGAGGACGTGCTGCGGCAGCACCACCATCCCGTCGAACAAGCCGACGGCGGCCGGAACCTCGACGCGGTCGGAGACGCACAGCCGCGCGCGGCGCGCGTGCTCGGCGCCGGCATGCGCGCGCCACAGCGGCAGCGCGGCGCGGCGGTCGGGCGCCAGCGGCAGCGCGTCGCGCTTCAGCCGCGCCAGCACCAGCGCGCCGGCGATGAACCGCGCGCTCCCGGCGAGCACGATCAGCAGCCACGCACCGGCCACCGCATACGCCACGAGCGGCGCGA
Organism: Candidatus Elarobacter sp.; assembly: GCA_036402975.1. Taxonomy (GTDB): domain Bacteria; phylum Vulcanimicrobiota; class Vulcanimicrobiia; order Vulcanimicrobiales; family Vulcanimicrobiaceae; genus Vulcanimicrobium. The sequence goes on along the minus strand of DASWRW010000047.1, from coordinate 90,857 downwards.
CGGCGAGCGTCGGGCGCGGCAACCGCACCACGACCGGCGCGGAGGCGCTATGGACCGCGCGCGCGTCGCCGGCATGCGTCGCGAAGCGCACCGTGTGCGGTCCCTGCTGCGCGTAGCTCGCGATGCCGAGCGCCGCGAGCGGTCCGAGCACGACCGCGATCAGCGTGACGTACCACACCGCGTAGCGCGCCGCCGCGTCGAGCGGCCGCCAGAAGCGGACGACCAGCGCGGCGATGCCGGCCAGCACGGCGCCCATCACCAGCGACGAGATCAGATAGAAGACGAGCCCGAGCGCGAGGCCGCGGTACGGCGCGAGCGCGTGCAGAATCGCGTCGTTCATCGCGCGTCCTCCTCGTAGCGGTCGATCAGTTGGCGCAAGCGCTGCAGCTCGTCGCGCGACGGGCGGTCGCGTTCGACCAGCCGCATCGCCAGATCGACCGGCTTGCCGGAGAAGAACCGCTGCAGCACGTGGCCGACGTCTTTGCTCGCCGCATCGTCGCGCGCGACCAGCGGCCGGTAGACGTACGCACGGTTCACTTCCTCGTGCGCGATGTAGCCTTTGCGCTCCAGGATGCGCAGCGTCGTCAGCACGGTGCTGTACGAGAGCGGCGGCGCGCCCGCGCCTTCCATGACGTCGTTCACCGTCGCGCCCGGCTTGCGCCAGAGCACTTCCATGAGCCGAAGCTCCGCGTCCGTGAGAACCGGTGATCCACGACGTGCCATGCCGCCTCCGTTAAAGAATTAATAGCACCATAGCACCGCCCCGTCCGGCTGTCAATTAATTCTTTAACAGAGACGCGGCACGGCCGCTGATCGCTTGATCCATTATGCGATGTAAGCTAAGCTCGGAAGACCTCTTCCACCCGGGGTTCACCTGCATGCTTCGGTACCTCTTTGCGACCCTCGCGACCGTCGCGTTCCTGCTCGCCGCACCGCGCTTCGCGGGCGCGCAGAGCGACGGTTCCGGGGCGCCGTGCCCGGTGATCCCCGGGGCGCTCGACGCGAGCGCCGGCGGGACCGCGCTCTCCGCCGGCACGTTCATCGTCTCGCATACGGGCGCGAGCCCGTCGATCACACTGCGGCTGGCCGGCTCCGGTACACCGATCGCCCTGGCCGGCGATCGTGCGGTCGCCACCCGGCTGCCGAACGGCGACACGCAGGTCGTCTGGACGCTCGCCGACCCGGCGCGCGCGTTCCGCTTTCTCAACGTGACGTCGCCGTCAGGGACGCGTCCGGTCGTGGCGATCAATCTGCGCGGCATCGCCGGATGCGTCGAGAGTGCCGACGGGAAGGACACGATCGCGGTCAAGCTGCCGAACGGCCTGGGCACGGCGCGCTTCCGGTTCGATCCGCAGAACCTCGGCTCGATCGCGGTTTCAGCGACCGACGGCGACATCGTCGCGCTCGACGGAACGCTGAACGCCGCGGATCTCAGCGGCACGCTGCGGGTTAGCGGTCGCGTCGGCGGGAGCACATCACCGCTCGGTACGGCGTCCTTCACGGCGAACGGACTCGATGCGGCCGGAGGCGGCGGCGACGCCGTTCGCGTGCCGACCCCCGCGGGGACGCTGCTCATCGCCGGCGTGAACATGCATCTCGCGGCATCCGGGTCTCGCATCGCCGCGTCGGTCACGCCGCCGCTGCCGGCCGCGCTTCCGTTCACGTTCGACGGCGCCCAAGGCGAGCTGCTCCGCGCAGGCGACGGAACGCTGGCCGTTCGCTGCACGGCGAACGCGCCCGCGCACGTCACCAAGCCGCTGCTCGGCGCGGCGCCGAACCTGACGGTCCGGCTCGGAACGGCGACCGACGATTCGGTGGTCGTCGTGTGCGACGGCACGGGGCGCTATTCGGCCGTGCGCGGCATCCTGGCATTGACCTGGCCGCACGCCGCCGACGCCGAAGCGGTCTCAACGTCGTTCCGCTTCACGACCGAGCCGGGGCAGACGGCGTTCACGCCGGTCGACGGTTCACTGCGTCCGATACGGTTCGACGTCTTCGGTGTCGACGCGAGCCTCGAGGACGCGACGCTCGGCGCCGGCGGGTCGGAGCTGCGCTTGAGCGGGAACGTGACGCTCGGCCTGCGCGCGCTTCCCATCGTGACGGCGAAGACCGCGCTCACCGTCGCGGTCCGCGCCGCCGGGGAGCAGCCGACGCTCGCAATTCTGTGCACCGCCTCCACGCCGCCGGGCGCCGGGAAGGGCATCACGCTCGGGACGGTGTGCGACGGAACGACGGTCGTCGGCGTGAGATCGAACGGCGGCTCGTGGGAGCTTCCGCTCTCCGCCGGAAGCGGCTCGATCTCCATCCCGAGCTTCGCCGTGACGCGCGAGGGACTCAAGCTGGACGGTGAGGCGGCGTGCGCGCCTGCCAAAGCGACGACGCCGAAAGCGTTCATGCAATTCGGCTCGATGACGATCGCCACGTGTTCGCTGGCCTATGACGGCACCAACGGGCTGAAGGTCACGCTCGGCGGAAGCCTTCAACTGCCGGAATACCTCATCGCGAAGGGCAGCACGCTGAACGTCAGCAACGCGGTCGTCGCGTACAGACCGAAGGCGCGCGCGTACGGCGTGACCGGTCTCGATGCGAACCTCACGCCGCCCGCGGACAGACCCCTCACGATGTTCGGAATGCAAGTCGGCGCATTCAGAAACACGGCGGACTCGCAGGGCCCGTGCTTCAACACGTCCTTCGCGATCCGGGCGCGAACGGAGTCGGACGACGCATTCGATCAGCCGCTCAAGCTCACGCTGTGCGCCGAGCTCTGGCTGCCCGACTACTTGTCCTTCGAGACGAAGGCGCGCGTCGGTTTGCTGAAGGACGGCGTGATTCAGCCGCAGACCGCGCGAAAGTTCTTGCACTTCGACGGTCTGACGTTCGGGCCGGCGGGGATCGACCCGCCCGACGTAAAGCTCTTGACCGCGGACCCCGACTGTAACAAGCCGAAGACCGGGCTCGACGACGCGCACGACATGTTCTACGACTGCCGCGCCTGGGCCAACTACGCGACCACCGACGAGAACGCACCGGCGCCGTCGCTCACGCTCGGCCCGCTTTCGCTGTCGAACCTGCGGCTGAACCTGGTCGCGCAAGCCCGCGGCAAAGAGGGGAAGCTGGTTCCGGTCGACGCGAACGCGCCGCAGTTCCATTTCACCTCGGAAGTGACGTTCGCGAAGTACATCAGCAGCGATGGCCCGACCGGGCGCCTGTCGGCTGATTTCGATCATTCGCACATGCTGCTGCTGGGCGAGTTCTCCAAACCGGTGACGGTGCGCGCCGGCGTTGCGAGCCTCGGCCTGCAATCGTTTCAGATGGAGCTCGACAGCACGAAGCGGCGCTTCGAGGCCGGCGGCGTCAGCGTCTCATCCGAAGGATCGGCCGGCGTCAACTCGCTGGCGCTCTATTTCAAGCAGATCTCGTTCCTCGAGACGAACGACGGCTCGGGCTGGAAGCTCAAACGCATCGCCGCGCCGGTCGACGTGCCGAAGACGGCGATCGGGCTGGCGTATCGGCTCTTCAGCGACCTCGGCGCGTCGAGCTTCCTGCGCCTGTTCGGCCTGCGCTGAGCGCCGCGCGGCGCCGGGGCCGCGTCGTCCGCGCGCCGAACGGTGCGCCGATGGGAGTTGTCGAGGAGACGGGCGAGCGGCTCACGCGCTTTCGCGCGCAAGCCGGGCTCGATCTCGAGGCGGCGGCCGCCGAGGTCTGACGTGCCGGTCGCGCCGCGCTTCGTCAGCGAGGCGCTGAAGCCGTCGGCCGCGTGCGTCGACACGGGCGGGCTCAGCCGCGGCGAGCCGCCGCTGCCGAAGGAGTTCGGCTGGCGCGAGGAGCGGCTCGTGGTGCGCGGCGTGGTCCGAACCTGGCGCTCGACGACGACCGACCGCGGCGACACGTACCTCGCGCGGCACTGGTTCGAGGTCACGCTGGACGACGGCCGGACGGCGGTGCTGTACTTCGACCGCAAGTCGAAGCGCGACCGGCCGCGCTGGTGGCTCTACACGATCACCGGCGCCGAGGACGGCGGCTCAGCGCCGTAGCGTCAGCCGGAACTCCGGCTTGCGCGGGTTCAGCCGGTCCACGTAAGTGTAGGTGCCCGGCTCCCCCGGCGCGAGCGTGACGCTGTGCCCTTGACCCTCCAGAACGTTGGGGGCGACGTCGCCCGAGTTCGGGCCGCTGGTCTTGGCGAGCTGGTGCGCCTTGTGGTCGCGCACGGTGAAGCGCACGCGGTCGCCCATGGCGACGCTGATCGTGCCGGGCGAAAAACCGCCCGGGGTGAGGTACACGACGGCCTCGTGCGGGGCCCGAGCGCTCGGCGGCGCGGCCGCCAGAAGCACGATCGCGAGCACGGACGCCGATACGGCGATGGACGGGACACGCATGGAACGGACCCTCCTGAGCGTACGCTTCGTCGCCCACCCCAGGAGGCCCGCCGCGAGGTGCCGGCCCTAGCCCGGCGCCGCCTCCGCCCCGCGCCAGATCGCGAGCGCTTGCGGGGCGGCTTCGCGGGCGCGGGCGTCGAGCTGCTCGGCGGTCAGCGTGCTGAGCGGGTGCGTCACGACGACCGGGCGCAGCGCGTCCATGCCGAGCGCGGTGCGCTGGACGCCGGACTCATGCTCGAAGACGGTGGTGACGATGACCGCGGAGGGAACGCCGGACTCTTCCAGGCGGACGGCGTCGTACGTACAGCACGACGTGCAGCTCCCTCAATCACCGATGCCGATCAGCGCGACGTCGTTCTCGGCCGCGATGCGCGCGATCAGCTCGTCCTCCGCGTTGACCGAAAAGCTTTCTTTGGTGTAGCGCGTCACCGACGCGAACGGCGTCTGCTCGCCGAGGATCTGCGCGGTGCGCTCGAGCACGCGGCGGCCGTTCCACTTGGTGTTGTCGAGGATGCCGAGACGCAGCCCCGCCGGCGACGCGACGCGCGGCGCGAGCTCGCGGTGCTCGGCGTGCACGAGGCCGCGCGGATCGTAGATACGGTTGCTCACGCGCGTCCCTTCGCTCCGGTCGGGACGCGGCCTTCAGCGCCGCGGTCCTTCACGCGCGTCCGGCGACGACGTCCACGAGCAGCGGCTCGTGGTATCCCGCACCGGGCGCGGTCGAATACCAGCCGACGAACTCTTCGACGATATCGCCTTGGAGCCAGTATTGCCCCGGCCGGCGCGGCGCGTCGATACGGATCAGCGCGCGTTCGCTCGCACCCGCGGGGATCGGCGTGAAGACCGGCGTGCGCTCCGACTCGAACCAGCGTTCGGTACCGTCGTACGACGTCCAGTGCGACGCGAAGCGATTCGGCTGTGAAACCCAGTCCGGAGGCACGGCGCGGATCACGCGCGTGCTGCGGTTCACGATCTCGATATCCGCAGTGTAGGTTCTTCCGCCGACGATCCGGCTCGGGATGTCGAGCACCCGCACGTCGACGCAGTACGGCGACCGAGAACCGAGCTCACCCGCCGGACCGCGCATCGGGCGCGGTTCGCGCAGCGGCTCCGTCTGATACTCGTAGTCCTCGTACAGATACCATTGCGGCAATCCGGCACCGGGCGCGGCGCGCTCGTACTCGGCGACTTTCCGCTCGCGTTCCGAACGGTCGTACACGACGAGGTTCCAGTGGTCGATGTACAGGTCCGGGATGTAGCGGCCCATGCCTTCGATCGACAGCCGCGGATGAACCACACCGCGCGGCCGCACGATGCGGTCGCGGCGGCGCCGCATCATGCGAGCCGCCCAGTTCGGCCAGTGCGGCGGCTCGCAGCAATAGCGATCCCCGGGCGGCACGATCCAGCGCCTCGGAAAATGATAGTGCGTGAGGCCCGGCGCGGTCGCCAGGTTTCGGACGCGCTCACGGGTCCAGTTCGGCGACGGCGTCTCGTCGTCGTCGAAGCGCAGGACCCACTCGCCGCGGCACCGCGCCATCATCTGCTCGAAGATGTTGTTGAAGTCCGGGTCGTGCTCGAAGCGGAACACATCGTCGGCAAGCTCGCGCGCAACGGCGTCGCTACCGTCGTTCGACCGCTCGTCCACGATGACGACGACTTCGTCACACAGCTCGCGCAGTGCCGTCAGCAACCGCGGAAGCCGGTCCGCCGCCTCGAAAACCGGGACGAACGCCGAGACCGCGCTCACCGCGCGACGTGGTGCTCGAGCAAGCGCGCCGGGTTGCCGGCGACGACCGTGTACGGAGCGACGTCACGCACGACCACGGAGCCGATGCCGATCAAGGCATAGTCGCCAACCGTCACACCGTCCCGGCAGACGCTGTTCGCGCCGATGTGCACGCCCGTCCCGAACCGCGAGCGCCCGAGCAGCGTTGCGTTCGGGCCGACGAAGCCGAACTCGCCGAGCCGCACGTCGTGGCTGACGTATGCGCCGCCGCGGACGATACTGTACGCCGCGATCTCCGCGCCCGGTTCGACGACGGCGTACGGTGCGACGAAGCTGCCCCGCCCGATCCGCGACGTCGCCGCGACGCGAGCGCGCGGATCGACGACGCGGCCCCAGCGTTCCGGCGGGATGCCGAGCGCGCGCAGCCGTTCGTGCCGGGCCTGCGCTTGTCTGGCGCTCGGGAAGGCTGCCAGGAACTGCGCGTCGCGCGGAACACGCGACCATTCGTCGAACCGTCCGAGCACGGGGACGCCGCCGATCGCCGCGCCCGCCGCGACGGCATCGTTGAGAAAGCCGAGCAGCGCGACGTCGTTTCCCGCCGCGCGCAGCGCCGCAACGCTCTCGGCCACGATCACTCCGCTTCCCTCGCCTCCAAGAATGACGAGACGGATCGAGGCGGACGAATGCACCACGGATTATCTCCCGGTTCGCACCCGTAATGACCTGCCGGTGCGCGCGTCACGTCTCATCGCCGTCACCGCGAACGCCGCTGCCGCGAGCAAGCACACGATCACCGCGACGACCGACGCTTCCGGACCGAACACACCGCCGGTCAGCGTGACCGGACCGTGCAAGATCCCGTGCAGCAGTGACGGCGCCGGCGCGTGGCCGGAGACCGACGAGCCGAAGATCGAGCCTTCGGCGAAGTTCCAGCCGGCGTGGATGCCGATCGGCAGCCACAGCCGGTCGGTCGCGGCGTACGCAAGCGCGAGCAGCACGCCGGCTTCGAGCGCGATCGCGATCGTGCTCATCGGCGATGCGCCGGGATTGAACGCGTGCAGCAGCCCAAACACGATCGCCGAGACGGCGACGCCGATCCACGTCCCGCCGATGTCGCGCACGGTGCGGAACAGCCAGCCGCGGAACACGATCTCCTCGCCGACCGCGGTGACGATCGCGACCAGCAAGCCCATCGCGGGAGCGGTCCACGCTCCGTAGCCGGTGATCGTGAACGCGCCGAACAGCGCGAGGATTCCGATCACGATCGAGAACAGCACGACGCCCAGCAGCAGCCCGCCCACGCCCTCCGGAAGGATCGCCGCGCGCGCGATCTCGCTCGGCTCGCGCCGCTCGACGTAGCGCACCCACGCCGCGTAGACCGCGAGCGACACCGCGACGACGACGATGCCGCCGAGCGCGAACGGCGCGTGCAGCATCCGCATCGGCAGTTGCACGACGCTGACGACCACGACGAACACGATGACGCCGAGCACCATCCAGCCGAGGCGCTTCAGGGCGTCGAGCCAGCTCATGGCTCAGCTACGGGTGAGCCCGGCGAACGTTTCAGAGCGCGCACGTTCCGTCGACGCAGACGGCGCCGATCGCGGGCTCGGTGCCGTCGATCTTGCGCAGCACGGGGCTCGTCATCCGGCCCCAGCCGGGGATGAACGCCGAGAACCGGCCCGCCGCGCCGCCGGCGACGAAGAGATGGATGTCGTCCGGGCGCTCGACGACCGGGATGCGCGCGTCCTTCTCGCGCGTGTACCACTTGGGCAGCGCCTTGTTGTAGACTTTGCCCCCGTTCGCGTAGCGGTCGTCGAAACTGATCTCGCCCCAGGTGTTGCCCGCGTTCATCCAGAGATAGCTGCGGACGTCGAGCCGGCTGAAGCCGGACGCCGCGATCGTCGCCGCGTGCTCCGGGCAGATCACGACGGCGCACGAGCCGCCGGCGACCGCGTTGTTGTGCGCGTAGGTGCTCATCGCGGAGACGATGCTGTCCAGGATGCCGCGGGCGTCGTTCGCGACGTGGTTCACGACGCTGTGCGGCGGCTCGGCCGCGATGACGAACACCGAGCTGTCGTCCGGCGCCATGCCGTGCTCGACGTGATACGGCGCCCAGGGGCTGAGCTCTTCGTTCTCGGCGATGCAGTACGTGTACTTGCCGGGATGTCCCAGCGTGCTCTTGTCGAGATCGCCCGGCGTTCCGCCGCCGACGGTGAGCAGGATCAAGCGGATCGCGCGCCCGATCGTCGCGTTCGCGCGGTTGCCCGAGCCGAAGCAGTTGTGCCCGGCGTTCATCCCGATCGCGTTGCGGATCGGCCCGTTCACGACGAGCAGCGGCGCGGCCATGTGCGTCGTCGCCTGCACGCCGTTGAGGTTCCACTGCTTCGTGCACAGCGCGAGCATCGCCGCGCGCACGACCGGCGCGTACTCCGGCTTGCAGCCCGCCATCACCATGTTGATCGCGAGGACCTCGCGGGTGAGCGTCCCGCGCCGCGGCGGGATCACCGCCTCCGGATAGTCCGGGTCGCCGCCGAGCGCGTCGACCACCGCGTCGATCTTCGCCTGCGTCGGCGGCACGACGGGCAGCCCGTCGCTCCAGGCCTGCTCGAAGTAGTGCTCGACCGGATCTTCCGGCGAGAACGCCGTGGCGGGGGATGGTGGGACGGGGCGTTGGGCGACGGAGCTCATGGAGTACCTCGGGACGGTGCGCGTCGCTGCGATGATTCGCCCGGGGCGCGGAAGTCTCTCCCCGAGCGGCCGGGCGAGTCGTCCGTGCTCTCACTCGCCAAGAGGGACGGGGAAGCGCAGCCTTCAAAACGTTCCGACTGCCTCGGGCGCGCGAAGCCCGCGGCTCCGGAGGGACCACGGCATGCACTTCGCCGGACTTCGTACGAATCGCATCGCGCTCGCGGGCGCGGTCACGCTGCTGCTGACGCTGCTGCTCGCGGGCGGGCTTCGCGCGCAGCAGAAGGCGGGCCACTACACCCGCGCGCAGGCGGCCAGCGGCGCGACGGTCTACAGCGCGACCTGCCAGCAATGCCACGGCGTCAACCTCCAGGGCCAATCGGCGCCCGGGCTGACCGGCCGCGCGTTTCAGGCGTACGTCGGGAAGTCGGGGACTGCGGCGTCGCTGTTCGACTTCATCAGCCGCCAGATGCCGGCCGACCGTCCGGGTTCGCTCACGCAACAGCAGTATCTCGACGTCACCGCGTTCATCTTGAGCCGCAACGGCTACCCGGCCGGTGACGTGCCGCTGACGAAGGCGACGCTGGCGAACGTCCCGCTGGGCGGCGGTAACGTCGCGGCGGCGCCGAAGGGCCCGCGCAACAATCCGAAGACCGGCCCGGCGCCGAGCAACGAGATCGTGCGCGCGGCCGCGCCGCAGAACACCGTCTTCGCGAAGCTGCCGCGCGGCGCCGACGTCAACGTCACCGACGCGATGCTCGCCGGCGCGGAGAACGACCGCGCGAACTGGCTGCTGCCCGGGCGCACCTGGGACAACCAGCGCTTCTCGCCGCTGAACCAGATCAACGAAGGCAACGTGAACCAGCTCGTGATCTCCGGCCTCGCGCAGACCGGGATGACGGCCAGCTTCGAGACGACGCCGATCGTCGTGAACGGCGTCATGTACATCACGACGCCGACCGTCTCGAACAAGATGAAAGTCGTGGCGCTCGACGCGACCAACGGGCGCCCGATCTGGGAGACGGTCTACAGCCTGGGCGCGTTCCAGATCTGCTGCGGCCCGGTCAACCGCGGCGCGGCGGTGGCGTACGGGATGGTGTACGTGCTCACGCTCGACGACAAGCTGCTCGCGCTCGACGCGACCACCGGCAAGCTGCGCTGGCAGAGCACCGTCGCCGATCCGTCGGTCGGATACTCCGAGACGATGCAGCCGCAGGTGTATGACGGCATCGTGATCGTCGGCAGCGCGGGCGGCGAGTGGCCGATCCGCGGTTTCGTCGCCGGCTACGACGCGCGCTCCGGGAAGCAGCGCTGGCGCTGGGACTCGACCGATCCGAGCACGTACGCGGGCGACTCGTGGAAGCGCGGCGGCGGGATGGTCTGGACGACGCCGGCCGTCGACCCGAAGCTCGGGCTGGTGATCTTCTGCACCGGAAACCCGAACCCCGACTTGAACGGTGCGCCGCGCAAGGGCGACAACCGCTGGAGCGACTCGATCGTCGCGCTCGACGTGCGCACCGGGAAGTTCAAGTGGGGCTATCAAGAGATCAAGCACGACGTGTGGGACTACGACGCGGTGAGCAACGTCGTGCTCTTCGACGTGCACCAGAACGGTCAGACGATTCCGGCCGCCGGCGAGGCGGGCAAGGTCGGCTGGTTCTTCATCGTCGACCGGCGCAACGGCAAGCTGATCCGCAAGTCCGACCCGTACGTCGCGTTCTCGAAGAACATGTTCAGCCAGCCGACCGCGAAGGGCGTCGTGATGCTGCCCGGCGCGAACGGCGGCGCCGAGTGGTCGCCCCCGGCGTACTCGCCCGAGACGCACTACGCGTACGTGCTCGGGATGGACCAGCTCATGCGCTTCTCGACGCATGAGGACCCGTACCAGAGCGGTCGCATTCGTCTGGGCAGCGCGTTCAGCAACGTCGAGCCGCACGGGGTCCAGGACGGCCGCTTCGTCGCGATCGACACCGAAACCGGAAAGATCGCGTGGACCGTGATGACGCCGCAGCCCCTGGTCGGCGGCGCGCTCGTCACGGCCGGAAACCTCGCGTTCTACGGCGAGGGCAACGGCTGGTTCGACGCGGTCGACGCGAAGACCGGGGCGCCGCGCTGGCGCTTCAACCTCGGCGCCGGGGTCAACGCGCCGCCGATCACCTACGAGGTGAACGGCGCGCAGTACCTCGCGGTCGCGGCGGGCGGGAACTTCCAGCTCACGTTCCCGTACGGCGACACGGTCGCGATCTTCAAGCTCGCGCCCGGTGTGCCGCCGCCGGCGCCTCCCGCACCAGCGGCGACGCGCTGACGCGCCGACGCGGCGCGCAGCGAATGGGCCGCGGTCACTTCACGAAGAACAGCCCGGCGATACCGAGCAGGTAGAGCGCGAGCACCAGCAGCGAGTCCAGCCCCGCGCCGAGCAGCATCCGCTTCGAACGGAGGATCACGCCGACGCAATAGACGGCCGTCAGCAGCGCGCCGAGCGCGGCGAGGTACAGGTCGGGACCTTGCGCGTCGGGCAGGAGCGGCCGGCCCGTGAGCAGCGTGCCGAATAGGAACAGGACGGGGAGGAATGCGTTGCCGCCGATGATGTCGCTCATCGCGAGCTCGTAGCGGCCGGCTTTGATCGCGTACAGGCCGGTCGTGACTTCGGGCAGCGCGGTGACCGCGGCCAGGATCGTGGCGCCGAAGATCACGCCTTCCACGTGCCAGCGCGCCGCGAGCACTTCACTGCTCAGCGCCAGTGCCAGACCGGCGCCGAGCGTCGCGAGCGCGCCGGCGCCGAACAGCACGAAGACGTGCGAGATCGGCCGCCGGTGCGGCGCGACCAGCGCCGACGCTTCGGCGATCTCTTCGCGCGCGCTGCGCCAGCCCTGGTTCTCCTCGTTGTGGCTGATCAGGAACAGGCTGCCGATCCAGGCCGCCAGGATCGCGAGCTCGGCCGGCGTCGTGCGCGCGAAGATCAAGCTCGGCGGCGACAGCGCGCCGATCACGCACAGCATCAGAATCGCGATCAGCACGAGGCCTTCGAGCGCAATCGTCAGCGACGAGACGAGCGACGAGAGCGGGACGCGGGAGCGCAGCCCCGGGCCGTCGAGCAGCACGAGGACGACGGTCTGGATGGCGATCCCGCCCAGGATGTTCCCCACGGCGACGCCCAGGTTGCCGGTGTACGCGCCGCCCGCGATGATCGCGACCTCCGGGAGGTTGGTCGCGATCGCCAGGAACACCGCGCCGCCGAGGCCCTCGCCCCAGCCGAAGTGCGCGTCGATCGCGTCGGTCGTGGAGGCCAGGATACCGCCCGCCCACCAGATGAGCGCCCCGGCGGCGACGAAGATCGCGAGAACGACGGGCGTGGCCAGCGCATGCACGATGGTCTCCCTATCCCCGCGCCGAAACGCACGCTACCGCATGAGCGCCGCCGACCGGATCAACTACGTGAACATCGGCTTGATGGTGGCGTCCTGCCTGGTCGCGTTCGTGATCCCGTTCGAGCTGTTCTTGTTCTCGTACGCGGTGCTGGGCCCGCTGCACTATCTGACCGAGATCTCCTGGCTGCACGACCGCAACTACTTCGTGCGCTCCGCGACCCCGGCTGCGACGACGCCGGCGGGTGCCGGGCGGCGCGCACGAAAGCGGGCTGCGGTCGGCGAGAAGCGCGGGATCGAAGGGCGATGGTTCTGGCTGGCGCTGGTCGGCGTGACGCTCGCGGTGATGCTGTTCGGGCTGCTCGCCGAGAAGGTGCTGCACCTGAAGGTCGCGCCGACCTGGGAGATCGGGCTGTTCTACCTCGTGTTCGTCAGCGCGTCGCTGTTCGGCTTCGTACGCAGCCGCATCGTCGCCGGATCGCTCGTCGCCGTCGCGGTCGTCGCGCTGACGCTGTTCAGCGCCACGCCGCTGTTCGGGCTGATCGCGCTGTTCCTGGTCACGATCGTGCACGTCTTCGTCTTCACCGCGGCGTTCATGCTGTTCGGCGCGCTCAAGTCGAGGAGCGCCTCCGGGCTGCTGTCGCTCGTCGTGCTCGCGCTGTGCGCGGTCAGCTTTTTCGCGGTGGTGCCGGAGACGTTCGGGCCGGCCGCGGGCAGCTTCACGCGAGCCAGCTACGGCTCGTTCACGGCGCTCAACGCGGAGCTCATCAAGCTGTTCCACCTCGGCGCCGGGTCGTCGCTGCGGGACGTCTACGAGTCGAGCGCCGGCCTCGTCGTCATGCGGCTGATCGCGTTCGCGTACACCTATCACTACCTGAACTGGTTCTCGAAGACGTCGGTCATCAAGTGGCACGAGGTTCCGAAGCGGCGGACCGCGCTGATCCTGGCGCTGTGGGTGAGCGCGCTGGCGATCTACGCCTACAGCTACGAGCTGGGCTTCGTCGCGCTGTACTTCCTCAGCGTGCTGCACGTGATGCTCGAGTTTCCGCTCAACCACCAGAGCTTCGTCGGCATCGGCAAAGAGCTCGCTGCGCTGGCGCGGCTCAGGCGCGCCTGGGTGACCGCGAAGAGCTAGAGCCGGCGCAGCTCGCGCAGGTCCGCGCGCGCTTGCGCCAGGTCCGCGGCGCGCTGCACCAGCACCGGGCGGATCGCCTCGCGGTGCGCGATGCGGTCGTCGGCGATCTTCTTGAGCGCTTGGGGGCCGCCGCGCAGGTCGCGCTCGAGATCCGACCGCTCGCGGTTCTCGCGCGCCAGCAGATCGTTCACCAGCCGCGGGTCGAGCGGCTGCGAGGGATCGTAGCGGAAGCGCAGCTCGAGGTAGCGCACCCAGGCGAGCAGCACGCCGCGCGACGTGTCGCCCATCTTCGGGATGTACGTCGCGGCCAGGCGCTCGCGCACGTCGAGCGCGGTCTCGATCCCGTACGAGAGCAGCGTCGCGCGCCGCTTCTTCCCGATTCCGGGGAGCTTCACGTCGGCGATCAGGAACCGGTCGAGGTACGCGCGCATCTGGTGCCAGGGCTTCTGGGCCTCGAGCTGCGCGCGCTCGGCGGTGAACTTCGCGGGCAGGCCGCGATACGACTCGAGCTTTCGCTGCAGCTCGTGCTTGCGGGCCTCCAGGTCGCGCATCTCGGCGACGGCCTGCCACTGCTGGACCGCCTCGGCGAACGCGGCTTCGGCGGCGCGCAGCGCGGCGCGGCGCTCGCGCTTGATCGCGGCGAGCCGCGGGCGGCCGTTGCCGAACAGCGCGGCCACGACCATCCACGCGACGTCGACGGGCGCCGCGCTCGCGCCGAAGTCCGCCGTCAGCACGATCATCGTGACGAGCGCGGCGGCGAGTCCGCCGAGCCAGACGCGCCGGTGCACGCGCACCAGCGGCCGCAGCGGTTCGCCGCTCGCGCCGACGGCGTCCGGTTCGGCCGGAAGCGCCGCGTTCACCAGCGGCGGAACCGCGTCGATGTGCCGCTGGATCAGCGCGACGTCGAGCAGGATCGCGCCCGCGACCGCCGACTCGCCGGCGACGAACAAGAACAGTCCGGAGCGTTCGAGATCGCACCACGGGCACGCGCCGCGCGAGCGCGGGAAGCGGTGCAGCGCCGAGGCGCCGCACGTCACCAGCTCGCTCTCGAACGCGGCCAGCGCGGTCGCCCACTGCGCGCCCGACGGCCGCGGCTTGCCGCTCTTCGCGAACGCGCGCTCGAACAATTCGGCGGTCTGCGGCGGCAGCCAGTCGAGCCGCACGGTGTTCGCCGGCGGACGGTGTCCGGCGGCCGCAGCTTCGCGGCCGAACACGAACGGCAGCTTCGCGATCACCTCGCCGGTGTCGAACGCGAAGTCGGCGTTCTTCCAGATTCCGGCCCACGGGTGGCGGCCCATGAAGACGAGCTGGAAGATCAGCACCGCGAGCCCGAACCGGTCGTGGTTCGGCGTGCGCTCGAGGCCCGCGAACGCGCGTCCGTACAGCTCCGGCGGCTGGTAGATCGGCATCCCGACGTCGCAGGTGTAGAGGCGGCCGCCGTCACGCACCTGGAACGAGTCGACGTCGATCAGCCGCACGACCGCGTCGGCGCCGACCAGCACGTTCGAGTCGTTCACGTCGCCGATCACGACGCCGGCGCCGTGCACCGCTTCCATCGCGACGGCGAGGTTGCGCCCGACGTGGATCAGCCAGCCCCACGTCGCCTGCGGAAAGGCGGCTTTGCGGCTGCCCGGATTCATCGCGGTCGCGATCGTGACGCGGCCGTCGATGCGCGGCATCGTGAAGCCCGTCACGCGCCCGGAGCGATCGCGCAAGATCTGCTGCGGCCACGCGGCGATCGTGCGCGCGTCGGCCGAGCCCCCGCGCAGGAGCGCGTCGAGCTTCGCGACGTGGTGCGCGGACGGCTCGGCGGCGTAGATCTTCGCGACCTCGGTGGAGGTGAGCGCGAACACCGTCCCTTCGCCGCCGCCGCCGAGCCGCGCGCCGACGCTGACCGGCCGGCCGAAGGCGTCGAGCAGCAGCGGCGCGGTCATCGCCGGACCGCGAGGACGAGCGACTTGTCGTCGTCGGTGCGCGCGTTCACGCTCGCCGAGTCGAGGTACGCGCGCAGCTCGTCCTCGACCTCGGCGTCCGGCTTCGCCGCGCTTTCGAGATACGCGAAGAACGGCACGAAGAAGGGCTCGTACGGCGACTGCGACTCGTACTGCAGCGCCAGGCTCTGCAAGCCGTCGGAGAGCACCGCGACGCGCTGCGCCGCCCCGAGCTCGACCGTCACCAGCCGTTCCAGCGCGTCGTCCTGGACGAGGAAATGCGTCGCGTTGGCGTACTCGCCTTGCTGCGGCCAGGTCGCCGCGCGCAGCGCGCCGTCGTCGACGACGATCGCGCCGTCACCGATCTGGCCGGCGAGCGTCGCGTCCGGCGTCGCGACGGCGACCAGCAGCGTCGAAGCGTACTCGCGCGGGTCGTGCCCGTACTCCGCCGCCATCGCCAGCACGCGCTCGCGCGCCGCGACGAAGCACTCCACGATCGTGCCGGCGCCGAGCGCGTCGCGCGCGTCGCGCGTGTCGAGCTCGTCGGCCGCCGCGTCGCCGTCGCCGAGCAGCGCGCCGTCGGCCAGCGCTTCGGTGAGGTGCGCGAGCGCCGCTTCGACCGCCGTCTTCGCGCCGTGGAACGACGCCGTCGCGGTGCCCGCGCCGTCCGCCAGCGCGATGACGAGCGCGTCGCCGCCGGCGCGTTCGACGACCGCATATGCGCAGTGGTCCTGGCAGCGCGTCTCGGTCGCGACGTGCGACGTGCCGATCACCGACGCGCCGATGGTCCTCCACACCGCGGACCGGCCGCGTTCTAGACCGATGCCCAGCCGGAGGGCGGCGGCAGCGCGACCGATTCGCCGACGCTGCTCTTCGACACGTTCGAGAGCGACGCCGAGAGCCACAGGAAGAACTCGCGGAACGCAAGCCCTTGCAGCTTGAGCGGCTCGCGCACCGAGAGCTGCCGCAGCACGCTCATGTCCGCGCCGCTGACGCCGACCGCGAAGAACGAGAACGCCTTCGCCGACTCGCCGTCGCGCACGAGCCGCATCGCGTGCGACCAGTCGTCGGTCGGCTGTCCGTCGGTGATCAGGATGATCCACGGCCGGTAGTACGGGATGCCGTGCTGCTTGTACGACGCCTTCTGCGCGGCGATGAGCTCGATCGCGTACTCGACCGCCGCGCCGGTCGGCGTATCGCCGCCGGCGCTGAGCGGCTGCGGGTGGAACTCGGTCGGCGCGTGGAACGGCGAACCGCGCAGCACCGGGCCGAACGGCACGACGGCGATCTCGACGCGCCGCGCCGCGAGCTGGTCGCCGAGCAGCTCGGAGCGGAACTGCTGCAGCCCGGCGTTCAGCTCGTCGATCGGCCGCCCCGCCATCGACCCCGACCGGTCGAGCACGAGCACGCACGGGCAGCGCGGATCCGGGTTGTCCGCGTAGCGCGCGGCCTCGAACGGGTTGCTCTCCAGGTACGGGGTCTGTTCCACCGGACTCGCTTTCATCGTGCCGCCGCGGGCGCACCTTCGTTGATACGACAGGATTGTGCCACCGGGCAGGCTCGGGCCGCCGGATCGACGAGTCTGCGACATGCGCCGCTTGATCGCTGCCCTGCTCTGTGCTGCCGCGACCTGCACGGCGGTCCGCGCCGACGACGGCGCACGGATGTCGCCGCGGGAAGCGACGGCGCTTCGCAGCGACCTGCGCGCAGCGTGGAGCGCGATCCAGCGCTACCACCCGGCGCCGTACCACAAGACCGATCGGCCTACGTTCGTGCGGGCGTTCGACGCGCTCGACCGCCGGTTGCCGTCGCTGTCGCGCGCCGACGGGATCCTGGCGCTGTCGCGGTTCGTCACGCTGGTCGGCGAAGCGCATACCGGGCTCGATCTCGGCGGCGGGCCGCCCGCGAACTTTCACACCTTCGGGCTGAAGCTCTATCCGTACGCCGACGGCGTCGCGGTGCAAGCCGCGCAGCCGGCGCTGCGCGAGCTCGCCGGCGCGCGGCTGATCTCGATCGACGGCGTCGCCGTGGACGAAGCGATTCGCCGGATCACGCCGTACGCGCACGGATCGAACGCGATGGGCGAGCGCTGGCTGCTGCCGTTCCTGCTGGCGCGTCCCGAGACGCTGCACGCGGCCGGCATCACGCGCGAGCCGCTCGCGGCGACGATGCGCTTCGCGCTCACCGACGGCACGCAGGTTGAGCGGCGCTTGGCGCCCGCGGAGCGCGAGTCGCTCAAGGGACTGAACCCCTTCCGGTTCGGAGCTGCGAGCGATTGGGTCGACGCCCGTCCGGTCGGCGCGCCGGTGCCGTTGTCCTTGCGGCATCCCGATCGCGCGTACTGGTTCGAGGTCGACGAGACGTCTCACACGCTCTACATTCAGGACAACCTCGTGGAGGACCAAGGCGACGAGCCGCTGCGCGCGTTCTTCGCACGGGCGATCGCCGCCGCGCACGAACGCTCCGTCGAACGCGTCGTGCTCGATCTGCGGCTGAACGGCGGCGGCAACAACCTGCTGCTGGACCCGATCGTCACCGCGCTCGCCGCCGACGCGACGGTGAACCGCGCCGACCGCTTCTTCGTGATCCTCGGCCGCCAGACGCAGTCCGCCGCGGAGAACTTCGTCGACCGTCTCGAGCGCCGCACGCGCGCGCGCTTCGTCGGCGAGCCGACCGGCGAGTCGCCGAACATGTACGGCGACGCGATGCCGTTCCGCCTGCCCGGGACGGGCTTGACGATGCACCTCTCGTCGCTCTACTGGCAAGACTCGCTGCCGTACGATCCGCGCGACTGGACGCCGCCCGAGATCACCGCCGAGCTGACGATCGCCGAGTACGCCGCCGGCCGCGATCCGGCGCTGGAAGCGATCCTTGCCGGACCGCCGCCGGCGCTGCGCGCGGCGCTGCTGCCCGCGATCGACCGCGACGATCCCGACGCGATCGCGCGCGACGCCGCGGCCTGGTTCGCCGCTCCGGCGCACCGGTACGCCGACCCGTGGTTCGCGCTGCAGAATGTGACCGCGTACGCCAACGGCACGAAGAAGCCGCACGCCGCGGTCGCGCTGGCGCAGCTCGCCGTGCGGCGGCATCCCGAGCGCGCGTTCGCGCACGACGATCTCGGCGACGAGCTCGCCGCCGCCGGGCGCCGTGACGACGCCCGCGCCGCGTACCGCGCCGCCCTCGCGCGCAACCCGCACGATGCGCGCGCCGCGGCGGCGCTGGGAAGTTAGGTCGAGTTCACAGCGGAACGGCGGACTTTCTCAGTGCTGGATCGTGATGACGAAGACGCCGCCGAGATCGACTGAGCTCGGACCGCCGAAGCCTATGGTGTAGCTCGGCGAGAGCTGGGCCGCGAGCGAGAGCCAGTCCGCCGGCTGCCACTGGAACTGCGCGCCGACGGCGGGCTGAAGCTGATACCCGCCGGAGGTCACGTTCGCTCCGCCGACGAGCTGTCCGAAGAAGCTGAGCTGCAGATTCTGCGGCAGCGCGAACACGTACGAGAGCTGGCTTCCGCCGAGAATCGTCCACTGTCGCGTCGTGAGGCTGTACTGCGCCTGAATCGGGAACTGCAGCTCCAAGCCGCTCTGGTCTTTGCCGTGGAACTGGCGCGTGTAGCCGGCGGCGAGCTGCACGACCCACTCGCGCAACGGATCGCGCGGACCGGCGCCGGTGGTGTAGAAGTGGCGCACCGGCCCGATCCCGCCTTGCACCGCGATCTGATTCCCCGACGTCGGCGTCGTGGTCGTCGTATTCGGCGTCGTGGTGGTCGTATTCGGCGTGGTGGTGGGCGTCGTGGTGGTCGTGGGCGTCGTGGTGGTCGTCGGCGTCGTCGTCCCCGTGCCGGTTCCCGGTCCGGTTCCGGTTCCGGTTCCCGGTCCGGTTCCGGTTCCGGGCGTGATGCCCGTCCCGGTCGTGGGCGGCGTGCCGAGCGTGGCCGGCGGCCGGAACATGCGAACCGTGACGCGGCGGTCGTTCGGGTCGACGTTGGACGACGCGTGCGCCGAGCCGCACGCGTACTCGCCCGCGATCGAGCTCGGCGTGCAGTCCGGCCGGTGTCCCGGCGCGTCGTGAACGCGGAACACGCCGATGTGCCGCCCCAGCCACTGCGCGCGGCGCGACGACAGGCTGAGGTTTTCGGCGGCCTGTCCTTCGACCGAAGCGCTGCCTTCGAGCTGCGCCTGCATCAGCGGATCGTTCACGAGCATGCGGTCGACCATCGTGAGATCGCTGATTCCGGCCGGCGTGAGCACCGTGCTCGCGTCGGCGCCGAGCTCGCCGGCGGTCGGATGATTCTGCTTGAAGTGGACGTCCCAGTTCAGCGTCAGCACGCTGCCGAGCGCGCCCGTTCCGTCACCTTGCAGTTGCAACGTCGGCCCGGTGCGCTGCTGCTGGAGCACGTGCGCCAGCTCGTGCGCGAGCAACTGCTCGCCCTCGCGCGAATGCGGCCGGTAGCGACCGGGTGCGAAGGCGATGTGCGTCCCGAACGTCGCGGCGTGCGCGTGCGCGTTCGTCGCGAGGCGCGCGCCCGATGCATCGTCGTGCACGCGAACCGCGCTGAAATCCCAGCCGAAGCCGTCCTGCATCGTGGCCTGAACCGCCGGCTCCAGCGGCCGGCCGCCGTCGAAGCCGCCCCGCGCGAAGACCGCCGGAACGCGCTCCGGCCGCCGGGCGCTCCCGCGCTCCGCCAGCGCGGCGTTCGCCGCCGCATCGGCACTCCGTTCCGCAAACGCCCGCCCGCTCACCGGCCCATGATAGGCGCTCGGCTCGCTCGGCGCAAGGCGGCCGCCAGCCGGCGCGGCGAGCGACGTTCACGGTGGACGAATATGGACTGGACCTTGCCTCGACGCGATCGGACTCGCCCGGTCGTCGGCGTCAGCAGCGCCGCGCCGAGCGCGTCCTGTCCGAAGCGGAAGCGCCGTGACGGCGTCCGCGCGAGGCCGACGAATGAGACGCCATCACACGATGATCGCGAACGATGTGCACGAACGTGGCAACGATGGCCTGGGACGACGACATCGTGGTTGCGCGCGATCCGGACGGTGCGCTGATCGGAAGGCGGTTCGTGATCTTCGACGGCTCGTGCGGCTTCTGCACCTGGTCCGTGCGCTGGGTGCGCAGTTGGGACCCATCGCGGCGGCTGACGTACGTGCCGTACCAGGCGCTTGAGCCGCACGACTTCGAACGTTTCGGCACCTCACGCGAGCGCTGCGCCCGCGAAGTGCAGTTCGCCGACGGCAGCGGCCGGCTCAGCGGCGGAGCGGCCGCGATCAACGGCATGCTGTGCGCGATCCCGCGGACGCGACGGATCCTCATCGTAGCGGCCGTCGCCGCGCTGCCGATCGCCTTCGCACTCGAGTCAGCGGCGTACCGCTTCGTCGCGCGCAACCGGATACCGATCTCACGGATGCTCGGAACCGCAAAACACGCACTCTTCGACGCGGACGAGGAACCGCCGCGCGGAGGTACAGTCCCTCCAGAAAGCTGAAGTCAGGCGCATGACCCATCGCCCGGGTGCCTGGGACGCCCGGCTGTCGGTCAGCGAAAGGGTGACAGATCGATGAAGCTCGGTGAAGCGCTGCAGCGCCGCTCCGACAACCAGAAGCGCATGGCGGAGCTGCAGCAGCGCATCGTGCGCAGCGCGGTCGTCCAAGAGGGAGAGAAGCCGGCCGAGGATCCAGCCGAACTGTTGGCCGAGCTGGACCGCGTGCACGCCGACACCCTCAGGCTGATCCAGCGCATCAACCACACGAATGCTGCGACCCCGTTCGGCGGCGGCGCGACGCTCTCCGACCGCGATCGCCGAGCGCGAAGCGCTCAAAGCGCTGCGCCAGCGCATCATGGCCGCCGCCGACGCGAGCACGGAGCAGCAAGGCCGGTATCTCAAGTCGGAGATCCGGGTCGTGCGCACGATGGATCCGGCGGCGTTGCGAAAACGCTCAGACGAGCTGGCGCGCGACGCCCGCGAGCTCGACATTCGCATCCAAGCGATGAACTGGGAGGTCGATCTGCAAGACTGACGGCGCGGCTGGTACGCGCCCGCGAGGCGGACGTCAACAAGAAAGCGGAGAGCTGTCTACAGCGCCGCTCTGGGCGGGCTCCCGCGCAGGGCCCAGCCGGTTCGATTCCGGCACCGGTACAGCTCATGCGCCGCATCGGGCAAGCTGCAAACGGTACGGAGCACACGGTACTACCATGACGTCGATCGCGAGCGCCGAGGGAGGGTTCGGGGAACCGCGCCGTCACACACTGCTATGATGCGGACTCTGACGCGGGTGCTCGTCGCGGCACTCTTGCTGCCATCGGCGCTCCTTCTGTCGCTGGCGCGGGCGGGAGCCGATGCTACGGCTCCGATGCCGCGGTGGACTCGTCCACTGGCGGCCATTCCAGAGCACTTCGGCGGGGCGTACGTGCTGCAGCCTCTGCCCGGTGGAAGGCTGCTGGTGCGGAACGGCGACGGCATCATTGCGGTGGACGCGCGCGGCCGGACGATCTGGTCGGAACCCAATGTACAAGGCGCGGTCGTGAACGGGAAGACGGTGATCTTCCGGCGGTCCGGTGTGGTCTTCGCAGTGCGGCGCGATGACGCGGGGGTGCTGTGGAAGCGGCCCTGCGCCGACGCGCGTTATCTGGCCGCAGCCGGCGATCGGGTACTGACGATGTGCGGTGATGTGAGCCTCGTGCTCCGCGCCCGCGACGGGCACGTGCTTTCGCAGCGAACGGCGCACTTGGATGTGACGCGCGAAGGTCCGTTCTCGGGTGCGCGCTCGCTCAACGACGACTACGTCATGGTCGCGTACACGTTCGACGGCGCATGGCTCGGCACGCGCTTCAACGTCGTCGACGCGCACAGCGGAGCGTTCTTGTGGGCCGAAACGGACGCGTCTGTGCTGTCGGTGTCGCCGACGGCGCTCGACCTCACGCCGTATCCCAGCATGTTGCCGTGGGCATCGGTCGGCACGATCAAACGGTACCGCCTCTCCGATGGCAAAGTGCTCAGCACGCAGCAGTATGCGCCGCCGCCCGAAGACGACGACAACGGCCGAGGCAGCCTCGTGTTGTCTTCCGCCGCAGCGTACGTCTCGACGCCCACCATGGCGACGTTCCGGTTCCCGCTGGGCTCGCACGCGCCGGAACTGTTGCTGAAACCGGCGCCGGTGGAGACGCTAACGGTCGGGGAAAGCGCTTTCATCCTGACCGGCGAGTCGCGCCCGACCCACGGAGCGTTCTACCTGGATCGCCCGGCAGGAGGCCGATTCATCTTGCGGCCCTGGGGACACCACGCCGGTACGGTATCCGCCGGCTGGCCGAACCGGGACTTAAAGGGAGTCCCCGGCAGCGGAGCGGTTGCGCTCGGCGACCGCATCGCCATACCGGAAACCGGCGTTCTGCGCCTGTACGACGCGCTCGGCCACGTTGAAATGACCGTCCAGCGGTCGTGCGAGAATCCCGAGCTCGCGCTGACACGCACAACGCTTTTCGTGCGCTGCGCGTCGCAAGGGGAACTAGGGAGCCTCGCAGCTTTTCCGCGCCCGTAAGAGCAATACGTGAAGTGTAGTGCTTCTCTCTCGCCCGCAGTAGCGCCGGATGCAAATGCTCGGCATGAAGCTCGTTCGCCATCGTATCCGCGGCCTCGAGATTCTCACGTCGTCATCGCAGGCCGCGGACCTATGTGCTGACGGCCGTGGCTTCTTCCAGTGCTGCTCCCACGATCCGCTCTTGCTCCACCGTATGAGCGCCCGGGTAACCCTCGGATGGGCTCGCTCGGTAGGGACGACCGACGTACTGTATCTCGGTCAGACCGTTAGGCAGCCGCTCAACGAGGCGGCGGCGGACGTGGGCGCGGGCGCCCATGTTCTTCGGCTCTTCCTGAACCCAGACGACGTCCTTCGCGTTGGAATAGCTTGCGATCGTCTCTAGGATTTCCGTGGTCGGCAACGGACTGAGAAGCTCGACGCGGACGATGGATGTGTTTAGCGCCTGCTCGTAGAGCGGGTTCGAGATCAGGTCGAAATAGATGTGGCCGCTGCAGAGCAGGACGCGAGTGACGTTGATCTTGTCCGCGCTCGTATACCGTGGGTCGTCGATCACCTCGCGGAACCCGCCTTTCGCCATCTCGTCGATTGTGCCGTAGGCCGCGCGATTGCGGAGGAGGCTCTTCGGTGTCATGACGACGAGCGGGTAGGCCTGTGTTGCCTTCGCCTGTGCGCGCAGCAGGTGGAAGTACTGCGCCGCTGTTGTGCAGTTTGCCACCCGGATGTTGCCCTCGGCCGAGAGCTGCAGGAACCGCTCGAGCCGCGCGCTGGAGTGCTCCGGGCCCGCGCCTTCATAGCCGTGCGGCAACAGCAACGTCAGCCGCGTTTGCTGGCCCCACTTGGCGGCGCCGGCGGCGATGAACTGATCGATGATGATCTGTGCGCCGTTGTTGAAGTCGCCGAACTGCGCTTCCCACAGCACCAGCGCGTTCGGGCTCTCGAAGCCGTAGCCGTACTCGAACCCCAAGCACGCATACTCGCTCAACGGCGAGTTGTAGATCTCGAACGACGCCTTCGCATCCTTCAGATGCTGCAACGGGACGTACTTCTCGTTCGTGCGCGCATCGTGCAGCGCAGCATGACGGTGCGAGAACGTCCCCCTCTCCGTGTCCTGGCCGCTGAGCCGGATCGGCGTCCCTTCGCTCAGCAGCGACGCGAACGCCAGCGCTTCCGCCAGACCCCAGTCCACCTCGCCGGTCTCGCGCAGCGCCTGCGTGCGCTTCGCGAACTGCTGCTGCAGCTTCTTGTTCGGTGTGAAGCCCTCCGGCGTGCGGACCACCTCGTCGGCCCAGCGCAGCAACTGCGCCTTGTCGACGCGGGTGTCCGGCGGCGGGACGCTGCCGGTCGGGTACACCGGCACCTTGATCAGCTTCGCCTTGAACTCGCCGCTCTTGATGTTCTTGTGCGCTTCGCTGATGCGCGCGGTCGCGGAGTCCATCATCTCCTTGACCTGCTCGTTCGTCAGCACCGTCTGCGCGACGAGCTGCCCGGCGTAGAGCTCGCGCACGGTCGGGTGCGCCTTGATCAGCTCGGCTTGGCGCGGCTGCGTGTACGCGGGCTCGTCCTGCTCGTTGTGGCCGAAGCGGCGGTAGCCGATCAGGTCCACGATCACGTCGCGGCCGAACTTCCGGCGGTAATCGATCGCGAGATGCACCGCGGCGACGCACGCGTCGACGTCGTCCGCGTTGACGTGCACGATCGGCAGATCATACCCCTTGGCAAGGTCCGAAGCGTACCGCGTCGAGCGCCCTTCGCCGGGATCCGTCGTGAAGCCGACCTGGTTGTTCGAGATGATGTGGATCGTGCCGCCGGTCGCGTAGCCGGCGAGACCCTGTAGGTTGAGCACTTCCGCGACGACGCCTTGCGCGGCGAACGCCGCGTCGCCGTGGATCAGGATCGGCGCCGCGACTTCGTGGTTCAGCGTCGGCGGGTTGACGTTATGATCGGTCTGCAGGCAGCGCGTCATCCCTTCGACGACGCCGTCGACCGCTTCGAGGTGCGACGGATTGCTGGCGAGCTCGACCGCGATCTTCGTGCCGAGCGGCGTCACGTACTCGCCGTGCGCGCCGTGGTGGTACTTCACGTCGCCGGTCGCGTCGTCGTCGCCGCCGGCCTTCTCCTGGCGCAGCGAGGCCGACTCGAACTCCGCCAGCAGCTCCTCGTACGGGCGGTTCACCACGTGCGCGATCGTCGACAGACGCCCGCGATGCGCCATGCCGAGCACGACGGTCTTCGTCCCGTCCTCGGCCAGCATCGAGATCGTCTCCTCGAGCATCGGTACCATGACGTCGAGCCCTTCGATCGAGAAGGTCTTCTGCGACATGAACTGCTTGCGGAAGTAGCGCTCCATCGTCTCGACCTTGATCAAGCGCTGGAGCACCTGCACGCGCCGCTGCGGCGTGAGCGGGGTCTTGTGCCGGCCGGTCTCGATGTACTCGCGCAGCCACTCGCGCTGCAGCGTGTTCGAGATGTGCTCGATCTCGTAGGCGATCGTCGAGCTGTACGTCTCTTTGAGCTTCGGCAGGACGTCGGCGAGCGTGCGGCCCGGCAGCTTGACGTTGAGCACCGAGGCCGGGATCGCTTGCATCATCGCCGGCGTGAGGGTGTAGTGCGCGGGGTCGAGCGACGGATCGTTGGGCGGTTCGCCGCCGAGCGGGTCGAGCGTCGCGCCGAGATGGCCGTGCCGGCGATATGCCGACACGATCGCCATCCCGGCGGCGATGGCGCGCAGCATCTCTTCGGACGGCAGTCCGGGGATGTCGGCGACGGCCGCTTCGTGCTGCTCGCGCACCACGGGCGCCGCGCCGTTCGCGCTGGTCGCAGCGCCGCGCACCGCGGCGCTCACGCCGAGCTGCGCGAAGAGCGTCTGGTAGAACTCGTCGGCGCCGGCCAGCAGCTCGTCGACGCGCTTGAGGTACTCGCCCGACTGCGCGCCCTGGATGACGCGGTGGTCGTAGGTCGACGTGAGCGTCATGACTTTCTCGACGCCGAGCTGTTCCAGCGTCGCGCGCGACGCGTGCGCGAAGCCGGGCGGGTACGCGATCGCGCCGGCCGCGATGATCGCGCCTTGGCCGACCATCAGGCGCGGCACCGACGCGACCGTCCCGATTCCGCCGGGATTCGTCAGCGTGAACGTCGCGCCGGTCTGCTCCTCGACCGAGAGCTTGTTGTCGCGCGCCTTCGCGATCAGGTCTTCGTACATCGCGCGGAACGACGGGAAGTCGAGCGCGCCGGCGTTCTTGATCACCGGCACGACGAGGAAGCGCGAACCGTCCTTTTTCTGCGCGTCGACCGCGAGGCCGAGGTGGATGCCGGCTTCGATCTTCTGCGGTTTGCCGTCGGCGCGGCGGAACGACGCGGTGATCGCGGGCAGTTCGGTCGCGGCGCGCGCGAGCGCGAACGCGATGACGTGCGTGAACGAGATCTTCTCGCTGCGGCCGGCCTGTTTGAGCGCGTTGTTCAGCTCGGCGCGGCGCTGTTCCAGCGTGCCGACGTGCAGCGTGCGGAACGACGTCGCGACCGGGATCGTCAGCGACTGCTCCATGTACGACGCGAGCGTCGCGACCGAGCCCTTCAGGTCGGTGACCTTCGCTTCTGCGCCGACCGGCGGATAGGTGGGCTGCGCCGGCACACCCTTCGACGAGCTCAGCGTGACATTGGGGCCGCCCGCGGTCATGTCGGACGCCGAGCCGAGGCCGCCGGTGAAGGCGATCTTGCCGGAGGCGACCGCGGCTTCGACGTCCTCGCGCAGGATCAGGCCGTCGGGGCCGGTGCCGGTGAGCTTCGTCGGGTCGATGTGGAGCCGCTCGACCAGCCGGCGCGCGTGGTGCGAGAGCGTGCCCCCGGACTTGCCGTTGCCGCGGCGCTCCGCCGGAGCGCTTGCGGAGCCCGGGGCGCCGTAGCTGGCGGGCGTGACGAGCTCGCCCTTCGGGCCCGCCGGCGCAGCGCCCATTCCAGGGCCGCCGGCCGACGTGCCGGCAGCCTTCATCCCGGCACCCGCACCGGCACCGGCACCGGCACCGACCGAGGACGGTGCGGCGACTCCGCCGGGTCCGGGGGCCGCGGCGGCCGCGCCTTCCGGCTTCGCGGCCTTGGTGTCGATCTCGGCCAGGACCGAGCCGACGTTGACGGTCGCGCCTTCGTCGCCGTGGAGGGCGGTGATGACGCCGCTCGCGGTGGAGGGGACCTCGACGTCGACCTTGTCGGTCGTGATGTCCACGATGGTGTCGCCCTCGTCGACCCAGTCGCCCACCTTCTTGCGCCACTCGACGATCGAGCCTTCGCTGACCGACTCGCCCATCTCGGGCAGGGTGACGTTCACGAGCGTTTGCACACAGTTCTCCGAGAGCGCGATTCGGCCGGGACTTCGGTCCTCTCCGCAGACGCGGCCTCCCATCCTAACACCGCCGCAGGCCGAAAGGCGACGATGATCGTCGCGCGCCGCCGATGCGTTCACATGACCTAAGGCCCATCGCCGGGAGGCAAGCGTGTGCTACACTGGCAGCCTGCTTCTATTGACTAACGGGGAGAGTTACAGATGAGAAAGCAGACTGTCCTCGGGACCATGCTGGTCCTGGGGCTCGCCGCGCCGGCGGCGGCCCAAACCGCCGGCGAGCCGCGCGCGGCGCTGGCGCAGGCCGAACGCGCCCGCGTCCTGCAGGCGCTCACCGGAGACCGCCGCGTGCAGGCGATCGTCGGCGCGCAGCCCCGCACGATCCTCGGCGAGCCGATCTTCAACAAGACCGAGATCGAGCGGTACTCGCGCACCGAGGACGCACCGGCTCCGACGCGCCAGATCCCGGCCATCCTGTTCAACCCAACGACGAATCGCGCGGCGCGCGCCGTCGCCACGGCGGACGGCCGCATCGTCAGCGTCGAACCGATGGCGGCGGTGCTGGTGCCGATCATGCCGGAGGACGCGTCGCTGGCGCTCGATCTCGTGCGGCGCAGCGGCGGGAACCGCATCCCGAACCTCGACCGCTTCACCGCGGAAGCCGCGGGCGGCGGCTCGCGCGCGGACAACGTCGCCGAGCTGCTGCCGCTGCGCAGCATGGCCTCGTCCGACCCGTGCTCGCGCGACCGCTGCGTCGACGTGCTGTTCCGCACGCCGGACGGCTATCTTCCGGTGCGCGCCCACGTCGACCTGACGAAGCGCACGGTGCAGATGCAGGGGAGAGGCCGATGATTCGCTTCACGGCGTTCTTCGCGCTCGCGCTCGCGCTCGTCGGCGCGACCGGCGCACCGGGGCTCGCGCAGCCGAGCACGACGGCCGCGGCCTCGCTGTTCGCACGACCCGTCATCTCCGCACGGTTCCTCTTGCAGTGCCCGAACCAGATCGTGCAGGCGTTTCCGACGTCCGGAACGGCGCAAACCACGTGGCGCATCTGCTGGCACGAGGTCGCGGGCAACAACTCGCTCGCGAATCCGAACGGGCTCGCGATCGGCCCGGTCGACTTCCAGACCACGCCGAACGGTCCGTGGCGCCGCATCATCTACGACATGCGGATCTCGGACTTCTTCGTGCCGTATCACCCCGGCTCACCGCGCTACTACGATCTGAGCGCGTTCAACTTCACGCTCGAGGACATTCCGGCGTCCGGGTGCCCGGCGTCCGCCGGCGGCACGCTGGTCTCGCCCCGCGTCTGCAAAGAGGTCCGCGATCGCGGGCTGATGTGGATGAGCGGGCCGAAGAACACCAGCACCGCGATGCGCGGCCAAGAGCTCGTGCTGTGGGGCGTGATCTACGCGGCGAACTACAAGTACGTCGAGCGCTTCACGTTCCGCGACGACGGCACGATCCTCGGCGAGGAAGGCGCGACCGGTCAGAACCTGCCCGGCAGCGAGCTGATCCCGCACGTCCACAACGCGCTGTGGCGGATCGACATGGACTTGTTCGATCTGATCAACGACGCGATGCACATGTTCCACACCGAGCCGATCACCGGCCCGAGCGCGACCGACTCGATGCCCGCGATCCCGACCGCGACCGGCTTGAAGTACAACGTCCGCACGCACGACGCGGTGATGGTCGCGAACACGGGCTATCAGAACGCGCAGCATCACCACCCGTCCTACATCCTGATGCCGTCGCTGCTCGGCGGCGGGCTCACCCAGCACCAGGAGCCGTTCACCCAGAACGACTTCTGGGTGACGCCGTACAACCCGGCGCAGATGGCGGCCTCGCAGCTCCCGGCGTACGTCGCGGGCAACCCGTCGGTGACGCACACCGACCTGGTGCTGTGGTACAAGGGTTCGCTGCACCATCATCCGCGCGACGAGGACGGCGCGTACAAGAACGGCGGCAACGGCCCGTGGCACGGGACGGCACTCGCGATGTTCGCCGGGTTCATGCTCATGCCATACGACGTCTTCGACTGCACGCCGTTCTTCGGACCCTGCCCGTAGCGGCCGCGAAGCCGGGCGTGGCCGAAACCACGCCCGGCTTCTCTTCGTTAGGGTGCTGTATGCGTAGACTGATTCTCTCGCTGGCCGCCGCGTTCGCGCTGGTCGGCGGCATCGCGTTCGCCCAGTCCGGATCGCCCGCGCCCGCGACGTCCCCCGCCGCGAGCATATCGCCCGCACCGGTCGCCTCGCCGGCGGTCGTCGTGCACATCAAGAACTTCGCGTACTCGCCGGAGACCGTGACGATCAAGCCCGGCCAGAGCGTGCGCTTCGTCCAGGAGGACGACATGGCGCACACCGTCACCGCGACGGACAAGTCCTTCGACAGCGGCAACCTGGACAAGGGCAAGTCCTGGACGCACGTCTTCGCCGCCGAAGGCAGCTACGCGTACGTCTGCGCCTACCACGCCATGATGAAAGGCAAAGTCGTCGTCAAAGCGGCGCCGTGACGCGAACGACGTTCCATCAGCAACGCCTCAAGCACGCGCGATCTGCGTGACATCGTCGTCAGCGGTGTGTGCGAAGCATGGCGCCGGTAACGGTGTTGAACAGAAGCGCCCCGGCCACCGCTAAGCCGAACCCGAACGCCGTCATCGAACCGATCACGATCGCTATGCTGCCGGGATTCGCCTTCGTGATGCGGCCCGGACCGATGCGCCAGGTGATCGCCCAGCCGAGGGTCGCTTCGGCCAGGCCGGTGAGCGCGCCGATGATCTCGACGTAGCGCAGGTCGAGCGTCGTCAGCATCGCGACGAAGCCGATCACCACGTAGAGCGCGAACTGCACGGGCCAGATGCGGCGGTAGAGCGGCGGGTTCTCGCGCGTCAGCCAGGCGGCCGCGGCGTCGAAGGCGATCACGAGCAGGATTCCGCCCAGCAGCGTGAGCGGGAAAGCGACCGAGAGCGGCCAAGGCGTCACGCCGTAGCATGGTCTTCAGCAGCGAAGTCTTCCTCTTCGGATTCCTTCCGCTCGTGCTCGCGCTGTATTTCGTCATGCCGGGCGCGCGGCTCAAGAATGCCTTCCTCGTCATCGCCAGCCTCGTGTTCTACGCCTGGGGCGGCGCGCTGTACGTTCCCCTGGTCGTCGGCTCGGCGCTGTTGAACTACGCGTTCGGACTCGCGCTGTCGCGGCGGCCCGGCATCGCGACGCGCGAGCGGCGGCTGCTGGTCGGCGTCGCGGTCGGCGTGAACCTCACCGTGCTCGCGTGGTTCAAATACGCCGGATTCCTCAACGACAACCTGACGTTCATCACGGGCGGCGGGATCGGGCGCAACGTCGCGCTGTCGCAGATCTATCTGCCGCTGGGGATCTCGTTCTTCACCTTCCACGCGATCTCGTACGTCGTCGACGTCTACCGGCGCACCTCGGAGGCGCGCAAGAACCCGCTCGAAGTGATCCTGTACTTCGTGTTCTTTCCGCAGCTCATCGCGGGCCCGATCATTCGCTACAAGGACGTCGCGGCGCAGCTCTCGCAGCGCGTGGTCACCGCCGAAGGGTTCGCCTACGGCGTGCGGCGGTTCGTCGTCGGGCTCGGCAAGAAGGTGCTGATCGCGAACACGCTGGGCGCGTGCGTCGACCACGTCTTCAACACGCCGGCCGCCGACGTGTCGCGGCCGCTGGCGTGGTTCGCGCTGGCCGCGTACACGCTGCAGATCTACTTCGACTTCTCGGGCTACTCCGACATGGCGATCGGGATGGCGCGCATGTTCGGCTTCCGCTTCCTCGAGAACTTCGACTTCCCGTACACCGCACGGTCGATGCGCGAGTTCTGGCAGCGCTGGCACATCTCGCTCTCACGATGGTTCCGCGACTACCTGTACGTCCCGCTGGGCGGCAACCGCGTCTCGGCGTGGCGCGTGTACGTCAATCTCGCGCTCGTCTTCTTCCTGTGCGGGCTGTGGCACGGCGCGAAGTGGACGTTCGTGGTGTGGGGCCTCATCCACGGGCTGTTCCTCGTGCTCGAGCGCGTCGGCGGGCTGCGGCGCGTCACGGCAACGCCGGTGGTGCGGCACGTGTACGTGCTGGCCGTCGTGATGTTCGCCTGGGTCTTCTTCCGCGCCGACTCGTTCGCGTACGCGCTCGCCTACCTGCGCGCGCTCGCCGTCGAGGCGCCGCACACACGGCTCACGTTCTGGGCCGCGGCCGACCACGAGACGGTGCTGGTGTTCGCACTCGGCTGCGTCCTCGCGACGCCGTTCGTCGCGCGGCGCGTCGACGCCGCGCTTCACGACCGCGCCTGGTGGCCGCGCGTCGCGCTCGGCACCTGTGCGGTGCCGGCCGGGCTCGCGCTGATCTTCGCCACCTCGGTGACGAAGCTCGCCGCCGGCACCTACAATCCGTTCATCTACTTCAGGTTCTGATGGACGACGACGCATCGGTCCGACACGAGCCGTCAGCCGGCCGCGAAGCCGGCCTCCAGACCGAACCAGCCGTCGGGCAGACGGCGCCGGCGCCCGATCCGCTGTCGGCCGCAGATCGATCGGCCGAACGAACGCCGCGCGCCGGCGCGGTGGTCGTCATCGTCGTCTTCGCCTTGCTGCTGCTGTGGCCGGCGGCACTCGCGCTCGCGGGCCGCGCCGGAACGGACGGTGATTTCATCTACCACAGCGAGATGCGGAACGCGTTCGTCGCGCCGCCGCCGAGCAGCGGCGCGCTCGCGACGGGCGGCTGGGAACGCGATCTCGAGCGCCAGATCGCCGACGGCTTTCCGCTGCGGCGCCGGCTGATCGAAGGCTACGACGTCGCGAAGTACCTCTGGCTCGGCGACGTCGCATCCAGCCACGTCGTGCGCGGCGGCGACGGCTGGCTCTTCTACGGGGACGAAGAGCGGAGCTATCTCGACGGCAGTTATCATCCGACCGATGCGGAGCTCGAACGGCTCGCCGGCGTCTACCAAGCACGGGCCGACTGGTGCGCGCGGCGCGGGATCGCGTACGTGTTCGCGTTCGTTCCAAACAAGAGCACCGTCTACACGCGGTTCCTCCCGGACAGCGTCCGCGTCGCGACGCCGACGGCCGCGGAGCGGCTCCTGCCGCTGATCGCGGCGCGCGGAGTTCGCGTCGTCGACACCCGCCGGCCGCTGCTCGCGGCGGCGGAGCACGGCGAGGTCTACTCCAAAGGCGAGACCCACTGGAACGACGCCGGCGCGTACGTCGCCTACCGTGAGATCGTCGCCGCGCTGCGCGGCGCGCGCGTCCGCGACACGATCGCACCGGCGTCGCTGAGACCCCGGATCGCGCTCGAAGACGGCGACCTGGACCGCCTCGCCGGCATCACCTCCGCGGTGCACGACGAGGTCGTCGTCTACGACTTCCCGCGTCGCGCGCACGAGGTCGCGGCGCCCGGCTATCGCGGCGATCCGATCCAGGGCGCCTTCATCCGCGCCGCCTTCGAGACCGGCGATCCGCGCTTGCCCAAGGGCATGCTCTTCGGCGACTCGTTCACGCTCGCGCTGCGGCCGTTCCTCGCCGAGGACTTCAGCCGCCTCGTCGTCATGCAGCACAGCATCCCGAACGCGCTGCAGTTCGACCGTACCGCGATCGAAGCCGAGAAGCCGGGCGTCGTCATCCAGGAGCTCATCGAACGCGCCCTGGTCTACAGCGACCGCTTCCAGCGCTGATCGAACAAGAGCCCGGCCATCGCGCTAGCGATGCCGGGCTCCATCGGTACCTAGCAGCGCGAGCTCAGCTCACGACGCGCTGCGCCTTGAGGGCGCGGTTCACGTCGTCGTGCAGGGCGCCCAGGTGCGCGCGGGTCTGCACGTCGAGGTTCGGGCGCGCCAGCGCCTTCACGACGTCCTTGTCGAGCGCGACCAGCTCGAAGCGCGCCAGCGCCTGCGCATCGTACGGCGTTCCCTTGGCTGGGGTCAGCGCGATGTTGCGCAGGATCGTCGCGTAGGTGCGCTGCAGGTTGCGGTGCACGACCGTCGCCTCCGACACCTTGCCGGTGGCGATGTCGCCGTAGATCGACGCCTGCGACCACTGGAAGAGGTCGGCCAGCGTCATCGTCTCGCCGCGCTTCGTCTTCGCCGGCATGTCGGCCAGACGCCCGAGCACGATCGGCCCGTACATGTACGCCAGCGCGCGCGTCTGGTAGCGCCCCGCGATCCCCGCGACCGAGACGTCGTGGCGCATCGCGTACGCGTTGCCGAAGTTGCCGAACGTCCCGTGCTCCGCGTAGACGAGCCGGCGCAGCGTGCGCGGATCGAAGCGGAACGCGTCGTTCGAGAACAGGTACTTGTCGAGGATCGCGAACGCGCGCTTGTTCTCGGCGCGCGGCACCGCGACCAGCGGCACCTCGGCGTGCGCGTCACCGACGCGCGAGCGCGAGAGGTACTCGCCGCCGACCCAGTGCGCGGCGTTGGTGGCGCAGCGGCCGTACTGACCGAGCAGCACGCCGAACGCGGCCCGCTCCTCGTCGTACGGGTGCTCGCTCTCGGGGAAGCGCTGGTCGAGCTTCGGCAGCAGCTGCCGGATCAGCCCGAGCTGCGAGCCGCACCACGACAGCGGATCGTTGGTGAGCATGAACTGGTGGACGCGCGGGTCGATCGCGTGACCGTCGAACCACGAGACGTCCTCGTCGCTCGCGAAGCGGTACTTCGGATCGGTCCAGTTCGAGGCCCAGCGCGAGAGCGTCCCGACTTCGTCGAACGGCGTCTTCGCGCCCGGCACCGGAGCGTAGCCCCATTGGATGACGTGGTAGTCGTACGGTCCGAGCACCTGCTGCTCGATCGTGCCCGTGCTCATCCCCTTCGGCCACACGTTCGCCGGGTTGTACTCCATCACCGACGACGCGACGCCGTTCTTCAAGGTGAAGCTCTTGTCGCGCACCTGCGACGCCGAGTACGCCATGTGCCCGATGAAGTTGTGCGCGAGGCCGAAGTCGTGGCCGACCTCGTGCAGCACGATCGCGTGCAAGAACTCCTGCGACGAGCGGCGCGCGATGTCGGCGGTGCTGCCGCCCTCCATCAGCGCGGTCGCGACCGAGGCGTACATGAGCTGCGCGTGCGCGCCGGGGCCGTCGTTGTGCGCCAGCCGGGCGTGCGCGCCGACGCGCTGGTCGTGGTCCGCGTCCTCGTCGCCGTCGGCGTTCATTCCGAGCACCTTGTACGACAGGGCGCCGTAGCGCACGAGGTCGCTGTCGATGAACACGCCCGAGCGGAAGATCTCACCGGTCCGCGGGTCCCAGGTGATCTGCGCCTCGGCGAAGCCGCCGCTGTTGGCCTCGGTCAGCCAGCGGATCACGTTGTAGCGGATGTCGTCCGGATCGAAGTCCGGGTCCTTCGGCTGCTCCTGCACCTGCACGGCGCCCGAGATGCCGATCTTCTCGAAGGGTGCGTTCCAGGCCAGCACCGCGCGCCGGATCGGGTCGCGGTACTCCGTCGGGATCGTGTTCGAGAGCGTGTAGACGATCGGGTGGACGGCCGGCGAGATCGGCTTCGACGGATCGCTGGCCTTGATGTTCCAGCGCATCGCGTAGCGCACGATGTTGTCCATGCGCTCGACGTGGTCGAAGGCGATGTGCGCGTCGTCCCAGTAGCCGACGCGGTCGTCGACCAGCCGCGGCATGTACTTCGACATGTCGGGCAGCTCGGAGAAGTTGTACGCGATCCGCATCTGGATCGAGCGCGGGTCGACGACCGTGTCGACGACGCTCGGCTTGAGCGACGCGAACGTCTGGTTCGCCTCGACCACGACGTTCTTCGGGAACGCCTTCGAGAGGCCGAAGTACGAGCGCGTCGGGTCGAGCCGGTACGAGCCCAGCGGGTTGGTCGGATCCTTCGTCGCCTCGCTCAGCGTGTTGCCGAAGTCGATCACGTCGCTCAGCAGCACCGAGAGGTCGACGACGATCGCCTTGTCGCCGGCCTTGTTCTCCGCGACGATGCCGCCGACGCCCATCACCGAGTCGGCCGTCGAGCCGCGCACGGCGTCGGCCAGCGGCGTGTCGCGCTCGGCGAGGAACCGCGTGTGCGGCCACACCATGACGACCGCCTTGCCGACCCGGCTGAACCGGATCACGCGCGCTTCTTGCTGGAACACGTCGCCCGAGAGGATGCCGTAGCCGCCGAGCCCGTTCTTCGGAACCGCCGTCTGGAGGTAGTCCTTGTCGAGCTGGTCCGCGGCCAGCTTCAGGTAGACTTTGCCGTCCTTGCGGATCAGCGTGAAGAGCCCGTTCTGGACGACTTGGTCCTTCGCGAAGGCGTCGACCGCCGGCAGGTCGCCGGGCGCCGGCGTGGCAGGCTTGGCCGCCGCGGCGGCGGCAGCACCGGCGGCCGCACCCGCAGCCGCACCGGCGGCAGCCGCGCTAGGCGACCCGGACGGCGCCGGCGAGGGCGCCGGGCCGGTCTGCGCGAGCGCAGACCCGGACAGGGCCAGAAAACAGGAAATAAGCGCGGCGATAGGCCGGACGGTCATGGACATTCTTCCTCCCGAGAGTCCGTAGGAATTCGGAGTGTACCCTGACCGGCCCCTCGGGCGATTCGTAAAATTGGCACGCGGAACACCGTGCGAAACCGGACACGGGCTCGCCCCGGACGTCGTCCGCTAGAGCGGTTCCGGAGGTCGCTTGTTCCGCTTACGCGCGGGCTGCCGCGCGTTTCCGTTCATCGCGGCGGAACATCGGATAGATGATGGGCATCACCAAGCCGTTGTAGACCAATTTCAGGAGCGTCGACTTGACGCCCGGGCGAAGGCGGCCTTCATCCGCCTCGAGGAGCACGAAGTTGAAGTTCCGGCGGCGGAAAGACGCGTCGAACGCCACGCATTCGGACGCGCTGCGCCCGCTGCGCTCCACCAACGTTCGCGCCACATCCGCGTCGTCGGGAAGCTCCCTGACGAGTTGGGAGATCGCCGAGTCATCGGTTCGCAAGAACGCGATCAGCTGTTTGTCGATGAAGTCGTTGTCGCCGTAGCAGTACCCGTCGACGAGGCGTCCGTCCGCCGTCGCAGCGCAATGGCGCGCCTTCTCCACCAATCGCGGCAGCCAGGACAGCCCGCACGCCGACTCGCGGCCGGAACATGGCATCCAGCCCATCCACTACCTCCGGCCCGATTCGCTGGCCGAGCGACGTCAATTTGGTGCCCAGGAAGGGACTCGAACCCCCACGACCTTGCGGCCACTAATACCTGAAACTAGCGCGTCTACCAATTCCGCCACCTGGGCGCAGATGGACCGACCACGGTTCCGGGCGGCCGGGAGCATCCCCTTTCCCGCGTTTTCGGGGGTGATCGGCGGCGGATTGCCGCGACGAGCCGGCTACGGTGCGACCGGCGTAATCACGTCGTCCGCGCCGGCCGAGCCCGCGATGCGGCGCCGCAGCCACAGCACCGGCAGCACGCCGGCGAGCGCCGCGGCGGCGGTCGTGCCCCAAGCGACGTGCAGCGACGTGTGGTCCGCCAGCGCCCCGAACGCCGACGGCGCCGTCGCCGAGGACAGGAAGATCGCCGTCAGCGCGAGGCCGAGCGCGCTCGCCGCGCGGTCGGCGCCGCCGACTTCGGCCAGCGCCGCGGCCATCAGACCGTTCCAGCCCGCGCCGCTGAACCCGAGCACGACCGCCGCCCCGAACAGCGCGGCCACGCCGCCCGCGCCGAGCATCGCCAGCGCCGTGCACGCCGATGCCGCGAGCACGCAGATGATCGCGAACGGCACGAGCCGCTCGCCGTGCAAGAGCCGGTCGCTGGTGAAGCCCCAGGCCAGCCGCCCCGCCGCCGCCGCGCCCTGCGCGCTCGCGAAGGCCAGCGCGGCCAGCGCGGGTGACGCGCCGACCACGGTCACGCCGGTGACCGTGACGAACGCGTTCATGATCTGCTGCACGCCGGAGAGGATCATGCACGTCAGCGTCACGCCGATCAGCCGCGGATCGCGCGCCAGCGTCCGCATCCCGCGCGCGACCGACGCGAACGACGCCGCCTCGCCGCGCGAATCGGGCGCTTCCCGATACAGCAGCACCGCGATCAGCGTCGTGATCGCGACCACCGCCGCCGCGAACCAGAACGCCGCGCGGTATCCCGCCACGTGCGCGACCAGCGGCAGCGTCAGCGCGCCGGCGAGCCCGCCGACCGGGACGCCGGTCTGCCGGATCCCCATCGCGACGCCGCGGTCGCGGTCGAACCAGGCCAGCACCGCGCGCCCGCCGGCCGGCGTCGACGCGGCGTACCCCGCGCCGAAGACGAAGATCCACGCGACCGTCCAGGCGTAGCTTTCGACCGCGGTGACGGCGAGCAGCGCGATCGTCATCGCGACGCCCGACCACAGCACCATGCGGCGCTCGCCGAAGCGGTCGGTCATCACGCCGGCGATCGCGGTGAAGCACGCCGAGCCCAGCATCAGCGCGGTGAACATCGCGCCGAGCTGCGCTTTCGAGAGCGCGAAGGTCGCGACGAAGATCGGCGCCAGCGATCCCAGCGCCTGCTGCACCACCGACGCGCCCGCCTGCGCGAACGTCATCAGCGCCAGGACGCGCCAGCGCGCGCTCATCGCGTCATCCGCGCTGCACCAATGCGATGCCGAGCGCGATCGCGATCAGCCCGCCGACGTCGCGCACGCCGACCGGCTCGTGCAGCAGCAGCGCCGCCAGCGCCAGCCCGAACACCGGCGTCAGAAAGTAGTACGCGCTCACGCGCGACGCTTCGCCGTGCGTCAGCAGCCAGAACCACAGCGCCGACGCGCCGAACGACATCACCAGCACGACGTACCAGAACGACACGACGAGCTGCCAGGTCACGTGCGCGTGCGGCGCGCCCTCGAACGCGATCGCGAGCGGCAGTAGCACCACGCCCGACACGAGCAGCTGAATCGGCACGACCGTGCGCAGGTCGAGATCGCCGCACCAGCGCTTGAACACGATCGTCGACGCGACCGCGCCGAGCACGCCGGCGAACGCGAGCGCGACGTCGCTCGGCTCCGCGCTGCCGCTGCCGGTGCGCTCGATCATGATCGCCACGACGCCGCCGAAGCCGAGCAGCATCCCGGCGAGCTTCATCCGCGTCAGCGGCTCGCGCAGCAGCCACGGCGCGACCAGCGCGAGCGCCAGCGGGTTGGTCGACGCGACGATTGCGCCGACGCCGGACGCGAGATGCCGCAGCGCCTCATACGTGCAGCCGAGATACACGGCGTTCGCGAGGATCCCGAGCGCGCCGAGTGCGATCCAGTCGCGCCGCGTGCGCGGCAGCCGGGCGCCCGCCGCGAGCGCGAAGACCAGCGCGATCGCGCCCGACACCGCGAAGCGCACGACCAGGAACCACAGCGGCGACGACTCCAGCACGCCGATCTTGCTCGGGACGAACGCCGACGCCCACAGGAAGATGTAGAACAGCGCCGCGGCGACTCCCAGGGCTCGGTTCGTCACCCCGCCCATGCTACGGCGGCCGGCCCGGCGCGGCACCCACTTCGGTCGACGGGCCGCGCCCGAGCGCCTACAATCGCGGGGTGAGCACCGAGGAAGCAGTCCGCCCGCGCGGGTTCGCGCTGAGCCACGCCCGCGACGCGCACTGGGACGAAGGCCTGCGCGCGTTCTTCGCCTACCGCGATCTGGGCGTCGCCGCGGCGACCGGCGGACGCGTCGGCGCCCACGTGATCCGCGCCCGCGGCGCGTCCGAGGCGCCGGGCGAGACGCACCACCACGCGCTGGAGTTCCAGCTCGTCTACGTGCTGCGCGGCTGGGTCGACTTCGAGTACGCCGGCGTCGGCCGCGTGCGGCTCGAGGCCGGCTCGTCGGTCGTGCAGCCGCCGGGGATCCGCCACGCCGAGCTCGCCCACAGCGAGGACGTCGAGATGTTGGAGATCACGCTGCCGGCGCACTTCGAGACTGCCGTCGACAAATGAACGGAAAGCGTCGCTTTCAGACCTTGGTCACTCTTTTGGCGTAATCGCAGGGCGGCCAGGTGCGGCCGCCAAAGGGACCGGCCTCCTTTTTCTGCTGCCCTCGTATCGGGGTGCGGAGGTTTTCTTTGAGACTGACCAGCTATTTCGCCGTCGCTGCGACGGCGGCGCTGCTGACCGCGTGCGGCGGCGGCCAAACGTCCACGCCGGTTCCGCCGGCACAGACGCAGGCCCAGGCCGAAGACCGCGAGCTCACGGTGC
This sequence comes from Candidatus Elarobacter sp., assembly GCA_036402975.1. Lineage (GTDB taxonomy): Bacteria > Vulcanimicrobiota > Vulcanimicrobiia > Vulcanimicrobiales > Vulcanimicrobiaceae > Vulcanimicrobium. The sequence goes on along the minus strand of DASWRW010000047.1, from coordinate 51,622 downwards.
TCTCGACGTTCACCGCGCAGAACACCGTGACGGGCGAGACGGTGCGCATCTTCCCGACGCGCGAGACGATCGACGCGCTGCGGGCGACGCCCGACGGTTCGCGCACGATCCAGGCCACCACGCCGCTGACGTATCACGGCGGCCCGATCCAGACCAACCCGAAGATCTACGTCGTGTACTGGGGCTCGGCGTGGAACGGCAGCGGCGATCCCAGCGGCGTGCGCTCGCGCGCGAACGCGTTCTTCGGCGTCATCGGCGGTAGCCGCTGGCTCAACAGCGTGACGCAGTACACGCAGACGGGCGGCGCGCACGTCGGCAACGCCGCAGGCAGCTTCGTCGGCTCGTACGTCGACACCACGAGCTCGCCGCCGGCCGCGCCGACGCAGTCGCAGCTCGCCGCCGAAGCGGCGAAGGCCGCCGCGCACTACGGCGACTACTCGACCAGCGCCAGCTACATCGTCGCCCTGCCGCACGGCATCAGGCCGTCCGGCTTCGGCACGCAGTACTGCGCGTGGCACAGCTCGACGACGGTGTCGGGCAAAGGCACCATCGCGTACACCAACGATCCGTATCTTCCGGACGTCGGTTCGTCGTGCGGCGCGGGCTCGGTCAACAGCCCGGGAACGCTCGACGGAATCTCGATCGTCTACGGCCACGAGCAGGGCGAGACCGAGACCGATCCGCAGCCCAACTCCGGCTGGCTCGACAGCGGCAACGGCGAGAACGGCGACAAGTGCGCGTGGGTCAACCTGATCAACAACCCCAACGCGGGCGGCTACCCGACGCAGCCGCTGTGGAGCAACGCCAACAACGGGTGCGTGCAGAGCTACTAGCCCTCCACGGCCTCCAACGCGCCGAGCGCGATCAGCGACGAGCCCGCCGGGATCCCCGGCGGGCTCGTTCGTGCCCGGCTGCTCTGGAAAGAGCCCGGCCGCAGCGGCACCAACGAATCTCGCCTGCGGTTCCACCGTATGGAAGAGGGAGATGGAAACGGAAGTACCGATGCTAAGGCTCATGACGACGCCGGGTGCCGTGGCATGACGGAGGAAGCGCTGTTCTACCGGCGTTTCCTCGGCGACGTGCGGCGCTGTGCGGCGGGCCGAGCCCCGGCCTCGGTGGCCGAGATCGAGTCGCGCGTCAAGGTCGCGATGGTCGCCGCGCCGGCCCAGCGCGAGCGTTCCTGGGCGCGCGTGATCGGCGCGCTCAACGAGCTGCTGGCCGGCGTCCCGCGCCGCGAAGCCGGGCCCGCGGCGCGGCTGCGCGCGTTCGTGCGCGAGAACGCCGATCTGGGCCGCCCGCGCGACGTCGCGATCACCGACTTCCGCTTCACGATGCGCCCCGAGCGCGTGATGACCGGCCCGCGCGGCCGCAGCTATCTGGTCTTCGCACGCATTCCGCGCGCGCAGCCGCCGCAACCGCCGCTCGACGAGGTCGTCCCCGGCCCGACTCGCCGGCTGGCGGAGTGCGCGGTCTACTCACTGTGCGGCGGCGCGGCCGTCGCCGCGGTCTGGTTCGCCTTCGTCGTCCCGGTCTGACGGCGGCGCGCCGATGATCGTGCGCCTCCTGCCGATCCTCGGCATCACCTTCATCGACATCCTCGGGTTCAGCATCATGATCCCGCTGCTGCCGTTCTTCGTGAAGAAGTTCGGCGCGCCGGACATCGCGGTCGGCATCATGTTCGCGACGTTCTCGCTGTGCCAGCTCATCGCGGGGCCGCTGTGGGGAAACCTCAGCGACCGCATCGGGCGCAAGATGGTGCTGATCGTGTCGCAGATCGGCTCCACGATCGCCTGGACGATGCTCGCGTTCGCGCCGTCGATCGGGCTGGTCGTGCTGTCGCGCGCGCTCGAAGGTCTGTCGGGCGGAAACATCGGCGTCACGCAAGCGTACATCGGCGATCTGGTCGAGCCAAAGCGGCGCGGTCAGGCGTTCGCGTACCTGGGCGCGGCGTTCAGCGCCGGCTTCGTGTTCGGCCCCGCGATCGGCGGCTGGCTGGCGGAGCGCTTCGGCTTCGCGGTGCCGTTCATCGTCGCCGCGGCGCTGCAGGCGCTGACCTTGGTGGTGACGATCGTGATGCTGCCCGAGTCGCGCTCGCGCAAGACCGACGAAGAGCGCAGCGCGGCCGGGCTGGGCGACATCGCGCGCTCGCTCGGCGATCCCAGCATCGCGCCGGTGCTGTGGCTGCGGCTCGTGTACACGCTCGCGATGTACGGCTGGTACTCGTCGATGACGCTGGTGCTGCACGCGCAGCTCGGCTGGGACGTCGGCCAGACCTCGTACGTGTTCGCCGGCTTCGGCGTGCTGAACGTCGCGCTGCAGCTGCTGGTCGTGCGGCGCGTCGTCGACAAGATCGGGAACCGCACCGCGACCAACCTCGGCCTGGCGTTCGTCGTCGCGGCGTTCGCGCTCGTCCCGTTCGCGCGCTCGTTCGCGCTCGCGGTCGCGCTGCTGGTGCTGTTCGCGACCGGCGGCAGCTTCCTGAACACCGCCTTCCCGGCGCTGGCCTCGGAGGTCTCGCCGGACGACCGGCGCGGCACGGTGCTCGGCGTCGTCTCAGGCCTCGACAGCCTGGCCGGCTTCGTGATGCCGCCGGTGACGACCGGGATCCTCGGCGCGCTGGGAGTGCCGCCGATGGCGGCGGTGCTGTTCGGGCTGGTGACGGTGGCGCTCGCGATGGGGCTCGTGCAGGCTCGGCACGCCGCTCGGGGCGAGCCGGTTGCGGCCGGGGCGGGCGGGGACTGACGGCTAAACTGCGGCCGATGGCCGTCCGATCATCGAAAGCGTCTGTACTCTCGGCTCGCCAGGAAGGCGCGGCCGGGTCCGGTGTTCCCTCCGGACCGCGGATGCAAAGGATTTGCCTTGGTGAAACGCCTCTTCGTCGCGACCGTCCTGATCGCCGCGTTCGCCGCTTCGGCGTCGGGTGCGCGCGCGTCGTCGACGACCAGCGGCGGCGCGCAAATCCAGTGGAAGACTGCGGCGACGGCGACCATGGCCATCGTGACGCAGTACAGCACCGCCTTCGGCCAGGGGACGGCGGCGCCGACCCTGTTGCCGAGCACGGCCGGCGTCTGCGCCGGCGCCGGCAGCGAGGTGAACTACACGCTCAGCTTCGGCGCGCTGAACCCGCGCCCGGCCGCTCCCAGCGCCTGCCTCTACAAGAACGCGCTGGCGGTCTCGATCCAGAGCAACGACGCGGCCGGCTTCGTCGTCAACGAGTACCTCGACGCGAACCCGACGACCGGGATCGGGATCTGCGCCTTCCCGAACGGCGGCGCGAGCTTTCCGCTCGCCCCGGCGGTCGCGCCGGTCGTGGCGTCGGCGCGCAGCGGCAACCCGGCGGCGGGGGGCTACACGGGCAACAACCTGACCAGTTGCGCCGCCGGCGGCACGATCGTCCCGCCGGGCGCCGGCGGCGCCTCGAGCGCCGGCACGACGCCGGGCAATCCGGGAACCCCGTCGCTGGAATTCTACTCGCCGTCCTCGTCGGGGCTCGGCTTGATGTCGATGGCCGGCCCGACGCTGAGCGGCGGCGCGATCGTCTCGATGTTCGCGGCCGAGGACGTGCAGGTCAACATGGCCCCCGGCGCTCCCTCGACGACCGCCGCGCAGACCGGCGCGTACCTGACGATCCAGCTCATCCTGAACTGACCGCCGTTCACGGGCCCCGCTCTCCGCATCAGCTCAGGGTGACATTGGCATGACGCTGGTCGTGGGAGGCGGCACGCGATGATGCGGTTGTTCGGCCGTCGCATCCGGAAATGGCGCGCGGGCGCGGAGTTCCGGGTCGCCGAGGACATCCGGTTCTCGCAAGCTCCGCGCGCGATCGAGCTGCGCAGCGACGCGTTCGCGAACGGCGAGCCGATGCCGCCGCTGAAGGTCTCGCCGGCGCTGCGCTGGACCGGCGTTCCGCCGCCGGCGAAGATGCTCGCGCTGATCGCCGAGGACGTCGACGCGCCGCTGCTGCGCCCGATGACGCACGCGATCGCGTACGGCATCGATCCGGCAACGACGTCGCTCGCCGAAGGCGCGCTCGGCGGGGACGAGGTCGAGATGGGCTACAACGGCGCGGGCCGCCGCGACTATGTCGCGCCCGCGCCGCTGCCGGGACACGGCGTGCACCGCTACGTCTTCACGCTGCTCGCCGTCGACTACGTGCCGCGCTTCGATCAGCCGCCGACGCGCGGCCGTTTCCTCGACGCGATCGCGGGCCACGTCGCCGCGCTCGGCGAGCTGATCGGCACCTTCGAGCGCTAGCGGTTCGCCGCCATGTGCGCGTCGTCGGCTTCCAGCATCTCGAACGCGTTGACGATCTCGGGGCGCTCGGCGAGCACCGGATGCCGTTCGCGGATCACGGCGAGCCGCTCCGGCGGCGCGTCCGCGATGCTCGACGCTTCGAGCTTCGCGTTGACGTGCTCGACCACCGACGGATCGATCCGCGCGCGCAGCCACTCCACGACCTCGTCCTCGTTCGCCGCGCGCGCGACGACCGCGCGCAGCTCGTCGAGCGGGACGCCGATCTTGTGCAGCAGGTACAGGCTCATCGTGCTGTCCGCGACGAGATACCCGCCCAGCTTCCCGCCCGGCAGCTCGGCGCGAATCTTGTCGATCGTGCGCGGCAGAAAGTACAACCCGAGCATCCGTTCGCGCGGCGAGCGCGGCTGACGAGCCTCGAGATCGAGCGGTTCCATGAGCGAGTTCTCCTTGTTCCGCACCGGCGTCGTTGACGTGGAAACCGAAAGACGATATGCTGAGCGAGGATTAGGGTTATCCTGGTCGGCACAGCGCCTCGGCACCGTCGAGGCGCTCTGTTTTTGCGGCGGTCGGGAATACCTTTCGGCCATAACCCGCAGTCGAACCAGCGGAGCTTCGGCGAAACTTTCGTTCGACGATGGCATACGCTTTGTCCGCTGCGGACGGGTCGATACGTTCCGCCCAAGGGGACGCGAGACGAGATCGGCGATCTGAAGACCGGTGAAGTTCGTCTTCTCGCCTTCAAACACGGCTTGAGATCCTGCTGAACTTGATCGCCAACGCGGTGAAGTTCACCGAGCACGGATGGGTCGTCGTGCGCGCGCTTCCAGCCGAGACGTCGAGCCGCTACGCGCGCGTGCGGTTCCCGTTCGATGGGCAGTGCCGGATCCAACACGCCGAGCGAGTGTGCCAGCGACGAATCGAGGCATCTTGGACGGACTCCGGAGTGGGCAAGCTCGACGATTTCGATGCGGCGGTGTGGCAAGTCGGGATGCGTGGCCGGTACGGCGAACGCGCGCGGCCATCACCGTTGCGGCAACCGATGGTAGTTGGAACACGCCACACGTTCATACGTATACGCATCACTTCAATACGGGGACCACGGAGCTCCACTGGCAGAGCATGTGGAACCGAAGCCACGGCAGTTCAACTGCCGGTGGCGAGTGCGGTATTGAGTTTGCAGCCAATGATGCATATCAGATGCTTGGGGGCGCTGCTGGTGCAGAGGGCCAGGCTGTCACCATGGTCCTGCGGGTTCGATTCCCGTCGCCTCCAAGCCCGACGCGGGCTTTACGCCGAGTGCTTTTTGCAGTAATATAATCCTGACAGCCTGGTCCTCTGCATCAAGCCCTCGGCGAGCGCCGGGGGCTCTTGCTTGGGGCGAGGGGTATTACGACGGCTGCGTGCGGCGCACCGTCACGACGGGGATGCGCGCGTGCTGCACCAGGGCGCGCTGGTCGACTGCCGACACGATCGTGAAGTCGGCTTCGTCGATCGCCATGCTGAGATCGGCGACGAACGCCCGTCGGCGCTCGCGATCAGCCAGCACCCGGAAGTCCCCGAGGAGCTTGCGAATCTCACGTTCGTGAAGGACGACCATGTCGTGTCCGAAGTGCTTGAACTTGAGGTCAATGAATGCCGGCACGACACTCGTTCGGTAAGCGTGTTTTTCAAAGATGCAGAACGAAAGGACGAAGACCGGATAGCCCGGATCGATCTTGGAGAGCCCATGGTCTCCGCTCTCGTCGACGTAGACGATCGAGTCGCTGTACGACACTGCGAACTCTATGCCGCGTGCGTGGAAAAACGCTGCGCCTAACCGGCCATCTTTGGATCGTCCGCTACACGCTGACCCAGCCGGCGCCGGTGGCGATGGCGATCGCTTCGCGGCGGCCGCTGCAGTTCAGCTTGCGGCAGATGGAGCGGATGTGCGTGTCGACGGTCTGCGGGCTGCGGCCGGTCTTCGCCGCGACGTCTTTGGTGCTGGCGCCTTTCGCCAGCAGTTGCAGAATCTCGCGCTCGCTCGGCGTGAGCTGCGCGTAGCCCGCTTCCTCGAGGCGCGCCGCGGGCAACGCGGCCAGCATGCGCGCGACGCCGCCGAAGTGCTCCGCGCGCAGACGCTCGAGCGCGCCGGCGAGCGTCGCGGGGTCGGCCTGTTCGAGCTGGACGCGCTCGATCGCGCGCACGGCGTTCGCGAAGCCGCGCAGGCGGCGCATCGGCGGCGTCAGCTTGCGCTCCGCGTCGGTGAGGTGGCGGTGCGCCGACGCCCCGCGCCCGCGCACCAGCTCGGCGAGCGCGACCGTGAGCTGCGCGCGGACGGCGCGCGGCGTCGGCTTGCAGCGCTCGAGCGCGGCGAGCGCGTAGCGCAGCGCGTCCTCGCCCGGTTCGCCCAGCCCGGCCGCGAACGCGTAGAGCGCCGTCTCGGCGGCGCGCAGCGCGCGGCGCTCGTCGACCTCTTGGCGTTCCGCCGTTCCGGCGAGCAGCTCGTAGGCGCGCTGGAAGTCGCCTTCCCAGGCGGCGCGCAGCGCGTGCGCCGGCAGCAGCGCGCCGTGCGCGCGCGCCTGGGTCTCGTCCTCGAGCAGCTCCCGCTCGAGCCGCTCGATCGCCGCTTCGTCGTTGCGGTCCACCTCGATCGCGTACGACGCGACGATTCCGAAGATGCGAACCTGCCGGCTCGCGCCCTTGCGCGCGCACTCTTCCAGCTTGTCGAGGATCGCGAGCGCCGCGATCGGATCGTCGTCGTCGCCGACGATCGCGTACAGCACGCTGTACGCGCGCGCGGCGACCTCGAACAAACCGCGTGCCGTGGCGAGCTCCACGGCCAGCGCCGCGTAGGTCCGCGCGCGGTCGCGCTGCGGCGAGAACTGGTACACGTAGGCGGCCTGCTGGTACAGGCGCGCGCGCAGCGCGTCGTCGAGGTCCTCGGCCAGGTCCAGCGCGCGGCGCGCCGTCGAGAGCGCATCGTCGAGCCGCTCGGCGCGGACGTAGCCGGTCGCCAGCGTGCCGAGGATCGGGACGCGCTGCCGCAGCGGGAGCGTCTCGTCGCGCGCGTACGGCGCGAGCAGCTCGGTGCAGTCACGGCCTTGGCGCACCAGCTCGATCGCGTAGCGGTGAACCAGGACGACGCGCAGCTCGACGTCGCGCGCGCGCTCGATCGCGGCGACGAAGCCGTGCTCGGCGATGTCGAAGCGCCCGCGGTTCGCGTCGAGCATCGCGCGCACGCCGACGACCGCGGCGTGCTCGCGCCGCGTCGCTTCGGGAACGGCGTCGAGCGCCGTCGCGAGCAGCTCGCTCTCGCCGCGCTCGAGCAGCTCGATGCCGTGGCTCTCGACGACGCGCACGATCGGGTCGATCGCGCCGACCTTCGCGTACAGCGCCAGCGCGCCCGCTTCATCGCCGGGCCGGCGTTCGAGCAGCTCACCGGCGTCGAGGTGCGCGGCGTACCACTCGTTCGCGCCGCTGCGCCGCAGCTCGCGCTCGAGGAACTCGCGGAACAGATCGTGATAGCGGTACTCGGTCACCGACGAGGTGTTCAGGAAGGTCACGGCGCGGCGCAGCTCGGCGAGGAACTCCGCCGTCGCGCCGAGCTTCTCCGCGATCTCGGCGTCGAACGTCGGGAACACGCAGGTGCGCAGCAAGAACATCTGCTGCCCGCGCTTCAGCCCGGCGAAGACCTGCTCGGCGAGATAGCGGTATACCATCTCGCGCGTCCCGCTCGCCGCGGCGCGCAGGTCGCTCGCGTGCGTGCGCGTGCGCAGCGCGATCGAGAGCGCGATCGGCCACCCGCCGGTGAGCTCGCGCAGCGCTTCCACCTCGTGCGGCTCCGCCGTCGTGTGCACGTCGCCGGCGGTCGCGAGCGCCTCGTCCGCGGTGAAGCGCAGATCGTCCTCGCCGATCGGGTAGTCCATGCGGCCGTAGCCGATCCACGACGCGATCGGCAAGCCCGCGTCGGAGCGCGTCGCGATGATCCAGCGGATCCGCTCGCCGCTTCGTTCCACCAGATCGACCAGAAGCGCGACGACGTCGGGATCGGCGGCGGCGTAGTGCAGGTCGTCGATGACGATCGTGCAGACCGTGCGCTTCAGGTGCTCGGCGAACCAGGTCGCCAGCTCGCGCACCGGATCGGCGGCCCCCATGACGCGCTGCTGCATCGCCGGGAAGGCAGCGATCGCGCTCGGCGCGACGGGCTCGAGCGCGGCGCTGAGCCCGTGCACGAACGTCATCAGCGTGCCGTGCTCGCGCGCCACGTCGTAGAGCACCGCGTCGACGCGCGCGCTCTCCAAGAAATCGCGCAGCGCGACGCTCTTGCCGAAGCCGGCCGGCGCGACGACGAGCGTGACGGGGAAGCGTGCCGCGCGCATGAGCCGGTCGTTGAGGCGCGCGCGGAGCAAACGAGTGACCGGTATCACGGGACTTTGGTCGCAGTTCGGCTTGCGGCCCCCGCTTTCCGTGGGTACACCGCCTTGGGCGGGCGACTTGCCCCGCTCGAAGGAGTCATCTCGCGATCGTGCTCGTTGCCGGAACCCCGACGGACATGAAGCCGCTCATCGCATCCCTCGCCCTTCTCGCCCTCGCCGGCTGCGCCGGCGCCGGGACGCTCCCGTCCGCGCCTCACGGTGCGACGGTCGCGCAAGTCGCGCACGGACGGGCCGCGTCGGATACCGCGACCGGCGCCCCGGGCGAGACGTCGGCCGGGCTCCCGGGCGAGACCTCGGCCGGGCTTCCCGGCGAATACTCGGCCGGGCTTCCCGGCGAATACTCGGCTGGGCTCCCTGGTGAGACCTCGGCGGGACTCCCCGGCGAGACCTCGGCCGGACTCCCCGGCGAGACCTCGGCCGGACTTCCGGGAGCGTCGTTCGCGTGCCCCGGCCTGCCTGGTGTCGGGACGGCGGCGTGCACGCTCGCCGTCAACCTGAACGTGGTCCCGATCCCGAGCGCGGCGCAGCCGGCGGCGATGATCCCCGGCCTGCACCCGGCCGATCTCCAGAGCGCCTATGCGCTGCCGCCGGGCGGCGCCGGCGGGACGGTCGCCATCGTCGACGCGTACGACAGCCCGACCGCCGAAGCGGACCTCGCGGTCTATCGCGCCGCCTTCGGCCTGCCGGCGTGCACCACCGCGAACGGCTGCTTCCGCAAGGTCGACCAGCGCGGCGCGAGCGGCTCGTACCCGGCCGCGAACACCGCGTGGTCGCAAGAGAGCGCGCTCGACCTCGACATGGTCTCGGCGGCCTGTCCGCGCTGCTCGATCGTCCTCGTCGAGGCGGACTCGGCGCTCATCGACGACCTGGGAGCCTCCGTCGACACGGCGGTCCGGCTCGGCGCGACCGCGGTCAGCAACAGCTACTACGCGATCGAATGGCCGAACCAGGGCGTCGAGGACGCGCACTACCGCCACGACGGCGTCGCGATCACGGCCAGCTCGGGCGACCGCGGCTACGCGTCGTATCCCGCGGCGTCGCAGCGCGTGACCGCGGTCGGCGGGACGGCGCTCTCGCGCGGCGCCGGCGGCTGGAGCGAGACCGGCTGGAAGTACAGCGGGCACGGCTGCAGCAAGTACACCGCCAAACCGTGGTATCAGAACCGGCTCGGCTGCAAGACGCGCGACACGGTCGACGTGGCGGCCGTCGCCGACCCGCAGACCGGCGTCTCGACGTTCAGCACCGCCGGCGGCGGCTGGTACGTCGCCGGCGGCACCAGCGTCGGCGCGCCGCTGATCGCCGCCGCCTACGCGCTGTCCGGGCACCCGGCCGATCCCGGCTACTCGTATCTGCGCTGGCGCAGCGGATTCCGGCAGATCGACGGCGGCGGCTACCGCCCCCTCACCGGAATCGGCTCACCCGTCGGGCTCTCGGGCCTCTAACCCCAGCGCCTACCCGGTTTCCGGTATGTCCCGGTCCCAGCCGGTACCGCTACGCTGTGCTCGTAGCCGGTGGGACAGGGTTCCCCCGCCGACTGCAGCGAGGGCACCGCGGACGCGCGGTGTCCTCTTTGCTTCGCGCGGCTCGCCCTCGTCGTCCAGCTATAGCCGTGATCGCATTTGATCTTACGGCACCCTTACGATCCGCGGGCGAGTGTTTACTCGACCGGGCAAAATGGCCGCATGCAACATCACTGGACCATGACGCACGAAGACTGGGCGCGTCGAGTGGACACGCTCATCGTTGAGCACGCGCCGACGCTGCTCTATGCGCTCCGAGGGCGCGGGTCTCGGAACGACTATCACGGGATACCGGTTGAAGCGGAGCACTTCAAAACCCCGCACTGGCAGACTATTCATGGCTTCGTGGTCATCTACGAGCAACCGGACGACAAACAAGGAGTCGCGAGCCAAGGCAGGGCCAGCTATATGCCGACGACGCTTGGAGCCGCGCGGCCTGGCGAGCGCATCACAGCCCGCAACAGGACCCGCTATTACAGTCGGGACGAGCGCGGAGCGCGGGTGGCGGCCTCGGAAATCGCCGCTTTCCTCGAAAACGGGGTCATGCCACCCGCCAACCTAGCGGAATTCTAGCCACGATCGATGTATGCGATTCGGCACCAGCCTCGCCAGACGTGAGTGCATATGGCGTCGTGCCGCTTTGTATTCGATATGGGAGCGGAGCGACAACTACGGGACCCATCGGCAATCGGTCCATTCACAAATCGTTCCAAGGCGGATACTCGGAGCCAACGTTTCTAGCATAAACAAAGCGCAATGTAACGTCTTAGCGAATAAGGCCGAATATTCAAAACAGTCGGACGACCGGGAGCCCCTTACATGCAAGCCGAGAGCGCCAAGATTACAAGCAAAGAAGAGTTCATCGCGACAATGAAGACGCTCGTTGCTGAACTCAAGAGTCTGCTCGCCACTGCAGACTGGGGACTTGCACGCGCGTGGATTCGGTTTTCATTCCTGGTCGATGAGGATCAAGTGCTCTTACAAGGACATTCCATTCTCGAGAGAATTTTACCGACCGTTCTCAATGCACACTTTGTTACCCCGTGCAATTTTAGAGATCATTTTCGGGAATACGCTTCGCAACTCCGGTTGGCTCTTCATACCGGACTCCTCGACTCCTCAGAATTCGCTGCGCTTATGTATTTGTCGAGACTGCGCGGTGACGTTATCCACGGCCAACGGGAGCGGATCAAATTTGAGGATGAATTGATACTGCGTGCGCGCTTCCGTTCTGCCACGTCGTTTAAGCCCCACTTCTCGGACATGCCGGAAGCCGATCATTTTCCGGGGTCACTAAAGCGATTCTTTTACGTCGTAGGCTCAATCTTAATTGCCAAGCGAGACCACGCAAAACCGTTTGTAGCGACCGCCTGGAGCGCCGAATATAACGAAGGCATCACGCGGAGCTTGGGGTTGATTGAAAGCTTTTCTCGCTACGGGCTTTATGTTACGATAGCACGGGCTGTGACGGGGCGTGCGCGTGAATTAGAGAATGCGCTGATCGATGGCTTGGATAAATTGGCGTCGGGAGAGACTCTCCACTTGGATCAGTGGGTCGAATTCGCCGAGAAGTCCACCTGGGAAGACGGACGCCTCGTAAACGAGACTGTTGAAGAATGACAGCCTTACGATCGCTGCAGAGTGCAAAAAAACGGCGCGGCAGCCTTACCGCGCATTTCACCCCGCTGGACCACGCAATTCTGTCGGTTTGCGAATCGTGCACCGCTTTCCGATAAGGCAGCGTGCCGATTGCTTCACAACCATTTGCTTTTTTCGGTCGCGCTGCACGATGCGCGCGGAAACATGGTGTATGGGCGCGGTGCTGCATAGATCGACGGTTTCCCGGATCCGTGGGGCGAGGAGCTCTTATCAGCTCACGCGCCCCAAAACTCGACTGCGGCAGTGCAGACGATGGGAGTCAGGGCACGCCCAGATGCGCGTCCAGCGGAGACGATTATTGCAATCCCGATCCAAGGTTAGTCGTCCGATCAGATGTCGCCGGAGTCGATCAACTCTAAGCCTCGCTGGGTGAGCTCATTGACGGCGGCGCCGAAGTCTTTGAAGCGCTCGTCGTGCGTTTGACCGCGGACGTAGCGGATGTAGATCTGCTGCAAGATGACGGCGTAGCGGAAGACGCTGAACACGAGGTACCAGTGCAGGTCGCTCATGTCGGCGCCGCTGCGGCGCGCGTAGCGTTCGGCGGCTTCGCGACGCGTCGGAAAGCCGTCCATCCAGGTCGGCATCCGGCCGTGCAGCGAGTTGCCGGAATCGTCGCTCTGCGCCCACAGCCCGAGCAGATAGCCGAGGTCCATCATCGGCTCGCCGCGCGTGCACATGTCCCAGTCGAGCACCGCCACGGTGCGGCGCGGATCCGCCGCATCGCGCAGCGTGTTGTCGAGCTTGTAGTCGTTGTGCAGCAGGGTCGTGCGCCGCTGCTTCGGCATCGTCTGGCGCAGCCAGCCCAGGAACGGTTCCGCTGCGCCGACGTCCGGCGTCAGCGCGTTGAACCAGCGCTCGGTCCAGCCGTTCAACTGGCGCTCGACGTAGCCTTCGGGCTTGCCGAGCTCGCCGAGCCCGACGCTTGCCGGATCGACCGCATGCAGCGCGGCGAGGTCGTCGATCAGCGCTTCGCCGACGCCGCGCAGCACGTCGGGCTGATGCGCGAACGGCTCCGGGATGCGGGCGCGCAAGCCGATGCCGTGGCGGCGCTCCATCACGAAGAAGTCGGCGCCGATGATCGCGTGGTCGGTGCACAGCAGAAAGCTGCGCGGCGCCAGCGGATAGCCCTGGTACAGCACCGAGAGGACGCGGTGCTCGCGCCGCATGTCGTGCGCGCCCGGCGCGACCGGCCCGAGCGGCGGGCGGCGCAGCACCCACTCGCGCTCGCCGAACCGGATCAAGTACGTCAGGTTCGCATGGCCGCCCCCGAACTGGCGCAGCGTGAGCGGTCCTTCAGCGCCGTCGAGATGCTCGCGCAGGTACGGCTCGAGCCGCGTCGTGTCGACCTGCTCTTCGGCGCGGACGTCGATCGTCTCCGGGTCGTCGGAGGGGCGTGCGGTCATCGGGGTGCGCGCGATGGGACGGCGGCGAGGTGCGCGGTGTCGTTCGCGCTCATCAGCAGGCGGCGTCCGCCCCCGATGCGGATCACGCACACCGACGCGTTGGCCAGCGGGAAGACGAAGTCGTGCGCGGTGCCGGCGATCGCGCCGAGCGCGGCGTTGATCGCGCCCGCGTGCGACACCACCGCCACGCGCCGGCCGGGATGGCGCGCGGCGATCGCGTCGAGCGCGCCGAGCATCCGGCCGCGGACCTCGTGCGACGGCTCGGTCCCCGGAATGCCGGCCCACGAACCGTCGCGCATCGCGACGACCGCCAGCCATTCCAGCCGCGCGCGCATCGTCATCGGCTCGGCCACCTCGATCGGGCCGATCGCGATCTCGCGCACGCCCGGTTCGTCCTGCACCGCGACGCCCGCGACGGATGCGATCGCCTCGGCGGTCTCGCGCGCGCGCCGGATCGGGCTCGCGTAGACCGCGGCGAGCTCCAGCTCGGCGCAGCGCTCGGCGACGGCGCGCGCCTGCGCGCGGCCGCGCTCGCTGAGCGGGTGCGCCTCGTAGTCGTCGTAGATCGCGAACGCGTCCTCCGACTCCGGCACCGCGTCGGCGTGGCGCACGACGTGCAGCTCCGCCGCACCGCGGCGCAGGCTCAGCTCGAGCGCGTCGAGCGGGTCGGTCCGGCTCACGCCTTCGACAGCTCGTACTTCGCGATCGAGCGCAGGTGGACTTCGTCCGGGCCGTCGACCAGCCGCAGCGTGCGCGCGTGCGCGTACATCGAGGCGAGCTCTTCGTCGCCGCTGACGCCGCGCGCGCCGAACGCCTGGATCGCGCGGTCGACGACGCGGCAGGCCATGTTCGCCGCGGCGACCTTCACCATCGAGAGCTCGTTGCGCGCGACCTTGTTGCCGAACGCGTCGAGCTTCTCGGCCGCGTCGTACACGAGCAGCCGCGACTGGTCGATCTCGATGCGCGACTCGGCGATCCACTGCATGATCACGCCCTGCTCGGCGAGCGGCTTGCCGAACGCGGTGCGCGACTTGACGCGCTTCACCATCGACTCCAGCGCCCGCTCGGCGAGCCCGATCGCGCGCATGCAGTGGTGGATCCGGCCCGGCCCGAGCCGGCCCTGCGCGATCTCGAAGCCGTGCCCTTCGGCGACCAGGATGTCGTCCAGCGGAACCTGCACGTTCTCGAACGCGATCTCGGCGTGTCCGTGCGGCGCGTGGTCGTAGCCGAACACCGAGAGCGTGCGCAGCACCGTGACGCCCGGCGCGTCGAGCGGGACGACGGCCATCGTGTGCTGCCGGTGCGGCGGCGCGCTGGGGTTCGAGCGGCCGAGGAAGATCAGCACCTTGCAGCGCGGGTGCCCGGCGCCCGACGTCCACCACTTGCGCCCGTTGATGACGTAGCCGTCGCCCTTGCGGACGATCTCGGCTTGGATGTTCGTAGCGTCGGACGACGCCACGTCGGGCTCGGTCATCGAGAAACCCGAGCGGATATCGGCGTTCAGCAACGGCTTCAGCCAGCGCTCTTTGTGCGCGTCGCTGCCGTAGCGCGCGAAGACCTCCATGTTGCCCGTGTCGGGGGCGCTGCAGTTGAAGACTTCCGGCGCGATGTGCGAGCGGCCCATGATCTCGCACAGCGGCGCGTACTCGCGGTTGGTCAGGCCGGCGCCCCACTCCGGCTCGGGCAGGAAGAGGTTCCAGAGGCCGAGCGCGCGCGCTTTCGCCTGCAGCTCGTCCATGATCCGCGGCTGGATCCAGGGCGTAGGACCGCTGCGCAACTGCTCTTCGTAGACGTGCTCGTTGGGGTACACGTCGGAGTCCATGAAGGCCTGGAGCCGTTCGCGGAGAGCCGAGGCGGGCGCGGCGGTCGTCGTCATCCGATCCCGCTTCGCGCCTGGGGGGCCGAACCTTTCGGCTTCGCCGGGCGTCGTGGTACCGGGATGATCGAAGGGACGACGCGCGCGCCGAAGACGGCGAGGACGGCGGCCGAGCGGCGAGCCGAGCGGAAAGCCAACCCGCCGCTGGCCCTCATCACCCTGACCGTGATGCTCGGGCTCATCATGGCGATCATCGACGCGTCGATCGTGAACGTCGCGCTGAACGACATGGCGGGCAACCTCGGCTCGTCGATCGACGAGATCGGCTGGGTCGCGACCGGCTACATCCTGGCCAACGTGATCGTCATGCCGCTCAACGGCTGGCTGACCGCGCGCTTCGGGCGGCGCAACTTCTACGCCGCGTGCGTCGTGATCTTCACCGTCGCGTCGCTGCTGTGCGGGACGGCGACCAACGTCTGGCAGCTCGTGTTCTACCGCGTGATCCAAGGGCTGGGCGGCGGCGCGCTCCAGCCCACCGCGCAAGCGATCCTGTTCGAGTCGTATCCGCCCGAGAAGCGCGCCGGCGCGATGGCGATCTTCGGCCTGGGCGCGATGGTCGGCCCCGCGCTCGGACCGACGCTCGGCGGCGTGATCGTCGACAACTACAGTTGGCCGCTGATCTTCTACATCAACATCCCGATCGGGATCGTCGCGTTCCTGATGACCCTCGCGTTCATCCGGGATCCGGTCTATCTGAAGCGCGACACGTCGCCGATCGACTACGCGGGGCTCGGCCTGCTCACGGCGGGCATCGCGTCGCTGCAGTACGTGCTCGAGCGCGGCCAGCGCGAGGACTGGTTCTCCTCGCCCACGATCGTGGTGCTGAGCGCGGTCGCGGTCGTTTCGCTGATCGTGTTCTGCTTCAAGGAGTGGCGCGATCCGCGGCCGCTGGTCGACCTCAAGGTGTTCACCTCGCGCGCGTTCTCGGCGGGCAGCGCGATCGGCATCGTGACCGGCTTCGGACTGTTCGGGACGGCGCTCGTCATCCCGCTGTTCCTGCAGAACGTGCTCGGTTTCACGGCGACCGAGACGGGCTTCGCGCTGCTGCCCGGTGCGCTCGCGACCGCGGTCAGCATGCCGATCGCGTCGCGCCTCGTGGCGCGGCTCGACGGGCGCATCATGATCGCGTTCGGACTGCTCGTCTTCGCGGTCAGCGCGTGGTGGATGGGCGGCCTCAATCAAGACTCCGGGTACTGGAACGTGTTCTGGCCGCGCGCGGTGCAGGGCTTCGCGCTCGGCTTCCTGTTCGTGCCGCTGTCGACCGCGACGCTGGGCGAGATCCGGCGCGAGCAGATGGCGAACGCGACCGGGATCTACACGCTGGTGCGCCAGCTCGGCGGATCGCTGGGGATCGCGATCCTGCAGTTCTTGCAGACGCGCTACCAGGACAGCGCGTACGCGCGGCTCGCCTCGGGCGTGACGCGGACGAACGCCGGCGTCGACCGCTTCCTGAACGACCTGCACGGCAGCGCGGCGCAGCTCTACGCGATGGTCATGCTGAACGCGACCGTCATCTCGTACGACGTCGTGCTGCGCCTGTGTGCGGTCATCTTCGTGGTCTCGACGCCGCTGGTGATGCTGCTGAACTGGCGCCGCGGCGGCGCGGCCGGCGAGCCCGCCGCGCCGCTCGCCGAGTAGCCGGGAACCTTCCGCTGCTAAAGATTCGTTTCCGAAGCACCGAATTTCAAGAGAGAGCGAGAACGTCGCTGACCCACGCACCCGCCGGCTCAACCGGGCGTCGCAAGTCGTGGGCAGGGTCGCCGAGGCGTGAGGCGGCCCTCCGAGACGCGATCTGACGTGGAACTGACCGCGCGCGCACCGCGCGCAGGAAGCCGGCCCGAGGGCCGCCGACGTTAGCGAGATGCGTTTCCTCGCCGCTCCGCTCGCCGCGTTCGCCGCACCGCTCGCCGCGCTGGCGCTCATGGGCTCGACCGTCGGCCCGAACCCGTCGCCCGCCGCCGTTCGGCCGAGCGCGCCGCCTTCCGGCGTGCTGACGTCGAGCTACAAGCCCGCACCGTCGGCGGCGTGCGTGCGGCCGAAGTACGACGCGGTGAACGGCGCGGCGCTGCAGTTCGGCGGCCCCGAGACGCCGCCGACCAACGCCGTGCTGATCGCGCCGCCGAACCCGGCCAACGCGCCGGCGGTGCTGTGGGTGCACTGGCTCGGCGAGCCGGCGACGACGAACCACACCGAGTTCATGAGCGACGCGCAGGAGCTCGCGAAGCACGGCGTCGTCTCGCTGCTGGTCGACATGCCGTGGTCGCAGAAAGACTGGTTCACGGCGATACGCAAGCCGGAGACGGACCCCGCCGCGATCGTCGCCCAAGTGATGATCCTGCGCCGCGCGCTCGACTGTCTGACCGCGGTGCACGGCGTCGACGCATCGCGGCTCGCGTACGTCGGCCACGATTTCGGCGCGATGGACGGGGCGCTGCTGCTCGCGGTCGACGACCGTCCGCAGTTCGCCGTGCTGATGGCGCCGACGCTCTCCTTCTGGGAGTGGAACCTGCTCGGCAAGCAGCCCGACGATCACGCCGCCTATGTCGCGCGGATGAGCGCGTTCGACTTACCCGGCTGGCTCGCGCAGGGCAAGCAGCGCGCGACGCTGCTCCAATTCGGCCAAGACGACGAGTACGTCTCACAGGCGACCGGGATCGCGCTGCGCAACGCGACCCCGAATCGCGACCGCACCTTCAAAGCCTACAAGCTCGACCACGCCCTCAACGACATCACCGTCCACGACGACCGCCGAGCCTGGCTGATCTCACATCTCGGCGTGTGAGGTCGTCCGCGGCTCGCTGATCGCAGCTCCGGGCTAGTCACGCAGCGGGAGGGCGTGATAGGCTCGGCGTGAGAGACTATCATGATCGTTCCTGCGCGACCGCTCGACGACGACGAGCTCCTTCGGCTGAGCGCCGAGAACCCCGGCTGGCACATCGAACGCGAACCCGACGGAGCGCTCAGCGTGAGCCCGACGTCGTTTCGTAACGGGATTCGTGCCGCCGAAACCGTCCGGCAGCTCCTCGCATGGGGCGGCGAACGTGGTTACGCGAGCTGCGGCGACGGCGGTCCCTAGGCGGCGCTCTTCTTGCGCTTCGCCTTGGAGCCGGCCGCGGTTTTCTTCGCCGTGCTCTTGTGGGCGGCGCCGCGTTTGGCGGGCTTCGCTTCGGCTTCGTCCTCGTCGTCGGCGTCGGCGCCTTTCTTGCGGCGCTGTTTGGACTGCTCGAGCGAGCGCTGCAGGACGTCCATCAGGTTGACCACGTTGGTCGCGGCCGGCTTGTGGATCTCCGGCTTCTCGATGTCCTCGCCGTTGGCGCGGGCCTCGATCATCGCGAGGACGTCCTCTTTGTACTTGTCGTGGAACTCTTCGGGCTTGAACTGCTCGGCGCTCATCGTGTCGATGAGCATCTTCGCGACCTTCTTCTCCGCGTCGGCGACCTTCTCGTTGAGCGCGGGGAAGTCGAAGCCGCTCTGGGCGACCAGCTCGTCCTCGAAGTGCATCAGCTCCAGCACCAGCGCCTCGCCGTTGGGCTTCACGGCGGCGATGTGCTCGCGCGAGCGGATCACCACGCGCGCGATCGCGACCTTGCCGGCGTCGATCAGCGCGTCGCGCAGCAGCGCGTAGGCGTGGCGGCCCTTCTTCTCGGGCTCCAGGTAGTACGGCGTGTCGAAGTACATCGGGTTGATCTGGTCCAGCTCGACGAACTCGACGATCTGCACCGACTGCGTCGCCTCGGGCCGGACGGCTTTGAGGTCGTCGTCGGTGACGGTGACGTAGCGGCCCTTCTCGTACTCGTAGCCGCGCACCAGATCGGCGTACTCGACCTTCTCGCCGCAGACGCTGCAGTGGCGCTCGTTGTAGATCCGCCCGTCGTCGGTCTTGTGCAGGAAGTTGAAGCGCAGGTCGTTGCTGCGAACGGCCGTGTAGAGCTTCACGGGGATCGTGACGAGTCCGAAGTTGATCGCGCCGGACCAGATCGCGTGTGCTGCCATGTTCTCCTAGACTCCCCAGAGCGAGCGAGCGCGTGCCAACGCGCTTTCGAGCGATTGGGGGTTCCACCCCTCGTTGCGCCACGGGTCGCCGGACTTCGCGACGAGCTTCGGCACGTTCGCGATCGTCCAGCGCCGCATCTCCGCGGTCGTCTCGGGGGCGCGCTTGCGGCGCATCGCCTCGACGTCCCGCCAAGCCAGCGGCATCGACACCGGCGCCGCGTCCCGAGCCCGCACGGTGAACGGCGCGACATAGGTTTTGCCCTTGCCTACTTGCACCCAATCCAAGTAGACGAGGTCCTCCGGCCGGCGCGCGATCGCGCGCTCGAGCGTGGTGTCCTGGGGCAGCACGCTGTGGATGCGCCGCGCGACCAGCTCCGAGACGCCCTTGGCGATCTCGTAGTCGTAGTGCGGCTCGAGCGGGACGATCACGTGCAGCCCCATCCCGCCGGTCGTCTTCACGTAAGCGCGGATCCCGACGTTCGAAAGCTCCTCGCGGAACGCCAGCGCGACCTTCGCCAGCCGCCCCAGCGGGCACCGCTCGCCCGGATCGAGGTCGAACAGGATCACGTCGGGGACGTCGAGCGTCGGGACGTGCGAGTACCAGATGTGCAGCGTGATCGCGGCCAGATTGGCGACCCACACCAGCGACGCTTCGTCGTCGACGATGACGTACGCGACCTCGCGCGGCGCGCCGGTGCTCGGCGGGATCGTCACGCGCCCGATCCAGTCGGGCGTGTAGCGCGGCATCTGCTTCTCCCAAATTCCGCGCGGCACGGTGATCCCGTCGGGGAAGCGCTCCATCGTCAGCGGATTGCGGCGCAGGTACGGCAAGATGACCGGGGCGACGGCGCGGTAGTAGCGCACCAGATCGCCCTTGGTGTAGCCGTCGCTCGGGAAGAGCACCTTGTCCTGATTGGTGAGCTTCACCGTGCGGTCGCCGATCGTCACCGCGGTTTCCGGCGCGCGCGGAGCGCGGGCGGCGCGCGCGGGACTCATCGGGCCGGCGTGATCAGGAACTGCGAGATCTTCTTGTCCGGCGTGCGGCGCATCGTGATTGCGGCGTTGCGCGTGCTGAACGCGACGCGGCCTTCGACGAACTCGGTGCCGTGGCTCTCGCCGACGTGCGCCGTGATCTCGGCCGGCGCGCCGAGCGGTCCGAGCGACGCGGCAGCGGACCGCACGAGCTGCGGCGTGAGCCAAGCGCTGAACTCCGGCGTCAGCTTGGTGCGATCGACGTCGCCGCGCTGCAACGCCGCGATCATCGTTCCGATGACCGCGATCGCGTCTTGCCGTGCGGGGTCCGGAGACGCGGTCGCGAGCGGCGACGCAGACGCGACGGGGGCGGACGACGGCCCGGACGGCGCGGCGGACGGGGACGGGGACGGGGACGGGGACGGCGGGAGGAGCCGGCGCAGAATCGGGTTGACGATCGAGCCGAAGCTCACGTTGTCGGCGTTCACGAGAACCGCCAGCGCGAGCTTGTCCTCCGGGAACAGAATCTCGAAGCTGGAGAAGCCCGACAGGCCGCCGTCGTGCGTGACGAAGCGGTGCCCGCGCACGACGCCGGTCTGCAAGCCGAATCCGTAGTCGCTGGTGTCGCCGGTCGTCAGCTTCGTCGGTGCGGCCATCTGCTCGAACGACGCGCGGTCGACCGCGCGGCCCCCGGCGAGCGCGGCGTCCCAGATCAGCAGATCGCCGGCGGTCGACGCGAGGCAGCCCGCCGGGCCGGCCCAGCCGGCCCCTTCGGGGATCGCGCGCGTCAGCGGACCGAGCGCGAACGTCGTGTAACCGTAGGCGTGGCGCGGATCGGAGAGGCGCGGCGGCGAGTCGCAGAACGTCGAGCGCATCCCGAGCGGCACGAGCAGACGGCGGGTGACGAAGCGGTCCCACGGCTCGCCGGTGACGCGCGCCACGATCGCACCCAGCAGCGCGTAGTTGGTGTTGCTGTACGAGTACTTCGCGCCGGGCGCGAACTCGAGCGGCTGGGTCGCGTACGCGGCGATGATCGCGCCGTTCGTCGTCGGCCGCTGCATCGCGGGCGTGACGTAGTCCAGCGGGTAGTAGTCGACGTAGCCGGACGTCTGATTCAGCAGGTTGCGCACGCGCACGCTGGTCGCCGACGCGGCCGAGGGAACGTACTTGAACACCGGATCGTCCAGCGAGAGCTTGCGCTCGCGCACGAGCAGCATGATCGCGGCGGCGACGAACTGCTTCGTGACCGAGCCGATCTCGTAGATCGTGTCGCCGCGCGCCGGGACGTTCGGCGCGAGCCGCGCGGAACCGTACCCCTGCAGCAGCACCGGCTTGCCGTCGCGCATGATGCCGATCGAGACGCCGGGCGCGCCGCTCTCGCGCAGATACGTCTGCGCGACGCCCGCCACGAACGCATCGAGCCCGTCGTCGGCGCGCGCGGCCGGCGGCGCCGACGCGACCAGCGCGACGGAGGCGATGATCAGCATCGCGGCGAGCGCGCGGAAGGCGCCGAGCGAACGCATCACGCCGACGGGTCCGGGTGCACGGCGCGCTCGCGCACGACGGTCTTCGGGTCCTTGTCGATGCGGAGCCCGAGGAACACCGGCTGGCGCAGGATCCCCTCGCGGGTCCACTCGGCGAACGTGACCTCAGCGACGAGCTCCGGCTTCACCCAGTGCGCGGGCGTGTTGGTCTTCGGCGTGTCGACGAACGGCGACGTCTTGCGCTCCAGCGGCTTGAGCCGCTTCATCACGCTCTCCAGCAGCTTGCCGTCGTAGCCGGTACCGACGTGGCCCGCGTACTTCAGCTCACCGCCGTCGTGGTAGCCGACCAGCAGCGAGCCGAACTCCTTGCGGCTGCCGCGCGGCTCGGTCCAGCCGCCGATGACGAGCTCCTGGCGCATCTTGGCCTTGATCTTCACCCACTCGCGCGAGCGCGTCGAGCGGTAGGGCGACGCGCGCACCTTGCCGACGATCCCTTCGAGACCGCGCCGCTCCGCCAGCGCGAAGAGCTGCTTGCCGGTCGCGTCGACGTGCTTCGAGTACAGCACGCCGCGATCCGGGACGACGATCGACTCGAGCAGGCGCTTCCGCTCCTCGAGCGGGCGGTCGCGCAGATCGCGGCCGTCCGCGTACAGCAGGTCGAACACGACGAAGGTCACCGGCGAGGGCTTGCGGCGCTTCAGCCCGCGCAGCTCCGGCTTGTCGCGCGACTGCAGCGCCTGGAAATCCGGCCGGCCTTCGTCGTCGAGCACGCACAGCTCGCCGTCCACGACGACCGGGATCGAGCGAAACGCGCGCGCCACCGTCTTCAGCTCGGCGAACTGGTGCAACAGGTCCTTGCCGGTGCGCGACGTCAGCGTCACCTCGTCTTTCTCGACGACCGCGATCGCGCGGTAGCCGTCCCACTTCAGCTCGAACAGCCAGCGCGCGTCGTCGAACGGCGCGTCGACCAGCGTCGCGAGCATCGGCTTCACGGTGCGCGGGATCGGGTCCGCTTTGGCCGCCTTCGCGCGCGCCGCGCGCTTCACCGCGACGCCGTCGGTCGAGGCGGCGCGGTTGCTCTTCCAGATCGGCGCGTCCTTGCGCTTGCGCTGCAGCTCCGCGAGCGTCATCCCGCTCTTCACGCTCTCCGCGTGCGCCTCGGTCGT
Organism: Candidatus Elarobacter sp.; assembly: GCA_036402975.1. GTDB lineage: Bacteria > Vulcanimicrobiota > Vulcanimicrobiia > Vulcanimicrobiales > Vulcanimicrobiaceae > Vulcanimicrobium. Next base: position 28,880 of record DASWRW010000047.1, on the reverse strand, counting down.
CCAGTCGGGGTCCTCGTACTCGTCGTGGTCCTTGAACACCAGCCACGGCTCGCCGTGCTCGCCTTCGCGCGGCTTCATCCGCACCAGCGTGAAGAGCCCCTTGAGCTTGTGGCCGGCGAGCACGATCTTGAGCTTGCCCTTCGCGATCTGCTCGCGCGGATCGTCGCCCTCGAACAGCGAGTAGAAGCCCTCGTCCCAGACGATCACCTCGCCCGCGCCGTAGTTGCCCTCCGGGATCACGCCCTCGAAGGTGCGGTAGTCCAGCGGGTGGTCCTCGGTCTTCATCGCGAGCCGCTTCTCGCCGGCGATCATCGTCGGACCCTTGGTGATCGCCCACGACGGCATCACGCCCGCGACCTCGAGCCGGAAATCCCAGTGCAGGCGCGTCGCGCGGTGCTGCTGGACGACGAAGCGGAGCTTCTTGGAAGAAGCCCGCTTCTCGCGCTTTCCGCTGGGTTCCGGCGTCGCCGAGAAGTCGCGCTTGCGAACGTACTCGGCGAGCCGGTCGGTCGATGTTCTCAGAGCGCTCCTTTGCGCGTGCGCGTCAGACGGTCGTCCTGCGGCCGGTGAGCAGGTTGTACGCCGCGACGATCACCGCGATCACCAGCAGCAGGTGGATCAAGCTGCCTCCCACGTGCGCGACGAAGCCGAGCAGCCAGAACACGAACAGCAGGACGACCAGCGTCCAGATGATTCCCGCCACGGCCTAGGCCTCCCCGTCGCGCAGGTCGCGCTTCGACTTGTCGGCGTCGGCCGAGAGGTTATGGCCGAACTCTTTGACGTGCGACGCGAGCCGGTCGCCGAGCGGCATGCTGTCGCCCTGGACCGCGCGCTTCATCTTCTCACCGCCCGCCTCGACGCGCTCCTTGGCCTCGTGCAGAGCGTCGTTCGTGTCGCCTTTGATCGTCTCCACGGTGTCGCGCGTGTCGTTCCGTTCCATCAGTGCGTGCCTCCGCCGCTGGTCGTCGTCGTGCTCGACGAGCCGCTGTTGGTGCCGGAGTTCCCGCTCGACGTACCCTGCTGCTGCAGGACCGACGTGCCGCTGTCGGTGCGCGTCGTGCCGGCCGAGTTCCACGGCTGCCACACGAACAGCGCGATCAGCGCGACGACCACGATCACCGCGACGAGGCTGAAGGTCGCCAGCGACCCGCCGTTTTCGCGATCGACCGAGACGTTGCGTTCTTCCATTCGTGATCTCCCTCCGAGTAGTGCGGCTCCTCGTGTACCCAGCGCCCGAATGAAAGACACCGAGCGCAGGGTTGACGCGGATCACGCTCACGAGTCCGGGCGGAGCACCACGTTCCAGTACCAGACGCCGTACAGGCCGGCCGCAGCGCTCCAGACGATCAGCGCCTGTGCGGTACGCCACACCGTTCCCCTCAAATCGGAGGTGGCCGCAAGTCCCATCAGCACGAGCAAGAACGGCGCGAAATCGAGCGCGTGCCGCATCCCGAACTGCGAGCCGCCGTTGGCATAGTACAAAAGCGACGGACCGGCTACCAGCACCGCCGCGAGCCACAGCGAGATCACCAGCCGGCGCGGCCGGCGCGCGAAGAGCGCCAGGATCAGCGCGGGGCTCGTGAACCACAGCGCGGTCGCGAACCGGGACGGGTGCAGATACGGAAACGTCGCGCTCAGCTCCGGCGGAACGACGAAGAACGAGAACAGCTCGACCGGAACGTTGGCGAGCCCGAACGGCGAGCCGGCCGGCGCGCCCATGTACGGGTCCTGATGGTAGAAGACGGTGTGCCCGGCGTCCCACGGCACGTGCCAGCGCGCGACGTTGTAGGCGGCCCACAGCGCGAAGAACGGCGCCATGACGGCGACGAAGCCGAGCGCGTTGCGCAGCTTCTCCGCCGGCACGCGGTCGTCGCGCGCCGCGAAACCGTCGTACACCCACCACAGCAGCACCGGCAGCGCCATGATCAGCGTGAAGCGCGAGCCGAGCGCGAGCGCGAACCACAGCGCGACCAGCCAGCCGCGCCGCTTCCCGGCCAGCTCGCACAGCGCGAGCGTCGTGAACGCGACGGTCGACGTCTGCGCCAGGAACCAGACGTCGCCCAGCATCGAGCACCACAGCAGATCGGTCCCGGCCAGGAAGAACACGACCAGCCAGATGATCGCGCGGCTGCGCACGCCGACGCGCTCGAGCAGCGCCCACGCCGCTCCCACCGCGACCCCGCACAGCAAGCACGCCAGCAGCGTCTGGTTGGCGGCGATTCCGACGACGGCGACCAGCGGCAAGAGCAGCAGCGCCGGCACCGGGTCGTTCACGATGTAGCGGTGCCCCTCGAACAGCACGGCGTCGATCGACGAGTCGCGCCAGAGCGGGTCGATCCAGATCTGCCCGTGCAGAAACTGGTACGCCAGCAGCACGTAGTTGTCGTACGGCGAGTGCCGGCCGTGCGCGCACAGCACCGCCGCCAGCGCGCCCAGAATGCCGGCCAGAACCGCGTTCACGGCGCGAGGATCTCGTACACCTGCGGGCGGCCGCCGGTGAGCGCGCGCGTGCGGTAGCCCGGCAGATCGGGCGGCCCGTCCCACACGATCGTGACCTGGCGCTCGCGCGCCCAGCGCGCGTACGCCGCGAGATGGTCGTGCGGGAGCGCGCAGACGACGATGCGCCCGCCGAGCGCGCGCTCCACGTACGCCCGGTAGGCCAGCGGCGTCGCCCAGTCCCACGGCGCGACGACGACCGCGCCGTCGCGCGTGCCGGTCGCGACGCGCGCGCCGAGCTCCGCGGCGTCCGTGTCGTCGCGCACGGCGAAGAGGTCGTGCGCGCGCACCGCGTCGCGCACGAGCACGATCGCGAGCAGGCCGCACGTGACGCCCAGCGCGATCTGCGGGCGCTCCCGCCCGAGCGCGCGCGCCGCGCGGCCGGCGGCGACCGCGACGCCCAGCGCGACGACCGCGTAGAGTGCGAAGACGTAGCGCTCGGGGTCGGCCTCGGCCTGGTACGACGCGCCGAACAGCGCCGGAACCAGACCCGCCAGCGCGATGCCGATCCCCGCCAGCGGCGCGCGCGCGACGATGAAGCCCAAGCCGATCAGCGCCGCGACGAGCAGACCCTGCGGCGCGTCGGCGTTCAGCTCGGCGCCGTAGCGCGCGACCGCGGCGCGAATCGCGTCGGGCGTGGTCAACCGCGCCAGCGTCTCTTCCGGGCTCCACTCGGTGCCCGCCGTGAGCGCGCGAAATCCGGCCGCGGTGGCGGGATGATGGTCGTCCCAGAACGGCCGCCCGGGCTCGATGCCGAGCGCGAGCGTCGGGTCGGCCCGGTGCGCGGTGACGTACGCGCTGCGCAGCGGAAGGTACGCGTACGCCGCGACGACGAGCAGCGCCGCCGCGGCGGCCGCGCGCAGCACCGTGCGCGCGGGCCAGCGCCGCGCCAGCGACGCGACCACTCCGCCGAACAGGATCAGCACCGCGGTGTTGTCGATCGCCACCGCGGCGCCCGACAGAACGATCCCGGCCGCGAGCGCGCGCGCATCGCCGCGCAGCGCCCAGCGCACGGCGAGTGCGAGCGCGGCGAACGCGACCGCGAACCCCAGCGGGTGGACGTCGGCGTACGTCGCGCGCAGCCAGATCACGTGCGCGAGCGCGAACGTCCACGACGCGAGCACTGCCAGCACCGGCAAGACGTCGAACAGCAGCGCCAGCGCGGCGACGGTCGCGGCGCCGCCGGCGACGGCGACCGCGGAGATCGCGTTCACGCGCGCCGCGACCGAGCCGAACGGGAGCACGTGCGTCCACAGCCAGGCGAGGACGACGTAGCCGGGATAGCCGGTCGGGTACGGGATCCCCGCGATCCAGGCCACCGTCTGCAGATCGCCGATGTCCCAAAAGCCGACGGACGTGCGAACCGACGCGAGCAGCACGACGAGCGGGACGGCGAACGCGGTCGCGACCGTGACGGGCCCGTGAAGGCGGAGAGACAAGCGCGTGCAACTACGCCCGATGGAACGAAGCGGCCTTTCGCGGCGGCGCGTCGTCGTCGCGGAGCCGTTCGCCGAAGCGGGCCTCGCGGTGCTCCGCGACGCCGGCATCGAGGTCGACTCGCAGATCGGGCGCCCGCGCGCGGAGCTCGCCGCGGCGCTGGCCGACGCCGACGGCCTGATCGTCAGGTCCGAGACGCGCGTCGACCGCGAGCTGCTGGCGGCGGGACCGCGGCTGGCCGTCGTCGCGCGCGCCGGCGCCGGCGTCGACGCGATCGACGTCGCCGCAGCGACCGACGCCGGGATCCTCGTCCTCAACACGCCGGGCGCGAACACGCTCGCGGCGACGGAGCAGACCTTCGCGCTGATGCTCTCGCTCGCGCGCCGCACGCCGTCGGCCGTGCAGCAGGTGCGGGCCGGCGTGTGGGACCGCAAGGCGCTGATCGGCACCGAGCTGTTCGGCAAGACGCTCGGCATCGTCGGGCTGGGGCGCATCGGCGGCAACGTCGCGTCGCGCGCGAAGGCGTTCGGGATGACGATCGTCGCGCACGACCCGTACGTCAGCGCGGCGCGCGCCGCGGCGTTCGACGCCGAGCTGCTCGAGCTCGACGCGCTGCTGCGCGCGAGCGACGTCGTGACGCTGCACGTTCCGCTGACCCCGCAGACGCTCGGGATGATCGATGCGGCGAAGCTGAAGCTGATGCGGCCGCACGCGCACCTCATCAACTGCGCGCGCGGCGGCGTGATCGCCGAGCGCGATCTGCTGGACGCGCTCGACGCGGGGCTGCTCGCCGGCGCGGCGATCGACGTGGTCGCGGAGGAGCCGCCGCCGCCGGGCGGCACCGGCGCCGCGCTGCACCGCCACCCCAAGGTCTACGCGACGCCGCACCTCGGCGGCTCGACGCACGAGGCGCTGGCGCGCATCGCCACCGAGCTCGCCGCCGACGTGGCGCGCGCGCTGCTCGGCGCGCCGGCCAGCGGCGCGGTGAACGCGCCGGTTCCGGACGGCCCGGAGGCGGAGCGCATCATGCCGTTCGTCGACGTCGCGTACCGGCTGGGGCGGTTCTATCCGCAGTACGCGCGGCCGCAGCGGATGCCGTCGTTCGCGCTCGTGCTGGGCGGCGCGCTGGCCGACGTGCCGCCCGAGCCGCTGACGCGCGCCTTCCTGAGCGGTTTGCTGCAGGCCACGACCGACCGGCGCGTCTCGGTGGTGAACGCCGGCGCGGTCGCGCGCGAGCTGGGCATCGTGGTCGACGCGCGGGCGGGCGACGCGCGCTCCGCGTACGCATCGTCGCTGCGGCTGCTCGGCGGCGAGACGTCGATCACCGCCACGTCGGTCGCGGGGGCGCCGCGCGTCGTCGAGCTGGACGGCTACGAGATCGACGCGACGCCGGCCGGCGCGATGCTGATCACGCAGCATGCCGACGTCCCCGGGATGATCGGCAAGGTCGGCACGATCCTCGGCAACGCGCGGGTCAACGTCTCGACGATGCAGGTCTCGCGCAACACCGTCGGCGGCGACGCGATCATGGTGCTCTCGACCGACCGGGCCGCCGACGAGCCGACGCTCGCGGCGCTGCGCGCGATCCCCGGGATAGCGTCCGTCCGGTCGCTGGCGGTGTAGCCTCCCGCAAGCAGGCTAAGCGCGAGAAGCGTTAAGTCTCGCAGAGCCTGCTTGGAGCCGCCGGGGCGGTTGCGCGAAGAGAGCTCGTCCGGGTGCCGTCCTTTCCAGGGGGTCACGTGATGTATCGGAGTCTTCGCGGCACCGCCGTTCTGTGCGCGGCGCTTTTGGCCGCCTGCGGGGGCGGCGGCGGCTCGTCGAGCCCGGTCCAACCGCCGCCGACCGGGACGCCCGCCCCGGTCACGCCGGTCGCGCTGGCGATCGTGATCCCGGCGCAGTTCGGTTCCGCCAAGGCGCGCACGCCGCACTACGTCTCGCCGGCCACCACGACGATCTCGGTCGTCGTCAACGGCGGCGCGGCCCAGACGTTCGCCGTCTCCAGCGGCACACCGTGCGCGCAAGGAACGACGAGCCAGTCCGGCACGTGTACCGTCTACACCGTCAACGCGCCGGTCGGCGCCGACACGTTCACCGTCGCGCTGCTCGACTCGTCGAACCGCGTGCTGTCGCGCGGGACGACGACGCAGAACATCGTGCTGAACGGCACCAACAGCATCACGATCACGTTCGACGGCGTCGTCGCGGCGCTCCGCGTCTCGCTCTCGAACCCGTCCCCGCCGGCGGGGACCGCGGCCAGGATCGCGGTCACGCTGCTGCCGGTCGACGCCGACGGCTTCACGCTGGTCGGTGCGCCCGGAGCGCTGCCGCCGATCACCGTCAGCGACTCGGACACCTCGGGCGCGACCGGGCTCTATCTCGCCGGAAGCGACGGGACGTGCGCGACCCAGGCCGCGGCACCGGCCGCGTCGGTCGTCACGGCGCAGAACGGCACCGCGTACCAGCAGGTCTGCCTGTCGTACACGGGCGCGGGAATCGGGACCGTCACCATCTCGGCCTCCATCGCGGGCGGCATCAGCGGCTCGGCGCCGTTCGTCCCCGCGGTCGGCCAGAACGCCGGCGGCGTCTGGGTCATCGGAATCCCGCGCACGTCGGGGTTCGCGTCGCTCGAGCGCCTGGATGCGAACCTGAACGCCTCGATCGCGATCGGCGGCTCGCAGTCGAACTTCGGCCAGGTGCGGCCGACGGGCCTGGCCGTCGACGCCAACGGCAACGTCGACCTGCTCATCAAGCCCGACGTGAACCAGCCGAAGAACTACGCGATCGCGCTGTACTCCGGGACGAACGGCGGCAACGTCGGCCCGACGTCGGTGACGAGCTTCACGCTGCCGGACGCGAATCAAGACGTCTTCTTCGGCGGTCTCGTCTCCGACGCGCCGGGCAGCGTGTTCGTCCTCGGCTTCATGCTCCAGACCGCCGGCGCCGGACCGACCTGCACGATCTACCGCGTCCCGCTGAACGGCGGAACCGCCACGCCGTCGGCGGTGACGAGTTGCACCAATCTGGTGTTCTTCAACGCTGTCGGGGGCTTCCGCGCCGACCATAACCACGTGTACGTCGGCTTGAACGCGGTGGACCGCGTCACGCTGCCGGGGAACGGAACGGTGTTCCGGTACATCCGCAACGCCGACGGTTCGCTCACCGCCGAGGCCGGCATCACGACGCAGCACGAGCTCGTGAACGACATCGGGATCAAGCCGAACGGCGACATCGTCCTGCCCGAGGGAACGCAAGGGGCGCTCGTCTATCCGGGATCCGCGTTCGTCCCGGGGAAGATCACGACACCGGCTTCGATCGACGGCTACTCGTTCAACGCCGGCGGCCGGCTCGCGGTCGACCAGCAAGGCAATCTGTTCGCGTGGCAGTTCACGCCGGGCGATCCGACCAGCAACCAAGTCGGCGTCATCCCCCCGAACGGCCACCTGTTCTCCTCGACGATCCCGTTCGAGCCGTTCACCTTCGCGGCCGCGACCACCGCGCCGCCGGCCAGCGGCGGTTCGCTCACGGCCCAGCCCGCCTCGGTGCAGCTCCCGGGTCCGAACACGGTCACGGTGACGGAGAACGGCTACACCGGCCCGTTCGGCGAGAGCGACAACTGCGCGAACATCGCGACGGTGCAGCCGTCGACCGGAACCGGCCCGTCGGCGCAGTTCACGATCGTCGCGGGCCGCTCCGGCGGCACGTGCACGATCGTCTTCGGCGACGCGGGCAACGTGCATACGGCGACCGTGCAAGTCGGCAACACCGCAACCGTGATCACCGGACAGAGCGTCCGGCGACGCCTGTAGCTCGGGGGACGGCATGATTTCGAGACATCTCGGCGGCGTCGCCGTTCTGTGCGCGGCGCTGCTGGCCGCGTGCGGCGGCGGCGGTGGCGGCATGTCGGCGCTGCCGCCGCCTCCGGCGACTGCGACACCGGCGGTTCTGACACCGGTCTCGCTTGCGATCGTGATTCCGTCGCAGCTCGGCGCCGCGAAGGCGCGCAAGCCGCAGTTCGTCTCGCCGGCGACGGCGCTCGTCGCGGTGGCCGTCAACGGCGGCGCGCCGCAGACGTTCCCGGTCGCGAGCGGCGCGCCGTGCGGGCCGACGTTCACCACGCTGGCGGGTTCGTGCACCGTCTACACGGTCGCCGCGCCGGTCGGACCCGACACCTTCGCGGTCACGCTCTACGATGCATCGAACCGCGTGCTCTCGCAGGGCACCGCGGCGCAGACGATCGTGCTCAACACGACCAACACGGTGAACATCACGTTCGACGGAGTCGTGGCGGCGCTGCGCATCGGGTTCTCGAATCCGTCGCCGCCCTCGGGCAGCCCGGCGAAGATCGCGGTCACGCTGCTTCCCGTCGACGCGGCGGGCTTCACGCTGGTCGGCTCGCCCGGAACGCTGCCGTCGATCACCGTCAGCGATCCGGATACCTCGGGCGCGACCGGGCTGTATCTCGCCGGCAGCGACGGGACGTGCGCGACGCAGGCCGCCGCACCGGCCGCGTCGGTGACGACGACGCAGAGCGGCAGCGCGTACCGGCAAGTCTGCTTGTCGTACACCGGCGCCGCCATAGGCCCGGTCACCATCTCGGCCTCGATAGCGGGCGGTCCGACCGGCTCCGCGCCGTTCGCGCCGCAAGCGCAAAACAACGCGGGCGTGTGGGTGATCGGGATCCAGCCGTCGACGAACGCCGTGACGCTCGAGCGCGTCGACGCGAGCCTGAACGCATCGCTCGCGATCGCCGGCTCGCAGACGAACTTCGGCGCCGGCCACCCGACGGGCCTCGCCGTCGACGCGAACGGAAACGTCGACGTGCTCATCGAGAGCGACCCGAGCCGGCAGATCTACGGCATCGCCGTGTACTCAGGGACGAACGGCGGCAACGTGCCGCCGCTCTCCGTGACGACGTTCACGCTGCCGGACACGACGCAAACGCTGTTCTTGCGCGGGTTGGCCTCCGACACGCCGAGCAGCGCGTTCGTGCTGGGCTGCAACGTGGGGCGCGGCAATCCGCACGGTACGTGCACCGTCTACCGCGTCGCGCTCAGCGGCGGCACCGTGACGCCGTCGGCCGCCGCCCAGGTCGGCCTTCTGACGGACTTCAACGGCGTCGGCTCGCTGCGCGGCGACCGCCAGCACCTCTACGTCGGCGTGTTCGCGACGAGCCCGGTGAATCTCCCGACCGAGACGCTGTTTCGCTACCAGCGCAGCCCCGACGGCTCGTTGACCGCCGAAGCCGCCGTGTCGACGCGCGACGTGTTCGGCGATCTCGGCACCAAGACGAACGGCGACATCGTCGTGCGCGGCGGGCCGAGCGTGTGGACGGTCTATCCGGCGTCGGCGTTCGTGCCCGGCAAGATCACGCCGAGCCCGGCGCCCGTCGACGGCTACAACGACGCGTTTCCGGCGAACGCCGGTGCGACGCTCGCGGTGGACCAGCAAAACAATCTCTTCGTCCAGACGTACGCCGGCGGCGATTCGACGCAGCCGGGGATGGCCGTGTTCGCGGCGGGCAGCCACACGTACTCGGCGACGTCGTCGTTCCAGGCGTTCACCTTCGCGGCACCGACACCGCCGTGACCATCCCAAGAGGTTTCCCGATGTTCAAGACGGTTCGGGGCGCTGCGGTTCTCTGCGCCGCGCTGCTCGCCGCGTGCGGCGGCGGCGGCGGCCGATCGGCCGTGCCCCCGCCGCCGGCGACGCCGGCGCCCGGCCCGCTCACCCCCGTATCGCTCGCGATCGTCATCCCGACGCAGTTCGGTGCGGCGAAAGCGCGCAAGCCGCAGTTCGTCTCGCCGGCGACCGCAACGGTGTCGGTCGTCGTCAACGGCGGCGCCGCGCAGACGTTCCCCGTCGCGGGCGGCACGTCGTGCGCGCCGACCGGGACCACCCTGTCGGGCGCGTGCACCGTGTACACCGTGAACGCGCCGGTCGGCCCCGACACGTTCACCGTGACGCTGCTCGACTCGGCCAGCCACGTGCTCTCGCAGGGCACGGCGGCGCAGACGATCGTGCTGAACACGACCAACACCGTCACCATCACCTTCGACGGCGTCGTCGCGGCGCTGCGCGTCGGTTTCTCGAACGCCTCGCCGCCCGCCGGAACGCCCGCCAGGATCGCGGTCACCCTGCTGCCGGTCGACGCCGCGGGCTTCACGCTGGTCGGTGCACCCGGAACGCTGCCGTCGATCACCGTGAGCGACGCGGATACGTCGGGCGCAACCGGCCTCTACCTGGCGGGCAGCGACGGCACCTGTGCGACCCAGGCGGCTGCGCCGGCCGCGTCGGTCGTCACGACCCAAAACGGCACGGTGTACCAGCAGGTTTGTCTGTCGTACACGGGCGCCGCCACCGGCGCCGTGACGGTTTCGGCGTCGACGTCGGGCGGCATCAGCGGCTCGGCGCCGTTCGTTCCGTCGCAGGGCCAGGCCCCCGGCGGCGCCTGGGTGATCGGCAACCAGCCCTCGACCAACACCTGGACGCTCGAGCGCGTCGACTCGGCGCTCCACGCTTCGGTCGCGATCAGCGGCTCGCAGACGAACTTCGGGCAGGTGAAGCCGACCGGTCTGGCCGTCGATCCGAACGGGAACGTCGACGTGCTCATCAAGCCCGACGTGAACCAGCCCACGACGTACGCGATCGCGGTGTACTCCGGCACGAACGGCGGCAACGTCGCGCCGGCGTCGGTGACCGCGTTCACGCTGCCGAACGCGAATCAAGACGTCTTCTTCCGCGGGCTCGCCTCCGACACGCCGAGCAGCGTGTTCGTTCTCGGCGCCAAGATCGATCGCGGTACCGGGCGCGGCAGCTGCACGATCTACCGCGTGGCGCTCAGCGGCGGGACGGTCACGCCGTCAGCCGTCGCCGATTGCAGCAACCTGGGCGCCTTCGTCTTCATCAGCGGCTTCCGCGGCGACCGTCAGCACGTGTACCTCGCGTTGAACGCCTCGAACCCGGTCAACCTTCCGGGCGTGACGACCGTCTACCGGTACCTGCGCAACCCCGACGGCTCGTTGACCGCAGAGTCGGGGATCGCGGTGCACGAGCTGATCACCGACATCGGTCTGAAGCCGAACGGCGACGTCGTCGCGCCGGTCGACGTCAACCGGGTCGAGGTCTACCCGGCGTCGGGCTTCGTCGCCGGCAAGATCACGCAACCCGCCGCGAGCGACGTCTACACCGTCGCCTCGGGCGGAACGCTGACCGTCGACCAACTGGGATATCTGTTCATCGCAACGTCCCCCGGCGGTTCGTACGACTCGTCCAGCCCCGAAGCCGGCGTGATCCCGCCCGGCAGCCACGCCGTCGCCACGGCGATCGCGTTCCAGCCGTTCACGTTCGCGGCCGCGACCACCGCGCCGCCGGCGAGCGGCAACGCGATGACGGCGCAGCCGAGCTCGGTGCAGCTCCCCGGTCCGAACACCGTCACGGTGACGGAGAACGGCTACACCGGCCCGTTCGGCGAGAGCGACAACTGCGCGAACATCGCGACGGTGCAGCCGTCGACCGGGACGGGACCGTCGGCGCAGTTCACGATCGTCGCGGGCCGCAGCGGCGGGACGTGCACGATCGTGTTCGGTGATGCGGGCAACGTCCACACCGCGACCGTTCAGGTGGGCAACACCGCGACGGTTATCACCGGGCAGAGCGTGCGCCGGCAGCGGTAGCCGCGGCGCGCGGCGTGACGAGCACCGAGGAGGCTTGAACCGGCGCCGGAAAGGCAGCCGGACAACGCCTTTGACCGGGGAGGTGCTCATGACGCAATCGCGTGGCGTGTTCGTGCTTTCGATCGCGGCTCTCGCGGCGCTGGCCGTCGCCGCCGCGCTGCCGGCGGGACCGGCGAGGCCGGCCGGCGCAGCGGCCGCGGTGCCCGGCGACTGCACGCCGCACCCCAACGGCAACCTGGTCGAAGATCCGCCGGTCGTCGCGAACCCGCACGGCTTCACGCTGTACGTCATGACCGACGCGAGCGGGACGCACTACTGCTACAAGCAGCACCCGGCCGACCGTTACGTCGAAGCGCCGACGATCGTCGTGCACAACCACGACGCGTTCGACTTCCGGCTGGTGAACACGCTGCCGCATCCGGGGCCGCGGCCGTCGCCGTACGCGTTCCAAGGAAACTGCCCGGTGCTGCCGGCCGAGACGCCGACACCGATGCCGCAGCGGCCGACCGGCGAGGACTTCAGCGCGTCACCGCTGCCGACGCCGTTCCTGTCGTACCTGAACCACCAGCGTTCGGTCGATCCCGTCATGCCGAGCGGGATGCCCATGCCCGGGATGAACCCCGGCGACACGAACGTGCACACGCACGGGCTCGACACGAACCCGCTCGAGGACAACGTCTTCAAGTCGACGGTCGCGTCGAAAGACGGCAGTTGCCGCTATCACATCGCGCTGTACCCGAACCAGCACGCCGGAACGTATTGGTACCACGCGCACCTGCACGGGCTCGCCGAGGAGCAGGTCAGCGGCGGTCTCGCCGGCGCGCTGATCGTGCTGCCCAACCCGCCGGAGAGCGGGCGCATCGGGCGCGTGCTGCTGGTGAAAGATCACGTCAAAGCCGGCGACACGTCGGAAGCGCGTCAGAAGACGGCGCTCTTCGCGCCGCGCCCGCGGCTCGGCGCCGTCGCGGCGGCGAGCGCGGCGCCCGCGCCGCCGAACGCGCTGACGCCGGTGCCGAACGTCGATCCGGCCGACCCGCCGGCGTGGCATTCGCCGACCGCGCTCGGTCCGGCCAGCACCGACTGCCACGGCGCCACGCCGGCGCCGAACGCGACCTTCGAGCCCATCCAGATCAACGGCGTGCAGATCCCGAACCCGGGCGAGAACCGTCCGGTGCCGGTGACGTATCAAGCCGTCGCGCAGGAGCGCTACCGCATCATCGACGGGATGGCCGACGGCTACCTGAACCTCAAGCTGTTCGAGACCGTCGGCGGCAAACAGGTGCCGCGCAAGCTGGTCGTCATCGCGCGCGACGGCGTCGACGTCGGCAAGAACGCGCTCGCGGTCTACCGCGACCAAGTGCTGGTCCCGCCCGCGGGCCGGCTCGATATCGACGTCGCGCAGTCGAAGAACCCGCTGACGCTGGTCGCCGACGGCGACTTCTGCAGCGGCAACAACGGCGACTATACGCCGCGCCGCGAGATCCTGCGCATCCTTCCCGCGCCGCCGCCGCAGCCGCCGGGCGCGAAGGCCCGCACCGCGGCGATCAATGCCCGCGCGAGGACGTCGGCGCCGGCGCCGCGCGTCGCGCAGCCGGGCCAAACCGACGCGGACAGATTCTTGCAGCTCGCGCTGAAAACGCAAGCCGCGCAGCCGCACCGCGTCATCACGTTCCAGCAGTACTGGACGACCGGGAACAGCGGCTTCTACGTCACCGAGACGTCCGGCGCCGACCCGATGCGCCCGCGCTCCGTGTTCACCGAGCGGCCGTTCTGGCTCGCACCGGCCGGCGTCAAGGGCGGCTACGTGATGCCGACGATCCGCGTCCACAAAAAGCAGATCGAGCACTGGACGCTGGTCAACGCGGCGACGCAGATCCACGCCTTCCACATCCACCAGCTCACCTTCGTCACGCTGAACAACCCGTTCGAGCCCGAGCAGTCGAAGGTGTTCGAGGACACCACGCCGCTGCACCCCGCCATGCCGTGCGTCATGCACGGCAGCACATGCGTCCCGCGCCCGCCGAACAGCACCGAGCCCGCGACGATGGCGCTGCCGACGAAGACCCAGATCGAGATCGACTTCAGCAAGGTCCCGTCGGGGACATGGGTGTTCCACTGCCACATGCTCTTCCACGAGGATCACGGCATGATGGGGATCATCCAGGTCGACTGACTCCCCGCGCGCGGCGCGTCACTGCGCCGTGAACTCGACGCTGAACAGGTAGTCGGCCGCGACCGGCTCGCAGTTGCGGACTTCGGTGCGGAACTGCGAGCCGCGCGCCGCGGCCAGCGCTGCGGCGTTCAGCGCGGCGCTCGGCGAGCTCTGCACGCGCGTTCCGACGACGCGGCTCTGCGCGTCGAGCGAGACGACCACGTTCACCACGCCGGAGATTCCTTGCTGCTGCGCGAGCGGCGGCGTCTCGGGCTCCAGCGCGCGCAGCGTCGTCGCCGGGACGTTCGGGCGCGCGCACGAGAGCGGCGCCGGCGTCGGCCGCGGCGTCGGCGTCGGCGCGGCGGCGGCCGGTGCGGCGGTCGCATCGTTTGCCGCCGGTACGGCGGTACCGGGTGCGTCGGGTATACCGCGCGCGTCGCCGTGCACGTGCGCGTTCGGCGCTTCGCGGGCGCCGCCGTGCCCCGCTGCCGTGACGTGCGGAACGACGATGCGGATCGGATGCTGACGCGGTGCAGGCGTCTCCGCCGCGTGCGGCGTCGGGACGGGCGTCGGCTGCGGCGTCGGCGTGGGGCGCGGCGTCGGCGGCGGTGTCGGCAGCGGATCGCGATGGAGAACCAGCGGCGGCCCTTCTTGCGCGACCGTCGGATGCGGGCGATAGAGCGCGAGCGCGATCACGTGCACCGCCAGCGAGAGCGCGAACCCGTAGGCGAGAAAGGTTCGTCCATGTTCGTACCGCGCGCTCATCGTTTCACCGGCGCTTTGACGACGTGACGAATACCCCGCCGGTGAACGGCGCGACGTTGATCTCGGCCATGACGGCGTCGTCGGCGCGCAGGGTCGGCGTCATGCTCGTGCGTCGTGCCGACATGCCGGAAGGTTCAGCGCGCGAGCGGCGGAATGCGCGAGCCGTGCGCGTCTACGTCGCGCGGCACGGCGAGACCACGTGGAACGCCGCGGGCCGCTACCAGGGCCGCCTGGAGTCGGAGCTGAGCGCGCTCGGCGCGCGCCAAGCCGAGGCGCTCGCGGATGCGATGGCGGCCCTCAACGTGCGCCGCACGATCAGCTCGCCGCTGAAGCGCTGCGTCGAGACCGCGCAGCCGAGCGCCGCGCGCGCGAACGTCGCGGTGGAAACGGACGAACGGCTGATCGAGATCGCGCACGGCACGTGGGAAGGACGCCTGCGCGACGAGATCGCGGCGAACGATCCGGAGCGCTATCGCGCCTGGCGTCACGATCCCGCGCACGTGCGGTTCGTGCAGGGTGAGAGCATCGGCGACGTGCTGGAACGCTGGCGCGGCTTCGCGCGCGCGTTCCGGCCCGATGCGCCCGCGCTGGTCGTCACGCACGACGCGGTCGTGCGCGTCGCGCTGCTCGACGCCGCGCGGCGCGAGCTCGACGCGTTCTGGGAGGCGCGCGTCGAGAACGGTGCCTACGCCGAGTTCGACGTAACGACCGCCGGATGGTCGCTGCTGCGCGAGAACGTCGCCGGCCATCTCGGCGCGCTGCGCGCCTCGATCGAGGGACAGGCGCTCTAGAACGCCGGCTTTCCGCGCGCGACGACGCGCCCGTCCGCGACGACCGTGATCAGGTCGGGGCGCCCGGGATCGCGCACGAACAGCGTCGCCGGCGCGCCGGGCTGGAGCGCGCCCGCGTCGCGCGCGGTCGCGCCGCGGTGCATGACGACGTGCGCGCCGGGCGGCGCGCCGGTCGCGACCACGTAGCACCACGCGCCGTCGCGCGCGTAGAGCGCCTTCGCGGTCACGCCGGGATCGGAGATCAGCGTCGTGTGCCCGAAGTGCGACGACGCGATCGCGCTGAGCGCCACGTCGGTGCTCGCGAGCCGGCCGCTCGCGGACTGTGCGGCGAACGACGCCCACGCCGTCGTCGACGCGAACACGACCGCCGCCGCGACCGCGGCCGGCGCCCACCAGGCGCGGCGCGGCACGGCGGCGGGCATCGGCGGCAGCGCCGCGGCCAGCGACGCGGCCGCGTCCTCCGCTGCGGCGACGCGGCGGCGGCAGGCGTCGCACTCGGCGAGATGCGCTTCGATCTCCGCGCCGCGTTCGCGCTCGGTCAGGCCGAGCGCGTAGAGCTCGGCGTCGTCCTCGAGATGGTTCATCGCGGTCCTTCGGAGAGAGCGGAGTGGAGACGTCGCAGCCCGGCTGCGAGCCGGCTCTTGACGGTGCCGAGCGGGAGGTTCGCCTCGCCGGCGACCTCCGCCAGCGTGCGGTTTCCGTAGTAGGCGCGCACGATCACGTCACGCTGCGCGTCGGGCAGCTCGCCGAGCGCGGTTCGGACGCGGCGCGCTTCGACCGGATCGAGCGCGGCGGTGTCGTCGAACGCCGCGAGCGCGTCGGCACCGGCGCGGACCTCGCGCAGGTGCCGGCGCCGCATCCCGCGCAGCGCGTCGAGCGCCTCGCGCCGGACGCACGCGATCAGGAACGGCAGCAGCGCCCCGCGGTCGGGCCGGTACGCGCCCGCGCTCCACACCCGCATCAGCGCGGCGTGCACCGCGTCCTCGGCCGCGTCGCGGTCGCGCAGCACGGCGTAGGCCACCGCGCGCAGCCGCCGCGCGTGCGCGCGGTAGGCGAGGTCGAACGCCGGCGCGTCGAGCGGCATCCGGCCCGCTTCGACGCCGGTCAGCTCGGGGCCAGCGTTCGCTCGCGCCACGCCGCCGGCCCGTCAACCTGCACGGTGCGGTATCCGAGCACGCCGAGCAGCGAGTCCGGCGCGACCTTGAGCGGGCCGGGCTTGGCGCCGGGCGTCCCGGGCGCCGCCTGCGGGAACGCGGTCGAGCGCGCCGTCGCGAAGCGGATCGCGCCGTCGCTGTGCTCGACCACTTGGTGGATGTGACCGTTCAGCACGGTCGCCGCGCTGAAGCGCCGCAGCAGCGCGATCGCCTTCGTTCCGTCGGCCGTCGTCCAGCCCCACTCGGGTGCGACCGCGAACAGCGGGACGTGCCCGAAGACCACGACCGGCGTGTCGGCTTTGCGCGCGGCCAGATCGTTGTCGAGCCAGCGGAGCTGTTCGTCGCCGAGCACGCCCATCGTCTCGCCTTCGCCGACGTTGATCAGCGAGACGAAGTGGATCCCGCCCTGGTCCCACGACGACCAGCCGCGGCCTTTCGCCTCGCCGTGACCGAACGCGGCGGCGAAGCGCTTCGGTCCTTCGGCGCCGATGACGTCGTGCTCGCCCGGGATCGTGATCAGCGGCGCGCGCAGCGTGCTCAGGATCGCGCGGGCGTCGTCGAACTCCGCCGCTTTGCTCAGATGCGTCACGTCGCCGGTGTGCATCACGAAGGCCGGCTGGTTCGGCATCGCGTTGACCGCCGCGACCGTCCTCTGCAGCGTCGCGCGCACGTCGTCGTTCGCCGGGCCGCTGTAGCCGATGTGGCTGTCGCTGATCTGCACGAACGCGAACTGTCCCTTCGCCGAGGCCGGCGTCGCGCGGACGATGCCGTCGAGGCCGAGCGCATAGACGATCCCCGCGCCCGTCCACGCCACGTGACCGACGAAGTCGCGGCGCTTCACTTCGCCGCTCCGCGAACCACGACGGCAGCCTTCATGAACGGGTGAACGGTGCAGTGGTACGCGACCTTGCCCGACTTGGCGAAGGTGTGGCTCCACTTCTGACCCTGGTTCAGCCCCTCGGAGTCCCACGAGCCGTCGTCGGCGGTCGCGGTGTGCGCGTCGTCGTCGTCGTTGACGAACGTCACGGCGTCGCCCGCAACGACGCTGACCGCGGGCGGGCTGAACTTGTCGTCGCGGATGTGGACGACGTACGTCTTCGAGGCGGGCGCGGCCGCCGGAAGCACGGCGAGCGCCGCGAGCGCGGCGGCGGCGAGGAGCGCTGTTCTCATGCTCCCGGTACGCCGCCGCCGGCCGGTGCGGTTCTTAGAGCGGCGCCGGAGGGAGCGTCGGCAGCGGGCGCGGCAGCGCGAAGGTCGAGCGCGGCAGCGCTTTCGGGAAGCGCCAGTGCGCGAACGCGAGCTGCTCGCGCGCGACGCCGCCCTGCACGTTGGCCTGCGCGTTCGCCGCCACCGCGACCCAGTAGCGGTCGTTCTTCACGAAGCTGACGCTGCCGGCGGCGGCGTGCGCGCGCGCCGCGAAGGCGACCGTGCGCGGCAAGAACGTGACGCCGTCGATCGCGACCTGCGTGAACGCCAGCGGCGGCGGCTTGGCCTTCGGCAGCAGCGTGAAGACGTAGTCGAGGTGCTTCCCGTCGCGGTGCGGCCCGGCGTAGACGAAAGCGTACACCGCCGGCTTCGGCGCGAGCGCGGCGACGGTGTAGCGGTACGGCCGCCCGTGGAAGACGCGCACGACCGGCTTGCGGGAGCGGTTGCCGTTCACCGCCATCGTCTCGTCGCGCTCGTCTCCGCCGCTGCGAAAGACGCGGTGCGTCTGCTCCAGCGTGCGCGTCCCCGTCTGCTGCAGCGTGTAGTCGAACGCGAACACGCGCGGCTCTTTGAGCTGCGCGAGCGCGGCACGGTACTTCGCCAGAACCGCGGACGGCGGCAGCACCGGCGCCGGCGTCGCGGCGTTCGCGGCGACCGCGCTGCCCGGCGTCGTGACGGCGATCGTCGCCGCCACGGTGGCGGCGAGCAGCGGCATCACGCCGCGCGCTTGCGCAGCGCGTCGCGCATCGCGGCCAGCGCGGCGGGCGCGCCGGACGGGTCCTTGCCGCCGCCCTGCGCCTGCGCCGGCGCGCCGCCGCCTTTGCCGCCGACCAGCGGCGCGGCGGCCTTGACGAGGTTGCCGGCGTGCACGCCGGCCTGCACCGCGTCGTCGCTCGCGCTGACGAACAGCGACGCGCTCGCGCCGTCGGTGCCGACCAGCGCGACGACGCCCGACTTCAGGCGCGCGCGGATCGCATTCCCCAGCGCGCGCAGCGCCTCGGCGTTCGCTTCCGGCACGACGGCCGCGACGATGCGGACGCCGCCGATCTCCTCGGCGCTCTCGGCGTACGACGCCGCATCGGCCGCGGCGAGGCGCGACTTGATCTCGCTCATCGCCTTCTGCAGATCGCGCACGTCGGACTGCAGCCGGTCGACGCGCTCGACCAGCTCGTCCGGCTTCGCCGAGAGCTTCTCGCCGAGCGTCGCGAGCGTGTCCTGCTGCCGCTCGACGTACGCCTCCGCGGCCTTGCCGACGATCCCCTCGATGCGCCGCACGCCGCTCCCGATCGAGCTCTCGCCGAGCATCACGAACAGCCCCAGCTCGCCGGTGGTGATCGCGTGCGTTCCGCCGCAGAACTCGACCGCCGGCCCGAAGCCGACGACGCGCACGAGCTCGCCGTACTTCTCGCCCGCCATCGTGATCGCGCCGGTGCGCTTCGCCTCCTCGATCGGCAGCTCGCGCAGCTCCTGATGGAAGTCGGCCCGGATCAGCTCGTTGACGCGCTGCGTCACCGCGCGCTTCTGCTCCGCCGACAGCGCGCCGGACGGGCTGCGGAAGTCGAACCGCATGCGGTCGACGCCGACCCACGAGCCGGCCTGCACGATCTCGTCGCCGAGCACGTCGCGCAGCGCGCGCTGCAGCAAGTGCGCCGAGGTGTGATGGCGGCGAATCTCCTCGCGCCACTCCGGATAGACGCGCGTGTGCACCGCGGCGCGGCTCGCGATCTCGCCGCTCACCAGCCGCCCGTGATGGGCGATCGCCTCGCCGACGAACTGCGTGTCCGTCACCTCGAACACCGCGCCCGCGTCCGTCGTGATGCGCCCGCGGTCGCCGATCTGGCCGCCCTTTTCGGCGTAGAACGACGTGCGGTCCAGCAGAATCTGCGCCTCGGTCCCGGCCTCGATCGACGCGACCGGCTTTCCGCCCACGAGAATCCCCTGCACGGTCGCGTCCGCTTCCAGGCCGCCGTAGCCTTCGAACACCGAGACGACGGGCGGCGCGTCGGCGACGCTGATGATCGCGCGCTTGTCGGCGGCGTCGCGCCGCGCGCGCTCGCGCTGCTCCGTCATCTTCTGCTCGAAGCCGATCGAGTCGACCGAGACGCCGCGCTCGCCCGCGATCTCGCGCGTCAGCTCGATCGGGAACCCGTACGTGTCGTGCAGCACGAACGCGTCCTCGCCCGAGATCAGCATCGTGCAGTCGTGCACCGCCGCGTCGATCTCCGCTTCGAGCAGCTCCATGCCGCGGTCGAGCGTGCGCAGGAAACCCGCTTCCTCGTTGCGCAGCGCGTTCTGCACGTCGGCCAGCTTCGCGCGCAGCTCCGGGTAACCGCTCTCGAGCGACGCGACGACCGCGCCGGCCAGCTCGCCGATGAACGCGCGCGGATAGCCCAGCAGCTTGCCGTTGCGGATCGCGCGCCGGATCAGGAAGCGCAGCACGAAGCCGCGCTCGCTGTTCGACGGGTAGACGCCGTCGGCGATCAGGAACGTCGCGGCGCGCGCGTGGTCGGCGATGATACGCCGCCGCACGAGCTGCTCGTCCTTGGACAACGTCGTCTGGCCGACGGGCGGCTGCGCGTCGATCAAGTCGGTGAACAAATCGGTCTCGTACATCGAGGCCTGGCCGTTCGCGAGCGCCAGCATCCGTTCGAAGCCCGCGCCGGTGTCGATCGCTTTGCGCGGAAGCTCCGTCAGCTTGCCGTCGGCACCGCGATTGTACTGCTGGAACACGACGTTCCAGAACTCGACGTAGCGGTCGCCTTTGTTCGGGCCGTCGTCATCAGGACCCGACGCGTGCTCGGCGCCGGTATCGTAGAACAGCTCGGTGCACGGACCGCACGGGCCGGTCGCGCCCATCGTCCAGAAATTGTCCTCGTCCCAGCGCGTGATGCGCGACGGATCCAGACCGATCTCACGCTCCCAAATCCGCTGCGCCTCGTCATCGGAGACGTGCACCGTGACGTAGATCTTCGCGGGGTCGAGCTGCATGACGCCGGTGACGAATTCCCAGGCGAAACGAATCGCCTCGGGCTTGTAGTAGTCGCCGAACGAGAAGTTCCCGAGCATCTCGAGGAACGTGCCGTGCCGCCCGGTGCGCCCGACGTTCTCGATGTCCGACTTCGCGCCCGCGACGCGCAGGCAGCGCTGCACCGTGACGGCACGCGCCGCCGGCGCCTGCGCGTCGCCGAGGAAGACGGGGACGAACTGCTCCATCCCGGCGATGGTGAACAGCGTCGTGCTCATCTCGTCGGGGATGAGCGAGGCGGAAGGCAGATGCGCGTGTCCGTTCCGCACGAAGTAGTCGACGAACGCTTGACGGAGCTCTTGCGAAGTCATGGCCGACCCGTCCGATTCGCCGCCCGCGGCGGCGCGCCCCACCCTCGTCCGGCGCGGGCCATCCGCGAGGCGGCCCGCGCCGTTGCTCCGAGGTGACCGATCCAAGCGGCCGGAACATGCGCGCCATGCCGTCAGCGGAGCGGGCACCGTCCCGCGTCACGCCGTGGTGGTACTTGCTCGGCGTGCTCGTGTACGCGCCGGCGCTGCTGTTCGTCGACGGGCGGCTACCCTCGGCCTGGCCGTGGGAGTACGCGCTCGGCGCGCTCACCTTCGGCCTGCTCGCGCTGTGGACGCTGTGGCTCTCGCCGAGCGACCGGCTGCAGGTCTGGATCTGCGTGGTCGTCGCGACCGGCTGGGAGTACCTCGGCTCGCAGGTCTGGGGCGGCTACCGCTACCGCTTCGGCGCGATCCCGACGTTCGTTCCGTTCGGCCACGGTTTGGTCTACGTGTTCGCGTTCAGCCTCGCCGCGCTGCCGTGGGTGCGGCGCCGCGAACGGCTGGTCGCGTACGGCGCGCTCGCCGCGGCGTGGTCGTGGGCGGTCGCCGGCGTGACGGTGCTGCCGGCGCTGACCCAGCGCACGGACTGGCACGGCTGGTACTGGCTCCCGCTGTTCAGCGCGGCGATCCTGTTCGGCCCGCGCAAAGCGCTCTTCGCCGGGATCTTCATCGCCGTGACCGACCTCGAGCTGGCCGGGACGTGGTTCGGCGCCTGGACCTGGCTGCCGAACACGCCGTGGGCGCACGTCACGTCCGGCAACCCGCCCTCGGCGATCGCCGGCGGTTACGCCGTGATCGACGGCTCGGTGCTGCTCATCGTCGCGCTGCTGACCGAGGCGGTGCGCCGCCGCGCGTCGGTCGACGCGGCTACTTCTCTTGCAGGAAGTTCTTGAGCTTCTCGAGCGCCTTCTGCTGCAGGCGCGAGACGTGCATCTGCGAGACGTTCAGACGCTTCGCGATCTCGGTCTGCGAGACGCTCTCGTAGAAGCGCAGGTACAGGATCACGCGCTCGCGCCCGGTCAGCACCTGGAACGCGCGCTCTAGGTTCGCGCGGTCCTCGAGCAGCTCCAGGCCGGCGTCGTTCTGGCCGACGTAGTCCGCCAGCGTCTGCGACTTCTTGTCGCCCTCGCCGTTCAGCTCGGTGTCGAGCGACAGCAAGTTGTACGCCTGGCCGAGCTCCTGCGCTTCGAGGATGTCCTCTTCCGACGCGCCGAGGTGTGAGGCCAGCTCGGCGACGGTCGGCGAGTGGCCGAGCTTGACCGTCAGCTTCTCGATCGCGCGGTTGACGGAGAGGTTGAGCTCTTGCAGCCGGCGCGGCACCTTGACCGCCCAGCCCTTGTCGCGGAAATAGCGCTTGATCTCGCCGACGATGGTCGGCGTCGCGTACGTGGTGAACTCGACGCCGCGCTCGAGGTCGAAGCGGTCGATCGCCTTGAGCAGGCCGACGGTGCCGACCTGGATCAGATCGTCGAGCGCCTCACCGCGGTTGGCGAACTTGACCGCGAGATAGCGGACGAGATTGAGGTGCGCGACGACCAGCTCGTTGCGCAGGCGGTCGAACTCGCTGACGCCGGAGTGGTCGGGGCCGCTGTCGAGGCTGCGGTCGGCGCGCAGCTCCGCGAACCGCGCGAACGCCTGGCGAGCGCGGTTGCGGTCCCAGCGTTCCTCGTCGACGTGAGGAACCGAAGAGGACATCGTTTAGGAGGTTACGCGCTTCGTCATGACGAGCTCGGTCCCGCGGCGCGGGTCGCTCGTGTAATCGACGGTGTCCATGAGAGCGCGGATGAGGAACACCCCTAGCTCTTCGGTGCGGCCCTCGTCGATGCCGCTGTTCTTGACCGGCTCGAGATGGCGGGTGGCGGAATGGTCGCGGACGGTCACCCGGAGCTCGTCCTCCAGGGCGTCGCAGACGATCTCGATCGTTCCGGCGTCTTGGCCGCCGGCGCTCTGGATCGAGTTCGTGCATGCCTCGGCGATCGCCAGCTTGATGTCCTCGATCTCGTCGACCGAGAAGCGCAGCCGGCTGGCGACGGCGGCGACCGCGAGCCGAGCGACGGCGACCCATTCGGCGCGGCCGGGGATCTTGAGCTCGACGGTGCCGTGCGAGGACACCTCGAGAAGCGCGGGGTTCACACCAAGGCCTTCATCGCGCTCTGCTCGTCGTCGAAGATGCCGAAGATCTTCACCAGGCCGGTGATGTCGAAGATCTTCTTGATCTGCGGGTTCGTGCAGACTAAGTTGACCGAACCGCCGTGCTCGCGGACGCGCTTGAGGCCGCCGATCAGAACGCCGAGACCCGTCGAGTCGATGTAGCGCACCTTCTCGAGGTTGATGACGAGATTGTAGTGCTCTTGGTCGATCAGCTCGGTGATCGCGTCCTTGACCTTCGGCGAGGTGTAGACGTCGATCTCGCCGGTGAGGTCGACGACGTAGGCGTCGCCTTCAGACTCCCGGACGTTGACTTTGATATCCACTCTGTCTCCTAGCTTTCGCTGATGTCGTTCTCGAGGGTGCTGCGCTGGCGCGACGCGGCGTCCTTGCCTTCCGCGATCGCCCCGTCGAGCCGGGCTTTCGCGTCCGCGACGATCCGGCGCCCGCGTTCGAGGAGATCGCCGGCGTCCCCGGCGGTGTCCCGAGCGCGTTCGCTCGCCTCGCGAGCCTTCGCGGCGAGCAGGTCGCGGGTGTCCTCGCCGGACTGCGGGGCGAGGATCATCGCGAGCGCCGCCCCGGCGAGCGCGCCGAGGGCGAGCCCGGTGACGAAGCCGGCGATCCCGCCGCCTCCGCCGCGCTCCTCAGCCATGCGAGCCGGCTCCCGCGTCCGCGGTGACCGAGCCGTCCGCGGCGGTCGTCCCGTTCGGCGCGCTGCCGCGCCTGCCGGTGACGAGCCGGCGCAGCCCGGCCGAGACGCCGGTCAGCGCGGCGCCGACGTTGACCAGCGCGGGCGAAACGGCGTTCGATCCGAGCGCCGCGACCTGGCCGACTTTGCCGGCGACCGCTTCGAGCGTGCCGACGACGGCGCCGAGCCGCGCGACGGTCGCGTCCGCGGTGTTCGCGATCCCGCCGACGTGGTCGAGCGTCCGCGCGACCGGCGCGGACAGCGCGCCGATCTGCGTGTCGACTTCGTCCAGCGTGCGGTTGAGGCGGGTCATCGTCGCGGCGATGCTGCGGCACATGACGAAGACACCGATCCCGGCCAGCAAAACGCCGAACCCGATCAAAACATCTCGAATCAACGCGCCGTCGATGCCCGAGCTCAAAAACCGATCCTCCGTGTGCTCGCTAGAGCCACGGTCGGCCCTTTCCCATAATCCAGAAGCTCTACACCGTCAGCGGGGTGCGCACGCTTGCCACCAATGAAGGCAAGCGATCGAGAACGTCGGCGATCTCCGCGTCCGTCGTCGCGCGCCCGAGCGAGAAGCGCACGACGCCCAGGCGATAGCGTTCGCCCAGCCCGAGCGCTGCGACGACGTGGCTCGGTTCGAGCGAGCCGGCCGCGCACGCGCTGCCGGCGGATGCGGCGATGCCGTCGAGGTCGAGGCGCATGAGCAGCGCATCCGACGGCGCTTCGGCGAACGCGACCGACAGGATGCCGGGCAGCCGCTGCGCGTCGGCGCCGTTCACGAGGACGTCCGGGATGCTCGCGACGATACCGGCTTGCAGCCGGTCGCGCAAGGCGGCGACGCGCGCGGCGGTCACGGGGCGGTCGGCGTCGGCGAGCGCAATCGCGGTCGCGAAGCCGGCGATGCCGGCGACGTTCTCGGTGCCGGCGCGCAGGCCGTGCTCCTGGCCGCCGCCGACGATCAGCGGCTCCAGCGGCGTGCCGCGCCGGACGTAGAGGACGCCGACACCCTTCGGGCCGTGGAACTTGTGGGCCGAGAGCGAGAGCAGGTCGGCGCCGAGCACGCGCACGTCGAGCGAAAGCCAGCCCGCGGCCTGGACGGCGTCGGTGTGGAAGAGGACGCCTCGTTCGCGGGCCAGCCCCGCGAGCTGCGCGACCGGCTGGACGACGCCGGTCTCGTTGTTGGCCAGCATGACGCTGGCGACGGTCGTCTGCGGCGTCAGCGCCGCGGCGAACGCCGCCGGATTTACCAGCCCCCGTGCGTCGACGGGCAGGCGGGTGACGCGCCAGCCGTCGTGTTCGAGCACCTCGACCGCGTGCAGGACGGCGTGGTGCTCGATCGACGTCGTGACGACGTGGCGGCCGCGCTCGCGCAGCGCACGGGCGGCGCCCACGACGGCGAGCACGTCCGCCTCGGAGCCGCCGCCGGTGAAGACGATCTCGCGCGGCGCGGCGCCGAGGACCCGGGCGACGGTCTCGCGGGCGCCGTCGACCGCCGCCCGCGCCGCGCGGCCTTCCGCGTGGAGCGAGCTCGGGTTGAACCCGCCGCCGAGCAGGGGCACCATCGCCTCGACGACCTCCGGCCGGGCCGGCGTCGTCGCGGCATGATCGAGGTAGATGCGCGCCATCGCGCCTCAAGAGCCCGGTTCACGCCGCAAGCGTTGCGGGCGGCAGCGCCGGGACGATCAGCGGGCTGAACCGCGGGCTCGCATGGAGCACGGCGACGAATTCGCGAACGGTCGCCACGCGGATCGAGCGCTTGCGAATGCCGATCCCGGTCTTCTCGAGCGCGTACCGGACGCGCGGCTCGTGGATGTCCGCGTCCTCGGAAACCAGGAAGTCCACGTTCGCGTTCAGCGCGGTTTCGATCACCTTGTCGTCGGTCCGATCGCGGCATCCCATCGGAATCCCGTGACTCGGCACGATGGTCGATGACGCGGCAACCTCGGCCACATACGCCTCGGCACCGGAGAAGCCGAGCATGCTCGGTCGCTCGAGCACCACGCGAAGCTCGTCGAGCAACTGATCCGACGTGACGTGCTCGAACCGCCGCTGGGCCGTGAGCGCGATCGCGACGACCCAGCGCGCCATACCGGGACGACCGTCACGAGCGGCGATCGCCGCCGAGACGAAGACGTTCGAGTCGAGGAGCGCGGTCATGTCCCGAACTCCGCTTCGTACTCCTTCTCGCTCAAGATTCTGACCGGAAAGTCGCGAGCGATGCTCCGCCGGCCGCAGTGGCGCCAGACCAGCTCCTGCGCCTCCTCTTCGGTGCGGCCGGTCGGTGGCAGCGCCGCCATCCGCTCGTCGAACTCGCGGAAGCCCTGCGCTGCGCGTGCGTAGTCCGGTTTGTTGCCGCGCGCGATGTGGTCCGCGATCAGTTGCTTGAGCCACTCTCGGCCTTGTCGATCACGCTCTTCATCGACGTGGTCGTCATCGGGCAGTATCATGGTTCACCTCCTCTCGTCGCTTCACGCGGAGCGGTCGACCCGGCAAGGGCATGCGTCCGCGAAGCCGGGGCGATCGTAGGCCGCCGGTGCAGACGTGTCCATACCTCACGTCGGGTCAGTCGTCGGCGAAGAGGTCGCTCTCGGCCGTTCCGGCGCTGCGGCGGCGCGCGTCGATCCAGGCGCGCAGGCGTGCTTCGTCGCCTTGTTTGCCGGGGTCGAAGTAGGCGCGTTCGCCGAGCGCCTCGGGAAGGTTCGACTGCAGCGCAACGGCGGGCGGGAGGTCACCCTGCGCGTCCATGTCGGCGTAGTCGGTGTGCGCGTAGCGGTAGCCCTCGCCGTAGCCGAGGTTCTTCATCAGCTTCGTCGGCGCGTTGCGCAGGTGCAGCGGCACCGGATCGTTGCGGGTCGACTGCACGTCGTCGAGCGCCGCTCCGTACGCGCGCCCGACCGCGTTCGATTTGGGCGCGGTGGCGAGGTACAGCACGGCGTGCGCGAGCGGATAGAAACCTTCCGGCATGCCGACGAAGTGCACCGCCTGCTGCGCGGCCATCGCCAGCGGCAGCGCGTGGGGATCCGCGAGGCCGACGTCCTCGCTGGCGAGGATCACCAGCCGCCGTGCGATGAACAGCGGGTCCTCGCCGGCGTCGACCATGCGCGCCAGCCAGTAGACCGCGGCGTCCGGATCGCTGCCGCGGATCGTCTTGATGAAGGCGCTGATCGTGTCGTAGTGCGCGTCGCCGCCTTTGTCGTAGCCGGTCGCGCGGCGCTGCAGCGCGTCGGCGATCGTGCGCTCGTCGATCACCCGCGCGCCGCCCTCGCGCTTCGGCGCGGCCGACGCCGCGAACTCGAGCGTGCTGAGCGCCGAGCGCGCGTCGCCGTTGGCGAGGTTCACCAGCGCGTCGAGCGCGTCCGGGAGCAGCTCGACGCGCTGCTTGCCGAGACCGCGCTCGGGATCGTGGAGCGCGCGCTCGATCAGCGCCCGCACGTCCTCGTCGCCGAGCGACTTCAGGACGAACACGCGCGAGCGCGAGAGCAGCGCCGAGTTGACCTCGAACGACGGGTTCTCGGTCGTCGCGCCGATCAGCGTGACGGTGCCGTCCTCGACGTACGGCAGCACCGCGTCCTGCTGCGCCTTGTTGAAGCGGTGGATCTCGTCGATGAACAGAACCGTGCGGCGGCCCGCCGCGCGCAGCTTCTGCGCGTCGGCGACGACGCGGCGCAAGTCGGCGACACCGGCACTGACGGCCGATAGCGCGGCGAAGTGCGCACCGGTCTGCTGAGCGATGATCCGCGCGAGCGTCGTCTTCCCCGTCCCGGGCGGCCCCCACAGGATCATCGACGGTGCCTGATCCGACTCGATCGCACGCCGCAACGCACGCCCCGGCCCGACGATCTGTTCCTGCCCGACGAACTCGTCGAGACTCCGCGGCCGCATCCGCGCGGCGAGCGGCTCACGCACACGCCCGCCTTTGCCGCCGCCCTCGCCGTCGTCGAACAGCCCGATCATTCTAAAGGCGCTCCGCCCGAGGCTGCGCGCCCCCGCGCGTAGCGCGGGGCCCCCCGGGTGCGACCTCGCAACGACCTGGTCGAAGGTTCACGATGCTACTGCGCTCGGTCCATCGTCGTGCTGCTAGATCGGCAGCGGGATGCGGCGTTTTTTTGGTTTTGGCGACGGGCTTGCCGAGCCGGGTTCCGGGCTCGGGACCGGCTGCTTCATCACGATCGGTTTGCCGTTCGCTTCGACGCGCTTCGTGTTCAAATTGTAGTCGACGTTCTGCGCGGCAAGCGACGACTCGCCGTCCACCGTCTTCACGTTGCCTTCCAGGCGCAGCATGCCCGTGTTGCGGTTGAGCACGCCGCGCTCGGCGTCCGCTTTGCGCGCGCCTTGCTCGAAGTGCACGTGGCCGATCGCAGTGTAGATCTTCGTCTTGGAGTCGACGTCGAGCTGGTCGCACGTGAGCGTCGACGGGCCGCCCTTCGCGTACTCGTCATCGGAGTTCGCCTCGGGCGCGTTGCCGTTGTCGTGCAGCACCACGTTGCCGAACAGCGACACCGTGCCGCGCTTGTCGTTCCCTTCGGCGCGGTCGGCCGTGCCGTCGCTGCCGGGCCGCGAGAACGTCACCTTGTGCGGCATCGTGAAATCACCGTTGCCCTTGTAGGTGATCTCGTCGGTCTCGACTTTGTAGAACGGCGTCTCCAGCGAGCTCTTCGCAGCGGCGCCGGGCGCGGGGCTTGGCCCGGGCGCCGCGCTTCGGCCCAGCTTGTGCTTCGAGCGCGAAAACCCGCTCGCAGCGGGCGCAGGGGCGTTCGACCGGACGGCACCCGGCGATTGCGCCGGTGCGGCGCTCGGCGGCGCGGACTGTGGTGCGCCCGGTGCTGGGGACTGTGCTGCGCCCGGCTGCGCGGACTGCGCTGCGCTAGGCGCGCCCGGACGGGTGCTCGGAGACGCGGTGGCGCTGGGCGCGGGTGCCGGTGCGGCGGACGGCGCCGGCGACGGCCCGGCGCCCGCGCACAGCGCGACGAGCGCGAGTCCGGCGACCGTGGTTCGGCCGGGTGAGCGCATCACTCTTACACGGTCCGCTGC
>DASWRW010000046.1:0-24201 GCA_036402975.1 Candidatus Elarobacter sp. | reverse complement strand
TCTTGATCGACTTGCCGCACACGACGCGGGAGCTGTGCGAGCTGACCGTCGAGCTGTGCGCGCGCAACGACCTCCGCACCGACACCTACGTGCGCCCGTTCGCGTACAAGGCGAACGAGGACATCGGCGTGCGGCTGCACGGCGTGAAGAGCTCGTTCGCGATGGTCGCGATCCCGTTCGACCGCTACTTCGACGCGCAGCGCGGCTTGAACGCCGGCGTGAGCTCGTGGCGCCGCATCGACGACACGATGGCGCCGGCACGCGCGAAGATCACCGGCACGTACGTGAACAGTGCGCTCGCCAAGAGCGAGGCGGTGATGAACGGCTTCGACGAGGCGATCATGCTCTCGGCCGAGGGCCACGTCTGCGAAGGCTCCGCCGAGAACGTCTTCATGGTGCGGCGCGGCGAGCTCTACACGCCCGATCCCTCGCAGAACATCCTCGAAGGCGTCACGCGCCGCGCGATCATCACGCTCGCCGCCGAAGAGCTCGGCCTGACGGTCATCGAGCGCCCGATCGACCGCAGCGAGCTGGTCGTCGCCGACGAGCTTTTCATCACCGGCAGCGCGGCCGGCATTCAGTGGATCGCGTCGGTCGATCACCGCCCGATCGGCAACGGCGAGCGCGGCCCGATCGCGACGAAGCTGATCGACCTCTACGACCGCGCGATCCACGGCGAGATTCCGAAGTACGCGAGCTGGCTCACGAAGACGTACGGCGGCCGCAAAGCCGCCGCCGCGAACTGAACCGGAGGAACTACGTCTTCGGCTGCGCCGAGGGCGCGTCGGTCGGCGCGGTGCTCGGCGCCGGCCCGCCGTTCTGCGGCGTCCACATCTGCTGCTCGGGGGTCAGCGGCGCGGCGCGCTCCGACTCGGCGTTCGCGTTGAAGCCGGCATCGTCGCGGATGGACCCCAGCTTCTCGAGCGCGGTGTAGGTCAGCTTCGAGACGCCGCGGATGAAGCGGCGGCCGGACTCGAGGGTCGGCAGATCGGTCGTCATCACCGCGATCACGTACGGGTCCTCGCCCGCGCCGTAGACGATGCCGACGTCGTTGAGCGTGTCGTGCAGCGTGCCGGTCTTGTGCGCGATCTGCGTCCCCGCCGGGAGCGGCTCGGGGAGCAGGCTGTTGTGCTTCTGATCGCGGAGGATCTTGATCATCGCGCGCGACGACCACTCGTCGATCAACTGCTCCTTCGCCATCTTCGTGAGCAGGTACGCCATGTCGGACGGGCTCGAGCGCAGCGCCCAGCGGATGCCGTTGCCCTCGGAGCGGATGAAGTCGCGCAGCTTCGTGTGGCTCAGGCCGTAGTCGGCCATCGTCTCGTTGATCCGCTGGCGGCCGACCAGGCGGATCAGCATGTTGGTCGCCGTGTTGTCGCTCACGTCGATCATGAGCGAGAGCAGCCGCGAGACCGGCACGGTCGAGCCCGCGCGCGCGTTGCAGAGGTCGCCCGAGCCCCAGTCCTTGTCCGCCTTGCGCAGCGTGACCCTCGTGTTCAGATCGAACTCTCCGGCCAGGAGCTGGCGGAAGACCTCGACCATCACCGGGATCTTGATCGTCGACGCGGCCGGCATCTCCGCGCTGGGGTTGATCCCGGTCGTCATCCCGGACGCCACGTCCTGAACGGCGATCGCGACGTGGCCGGGGGCCCGCAGCGAGTACGCCATGAGCTGGGCCTGGAAGTCCGCCAGCGGCCCTACGTTCAAGCCGGCCGCGCTCGCGGGCGAAACGCCGGCGAGCGGAACGGCAAGCAGAACGACGGCGGCAACGAGCTGTCGTGGTACCCGCATTGTATCTTCATATGTCGGCAAGGTGCGACGAAAGTCAAGCCTCAGCGGGCCTGTTCCGAGAACGCCTCCTTGGCCATCGGGTGATCCGCGTCGACGACGAGGCTCGAATCGGCCGCATGAGCGGCCAGCAGATGCTTGTGCAGCGTCGAGTTCGGCGTCGCGTACATCACGCGGACCTTGCCGTCACCCTTGCCGTGCTTGTCGTTCGGGGTCACCGCGGCGACGTGGCCCTCGGGGTCGGTCACCCACAACCGGAAGTCGTCGCGCTTGAAGAACTGGATGTCGGTCACCGGCGCCGGGTAGTGGTGGACGCCGCCCACCGCACCGCCTTGCGGGCCGGCCGCGGTCTTCTCGATGTAGCCGATGTGGTGCGGCTGGTCGAGCGGCACCGAGGCGTTGAAGATCGAGTCGACCCAGCGCGCCACCCCCTCGTCGTCGGCGACCGGCTCGTCGAGGATCGCCTGCAGCGCCTCGGCGGTACCGGCGCCGGGGTCGAGCGCGACGTACGCGGGCAGCGTCTTCGGAAAGCGCCGCACGATCCGCTGCGCGAACTGCCGCAGCAGATCGACCTTCTTGGGGTCGGCGCAGAACTGCGACGCCCATTCCATCCCGGCGATGTTCTTCACGAACAGCCACTCCGGCGGCTGCGCCTCGTCGTCGTACACCCACAGCCCGCCGCCGTGATGGTCCTGATAACCGTTGCGCTTGTCGTCCGTTGCCGTGACCAGCGGGTAGAAATAGCGCTCCGCGCTGGGCTGCTGCTCGATGCGATCGAGCAGCTTGCGCGACTTCGCGTACTGGGCCGAGTCCTTGCGCGGCGCGTGGCCCGCCGTTTCGTAGTCGAACTTGTCGCCCTCGGCGACCATGTTGACGCCCTTGAGCGTGGTCGGCGTCGAGCCGGGCGCGTTCGTGTCCACTACTGACGCACGTACGGAACGCCGTCGGCGGCCGGCGCGCGCACGCGGCCGGCGAATCCGGCCAGCGCGACCAGCGCGGCCAGGTACGGCAGCGCCTGCAGCAGCTCGCTGGGGATGCCCGCGTGCTGCAGCGAGAACTGCAGTGCGGCGAAGAAGCCGAAGAACAGCGCCGCGCCGGTCGCGCCCAGCGGCGTCCAGCGGCCGAAGATCACCGCCGCGAGCGCGATGAAGCCCCGGCCCGCGGTCATGCCGTCGGAGTACAGGTCGAGCTCGGCCAGCGACAGGTAGACGCCGCCCAGCGAACAGATCGCGCCGCCCGCCACGACCGCCCAGAAGCGCGTCCCGAGCGCGTCGATCCCCGCCGCCTCGGCGGCGCTGGGGTCCTCGCCGCAGGCCCGCACGCGCAGCCCCCACGGCGTGCGGGTCAGCACGAGGTGCAGCGCCACGGCCGCTGCGAACGCGAGCGCGATCAGCACGACCTCGCCGGTGTGGCCGAGCGCCGGAACCTCGTGCGACGCGCCGGGCTGATGATAGACCAGCACGAGCCCGAACGCCGCGGCGGCGAGCGCGGCGATGTTGAGGCCGGTTCCGGCGACGATCTGGTCGACC
The DNA here is from genome assembly GCA_036402975.1 of Candidatus Elarobacter sp. Lineage (GTDB taxonomy): Bacteria > Vulcanimicrobiota > Vulcanimicrobiia > Vulcanimicrobiales > Vulcanimicrobiaceae > Vulcanimicrobium. The sequence goes on along the minus strand of DASWRW010000046.1, from coordinate 20,884 downwards.
GCGAGCCGCGTCGCGGCGAACGCGAGGATCGCCGCGAGGAGCATCCCGGCGAGGACGCCGGCGAGCGCGCCGATGATCGGGTTCCCGGTCGCGCCGCTGACCGCGACCGACGTGAACGCGCCCGCGATCAAGATTCCCTCGAGTCCGATGTTCACGACGCCCGCGCGTTCGCTCAGCACGCCGCCGAGCGCGGCGTAGATCAGCGGCGTCGCCTTGATCAGCGTCAAGCCGAGGATCGCGACGAGCGTCGCCAGCGGCCCGTTCACGCCGACCTCCGGCTCGCGATGACGCGCCGTCCGGCGAGCGCGACGATGACCAGGCCGATGATCAGCGAGATCACCTCGCGCGGCACCTGCGCTTCGGTCTGCATCCCGATCGCGCCGCTGGCCAGCACGCCGAAGGCGAGCGAGGCGACGATGATCCACAGCGGGTTCAGGTTCCCGACCAGCGCGACGGCGATCGCGATGAAGCCGTAACCCGGCGAGAGCCCGGTGTTGAAGCGGTGCAGCACGCCGGCGACGATCGTCGCGCCGCCCAGCCCGGCGATCGCGCCGGAGAGCGTCATCGCGATCAGCGCGGTGCGGCCGAGGTCGATGCCGGCGCGCTTCGCGGCTTCGGGCGCGTCGCCCGCGGCGCGCAGCTCGTACCCGAAGACGGTATTCTGCAGCAGCCAGCGCAGCACGAACGCGAGGACGACCGCGATGACGAACGCCCAGGTCAGCCGCGTGTCGGCGAGCAGATCCGGAAGCTGCGCCGCTCGCGGCAGCGGGCCGGTCTCCGACGCGCCCGCGTTGCCTTGCTGGAGCGGCCCGGTCACGAGGTACGTGGTGAGCAGCACGGCGACGACGTTGAGCATCAGCGTCGCGATCACTTCGTTCGCGCCGAAGCGCGCGCGCATCAGCCCGGGGATCGCGCCCCACACGCCCCCGCCGAGCATCCCGGCGAGCAGCACCATCGGCACCGCGAGGTAGCCGGGCAGCGCGAACTGCGCGCCGAGCCAACCCGCCGCGAAACCGCCGATGATGAGCTGTCCCTCGGCGCCGATGTTGAAGAGCCCGGCACGGAACGCGATCGCGATCCCGAGCGCCGGGAAGAGCAGGTTCGTCGTCTGCACCAGCGTCTCGGCGATCTCGCCCTTGGTGCCGAACGCGCCGTCGAAGAGCGCGGCGAAGCCCGCGATCGGCGAGACGTGCGCCAGCAGCATCGCGATCGAGCCGACGCCGAACACCAGCACGAGCACTACGACGACGTCGCGAAACGCGCGCGTGCGCAGCAAGGCCGCGGCCGTCACGCGTGCCCCGCCATCAGCGCGCCGATCCGTGCGCGGTCGACGTCCGCACGCTCGAAGCTGCCGGCGAACGCGCCGTTCGCGATCACCAGAACGCGGTCGGCGACGGCGAAGATCTCGTCCAGCTCGAACGAGATCAGCAGCACGCCGGTGCCCGCGTTGCGCGCCTCGATCAGCCGCGACTGCACGAGCGCCGCCGCGCCGATGTCGATCCCGCGCGTCGGCTGGTACGCGACGACCAGCTTCGGGTCGCTCGCGAGCGTGCGGCCGACGACGATCTTCTGCTGGTTGCCGCCGGACAGCGCGCCCGCGATCGCGTCCGGGTTCGGCGGCCGCACGTCGAACCGCTCGATCACCTCGCGCGCCGCGTCGTCGTAGCTCGCGCGCGCGAGCACGCGCTGCCGTCCCAGCACGACGTTGTCGCGCACGTTCCAGTCGAGCACGAGCGCCTCATGGCGGCGGTCCTGCGGGATCACGCGGATGCCGCGCGCTAGCCGCGACGCCGGCGAATCGTCCGGGCGCAGCGGCGTCCCCGCGAACGACAGCTCGCCGGTGAACGGCACCACGCCCGCGAGCGCGTCCGAAAGCGCCGACTGGCCGTTGCCTTCGATCCCGGCGATCCCGACGATCTCGCCGGCCCGCACCTCGAAGGTGGCGTCGTTCAGCACGCTGGTCCCCGAGCGCGCGGTGAGCCCGCGCACCTCGAGCAGCGGCGCGGCCGTCGTCGCCGCGCGCACTGCGAGCGCGGGCACGTCGCCGCCGACCATCGCGCGCGCGATGTCCCCGGCGTTCGTCTCGCCGGTCAAGCCCGTTTCGACCACGCGCCCCGCGCGCATCACCGTCACGCGCTGCGAGTACGCGATCACCTCGCCGAGCTTGTGCGTCACCACGAGGACCGCGGTGCCGCGCCGCGCGAGGTCTTGCACGGTGGTGAAGAACGACGCGATCTCGCCCGGTGCGAGCGACGCGGTCGGCTCGTCGAGCAGCAGCACGCTGGGCTCGCGGTCCAGCTCGCGCAGCAGCTCGACGCGCTGCTTGATCCCGACCGGCAGCGTCTCGACCAGCGCGTTCGGGTCGACCTCGAGCCCGTACGTCGCGCCGAGCTGGCGCACGCGCGCGCGCGCCGCCTCGACGTCGATCGCCCAGCCCCGGCGCGGCTCGCGGTTCAGCAGCACGTTCTCCCACACGCACAGCCGGTCGATCAGCTTGAAGTGCTGGTGCACGAGGCCGACGACGCCGCCCGCGGCGACGCTGCCTTCGTCGGGCTGGACGGCGCCGTAGGCGATCGCAGCCAGCGTCGACTTGCCGGCGCCGTTCTCACCGACCAGCGCGTGGATCTCGCCGGGGTTGAGCTCGAGGTCGACGCCGTCGACGGCCTGCACCGCGCCGAAGCGCTTGCGGATGCCGCGCAGCGTCAGAGCGGGACGCGTTTGAACGATGCCAGTTCCTCCCGCGTGGACGGCGCCGCCAGCCTGCCGCCGACGATCAGCGCGCGCAGCTTGTTCAGCACGGCGATCTTCTGCGGCGTCACGACGCTCTTGGTGTACTTGAACTCGGTCAGCCCGACGCCGCCTTCTTTGAGGCCGAGCGTGAGATGCTTGGGGCGCGGGCGGTGCGCGGCGGCCTGTTCGCTGACGCGGTAGACGCCGATGTCGACGCGCTTCACCATGCTGGTCAGGATCTTGCCGGGCGCGATCGCGTCCTGGTCGGAGTCGACGCCGATCACGAACGCGCCGTCGCGGCCCTTGACCTGGTCGATCGCGCCGAGACCGGCTTTGCCGGCGGCGACGTAGATGATGTCGGCGCCTTCGCCGAACTGCACGCCGGCCAGCTCTTTCCCCGACGCGACGTCGTCGAACGAGCCGACGTACTTCACCACCACCTTCACCGACGGGTCGACCTCGCGCGCGCCGGCGGCGTAGCCGGCCTCGAACTTGCGCAGCAGCGGGATGTCGATGCCGCCCAGGAACGCGATGGTCTTGGTCTTGGTCGTCATCGCGGCCAGCGCGCCGGCCAGGAACGAGCCTTCCTCTTCTTTGAACGTCACCGACGTCACGTTGGGCTCGTCGACGACCGCGTCGATGATCGAGAAGTGCCGCTCGGCGTAGCGCTCCGCCACCTCGGTCACGTCGCGCGCCATCAGAAAGCCGATCGCGAAGACCTCGTCGTACTCTTTGTTGGCCAGCACCGTCATGTTGATCTGGTAGTCCGCCGCGGAGCGCGACTGCAGGACCGTCGTGCCGACGTGGAGCTGCTCCTTGGCGCGCACCAGCCCCGCGTACGCGGAGTCGTTGAACGAGCGGTCTCCGAGCCCGCCGACGTCGGTCACCATCCCGATGCGGACCGTGCCGGACGCGTTCCCCTTCGCGCCGCAGCCCGCGACGCACATGGATACAACCGCGAGGGCGAGGAGCGCCGCACGCCGAGGGAATCGCATCGCCGCCTCCTACGATGGGCGGTGCGGGGCGGCCTCTCGCCTGCGAGGAAGAGAAGCGCCGTGAACCCCGCCGCGCGACCCCCCGACCTGCCGCGCCCGCGCCGCCCGATGTCGCGCGCGGAGCGCCGCGTCACGTTCTGGCTCAAGACGCTGGCGCTCGTCGCCGTCGCCATCTACCTGCTGGTCGGCGTGCTGCAGTTCTTCGGGAACATCAAGGCGACGGCGACGCTGTTCGTCATCGCGCTGTTCTTCGCGTACCTGATCTACCCGCTGGTGCGGCGCCTGAACGACCGGCTGCCGCTGATCGCGGCGATCCTGCTGGTGTACGTGCTGATCGGCGTCGTCGGCGCGGCGATCGCGCAGCTGCTGATCCCGCCGCTCGTCGCCGACATGCAGGGCGCGGTCAAGGCGGCGCCCGCGGTGGTGAGCCATCTCGTCTCGCTGCTGCAGGACCCGAACAACCGCTTCACGCGCTGGCTCCCGCCCGACGAGCGCCTGTACCTGAACACGCTGCCGCAGCAGATCGCGACGTTCTTGCAGACGAACGCGTTCGACACCGCCTCGAAGACGATCACGGTGGTGCTCTCGACCGTGTCGGTCCTCGCGACCGCGATCATCGTGCCGGTTCTGGCCGCCTACATGCTGCTCGACGCGGAGAACATCAAGGAAGGCTTCATCGGCCTGGTTCCGCCGAAGAACCGCCTCAAGGCCGAGACGATCATCGCCGAGCTCGACAAGGTCGTCGGCGGCTTCATCCGCGGCCAGCTCATCGACGGCTCGATCCTCGGCGCGATGCTGACGATCATGCTGATGATCATGCACGTCCCGTACGCGCTGCTGATCGGCGTCGTGTCGGGCGCGCTGAACTTCATCCCGTACGCCGGCGCGCTGATCGCCTTCGTCCCGGCGGTGCTGCTGGCGTTCACGTATCACGGGCTGACGAACGCGCTGATCGTCGCGGTGCTGATCTTCGTCATCCACCAGATCGACGGCAACTTCGTCGCGCCGCGCGTGCTCAAGGAGAACGTCGGGCTGTCGCCGTTCTGGATCGTGATCGCGATCCTGACCGGAAGCGAGCTGTTCGGGTTGCCGGGGACGTTCCTCGCCGTGCCGGTCGCCGCGATGATCCGCGTGCTGCGCGAGCAACTGCTGCCGCGCCCGGTCTCGGCGGCGGTCGCGGCGCCGGCGCTTACCGCGGCGCCGCTGGAGGAGACGCACCCGCCGGTGGTGACGCCGACGACGCGCTGACGCGGATCACGTCGTCCACCAACCGGCTGGTGATCAGCCGCACGAGGTAGATCCCGAAGCCGGGATCGCGCCGGTAGAGCGCGAGCACTTCCTCGCGCGGCAGCACGTACGCCACGACCGCGTCGAGCGCCCGCGCGGTCGCGGTGCGCGTCCCGGCCGGCGCGAAGATTCCGATCTCGCCGAGCAGCGCGCCCGGGCCCAGCTCGACCCCGAGCTCTTCGAGCCGCAGCCCGCCTTCGGCCAGGAAGTACAGACAGTCCGCCGGATCGCCTTGCCGGAAGAGCACCGTCCCGGGCGCATAGGTGCGGCGCTCCATGAACGGCGTCAGCCAGGCGGGCGACACCTCGCTGGCCGAGAGCGCGCGCTCGATCATCGTGCGCTCGCGCAGCAGTTGGACCAGCCGGAACGCGTTGAGCGGGAAGAGCACGCAGTGCAGCAGCAGCGTCGGCCAGAGGTGCGAGGCGCCGGCCCAGAGCGCGTACGCGACGTTGCTCGCGAGCGCGATCTGGCGCAGCCGGACGGTGTCCTTCATGAAGAAGGCGGCGACCGTGAGCAGCGCGGCAACGTAGCCCGCGTAGCTGAGGAGATCGATCATGGACACGCGCGGGCGGCCTTCGTCACGGGAGCGGACGGGTCCGCGCGGCGAAGCTTTCCTCCGTGATAACGCAACCGGCGGCGACGCCCGCCTTCGTCCCCAACCGCAAGGCGGTCGAGCGGCTCGCGGTCGTCGGGGTCCCGATGGACCTCGGCGCCGACCGGCGCGGGGTCGACATGGGACCGTCGGCGATCCGCTACGCGCGGCTCAAGGAGTCGCTGGAGAAGCTCGGGATCGAGGTGACCGACTACGGCAACCTGCGGGTGCCGGTCCCCGAGTCGGCCAGCGTCGCCGACCAGAACGCGAAGTACTTCCCGATCATCAAGGCGGTCTGCGACGAGCTGGCGGAGATCGTCGAGCACGTCATCGCGGGCGGCGGCTTTCCGCTCGTGCTCGGCGGCGACCACTCGATCGCGATGGGCACGATCGCCGGGGTGGCGCGCGCGCGCGGCCGGGCGCCCGGCGTGATCTGGGTCGACGCGCACGGCGACATCAACACGCCGCTGACGTCGCCGACCGGCAACGTGCACGGCATGCCGGTGCACTTCGCGGTCCAGTCGCAGGCGGTCGATCCGGCGCGGATGGTCTTCATCGGGCTGCGCGACGTCGACGAGGGCGAGAAGCGCGTGATCCGCGAGCTCGGCGTCAAGGCGTTCACCATGGCCGACGTCGACCGGCTCGGGATGAGCAAGGTCGTCGACGAGGCGCTCACGATCGTTGCCGAAGGCGAGGACTCGGTGCACATCAGCTTCGACATGGACGGCGTCGACCCGCAAGAGGCGCCCGGCGTCGGGACGCCGGTCCGCGGCGGCCTGACCTACCGCGAAGCGCACCTGCTCATGGAAGGCGTGGCCGCGAGCGGCACGCTGGGCTCGCTCGAAGTCACCGAGATCAACCCGATCCTCGACCGCGAGAACCGCACCGCGATCCTCGCCGTCGAGCTGATCCTGAGCGCGCTGGGGAAGACGACGCTCTGATCCCCCGCGCCGTCGACCTTACTTGTGGCGCCGGGACTTCGCCATGACGGTCGATACGAATCCGGCGAACATTTGAGCGTGGTGGAACGCCTGGAGCGGGTTTTGGGCCGACTGCGCGTTGAACGTGTGGAGATGCGCGGTGAGCTGGGGATCGAAGCGCGCGACCGTTTCCTCGATCGCCGCGTGGGGCGTCTTTTTGAGCGTCGCCTGGATCGCGGTGAGGTTCTCGAGCGTGCCGTCGAACTCGCCTCTGGCGATGCTCCCGTTCGTGACGATCGAGCGGACATGCGGCATGTGCAACCCTGCGACGACGTTGTTCACCGCCGCGACCAAACCCATTGCGTTCATCCTGGTACTCCGATCGATAGCCGCGTCGCCGTACGATCTGAGATCGACGGCTCTCCCGGGCGGGGCCGGCGAGCAAGGAAGCTACGGCATCCCCGGCGGCGTCTCCTCGCCGCGCGGTGACGGCGGTATCGTCAGGGGCGTTCGGCGAGCTCCGTGGCGCGCAGCGCGCTGGGGCCGATGACGCAGAGCGGTACGTCGTTCCAGTGCGTCTCGAGGCGCTCGACCCAGGCGTCGGCGAACGTGACGCCGTCCAGGCCGCCGAAGAGGCAGATCTCCGCATCGCCGTCGCCGTGGCGGAACTCGTAGCCGACGTCGGCGAGGTCTTGCACCGCGATGCCGTCGAGGGGCGCGCCGACGCGGGAGAGCGCGCGATAGACGCGCGCCGCGTTGTCGCCGTCGGCGTCGTACCACAGGTAGTGGTCGCGCGCGTCGGCTCGTTCGCCGTGCAGCTTCTTCGCGAGGCCGCCGATGACGAGCGTGCGCGCGTGCTCGCGAGCGAGGGCTCGCAACAGCTCGGCGAACGCGGTGTGGTCGGTCATCGGCACCTCGGAAAGAGACGGGCGTTCGTGCTACTGCGGCGACGCGCGCCGCTCCCGTTTGGGCGCCGAAGCGCTCAGCCGAGGGCCCAGCCGCGGCTTGCCGCGACCGCGCGCCGCCAGCGCGCGAGCCGCGCGTCGCGCACCGGTCCGCCCAGCGCCGGCGTGAAGCGCGCGTCTTCGCGCCACTGGCGGGCGAGGGTGTCGAGGTCCGGCCAAAAGCCGGATTGCAGGCCGGCGAGATATGCCGCGCCGAGCGCGGTCGTCTCGATGCACGCCGGCCGGACGACGCTGACGCCGAGCACGTCCGCCTGCATCTGCATGACGAGGTCGTTCGCGGAGGCGCCGCCGTCGACGCGCAGCTCGGCCAGCTTCATCCCGGCGTCGCGCTCCATCGCTTCGACCACGTCGGCGGTCTGATACGCCATCGCGTCGAGCGCGGCGCGCGCGATGTGCGCGCGCGTCGTGCCGCGCGTGATGCCGACGATCGTGCCGCGCGCCTCGGGGTCCCAGTGCGGCGCGCCGAGCCCGGTGAACGCGGGGACGAAGTAGCAATCGCCCGCGTCGCGGACCTCGCGCGCGAGCCGTTCGACGTCCGACGATGTCGCGATGATGCCGAGGCCGTCGCGCAGCCACTGCACGGCCGCGCCGGTCGCGAAGATCGACCCCTCGAGCGCGTACGTCGCACGGTTGCGCTCGAACGCGAACGCGATCGTCGCGAGCAGACCGTGCTCGCTGCGGACGATGCGGTCGCCGGTGTTCAGCACGACGAACGAGCCGGTGCCGTAGGTGTTCTTCGCGATGCCGGGGGTGAAGCCGGCTTGGCCGATCAGCGCCGCCTGCTGGTCGCCCGCGACGCCCGCGATGCGGATCCAGCCGCCGAAGTGCTCGATCGTCGTCGTCCCGAACTCGGCCGTGCACGGCAGCACCTCGGGGAGCAGCGCGCGCGGGACGTCGAACGCCGCGAGCAGCTCGTCGCTCCAGCGCAGCTCGTGCACGTCGAAGAGCATCGTGCGCGACGCGTTCGTGACGTCGGTGACGTGCCGCGCGCCGCTGGTGAGGTTCCAGATCAGCCACGAGTCGACCGTGCCGAACGCGATCTCGCCCGCCTCGGCGCGCGCCCGCAGCCGCGGCACGTTGTCGAGCAGCCACGCGATCTTGGTCGCCGAGAAGTACGGGTCGAGCAGCAGCCCGGTCCGCGCGGTCACTTTGGCATCGACGCCGCGGCGGCGCAGCGTCTCGCACGCGCGCGCGGTGCGCCGGTCTTGCCAGACGATCGCGTTCGCGACCGGCTTCCCTGTCGTCCGTTCCCATAGGATCGTCGTCTCGCGCTGGTTCGTGATCCCGATCGCCACGACGTCCGCCGCGGAGAGCCGTGCGTTGCGCAGCGCCCCGCGCGCGACCTCGAGCTGCGTCTCCCAGATCGCCAGCGGATCGTGCTCCACCCAGCCCGGCCGCGGAAAGATCTGCGGCAGCTCGCGCTGATCGAACGCCAGCACCGTTCCGCGCTCGTCGAACACGACCGCGCGCGAGCTGGTCGTCCCCTGATCGAGCGCGAGCACGACGCTCACAGCCGGAAGGCGTCCGCGCCGCCGGGGTCGGGGAAGATTTTGCCCGGGTTCATGATGCCGAGCGGGTCGAGCGCGTCCTTGATTTTGCGCATCACCGCGATCGCGTCGGGGCCGAGGTCGAGCTCCATGAACTGCTTCTTCAGCAGGCCGATGCCGTGCTCGCCGGAGAGCGTGCCGCCCAGCTCGACCGTCGCCTCGAAGATCGCGCGCGCGGCCAGCGCGACGCGCCGCATCTCCTCGGGATCGCGCTTGTCGCAGAGGATGTTCGGGTGCAGATTGCCGTCGCCGATGTGGCCGAAGATCGGGATCTCCAGCGCGTGCTCGCGCGCGATCTCGCGCACCCGGCGGATCAGCGTGACCAGCGCGCGCGGCGGAATGCAGACGTCCTCGCCCAGCTTATTCGGCCGCCGCCGGGCGAGCGCCGGTGAGATGCTCCGCCGCGCGGTCCACAGCCGTTCCGCCTGCGCGTCGTCGCTCGACACGCGCACCTCGCGCGCGCCGTGCTCGCGCGCGATGCGCTCGATCGCCGCGAGGTCGTCCGCCAGGGCGTCGGCGTGGTTGCCGTCGACGCCGAAGATGAGGATCGCGTCCGCGTCGACCGGGAGGCCGATCGGCGTGTTCGTCTCGACGCAGCGCATCGTCAGGTTGTCGACGAGCTCGATCGCGGACGGCAGCACGCCGCTCGCCATCACCGCGGTCGTCGTCTCGGCGGCGTCCTCGATGCGGTCGAACACGGCCAGCGCCGCGCGCGCGTACTTCGGCTTCGACAACAGCCGCAGCGTGATCTCGGTGATCGTCCCGAGCGTCCCTTCCGCGCCGGTGAACAGCCGCCGCAGGTCGTAGCCGGTGACGTTCTTCACGGTGCGGCCACCCGTGCGGATCACCGTCCCGTCCGGTAGCACGACTTCGAGCGCCAGCACGTAGTCGCCGGTCACGCCGTACTTCAGGCAGCGCGCGCCGCCCGCGTTCTCCGCGACGTTGCCGCCGATCGCGCTCTGCTTCAGGCTCGACGGATCGGGCGGGTAGAACAGCCCGAGCTTCTCCACCTCCGACTGCAGATGCGCGTTGATCACGCCGGCCTGCACCACGGCGACGCGGTCGACCGGGTCGATCTCGAGGATGCGGTCCATCCGCGCGACGCCGAGCACGATGCTGCCGCCCAGCGGCACCGCGCCGCCCGACAGCCCGCTCCCCATCGCGCGCGGCGTGATCGGGATCCGGCGCGCGGTCGCGAGGCGGTGCACCGCGCTGACCTGCGCCGTCGTGGTGGGCAGGACGACCAGCGGCGGCGTCCGCTCGTAGAACGTCCCGTCAAAGCCGTACGCGATCAGGTCCTCGGCGGCGGTGAGCACCCCGTCCGGAACCGCGGCGCGGAGCGCGTCGATCAGCCCGGGCGCCGGTTCGACCATGCAATCGCGCTTCGGCGGCACGATGCTCTCTCACCCTTCGCCAGGCTCGGGGGTGACGGTGCGGCTCGGTGACCGTCGCGGGGGGCGGCTCCGACCGCCGTCCTACGCGGGCGGCGGGCGGACCGGGTAGAATCAGCGGGACATGACCACTGCCGTTACGACCGAGTACCGCCTCGCCGCGGAGCCCGAGCTCAAACGCTTCGTCTCGACCGCGTTGACCAAGGTCGGGGTCGCCCCGGACGACGCGGCGATCGTCGCCGACGTGCTGGTCGCGGCCGACCTGCGCGGGATCGAGTCGCACGGCGTCGCGCGGCTGGAGTCGTACTACGTCAGCCGCATCCGCAGCAGGCTGCTCGAAGCGCAGCCGGTGGTCGACACGGTCCGTGAGACGCCCACCTCGCTGCTGGTCGACGCCGGCAACGGGCTCGGCCACCCGGCCGCCAAGCGGACCATGGAGCGCATCATCGGCAAGGCCGAGCAGGCCGGCGCGGCGTTCGGCGCGATCCGCAACTCGAACCACTTCGGGATCGCCGGCTACTACGCGATGCTCGCGCTCGACCGCGACATGATCGGGATCGCCTCGACCAACAGCGTGCGCTACGGCGCGCCGACCTTCGGCAAGGACGTGCTGCTCGGCACGAACCCGCTCGCCTTCGCGATTCCGGCCAAGAGCGAGCCCGCGTTCGTGCTCGACTTCGCGACGACGACCGTGCCGAAGGGCAAGCTCGAGGTCTACTCGCGCAAGGAGAAGCAGCTCAATCCCGGCTGGGCGATCGACGCCGATGGCCACGAGACGCTCGACCCGCAGGTCGCGCTGAAAGGCGCGCTGCTCCCGCTGGGCGGCTACGGCGTCGACAACGGCGGACACAAAGGCTACGGCCTGGGGCTGCTGGTCGACATCCTGTGCGGCGTGCTCTCGGGCGGCGCGTTCGGCAACGATCTGCCGCTGCCGAACGACCCGCCGATGCCGGGCAAGATCTCGCACTTCTTCGCGGCGTTCAAGATCGACGGGTTCCGCGATCCCGAGCAGTTCAAGGCCGACATGGACACCGAGCTGCGCGCGTTCAAGGACTCGGCCAAAGCGCCGGGCCACGACCGCATCTACGTCGCGGGCGAGATCGAGCACGAGAAGAGGCTCGAGAACCTGCGCAACGGCGTGCCGGTGCACGTGAAGGTGTGGAACGGGCTGGAGAAGCTCGCGGGCGAGCTCGGCATCCCGTTCGGAATCGAGAAGCGCTGACGGACTAGGTTCGCAGCTCCAAGGTTCCCGCGCAGCGCAGGCCGTTGCAGGCGGCGGGGATGAAGCGCGCGGCGAGCAGCCGGGTGCGGAGCTCTTCGCGCTGCGACGCGTCGGCCGGCGCGCGCACGAACTCGATCGACGTCGCGCGGCCGTTCTCGTCGACCGAGATGCGCACCACGACGCCGCTGACGCCCGCGACGAGCGCGCCGCGCGCCGACGGTTCGATCGCGGCGGGATAGGTCTCCCCGAAGTTGCCGATCCCTTCCTCGTGCTGCGCGGCCACCGGGCTCGGCGCCGGCGAGGCGACGGGCGCGTTGCTCGCGACGGCTTGCACCGCCGCGACGGGCTGCGGTTGTGCCACCGCGACACGCGTCTGCGTCAGCGCGTGCGCGCGCTTCAGCTTCGCGGTCGCGTCGGGCGCGGGCATCCCGCCGGCGCGGTGCTCGGCGGCGACGACCATGCGGTGCGAGGCGTGCTCGACGGTCACCGCGGCATGAATGACCGGCTGCTCGACCGTGTGCGTCGCGACGACGGCGATGCGCGGCTTCGTCGGAACGACCTTCGGCGGCTCGTGCCGCTCGACGTGGATGATGGTGGTCAGAAGCGTGCGTTCGTCCGGGTCGTTGACCGAAACCGGCGGTCTGGGCCAGGCGCCGAGCACGGCGGTCAGCACGCACAGATGAACCGCGATCGAGCCGGCGATCGCGACGCGGTCACGCCGTGGGGTTCGGGTGGCAGCTACCATCGCAGTGAGGTCGCAAGGAATCCGACGCGGGCGCGCGCGCAACCTTTTTCGGCGCGGGCGGTCCTGGAGAGGCGATGGGACGAGAAACGGACATGGTCCTCTATCAAGCCGAGTGGTGCCCGTACTGCGCGCGCGTGCGCAAGAAGATGACGGATCTGCTCCTGGACTACAAAAACGTCAACGTGCCGCACTCGCACGCGCAGCGTGACGAGGTCAAGCGCGTCTCCGGGCAGACGTCGATTCCGGTCCTCGTCGACGGCGACGTCATCCTCGACGACGACGACGACATCATCCCGTATCTTGACAAAAAGTACGGCGCCGCCGCGAAAGCTTCGTAGCCCGGCTTCCTACTCGACCGGGATGTGAAGCGGCGCCGGCGGCCCCTTGCGGCGGCGCGGCAGCACGAACACGAGCGGCAACAGGAAGAAGGTCAGCGCGCCGAGCGCCCACTGCGCGTCGGCGTAGGCCATGACGGTCGCCTGCGCCATGATGTTCTGATACAGCGTGTTCACCGCGGCGCTCGCGCTGTGCATCTGCTGCATCAAGGTTTGCAGCGCGATGTTGTCGGGGGTCGCCGACTGCGCCAGGACGCTCTGATGGAACGCGTTGCGCCGCGCCAGCAGCGTGATCAGCGCCGCGGTCGAGAACGAGCCGCCGAGCTGCAGCGAGAGCGCCTGGAACGCCGCCGCCTTCGGCACGACGGCCGGCGGGATCGCGCCCATCACGGCGATCGAGATCGGCGTGAACAGCATCGCGAGCCCGATCCCGGCCATGATCGTCGGTCCGAGCAGCGAGTTGAAGTCGTTCTGCGACGTCGTCAGATAGCCGAGCCAGATCTGACTCACCCCGATCAGCGAGAACCCGACGACGAGCAGGACGCGCGTGTCGATGCGCCCGCTTCCGGCCAGACGCGCGATGAACGGCGTGAGCAGCGCGATGAACGCGGCGCGGATGAAGATCAGCTCACCCGAGAGCGTGGCCGTGAAGCCCAAGATACCTTGCACGTACTGCGGCAGAATCACAGTCGCGCCGAACAGCACCGAGCCGATCGCGAAGCCCAGCACGCTGCCCGCCGCGATCGCGCGGTACTTGAACGCGCGCAGGTCGACGATCGGGCGCGTCGTGCCCCACAGCTCCCAGCACACGAACGCGACGATCCCGCCGACCGAGGTCACGCCGAACAGCCGGATGACGGGATCGGAGAACCAGTCGTTGCGCTGCCCTTCGTCGAGGATGTACTGCAGCGAGCCGAGGCCGAGCGCGAGCAGACCGAGCCCGAGCGCGTCGACCGGAATCGGTTTCGGATCGGACGGGTTCCGCATCAGCGTCAGGATGATGATCGCAGCCGCGATCCCCGGCACGAGGTTGATGAAGAACACCCAGTTCCACGAGAAGTTGTCGGTCAGCCAGCCGCCGACCGTGGGCCCGACCGACGGTCCGACGATCGCACCGAGCGCGAACACGGCTTGTGACGCACCGAGCAGATGGCGCGGGAACGTGTCGCGCAGCGAGGCTTGTCCCGTCGCGATCAAACCGCCGCCGAAGATGCCCTGCAGAATGCGGTAGAAGATGAGCTGCCCGATCGAGCCGGCGATCCCGCACAGCATCGACGCGAGCGTGAACCCGATGATCGCCACCGAGTAGTACTGCCGGCGTCCGAAGCGCGCTTGCAGCCACGGCGTCAGCGGGATGACGATGACCGCCGAGATGATGTAGCCGGTCACCACCCAGGCGCCCTGGTCCTGCGTCGCCCCGAGGTTGCCCTGGATCGTCGGCAGCGCGACGTTGACGATCGTCGAGTCGAGCGTCTGCATCAGCGTCGCCGCCAGGATGCCGATCGTGATCAGGATCAGCCGCGCGCCGCTCTCGCTGACGTCGCGGTCCGGTTGTTGCTCGGTTGCCATATCGTTGCGGTGCGGCGAATCGTCGCACGAGCGCTTGGACTCCGCACCGACCGAGGTCGGTTTCGGCACTTGCATCGGCGTTCAGCGGATGGAGAACACTCCAGCCGCGACGGCTGCTCCGGTCACGGTGGCGAGCAGGTTCACGAGGTCGTTCGAGAACCCGGGGACGCCGCGGACACGGCGCGTCGGGGCGCCGCAGGCGTGCGGGTTCGTTTCGCACGACCGCCCGCACGCGTCGCACCAGCGCAGCTCCTGCAGCGTGGCGCCGAGCAGCGAGTCCACGGTCGCGCCCGCAAAGCCGCCCAGCGGAACGGCGAGCAGCACGACGACCGGGATCATCCCGATCGACGGCACCGAGCGAGCGAACGAGAACCCGAATTCGCCGGTCGTCAAGATGTACGCGAGCGGGATGCCGGCCAGCGCGACGGCACCGATCCAGAGCGAGGCCGCGAGCTCCGCCAGCGTGCCCGGGAGGCTGATCCCGCCGGAGAGCCCGGTCGCGACGGGGCGCAGCGTCAGGATGGAGCGCGGCCGGTGCCGCGCCAGCGTCCCGATCTCCGTTCCCGACGTGTCGGCTGCCGCGGCAGCGTACGCGCCGGCGAACGCGACCGCCCAGCGCGGGTCGTGCGTGAACGCCCACACGACCGCGCACGCCGTGGCGACGCCGCCGTTCGCAGCGACCTGGAGCGCGTCGCGCGCGCCGTGCTTGCCGATGTCGACCAGCTCGCGCTTCCGCCCCCGCCCGAGCCGCGACAGCAGCACGGCCGGGATGAAGAACGCGAGGAGGACGAGCGCGAAACCGACGCTGCCGCCGGCGTACGTCAGCAGTCCGACGATGAAGGCCGCGAACGCGCCGGACCGTGTGAGCGAACGCGCGCGCCATGCCAGTCCGGCGATGACGGCGGCGAAGGCGGCACCGATGACGACGTCGCGCAGCGTCATTGCGCTCCGAGCCGGCGCGACGCGGCCGGGGTCATCGCGGTCTCAGCCGCCGCCAAACGCGCCGCCTCGAACGCGCTCCGGTGATGTCAACGCGGCGAGCAGGCCGTCGACGGTGAACTCGTCGGCGAGCACGTCGACGCGGATCCCGGCGTCGCGCGCCGTCCGCGCGGTGATCGGGCCGATCGCCGCGACGACCTTCGCGGCGAGAAGCTGAGCACCGTTCGGTACGTTGTGGAGGAAGCCGTTCACGGCGCTCGAGCTCGTGAAGGTCACGATGTCGGCACGCCGCGCCTTCTTCGCCAGCTCGGAATCATCGACGAAGCTCGTCCGGTACGCCGCGACAACGTCGACGATGCGTCCTTCGCGCCGCAGCGTCTCGGGGAGCACGTCGCGCGCTTCAGCGGCGCGGTACACCAGCACGCGCTCGCCGGCCGAGGTGCGCGCGAGCAGCGCCTCGGCGACGGCTTCGTTCACGAACGCGGACGGAATCAGGTCGACGCGAATGCCGCGGGCGGCGAGCGCCTCCGCGGTCTTCGGCCCGATGGCGGCGATGCGGACGTCGCCGAAGGCGCGCGCGTCGCGGCCCAGCTCGCCGAGCCGGTCGAAGAACGCGTCGACGCCGTTGCGGCTGGTGAAGACCGCCCAGCCGTAGTCGCGCACGCGCGCGACCGCGTCGCGCGCGGCGTCCATGTCCGGCGGCGGACCGATCGCGATCGCCGGCGCGAGGATCGGCTCGGCGCCCGCCTCCCACAACCGCATGGCGATGTCGTCGGCCTGATGCGCCGGCCGCGTGACGAGGACGCGCTTGCCGAACAGCGGCTGCGCGTCGAACCAGCGGATCTTCTCGCGCTCGCGCACGACGTCGCCGATCACGACGATCGCCGGCGCGGTGATCCCGGTGCGCGCGACCTCGGCGACGACGGTGTCGATCGTCGCGGTCAGCGTTTCTTGCGCCGGCTTCGTCCCTTCGTGGATGATGCCGACCGGGGTGTCGCCGTCGAGCCCGTGCTCGCGCAGCTTCGCCACGATTCCGGCGAGGTTCCCCATCGCCATCAGGAAGATGGTCGTCGCCTTGCGGTTCGCGAGCTTGGCGAAGTCCAGCGAGGACGAGCCCTTCGTCGGGTCCTCGTGTCCGGTCGCGATCGTGAAGGACGTGTTGTGCGCGCGGTGCGTGACCGGAATCCCCGCGTAGGCCGGCGCGGCGAGCGCCGACGTGATGCCCGGCACGATCTCGAACGGCACGCCCGCTTCGGCGAGCGCCTGCGCTTCCTCGCCGCCGCGCGCGAAGACGAACACGTCGCCGCCCTTGAGGCGCACGACCTTCTTGCCTTCGAGCCCGAGCCGCACGATGAGCGCGGTGATCTCGTCCTGCGAGAGCGTGTGCTGGCCGGCTTTCTTGCCGACGTAGATCTTCTCGCAGTCGGGCGGCGCGAGGCTGACGATCGCCTGCGACGCCAGGTAGTCGTACACCAGCGTGTCGCATCGCGCGAGCGCGCGCGCTCCCTTGAGCGTCAAAAGCCCCGGATCTCCGGGGCCCGCGCCGACCAGCCAGACTTTTCCGGCCGCGCTCACTCCTCGCGCTCGCCGAGCGCGCGCAGCTCGAACAGCTCGTCGATGATCTTCGCGTGGGTCAGCGCTTCGGCGCGGTTCTCGAGCGCCTTGTCACGGATGCGCACGATCGCGCTGTGCAGCAGCTTCGAGACGATCGTCAGCGACATCCCGGTGATCAAGCTGCGCTCGCGTTCCGTCAAGTCGGGGATGCGCGCGAAGAGCCGTTCCAGCTCCGCCTCGCGGATCGCTTCGGCTTTTTTCGTGAGCGACGCGATCACCGGCACCGCGACGCGCGACTGGTACCAGTGCTGGAAACGCTCGACGTGGCCGGCGATGATCTCCTCGACCAGCGGGATCGCCTCGCGCCGCTTCTCGAGCGTCATGTCGACGGCGTCCTTGAGCGCGTCGACGTCGACCACGCCGACGCCCGGGACGCGCGCCGCCTCCGGGTCGACGTCGCGCGGCACCGCGATGTCGACGATGAACATCGGCCGTTCCGGCCGTGCCAGCATCGCTTCCGCGAGGTTTCCGGGGGTCAGGATGAAATGCGACGCGCCGGTCGACGTCACGACGACGTCGGCCTCTTTGAGCGCGTTGACCAGCCCCGGCATCTCCGCGACGCGCGCGATCCCGCCCAGCTCGTCGACGACGTCCTGCGCGCGCTTGTGGGTGCGGTTCAGCACCACGATGTCGCCGGCGCCTTCGGCCTTGATCCGGCGCGCCGCGATCGCGCCCATCTTCCCCGCACCCACGATCAGCACGGTCTTGCCGCCCAGATCGCCGACGTGCTCCTGCGCGCACGCCACGGCCGCAGTCGCGAGCGAGACCGAGTCGCCCGCGATCGTGGTATGCGTGCGCGCCGCTTTGCCGGCCTCGAGCGCGGCGCGGAACAGGGTGTGCAGCGTCTTGCCGAGCGAGCGCGCGCGCTGCGCCTGCACGTACGCGTCTTTCACTTGGCCCAGGATCTCGGCCTCGCCGATCAGCATCGAGTCGAGCCCGGTGCTGACCCGGAAGAGGTGCTCGATCGCCTGCGTCCCGAGCAGCGTGTACATGTACGAGTCCATGTCCGAGACGTCGCCGTGCCGGAAGTTGCCCAGGAACGACTTCATCTGGCCGACGCCCAGCTCGTAGTCTTCCAGCTCGGCGTAGATCTCCAGCCGGCCGCAGGTCTGCAGCATCAGCGCTTCACGCACCGCCTCGTAGTCGCGCAGCGCGATCAGCGCCTCGCCCATCTTCTGCGGCGGAAACGCGTGCCGCTCGCGCACCTCCACCGGCGCCGTGTGGTGCGACAGGCCGAGGCAAACTAACGGCATGCCAAGTCACCCCGGATCAGAGCCAACGCGTCATCCGCCGCTTCGATCGTGCGGTCGATGTCGGCTTCGGTGTGCGCCAGCGAGACGAAACCGGCCTCGAACTGCGAGGGCGCGAGGTACACGCCGCGGTCGAGCATCGCGTGGAAGAAGCGGCCGTAGAGCGCGACGTCGGAGCGCTTCGCGCTGGTCAGGTCCGTCACCGGACCGTCCGCGAAGAAGAACCCCAGCATCGAGCCGGCCGCGGCGGTGGTGTGCGGGACGCCGCGCCGGCGGAAGACGTCCGCCATGCCGTCGATAAGACGCTCCGCGAGCCGCTCCAGATGCACGAACGTCTGCTCCGACAGAAGCCGCAGCGTCGCGGTCCCGGCCGCCATCGCGACCGGGTTCCCGGACAGCGTCCCGGCCTGGAACACGTCGCCGTCCGGCGTCAGCCGGTCCATGATCTCGGCGCGCCCGCCGAAGGCTCCGACCGGGAGCCCGCCGCCGATCACCTTGCCGAGCGTCGTGAGATCGGGCAGAACGCCTTCGCGCCCCTGAACCCCGCCCAGCCCGACCCGAAACCCGGTCATCACCTCGTCGAAGATCAGCAGCGCGCCGAACTCGCGCGTCAGCGCGCGCAGCGCCTGCAGAAAACCGGGCAGCGGCAGCACGAGCCCCATGTTCCCGACGTACGGCTCGACGATCACCGCCGCGACCGCGTCCGGGTTGGCCTCGAACGCCGCGCGCACGGCGGCCGCGTCGTTGTACGGCACGATGATGGTGTCGCGCGCGGTCGAGGCCGGGACGCCCTTCGAGTTCGGCACGCCCATCGTGAGCGCGCTCGAGCCGGCCGCGATCAGGAACGGATCGGCCGAGCCGTGATAGCAGCCTTCGAACTTGACGAACTTGTCGCGGCCGGTGAAGCCGCGCGCGAGCCGAATCGCGTTCGCCGTCGCCTCGGTCCCCGACGAGCAGAAGCGCACCTTCTCGACCGACGGCACCGCCGCCACGACCAGCTCGGCGAGCTCGGTCTCGTACTCGGTCGGCGTGCCGAACGACGTGCCGCGCTCGACCGCCGCTTTCACGGCGCCGACGACGGCCGGATCTGCGTGCCCGGCGATCATCGGCCCCCACGACAGCACGTAGTCGAGATAGCGGTTGCCGTCGACGTCGGTGAGGTACGCGCCACGCGCCTCGCGCATGAAGACCGGCGTGCCGCCGACGCCCTTGAACGCGCGCACCGTCGAGTTCACGCCGCCCGGGATCACCCGCTTCGCCGCCGCGAACGCCGCGTCCGAGCCGGGGCGCTTGGAGGTCTCGCTCACACCGTGGCCCCGCGGATCTTCGCGTAGTCGTCGGGCGTGTTGACGTTCGCGAACGCGCGCTCGTCGCGCACCGGGAAGAAGCGCGTGCGCAGCCGGTCGATCACCAGCCGCAACGCGCCGTCGCCGCCGAGCAGCACCGGCAGCCCCTCGCGCAGGAACGCCTCGCGCCGGTAGAGCGCGGCGAGCGGCTCGATGCGCTTCGTAGCGCCCTCGTGCATCGGCACGACCGCGTCGTACGCGTCGCTCGCGCACGCTTCGAGCTGCTCGACGAACGCGCCGTCGACGAACGGCGCGTCGCCCGCGACGGCGAACACCCACTCCGCCCGCATCTCGCTGAAGGTCGAGAGCAGTCCCGAGAGCGGGCCGCGCAGCGGCCAGCGGTCGACGACCTGCGGCGCGTCGACGTGCGGGGCGAGCGTCTCCGGCAGCGGGCCTTTCGTCGAAAGCCACGTCTCGCGCCCCGGCGAGACGTTGCGCAAGACGTGCACCAGCATCGGCACGTCGCCGACCTCGAGCGCGAGCTTCCCGGGCAGCCGCGTCGCCTCGCCGCCGGCGAGGATGCAGACCGCCGCGCGAACCGTGCTCACGCGCGCAGCCGCCGCAGGTAGTCTTTGGCGAAGTACGTCATGATCACGTCGGCGCCCGCGCGCGCGATCGCGGTCAGCGTCTCGTCGACCGCGCGCTCTTCGTCGATCCAGCCGCGCTCCGCCGCGGCTTTCAGCATCGCGTACTCGCCGCTGACGTGGTACACCGCGACCGGCAGATCGGTCGACTCGCGCACCGCGCGCACGACGTCGAGGTACGCCATCGCCGGCTTGACCATCACGATGTCGGCGCCTTCCTCGACGTCGAGCCGCACCTCTTTGAGCGCCTCGCGCGCGTTCGCCGGGTCCATCTGGTACGTGCGCCGGTCGCCGAACGCCGGCGTCGACTCGGCGGCTTCGCGGAACGGCCCGTAGAACGCCGAGGCGTACTTCGCAGCGTACGACATGATCGCGGTCTTGGTGAAGCCGTCGTCGTCGAGTGCGCGCCGGATGGCGCCGACGCGGCCGTCCATCATGTCCGACGGCGCGACGATGTCGGCACCCGCGTCGGCGTGCGACAGCGCCTGCTTGACGAGCGCGGCAATGGTGGCGTCGTTCATCACGTAGCCGGATTCGTCGATAAGACCATCCTGTCCGTGCGTCGTGAACGGATCGAGCGCGATATCCGTGATGACGCCGAGCTCCGGGTGCGCTTTCTTCAGTGCGCGAACGGTGCGTTGAACCAGCCCATCAGCATTCCATGCTTCGCGCGCATCGTCGGATTTCGCCTCGTCGGGCGTCGATGGGAACAGCGCCAGTGCGGGAATGCCGAGCGCGTGCGCGTCGCCGGCCAGCTTCACCATCAGATCGATCGACAGACGCTCGACACCCGGCATCGATGCGACGGGCTGGCGCGTGTTTTGTCCTTCGCAGACGAAGACGGGCAGGATCA
>DASWRW010000045.1:0-30746 GCA_036402975.1 Candidatus Elarobacter sp. | reverse complement strand
CGGGAGGTCGACCTGACGATGGCCGAGCAGGTCGCCGAGGTGTTCACCGAGGTCGTCGTCGCGCCGTCCTTCACCGACGACGCCGTCGCCGTGCTCACCGCGAAGAAGAACATCCGGCTGCTCCGGCTGCCGCACCTGCCGGCGCCCGGCGCGGAGATGCGCCCGATCAGCGGCGGGCTGCTCCTGCAGGTCAAGGACTCACTCGACGCCCCCGGTGACGACCCCACCACCTGGACGCTCGCGACCGGCGAGCCGCTGGACGCCGCCGGCCTCGACGACCTCGTGTTCGCCTGGCGCGCGGTCCGCGCGGTGAAGAGCAACGCGATCCTGCTCGCGCACGACCGCGCCACGGTGGGCGTCGGCATGGGCCAGGTCAACCGGGTGGACTCGGCCCGGCTGGCCGTGACGCGGGCGGGGGAGCGGGCCGTGGGGTCGGTGGCCGCCTCCGACGCCTTCTTCCCCTTCGCCGACGGCCTGCAGGCGCTGCTGGACGCGGGCGTGCGGGCCGTCGTCCAGCCGGGTGGGTCGGTGCGCGACGGGGAGGTCATCGCCGCGGCGGCCGCGGCTGGTGTGCCGCTGTACCTCACCGGCACGCGCCACTTTGCACACTGAGAAAGGGCCCCATGCCACCCACCCCTCGCAAGCTCGCGGCGGGACCCCGCACGGGGCCCAATCCCCACGTACGCCCGCCCGAGGACGGCGCCGAGATTGAGGGTGAGGACTTCGCCCGCGTCGACTGGTGGGGTGCGGAGCTCTCCGGCGTCACGTTCACCCGGTGCCGGTTCGACGACGCCGGGCTGGAGGAGTTGGTCACCCGGCGGTGCGTGTTCGAGGCGTGCGTTCTCACCGGGGTGCGGATGGGCGGGGCCCGGCACCACGGGACGGCCTTCCTGTCCTGCCGGTTCGACCGGGCGAAGCTCTTCGACGTCGTGTGGGAGGGCTGCAAGCTCACCGGATCGCAGTTCCCCGGCGCGGACGTGCGGCCGATGACCTCGACCGGCAGCGACTGGAGCTACACCTCGCTGCGCGCCGCGGACCTGTCCGGGTTGGACCTCTCCGGCCAGCGCTTCCGGGAGGCCGACTTCACCGACGCGGACCTGCGGGAGTGCGACCTCACCGGCGCCGATCTGGACCGGGTTCGCCTGCAGTCGACGAAGCTGCGTGGCGCCGACCTGCGGGGAGCCTCGATGGACGAGGTCAACTGGCGTGGTTTCGAGCTCACCGGTGTGCGGATCGACCTGGTGCACGCAGTGCAGTTCGCCCGCGCCCACGGCGCCCTCGTCTCCGACTGACAAGCAGGATCGCAATGTCGTGAGGAGTGGGGCCCGGAGGGTCCCGCGATCGAACGATGCCAGGGCTCAGTTCAGCCGGGGGACGGCACCTGGCCCCGGTGCGGTCCGGACGGCCGCAGCGTCACCGTACTGTCATCTCCTCTTCGGGCCGGTGAGCGCTGCCTTCAGGCTGCCGAGCAGCCCCAGCACGGCGACGGCGATACCGCACCAGAAGCCGGGGCCGAAGAAGCCGAGGTCCCAGTGGGCCTTCGCCAGCGGCACGAGGACGCCCGCGGTCACGCACAGGCTCACCAGGAGGGCGAGCACGCCGAGGAAGCGGTGCGAGCGCGCCGGCAACCACATCAGCAGGCCGAGCACGAACAGCACACCGCCGCCGAGCACGATGGCGAGCGGCTGCCACAGGCCGCTGCTGAACGCGCCGCCGAGGTCGTCGAAGCCGTTGCGCACCAGGCCCCAGCCGCTGATGGCCTCGCCCTTCAGCCAATCCAGCAGCAGGCTGACGCCGGCGGCGATCCCGGCGAGGAGCAGCAGCAGGCCGCCGAGGCTGTCCGGCCCGCGGAAGACGACCGGCCGGTCGGAGTACTGCGGTGCGGTGGCCCCCGGCGGCGCCGCTCTGCCGTAGGCCGCGGCGCCCTGCGGGCCGTTCGTCACGCCGGGTGGGTTGACCTCGCTCATTGCATACCTCCGTCGGCAGCCACGGGAGCCTGCGTGCCGAGGAGCCTAGGACCGCGCCGCGGGTAGTGGCGACGCTCGGGCAGACTGTCTGTCGTGCCCGCGACGATCCTGGACGGCAAGGCGACCGCGGCAGCGATCCGCGGCGAACTCACCGAGCGGGTGGCTGCGCTGACCGCCGCTGGTCGCCAGCCAGGGCTCGGCACCCTGCTGGTCGGCGACGACCCGGGCAGTCGCTGGTACGTCAACGCCAAGCACAAGGACTGCGCCCAGGTCGGGATCGGCAGCATCCAGCGGGAACTCCCCGCGTCGGCGACGCAGGCGGACGTGCTCGCCGTCGTCGATGAGCTCAATGCCGACCCCTCGTGCACCGGCTACATCGTCCAGCTGCCGCTGCCGCGGCACATCGACGAGTACGCCGTCCTGGAGGCCATGGACGCCGCGAAGGACGCCGACGGGCTGCACCCGGCCAACCTCGGCCGGCTCGTCCTCGGCGTCCCCGGCCCCCTGCCGTGCACGCCGGTCGGCATCGTGGAGCTGCTGCGCCGCTTCGACGTCCCGATCGCCGGTGCGGAGGTCGTCGTCATCGGCCGCGGTGTGACCGTCGGCCGGCCCCTCGGGCTGCTCCTCACGCGCCGCTCCGAGAACGCGACCGTGACGCTGTGCCACACCGGCACGCGGGACCTGGCCTCCCACGTGCGGACCGCCGACATCGTCGTCGCCGCCGCCGGGGTCCCCGGGCTGATCACTGCCGCGATGGTCAAGCCGGGTGCCGCCGTCCTCGATGTCGGCGTCAGCCGGGTGGACGGGAAGATCGCCGGGGACGTCGCCCTCGACGTCATCGAGGTGGCCGGTCACGTCGCGCCGAACCCCGGGGGCGTGGGCCCCATGACCCGCGCGATGCTGCTGCAGAACGTCGTCCTGGCCGCCGAGCAGGCCGCCGCCTCCGACTCCTTGCCGGCCTGACGTCGTGACCCCGCCGCCGCTCTACGTCCGCCGTCCCTTCCTCGCGGGGCTGATCCGCCAGTTGCCGCTGCTGGGCGTTCTCGTGATGGTCGGCGTCGGTCTGCTCGTTCTGACCTTCGACCACTGGCGCAGCGGGATCGTCGTCGTCGGCCTGGCGCTGATAGGGGCCGCCGTCCTGCGGTTGCTCCTGCCGGTCCGCCGGGTGGGCTTCCTCGCCGTCCGGAGCCGGCCCGTGGACGTCGTCCTGCTCGCGGGGGCCGGGCTGGCACTCACCGTGATCGTGCTGACGATCCCTTTTCCCTGACCACCGGGCGACCCCCTCGGGCGCGATGGCGCTCTCAGCGATAGGTTGACGGTCATGGCAGAGAAGCCCCGCCAGGGCAAGGTCACCGTCGTCGGTGCCGGTTTCTACGGCTCCACTACCGCTCTCCGTCTCGCCGAGTACGACGTCTTCGAGACAGTCGTGCTCACCGACATCGTCGAGGGCAAGCCTGAGGGCATCGCGCTGGACATGAACCAGTCGCGACCCGTCGAGGGCTTCGAGACCAAGGTCGTCGGTGTCGGCGGCGGCTCCTACGAGGGGACCGAGGGTTCCGACGTCGTCGTGATCACCGCCGGCCTCCCACGGAAGCCGGGCATGAGCCGGATGGACCTCATCGAGACCAACGCGAAGATCGTGCGCCAGGTCGCGGAGAACATCGCCGCCACCTCGCCCGACGCGGTGGTCATCGTCGTGTCCAACCCGCTCGACGAGATGACGGCGCTCGCGCAGCTGGCCACCGGCTTCCCGAAGAACCGGGTCATGGGCCAGGCCGGGATGCTCGACACCGCGCGCTTCACCAACAACGTCGCCGAGGAGCTCGGCGTCCCGGTCAGCTCGGTGAAGACGCTGACCCTGGGCTCGCACGGCGACACCATGGTTCCGGTGCCTTCGCGCTGCACGGTCGACGGCAAGCCGCTGTCGGACGTGCTTCCGGCCGATCGCATCGAGCACCTCGTCGACCGCACCCGCAACGGCGGGGCCGAGGTCGTCGCACTGCTCAAGACCGGCTCGGCGTACTACGCGCCGTCGGCCGCTGCCGCCCGCATGGCCAAGGCCGTGATGGAGGATTCCGGCGCCGTCATGCCGGTCTGCGCCTGGGTCGACGGCGAGTACGCGTACAACGTCTTGAACTGGTCGGCCGACGCTTCCGCCGAGCCGTAGTCGGTCACCCAGGCCTTGCCGACGGTGAACTTCTGGAAGCGCAGCATGTCCATCACGCCGACCTCGGGGATTGCGGCACCGAACAGGTCGGGGCGCTGCGTGATCGCCGCGCCGACCAGCAGCCCGCCGTTCGAGCCGCCGTTCGCCGCCAGCTTCGGCGTCGAGGTGATCTTCTTGTCGATCAGCATCTGCGCCGCGGCGACGTAGTCGTCGAAGACGTTCTGCTTGTTCGCGAGCCGACCCGCGTCGTGCCAGGCGTCGCCGTACTCCCCGCCGCCGCGCAGCGTCGCCACGGCGTACGCGCCGCCCATCTTCAGCCACATCGCGACCGCCGAGGAGAAATACGGCGTCATCGAGATGTTGAACCCGCCGTAGCCGTACAAGATCGTCGGCGTCGTCCCGTCGAGCGGCATGCTCTTCGCGTGCACGACGAACACCGGGATGCGTGTGCCGTCCTTCGAGGTGGTGAACATCTGCTCGGTCACGTACGGCGACGGGTCGAACGCGATCTTCGGCCGCACCGCCACGGCGCTCTTCCCCGTCACGGTGTCGAAGCGGTAGACCGTCGTCGGGTACGTGTACGACGCGAACGTGTAGTACGCCGCGCGGTCGCCGCGGTGGCCGCCCGGCAGCCCGCCGGTGCCGATCCCGGGCAGCTCGATCGTGCCGAGCGCGCGACCGTCGCGCCCGAACACGCGCACGGCCGAGTGCGCGTCGTGCAGGTACGAGACGTAGAACCGGTTTCCGAACATGCTCGCGCCGTCGATGGTGTCGGCCGACTGCGGGACGATGTCGTGCAGCGTGTGCGACGGGTCGGTCAGCTCGAGCCACACCAGCCGGCTGTGCGGCGCGTTCCGGTTCGTGATGAGGTAGACGCGCGTGCCGTCGTTGTCGACCGGGTTGTACGACACGTTCGGGTCGAGCGCGAAGATCGGCTTGAAGGCGGTGTCCGGTTGGCCGGCGCGCTTCCACGCGAAGCTGTTCCCGTCGCCCTTCGAGATGAAGAAGAAGTCCAGCGTCTGGTCGTCGGTGCGCCCGCGTCCCAGGAACTGGTCGGCCTTGGCGGTGTACACCAGACGGTCCGCCGACTGCGGCGTGCCGAGCGCGTGGTAGTACATCTTCTCGGCGCCGAGCGCGCTCAGCGTCGCGTTGCCGGCGCCCGGTTTCGGCGGGTCGTACGCCTCGTAGTAGAAGCCCCGGTCGCCGTCCCACGACGCGCCGGAGAACTTGCTCCACCGGATCATGTCCGCCCGGTCGCGGCCGGTCGCGACGTCTTTGACGTGCCAGGTTTGCCAGTCCGCGCCGGACGACTGCGTCGCGTACGCGAGCAGACTCCCGTCGTGCGAGGGGTGAAAGCCGGCGAGCGCGACGGTGCCGTCGGCCGCGAGCGTGTTCGGATCGAGCAGCACCCGCGGCGTCCCGTGCTCGCCGCGCTGCACGTACATCACGCTCTGGTTCTGCAGCCCGGAGTTGCGCGAGAAGAACCACCAGGCGCCCTCGTGGAACGGCGCGCTGAGCTTCTCGTAGTTCAGCAGCGTGCGGTAGCGGTCGCGGATCGCGGTGCGCTGCGGGATCGCGTCGAGGTACGAGCGGGTCAGGTCGCCTTCGGCCTTCACCCACGCCGTCGTGTCGGGCGCGTCGACGTTCTCCAGCCAGCGGTACGGGTCCGCGACGCTGGTCCCGAAGTACGTGTCGCTCACGGTCCCGCGCGGCGCGTCGGGATACGCGAACGTCCCGGCGGCGGAAGCGGCGGGAGCGGCGGCCACCAGCGCGGCGGCCAGGGTGAAGAAGAAGCGGCGCATCACGGCCGCTGATTCTCCGTATTAAACCGGAGGCGCCTGCACCCCGTGGGCAAAGGCTTCCAGGCGTAGCCGGTCGATCGAGCGGACCCGTCCGCGGTCGAGCTCGACGGCGGCCGCGTTCTTGAGCCGGATCAGCGCGCGCGCCGCCATGTCGCGGACGGTCCCGGCCGCTGCGGCGATCTGCGCCTGCGAGAGGTTCTCCACCCCCGGCAGCCCGGGCGCCATCCCGGTCGTCGCCGGCGCGTACGACATCAGGAACTTCGCCACGCGCTGCAGGACGTGGGCGAACGCCAGGTCGGCGATCGTGTCGATCGAGCGCCGCCGCGCTTGCGACGAGGCGGCCAGGAACCCGAGCGCGAGCTCGGCGTCGTTGCGAACGGCGTGCAGGACGGCCTCGGAGGGCACCAGCACGATCGTGCAGTCCGTGAGCGCCTCGGCGCGCGTCGTCGCGCCGCCGCCGTCGAACGTCCCCGACTCGTTGAGCGGGTCGTGCGTGAGGCGCTCGCCGAGCGCGTGCGTCTTGCCGTCCGGCGAGAGCAGCGTGTACACGACCTTGCCGCTGCGCACGAAGCCGAGGTACGGCCAGATCTCGCCTTCATCGAAGATCGTCTCGCCGGTGCGGTACGACCGCTCGGTCGCGACGCTCGCGAGCTCGGTGATCGTCGACTGCTTCGCGCCGGCGAACGGCGCCGTGTGCGAGAGGAACGTCGCCGTATCGGCGCGTTCGTCGATGCGCTCGAGCCGGATCGTCCAGCGGCTGCTGCCGAGGTTCCGTGCGTCCCACGAGAAGCGGCCGGCGCGGTACTGCTGGAACTCGTTGCGGAGCGAGCGCGGATCGGTTTCCTCGTTGAGTTCGAGGATGCCGCCGACGGGCAGCTTGTCGAAGGCGTCGAAGATCCGGGCACTGCGGTTTTCGGCGGGCAGGGTCCGCGCGTCGATCGTAGCCGACGCGACGCGGATCGTTGGCATCGGTTCCTGGGATGCGGGCGCAGGTGGCGCTTTCCCTGCGGGCAGAAGCCGCGCAGGTGCCTGAGCTGCGCCGCTGGGCGGCACGCGCCCTGGACGTGCTCGCCGTGGTCGTCGTCCTCGCGGCGCTGGCGAAGTTCGTCGTGCTGCCGCGCCTGCACCGCGAGATCGTGGAGGCGCCGCCGGTCGCGGTCGCCCGCCTGGACGGCGGCCGCTTCGACCTCGCCCGCAGCCGCGGACGGCTGGTCTTCCTCGACTTCTGGGCGACCTGGTGCGACCCGTGCCGCGCGTCGATCCCGCTGGTGCAGCACTTCAAGCGCACCCATCCGGGTGTCGAGGTCATCTCGATCGACGTCGGCGAGCCGACCGGCTTGGTGAAGCCCTTCGCCGACCAGTTCAAGATGGCCGACGTAGCGCTCGACCCCGATCAGACGGTCGCGCACGCCTTCGGCGTGAGCGGCTACCCCACCATGTTCGCGATCGACCCGACGGGCCGCGTGCGCGCCCGCTGGATCGGCTTCGATCCCGACGTCGAGCGCGCGATGGCCGACGCGACCGCGCGCTTCGGCGCCCCGCAGAGAACCGCGAGCCGCTAACGCCGCGCCGCTGAGACGCTTCTAGAGCCGGCGTACCGCTTCAGCGTACGCTGCGTCGTGCGGCGCTAGCGACAAGACGTTTACTACCCGCGCCGGTTCATCGAGTTTGAAAACGGCCCTCCACGAAACTCCGTCGGCGAATGAAAGCGCGGCCGCGCGGCAAGGACGCAGCTTTCCTGACTTCTTTTCGAATTGTTTCGGGTTCGTCGCAAGCGCGTTTCGCAGTGCACCCAGAGTCGGCCGGAACGAAGGATCATCGGCGTCGTACCGGGCGATGAGCTTCGCGACTTTCGGATGAAATCTAACGCGCCATTCGCGGCCGCCCGGCTCTGCTGTACCGCCGGATCGGTCGTCCGGCGGCTTCGTCGATCGCATCGAAGAGCGCGTCGGCGTCGATAAACTGATCCGCCGGCGTAGCTGCGCGACGCACCAGCTCGTCGTCATCGACGAGTTCATCCGTCGTCGGCTCGAACAATTGGGCGACGGAAACGTCGAGCGCATCGGCGATGCGTTGAACCACGTCGACTCCGACGTCGCCGGATCCGCGCTCGATGCGTGAAATGGTAGGGCGTGAAACGCCGGCTCGTTCGGCAAGCTGGGACTGGGAGAGACGGCAACGCGCCCGTCCCACGACAACATTGACACGAAGCGCCTCCAGCGCCGGTGAGCGGGTTGAAGTCATGCCGGACATTGCCACCTCAGCGTTGCGGTCTGCTTTTTGCGGGCGTTCGTGACGCCGCAACATGTGTAGCGATCTGTGAAGGCGGGTGCCGCATCCAGGGCGGACACCTCGCGGGGATAATTATATCGTAAACGATTCAATTCGGCAAGGCGTCAGCGGCCGGCGAAGCTCGCCTTTCGCTTGTCCAGGAACGCTTGCGAGCCTTCACGGAAATCGTCGGTCATCACGACTTGGCCGAAAAGGAGCGCCTCGAGCGCCAGCCCGTCGGGCAGCGTCATGGAGGCGCCGCTCACGATCGCGCGCTTCGCCGCGGCGACCGCCAGCGGCGCCTTCGACGCGATCAGCTCGGCGATGCGGCGGGCCTCGGCCAGCAGGCCGTCGAGCGGCACGACCTTCTGCACGAGCCCGATGCGCAGCGCTTCCGGCGCGTCGATCATCTCGCCGGTCAGGCAGAGGTACATCGCCATCCCTTCGCCGACGAGCCGGGTCGTGCGCTGGGTCCCGCCGTAGCCCGGCAGGATCCCGAGGTTTACCTCGGGCTGGCCGAAGCGCGCGTTCTCGCTCGCGATGCGCATGTCGCAGGCCATGGCGAGCTCGCAGCCGCCGCCGAGCGCGAAGCCGTTCACCGCGGCGATCACCGGGACGCGCATCCGTTCAAGCGCGCTCGTGAGCGCCTGCCCTTTGAGCGCCTGGGCCTCGGCGGCGCGCGCCGTGGACAGCGCGTTCAGCTCGCCGATGTCGGCGCCCGCCGCGAACGCTTTCGCTCCCGCGCCGGTCACGATCACGGCGCGCAGGCTTTCGTCGCGGTCGAGCTGCGCGAACGTCTCGGCGAGCTCGTCCAGCATGCGCTGGTTCAGGGCGTTCAGGACGTTCGGCCGGTTCAGCGTGACCGTGGCGACGGCGCCGTCGTGTTCGAGCAGGATCGTGTCCATATCGGCGGGCGCGTACGGCGGGGTTTGCGGATCGCCCTCCCTCTGCTATATTGGAAGGCCATGCGTACCGCCTACCACCAGGCGCTGGAGAACACGCGCCTCGACGTCGTCCGGCTGGGCGCGCTGGTTTCCGACGCGATCCGCTCGGCGATGCAAGCGCTGGAGCGGCGCGACGTCGTGCTGGCGGGACGCGTGGTGGCGGGTGACGACGAGATCGACGACACGCGCCGGCGCGTCGAGCGGACCTGCATCGAGCTGATCTGGAAGCAGCAGCCGGTGGC
This sequence comes from Candidatus Elarobacter sp., assembly GCA_036402975.1. Taxonomy (GTDB): domain Bacteria; phylum Vulcanimicrobiota; class Vulcanimicrobiia; order Vulcanimicrobiales; family Vulcanimicrobiaceae; genus Vulcanimicrobium. Next base: position 21,353 of record DASWRW010000045.1, on the reverse strand, counting down.
GGGCGAGCTGCGCGCGATCGCCGGGATGCTGCAGATCGTGACCGACCTCGAGCGGATCGGCGACTACGCCGTCGACATCGCAAAGAACGCGATCAAGCTGGCCGACGTGGCGGTGCGCCCGGCCAGCGTCGAGGTCGACCGCATCGCGGATCTCGCCTACGAGATGCTGCAGGACGTCATGCGCGCGTACCGGGAGGGGGACGCCGCGCTGGCCGACGACGTGATCGAGCGTGACGACGAGGTGGACATCCTCTACCGCAGCGGGATCGAGGCGCTCCAGGCGGAGATGCAGCGCGATCCGGGTACGGTACCGGCGGGCACCCTCTTGCTCTTCGTGATCTCGATCATCGAGCGCGTCGGCGACCGGGCCCAGAACATCGCCTGGCACACCAAGGACATCTACTCATGAAGAGACTCCTCACCGCCCTCGCCGCCGCGCTGATGCTGCTCTCCGCAGCGCCCGCATCCGCGGCCGACCGCACCGTGAAGCTGACGCTCGACGGGCGCCCGGTCGACAAAGCCGGCGGGATCGCGGTGCTGCGCAACGGCGTCGTCTACGCGGACGTGGTGCCGCTGGTGAAGTCGTTCGACGGGCTGCTGACGTTCCAAGGAAATGCCGTCGTCGTGACGATCAACGGCGTCACCGGCCGCTTCACCGACGGCAGCCGCACCGCGCTCATCAACGACGGCGCCGTGACGATGCCCGGGCAGACGTTCAAGCGCGACGGCGACTGGTACGTTCCGCTCGAGATCTTCATCACGCGCATCGCGCGCGCGAAGGTGCGAATGAATCCGGCGCGCACGCAAGCCGACATCTCCGTCAACGCCAGCCCGAGCTGAGATGGTCGGCGCGGCCGCGCCGCTGGCGCGCGAGGCGTTCGCGCTCGCGCCAGGGCTGATCTACGTCAACCACGCGGCGGTCGGCGTGCTGCCCGTGGCGACGCGCGACGCGCTGCACGCAATGATCGACGATCATGCCGAACGCGGCGTTCTCGGCACGGCGTCGCGCGAGCTGTCGCTGCCGGCGTACCGCCGGCGCATCGCCGAGTTCATCGGCGGCCGCGGCGAAGAGATCGCGCTCCTGCGCAACACCGGCGACGGCGCGACGGTGATCGCGCAGGGCCTCGAGCTCGGCCCGGGCGACGAAGTGATCACCGGCGCGAACGAGTTCGGTGCGAACGCCTACCCCTGGCTCGCGCTGCGCGACCGCGGCGTCGCCGTGACGCTGATCGAAGCGCCGCGCGAGCGCATGACGCCGGCGGTGCTGAGCCGCCTGATCTCCGCGCGCACGAAGGTCGTGGCGGTGTCGTGGGTGACGTTCGACGACGGCTACCGTCACGATCTCGACGCCCTGGCCGAGGTCGCGCACGCGCACGGCGCGCTGTTGGCCGTCGACGCGATCCAGGGTCTGGGCGCCTTCCCGCTCGACGTGAAGAAGACCGCCGTCGACGCCGTGTACGCCGGCGGCGCGAAGTGGCTGATGGCGCTGCAGGGCGTGAGCTTCTTGTGGCTGCGCGCGAACCTGCTCGACCGCGTCGCGCTGCGCATGCCCGGCTGGCGTTCCGCCGAGGACATGTGGAACTTCCTCGACTACGACCAGCCGCCCGCGCCCGACGCCTCCCGCTATGAAGGCGGCACGGTGAACATCCTGGGCGCCCTCTCCCTTGCGACGTCGATGGACTTCCTGGCGAACGCGGGCCAGGACCGAATCGCAGCGCACGTCGTGGCGTTGACCGACCGCCTTGTAGAAGGTCTCGCGGCTCGAGGATGGGCGGTCGTAGGCGATCGTGCGCGCGAGGACGTGAAATCCGGCATCGTCACCGTCCTCCGCGAAGGCGTCGACCCCGTAGCCGTTGGCCGCGACCTCCAGCGGAACCACGGCATCGTGACGACATATCGCCCGATCGGAATCCGCTTCGCGCCCCACGGTCACAACACGGCCGAAGAGGTGCATGCGATCTGCGAGGCCTTCCCGAAATGAGAACACTGTGCCGCCGCGCGTTCGCGCGGCGCCTGGGAGAAGTTGCGAAGCGTCTGGGGTTGAAATAGAGGCTGCCATGGTGTTTACCGTGATCGTTGAAGCGGACGAAGAGACGGGGACCTTCGCTGCAACAAGCCCGGATCTGCCCGATGTCTTGGCAGTCGGCGCGACGGAGGATGACGCAATCTCGCGCTTCATCAATGCGGCACGGGGCCATCTCGACTTCCTGCGTGAAATGGGTCACGAAGCCCCACGCCCGCGCACGAAGGTGCTTGCGGTCGCTGTTTGAGTTCGGACGACATTGCAGGAAGCGGCGCCCCCCGATCGGATCGATTCCGTAGCCGCCGGACTGGCGGGAGCTGGATACATCTCTACCCGACAGATCGCTACCGCGGTGTACCTTGCGCGCGAACTTCGGAAGCCGATTCTCGTTGAAGGACCGGCTGGTGTCGGCAAGACCGAGCTGGCCAAGGCAGCCGCGCAGTATCTCGGACTCCCGCTGATTCGGCTGCAGTGCTATGAGGGTGTCGACGAGTCCAAGGCACTCTACGAATGGAAGTACGGCAAGCAGCTTCTCTACACGCAGATTCTCAAGGACGGCTTTCGCGACGTCTTCGATGCGGCCGGCGGGTTGGACGCCGCGCTCGGGAAGCTGCAGAGTTTCGACGATGTGTTCTTCTCCGAGCAGTTTCTCGAAGAGCGGCCGCTGCTGCGCGCGCTGAGGCAGCCGAACGGCGCCGTGCTGCTGATCGATGAGGTCGACAAGTCGGACGAAGAGTTCGAGGCGTTTCTGCTCGAGATCCTGGCCGACTATCAGGTTTCGATCCCCGAGCTGGGCACGATTTCCGCCATCGTCCCGCCGCTCGTCGTGCTGACCTCGAACAGTACGCGCGACCTCGGCGACGCGCTGAAGCGGCGCTGCCTGCACTTGTACATCGGCTATCCCGACAGCCCGCTCGAGGAGCGTATCATCGAGATTCGCGTTCCGGGCGTGGATGCGCGGCTGCGGAAGCAGCTCGTCGCGTTCGTGCAGCAACTGCGCAAGCTGGATCTGAAGAAGTTGCCGTCGGTCAGCGAAACGATCGACTGGGCGCGCGCGCTGCTGTTACTCCACGCGGAGGACCTCGACCCGGACGTGGTGACGGACACGCTCAACACCCTGCTGAAGTTCCAAGACGATACGGCCGCGGTCGCGAGCCAAGTCGCGGCGCTGGTGCTCAAAGCCCGCGAAGCCGTCGCTTCGCCGTAACACCGCTGCTGCCGTGAATTCCACGCTGATCGGCTTCGTCCAGGCGGCGCGCGCCGCGGGGATTCGCGTCTCCGTCGCGGAGAGCCTCGACGCGTTCCGAACCGCCGAAGCGATCGGCTACGCCGACCGCGGCACGCTCAAGGACGCGCTCTCCATCGTCATGGCGAAGTCGCACGGCGAGAAACAGCTCTTCGGCCAGTGCTTCGACTCGTATTTTGCACGCACTGAGCTCGCTGGTGCCGCTCGCGGAATCGCCGCGGACAGCGACCCGGAACGAGACGTCCCACCCGGCGCCGCTCCGCTGACGCGCATGCTCCTCGCAGGCGACCGCGCCGGCCTGGCACTCGCGATGGAACGGGCGGCGAACCGGGCCGGCACGTCCACGATTCGGTACTGGACGCAGACGGCGATGTTCGCCCGGCGCCTGCTCGACGAGCTGGGCTTCGCCGAGCTCGCGCGCGACATCGAGCGGCTGCGCGGCGATGCGGACGCGCTCGCCGAGGAGCTCCTCGACCGTGCCCGAGACGATCTGCGCGCGGATGCGCGCGCTTTCGTGGAAAGGCAGCTTTCGGTGAGCGGCCGGCGCTGGGACGACGACGCGCTGGGCCGCATGACGCTCTGGAATCTCGATTCACGTGACGTTGACCGGATGCGCGTGCTGGTTCGCGCGATGGCGAAGCGGCTCGCGACACGCTACGGGCGCGACCGCCGCAGCGCTCGCCGCGGCCGGCTCGACGTCCGCCGGACGATGCGCCGCAACACCGGCCACGACGGCGTCCCCTTCATCACGGTCCACAAGCGGAAGAAGATCGACAAGCCGCGCGTCGTCGCGCTGTGCGACGTCAGCGGCTCCGTCGCGCCGTTCGCGCAGTTCTTGCTGCTCTTTCTGCACAGCCTCAGGGACGCGCTCTCCGACGTCCGGGCGTTCGCGTTCTCCAACCGCCTAATCGAGGTCGACGACATCCTGGACAAAGCAACGGTCGACGAAGCGATCGCCGAGGTGATGCGCCGCATCGGCCTCGGCTCGTCCGACTACGGCCGCTCGCTCGAGGACTTTGCCGCCGGCTGGCTCGACCACGTCGACCGACATACGTCGGTGATCATCATGGGAGACGCACGCACCAACTACGCCGACCCGCGCCCCGACATCGTCAAGACGCTCGCTGACCGTGCCAAGCGCGTGATCTGGCTCAATCCCGAGTCACGCTCGTCCTGGGGCACCGGCGACTCCGCGATGCTCCGCTACCTGCCCCACTGCAACGTCGCCCGCCACTGCGCCACCCTGCGCGACCTTGAACGCGCCATGTCGGCGTTGCTCGTGCGCTGACGCCCTCGGGCGGTTACTTGCCTCCGCCGCCTCCTGCGGATGAGAAGATGCCGGCGAAGATGTTGATCAGCATGCCGACGATGATCGAGTTGTACGCGAACGAGATGATCGAGTGCGCGATGACCTCGCGCCGCACGCGGGTCTCGGTCACTTGCGGATCGGAGACCGCGAACGACGTTCCGATGCAGAACGAGAAGTAGGCGAAGTCCCAGTCGGACGGCTCCTCGGTCTCCGGGAACTTGATCCCGCCGCAGTTGCTGCCGTCGCCGTCGTCGTCGTACCAGTAGAGGTGCGCGTAGCGGAACGTGTACACCGTGTGGACGAGGACCCAGCCGGCGAAGATCGCCGTCACGCCGAGCACGTAGGCGACGTACTTCTCCGTGATCGTCGTCGCGTGCGGACCGTGGCCGATGATGCCGATCGCCGCCACCAGCCCCGCCACGACGGCGAGCATGATCACGAGCAGGATCGCGTTGCGCCCCGGATCGTCGGTCGCCGCGCGCGCCCGCGTCATGCGCGCGTCGGCGTGCACCCCGGCGAACCAGAAGAACCCCAGCAGCACCAGGATCCCCGCGTCGTAGGACGCCGCGAAGCGCGTCGCGCCCTCGAGCCAGCGCGGCGCGAGCAGATCGACGAGCAGCCCGACCAGCGCCGCGCTGCCGAACGCGACGATCCGATGGCGGTTCCGCCACGCCGCGCCGACGCGCGGGTCGAAACGTGCGTCGCTGCTCAGAAGCCGTCGTCCGCGAGCCGGCACGACGCCATGATGGCGTCGGTCATCCCGTGGATCACCCGCTTGTCGGCCGGCGCGACGGTCGCCAGAATCCCGCCCAGCCGCGTCTCGTCGCCGATCACGAAATAGTACGGACACAGCCGCACGCGCCCGTCCATCTCCTTGATCTCGCCGCTCGACGTGCTCAAGAACGGCACGCGCACGCGCCGGCCCTTGTGAAAGCGCTGCAGCACGTACGGCGTCTTCTCGAACGACCGCTGCGCCTCGCGCAGCGCGTCGCGCCACGCGTCCTTGGTCAGATCGTTCGCCACCTTGACGCCGCGCGAGCCCCACGCCAGCTCGCTGAACCCCGACGGCTTGAGCACGTAGTCGCGCTCGCTCTTGCCGAGATCGTCGAGCTGCGACCACTCGTTCACCGGCGCGCCGTTCGCGCTCAGGCCGACGATCGCCGACTGCCACGGCACCGGCCGCGGATCGACGATCCAGGTGCGCGGAAAGATCCCCAGCAGCCGTTCGTCGATCGCTTCGCCCAGCTCGGCGCGCCAGTACGGGCGCAGCCCCGGGTGGTGGAACAGCGCGAACGACGCCTTCTCCTCGAGATGCGCTTTCGGCGGGGGCGTCATCTTCACGCGGTTGTGGCGCGCAGCGTACAGGATCAGCTCCTGCTTCGGCACGTTCAGCAGATCGAACAGCTCGAAGTTGCGGTAGAGGACGTCGATCTTCGCCTCGCGCCCGTCGGAACGGCGCACGAACAGCGCCTCCTCGGTGAAGACGACGTCCTGCGGCGCGCACACGATCGCATCGGCCAGCCCCAGCTCGGCGATGCGTGCGGCGAGCCAGGTCAGCTCGCCGCGATAGTCCGCCGACTCCTGGCTCACCACGATCGCGACCGTCGGGTGGTCGATCGCCGATGCCGCGCCGAGCATCTCGGCGAACCGTTCGGCCATGCCGTCGACGCCGCCGATGCTGTCGCTGCCGATCTCGCAGTACGTGCGCGCCAGCGCGCCGGTGAACCCCATCCCGCCCGGGACGCTGTCGAGCTCGCTCGCGACGTAGCCGTCGTCGGTCAGGATCAGATCGGGGCGGATGACGCGCGGAACGTCTTGCTTGAAGCGGTTCTGCCGCGCGAGCTTCACGATCTGCTCGGGCTTGCCGCGGTCGAGCTCTTCGGCGATGAACGCCGGCGCGGTGCCGCGCGCGCTGCGCAGGTAGAGCGCATTGAGCGCCCGGTAGAACGCGAGAAGATCGTTGCCGAGCGTCTCGATCGCCGCGACGGTCTTCGCCGAGAGCGGGAACGGCTCGGGAGAGACGCGCCACGCGACGTTGGCGTCGGCGCCGTCGGGGACGCGAAAGAGGCCCGGGGGCAGGTGTTCCGTGACGTACCGGGCTCGCCCGACCGCGTCGAGCTCCGGCGCCACGCTGGTACAGGGCATCAGCCGCCTCGACACCGCATGTCTGTGCCCTAGAACCCGGCCGCGCCGATGCGGTTGCGCGGCGGGCGACGCGACTACTTGAGCGGGACGGCGCCCGGCAGCAGCAGCGCGTGCTCGATCGAGACCGCGGCCTCGCGGTACGCCAGCGTCAAATGCAGCGTGTACGGCAAACCGAGCGGGGCGAGCGAGACGTCGTCGACCGCGCGCGATGCGGCGGCTCCGGCGAGGACCTCGATCGAGGTGGTCTTGCTGAACGAGGTGGCGGCGTTCTTGAACGTCTCGGTGACCGCGATCGTCTTCCCGCTGTCGGGCGCGCCGGCGCAGACCGTGATCGTCACGGTCTGACCGCCGACCGGGAACGCGTCGCGCGAGCACCGCTGGGCGGGCTGCGGGAGCGCCGGTGCGAGGGTCGCTGCGAACAGCGCGAGCGCCGCGACGAAGGTGCGCATGGCCGAGAAACGTATTCGACGAGGCCACCGTTGCGCATTCTTGGGGGCACGACCGGGTATCGTGGGTTCTCCGGCCGATAACGGATTTTGAGGATGCCGCCAAAGATCACGCCCCAGCCCCAGCCCAAGGCGCCGACGCCGCCGATCGATCTGATCGCCCTCGACCTCGACGGGACGCTGCTCGCGCCCGACGAGTCGATCAGCGTACGGAACCGTACCGCCATCAAGGACGCGCTGGCGGCCGGGATCCGGGTCGTCCTGGTGACCGGGCGCGGCGTCGACACGCCGATCCGCGTCTCGAAAGAGCTGGGCCTCAACCTGCCCGTGATCTGCTGCCACGGCGCGCTCACCAAGGACTTCGGGGCGAACCGGACGCTCGAGTCGATCCCGGTTCCGCTGCAGTACGCCCAGCCGATGGTCGCGTTCGCCGAGCGCGAAGGCCTCTCGGTCGCGATCTACGTCGAAGAGGCGTTCTACCGGCTCGAGGGCTCCGAGATCCACATGGACGACATGACGGGCCCGGGCTGGTACGAGGCTCCGTCGCTCTCGGAGATCCTCACGCAAGCGCCGACGTTTATTCGCTTCCTCGGCGAGGAGTCGGTCCGCCGGATGCAGCGCGAGTTCGGCGATCTGCCGCTGAGCTTCCGCTACGAGACCTGGGGCGACTTCGTGGAGTGCGCCGTGCTCAACCGTGACGCCAGCAAGAAGAACGCGCTGGCGCGGCTGTGCGCGGACTTCGGCATCCCGTCGGAACGCGTGCTCGCGGTCGGCGACTCGCGCAACGACGTCCCGATGCTGCGCTGGGCCGGGACCGGGGTCGCGATGGGCAACGCGCTGCCCGAAGTGCGCGAGTCGGTGCGCTACGTGACCGCGCCGAACGACCAGGACGGTGTCGCGAAGGCGATCGAGCGGTTCGGCTTCCCGGCGGCGAAAAAGACGGCGTGAACATGCAGCCGGCGCCGCCGAGCCCGGAGTACGACGACGAGCTGCGCACGCTCCTGGCCGCGCGCGACTGGACGGCGCTGCGCGAGTTCACCCGCAAGCACAACCAAGTCCCCGACGACGTCTACAACCAGGACCGCCACTTCTGGGAAGTGCTGCTGCACAAGCTCACCTGCAACCGCATCGACCTGCTCGGGCTGCACGACGACTCCCGCGCGTGGCTGAAGCAGCACGGCTACACCACCGACCTCGGCGGCACGTAGCATGGCGGTCGAAGCGGCGCCGGTCGTGACCGTGCGCGTGCTGGCGTTCGCGCGGCTGCGCGAGCTGCTCGGTTTCGGCGCGCGCACGATGACCGTCGCGAACGGCGTGACGGTCGAGGGCCTCTGGGCGCAGCTCGCGAGCGAGGCGGCGGCGCTGGCGCCGCTGCGCGCCTCGACGCGCTTCGCCCGGAACGGCGCGCTCGTGGCGGCCGGAACCCTGCTCAACGACGGCGACGAGATCGCGCTGCTGCCGCCGGTCGGCGGCGGCTGAGCGCCGGGCTGACCGCTCCGGCCACGCACGGCGGACCCTCGGCGCCGTTCACGAAACGTCGTCGGCGATGATCGGACTCTCGGCGGAACCGCTGGATCCCGACGCGCTCGTGCGGTCGGTCAAGACGCAGGCGCACGGCGCGGTCGTGACGTTTCTCGGCACGACGCGCGAGACGTCGCCCGGCGACCCGCGCCCGGTCGCCGCGCTGGAGTACGAAGCGTACGAAGCGATGGCGGTCGCCGAGATGCACGCGATCGCGCGCGAGGCGCGCGAGCGCTTCGGACCGCTCGGCATCGCGATGCTGCACCGCACCGGCCGGGTCGCGCTGGGCGAGCCGTCGGTCGCGGTCGTCGTCGCGGCGCCCCACCGCGGCGCGGCGTTCGACGGCTGCCGCTACGCGATCGACGCGCTCAAATCGCGCGTGACCGTCTGGAAGCGCGAGCTGTACCGCGACGGCGACGCGGCCTGGATCGCGAACACGGTCTCGTGAACGTCAGCCTGCACCGCGTCGACGCGGGCTTCAACACCGTCGCCGCGCTCGAGTACGAAGCGCGCCGTCCGCGCGGCGTGACGCTCGTCGTCGGCCACGGCTACTCCAGCTCGAAGCAGAACCTCGACGGGCTGTGCGCGTTCCTCGCCAGCCACGGCTTCACGTCGTACTCGCTCGACTTCCCCGGCCACAAGCTCGGTGCGAGCGGCGGCCGCCTGCGCGGCGTGGAGGATCTGTTCGACGCGATGGCCGCCGTCGTGCGCTTCGCGCGCTCGCGCGGCGCCGCCGCGGTGTACGCGATGGGACACAGCATGGGCGCGGCCAGCGCGCTGTGCGCCGCCGGCCGCGACGCCTCGCTCGCCGGCGCGATCGCGATCGCGACCGGCTACGGCCGCCCGACGGTGCTCGACGCGCTCGCCGCGCGCGGCGTCGTCGACCTGCGCTCGTCGTACGTCGACGGCCTCACGCTGCAAGAGGTCTCGCACGAATGGCAACCGCACCTCGAAGCCGCGCTGCCCGCGCTGGCCGGACGTCCGGTGCTCTTCGTCGCGGCCGAGCGCGACGCGATGGTGTCGCCCTCGTCGGTCGAAGCGCTGTACGCGCACGCCGCGGAGCCGAAGACGTTCGTCACGGTCGCCAGCGATCACACATTCGCGGGCGACAACAGCCGGACCGCGGTGCTGCAGTGGCTGAACGCGCTGCATCCGCGGGCCGCCGCGGCGGCGGAGCCGGCGCGCGAAACCCCGCTGGTCGACGCGCCGCTCTGACGTGGAGGTCGCACGCATGAGCACGCTGGCCGGGCGGCGCGAGTTGCGCCGCTACAGCCGGCACCTGCTGATCCCCGAAGTCGGCTTGGAAGGCCAGGAGAAGCTCGCGCGCTCGCGGGTGCTGGTGATCGGCGCGGGCGGCCTCGGATCGCCGGTTCTCGCATACCTCGCCGCCGCCGGCGTCGGCCGCATCATGCTCATGGACGACGACACGGTCGACATCACGAACCTCCAGCGGCAGATCCTCTACGACACCGCCGACGTCGGCGCGCCGAAGGCGCATCGCGCCGCCGAGCGGCTGCGCGCGCTGAACCCGCAGATCGCGATCGACGCCGTCGCGGCGCGCTTCGACGCGGCGAACGCGCGCGAGCTGGTGCGGCTGGCCGACGTCGTCGTCGACGGCAGCGACACGTTCTCGACGCGCTACCTCGTCAACGACGCCTGCGTGCTCGAAGGCAAGCCCGACGTGCACGGCTCGATCTTCCGCTTCGACGGACAGGTGTCGATCTTCGGCGCTCGCGGCGGACCGTGCTATCGCTGCTTGTATCCGGAGTCGCCGCCGGAGCATCTCGTGCCGACGTGCAGCGAAGGCGGGGTGCTCGGCGTGCTGGCCGGGATGGTCGGGACGTTCCAGGCCAACGAGGCGATCAAGCTGGTCCTCGGGATCGGTACGCCGCTGATCGGGCGGCTGCTGCTGATCGACGCGCTCGACGCGCGCGTGCGCGAGGTGCGCATCGCGCGCGATCCCGACTGCCCAATGTGCGGCGATGCGCCCTCGATCGCCGACGTCGGCGGCATACCGGACCGTACCGCGCCGCCGTCGACCGTGCCGGAGCTCGATCTGGACGCATTCGACGAAGCGCTCGCCGCCGGCGCGCTGCTGCTCGACGTGCGCGAACCGCACGAGCGCGCGCTCGGCGACGTTCCGGGCGCGCTCGCGATCCCCGCGACGTCGCTCGAAGCGCGCATGCACGAGCTCGACACGGCGAAGACGTACGTCGTCGCCTGCCGGGTCGGAACGAAGTCGCGCTGGGCCGCCGAGCGCCTCAAGGAGGCCGGCTTCGGCAGGGTCTATCATCTGCGCGATGGTCTCCTCGCGCTGGCCGCCCGTGACGCTGCGTTCGATCTGTTCTAGCGCCGCCGCGGCGCTCGCGTCCGCGCTCGTGCTTGCGCTCACCGCCGCACCGCTGCCGGCGCTCGCCGACGACCGCGCGTCGGTCGAGACCGGGCGCTCCGCCGGCCGCGCCGTCCTCATGTTCCGCGACCCGCGCGGCTGCGCGATCGCGCTGCTGCGCGAGCGCTGCATCGCCGACGTCGACGCGTTCTTGGGAGCGCGCGGCGACGGCGACTTCGGCAACGTTCCGAACGTCGGCTCGCATCCCGCCACCGGCCTGCGCGCGTTCGTCGCGAACGGCGACCGCGACGCGTTCGACTTCGCGCTGCGCTGGATCAACAACCGCATGGCGACCGAAGCCCAGTGGAAGAACGACCCGCGCGACGCGGCGCTCTACGACGCCGGCGTGCTCGACGTCTTCCTCGCCGCCGCGGGCCCCGACCGCACGCGCCAGATGCTCGCCGCGGCGCCCGCGACGGATCTCGCGGCTCATGCGGCGCACATCCCGGCCGGAACGCTGCCGGTCGACTTCACCTCGCTGCGCGGCTACGACCCGGCGCGTCCGAACGCTTCGGCGGTCTTGCCGCTGGCGAACGACCTCGTGCGGGCGCTGCGCTCGCACGTCGCGCCGCCCGCGCTCGCACCGGTCCCGAACGACGACGGCCCGGCCGCGAGCGCCGCGCTCGGCGTCGACCTCGCGACGATGGCCGAGCTGCTCGACGCCTGGCCCTGGGCGATGCAGCCGGAGGCGCAGACGTTCGGCTTCGCGCTGGCCGACCGGCTCGACGCGATCGTACCTGCGGTGGGACGATCGTTCGTGGCGACGTTCCGTGTGAAGGTGCGCGCGGGGCCCGACTTCGACCGCATCAGCGCGGCGGGCGCGCTGACCAGCGCCGTCGCGGTGTACGACGCCGCGAGCCCGGCCGAGCGAAAGCAGCGCATCGCGCTCGGCTCGGCCGCCGCGCAGCTCGCGTACAACGCGGCCAACACGCGCAGCCCGGACGTCGCGCGCAGCCTGCTGCTCGTGCTCACGCAGTCGGCCTTGCTCGACGCGGCAGTCCCCGGCTGGCAAGCGGCGCGAACCGAAGCGGCGCCGATCGGCCCGTTGGACTGGCTCCCTCAGCGCGCGCTCGGCGTGCGACTCGTCGATCTCATCGAGAAAGTGAACCGTTCGTGATCGAGGTTCTTCCGACCAAGTTCGCCGAGGCGCGGCTGTTCGTGCCCGACGTGTACGAGGACGACCGCGGCTTCTTCAAGGAGACGTGGTCCGACCCGAAGTACGCCGAGGTCGGACTCGACCAGCGCTTCGCGCAGGACTCGTGCTCGTGGTCGACCCGCAACGTGATCCGCGGGCTGCACTACGACTTCCGGATGGCGAAGCTCGTGCAGTGTCTCAAAGGGCGCATTTGGGACGCGATCGTCGACCTGCGGCGCGACTCCTCGACGTACTTGCAGTGGCAAGGTTTTCTGCTGACCGACCGCAATCACAAGCAGCTCTACGTCCCCGCCGGCTTCGGCCACGGCTTCCTGGCGCTCGACGACGACGTGGTGGTGCACTACAAGAACAGCGTGCCGTACGACGCCGCGAGCGAAGGCGCGGTGAGCTGGCGCAACCCGCGCATCGGCGTGCAGTGGCCGCTCGCCGGCGAACCGCGGCTCTCGGCGAAGGACGCGGCCGTCCCCGAGGATTTCTTGCCGTGATCCTCCGTGCGTTCGGCCCGACCGGCCGCGACGTCCCGATCGTCGGTCAGGGAACCTGGAACACGCCGCTGCGCGGCGCGGGTGCGGAGGAAGCGAAGCGCGCGCTGCGGCGCGGCGTCGAGCTCGGGATGGTGCACGTCGACACCGCCGAGATGTACGGCGACGGCGGCTCGGAGCGGCTGATCGGCGAGGCGATCCAAGGCCTGCCGCGCGAGCAGCTCTTTCTGGTGTCGAAGGTGCTGCCGTCCAACGCGAGCTACGAGCGGACGATTCGTGCCTGCGAAGCGTCGCTGAAGCGCATGCGCGTCGAGTATCTCGACTGCTACCTGCTGCACTGGCGCGGCAGCGTCCCGCTCGGCGAGACGATGCGCGCGCTCGAGCAGCTCGTCGCCGACGGCAAGATCCGCGCGCTCGGCGTGAGCAACTTCGAGGTCGCCGACCTCCAAGAGGCGCAAGCCGCCCTGGAGCGCGTGCCGATCGCCTGCAATCAAGTGCTCTACCACCTCAACGAGCGAACGGTCGAGGAGCACGAGTTCCCGTACTGCCGCCAGCACGACATCGCGATCGTCGCCTACACGCCGTTCGGCCGCGGCGACTGGACCGACGGCGCCGGCGCGCACGCGATCGACGAGATCGCGCGCAAGCACGGCGCGACGCCGCGCCAAGTCGTCCTGGCCTTCCTGACGCGCGACCCGATCGCGTTCACGATCCCGAAGGCGTCGACCATCGCCCACGTCGAGGAGAACGCCGCCGCCGGCGACCTCCGCCTCGACGCCGACGACATCGCGCGGATCGACAGAGCCTTTCCGATGAGGCGCCGCCGTGGAGGCCTCCCGACTCTCTAGCGCCGTCAAGGCGCTCGCTCGCGAACACGGTGCCGGCGCGGTGGGCATCGCGTCTGCGGACGTCGATGCGGAGAACCGCGCGCGCCTGCGCCTCTCGCTCGCGCGCGGCGATCTGGCGACCTGGTCTTATGACTCCGCGTACGCGGACGCCGCGACCGATCCGCGCGCGCTCCTGCCCGGCGCGCGCAGCGTCGTCTGCATCGCGGTGGCGTACGCCACGGCCCTTCCCCGCGAGCGCCGTGGCCAAGGCCGGGTTTCGGCGTACGCGTGGTCGCGCGACTACCACCGGCGCATGCAGTCCACGCTGCGCGCGATCGCAGCGCGAATCGACGACCTCGCCGGTGAGCCGGCGACGCGTGTCGTCTGCGACACCGCGCCGCTCGCCGAGCGCGCGTTCGCTTCGCGCGCGGGACTGGGCTGGATCGGCAAGCACACGAGCTTGATCGTGCACGGGCTCGGCTCGGCGGTGTTCCTCGGCGAGATCGTCACCACGCTGGAGCTCGAGCCGGATCCGCCGCTGCGGACGTCGTGCGGCGGGTGCCGCGCGTGCGTCGACATGTGTCCGACCGGTGCGCTGCGGGGCGACCGCACGATGGACGCCACGCGCTGCATCAGCGACCTCACGCAGCGCCGCGACGCGATCCCGCGCGCGCTGCGCCCGCTCATCGGCACCTGGGTCTGGGGTTGCGACCTCTGCAACGACGCGTGCCCGCCGAGCCGCATCGCCGGACGCACGGGCGACGCGTCGTTCGCCCCGCTGGGCGACGATACGGCCGCACCGGATCTCCAGTCGCTCCTGCGCCTGCGCGGGCGCGCGTTCGCCCGCTTCCGCGAGACGGCGATGGGCTGGCGCGGAGCGACCGTGCTCCGCCGGAACGCGGCAGTCGCGCTCGGCAACGGCCTGGACCGCGCCGACGTTCCGGCGCTCGCCGACGCGCTGCGCGACGATCCGAGCGCCCTCGTCCGCGGGCATGCCGCCTGGGCGCTGGCCCGCATCGGCTCGCCGCGAGCGTACGCCGCCCTGCATGCGGCCGCGCGAACCGAGCCGGATCGTGCCGTTTTGGCCGAACTCTCGGCCGCGCTGGAACCCGCCGAACCCGGCCTGGCGTTCAACCGGAAGAGACCATGATGATGATCCGACGTTCGTTTGCTTTTCTCGCCGCGGCAGCGATGCTGGGACTCGCCGCGCCCGCGCTCTCAGCTTCCGCGCAGGACGACCTGTACGCGCGGATGCAGCGCGTCAACACCGGGCTGAACACGTATCAGGCGGACGTCACCGTCGCGATCAAGATGAACAGCTTCCCATACCTGAGCCCCACGCTGGAAGGCAAGGCCTACTACAAGAAGCCCGACAAGACGGCGGTGCAGTTCCAGTCCGTTCCGGCGCTCGCCGGGCAGTTGAAGAAGGTCGTCGGCCAGATGGAGCCGCCGTCCGACTGGCCGCGCCTGTACGAGGTCAGCAAGACCGGCGACGACGGCAACGTCGCCACGTTCAAGCTCGTGCGGAAGAAGAACGGCCGCATCGACCACGTCGACGTGAAGGTCGACGACAAGACGGCGACCGTCACCGAGATGACGTACGTCTACAAAGAGAGCGAAGGCGGCGGCTCGATCAAGTTCACGAACCAGTACGACCAGATCGCCGGCAACTTCGTGGTCAAGGCGCAGACCGGCAAGGTCGACATCCCGCACTACAACGCGGACATCAACTCGACGTTCGCGAACTACAAGATCAACGTCCCCGTCAACGACGCCGTCTTCAAAGACTAGTCGGCCGGCCACCCGCACGGTCATCCGTGCCGCCCCAACCGAATCTCAGCCTGAGCCGGCCAGCCCCACGGTCACCCTGAGCCCGTCGAACGGAACCCTTCGCCGTTCCGGGGAATTAGGCGGCATAGTGATCGATCTCATCGAGACCGTTGCGGCCCCGCTGGTCGACGCCTTCCGGCGCCCGATCACCTATCTCCGCGTCTCGGTGACCGACCGCTGCAACCTGCGCTGCGTCTACTGCATGCCCGAAGCCGGCCTGCCGTGGATCCCGAAACCCGACGTCCTCACCTTCGAGGAGATCACTGCGATCGTCCGGGCAGCGGCCAGCATCGGCGTCCGCAGCATCCGCCTGACCGGCGGCGAGCCGCTGATCCGCCGCAACTTGGAGCAGCTGGTCGCGATGATCGCCGCGATCCCCGGCATCGACGACATCGCGCTCTCGACGAACGCGCTGCTCCTCGAAGAGCAAGCGCCCGCGCTGGCCGCCGCCGGCCTGCGCCGCGTCAACATCTCGCTCGACACGCTGCACGAAGACCGCTTCACCGCGATCGCGCGCCGCCCGGGCTTGCAGCGCGTCCTCGCCGGCATCGACGCCGCGCTCGCGCACGGCCTAGGCCCGGTGAAGATCAACTGCGTCGTCATGCGCGGCGCGAACGCCGACGAGCTGGAAGCCTTCGCCGAGCTGACGCGCGAGCGCGCCGTGCACATCCGCTTCATCGAGGTCATGCCGGTCCAGGACAACGTCGCGATGCAGCGCGACGCCTGGGTTTCATCGGACGAAGTGCTCGAACGCCTCTCGGCGCTCGGCGACCTGACGCCGGTCCCGAACCCGCACGGCAACGGCCCCGCGCGCACGTTCGCCTACGCGGGCGCGCCGGGAACGGTCGGCGTGATCTCGCCGCTGGCGCACGACTACTGCGAGCGCTGCAACCGCGTCCGTCTGAGCGCAGACGGCCGTCTCAAGCTCTGCCTGTTCGGCGACCATCTCATCGACCTGCGCACGCCCTTGCGCACCGGCGGCGGCGAGGAGGCGATCGTCTCACTGCTGCGCGGCGCGATGCACGTGAAACCCGAGCGCCACCACCTCGACCTAGGCCAAACCGCGAGCGCCATGCGAGCCTTCAGCGAAATCGGCGGCTAGCCGCCTTCGCGCTACCCCACGCTCTTGCGGAAGAAGGCCAGCATGCGGCCCGCTTCGGGCATGATGCGGAACTCTTCGAAGCCCCAGGACTTCGCTTGGGCGATCCCGCGGTTGTCGCCCATCGTGAGCAGGAACGTCAGCGTCTTGATGCCGCGCTTGCGCGCGATGTTCTGCACGTCGGTGATGAGCTGCGTCGCGACGCCGTGCGGCGCGTCGGTGCGCGTGCGCAGCGCTTCGACCATCGCGACGTCGACGCCATTGGCCGCCTCGGAGTCGGCGTAGCCGGGCGGGAAGCGGAACACGAGCTGCACGATCCCGAGCAGTCCCGTGGCGTCCTCCGCGACGAGGATCAAGCGCCGCCCGGCCTGCTGCTCGGCGAGCCACTTCTGCACGCGCTGGAGCCACGGCTCGCCGCTCGGGGTCGGCCCGCCGACGACGCGATCCGCAACGAGCCGGTCGGCGTCGCGCGGTAAAGCGTACCGGATGAAGACGCGGCTCACGGCGCTCGGATACGAAGCGAGGAGGTCGAACTCCCGTCGGAGAGTGAAGGAAAGGTAAAGTGGGTACCCCTCCCACCGCCAGAAAAAGGAGACCCATGCAGTCCAAGGCGTTAGCGTTTTTGGCGGCCGGTTCGATCGCGGCGTTGATCGCCGCCGGATGCACGAAGGGCAGCGATCAGTCGTCGACCAGCTCGACGACGACCACCACGACGGCGGCGAGCACCGCGCCGGCGACCGGCGTGTCGCCGATGATCGCGCCGGCCGGCGCCTCGCCGGCCAGCACCGCGGCCGGCGGTGACGCGGCCCACGGCAAGTCGATCTTCTCCGCGAACTGCGCGAGCTGCCACGGTGCGAGCGGAACCGAAGGCGGCGTCGGCCCGTCGCTCAAGAACGAGAAGAGCCGCAAGGATCTCGCGGCGGCGATCGCCTGGATCAAGAACCCGCAGCCGCCGATGCCCAAGCTCTACCCCTCGCCGCTGGGCGAGAAAGACGTCACCGACGTAGCCTCGTACGTCGAGACGCTCTAGGACCGGAGGAGAGCCGTCGTGAACGCCGCCCGGGTCGTGGCCCGGGCGGTTTTCGCGTTCTCGAGGGACCTGCGCCTGAGCGATCATGCCGGGCTGGCGGCCGCCGCCCGCCACGGCGAGGTCGTCCCCGTCCACGTGATCGACCCCGTCTCGGCGGCCCGCCTGCGGCGCTCGCCGCGCCGCGCCGCCTACTACTGCGCCGCGGTCGCCGCGCTGGACGGAGCGCTGCAAGCGCAGGGGAGCCGGCTCATCGTGCGCCGCGGGAACGCCGGTCAGGCGCTGCGGGCGCTGGCCCGGGCGGCCGGCGCCGGGATCGTCGGCTGGAGCTGCGGCTACGACGCCAAGAGCATCCGGCGCGACCGCGACCTGCAGTCCACACTGGAAGAAGCCGGGTTGCGCGCGCTGCCGGTTCACGACGCGCCGGCCGTCCCGCCGGAGGAGTCGGCCGCCGGTCACAGCCGCGGCGACGGCTACCGCGCCTTCGTCCCGTACCACGCGCAGTGGCGCTCGCTGCTGCCGCCGCAGGACGCGGGCAGCGCGATCTTCGCGAACCTCGACATCGCCAGCGAACCACTGCCGATCCCGGAGGAGTTCGGCTCGCAGACCGCAGTGAACGAGCCGGTCGGCGAGGACGCCGCGCGCGCGAAGCTGACCGCGTTCCTGGCCGGGCCGGCGCTGCAGTACGGCGTCGCGCGCAACGTCCCCGCCGCCGGCGAGACGTCCCGCCTGGCCGCGGCGCTGACGTTCGGAACGATCGCCGCGCGCGAGGTCGTCCGCGCGACGTGCGAGCGGAGCGCCGATCCGTTCCTGCTGGTCGAGGAGCGCACGTCGCTGCGGCTGTATCTCCGCTCGCTCGCGCAGCGCGACTTCTTTCTGCAGCTCGCGTGGTACAACGAGTCGCTGGCCGAAGAGCCGCTGCAGGAGAAGATGCGCGGCTTCGCCTTCGCGCGCACGCACCGGCATCTCGACGCGTGGCGCAGCGGCCGCACGGGCTACCCGCTGATCGACGCCGGAATCCGCGAGCTGCGCGCGACCGGCTGGATGCACCCGCGCGTGCGCGCGATCGCGGCGTCGTTTCTGTGCTTCGATCTGGGCGTCGACTGGCGCGTCGGGCGCGACGAGTGGGACCGTTACCTGACCGAGGACGACCCCGCGCTCGCGTCCGGCAACTGGCAGTGGATCGCCGGCGTCGGCGCGGATCTGGCGGCGTACCCGCGCATCTACAACCCGCTCAAGCAGGCGCGCCGCTTCGACCCGGTCGCGGCGTACGTGCGCCGCTGGCTGCCGGAGCTGGCCGGCTTCCCCGATGCCGCGATCCTCGATCCGGTCGTCGGCCGCCACGGCCGCCAGGTGCAGCTCGAGCTGCCGCTGTTCGATGCGCGCGCCTACCCTGCGCCGGTCGTCGATCACGAGGCCGCGGCGCGCGCCTTCCTCGAGCGCTACGCGCGGGAAGTGCGCGCGCCGGCGTGATCCCGGCGAACTCCGCACGATTTCGGAGAACGGCGAGGCTGGGCCGCGTGGCGGATCGAACGTTTCCGCCATGAGCGATCAGCCGGCGACCGCCTCGCACGACAGCGGCATCCCCGAGAACCTCGTGCGCTTCATGATGAGCGGCTGGGCGATGCCGCCCGGCACGCCGGCCAGCCCGGTCGACGGGATCGAGCGGTTCACGGCTCGTCGCGAGGCCCTCTCGCGCGCGTTTCCGGGCGAGACGCTCATCGTGCCGACCGGCCATGAGAAGATCCGCTCGAACGACACGGCGTACCGCTTCCGGCCGGGCACCGACTTCTACTACCTGACCGGGAACGTCGAGCCGGACAACGTGCTGGTGCTGATCCCCGACGGCGACGGACACGCCGCCGGCATGTACTGCGAGCCGAACCCCGGCAAGACCGACCAGACGTTCTTCACCGACCGCGTGAAAGGCGAGCTGTGGGTCGGCCCGCGGCTGGGCCTGCCGCAGACCGCGCAGCGCTACGGCGTGCCGGCGAAGGCGCTCACGGAGCTGCCGGCCGATCTCGCGGCGGCCGTCGCGCGCGGCGCCTACCGCGTGCTGCGCCGGATCGACCCGCAGGTCGACGCGGCGGTTCCCGAGCAGACGGAGCGCGACGCGCAGTTCGCGACGTTCCTCGCCGAGATGCGGCTGATCAAGGACGAGCTCGAGGTCCGCGAGCTGCGCCGCACGATCGACGCGACGCACCGCGCGTTCGACGACGTCGTGCGCGCGCTGCCGGCCGCGGAGACCGAGCGCACCATCGAGGGCGTGTTCAACCTGCGCGCGCGCGTCGACGGCCACGACGTCGGCTACGGCACGATCGCCGCGACCGGCCCGAACGCCTGCACCCTGCACTGGACCCGCAACGACAGGCGCATCGGCGAGAACGAGCTGCTGCTGCTCGACGCCGGCGTCGAAGCCGAGACGCTCTACACCGCGGACGTCACGCGCACGCTGCCGATGTCGGGCCGCTTCACGCGCGAGCAGCGCGAGATCTACGACCTCGTCTTCGCCTCGCAAGAGGCCGCCCTGGCCGAGTGCAAGCCCGGCAACGACTTCGCCGCGCCGCACCGCGCCGCGATGCAGGTGCTCGCGCGCGGGCTCGAAGCGCTCGGGATCATCGCGTCGGCCGACGAGGCGCTGCGCGAGGAGAACCAGTTCTACCGCCGCTACTCGCTGCACAACGTCAGCCACATGCTGGGCCTGGACGTGCACGACTGCGCGGCGGCGCGCGCCGAGACGTACAAGTTCGGCAAGCTCGAGGCGGGGATGGTGCTGACCGTCGAGCCGGGATTGTATTTCCAGCTCGACGATCTGACCGTGCCGGCGCGTTACCGCGGCATCGGCGTGCGCATCGAGGACGACGTGCTGATCACCGAGAGCGGCGTCGACGTGCTGTCGGCGGCGATCCCGCGCGCGACGGACGACGTCGAGGCATGGGTCTCGGCCGCGAAGACGCCCGCGTAGATCAGCTCTGGCCTTGCGGCGATCCGGCGCCGCCCGGCAAGCGCGCGTCGACCCAGTCGCTCACGAGCGGCACGTCGACGTCGTCGCCTTGCCACACCTTGAACGCGTAGACGACGCTCGCGACCATCGTGACGGGCAGGATGAACGGTAGCAGCGGCCACGCGCCCAGGCTCAGGATGGGGAGCGAAGCGGCAGCGCTCAGCAGGCCCCAAAGCCCGTACATCCCCGCGTTGAAACCCAGCGCCTGCCACGCCTGGCGCTTGACGAAGTGCGACGCCTTGGCGTCCAGCAGCGCGATAAGCGCCAGCGGCCAGAACGGATAGCCGAGCGCGACCACCGCGCGCGTCTCAGGCCGCACGGCGACCGCGGCAGTGCGCTGCACCTGCGGCGGCGGAGGCGGCTGCGGCGGCGGGGCGGAGTACCAGGCCTGCTGCTGGTGCTGCTGCTGCTCGGAGTACGAGCCGTACGACGGCCCGACGCCGCCGTTGATCTTGTTGGTCTGGCGCGCCGCGTCGATGCGCGCGGCCAGAACGCAGCCGGGGCAATCGCCGTTCTCGTTGCGGCACGTCGCGCACACGGGCTTCTTACAGCCTCGGCACGGGGCGACCGACGGAACGGCGTTGTGAAAGAAGCAATCCACGCCCCAAGGTACTGTTGCGCCGCGGCGAAGGTTTCGTGGTGCACCCGACGTTGCGCCGGCTGGTGAATCCCACGTTCCGGCGACTGCTTCGCGAGGCTCGACCCTACTACGGCCGCCTCGCCGTCGGGGCGCTCTTCGGCGTGGTCGCCGGCGTCGCGCCGGTCACGATGGCGAAAGTCGCCGAGTACTTGCGGAGCGACGTCCTGGTCCCGCACCCGCAGTGGGACGTGCTGGTGGTCGTGATCGTG
>DASWRW010000044.1:0-32376 GCA_036402975.1 Candidatus Elarobacter sp. | reverse complement strand
ACGCACGCCACCGCGGTCGGTATCGTGCGCACCGCGGGAACGTGCCCGAAGAGCATCGTGGTGCGCGTCGCCACGCAGGGCTACGAAGGCGGCGTGAACATCGAGATCGTCCCGCAGACCTTCGCCGTTGCGTTCGTCAGCGAGCTCGTCTCGGCGACGCCGCAGCGCGTCGTGTTCCGGGCGAGTCTGCGGCCCGCGTACGCCTCGTGCCGCGGCACCGGACACTCTTCCGACGGTGAGCATACGTTCAGCTTGAAAGACGGCAACGTCGAGTACGTGCTGTCGCCGGTGAAAGGCCCGAACGCGACCTGGCCGGTTCTGCTCAACCTCAGCTCCGAAGGACAGAATCCGCGGCTGAAGATCGCCTTCAGCGACTGATCGCGCAGTCGTCTTCGGCAGCGGAAGACGAGCGTTCGCCGAAGCCGCTCCTGATCGCCGCATTCGTTTGGGCGCGGTTCCCGGCAGAAGACCGCCGCGACCGATCTGTCAAGTCCTTGACGCCTGGTATACGATACAGCAGCGACACGACTGCGGTGGTTCGCGCAGGTTCCACGGTGGTGGACCAACGTCGAAACCAAGGGAGCATCAGCTCCGGATACGACCGGTTGCCCGGCACTACGCTGGACACTGGGCGCCCGGGCCGCACCCACCTGCCAATGGCAGGTCTTCAACCGGGTTCCAGACGGCCGCTGCGGTCGTGTCTCGCTTCAACAGCCCGTGCGGGCGCCCGCCGGCCCGCGCGCGCCGCTAGCGGCCGGCGACCAGCCGCTGCTGCGCCTCGGCGTTGCGGAGCGCCCCGATCGCGTCGCGCGTGAGGTCCCACGGCGCGGCCTCGGCGGGCACGTCGAGGATCGCCCACGAGCGGGCGGCCCGGGCTGCGACCGCGGCCGGATCGTCCGCCGGAGTCGCGACGAATGCCGGATAGCGGTCTCTCGCGCCGATGGCGTCGACCGCCACCGCCTTCGGAGCGGCACGCACCCAGGAGCTGTCCACGTCCTTCACGGCGTGCTTGAGGCCCGCGAGGTCCTCGGCCAGCGTCCCGGGCGCGGCCGCGAGCAGCACCGTCACGTTGACGGCCTTGGCAGCCCGGCTGAGCGCCTTCCCGAGCGCGGTGACCGCCACGAACGTGGCGGGCGGGACGTCGCCCGGCGCCGGCAGCGTCGTCCGGATCACTGCGGCGCCGAAGCCGGTCGCGAGCGCCAGCGTCGCGTCGTGGACCTCGCCGGGCGCGGTCAGCGCGGGATCGAGCAATCCGGGCGCGTCGAGGCCGAACGGGACGAGGCCGAGATCGATCGCGATCTTGCGGAGCTGCGCGACGTACTCGGCGTCGCGGCGGGGAAAGTGCTCGACGGCGGCCAGCACGCCGTCGGCGCCCAGCTCGGACGCGCAGCGCTCGAGCCACTCGAGCTGCGTCAGCTCCGCGGCGCCGAGCGGTCGTCGAAACGTCGAACTCGAAACCGCGATCCGCACCGCCGCCGCATTCACCGGAGCACCACGTTGACCATCGTCGCTTCCGCCGTCCGAGCCCGCTGATGGACCGGCAGACGCTCGGGAACCTCGTCCCGCTCGCGGCCGTCGCGATCGCGCTGGCGGAATACCTGTTCGACCGCACCTCGCCACGCTACGCGGGACCGTGGTTCTGGATCGCGCTGGTGGCGACCGTCGGGCTGCTGCTCCTGGTGCAGGTGCTGCGCTTCAGCGGGGCGCGCAAGCCGAGCGCGGCGAAGCCCGACTACTCCGCCACGACGCTGATCCGGCGCCGCGACCCCGACGACCGAGGCTGACACTGATGCAACTGCTCGAACCCCAGACGCTCGCCGCCGCGGACCCCGACGTGTACGCCGCGATCGAGGACGAGGAGCGCCGCCAGCGCGACAATCTCGAGCTCATCGCCTCGGAGAACTACGCCAGCCGCGCGGTGCGCGAAGCGACCGCCTCGGTGATGACCAACAAGTACGCCGAAGGCTATCCCGGGAAGCGCTACTACGGCGGCTGCGAGTACGTCGACGTGGCGGAGACGATCGCCATCGAGCGGCTGAAGAGGCTGTTCAACGCCGAGCACGCCAACGTGCAGCCGCACGCCGGCGCGCAGGCCAACATGGCGGTGCTGATGGCGGCGCTCAAACCGGGCGAGACGGTGCTCGGGATGTCGCTGGCGCACGGCGGCCACCTCACGCACGGCACGAAGGTGTCGTTCAGCGGCAAGCTCTACAACGCGGTCGCCTACGGCGTGCGCAAGGACAACGAGCTGATCGACTTCGACCAGGTGCGCGCGCTCGCGCGCGAGCACCAGCCGAAGCTGATCATCGCCGGCGCCAGCGCCTACCCGCGCACGATGGAGTACGCGCCGTTCCGCGAGATCGCCGACGAGATCGGCGCGACGTTCCTGGTCGACATGGCGCACATCGCCGGTCTGGTCGCGACGGGACTGCATCCGTCGCCGGTCGGAATCGCCGATTTCGTCACCTCGACGACGCACAAGACGCTGCGCGGCCCGCGCGGCGGCCTGATCCTCTCGACGTCGGAATACGCGCAGGCGATCGACAAGAGCGTCTTCCCGGGGATTCAGGGCGGGCCGTTCATGCACGCGATCGCGGCGAAGGCGGTCGCGTTCGGCGAGGCGCTGCAGCCGGCGTTCACGGATTACCAGCGCCAGGTGCTCGACAACGCGCGCGCGATCGGCGAGGAGCTGCAGCGGGCCGGCGCGCGGCTAGTCGGCGGCGGCACCGACACGCACCTGCTGCTGGTCGACCTGACGCCGAAGAACCTCACCGGCAAGGCGGTCGAGCAGTATCTCGACGAGATCCGGATCACCGTCAACAAGAACGCGATCCCGTTCGACCCGCAGAAGCCCGCGGTCACCAGCGGGATCCGGCTGGGCTCGCCGGCGATCACGTCGCGCGGTTTCGGCGAAGCCGACGCGCGCGAGGTCGGCAAGATCATCGGCGAGGCGCTGACCGACATCGAGACCGGCGCCAAGAAAGACGCGCTGCGCGCGCGCGTCGCCGAGCTGACCTCGCGCCACGACGTGCCGTAGACGCACGCGTGCCGGAGGCTTCGACCGACCTCGCGACCGCGCGGCTGACGCTGCGCGAGCCGGCGGAGGACGACGCGCCGGTGCTGCTGGCGTATCACGCGCGCAACCGCGAGCGGCTCGAACGGTGGGATCCGCCGCGCGGCGCCGAGCTCGAGCAGCACCGCCGCTGGATCGCGTGGCGGATCGCCGAGCGCGACGTCGGGCGCGCGCGCTCGTGGCTCGCGTTCGACCGCGCCGTGCCTGGTCAACTGGTCGGCGAGGTGGAGCTGGACGCCATCTCGTCGCAGCCCGAACGCAGCGCGATGCTGGCGTACTCGGTCGACGGCGCGTACGAGGGCAAGGGTTATGCGCGCGAGGCGGTCGGCGCGGTGGTCGGCTATGCGTTCGGCGAGCTCGATCTGCGCATGCTGAGCGCGACGTTCCACCCGTCGAACGAGCGCAGCGGTGCGCTGTTGCGCCGGCTCGGCTTCGTCGAGGTGATGCGAAGCGGCGTCGTGCCCGGATTCGAGCGGCACATGCGCGCGCAGGTGCTCGCGACGCTGATGCGCACGCCGTGAGCGTTCGGCTCGAAACCGAACGGCTGCTGCTGCGCGAGCCGGAGGACGGCGACGTTCCGGCGCTGCTGCTGTACTACCAGTTCAACGAGGACCGCTTCGCGCGCTGGGAGCCGGAGCGCCTCGGCGGATTGGCCGAGTTTCAGCATTGGGTGCGGTGGCGCCGTACCGAGAGCGAGGCCGGTCGGGGGCGATCGTTCCTGGCGTTCGACCGCACGGCGCCCGACGCGCTGGTCGCGGTGGTGAACCTCTACGACATCCGCACGCTGGCGATCCACATGGCGATCCTCGGCTACTCGCTCGATGGCGCGTACGAAGGCCGAGGCGTCGCCCGCGAGGCGGTCGAGGCGGTGATCGCGTACGCGTTCGGCACGCTGAACCTGCACCGGCTCGAGGCGAACTACCAGCCGGCGAACGAACGCAGCGGCGCGCTCTTGCGCCGGCTGGGTTTCGTCGTCGAGGGCTACGCGCGCGACATGATCTTCCTGCGCGGTACGTGGCGCGACCACATCCGGACGTCGCTGACGAATCCGAGCTGGAAACGGCCCGAGACTACGGCGCCGGCTTGAACCAAATTCCGCCGATCTTGCCGTCGGGGCCGACGCCGTAGGCGTAGACCACCGCACCGTTCGGTGTGACGACGCGGTAGTTGTAGACGGTTCCGGTGCTGTTCGGCAGCGCGATCTTGCCGGTGAAGACGAACGCGGTCGGCGGGCCGGCGGCAGCGAGCCCGGCGGAGACTTGATTGATGGTCGCCGCGCTCAGCGCCGCCCGCATCGTCGCGTCGTAGCGGCTGAGATCGACCTTGCCCTCGCGCCAGCGCTCGTACTCGGCGCGCGCCGCCGCCGTGATCGCCGGATCTTCGCCGGGTGCGGCGGCGGAGTCGCGCTGCCGCTCCGCCGCGAGCTGCGCCGGCGACGGCGGCACGAGCGCGCGGAACGCTTCGCGCACGACGCGCGTCTCGTCGAACGTGAGGCTGTTGCCGAACACGACGACGGCGATGCGCTGGTCGGGAAAGTACGCGTTGCGCGTGTTCGCGCCGAGGACGCCGCCGTTGTGCCAGATCAGCGGGTGGCCGTCGAGCGTCTCGTGCACCCAGCCCATCGCGTATCCCGACTGCGCGTTGCCGGGAAGCTGCGGCGGCGTGGTCATGAGCGCGACCGTGCTCGCGTCGAGCAGCTTTCCGCCGAAGAACGCTTCATCCCAGCGCACGAGATCCGAGGGCGCCGCGTAGAGCCCGCCCGCGGCGTACGTCGCCTGCGCGGTCCAGGGCGTGACCGCCGTCTCGCCGGTCTCGGCTTCGTAGCCGCGCGCGACGTTCGCGCCGCTCGCCGGCGCGCCGAACGTCAGGTGCGCGAGCCCTAACGGCTGCGCGATGCGTTCGTGGATGAACCGCCCGTACGGCATCCCCGACGCGGTCTCGACGATCATGCCGAGCACGACGTAGTTCGTGTTGCTGTACTCGAACCGCGTGCCCGGCTTGAACGCCAGCGGCGCGTCCTTGACGAGCGCGAGGAGCGCTTGCGGCGTCACGGTCGCCGACGTGATGACGTTGGCGGCGGACCCGGGAACGCTGGTGTAGTTCGCGAGCCCCGTCGTCTGCTGGAGCAGCTCGCGCACCGTGTACTCCGCGCCGTGCGGCGCGGCCGGGACATAGTCCGCGGCGTGCGCGTCGAGCGAGACGCGCCCGTCGCGCACCAGCAGCATGATCGCGGCGGCGGTGAACTGCTTGGTGATCGAGCCGATCGGGAAGATCGTGTCGGCGTCGACCGGGAGCTTCGCCTGCACGTCGCGCTGACCGGCGCCGTTGGCGTAGACGATCTCGCCCGCGCGCGCCACCGTGACGCTCGCGCCGCGCGTATGCGATGCCGCCATGGCCTTCGCGAGCGCGTCGTCGACCGCGGCGCGTTGCGCGGCCGAGACCTGGGCCGGCTGCGCGGCGAGCGCGGGGCACGCAGCCGCCGCGAGACCCAGCACGGCGGCGGACGAGAGAATGAAGCGTCGGCGTAGCATCACCGCTCGTACTATCGCGGCGGCGGCGCGGGGTTGCAGGGCGGGCGGACCCTCGCCGCGATGAACTCCTTCGTGTCCTCAGCGCCGCTGATCGTCGACCACCCCGCCGTCCACGACCGGCTGGCGCGGCTGCGCGACGCGACGACGCCGACGCCGGTCTTTCGCCGGCTCGTCGAGGAGCTCGGCCAGCTCCTGGCCTACGAGGCGACGCGCGGGCTGCCGCTGACCGACATCGAGCTGCAGACCCCGGTCGCGCTCGCCAAGGTGCAGCGCATCGCGACCCGGCCCGTCGTCGCCCCGATCCTGCGCGCGGGACTCGGCCTGCTGCCGGGATTTCTCGCCGTCGTCGACGACGCGGTGGTGGCGCATCTCGGCTTCTACCGCGATCCCAAGACGCTCGCCGCGATCCCGTACTACGCGAACCTGCCCGACGATCTCGCGACGCGCGAGGTCTTCGTGCTGGACCCGATGCTCGCGACCGGGCATTCGGGTTCCGCGGCGCTGACGATGCTGTCCGACCGCGGTGCGAAGGCGCCGGTGTTCGTCTGCATCATCGCGGCGCCGGAGGGGATCGGGACGCTGGCGCGCGAGCACCCCGGCGTGCGCATCGTCACGGCCGCGGTCGACGAGCGGCTGAACGATCACGGCTACATCGTCCCCGGCCTCGGCGACGCCGGCGACCGGATGTTCGGCTCGACGAGCTCGGTTCCGGTCAGCACCGTCGCGCGCTGAGCCGCCGCTTCCGCGGCACTCGCCGTGCTAGATGTCGACGTCCATCATGTTGTCGAACGGCGTCAGGTTGTTCGGGTGGTAGTTCTTGAGGTCGCGGTTGTACGCGAAGAGGTCCTCGCGCATGAACGCGACGATCGTCGGCGCGTCTTTGAGCAGCTCTCGCATCAGGACTTTGAGGTCGGCGCTCCGCTGTGACTGCTCGTAGTGACCGACCAGCGCGTCCATCGCGCGTTGCGCGGCTCTGTTGCACCAGCGCAGGTCGTTCTGGCCGGCCGGCGGGAACGCGTCGCAGCCGTACGTCGCCGAGTAGTCTCCGACCGGGTCGGACGCCCAGGCGAACGTGATGACGTCCCAACCGTCGCCGGTCACTATGCCGCCTTTCGGCGCCGGCGCGAAGAACCGCGCGGCCGGATAGCGGCGCACGTTCACGGCGACGCCGATGCGCGCCCAGTCCTTCCGCAGAAGCTCGAGCTGGTCGTCGATGTTGCGTGCTCCCTCACGCGTCGCGACGTTGAGCGCGAGCCGGATTCCGTGCTTCGCGCGGACGCCGTCCGAGCCGCGCTTCCAACCGCCTCGGTCCAGCAGTGCGTTGGCCCGCGCGGGATCGTACGGCGTGGTTCCGGCATCGATGAAGTACGGAGCGTTCACCGGAGTGACCGAGTCCTGCACGACGCCGACGCCGTGCTCCACCTTGTCGACGAGCTGCCGGCGGTTCAGCGCGAGCCGCAGCGCCTGCCGTACCACGGGGTCGGCCACCGCCGCATGCGTGACGTTGAAGTCGAAATGTTGGTACGCGTAGCTCGGCTGCCGGAACACCGCGTAGCCCGGCGTCGCCTGGATCCGCGCCAGATACGCGCCGCTGAACTGGTACCACATGTCGACGTCGTGCGTTTGCAGCTGTGACAGCAGCACCTCACGGTCGGGGACGATCTTGTAGACGATCTTGTCGAGCTTCGGGCGCCCGCGCCAGTACAGCGGATCGGCGACCAGCACGACTTGCTTGGAGCGGTCCCAACGCTCGAACTTGAACGGCCCGATCCCCACCGGCAGCGCGTTGTACGGCACGTCGTTGATGTTCGGATACTTGGCGAGGAGATGCTTCGGCAAGAGCGGCGGGTTCGCGCAGCAGCTCGAGAAGAACGCCTCGGTCGCCAGCGAGTACGGCTTTTTCAGATGGAAGACCACCGTGAACTTGTCGGGTGCGTCGACCTTCGCGATCTGATCGAGCCGGCCGCCCTCGTTGTTCGCACGATTGTTCACGACCGCCGTGCTGAACAGGACGTCGTCCGCGTCGAACGCCGCGCCGTCCGACCACTTCACGCCTTTGCGCAGGTGATACGTGATCGTGAGGCCGTCGCTGCTGACGCCGCCGTTCGCCTTCGTCGGCACGTCCGTCGCGAGCTCGGGATACGGACGGTTGTGCTCGTCCCATCGCAGCAGCCACGCCATCGTCATCTCCGACAGGTTTGCGACGGGGGCCGCCTGTGAGAGATGGGGATTCAACGTGGAGAGATCCGCGCCGTCCGAGATCGTGAGCACATGTGGCGTCGTCCACGGGTTCGTGCGTGTACTGGCGTCTTCCGTACGGCCGGCCTTGGTGCAAACGATCAACGACAGTGCGGTTCCGAGCGCAAGCGCGACCGGCTTGCGCATGACGAGAAACGACAGTGCCTTGCGTACCATCGAACCACTCCTACAAAAAAGCAGAAGCCGGTGACACCCTCGGCGCACCGGCTCGCGAATCCGTCTTCGTTACGATCGTACGCGCACATGATGCACGAGCGCGCTGCCGTTGTCAAGCAGCGCGTTGCGGAGCGTGTCGGTCGCGATCTAGTGCGGCGGGTTGATCGTGACCGGAACGTAGCGGTGCGTTCCGTCCGGACCGACCGACCAGCTCGTGGAGCCGACGACGTACAGCGTCTGGCGCTTCGATGCGGGCGCCGTCGTCCGCACGCGCATGCGGTTCGGTGCGGCGAAGTCGATCGTTCTGCGTTCGCCGCTGGTATTGCTCGCCTCGGCATGCCAGAAGCGCAGATGATCGAAGCGGTCCATCGCATCGACCAACTCGCCTCGCGCGTCGGCGTGAGCGGCGGCCGAAAGACCGGCGAAGGCGATCGCGCAACTGAGCGCCAGAGCTTGAGTGCGAAGACGCATGGCCGGTGGTATCATCCGCCGCGCGACGGTCCCTGCGGGGCCGCAAACGGCGCCGCGGCGAAGAAACGGGCGCATTGAGATTTGAAGAGCCGGTTTCCGGCGTGGACCGAACGCCAGGTGTGACGCGCCCCGGCTGGGACGAGTATTTCATGGAAATCGCGCGGACGGTCGCAACCCGGGCTACCTGCCCGCGGGCGAGCGTCGGCGCGGTCCTCACGCGCCGCAAGCGCATTCTGACCACCGGCTACAACGGGGCGCCTCGCGGCGTGCCGCACTGCCTGGAGGTCGGCTGCACCATGGTGGACGGGCATTGCCTGCGGGCGACGCATGCCGAGGCGAACGCGATCGTGCAGGGGGCGCTGCACGGGGTCTCGCTCGAGGGGGCGACGGCGTACTGCACGCACCAGCCGTGCGCGGGGTGCTCCAAGCTGCTGATCAGCGCGGGGGTCGAGCGGATCGTCTACCGCGACGCGTATCCCGACCCGGTCGCCGAGCTGCTGCTGGGGGAAGCCGGCGTTCCGTTCGAGCAGTTCCGTCCTGATCCGGTGAAAGAGCTGACGTGAACCCCCTGGTCGTCCTGGCCGTCGCGCTGATCTCGTTCGCGACGGCGCTGTTCACGACGCCCTACGTCCGGCGGCTCGCGCTCAGCACCTCGATGCTCGACGCGACCG
This sequence comes from Candidatus Elarobacter sp., assembly GCA_036402975.1. Taxonomy (GTDB): domain Bacteria; phylum Vulcanimicrobiota; class Vulcanimicrobiia; order Vulcanimicrobiales; family Vulcanimicrobiaceae; genus Vulcanimicrobium. The sequence continues at coordinate 23,215 of DASWRW010000044.1, read as the reverse complement.
GCGAGCGGCGGATGCACGACCAGCCCAAGCCGCGCATCGGCGGGATCGCGGTCTACCTCGGCTTCGCGCTGGCGCTGTTCTCCGCGCTCGGCTACCTGATCTCGACCGGCCAGATCGCGCACGCGGGCCACGTTCGCGAGGACCTCGGCACCCTGCACGACATCATCGGCCTGATCTTCGGCGGCACGCTGATTCTCATGGTCGGCATCTGGGACGACGTCATGACGATGCAGCCGCGCGCGAAGCTCCTCGCGCAAGCGCTCGTCGCCGGCATCGCGATGCTGTACGGCTTCCAGATCCACTACATCACCAACCCGCTGCATCCGGGCGGACCGCCGATCTTCTTCCCCGAGTGGTTCGCCGTGCTGCTGACGCTGGTGTGGTACCTCGGGATGATGAACGCGATCAACTTCATCGACGGGCTCGACGGCCTGCTCTCCGGGCTCACCGTCATCTCGGCCGTCTCGCTGATCGCGATCGACTTGATGCGCGGCCACGCCGAGATCGCGCTGATCCTGGCCGCGCTCGCCGGCGGCGCGCTCGGCTTCCTGCGCTACAACTGGAATCCGGCGAAGATCATCCTCGGCGACTCCGGTGCGCTGTTCATCGGGTACGTCTTCGCGACCGTCTCGATCATCGGCGCGAGCAAGACGGCGTTCGCGATCTCGCTGCTCGTGCCGCTGGTCGTGCTCGCGCTGCCGGTTCTCGACACCGCCGCCGCGATCGTGCGCCGCACGCGCGCGGGCAAGAAGATCTACGAAGCGGACCGCGGCCATTTCCACCACCAGCTCATCTTTCGTTTCGGGCTGAACGTCAGGCAGGCGGTGCTGCTGATCTACGCGGTCTGCATCGCGCTGGGCCTCGTCGCGCTGGCGCTGACGAGCGGATACGCGCCGCTGCACTTCACGTGAACCGGCCGCTCCGCGTGATGGCCGTGATGGGAACGCGGCCGGACACGATCAAGATGGCGCCGGTCGTGCACGCGCTGCGCGCCGCGCGGCCGGAGGTCGAGCCGATCGTCTGCGTCACCGCGCAGCACCGCGAGCTGCTCGACGAAGTGCTCGAGCTGTTCGGCATCGTCCCCGACGTCGACCTCGACATCATGACCAAGGCGCAGTCGCTGACCGACATCACGACGCGCGTGCTGATCGGCATGGAACGCGCGCTCGCCGAGACCCGCCCCGACGTGGTCCTGGTCCACGGCGACACGACGACGTCGTCGGCCGCCGCGCTGGCCGCGTTCTATCAGAAGATCCCGGTCGGCCACGTGGAGGCAGGCCTGCGCACGTCGACGATCGCCGAGCCGTATCCCGAAGAGGCGAACCGCCGCATCACCGGGGTGCTGACGACGTTCCACTTCGCCCCGACCGCGCGCGCCAAGTCGAACCTGCTCGCCGAGCGCACCGACCACGCGCACGTCGTCGTCACCGGCAACACCGTCATCGACGCGTTCCTGGCCACCGAACGCCGCATCCGCGCCTCCGGCATCGCCACGCCGTCGCTCGACGGGCTCGATCCCGCGCGGCCGACGATCTTCGTCACCGCGCACCGCCGCGAGAACCACGGCGCGATGCGCGAGATCGCGCGCGCCGTCGGGACGGTTGCCGGCTTCCCCGAGCGGCCGCAGATCGTCTGGCCGGTCCATCCCTCGCCGGCGGTCCACCCGGTCGTCCACGAGCTCCTCGACGGCACCGACGGCGTGCGCCTGGTGGAGCCGCTGAACTACGCGGAGACCGTCGCCGCGGTCGCCGCCTCGCATTTCGTCCTGACCGACTCGGGCGGGCTTCAAGAGGAGGCGCCGACGCTGGGCAAGCCCGTGCTCGTCATGCGGCGCGAGACCGAACGTCCCGAGGGACTCGAGGCCGGGACACTGCGGCTGGTCGGCTCGGACTACACCGACATCGTCGAGTGGACGCGCCGGCTGCTGACCGACCACGCCCTCTACGCGCGCATGGCGCACGCCTCGAACCCCTACGGCGACGGGCACGCCGCCGAGCGGATCGTCGGCTGGCTGCTGCACGCGCTGCGCGACGGCCCCGCCCCGGACGAGTTCGCGCCGGCTTCGGCCGCGGCGTGAAGCACCTGCTCGCGGCCGCGGCGGCGTTCACCGGAACGGTGATCGCCGGGTTCGTCGCGGGTCTGTTTCTCTGGCGCGCGACCGGGGCAAGCTGGTGGGTAGCCGTCGGGCTCCTCGGGGGGCTGGTGATGGGAATCGTCGCGATCGCCGCCGCCTTACGGCCCTTTTTGAGGTCGAATTGACGCTGAATGCGAGAAACGTCGAGGAGGGCGTGCTCCTCACTGGGCACAATATGGGCGGCGCCGACCCGACGGCCGAGCTGCTGGCGTATCACGCCCGCAAACGGCTGATCTCCGTGCGGACGCTCGTGTTTCTCGCCCCGCTCGTCGCGCTTGCGACGGTGCGGAATCCGGTCGCCGGCCTTCAACTGGGACTGGGCGGGGTGCTCGGCGTCCTGAACATGGTGGCGACGATGCGCGCGAACGAACGGCTGCTCGACGGCGGCAGCAATCGCGCGATCTTCGCCCTCTACGCTCAGGCCCGCATCTTCGCGGTCGGCATCATCCCGGTAGCAGTCGCGTTCTTTCTCGGCCAGTACTGGACGATCGCGCTCTACGTCGCCGGATTCTTCACGCCGCTCGCGCTGTACGCGATCGCTTACCACCGAACCGTTCGAGAACAAGGAGCCTAGTGCACGAACAAATCGGCGAGCACCCGCTCTGGCACGTGCCGGTCCTGGGCGCTCTCCACGCCGATACGATCCTGACGACGTGGGTCGCGATGCTGATCGCGCTCGCGTTCTTCTGGTGGCTCGGCAATTCGTACAAGTCGAACCGCGTCCGCAAGACGCAGGCGACGTTCGAGGGCATCATCCAGTTCCTCTCGGACCTGGCGGTCGGCACGATCGGCCCGAGCGGCGAGCGCTTCGTCCCGATCTTCGTCGGCATCTTCCTGTTCATCTGGATCCTCAACGAGTTCGGCGTCCTGTTCCTGAAGGCGCTGGGCCTGCCGTTCGGCGGTTCGCCCACCGCCGATCTCAACACGACCGCGGCGTTCGCGCTGTGCGTCTTCTTCGGGATCCAGTTCCTGGCGATCCGCAAGAGCGGGATCAAGGCCTACGCGCACCTCTTCAAGCCGTACGCCGTGCTGTTCCCCATCAATTTGATCGAAGAGATCGCGCGGCCGGTCGTGCTCGCGATGCGCCTCGCGTTCAACATCCTGGCCGGCGAGCTGCTGCTGTTCGTCGTCGCGACCATCATCGTCGCGAACGTCACCGTCGGGCCGGTGAACATCTCCGTTCTGTCGGCGGTGGCGCCGGTCGGAATCGAGTTCTTCAACTTCCTGATCGGTACGATCCAGGCGTTCGTCTTCACCCTCCTCTCGATCGTCTATCTGTCCTTGGCCACGGCCGAGGAGCACTGAACCCCAACCCTCTGAAAGGTCTATCGTGAGTCCTGAATCCGTCGTCGCCGCAGTCCTGATCCTCGGCTTCGCCCTGATCGTCGCGGCAGTCGCCCTCGGTTCCGCCGTCGGTGACGGTATCGTCGCGTCGAAGGCCGTCGAGTCGATCGCCCGCCAGCCCGAGGCGCGCGGCAACATCTTCACGTTCTTCTTCCTCGGCGTCGGTATTCTGGAAGCGTTCCCGATCATCGGGCTGGTGCTCGGATTCTTCCTGTTCTTCGCGGTCGGCGGCGGCGTGCTGCCGCTGGTGACGAAGATCGTCGGCGGGGGCCACTAGCTTCTCTCCGTGCTGACGATCAACGGGACGCTCCTGGTCCAGCTCGTCAACTTCATCGTCTTCCTGGCGATCATGAACGTGATCTTCTTCAAGCCGGTGGGCGCGGCGATCGCACGCCGTCGCGCGCACATCGACGAGCTGAAGCACGACATCGAGCAGCTCCAGGCCGACGCGAAGTCGCTGCGCGGTCAAGCCGAGCAGCGGCGCATCGCCGCGCGCCGCGAGGCGGAAGAGGCGGTCGCGCGCGCACGCGCCGAGGCCGGCAAGGAAACGGACGCGATCCTCACGGCGGCGCAAGGGCGCGCGACCGAGATGACGCACGAGGCGCACGCCGAGGTGTCGCGCGAGGTCGAGGCCGCGCGGCGCGACGAGCCGCGCATCGTCGATGCGCTGGCGAACGAGATGCTCGGCCGCGCGCTCGGGGGGATCGCGTGAACCTCGAGGCGCTCGCCCAGTGGTCGCAGATCGTCGGTGCGATCCTGTTCGTGATCGCGACGGTCGTGATCTGGAACAAGTTCATCGCGCCGGCCGTGAAGGGCTACCAGGCGGCGAAGAACGCCGAGCTGGCCGACGCCGAGGCGCGGCGCGAGCACATCCGCGCCGACGTCGCCGCGGCGCGCGCCGAGGTCGAGCGCGCCGACGCGGACTGTAAGGAGATCACCGCGCGCAGTGCGTCGGCGGCGGAGCACGACCGCGTGAAGGCGCTCGCCGACGCGAAAGCCGACGCCGAGCGCATCGTCCGCAACGCCGAGGGCGAGCTCGAGCGCGCGCGGCTGGCGGCGCGCGACCGGCTGCGCATCGAGTTCATCGAGAAGGCGCTCGCGAAGGCGCGCGGCGAGGCCGCGAACCGCGTCAGCGCGGACGCGAATACGCGGCTCGTCGACGTGACGGTCGAGGACCTCGTGCGAGGGAAGGGCTGATGCCGAACGAGACCCTCGCCCGCCGCTACGCGACCGCGGTCTTCCAGCTCGCGCAGGAAGCCGGCAAGATCCAGCCGGTCCAGCACGATCTGCACACGTTCGTCGAGGCGCTCGCCGCCGACGAGACGGTGCGCAAGTTCTTCCGCTCGCCGGTCGTCGACCGCAAGGAGAAGGAGGCGATCGTCGCCCAGGCGTTCTCGCGCTTGGACCCGGTCGCGCTCCACACGATCCTGCTGCTGATTCGCAAGCGCCGCGAGAACATGGCCGAGACGATCGTCGAGCAGTTCGACGTGCTCGAGCGCCAAGCGCGCGGGGCGCAAGAGCTGCGCGTCGTCAGCGCGCGGCCGCTCGACAAGACGGCGCTGGACGCGCTCGTGCAGCGCCTCGCCGCGGCGTACCGCACGAAGTTCGACGTCACGCAGTCGGTCGATCCCTCGCTGATCGGCGGCATTCGCATCACCATGGGCGACCGCCTCATCGACGGCACGATCGCCGGCCGCCTCGACGACATCGCCCTGCTGCTCAGCAGCAACTAGCCCAGAGCCACCTACGAGCCCAGAAAGCCACCAATGATCAACGCCGACGAAATCGCCGGAATCATCAAACAGCGCATCGCCAGCTACGCGACCGGAACCAACGAAGCCGAGGTCGGCACCGTCATCGAGGTCGGCGACAACATCGCGCGGATCTACGGTCTCGACAACGCGCAGGCGTCGGAGCTCGTCGAGTTCCCGAACGGCCTGAACGGCATCGTGCTGAACCTCGAAGAGGACAGCGTCGGCGTCGCGATCATGGGACCGGACGTCGAGATCAAGGAAGGCGACAAGGTTCGGCGGACGGGCCGCATCGCGTCGGTGCCGTGCGGTGAGGCGATGCTCGGGCGCGTCGTGAACCCGCTGGGCCAGCCGGTCGACGGCAAGGGCGAGATCAAGGCGACCACCTACCGCACGATCGAGAACACCGCGCCGACCGTCATCGAGCGGCAGTCGGTGAAGCAGCCGCTGCAGACCGGCATCCGCGCGATCGACGCGCTGATCCCGATCGGCAAGGGGCAGCGCGAGCTGATCATCGGCGACCGCGGCACCGGCAAGACGGCGATCGCGGTCGACACGATCATCAACCAGCGCGGCCAGAACGTCATCTGCATCTACGTCGCGATCGGCCAGAAGAACTCGACCGTCGCGGCGCTCAACCAGACGCTCGAGAAGCACGGCGCGATGGACTACACGACGATCGTCGCCGTCTCCGCCGCCGAGCCGGCCTCGCTGAAGTGGATCGCGCCGTTCGCCGGCGCCGCGATGGCCGAGTACTTCATGTACCAGGGCAAGGACGTGCTGGTGATCTACGACGACCTCACGCGTCACGCGCAGGCGTACCGCGAGGTCTCGCTGCTGCTGCGCCGCCCGCCGGGCCGCGAGGCGTACCCCGGCGACATCTTCTTCCTGCACTCGCGCCTGTTGGAGCGTGCCGCGAAGCTGTCCGACGAGAAGGGCGGCGGCTCGATCACCGCGCTGCCGATCATCGAGACGCAGGCCGGCGACGTCTCGGCGTACATCCCGACCAACGTCATCTCGATCACCGACGGCCAGATCTACCTGCAGACCGGTCTGTTCTTCCAGGGCATCCGGCCTGCGGTCGACGTCGGCATCTCGGTCTCGCGCGTCGGCTCGTCCGCGCAGACGAAGGCGATGAAGTCGGTCGCCGGCCGCCTCAAGCTCGACCTCGCGCAGTACCGCGAGCTGGCCGCGTTCGCGAAGCTGGCCTCCGACCTCGACAAGGCCACACAGCAGCAGCTCAACCGCGGCGACAAGATGACGCAGGTCCTCGTGCAGCCGCAGGGCGCCCCGCAGGCGATGGAAGACCAGGTCGCGGTGATCTTCGCGGCGACGCGCGGCTACCTCGACACGATCCCGACCGACCGCGTCGGCGACTGGGCGAACCGCTTCGTGCAGTTCCTGCACGAGAAGCATTCCGCCGTGCCGGAGACGATCCGCACGACCAGCGCGCTCTCGGGCGACGTCGAGCCGCAGCTCGTCGCCGCGATCGAAGACTTCAACAAGGGATTCTGAGTGCCGACCGTTCGCGATCTTCGCGACCGGATTCGGTCGCTGAACAACACGCAGCAGATCACGAAGGCGATGAAGCAGGTCGCCGCGGCGAAGATTCGCCGCGCCGAGGGCCTGCAGAAGCAGTCGCGCCCGTACGCGGACGCGATCGGCGCGATGCTGCGCGACCTGATCGCGAACGTCGGCTCGGTCGACCACCCGTTCATGAAGCCGGGCAAGGGCGGCGCGCCGGACGGCGTCATCCTCATGACGTCGGACAAGGGCCTTGCTGGCTCGTTCAACGCCAACCTGATCCGGTCGGCCGAGATCCACGGCCGCGAGCACACGCGCCTGGCGTGGTACTCGGTGGGGATCAAGGGCCGCAACGCGCTGCGCCGCCAGACCGGCGAGACGCTGCAGTTCTGGCCGCTCGCGCAGGGCGACATGTTCTCGAACGCCGTCGAGCTGGCGAACCGCGTGACCGCCGACTTCACCGAAGGCCGGATCGGCTCGCTGACGCTCATCTCGCCGAAGCTCGTGAACATGATGACGCAGCGCCCCGAGGTGCGGCAGATCCTGCCGATCACCGCGGGCGAGACCGCGTCCGAGGCGCCGCGCGGCGGCGCGGTCGAGTTCGAGCCGTCGCCGGAGTTCGTGCTCGGGCGGCTGCTGCCGAAGTACCTCGAGTTCACGCTGTACTCGGCGATGCTCGAGACGAACGCGTCGTTCTACGCCGCACAGCTCGTCGCGATGAACAACGCGACGGACAACGCGAAGAAGCTGATCGACCAGAACACGATCGAGATGAACAAAGCGCGTCAAGCGGCGATCACCAAGGAGATCTTGGAGATCGTCGGCGGCGCCGAAGCCCTCGCGGGTTGAGCCTTCGGCTCAACCCTTCGCGTTCGGTCCTTCGGGCCGAGCCGCACCGGTAACCATCAAGAAGGAACACATCGTGACCGCCACCGCCACCCCCACCACCCTCGCGACCGGCAAGGTCGTCCAAGTCCTCGGCAACGTCGTCGACGTCGAGTTTCCGGCCGAGTCGCTGCCGCGGATCAACGACGCGCTGAGCGTGCACATCGGCGGCGGCTCGAGCGCGGGCTCGAACGGCTCCGGCGCGCATCTCGCCGCCGGCGTGAAGCTCGAAGGCACCGCGATGGCCGAGCGCGATCTCGTCCTCGAAGTGCAGGGCGAGCTCGGCAACAACCAGGTGCGCTGCCTGGGGATGGGCTCGACCGACGGGCTCGTGCGCGGCGCGGTCGTAGCGAACAGCGGCGACTCGATCCAGGTTCCGGTCGGCGAAGGGACGCTGGGCCGCATCTTCAACGTGCTCGGCAAGGCGATCGACTCGGACGAACCGGTGAAGGCGTCGGCGATGTGGCCGATCCACCGCGACGCGCCGACGTTCGCGCAGCAAGATCCGACGCCGAAGATCTTCGAGACCGGGATCAAGGTCGTCGACCTGATGGCCCCGTACACGCGCGGCGGCAAAGTCGGCCTCTTCGGCGGCGCCGGCGTCGGCAAGACGGTGCTGATTCAGGAGCTGATCCGCAACATCGCCGCCGTGCACAAGGGCTTCTCGGTGTTCACCGGCGTCGGCGAGCGCACGCGCGAAGGCAACGACCTCTGGATGGAGATGAAAGAGTCGGGCGTCATCGCGCAGACGACGCTCGTCTTCGGCCAGATGGACGAGCCGCCGGGCGTGCGCTTCCGCATCGCGCAGACGGGCGTGACGATGGCGGAGTACTTCCGCGACGAGCTCGGCTCCGACGTGCTGCTGTTCATGGACAACATCTTCCGCTTCATGCAGGCCGGCTCGGAGGTCTCCGCGCTGCTCGGCCGCATGCCGTCCGCGGTCGGCTACCAGCCGTCACTTGCGACCGAGATGGGTCAGATCGAAGAGCGCATCACGACGACCAAGAACGGTTCGATCACCTCGGTGCAGGCCGTGTACGTTCCGGCGGACGACTACACCGACCCCGCCGTCGCGACGACGTTCGCGCATCTCGACGCGACGACCGCGCTGTCGCGGCCGATCTCGGAGCTCGGCATCTACCCGGCGGTCGACCCGCTGGCGTCGTCGTCGCGCATCCTCGATCCGGCGATCGTCGGCGACGAGCACTACCAGGTCGCGCGCGGCGTCCAGGAGACGCTGCAGCGCTACCGCGACTTGCAGGACATCATCGCGATCCTCGGCGTCGAGGAGCTCTCGGACGAGGACAAGGTCTCGGTCGGGCGCGCGCGCCGCATGCAGCGTCTCTTCTCGCAGCCGTTCTTCGTCGCCGAGCAGTTCACGGGCCGTTCGGGCAAGTACGTGAAGATCGAAGAGACCGTCGCGTCGTTCAAGGAGATCCTCGACGGCAAGTGCGACGACATCCCGGAACAGGCGTTCCTCTACGTCGGCGGCATCGACGAAGTGCGCGAAGCCGCCCGCGGCATGGGCTGGAACGGCTGATCGCGTGAACGAAGGCCGCGCATGATGGCTAACGCGATTCCGTTCCAGCTGATCACGCCGCTGTCGGTGAAGTTCGACGGCGAGGCGGAGCTCGTCATCGCCGTCGGCACCGAAGGCGAAGTCGGCATCCTGCCCTCGCACGCGCCGTTCCTGACCGCGCTGCGCCCCGGCGTCCTGCGGGCAAATGTCCGCGACGCGAGCGGCGGTGCGACACGCCGCCTCGAGCTCGCGCTCAGCGAAGGCTTCATGCAGGCGCTGCCGGGCAAGGTGACGATCCTCGCCGACGCGGCTCTCGAGCCCGACGAGATCGACATCGCCCAAGCCCGTGCCGACCTCGCCGCAGCCCAAGAAGAAGTCCGCGCCGCCGGCGGCGACACCTACGCGCAGCGCCGCGCGCTCACGAAGGTCGACTACGCGAACGCGCGGTTACACGTAGCCGGCGTAGATTAAAGGCGCAGTGCTCGATGGTGCTGCAGCGCCTTGATGCGGTCTTCGTTCTCGCAGGAATGCTCCTGGCAACGGTCGCGTATCTGCTTGCAAATGCGCGATGGCGGTACACGGCACTGCCGCCTTGGAAGGCGAGCCTCGTTTTCATCGGGTTCATGCTCGGCGGGTTCGTCGCCGGTGCCGCCGGCTTCGCCGCACTCGTGGGCTGGGCTTTGAATCATTGCGCGGTACCGGATTGCCCCTGATCTGACCACCGCGCTTCTCTTAGATGCGTGGCCGGTGGCCGACCCGGCAACCTTACCCCCGCGGAAACAGGTCGCGCCGCCAGGCGAGACCCTAGACGCAGCACCGCACGACAAGTCGCCCACGCCAGCGCGCCGCTCTGTCTTGACGGGCGAGCCTTAGGGTTCGGGGTCTCCCACTACTCGCCAGAGTGCCGAGCGTATGGCATAGTGCCCGCGCATACTGATACTGCACATTGAGGGCTACTCATGCGATCGCGCATCGATTGCACTGAAAGATGACTGGCGTTCTTTTGCCACTGGACATTCGCTGTTTGCGGATGCTATCATGGGATGGAAGACTATGATTGATCGCGACCTGAAACGTGATGCGGAATATCAGCGAGCACGGACGTTCAACGGCCTCAGCGCCCGCGAGTGGACGTTGCTCAGCCGAAACGTCTGGAACGATCTGTCTTCCCCGCGCCAGGAGCGCCACCTCAAGCATGGCGCCGTTTACCCGGTGAAGCTTGCGGACCGAATCATCCGACTCTATTCCCGCGAGGGCGACCTCGTACTGGATCCGTTTCTCGGTGTTGGCAGTTCATGCATTGCATCTATGGCCGCCCGCCGGCGTTCGGTTGGAATCGAGTTGAACCCCGAATTCGCCCGGATTGCGGTGGATTGGATTGCGGAGCAACCCCAGGATGAAAATTTCATGCCTCAGGTTATTGCCGGCGATTGTATGGAGCACGTGCATGGCGTTCACGGCGTCCAGCTTACTGTCACATCTCCGCCGTACGCAAATTTTATCGGACGTTCGGTTGCCGACCGCCAGAAGACGCATAAGACTTCGAAGCTTGTCCTCGATAACAATTCGCGCGTCCGCATTTACTCCTCGGACCCACGCGACCTTGGGAACTTGGAATATGACTTGTTCTTGGACGCATGCGAGAAGTTGTTGCGTAGTCTGTTCCATGCGACGAAGCCAGGCGGGTACGCTGTGTGGGTCGTCAAAGACCACCGCTTACCACCGGAACGTCCATATGTGCCGATGCACTCCGATCTCGCGCACCGTGGCGAGCTGGCTGGCTGGAAGTGGCACGATCTGGTCGTCTGGGACCAAAACGAACAACGGTCGCTCGTGCTGCTCGGCTATCCCTCCAAATTCTACACTAATCAGAACAGCAGCTTTCTCGTAGTGCTACGGCGTCCCGAATGATTCGTGTAGAAGAGCGAGCAATTCACGCGGCTCATCCTTATCCGTGCAAGTTCCCAGGCTGGTCCGTGGCTAAGTTTCTTGAGCCCGACGGCGAAGTGCTGCTCGATCCTTTCTGCGGGAGCGGCACAACGCTTTACGAGGCTGCCGTGCGTGGCTGGCCGAAAGTGATTGGCTTCGACGCGAACCCGATAGCGGCACTTGTTAGTCGCTTCAAGCTTATGGCTGTAATGCCGACGTTCTTCAGGATCGCCGAGTCCCTCGTCACGGACATGAGCGATTCGCGACTCTCAGACGTTCGTCCGGTCGTCTTCGCTTTTGACGGTCGTCATCATTGGTTTGACAAATGCGTGCTGAGCGAGCTCGCGATGATCGTCGCCTGGATTCGGTCGCAGCGACGGAGAGACGTTCGGCTATGGCTTATGCTGTCGCTCTCCCGCATTGTGAATCGAGTCAGCCGCCAAGAGAGCGAGACGCGCTATGTCGCCGTCGATAAAGAAATTGTTTCTGGAGAGACGTTCGAAAGATTCCGTGAGAGCTGTGCGACGACGCTGGACTTACTAAGGTCACGCGAGCCTTTTCAATCCGCGGCGCGGCTCGAGTGCGTAAACGTACGCGCGGGGGCCCCGCTCGGTGATGCGACCGTCGACCGTATTGTAACCAGTCCGCCTTACTGCAACTCAATGGACTATTATCTGTACCACAAGCAGCGCATGAATATTTTAGGTTTTGACTTCAAGGCGGTGCAGAATGCAGAAATCGGTTCTCGTCACGAATACAGCTCGCTTCGCGTCGGGTTGGACAAGTGGCGGACGGACTATACGGCGGTTCTGCGCGAGTTCCGGCGCGTGCTTCGGCCCAGCGGATACGCGGTTGTCATTATCGGCGATAGCCAGATTGCTGGAGCCCGAGTTGACGCTGCGGCGTTGACGAGAACAGCAGCCGAGTCGCTCGGATTCGACATGGCGGTGTTAGACTCTACGCCACTCGACGGTCGTTCGCGGTCGTTCGCGCGAGGGTTCCAGCGACCGAATAAGATGGAGCACACGATTCGCCTGATCGCACGAGCGCAGCGGACATCAAGAGTAGTAAGCTTGCCGGAGACCCTGCGGAGGGGCCAACATGAGAAAATCCGCATCGCTCGGTAGGACAGCGTGGATCTCATAGTCGACGTCGGTTCCCGGCTCAACGACAAGCAGCGTATCGGGGGTAATGTTGGCTGCCGCGTAAATGTTTCGCATTGCGCGCGCTGTCAGCGGACGTAGACGAGCTTCCGTAACGCTCAGCTCACCGGAGCCTGTATCGCGCAGGCGCTGATACACACGTCCCGTTGAGACGACTTCCGACCTTGCACCGACGCTAAAGCGAGCCGAGATAGGACGTTCCCGCGACATTCCTGATTCGTTTAGTGCGAATTCAGACGGGTAGCGCCAAAACTCTTGATCGGGCGGTTCCGACATCGCGAAATTGAACTCATGAGTTCCGCGGAAGGTACGGGTACGGTTTGATTCTGAAAGACCGTAGTAGCGAACGAACTTCCGCCACCTTCGCGCAGATTCCGGGGGAATTGGCGAGAGCGGCGGCGCGTTGAAGGCAGAAACTCCGAGTTCGGGACCGTCATAGGGCGGAATCACAATCGGAGATGTCGCGTGGCGAAACGTGTAGGGGCGCCGCGGTCCCGAGACAGTTGCTCGGGGATCGTCCGTGCTTCTATGGCGACGGTCGAAATGGGGTGCCGCGGGAACGATGCGTTGCTCAACGAGGGCCTGGATCAGATCGTCCGTAATCGTCTGGGAGAACTGACTGCCTACCCGATTTAGGAGCCAGGCGTCAACATCATCGAGCGCCTTGCGCACATCGGGCGTCCCTGTTCCATCGTCGTAAATCGTTGTCGCTGTCTCCTCGTTATCGAGAAGTCCGCCGCGTGTTAGGTTCGCGGAGGTAACGATCGCCAGCCGTTGCCCGCCCTTCGCTCTGAACCGATAGGTCTTGAAGTGTGCGATCGGACCGGAAACGCGACCGTCCAGGTAAACGAGTGCGCTATCGGCGATGCAGCGGGCCGCGAATAGAGCATTACGATCTGTGCCGCCGCGTGCAACACCGACAAGAAGTTGTTCGATCCTAACGTTGGGATTCAGAATGTCCCACATGATATGGGCGCCTTCTTCGGACGCCCAGGCGACGGCAGCCGCAAGGGCACCGCCATCGAAAGCTGTGGTAGCGGCCCGTACCAGGTCGGCGAGCGTATGGCTTGGCGACGCGAAGAACGATGTTCCAACCGGGATTTGAAAATGGGTCGACTCTCGAACAAATCTTTCGGATTCGGTATTGTTGTTCGGCAGGCGATGCATGGATGATGTGACTCCTTTCCGACCGAGCGGTCCCAAGCATTGCAGGCGATGGGCCGTTCGGTCGGTAGACTTCAGAGGGTCGGACGTAGCGAGGCGGCCCGACTAGAATTTCCCTGGGGCTAGTGGTTTACCAGGCATCGGCAGAGCCTGTCAAGTTTGAACCGAATACCGACGGCTTTAAAACGTCGTCGAGCCTACGTTCGCCTGCGGACGCATGCATAGGTCGGATCGGGAAGCGGCGCAAGCCACTGCTCTGCGGGAACGTCAGCGCCCCACGGATTAGAGTTAACATGTAGAAACTCAAAGGGATGAGCGGCGTTCCTTCCGGCGTCGCGCAGCGGCGGCATTTCCTGGTGCTCGTGCCACGTTCGACGGGATGGGTAGGCTCTAGTGGTTCTCGCCGCTCGAAGTGGGGAGCGATATTCTCGCGCCGACACCCCCCCAGTAATTTCGCCGACGATCCGTCCCGAGCGACCGGCAATGTTTGGAGATCAGTCTCCGGGGACGATCCGGCAGGCCTCCACGGGGACGTCAAGGTGCACGGTGCTGCCGACGGTGCGGTCGACGGTCGGGGGCGCCGCGACGCGAATCTGCGTTCCGCCCAGGTCGATCAGATAGTCGCGCGCGTCGCCCAGATACGTCTGGCGCAGCACGGTCCCGGCCAGGCGGTTCGTGCCGTTCTCGCGGTAGCCGAGACCGTCGTCGCCGGTCCATTCGGCGAAGCCGATCTCATGCGGGCGAATGCACAGCGTCACCGGGCCGCGCGCGGCTGGGTCGAAGTCGTCGCGGACTTTGAGCTTCGCTCCGCCGAACTCCACGACGTGCGGCTCCACCAGCGTCACGGGAAGCGTATTCGTTCCGCCGACGAACGTCGCGACGAACGCGGTCGCGGGCTTCTCGTAGATGTCGTGCGCGGTGCCGACCTGCGCGATCTTGCCGGCGCGCATCAGTGCGATGCGGTCGGCGGCGACCATCGCTTCGGTCTGGTCGTGGGTGACGTAGACCATCGTGATGCCGGTCGTGTCGTGGATGCGGCGGATCTCGAAGCGCATCTCCTCGCGCAGGTTCGCGTCGAGGTTCGAGAGCGGCTCGTCGAGCAGCAGCGTCTCGGGGTTCACCACGACCGCGCGGGCGAGCGCGACGCGCTGCTGCTGGCCGCCGGAAAGCTCCGAGGGATACCGCTGCGCGAGGTCCGTCATCCGAACCGTCTGGAGCACCTTGGTCGTGCGGTCCTCGATCTCCGAGCGCGACAGCTTCATCACGTGCAGACCGTAGGCGACGTTCTCGAAGACCGTCATGTGCGGCCACACCGCGTAGCTCTGGAAGATCAGCGACATGCGCCGCTTCTCGGGCGGCACGACGTGCTTCGGCGACGAGACGACGCGCTCACCGACCGTGATGGTCCCGGCGTCGGGCTTCAGGAAGCCGGCCAGGAGCTGCAGCGTGGTCGTCTTGCCGCAGCCGGAGGGGCCGACCAGCGCCATCACCTCGCCGTCGGTGATCGCGAGGTCGATCGCGTCGACCGCGCGCGCGGCGTGGCGGCCCGCGTACGATTTCGTCAGCCCGGCGATGTCGATGCGTGCCATGTCAGGTGCTCTTCGTCTCCATGAAGTCTTTGCCGAGGAAGCGGTACGCGACCGAGACGATCACCAGCGTGATCGCCAGGATCAGGATCGCCAGCGTCGCGACGCCCTCGTAGTTGCCGGCGTCGCTGAAGTCGAAGATCTGCGTCGTCATCGTCGCCGTGCGCGGCGTGAACAGGAAGATCGCCGAGCTCAGCTCGCGGATCGCGGGGATGAACACCAGCAGCCAGCTCGCCAGCAGCCCGCGCCGCAGCAGCGGCGCGGTGATCGTGCGCAGCGTTCTAATGCGGGTCGCGCCGAGCGTGCGGGCGGCGTTCTCCAGGTCGGTGTTGATCGCGGCGACCATCGTGTTCAGGTTCGAGTACGCGATGGGCAGGAAGCGCGTGGTGAACGCGATGATCAGAATCGCCGCGGTGCCGTACAGCAGCAGCGGGGGATGCGAGTACGCCGCGTAGATGCCGATCGCCAGCACGATCCCGGGCACGACGAACGGCGCCATGCACACGATCCCCAGCGCCTGCGCGCCGGGGAACAGCTTGCGGTTCCCGGTGTACGCGATCAGCAGCGCGATGACCGTCGCCACCGTCGCCGCGATCGCGCCGTACTCCAGGCTGTGCCCGATCGCGCGCCGCGTCTCCGGGTTCTCGATGATCGCCCAGCGGTACCAGTACAGCGTCAGATTTCCCGGCACAGGCCCCACGCTCCAGATGCGCGATACCGACGTCGCGAGCAGCGCCAGATACGGCAGCACCACCGAGCAGAGCGGCACCAGCAGCGCGAACCCGAGCAGCGGCCAGCGCCACGCGCCGAGCGCGACCAGCCGCCGCCGGCCGCCCTTCCCGCCGACCATCGTGTACTTGCGGCGGCCCAGGATGCGGCGCTGCACCATCAGCAGCAGCAGCGTCAGCGCGAGCAGCGGCATCGCGTACGCCGCGGCAAGCTCCGTCCGCACCGGGAACTGGAAGAACAGGTAGAGCTGCGTCGTCACGACCTGCGCCCGCGCCGGGATCAGCAGGAACGCCGGCGTCCCGAACTCCGCGATCGCCTCCAGGAACGACATGATGAAGCCCGCGATGATCGCGGGCATCACCAGCGGCAGCGTGATCGAGCGCATCGTGCGCCACGCCGACCCGCCCAGCGTCGACGAGGCGTCCTCCAGCTCGACCGGCAGCAGCTCCAGGCCGCTGGCGACGAACGTGAACGTGTACGGCACGTTGTACAGCGCCATCACGAAGATCGCGCCGCCGAGGGAGAAGATGTTGAGCGGCCCGTGGTCCGCGTGCGTGAACGATGCGATCGCGCGGTTCACCCAGCCGCTGTTGGGCGCGGCGAGCAGAATCCACGCTTCGGCGCCCAGGAACGACGGCGTCACGAACGCCGCGGTGATCAGCGCGCGCAGCGGCTTGCGCCCGGGCATGTCGGTGCGCGAGATCAGCCACGCCAGCGGCGTGCCGAGCAGCGCCGCGATCGTCGCGACCGAGACCGCCAGGATCAGCGAGTTGATGATCGGCCGCAGGTAGATCGACTTGGTGAACGCCTCGACGTAGTTGCCGGCGGTGATCGTGCCGGTCTCGGGCGTCTGCAGGCTGATGAGCATCAGCCACCCGAGCGGGACGATGACCAGAATCGCCAGCACGACGACCGCGCCGATGAAAAAGATCGGGCCGGGATCGAACGATCCCGCCCGCTCGATACGGCCCGGTGCCGTGGTCGTGGTCATCTCAGACGTTGAACGTCTCGCGCCACTTGGCGATCGCCTCGGGGATGCCGGTCAGCAGCCGGTCGATCTTCACGTGATACGTCCGCATCCGGTCGACCCGCACCCCGGTCGGCGACGGGACGTCGAGCCGCAGCGGGAGGTTGTACGTCGTCGCCGCGGTGGTCGAATATTCTTTCGAGTAGTAGTAGTTCATGAACAGGCGCGCGGCGTTCGGGTGCGGCGCTTCCTTCATGACCGTCACCGGCGCGGTGACCAGAATCGTGTCGTCCTCCGGGAACGAGACGTTGATCGGGTTGCCGCCCGCCTTGCGCTCGAGCGCGAGGCTGTCGGCGCCCGGTCCGAGGACGCGCTCGCCCGAGACGATGTCGGTCGTCGCGTCGAACACCGAGCGGCCGATCTTGGGGTTGTTCTTCGCGAACGGCTTGAAGTAGTTGTCCCAGCCGTACTTGTCCGTCATCGCGACGACCCAGTTGCCGACGTAGCCGCTGAACCCCGGATGCCCGACGGTCAGCAGATCCTTCATGCGGCCGTCGAGCAAGTCGTTCCACTTGCGCGGCGCGGGGATCTTCTTCGGGTTGTAGTTGATCAGCATCAGCGCGATGTCGCCCAGCTGGTAGGTGTCGTCGGGGTCGAGGTGCTGGTACTCCTTGGGGATCTTGTCGATGTCGAAGGGCACGAACTGCGCCAGCGCGTTCTGCTTCTTGAGGATCGTCATGTGCGCTTCGTCGGTCGAGGCGAAGACGTCGACTTGGTGCACGTTCGACTTGAGGTCTTGCGTCAGGCGCTGGAACAGCACTTGCCCGGTCTGGCGCAACAGCTCGACGTCGATCCCGGGATACTTCTGCTTGAACGACGCGGCGATCTTCTCGGCCGCCGCCTGCGTGTAGTGGCCGGTCCACCACACGACCTTGCCTTCTCGCTTCGCCGCCGCGTACAGCTTCGAGACGTCGGCGTCGGTGATCTGGTTCTTGCGCGCCGCGAGCGCCGAGAGCGGCGACCCGGCGGCGAGGCCGGCTCCGACCGCGGCCGCGCTGCGAACGAACGTCCCTCTGGTGGTCATGCTGTCCTTTCGTCTGTTCAGGGGTCCTGAGCGAGAGTTGAGGTGAGCGCCGCGGCAAAGACCTCGGCGACGTGCAGCGCGCGGCGCGAAGCGCCGTGCGCGATCTGGTGCTTGCAGCTCATACCGTCGGCCACGACCAGCGTGTGCGCGTCGGCGGCACGCACGGCGGGGAGCAGATCGCGCTCCGCCATGCGCATCGAGACCTCGTAGTGTTCCGCCTCGTAGCCGAACGTTCCGGCCATCCCGCAGCAGGACGAGTCGATCACGGACGCCTCCAGCCCGGGGACCGCGCGCAGCGCCCGCACGACCGCGGGCATCGCGCCGAACGCCTTCTGGTGGCAGTGGCCGTGGACGACCGCCGCCTTGCCGAGCGGCCGCAGCGGCGGCGCCCAGCGTCCCGCGTCGAGCTCGCGGGCGACGAACTCCTCGAACAGGAACGCTTGCTTGGCAACGGTTCGCGCCGCGCCGGTCGGCTCGAGCGCGAGGAACTCGTCGCGCAGCGTCAGCAGGCACGACGGCTCGAGCCCGACGATCGGCACGCCGCGCGCGGCATACGGGAACAGCGCCGCGATCGTCCGCCGGACCTCGGTGCGCGCATGGCCGAGCTGCCCGGCGCTGAGATAGGTCCGTCCGCAGCACAGCGGCCGTGCCCCGCCCGACCCGGCGCGTGCGAAGACGGGCGCATAGCCAGCGGCGCGCAGGACGCGCTCCGCAGCGCGTGCGACGTCCGCCTCGAACCAGCGGTTGAACGTATCGACGAACAGCACGACCTCGCCGTTCGGCGCGGTCTCGCTGCCGTCCGGAACATCGGAATGAAGCGGCCCGCTGCCGATCGCGGCGGGGCGCATCGAAACGGAGCCGGCCTCGATCGAACGCGGCTCCCGAAACGGCTGCGGATGCCACGCCGGCAGTGAGCGCTTCGCTGTGAAGCCGGCGGTGCGCTCGAGCAGCTGCGCGAGCAGCGGGATGCGCTGCGGCAGGTTCGCGAGCCGGCGCAGCGGACCCATGCGGTGCGCGATGCGCGGCAGCCCGGCGACGATGCGGTCGGCGAGCGGGATGCCGTGCTTCGCCCGGTAGTGCGCGAGGAACTCGATCTTCATCCGCGCCATGTCCACGCCGGTCGGGCACTCGCGCCGGCACGCCTTGCACGAGACGCACAGGTCGAGCGCGTCGTACAGCTCCCGCGAGGTCAGCCCGTCGGCCCCGAGCTGGCCCGTCAGCGCGAGCCGAAGGCCGTTCGCGCGCCCGCGCGTGACGTGGTGCTCGTCGCCGGTGACGCGATACGACGGGCACATCGCCCCGCCCGTGTCCTTGCGGCACGCACCGTTGTTGTTGCACATCTCGACGGCGCCGGTGAAGCCGCCCCACTCCGACCAGTCGAGCTCGGTCTTGAGCGGAAGCGATGCGTAGCGCGGACCGTAGCGGAACAGCTCGCGGTCGTCCATCTTCGGCGCGTCGACGATCTTCCCGGGGTTCAGCACGCCGTCCGGATCGAACGCCCGCTTCACCTCGCGGAACGCCTCGACGATGCGCGAGCCGAACATCTCTTCGTGGAACTCCGAGCGCACGATTCCGTCGCCGTGCTCGCCGGAGTGCGCGCCGCCGTACTCGCGCACCAGCGCGAACGCCTCCTCGGCGATCGCGCGCAGCTTGCCGACGTCGTCGTCGCGCTTGACGTTCAGCACGGGCCGCACGTGGAGGCACCCGACCGAGGCGTGCGCGTAGAACGTCCCGCTCGTTCCGTACTTCGCGAAGATGCCGTTCAGGCGCTCGGTGTACTCGGCGAGATGCCGCAGGGGGACGGCGCAGTCCTCGATGATCGAAACCGGCTTCGCATCGCCGCGCATCGAGGTCATGATGTTGAGCCCGGCGGCGCGCACTTCCCACATCTCGCCCTGCTGCGCCGCGTCGGTGAGCTTCACCACGGCCCCCGCGAAGCCGAGCGACGCCATCGTCTCCTCGAGCTCGTCGAGCTTGCGCGCGAGCGGCTCCGGCTCGTCCCCGCTGAACTCGACCAGGAGCAGCGAGCCAGGCTCGCCGCGGACGTACTTCGCCATGATCGGCGCGAACGCGGCGATCTCGCGCGACAGCTCGATCATCGTGCGGTCGACCAGCTCGACGGCGACCGGCCCGAGCGCGACCAGCGCCTCGGTCGAGCGCATCGCGTCCGAGAACGCCGGAAAATGGCAGACGCCGAGCGCCTTCGCGCGCGGGAGCGGCTGCAGGTCGAGGTCGATCGCGCTGAAGAGCGCGAGCGTCCCTTCCGAGCCGACGAGCAGCTTCGCCATGTTGAACGGCGCGCCGGGGCGCACCGTTTGGATCGCGTAGCCGCCGACGTGGCGCTGCACCTTCGGGATCCGCGCGTCGATCTCGGCCGCTTCGCGCGACGCGATCGCGCGCACGCGCTCGACGAGCTCGCCATAGCGCGGCGGCGCCGCGCCGCCGGACGCGGGCGTCACCTCGCCGAAGTACGCGCGCGTCCCGTCGGCCAGCACGGCGTCGATTCCGGCGACGTTGTCGGCCATGATCCCGTAGCGAATCGACCGTGCGCCGGAGCTGTTGTTCGCGGTCATCCCGCCGATCGTCGCGCGGCTCGCCGTCGACGGATCGACCGGAAAGAAGAGGCCGTGGCGCTTCAGCTCACGGTTGAGCGCGTCGAGCACGATCCCGGGCTGCACGCGCGCGCGCCGCGCCGCGGTGTCGACCGAGACCAGCGCGTGCAGGTACTTGCTGACGTCGACGATCAGGCCGCTGTTCACCGTCTGCCCGCACTGCGACGTTCCGCCCCCGCGCGCGGTGACCGGGACGCCGTGCTCGCGCGCGATCGCGAGCGCCGCCTCGACGTCCTCGGCGGTGCGCGGCACGACGACGCCGAGCGGCATCATCTGATAGATCGACGCATCGGTCGCGTACAGCCCGCGCGTCGTGCGGTCGAAGAAGACCTCGCCCGCGATCTCCGCCCGGAGCTTGGCCTCGATCCGCCGCGCGAGCACGGGCTCGCGCGCCGCGCTCGAGCGCGGCGGCGTGACGGTAGCGCTCACTCCGGGGTCTGGGGCAACGGGTCCCCTTTCGACGGCGGTAGAACTCGGAGCAACGCATATTGAATGTGCGGGGCCAAACTCATGCCTCGCGCGATGCGCCGACGCGGTGCGGAGGAAGACGATGTCGCTCTCGAACCAGGTCGCCCGCGCAGCGCTGATCCTCGCTGTGGCCGGCGGCGCGGCGCTGATCCCCGGTGTCGCGTCGGCGGCGCCGCCGGTCATCGTCGCCGACCCGACGCGGCCGAGCGCGATCGCGATCTCCGACGGCTCCACCTACCTGCTCAACTCGTCGGGCAGCATGTTCGACGTCGCCTGCGTCGCGTTCGTGAACCACGGTCCGCGCACCGCGACGAAGGTGGGGCTGAACCTCGCCTACCTCGACGCGACCGGGACGGTGCTGGGCGTGGATTTCATCTATCCCAGCGGAAAGTTCTTCGTCGACAAGCGTTCGGCGTTCTCCGGCGGCCGCGGCGGGATGGAGACACCCAACGCGAATTGTCACGCGACGAACGTCAACCGCAAGCCGTTCACGACGACGTTCGACTACAAGCCGGGGAAGACGGCGGCGCCCGTCGACGTCGCGGCGATCCTCGTCTCCGCGCGAGAGATCGTCTACGACGACGGCACCGCGTGGCGCAGCGACCAGGTTCCCCAGATGGGCGATCGCCTGGCGCTGCCGAGCCCGGCGCCCTTCGCGCCCGCGGTCCCCGCCGGGCCGCCGCTCTTCAGCACCGCCAAGGTGAACGGCTCGCCGCTCGACGTGACCGACGCGTTCACCTACGAGTCGGTCAGCCAGGAGTACGCGGGACGCATTCCCTACATCGCGCGCAGCCGCTCGACGTGCGTCGGCTTCGTCAACCACGACGCGCGGCCGGCGAAGCACGCGCGGATCGATCTCGAGCTGGTCGACCGCAACGGGACCGTCGCCGGAATCGAGGAGATCCATCCGCGCGGGACCTTCTCGCAGGACATCTCGATCTTCGCCGGCTCGGGCGCATGCATCTCGCTCAAAGGGAAGCTCGACGGCGACACGTTCCTGTATACGGGCGGCGCGGGCGATCCTGTGGCCATCGGCCGGATCGTCGCGGTTCCGGTGCTGGAAGAGTTCGCCGACGGGACGGCGTGGCAATCGCCCTCGCCGCCGAAGATCGGCGACAAGCTCTAGACGGCGATCAGCTTCTTCTCGGCGACCGGGTTCGCCATGAACGCGAGCGCGGGCGAGACGCCGTCGCCGTGCGGGACCTTCGCGAGATCGAGGCCCATCTGCACGCCGCACAGCGTTCCGCACAGCATCAGCTCGTTGAACGAACCGAGGTGCCCGATGCGGAAGACCTGTCCCTTGAGCTTCCCGAGGCCGGTGCCGAGCGACATGTCGAAGCGCGCGAGGACCGTCGCGCGGAACGCGTCGGCGTCGAAGCCCTCGGGGACGAAGATCGCCGTGACGGTGTCGGAGTACTCGCGCGGATCGACCGCGACGAGCTCGAGCCCCCAGCCGCGCACCGCGCGCCGCGTCGCCTCGCCGAGGCGCGCGTGCCGCGCGAAGACGTTCGGCAGCCCCTCTTCCTGGAGCATCGTCAGCGCTTCGTGCAGGCCGTAGAGCAAGTTCGTCGCCGGCGTGTACGGGAACCAGCCGGTGCGATTGCTCTCGAGCATGTCGTCCCAGGACCAGTATGAACGCGGCAGGCGCGCGGTCCGCGACGCGGCGATCGCTTTCTGTGAGATCGCGTTGAACGAGAGCCCCGGCGGAACCATCAGCCCCTTCTGCGAGCCGCCGATCGTGACGTCGACCTTCCACTCGTCGTGACGGTAGTCGAGCGACGCGAGCGACGAGACCGTGTCGACGAAGAACAGCGCGGGATGGTTCGCGCGGTCGATCGCGTGGCGGACGTCGGCGACGCGCGAGGTCACGCCGGTCGACGTCTCGTTGTGCACGACCGCGACCGCTTTGATCGCGTGGTCCTTGTCGGCGGCGAGCCGCGCGCCGACGGCGTCCGGATCGACGCCGTGCCGCCAGTCGCCCGGGATGACCTCGACGTCGAGTCCCATCCGCGTCGCGAGCTTGCTCCACAGCGCCGCGAACTGGCCGGTCTCGGCCATGAGCACCTTGTCGCCCGGGGAGAGCGTGTTCACGAGCGCCGCTTCCCAGCCGCCGCTCCCGGAGGCCGGCCAGATGATGACCGGACCCGACGTCTGGAAGACCGGCTTCAGGAGGTCGATCGTCTCGAGCGCCAGCTTCGCGAAGTCGGGGCCGCGGTGATCGATCGTCGAGCGGTCGATCGCGCGCAGCACCCGCTCCGGCACGTTGGTCGGCCCGGGGATCTGCAAGAAGTGAACGCCGCTGCGGAACTCGGACACGTCGCCTCCCTATGCGCCGCGTGGACCGCGGCGACGCATC
>DASWRW010000043.1:0-12675 GCA_036402975.1 Candidatus Elarobacter sp. | reverse complement strand
CTCATGACACGGAGGATGGTCCGATGACTGTCGCCGTCGCCCATCAGGTCTCGCCGACCAGCCGCCAGGCGTTGGTGCAGGCCGTGCAGGAGGCGAGGTTCCGCGGGACCGACCTCGCGGTCCTCCACGTCGTCGACTCGATCGACGCCGACCGTGAGGAGGCGTACCGGCTGGGGGTCTCCGACGAGATCGACAAGGTCGTGCGCTCCGAAGCCGGGGTGCCGTGGCGGCTTCACCTCGCGACGGCGGATGCCGACCTGGCGGGTGCGCTGCTGCGGCTGGTGGGCACCCTCGACGCCGACCTTCTGGTGATCGGCGCCAGAAGACGGTCGCCGGTCGGGAAGGCACTGCTGGGCAGCGTGGCGCAGACCGTGATCCTCGAGGCGAACCTGCCGGTCCTCGTGGTGAAGGCAACCTGATCCGTCGGCTGCGACGTCCCGCGGGACCCCGGCACCTGCTTCGTCGTCCCTTGACCGACCTGACGAGAGAAGACCCGAGTTGAGAACCATCGAGCACTGGATCGACGGCAAGAGCACAGCCGGCAACAGCGACCGGACCGCGCCCGTGTTCAACCCCGCCACCGGACAGCAGCAGGCAGAGGTCTGCCTGGGCTCGCAGGCCGACGTCGAGTCTGCCGTCGCGGCCGCCAAGGGCGCCTTCGCGGGATGGTCCCAGACCTCCCTGACCCGGCGTACCAAGGTGATGTTCGCGTTCCGCGAGCTCGTGAATGCGCACGCGAGCGACATCGCGGAGCTGATCACAGACGAGCACGGCAAGGTGCTCTCCGACGCGATGGGCGAGGTGCAGCGTGGCCTGGAGGTGGTGGAGTTCGCCTGTGGCATCTCGAGCCTGCTCAAGGGCGACTACTCGGACCAGGTGTCGACGGACGTCGACACGTTCTCCTTCCGGGAACCGCTCGGCGTGGTGGCCGGCATCACCCCGTTCAACTTCCCGGCGATGGTCCCGATGTGGATGTTCCCGATCGCGCTCGCGTGCGGCAACACGTTCGTCCTGAAGCCGAGCGAGAAGGACCCGTCGCCGGCGCTCGCCGTCGCGCGGCTCTTGAAGGAAGCCGGTTTGCCGGACGGCGTGTTCAACGTGGTCAACGGCGATCGCGAAGCCGTCGACGCGCTGCTGGCGCATCCGGACGTCGCGGCGATCAGCTTCGTCGGCTCGACGCCGATCGCGGAGCACGTCTACCGCACCGGAACGCAGAACGGCAAGCGCGTCCAGGCGCTGGGCGGCGCGAAGAACCATCTCGTCGTGCTGCCCGACGCCGACCTCGATCAGGCCGTCGACGCGCTGATGGGCGCGGCGTTCGGCTCCGCCGGCGAGCGCTGCATGGCGATCTCCGTCGCGGTCGCGGTCGGCGACGCGACGGCGGACGCGCTGGTCGAACGGCTGCGCGAGCGGGTGCGCGAGCTGCGCGTCGGCCCGGGGACCGCGGCCGGCGTCGAGATGGGGCCGCTCGTGACCGGCGAGCACCACGCCAAGGTGCGGTCGTACGTCGATCTCGGTGTCGAGGAGGGCGCGCAGCTCGTCGTCGATGGCCGCGCGGCGCGCGACGAGAGCTGGGGCGAAGGGTTCTTCCTCGCCGGCTGCGTCTTCGACCGCGTGACGCCCGACATGCGCATCTATCACGACGAGATCTTCGGGCCGGTGCTCGGCATCGTGCGCGTGCCGACCGTCGACGAAGCGCTGCGGCTGTGCAACGAGCATCCCTTCGGCAACGGCGTCGCGGTGTTCACGCGCGACGGCGGAACGGCGCGCACGTTCGCGCACCGCGTGCAGATCGGCATGGTCGGGATCAACGTCCCGATCCCGGTCCCGATGGCGTTCCACTCCTTCGGCGGCTGGAAGCGCTCGCTGTTCGGCGACCACGCGATCCACGGCGCCGAAGGCGTCCGCTTCTACACCCGCCTGAAAACGATCACGGCGCGCTGGCCGGAAACGCGCTCCGGTCCCGAGTTCACCTTCCCGACCACGACGTAGCGCTCACGCGTGCAACCTCGGTGTCGTTGCGCGCGCGTGGTCCCGAAAGGTAGTTCACGTTCGGCATCGGAAACCGCGATTTGCTCTTGCCCTTCCCGAAAGGACGTTCGTGTACGGCCGGATCGGCCTGATCGTGCTCGTGCTCGTCGCGGCGCTCGTCTGGGTTCTTCCCTCGTACTATACCGGGCTGCTGACGCAGATCGGGCTCTACGCCCTGGTGACCATCGGGCTGAACCTGTTCATGGGCTATGCCGGGCAGGTGTCGCTGGGCCAAGCCGCGTTCGTCGGGATCGGCGCGTACACGTCGGCCGCGCTCGCGGTGAAGGGACACGTCACGCCGTGGCTCGGGATGATCGCCGGCGCGCTGGTCGCCGCGCTCGTCGCGTACGTGCTCAGCTTCGTCGCGCTGCGCTTGCGCGAGAACCTGCTCGCGCTGGCGACGCTGGCGCTCGGGATCGTGATCAACGTCGTCTTCAACCAGTGGGAGTACATCGGCGGGTCGTCGGGGTTCAAGGACATCCCCGGCTTCGCGCTGGGCTCGTTCACGTTCGACCAGCGCGCGTACGCGGTGCTCGCCTGGGCGCTGCTGGCGCTCGGAATCTGGTTCGCGGGGAACCTCGTCCGCTCGAGCTTCGGCCGCGCGCTGGTCGCGATCTCCGCCGGTGAGCTCGGCGCCGAAGCGCTCGGGGTCGACGCGGAGCGGCTGAAGCGGCAGACCTTCGTGCTCAGCGCCGTCTACGCCGGCGTCGCGGGCGCGGTGTACGCGTCGTCGTTCAGCTACATCGATCCGAGCACGTTCAGCTTCTTGCTCTCGGTGAACTTCGTGCTGATGTCGGTCATCGGCGGCATCCGCAGCCTCTGGGGCGCGGTGATCGGCGCGGCGGTCGTGGTCGTGCTCGGCCAAGTGCTGCAGATCGCCGTGCCGATGGTGCTGCCGAGCGCGCGCGGCGACTTCCAGTCGTTCTTCCTCGGCGTCATCCTGATCGCGATGCTCATCCTGTTGCCGCGCGGGATCACCAGCCGGCTCAGCGAGGCGCGCGGATGATCGCGCAGGTCTGGCAGTACATCCTGGCCGGCGTGGTGGTCGGTGCGATCTACGCGCTGATCGCCGCCGGCTTCGTGCTGATCTACCAAGTCACCGGGATCATCAACTTCGCGCAGGGCGAGTTCGCGATGATCGGCGCGATGACGGCGTCGGCGCTCGCGACCGGCGGGATGCCGGCGCTCGAAGCGGCCGGCATCGCCGTGCTCGCGGCGGCGATCACCGGCGCGCTGTCGTATCTCCTCGCGATCCGGCCGGCGCGCGCGGCGACGGGCGTGACGCTGATCTTCATCACGCTCGGCCTCGACGTCGCGCTGCGCGGGCTCGCGCTCTTCGTGTGGGGCACGAATCCGCTCAGCTTGCCGGCGTTCTCCGGCGGCAGCGCGGTCGTGCTGTTCGGCGGCGCGCTGCCGCCGCAAGCGATGTGGGTGCTGCTGACGGACTTGCTCGTGTTCGGCGCGCTGTATCTGTTCTTCCGGCACACGTACGTCGGGACCGCGGTGCGGGCCGCGGTCGCGAACCCGCCGATCGCCTCGACGTTCGGGATCCCGCTGCGCACCTTCGCGTTCTGGAGCTTCGTCGCGGCGGCGGCGATCGGCGGTCTCGGCGGCGTCGTCATCGCACCGATCACCAGCGCGACGTTCGACATGGGCCTGACGCTCGGGCTCGCGGGCTTCGTCGCGGCGGTGCTCGGCGGGCTCGACAGCTTGCCGGGCGCGCTGGTCGGCGGCTTCGCGCTCGGCATCGTGGAGAAGCTCGCCGGCGGACTGCTCTCGACCGGCTGGGAGCAGGGCGTCGGCTTTCTGATTTTAGTGCTCGTGCTCGTGCTGCGGCCGCAAGGACTGCTGGGCCGCGCGGTGCGGCGCGCATGACGGCGGCGGCGGTGAAGCCCGTCGCGACGACGCTGCAGGTCGACGGCGTGACGATGCGCTTCGGCGGCGTCGTCGCGGTCGACGACGTCACGTTCACCGCGAACACCGGCGAAGTGCTCGGCGTGATGGGGCCGAACGGCGCCGGCAAGACGACGCTCTTCAACGTCATCAGCGGCGTGCAGAAGCCGACGACGGGCAGCGTTTCGCTGGGCGGCGCGCGGCTCACCGGACGCGGTGTGGAGGACGTCGCGGCGCTCGGCGTGACGCGCACCTTTCAGACGCCGGTGATGTTCTGGGGCCTCACCGTGCGTGAGAGCATCGAGGTCGCGCTGACCGCGCGGGCGTTCGGCGGCACCTATCCGCCGGCGCCGTGGCGCGAGCTCGCCGCGTGCGGGCTCGGTACGCGCGGCCGGCGGCGTGAAGAAGCGGCGCTGCGCGAGCGAGCCGATGCGATCCTCGCCGCGGCGGGGATCGGCGCGATGGCCGGCCGCGCGACGGAGTCGCTCGCGTTCGGTGAGGAACGGCTGCTCGAGATGGCGCGCGCGCTCGCCGTCGCGCCCGCGGTGCTGCTGCTCGACGAGCCGCTGTCGGGCTTGAATCCGGACGAGATCCAGGCCGTGCTGACGTCGATTCGCGCGGCGCGCGACGCCGGCGTGGCGGTGCTGCTCGTCGAGCACGCCGTGGGCGAGCTGCTCGCCGTCGCGGACCGGGTCGTCGTGCTCGACCACGGCCGGAAGATCGCGGAAGGCACGCCGCACGACGTCGCCCGCGATCCGGTGGTGATCGACGCCTACATCGGTGACGAGCTCGAATGAACGCGCGCGCCGACGCCGAGCCTATGCTCGAGGTGGAGAACGTCTCGACGATTCGCGGCCGCGTGCAGGTGCTGTGGGACGTGAGCCTCAGCGTGCGGCGCGGCGAGACCGTCGCGATCGTCGGACCGAACGGTGCGGGGAAGTCGACGCTGGTCGGCTCGATCACCGGCCTCGTGCCGCCGAAGTCGGGGCGCGTGCGCATCGGCGGCACCGACGTGACCGGCGCGCCGCCGGAGAGGCTCGCCAGCCGCGGCGTGGCGCTGGTCCCCGAGCGGCGCGGCATCTTCGCGCCGCTCACCGTGCGCGAGAACCTCGTGATGGGCGCGTACGCGCGCCGCGCCAAGCGCGCCGAGCTCGACGCCGATCTCGACGACGTGTTCGGCCTGTTTCCCGCGCTGGTGCGGTATCGCGACGCGATCGCCGGGTCGCTGTCGGGCGGCGAGCAGCAGATGGTCGCGGTCGGGCGCGCGCTCATGGCGAAGCCGGAGCTGCTGCTCCTCGACGAGCCGAGTCTGGGCCTCGCGCCGAAGGTTCGGGCCGAGATCTTCGGCGCGCTCGCGCGGCTCTCCGAACGCGCCGTGACGATCGTGCTGGTGGAGCAGAACTTGCGCCTGGCCGCGCGCATCTGCGGCCGCGCGTACCTCATGCAGCGCGGCCGCATCGTCGGCACCGAGACGTCGGAAGAGCTGGCGAGCTCGGCGCGCAACGTCTATTTGGAGACTTCCGGGTGAGACGCGGACGGAGAGTTCGCGGTGGTCCGCCAACGTCACCAGTCCCACGAAAGGAGCACCCATGACCCGGTTCGTCGTTCGCCTCGGCGCGGTTGCGCTCGCAGCGTTCCTCATCGTCTCCGCTTCGGCGCCGCGCACGGTCGGCGCCGCCGGCGAGCCGTACCTGGTCGGCGCGGTCGTCTCGGAAAGCGGCCCCGGCTCGACGCTCGGGCGGCCGGAAGCCGACAGCATCCAGATGGCCGTCGACGAGATCAACAAAGCCGGCGGGGTGAACGGCCATCCGCTGCAGGCCACGATCCTCGACGACGAGTCGAACCCGACGACGGCCGTGAACGACGTGCGCAAGCTGCTCGACCAGCATCCGGTCGCGATCATCGGCTCGTCGCTCACGCAGACCTCGCTGGCGATGATCCCGCTGACGCAGGGCGCGCAGGTTCCGCTGATCTCGCTGGCGTCGAGCGCGCAGGTCATCCAGCCGGTGAGCGAGCGGCGCTGGGTCTTCAAGATGCCGATCACGGACTTCCACGTCGCGCAATCGATGCAAGTCTACATGCGGAAGAAGAACCAGACGAAGGTCGCCGTGATCTACCGCGACGACGACTACGGCAAGACGGGCCTTTCGCACTTCAAGGACGCCGGCCGGAACTTCGGCTTCGAGGTCGTCGACGCCGAGGCGATCAACGCGCGCGCCAGCGACGCGACGACGCAGCTCACCCACATCAAGGCTTCCGCGGCACAGGCGATCGTGTGCTGGACGACCCTGCCGTCGGCGGCCGTGATCATCAAAGGCTACCGCGAGCTCGGGATGAGCCTGCCGATCTACTACTCCGACGGCGCGGCGACGGGCGTGTTCCCGCAGCAGGCCGGCGCGGCGCTCAACGGCGGCTTCATCGCCAGCACGAAGATCAACGTCGCCGACCAGATGGCGCCGAACGACCCGCAGAAGAAGCTGACCGACCACTACATCGACTCGTTCGTGAAAGGCTACCCGAAGGACGCGCCGGTCAGCATCTTCGGCGGCTTCGGCTACGACAGCGTCTACGTGCTCAAGCAGGCGATCCAGCGCGCCAAGAGCGTCGAAGGCGCGAAGGTGCGCGACGCGCTCGAGCACACCGACTACACCGGCGTGACCGGAACGTTCCGCATGTCGGGCGGCGACCACAACGGTCTCTCGGTGTTCTCGATCGTGCTGACGCAGATCGACAACGGCAAGTTCAAGTGGGTGCGCTGACGGCCGTGATCTCGGCGTGCTGACGCGGGCGGAGCGCGAGCCGGCCTACCGGGCCCTCTCGCTCGCGCGGGCGCTCGACGAGCGGATGTGGCGGCTCGCGCGGGCGGGCCGCGCGCATTTCGCCGTGCCGTGCAGCGGTCACGAGGCGATCGGCGTCGGCTACGGGCTGGCGATGCGGCCCGGCGTCGACTGGCTGGCGCCGCATTACCGCGACCTCGCCGCACTGCTGGTGCTCGGGATGGCGCCGCGCGACGTGATGCTGTGCTTCTTCTCGCGGCCGTCGGATCCGAACGCGCGCGGGCGGCAGCCGTACGCGCACTTCGGCTCGCGCGCGCTGCACGTCCTCTCGCAGCAGGGACCGCAGCCGAACCACTGCAGCCACGGCGTCGGCTGCGCCTGGGGCTCGAAGCTGCTCGGTGACGGCAGCGTCACGGTGATCGCGTTCGGTGACGGCGGCGCGCAGAAAGGCGAGGTCCACGAGTCGATGAACGTCGCGGCGATCCACAAGCTGCCGTGCGTCTTCGTCGTCCACCGCAACGGGTGGACGCAATCGGTGAAGCGCAGCGACCAGTACGCGACGGAGACGTTCGTCGCGCGCGCGGAAGGCTACGGGATGCCGGGGATCGCGGTCGACGGCACCGACGTCGAAGCGATGCACGCCGCGGCGAGCGAGGCGATCGCACGCGCGCGCCGCGGTGACGGGCCGTCGCTGATCGACGCCGCGTGCGTGCGGTTCATGCCGAACACGTCGAACGACGACGACTCGCGCTATCGCGACCGCGCCGAGCTCGACGCACAGCGGGCTGCGCGCGACCCGCTCGCTCGAGCGCGCGCGCTGGTGGGCGAGGAGTTCGCCGTGCGCGTCGACGCGGAGAATGCCGCGACGGCCGAGGATGCCGCTGAGTGGGCCGAGGCACAGCCGCTCGGTGAGCCGTCGACGGTGATGGAGCACGCGTATG
The DNA here is from genome assembly GCA_036402975.1 of Candidatus Elarobacter sp. Taxonomy (GTDB): domain Bacteria; phylum Vulcanimicrobiota; class Vulcanimicrobiia; order Vulcanimicrobiales; family Vulcanimicrobiaceae; genus Vulcanimicrobium. Next base: position 5,033 of record DASWRW010000043.1, on the reverse strand, counting down.
CCTGACGTCGCGCTGCGGCGGGGTGTACGTTCGACGGGCACGGGGCACCGCGGGCCGGACACCATGGTCGATCACGCGGATGCGTGACCTCACCGTGATCGAGGCGGTTCGCGAAGCGCTGGCGGAGGAGATGGCGCGCGACGACCGCGTGATCGTGCTCGGCGAAGACGTCGGCAAGCTCGGCGGCGTCTTCCGCGCGACCGACGGTTTGTTCGAGCGCTTCGGCGCCGAGCGGGTCGTCGACATGCCGATGGCGGAGACGGTCATCGCGGGCGTCTCGGTGGGGCTCGCGATGCGCGGGATGCGGCCGGTCGCGGAGATCCAGTTCGCCGACTTCATCCACGCCTCGATGGACCATCTGGTCGGCGAAGCGGCGAAGATTCGCTGGCGCACCGGCGGCGACTGGTCGTGCCCGATGGTGCTGCGCACCGCGTACGGCGGCGGCTTCCGCGGCGGCCCCTACCATTCGCAGAGCGTCGAAGCGTTCTACGCGCACGCGCCGGGACTGAAGGTCGTCGTGCCGTCGACGCCGGCCGATGCGAAGGGTCTGCTGCTGGCGGCGATTCGCGATCCCGATCCGGTGCTCGTGCTCGAGCACAAGCGCACGTACCGCGCGATTCGCGGGCACGTCCCCGAAGGCGACCACGTCGTGCCGATCGGCCGTGCGGCCGTGGCCCGCGAAGGCAGCGACGTGACGGTGATCGCCTGGGGGATGATGCTGCACGAGTCGCTCGCCGCCGCCGAGGCCCTCGCGAGCGAGGGGATCGACGCCGAGGTGATCGACTTGCGCACCGTCACGCCGCTCGACCGCGCGACGATCGTCGCCTCGCTCGCGAAGACGCGGCGGCTTTGCGTCGTGCACGAGGACACGATCACGATGGGACTCGGCGCCGAGCTGTGCGCGCTGGCCGCCGAAGCGGACGTGCTCGACGTGCCGCCGGTGCGCGTGGCGATGCCCGACATCCCCGGCATCCCGGTCGACGACAACCTCGAAGACGCCGTGCTGCCGAACCGCGCGACCATCCGTGAGGCGCTCGTCCGGCTGGTCGCGCGCGCGCGGCCGCGCGGGTGGAGCGGCGCGGGAGCGGCGTACGATCCGGGGATTCCGCAGGCGTCGAGTGTCGTCGAGGTCGCGCTGCCGGACGAGCACACGCGGCTCGCGGTCGACGCGCTGGTCGAAGCGGCGCGCGCCTTTCCGCGCTGCAACGCGACCTTCGCCTGGAGCGGGATCGTCGAGCACGACGACGTGGTCGTCGATCTGGACCTCGGCCCGTCCGCTCCGGCGAGCGGCCGCGGCACGATCACGCTCGTCGACTACGGCCGAGCCGGAAGCGACCTCGCGATCCCGTTCGTCCGCCCCGGTCAGACCGCGGCCGTCCGCATCGGCGCCGTCCGCGACGGACGTGCATACGTCGCGTGCGCGGTCGACCACCGTGCCGTCGACGGAGCCGACGTCGGCCGTTTCCTCGCCTCGTTCAAGGCAGCCGTCGCAGCCGCTTCTGGTCAGCCTGAGCTCGTCGAAGGGTGAGAGACGCTCGTGAACGCCGGACTGCGCGCTCATGCTTCGACAGGCTCAGCATGACCGTGGTCGTTCATCAGAAGCCGTGCGATGCAGGTTGAGTTTCCGAAGCTCGCCGACACGCTCGTCGACGGCACCGTCTCGGCCTGGTACAAGCGCCCGGGCGACCGCGTGAAGCGCGGCGAGCCGCTCTTCGCGGTCGAGACCGACAAGGTGAACACCGACGTCGAGTCGCCCTGCGACGGCGTGCTGGCCGAGATCGTCGTCGCGGAGGGCGAGCGCGCCGAGGTCGGCCAGGTCCTCGCGCGCTTCGCGAACGAGGGCAGCGCGATCGAAGCACCGCCGGGCGCGTCGTCGCCGCATACGAGCCCGCCCGGTGAGCACACCGCCGTATCACGCCCGATCACGCCACCCGCCGGCTCGCGCCCGATCGCCGCGCCGGCCGGCTCGAACGGCGGCCTCACGCCGATGCGCCGCCGCATCGCCGAGCGGATGACCGAAGCGCGCGCGACGATCGCGCAAGGCTCGTGCGCGCGCCTCGTCGACCTGAGCCGTATCGAACGCCGCGGTGCGTCGTGGACGGCCTTCTTCGTGAAAGCGTTCGCGCAGGCGCTCGAAGCCGACCGCATCGGCGTCGCGGTCGAGATTCCCGGCGGCCTCGTCGTCCCGGTGGTGCCGGACGCGCGGGACGCCTCGCCGCACGACATCTCGGTCCGCATCACTGAGCTCGCCGAGCGCGCGCGCGGAAACGGGCTCAAACCGACCGACGTCGGCGGCGCGGCTGCGACCGTGACGAACGTCGGCGCGACCGGCACGCTGCTGGCGTTTCCGCTGATCGCGCCCGGCGAGCCGGCGATCCTCGCTCCGGGCGCGATCGTCGACGGCCGGTGCTGGCTCGCGCTCTGCTACGACCGCGCGCGCTACGACGAGTACGCGGCGGACCGGCTCCTCGCCACGGTCGTCGAACGGCTGCACCCCACATGATCGGCGAGGCGCCGTCCAACATCCGCGCGCGTGAAGCGGACGAGCACGACTTCATCGCGCGGGCGCTGCGCGCCGTCGGCGTCGGCGAGTCGGATGCGAACGACGTCGCCGACGTGCTCGTTGCGGCCGACCTGCGCGGCGTCGAGTCACACGGCATCGCGCGGCTCGAGACGTTCTACGTCCGCCGCATCGAAGCCGGCGTGGTGAAAGCGCGGCCGCAATATACGGCGCTGTGCGACCGGCCGACGCAGTTCGCGCTGGACGCCGGGAACGGCCTCGGCCATCCGGCCGGCATCTACGCGATGCGCAAGATCGTCGAGAAGGCGCGCGAGAACGGTCTTGCGTTCGCGACCGTGCGCAACTCCAACCACTACGGCATCGCCGCGTACTACGCGATGCTGGCGCTCGAGCACGGCTTGATCGGGCTGTCGATGACGAACTCGACGCATCTGGCGGTGCCGACCTTCGGGCGTCAGAAGACCCAAGGGACGAACCCCATCTCGGTCGCGATCCCGGCCGGCGGCCACCCGCCGTACGTGCTGGACATGGCGACGACCGGCGTGACCTTCGGCCGCCTCGAGGTCAGCGACCGCAAAGGCAAAGCGCTCAAGCCGGGCTGGGCGGTCGACGCCGACGGGCGCGAAACGCTCGATCCCGCCGTCGCGATGACGAAAGGCGCGCTGCTTCCGCTCGGCGGCTACGGCACGGAGAACGGCGGACACAAGGGCTACGGGCTCGGCGCGCTGGTCGAGATCCTGTGCGGCGTGCTGTCGGGCGGGATGTTCGGCACGGAGCTGCGGCTCGACGAGCGGGGGCTGCACGGCGGCACGGTGGGCCACTTCTTCGGCGCGTTTCGCATCGACGCGCTGCGCGACGGCGACGCGTTTCAGCACGACGTCGCGCGCGAGCTGCGCACGTTCGAGGCGAGCGCCCCGGCGCCCGGTGCGGATCGCGTCATCACGCCGGGCGAGCCCGAGCGCGAGAACACCGAGCGCTACCGGCGCGAAGGGGTGCCGATCGATCCGAAGGTCTGGGAGACCATCGACGCCATGGCCGGCCGGCTCGGCATCGAGAAGCTCGAGAGGTTCACCGTTGACTGAGACGGCTCGCGTGCGCGAGGACGACCTGCGCGGATTCGTCGAGCGCGCGCTGATCAGCGTCGGCGTCGACGAGCCGCAAGCGCGCATCGCCGGCGACGTGCTGGTCGCGGCCGACCGGCGCGGGATCGAGTCGCACGGCGTCGCGCGGCTGCGCTGGTTCTACGTCGACCGCATCCGCAACGGCCGCATCGCGGCGCGCCCGCGCTACGAGGTGGTGCGCGAGCGCGAGACGTCGCTGCTGCTCGACGCCGGCAACGGGCTCGGCCATCCCGCTTCGCATCTCGCGATGAGCCGCACGATCGAGAAAGCGCGCCGCAGCGGGATCGCGTTCGCCGCCGTGCGCAACTCCAACCACTACGGGATCGCCGGGTACTACGCGATGATGGCGCTCGAGCACGACATGATCGGCATCTGCTCGACCGACTCCGCGCACCTCGCCGTTCCCACCTTCGGCGCGACGAAGATGCAGGGTACGAATCCGTTCGCGTTCGCGATTCCGGCGAATCAGGAGCCGGCGTTCGTCCTGGACTTCGCCACGACGACGGTGACGTACGGCAAGCTCGAGGTGTACGAGCGCAAGGCGCTTCCGCTCAAACCGGGCTGGGCGGTCGACGAGCACGGGCGGCCGACGAACGACCCGACCGCGCGGCACACCGGCGCGCTGCTCCCGCTCGGCGGTTTCGGCACCGAAAACGGCGGCCACAAAGGGTACGGCTTGGGCGTGCTCGCGGAGCTGCTCACCGGCGTGCTCGCCGCCGGCTGGTTCGGACCGTCGCTGACGTTCCGCGAAAGCCCCGACGCGCCGTCCGGAATCACCTCGCATTTCTTCGGCGCGATTCGCATCGACGCGCTGCGCGACGTGACGCAGTTCAAGCAGGAGCTGGACCGCGAGCTGCGCGCCTTCAAGCAGAGCGCGCCGGCGCCGGGGGAGTCGCGCGTCTACGTCGCGGGCGAGATCGAGCACGAGAACGAGATCGCGTCGCGCCGCCACGGCATCCCGCTGATCGGACCCGTCATCGACGATCTCGACAAGCTCGCCGCCGATCTCGGCATCGCGCCGGTCGCGCGGATCGCGCCTTAGCCGCCCGGAGCGATCGGTTCGGCGGCGGGCAGCTCCGGCGTCCGCACGTGCTCGGGGCGCACGCCGACGCCGACGAACCGCGCCGGTAGCCCGCGCAGCGCGGGGAACCACTGGAGCAGCCGCACCGGCCAGGGCAGTGCGAGCGTCCGCGCGTCGCCGAGCACGCGGCCGAAGATGCGGTTTTGGACGAACACCTGCATCGCTTGGGTGACGCGAATCGGAAAGGTCCGGCGCTTCTCGACGGCGGCCAAGTGCTTCAGCGTGACGGTTCGCGCGCGCAGCGGTTCGGCCAGAACGTTCGCAGCGGCGACCGCGTCCTGGATCGCGAGGTTGATCCCGACCCCGCCGA
>DASWRW010000042.1:0-222157 GCA_036402975.1 Candidatus Elarobacter sp. | reverse complement strand
GAGCACGTCGGTGCGCAGCCCGAGCTCGTCGGCCGCCGGGTGGCCGGGCTCGAACACACCGGTGTAGACGCTGCGGCCCATGTGCTCGACGAACGAGCCGAACAGCCGGCGGTCGATGGGTCCGAGGCGGAACGCGGGGTCCAGAGTGAGGCGGGCGTCGGTCATGGTGCCTCCCGGGGGGTGCATTGATGCCCTCGGTTTTACAACGTTGTGTATATCGTTGTAAAGAGCTGGCAACACGGCCGACTATGCTGTTCGGGCCGGCAGAGAGGGGCCCCTGAGTGAGCGCCAGCATCAAGGACGTGGCGCTGCGCGCCGGTGTCTCGGTGAAGACCGTGTCCAACGTGGTCAACGGATTTCAGTTCGTCTCCGACAAGACCCGGGCCAAGGTCCAGGCGGCGCTCGACGAGCTCGACTACCGGCCCAACCTCTCGGCCCGGCTGCTGCGCGGCGGCCGCACCGGCATCGTGGCGCTGGCCGTCCCCGAGATCAGCTCGCCCTACTTCGCCGAGCTGGCCGCCCAGTTCGTGCAGCACGCCAAGGGCCACGGCTGGACCGTGCTGATCGACGAGACCCAGGGCGCCCGGGAAAGCGAGCGGCTGGTCCTCGACGGCATCAAGTCGCACCTGGTCGACGGGCTGATCGTCAGCCCGCTCGCGCTGACCGCCAAGGAGATCGAGGGCCGCCGCGACCGTACCCCGCTGGTGCTGCTCGGCGAGCGGCTCGCGCACTCCCCCGTCGACCACGTCAGCATCGACAACGTGGCCGGAGCCCGCACCGCGACGGGGCACCTGGCCTCGCTCGGGCGCACCCGGATCGCCGCGATCGGCAGCCAGCCGCACGTCTCGGGCGGCACCGCGGCGCTGCGCCTGCGCGGCTACCGGGCCGCCTTGAAGGCAGCCAAGATTCCGTACGATCCTCAGCTGATCGTCCCCGCGAAGAGCTACCACCGCGCCGACGGCTACACGGCGATGAGCGCCCTGCTCGACCGGCCCGAGCGGCCCGACGCGGTCTTCTGCTTCAACGACCTGCTGGCCATCGGCGCGTTGCGGGCGCTGCACGAGCGCGGCCTGCGAGTCCCCCAGGACGTCGCGCTGATCGGCTTCGACGGGATCGAGGACACCGAGTTCCACACCCCGTCGCTGAGCACGATCACCCCGGACAAGGCCGAGATCGCCCGGCTCGCGCTCGACTTCCTCGAGCGCCGGATCGCCGGCGGCGCGGACGCCGTCGCGCACGAGGGCTATGCGCCGTTCGAGCTCCGCGTCCGGCAGAGCACCGGCGCCCCGCGGTGACAGTTTTCCGCGGTTGCTGAAAAGACCGATATCGAAATGAGCAGGTCAATACCTATAACGATCAAGGACGGCCTGACCTGGGGCGACGCGCTTCCATAAATATTCTTTAACTGTTGAACGGCCCACCCGGGGACTCCGTAATTGCGGGCGTGGAACCCACTCCACCAATGAAGTTCCCCGAGGAAGGGACCTGGCACCGTGCGTAAAAGGTACAAAAGGCCGGCAGCCGCAGGTGGGCGGCGGCGAGTGTCGGGGAAGGTCATCCTCATCTCGGGCACCGTGGCTGTGCTCGCGGCCGGCACCGGCATCAGCCTGGCCGCCACTCAGGGCAGCTCGAGCGACTCGGTGACCTGCATCGTGCTCGCCGACGCGAAGGCGGCCGTGGACGCCAACTCCGCCCTGTCCGACCACTTCGCGGTCGGCACCGCGCTGCACCTGACCAGCGCCGGCCGGACCGTGGACGTGACGGTCAGCGCGCCGATCACGGCGGCCGCCCCCACGACGGCCCCTACGACGGCCCCCACGACGGCCGCCCCCGCGCCGACCGACTCGGCCACGGCACAGCCGACCGACTCGGGCACGGCGCAGCCGACCGGGAGCGCTTCGGCCGACCCGACCGCCACGGCGACGGCCAGCGCTCCGGCCGGCGGCGGTAAGAAGAACCACCACAAGCCGCCGCGCCGCGGTCACAGCACCAAGCCGGCCGCGAAGCCGACCGCCAGCGCCCCGGCCACCGAGTCGGACTCGCAGAAGGTGGCCAAGGTCGCCAAGGTCAACAACGTCAAGGCGGCCGACAACGGCGGCGTCGACGCCAACTCGGTCTGTGTCGAGCTGTCGAAGAACGCGTTCAACACCCTCGGCGGCGTCGGCAACGGCAACAACGTGGGTGCGTTCATCGCCACGATGACGCCTACGCAGGCCGGCGGCGGGCAGGCCAGCGCTTCTTCCAGTGCCAGCGCTTCTTCCAGTGCCAGCGCTTCTCCGAGTGCCAGCGCGGGCAACGGTGGCGGCAACACCGCCAAGGGTGGCACCACCCATCACCACCACAACAACAACCGCTGATCCGGCGTACGGAAGAAGGCGGCGGGCCCGACGGCCCGCCGCCTTCTTTCACAGGGTGACCGGCAGGTGGAAGAGGCCTCGGAGCAGCATGCCCGGCCGCCACCGCAGTTCGTCGACCGTGCCGTCTAGGCGCATCCGCGGGAAGCGGTCGAGCAGGCCGGTGAAGGCGATCTGCGCCTCGAGGCGGGCCAGCGGCGCGCCCAGGCAGTAGTGGATGCCGTGCCCGAAGCCGAGATGCGGGTTCTGCTCGCGGCTCAGGTCGAAGTCGCCGGCGTCGTCGAAGCGCGCGGAGTCCCGGTTGGCTCCGGCCAGCCCGACGATCACCGGAACCCCGGCCGGCAGGTCCTGCCCGCCGATCTCCATCGGCTCGGTGGTGAAGCGCGAGGTCGCGTAGGCGACCGGCCCCTCGTAGCGCAGGAACTCCTCGATCGCCGCCGGCAGCAGGCTCCGGTCGGCGCCGAGCCGCTCCCACCGGGACCGGTCGGCGAGCAGCAGCATCGCGCCGTTACCGATCAGGTTGACCGTGGTCTCGTGCCCGGCGATCAGCAACAGGAACACCATCGAGGTCAGCTCGTCCTCGGAGAGCCGGTCCTGATCGTCGCGAGCCGAGATCAGACCACTGAGAAGATCATCACCGGGTCGCTCCCGGCGTTCCGCGAGCAGCTCGCGGGTGTACGCGACCAGATCGCGCATCGCACCCGGAAGCCGGTCCCCGTAGGCCGGTCCGCCGACGATCACGTTGGTCCACGAGCGGAACGTGTCCCGGTCCTCGTCGGGCAGCCCGAGCAGCTCGCAGATGACCTGAATGGGCAGCGGGAACGCGTACGAATCGATCAGGTCGGTCCGCTCCTCGCCCTTGAGCGAGTCGAGCAGGTCGTCGCTGATCTGCTGGATGCGCGGCCGCAGCGCCTCGATCCGCCGGGCGGTGAACGCGGCCGACACCAGCCGCCGCAGCCGCGTGTGGTCCGGCGGGTCGGTGGCCAGCATGTGCCGGAACGTCGCCGCCCGGGTGTCCGCCCCGATCGGTCCGACGCGCAGGCCGGGGGCGGTCTTGGACAGTCGCGGGTCGTTGAGCGCCTGCCGGGCCTCCTCGTACCGGGTGATCAACCAGGCCCGAGGCCCGCCCGGAACCTCGATCTCCCGAATCGGTCCCGCCACGCTGTACGGATCGACCTGCGCCATCGCATCCTCCGCTTTCCGGCACTGTTCCGTCCAGTATGCCGTCCGTTCCGGCAATGCCCTGTAAGCGCCTATTGACCTGCGGGGATGCGGATGAGCGCCAGTTTCGGCAGACTGCGGGGGATGAATGGAGCCGTGCTTGGTGGTCGATACCGCCTCACCCGACCGATCGGCTCCGGCGGCATGGCCGTGGTCTGGGAGGCCCGCGACGAGGTCCTCGGGCGGGAGGTCGCGGTCAAAGTGCTGGCCGGCCGGCACGTCGACGATCCGGAGTCGCGCGAGCTGATCCGCCACGAGGCCCGCGCGGCGGCCTCGCTCTCCCACCCCAACATCGCCCAGGTTCACGACTACGGCGAGACCGCCTCGGCGGACGGCGTCGTCCCGTTCGTGGTCATGGAGCTGATCCGCGGCGACACCCTGCTCGACCGGGCCTCCCGCACCAACCTGCCCCCGTCCTTCGCGATGCGCGTCTGCGCGGAGGTCGCGGCCGCGCTGGCGGCCGCACACAGCGAGGGCATCGTCCACCGGGACGTGAAGCCGGCCAACGTCATGCTCGCCCCGACCGGCGCCAAGGTCGTCGACTTCGGCATCGCGGCGGCGGTCGCCCCGGGCCGCACCGACGAGGACTTCGAGGTGCTGGGCACCCCGGCCTACCTGGCCCCGGAGCGCCTGATCTCCGACGTGGTGGAGCCCGCGTCGGACGTCTATGCGCTGGCCATCCTGCTCTACCAGCTGCTGGCCGGCTGTCTGCCGTGGACCAGCGAGACCACGACCCAGATGCTGACGGCCCACATCTATGTGGATCCCATCCCCCTGGGCCCGACCCCCGGCGTGCCCGACTACGTGGTCAGCCTCTGCAACCGCTGCCTGGCCAAAGACCCGACGCTGCGCCCGTCGGCCCGCGAGGTGGCGGCCGTGCTGGCCCACGGCGCCCGAGTCAGGGTCGCCATCCCCGACCCTTCCCTCGACGGTCCGCGGTCGCCCTTCGTCTTTCCACCGGCGGCGGCCCCGACCGGCTCAACGCCGCCGGCAGCTTCACTCGGCGGCCCTCCCGCGGCGCCGGAATCCCTCCGCGCCGCACCGGCGGCGACGGCCGCGCCCGGCGCTCCCGCTGCGGCGGCGCGACCTCACGCGGGCAACCAGCCGTCCGCAGCCTCGCCCGGCGGACCCGCTAATGCGGCGCAATCTCGCGCGGGCAACCAGCCGTCCGCAGCCTCGCCCGGCGGACCCGCTATGCCGGCCGGTTCAGATCGGTCCTTCGAGGACCGCCCGTCCGCCGATGCGGCGCCGGCGATCCGTCGGCCCTTCCCCGTACGCCGCTGGGCCGCAACCGCCGCAACCGTGGCCGTTGTGGTTCTGGCCGCCTGGCTGTTCTGGCCCGACGGCAGCTCGGGCAACTCCCCGGCCGCCGTCGCCCCGGCCGTACTCCGGCCGACAGCTCCCAGCTCCGGGCCGGCCGCCGAGTCCGCTTCACCAGCGTCGTCACCCCACCCGGCGGGCGCGACCGGCTCGGAAGCCACACCGCGCACCCGGCCGTCGGCGCCCGCGGTGGCGGGCGCGGGCTCTCCCAGCCCAACCGCGCACCCGACGACCAAGGCCTCGACCGCCTCCCCCGAACCCGGCGCGACCCCGACCGTGCGTCAGCTGACCTCGTCGGGCGGCTCAGTCCAGGCAACCTGCCCGGCCCCGGCCACCGCTCAGATCCTGTCCGCCGACCCCACCGAGCCGTTCAAGGTCTTGACGCTCGACACGGCGCCCGGCGCGTCCCCCGCGGCCGTCTTCAAGCACGGCAAGGCCCGCGTCACGATGACCGTCGAGTGCAGGTCCGGCGTCCCAGCCACGACCAACTCGGCAAGCGGATAACCACCGCCACACCGGCCCAGCTCGGCCCGGCCCATGTTGACATGTTGATTCCGTCAATGTTGACGCCGACCGCGTCAACGTTGACATGTTGACGAAGTCAAGACGACTTGGCTCATTGACGTGGACGGTTGCGGTTGGCTCAGCCGGTTGTCGATGCCTCGTCGAGAGCGGCCCGCGCCTCGGCGTCCAGGCGGACGTTGCCCGCGCCGACGTTCTCGGCCAGGTGGGCCGGGTCGGAGGTACCCGGGATGAGCAGCGTGTTGTCGTAGTGGTCCAGCAGCCAGGCCAGCGCGACCTGGGCCGGCGTCGCCCCCAGGCGGTCGGCGGTCGCGATCACCGCGGGATGTTCGGTGGCCTTGCGGATGCGAGGGTGGGACGAGCCGAGCGGGAAGAACGGCACCCAGGCGATGGCCTGTTCGCGGCACACGTCGAGCCCGTCTTCGGCCGAGCGGTCGAGGAGGCTGTAGAGGTTCTGCACGCCGACGATGCCGGCCGGCAGGGCCTGCCGTAGCTGGTCGGCGGTGACGGCGGAGAGCCCGATGCCACCGATCTTGCCCGCGTCGCGCAGGGCGACCAGTTCGGCCAGCTGAGCGTCCAGGTCGACTTGTTGGTCGCCCTCGGCGACGAGGCCGGGCGGGGCGTCGGCTCGGCGCAGGTTCACGGCGGCCAGGTGGTCGGTGCCGAGGGTGGTCAGGTTGGCTTCGACCTGGGCCCGCAACTGTTCGGGGCGCTGCGCGGCGACGAGGGTCTTGCCGGCCCGCTCGGCGCCGACCTTGGTGACCACAGTGAGGCCTTCGGCGTACGGGAAGAGCGCGGCGCGGATGCGCTGATTGGCGGTCCCCTCGCCGTAGAACTCGGCCGTGTCGATGTGGTCGACGCCGTAGGCGGCGGCGTCGCGCAGCACCGCGAGCGCGATGTCCTCGGCGATGGGCGGCCGGCCGTCGAGCCGCTCGACCAGCTGCATGGCACCGAAGCCGATCCTCGCCACGGGCCGGTCGCCGAGGTGGCCGGTGCCGCCGGGGGCCTTGCGGGTGTCCGTCATGTCGATCTCCGTTCGCTGTACTCGTGGTTGATCCTTTCTCAGGGAGCGGCCGGCGAGACAGGGACAGCCGATACCGGGCAGCCCGAAGATCCATCGGCGTTCATCAGTAGGCGCTGGTCGGAACGGGTGACGGACGGCATCGGCCGTTCGGGCAGGGTTCGCTGCCGTTGTGCATATGCACGTGCAGATGCCCTTGCCAATGCGTGAGCAAGGGACGATCGTGATACCTGCGGACGAGGCGGATGTCCGGTGCGCAAGATCCCGAAAGGGGCGATCAGTGCGAGGAGTCACGCAGGTGAACGACGGCACACGGAGCAGGCCGGTCTGGACCTTCGCCGAGGCGGACTACCGGTTCGGCGAGGGCTCGTTGCGGATGACCGTCGAGCGGGTCGACTGGGCCTCGCCGGTTCAGCAGGACGGCGAGACGTGGTACGAGGTCGCCGGCATCGAACTTTCCGCCGACGGCCGGGTGGTCGGCCCGCGCCGCACCATGGTGCGGGCCAGCCGCCTCTCAGCCCTGCGCCACGAAACTGGGCGCTGACAGGGGGCCGGGGTCGCGCTCCTGGCGGGGGGTGCGGCCCCGGACAAACGACCCTCGGCAAAACGGGGTCAGGACGGAAGATCGGGCTCCCTCTGGCCGAACGAACTTCGCGTAACGTAACCTACCTTGCCTTTGGCGTCGGTCTATCAATAGGCCGGGACGAATGACCCAGGCGGGGAGAAATGACAGACAGGCCCGACGACGTCACGGAGCGGATCGACCCCGTCCTGGTCCGCCCGTACGTCAACACCGTCTCCGACGACGCCGCGGAACCGCCGGCGGCCGAAGCGGAGGAGACCTGGCCCGCGGACGCCGAGCTGCCCGCGGCGGAGCAGCCGACCGCCATTCAGCCGGCCATTGTCGTGCCTCCGCCGCCGGAGCCGAGGAGCTACCCGATGCACTGGGCGCTGAGGCTGCTCGTGCTGGTCATCGGCGTGGCGGTCGCGCTCGGGATCGTGGCCTACTTCGTGCGGGGCGCCAACTCGCACGACGCCCGGCGCGGCCCCAGCGCCTCCCTGCCCGCGGTGAACCCGGCCATCCCGACCGCCGGCGCCGAGCCGAGCTCGGCCAAGCCGTCCGTCTCGGCGAGCCGCAGCAGCAGTAGCCCCAGCCCGTCGCCGAGCGCATCGAGCGCCGCCACCCCGACCGCCAAGCAGTCGGGCGCGCCGGCCGCCCAGAAGCCGACGCTCGCGCCTCCCCCGGCCGGCGACCGGACCGGCCGGATCAGCGCGGCGAGCGGCCGCTGCCTCGCGCTCGGTGGCCTGCTCGGCATCGACGGCAGCCCGATCCAGACGGTGTCCTGCAGCGGTGGCACCTCGCAGCAGTTCACCCTGGCCACCGACGGCACGCTGCAGGTGGCGAGCCGCTGCGCGGTCACGTCCGGCGACGGCAGCGTGCGCAGCGACGGCTGCGGCAGCGCCGGGAACGGCGGCCAGTGGCGGGCCGGGCCGAACGGCTCGCTGGTCAACCCGTCGAGCGGCCTCTGCCTCACCGACCCGGGCGAGTCGGGCGCGACCACCGTAGCCGCGGCGTGCACCGGCGGCAGCAGCCAGCGCTGGTCCCTGCCGTAAAGGCAGCGCACCCCGGCGGCAGGGGCCAGCGCTGGTCCGGGCCGCAAAGCAGCGCACCCCGGCGGCAGCAGCCAGCGCTGGTCCGGGCCGCAAAGCGACGACAGCCGGCGACGACAGCCGGCGACGACAGCCGCCGTACAGAAAGAGCTAGTGATGCCACCGCAGCATGGCTGCGGTGGCGTCGTCGCGGAGCTCGCCGTCCTCGTACGAGATGATGGCCTGCACCAGGTGCCGCATCATCTCCGGCGCCGACGTGGCCCGCTGCAGGTCAGCGAGCATGAAGTCGGTCAGGCGCTCCCGGCCGAACAGGACACCGTCACCGTTGCGCGCCTCGGTGATGCCGTCGGTGTAGAGCACCAGCGTGTCCCCCGGCTCGAGCTGCAGCGAGGCCTCCCGGGGCAGCCGGTTGAGCATGCCGCCCAGGCCGAGCGGGAGCGCGTTCGGGGCGGGTGGCGGATCCAGCGGTTGCCCATCGCGCAGGAAGAGCTCGGGCGGGTGCCCGGCGTTGACCCGCCGATAGATCCCGGTGCGAGTGTCCAGTTCGGCCAGGATCGCGGTGACGAAGCTGCCCCGGTAGCGGTCGGCGATCCACTTGTCGATCGAGCGGTACGTGTCGACCAGCGACAGCCCGCATCGGCGCGCGTTGCGGTACGTGTTCAGCGTCAGCGTGGTCAGGCCGCTCGCGCTGATCCCGTGCCCGACCGTGTCGAAGAGTGCCACGTGCAGCAGGTCGCCGTTGGCCGCGTAGTCGAACGCGTCGCCGCCCACGTCGTAGCAGGGCTCGAGGACCGCGGTCACGAGCGTGCCGTCGACGGCGAAAGTCAGCGGCGGTAGCTGGTTCCAGATGATCTCGGCCGCCAGCTGCATCGGCAGCCTCCGGCGGGTGTGCTCGACCGCGTCGCCGTAGAAGCGGCGGCTGGCGATCAGCTCGGCGAGCAGGGCGGCGATCACCTGCAGGTCTTCGCGGTCCTCCGGCTCGGGCCGGGCCTTCATTTCCAGATCGAGTACGCCGAGCCGCTCGGCGCCGTGCAGCAGCGGCACGAAGAACCGGCCGTCGTCCCACACCTCGTGGACGGTGCGGAACGCCTGGCCGGCCGGGGTGTCGTCGACCGGCACCGGTCGCGACACGGAGAGGTCGCTGCCGCGGAGCGGGCAGAGCGACACCTGCCCGTAGTCGATCAGCAGCACGGTCGCCGCCGAGGCGCCGAGCAGCGGGGCCGCGTCGGTCAGCACCGCGGGCAGGTCTTCGACCCGGCCGCGGTGGCGCAGGTCGAGCAACCGTCGGACGGCCTCCATCGGCACGGGCATCCGCCCATCCTCACACCCACGGCGACGCGGTGCCACGTGACCTGGGCCAGGCCGCGAGGTCCGGGGAAAGAAAAGTCCTATTGCGGAGTGGCCCAGTCGAAGGTCCGGCGGACCGCGCGCTGCCAGTTGTCGTACTCCCGGGACCGGATCGCCGGATCCATCTTGGGCACCCACTGTGCGGCCCGATGCCAGTTCTGCCGCAGCCCCTCGAGGTCGGGCCAATAGCCGACCGCGAGCCCGGCCGCGTAGGCCGCGCCGAGCGACACCGTCTCCGCCGCCAGGGGCCGCACCACCGGCACGTCGAGCACGTCGGCGATGAACTGCATGAGCAGGTTGTCGGCGGTCATCCCGCCGTCCACCCGGAGCGTGGTCAGGTCGAGTCCGGAGTCGGCGTTCATCGCGTCGACCACTTCGCGGGTCTGCCATCCCGTCGCTTCGAGCACCGCTCTGGCCAAGTGACCTTTCGTGACATATGACGTCAGACCGACGATCACGCCGCGAGCCTCGGACCGCCAGTAGGGGGCGTAGAGGCCGGAGAACGCGGGCACGATGTAGCAGCCGCCGTTGTCGGACACGCTCCGCGCCAGGGTCTCGATCTCGGGTGCGCTGGCGATCAGCTCCAGCTGGTCGCGGAACCACTGCACGAGCGAGCCGGTGATCGCGATCGACCCCTCGAGCGCGTAGGCGGCCGGCTCCCCGGCGATCTGATAGGCGACCGTCGACAGCAGCCCGTGCGTCGAACGGACCAGTTCGGAACCGGTGTTGAGCAGCAGAAAGCTGCCGGTGCCGTACGTGCACTTGGCCTCGCCCGGGGTGAAGCAGGTCTGCCCGAACAGCGCGGCCTGCTGGTCGCCGAGCGCCGCCCCGATGCGTACGCCCGGGAAGGCCGACACGGCCGTGCCGAACACCCCGATCGACGGCCGCACCTCGGGCAGCATCGCCCGCGGGATGCCGAAGAACTCCAGCGCGTCGGGCGACCAGTCGAGCGTGTGCACGTCGAGCAGCATGGTGCGGCTCGCGTTGGTCACGTCGGTGACGTGCAGGCCGCCGGTCAGGTTCCAGATCAGCCAGGTCTCCATCGTGCCGAACAGGACCTCGCCGCGCTCCGCGCGCTCGCGCAACCCCGGCGTGTGGTCGAGCATCCAGCGGACACGCGGTCCCGAGAAGTACGTCGCCAGCGGTAACGCCGACTGATGCTGCACCTTGTCGGCGCCCGGCGCATCGATGAGGTGATTGACCAGCCCGTCGGTCCGGATGTCCTGCCAGACGATGGCGTGACCGATCGGCTGACCGGTGACCCGGTCCCACAGGACCGTCGTCTCGCGCTGGTTGGCGATGCCGACCGCGGCCACCTGGGCGGTGTCGATCCCGGCCTGGTGCAGCGCCTCCGGGGCCAGCCGTTCGACGTTGCGCCAGATCTCCGCCGCGTCGTGCTCGACCCAGCCCGGCTTCGGGTAGTGCTGCTTGTGCTCCTGCTGCGCCACCGAGACCAGCTGACCGCGCCGGTCGAACACGATGCACCGCGTCGAGGTCGTGCCCTGATCGATGGCGACGACGTAGCTTTCGGTCATGTTGTTCCCCCCAGGGGGTCAGCGCCGGGCGGCTCCGAGATCCCGGGAGATCGCGCGGGCGGCGTCCCGGACGTAGGCGACGAGGCGTGGACGCGGTTGGTAGTGGCTGTCGCAGACGCGTTCGACGAGACCGGAGATGCCGATCGCGCCGACCACCAGGCCACCGTGCGCGCGGATCGGCGCGGCCAGGGCGGCCTCCCCCGGCGTGCGTTCCTCGATCTCGGCGCCCCAGCCGGTCTCCCGGACGTGGGCGAGTTCGGCGAGCAGGGCGCGGGACGTGACGATCGTGCGGCGGGTGAACTGGTCGAGCTCGTGCGGCGGGGCGACCCCGGTCGCGCGATAAGCCAGCAGGACCTTGCCCATCGCTGTCGCGTGCAGCGGAAGCAGGGTGCCGACGTCGAGGGTTTGAAACGTGTCGTCAGGTCGGAACACGTGATGCACGACCAGCACCTGACCGTCGAGGACGGTGCCGATGCGTACGGCCTCGCCGCTGCGCGCTGCCAGCGGGTCGGCCCAGTTGATGGAGCGGGACCGCAGTTCGTTGATGTCGAGGTAGCTGGTGCCGAGGCGCAGCAGGGCCGCCCCGAGTTGGTAGTGGCCGGACGCCCGATCCTGCTCGACGAACCCGACTTCTCGCAGTGTGGCCAGTATGCCGTGAGCGGTTCCCTTGGCGAGATCGAGCGATCGGGCAATCTCGCCGAGCGACAGCCGACCCGGGCCTCCGGCCAGCAGGCGCAGGACCGCAGCGGCACGCTCGATCGACTGCACCGTTCCGGGCATGTTAAGGACTCTATGCCGCCAGATGACGGCGTCCAGCGCACGATGTTCGACAATGCCGAACGCCGTTCATTGTTCGTGGCCATCTCGCTACCTAGCGTCGGTCGCATCAAGCAAGGAGGGCACATGGCAGAACGACTCAAGATCCCGGGAATGCTCGGCGAGCTTGCCGCCGAGTTCGCCGGGACCATGATCCTCATCCTCTTCGGTGTCGGTGTCGTCGCGCAGGTAGTCGGCGGCGGCATCGGTGACCACGACAGCATCGCCTGGGCGTGGGGCCTCGGCGTGACGCTCGGCGTCTACGTGGCCGCCCGCGTCAGCGGCGCCCACCTCAACCCGGCGGTGACCATCGCCCTCGCGGTCTTCAAAGGCTTCGAGTGGCGCAAGGTCGCCCCGTACGCGGCCGCCCAGACGCTCGGCGCGTTCGTCGCCGCCCTCCTGGTGCGCTGGAACTACACCGAGGTCCTGCACAAGGTCGACCCCGGGCTCACCATCAAGACGCAGGGCGTCTTCTCCACGCTGCCCGGCAACGGGACCCTGCCGGTCGGCCACTGGGGCGCCTTCCGCGACCAGATCATCGGCACCGCGATCCTGCTCTTCCTGATCCTGGCGATCACCGACGCGGCCAACACGTCGCCCGGCGCCAACCTCGCCCCGGTCGTCATCGGCCTGCTCGTGGTCGGGATCGGCATGGCGTGGGGCACCGACGCCGGCTACGCGATCAACCCGGCCCGCGACTTCGGGCCCCGGCTCGCGGAATTCTTCACGGGCTACGGCGGTGCGTTCCGAGATCAGACCGGCTATCTCTATTTCTGGATACCGATCGTCGGTCCCATCATCGGCGGCGTCGTCGGCGGCGGGCTCTACCAGGTTCTGATCGGGCGGTTCCTGCCGTCCTCGGCCCCGCAGGAGCCGGGCGAGATTCCGACACCGAGGGAAAACTTGGAGGCAACTCGTGGCTGACTTCGTCGGCGCAGTCGACCAGGGTACGACCAGCACCCGCTTCATGATCTTCGATCACGGCGGCAACGAGGTGGCCCGCCACCAGCTCGAGCACGAGCAGATCCTGCCCCAGGCGGGCTGGGTCGAGCACAACCCGGCCGAGATCTGGGACCGGACCCAGACCGTGATCAGCACGGCGATGCAGAAGGCGAACCTGCGCGCGAGTGACCTGGCCGCGCTGGGCATCACCAACCAGCGCGAGACCGCGGTGGTGTGGGACCGCCACACCGGCCGGCCCTACTACAACGCGATCGTCTGGCAGGACACGCGTACCGACCGGATCGCCTCGGCCCTCGACCGGGACGGCCGCGGCGACGTGATCCGGCGCAAGGCCGGTCTCCCCCCGGCGACCTACTTCTCCGGCGGCAAGATCCAGTGGATCCTCGAGAACGTCGACGGGGTCCGCGAGGCGGCCGAACGCGGCCACGCCATCTTCGGCAACACCGACGCGTGGCTGATCTGGAACATGACCGGCGGCGTCGACGGCGGCCACCACATCACCGACGTCACCAACGCCAGCCGCACCATGCTGATGAACCTCGAGACCCTCGACTGGGACGACGAACTGCTCGGGTTCTTCAACATCCCGCGATCGATGCTGCCGGAGATCCGGCCGTCGTCCGACCCCAACACGTACGGCGTCGTCCGCTGGCCGGGCACACTCGGCGGCGAGGTCGCTCTCACCGGCGACCTCGGCGACCAGCAGGCGGCCATGTGCGGCCAGGTCTGCTTCGCCCCCGGCGAGGCCAAGAACACGTACGGCACCGGCAACTTCATGCTGCTGAACACCGGCACCGAACTGGTCCGCTCGGAGAACGGGCTGCTCACGACCGTCTGCTACAAGTTCGGCGACGCGGCCCCGGTCTACGCCCTCGAAGGCTCGATCGCGGTCACCGGCTCGGCCGTGCAGTGGCTGCGCGACCAGCTGCACATCATCAACGCGGCGGCCGAGAGCGAGTCACTCGCCGCGCGGGTGCCGGACAACGGCGGCGTCTACTTCGTGCCGGCCTTCTCCGGGCTGTTCGCGCCCTACTGGCGTTCCGACGCCCGGGGCGCGATCGTCGGCCTGTCCCGCTTCAACACCGACGCGCACATCGCGCGGGCCACCCTCGAATCGATCTGCTACCAGAGCCGCGACGTGGTCGACGCGATGGCGCAGGACTCCGGGGTCGCCCTCGACGTGCTCAAGGTGGACGGCGGCATCACGGCCAACAACCTGTGCATGCAGATCCAGGCCGACATCGTCGGCGTACCCGTCAGCCGTCCGGTGGTTGCCGAGACCACCGCCCTCGGGGCGGCCTACGCCGCCGGTCTGGCGGTCGGCTTCTGGAAGTCGACCGACGAGCTGCGGGAGAACTGGAACGAGAGCCAGCGCTGGCAGCCGACCTGGACGAATGAACAACGCGAGGAGGGGTACGGGCGCTGGAAGAAAGCCGTGCAACGGACCCTCGATTGGGTGGACGTGGACTGACATGACGGATCTGTCACCGGACTATCGGGAATCGGCACTGGCCGCACTGGCCGGCGCCGAGCTCGACGTGCTGGTGGTGGGCGGCGGTGTGGTCGGCTCGGGCAGTGCGCTCGACGCCGCCACCCGCGGCCTGTCCGTCGGCCTGGTCGAGGCACGCGACTTCGCCTCGGGCACGTCGAGCCGCTCCAGCAAACTCATCCACGGCGGCCTGCGATACCTCGAGATGCTCGACTTCGCGCTGGTCCGGGAGGCGCTGCGGGAACGGGGACTGCTCCTGACCCGCCTGGCGCCGCACCTGGTCCGGCCGGTGCGGTTCCTCTACCCGCTCCAGCACCGCGCCTGGGAGCGGCTCTACGCCGGCACCGGGGTCACGCTCTACGACACGATGGCTCTCGGCGGCGGCCTGCCCCGGCATCGCAACCTCACCCTGCGGGGCGCGCTGCGCGAGTGCCCGGCCCTCAGGAAGGACTCGCTGGTCGGCGCCCTGCAGTACTACGACGCGCAGGTCGACGACGCGCGGCACACGATGTTCCTCGCTCGCACCGCGGCCACCTACGGCGCCCACGTCGCTTCGCGGGCCGAGGTGGTCGGCTTTCTCCGGGAGGGAGAGCGGGTCACGGGCGTACGCGTCCACGACCTCGAGCACGATCGCACGTTCGAGGTGCGCGCCCAGCAGGTGATCAACGCAACCGGGGTCTGGACCGACGACACCCAGGCGCTCGTCGGAGAGCGCGGGCAGTTCCACGTACGCGCGTCCAAGGGCATCCACCTGGTCGTGCCGCGGGATCGGATCCAGTCGAAGACCGGGCTGATCCTGCGTACCGAAAAAAGCGTGCTCTTCGTCATCCCCTGGGGGCGGCACTGGATCATCGGGACCACCGACACCGACTGGGCGCTCGACAAGGCGCATCCGGCGGCCTCCTCGACCGACATCGACTACCTGCTCGACCACGTCAACTCGGTGCTGACCACCCCGCTGAGCCGCACCGACGTGCAGGGCGTCTACGCCGGCCTGCGCCCCCTGCTCTCCGGCGAGTCCGAGTCGACGTCGCAGCTCTCGCGGGAGCACACGGTCGGCAGCCCGGTTCCCGGCCTGGTCGTGGTGGCCGGCGGGAAATACACGACCTACCGGGTCATGGCGAAGGACGCGGTGGACGCCTGCGTGCACGGTCTCGGGCGGTCGGTGCCACCGTCGTGCACCCACGACGTTCCGCTGGTCGGCGCCGACGGGTACCCGGCGCTGTGGAACCGCCGCCGGTTGCTGGCCGCCTCATCGGGTCTGCACGTGGCCCGGGTCGAGCATCTGCTCGGCCGCTACGGCTCCCTGGTCGACGAGGTGCTCGACCTGGTCGAACAGGACCCGTCGCTGGGTGCTCCGGTCGACGGCGCGGAGGACTATCTCTGCGCCGAACTCCTGTACGCCGCGAGCCACGAGGGGGCGCGCCACCTCGAGGACGTGCTGACCCGGCGTACGCGAATCTCGATCGAGACCTTCGACCGCGGCGTCGCCGCGGCGCCGATCGCCGCCCGGCTCATGGCCGGCGTGCTCGGCTGGACCTCGGAACAGACCGAACGCGAGGTCGAGAACTACCGGCTCCGCGTGGAGGCGGAGCGAGCCTCCCAGGAACAGCCCGACGACGAGACCGCCGACGCGGCTCGGTTGGGCGCTCCGGACGTGGTGCCGATCAGGGCGCCCTGAGGGGCAGAATGCGGGGGCGTGGCCTGGGCCACGCCCCCGATCGGCCGCTTCTAGGCCGGCTCGGGCACACCGTCCGGCCGGGCCGGTTCGTCGGGCTCGGGCTCGGTTTCCGGTACGGGCTCGACGGGCGCCGGTGGCAGCGGATCCGGGGTGTCCGGCTCCAGCTCTCCCGGGTCGTCGGGTATGGGCGCGCCGGGGTCGAGCGGTGGATAGCGGTCCGGATCGGGCTCAATCCGCACTCTCGGCATCTTTCCTCCTCGCGCACAGCAATACCGTGAACAGCCCAGATACCCCTCTTTGCCCGTCGCAAAACGATCTTCCTGGTGGAGCGGCCGGCCCGGGCGTGCTGATGCCGGCGGCGTGGCCCGGCCGGTCAGGTCGCGCTGAAGCGGGGCCGCTCCGGCGGCACGGGTGCGACGAGCGCCGTTCGGCCGGGTACGTCTGCCCGGCGACGCCCTCCACGGCTACGATTGGGACATGCAGAGCCTTTTCGAATGTGGCGACGCGTGCCTTCATCGCGTCGTCGAGGACATGGAATGACCACCGGCTCGCAGGCGATGTTCGTCGTCGAGTACTCGTGTGACCGGTTCTGCCGCGTGGAAGTGGACCTCGCCGGTGAGCGTGGCCAGCTCACGCTGCAACAGATGCAGGAGAAGGCTGACGGATTGCACCAGCGGATACACGAACCGGAACTCGCCGAGGCCGACGAGCCGTTCGTCGAACAGGAGACGGCCGGACGCCCCGCGGCCACCGTTTTCCTTTCCGCACCGGGACGGGACACTCAACGGCGACGTTGAACACTCGCCGAGAAAATCTGGCTCCGAAGAGCTAGACATACTTGCCGGCCTTGGCTAAAGTTCCTGTCGTCGACAGCAGAGATCGTTGAAGACGCAGCAGAACAAGTCCGTCGCACGTGTGTGGGGCCATGAAGTCGCGTGGGGCTCCGACACCGGCGGTCAGCAGCACAGATGTATCGGAAGCAGAGGAAAGGGAGGGCCCCGACACCGTTGGATCGCCCGCATCCAGGACGCGTAATTCCAGCTCCCGGGCGGACACCGCAGTTTCCATCGAACGAGAGGTGGTCTCCGGTCACGCTTATGCGATCCTCACACCCCCGACCGCCGACGGCGGCAGGTGTGGAAAAGACAATCCGACGAGTCTGTCGGTAGATGGTGTTTGAGCCGTAACCCCGGGCCCCGGCGCTTCATGCGCCGGGGCCCTCGTCACGGAGGTTTATGTGGCTCAACCCGACGACATGTTCGGCGACGACGACTACCCCGCCTACACGATGGGCCGCGCCGCGGAGATCACCGGCGCCTCGCAGGACTTCCTGCGCCGGCTCGACGAGGCGAAACTGTTCACCCCGTTCCGTTCGGCCGGCGGCCACCGCCGCTACTCGCGCTACCAGCTCCGCCTCGCCGCCCGGGCCCGGGAGATGGCCGACCAGGGCACCCCGCTGGAAGCCGCCTGCCGGATCATCATCCTCGAGGACCAGCTCGAGGAAGCCCTCCGGCAGAACGAGCAGCACGAGCGTCCACCCCGAGCCGACCCGGCCTGACCTCAACCGACCTCAGGCGCACAGGTCCGGCCTCAGGCGCACAGGTCCGGCCTCAGGCGCACCGGTCCGACAGATCTACCGAATGACCTCGCAAGATGTGAACGCCGGCGGAAGGGTCGTCGCACATGACATCGCTGTTCCGGCTCGACGGCAAGACCGCGCTGGTCACCGGCGGCAACCAGGGGCTCGGGAAGGCGTTCGCGCTCGGGCTGGCGCAGGCCGGCGCGCGGGTGGCGATCTCCGGCCGGCGGCCGGAGGCGAACCTCGCCGCCGCGGCGGAGGCGAAGAACGCCGGCTTCGACTTCGTGCCGATCACCGCCGACATCACCGACGACCGCCAGATCGAAGCCATGACCGACCAGGCCCTGAGCGCCTTCGACGGCCGCATCGACATCCTGGTCAACAACGCCGGGGTCTGCTATCACGCCGACGCCTTCGAGGTCACCGACGAGCAGTGGGACGGCGTGTTCGACCTCAACGTGCGCGCGCTCTGGAAGACCTCGCTCGCCGTCGGGGCCGGCATGCGCGAACGCCGCGCGGGCTCCATCGTCAACATCGGCAGCATGTCGGGCATCATCGTCAACCGGCCGCAGTGGCAGCCCGCCTACAACGCGTCCAAGGCCGCCGTGCACCACCTCACCAAGTCGCTCGCCGTGGAATGGGCGCCCTACGGCATCCGCGTCAACGCGGTCGCGCCGGGCTACGTCAAGACCGAGATGGCGCCCGTGGACCGGCCGGAGTTTCAGCGCTACTGGGTCGAGGACTGCCCCCAGCAACGCTTCGCGCTCCCCGAGGAGATCGCCCCCAGCGTCGTCTTCCTGGCCAGCGACGCCGCTTCCTTCATCACCGGCTCGATCCTGGTCGCCGACGGCGGCTACACCGCGGTCTAGGGTCTGTCCGGTGGATCACGCGAGTGCAGACCTAGTGGGACTCGCGGGAGACCTCGTCGCCGCTGCCGCCGACCAGGAAGTCGAGGTCGGCGCCGGTGTTGGCCTGGCCGACCGTGTCCACATAGAGCTTTTCCCAGCCCCGGGTCGGGGCGGCAAAGGCCTTGACCGCCGCAGGCTCCGGCAGGCGGGCGTTCAGCTCCTCGTCCGGGATGTCGACGTCCAGGCGGCGGTTCGGGACGTCCAGCACGATGATGTCGCCGGTGCGGACCTTGGCCAGCGGGCCGCCGAGAGCCGCTTCCGGCGTCACGTGCAGGACCACCGTTCCGTAGGCCGTCCCGCTCATCCGGCCGTCACAGATACGGACCATGTCGCGCACGCCGGCCTCCAACAGCTTCGCCGGCAAGGGCAGATTGGACACCTCGGGCATTCCGGGATATCCGCGCGGCCCGCAGCCGCGCAGAATCAGCACCGAGTCGGGCGTGACCGGCAGTGAAGGGTCGTCCAGGCGGGCGTGCACGTCCTCGATGGAGTCGAAGACGACGGCCGGGCCGCGGTGGGTCAGCAGCGACGGGGTCGCGGCGGCCGGTTTGATGACGGCGCCGTCCGGGGCGAGGTTGCCGTACAGGACCGCGATTCCGGCCGCCGGCTGCAGGGGCGCCGAGCGCGGCCGGATCACCTCGCGGTCGTAGGCCTCGGCGCCGTCCAACACCGAGACGAACGGCCGGCCGGTCACCGTCTGGGCGGACGGGTCGAGCAGGTCGACCACCTCGCGCAGCACCGCGTGCAGCCCACCGGCCCGGAACAGGTCCTCCATCAGGAAACGACCGGCCGGTTGCAGGTCGACCAGCAGCGGCACCTCCGAGCCCACGTCATCGAAATCGTCCTGGGTCAACGGAATCCCGAGCCGGCCGGCGATCGCCAGCAGATGTACGACCGCGTTGGTCGAGCCTCCGATGGCGGCCAGCGCCACGATCGCGTTCAGGAACGACGCTCGCGACAGCACGGTGGACGGGCGGCGCCCGGCAGCGACCATCTCGACGGCCAGCACGCCCGTCTCGTGGGCCGACGACAACAGGCGGCTGTCGGGAGCCGGTGTTCCGGCGATGCCGGGCAGGGTCATGCCGAGGACCTCGGCCAGCAGGCCCATGGTCGAAGCGGTGCCCATGGTGTTGCAGTGACCACGGCTGCGGATCATCGACGACTCGGACCTGCGGAACTCGTCGGCGCTCAGCGTGCCCGCGCGGACCTCCTCGCTCAGACGCCACACGTCGGTCCCGCAGCCGAGCGGCACACCCCGGAACGTCCCGGTCAGCATCGGGCCGCCCGGCACCACCACGGCCGGCAGGTCGACCGAGGCCGCGCCCATCAGGAGCGCCGGGATGGTCTTGTCGCAGCCGCCGAGCAGCACGACGCCGTCGATCGGCTGACTGCGGATCAGCTCCTCGGTTTCCATCGCGAGGAAGTTGCGATAGAGCATCGTGGTCGGCTTCATCAGGTTTTCCGACAGGCTCATCGCCGGCAGCTCGAGCGGAAAGCCGCCGGCCTGCCAGACGCCGCGCTTCACCTCGTCGGCGCGCGTGCGCAGGTGGACGTGGCACGGGTTCGCGTCGGACCACGTGTTGACGATGCCGACGACCGGCTTCCCGGCGAAGTCCGCGCGGTCGTACCCGATCTGCAGCAGCCGCGAGCGGTGCCCGAACGAGCGCAGCCCCGCCGTGCCGAGCCAGCGGTGACTGCGCAGTTCTTCCGGACGTTTCGGCACGAAGCGCCGGATTACGCGGAGTCGACTAGCTCCCCTTGAGGCCGTACACCTCGGAGAAGAAGTAGTCTTTCCAGCTCGTCGGCTTGTTCTTGATCGAGCCGACCTTGTACATCATCTCGCCGAACTTGAGCGTCTGCTGCGGCGCGGTCGAGTAGACGAAGTTCGGCTGGCTCATCATCTGGACGATCTCGTCGACCGTGAGCTTCTCCTTCGAGTCCTTGAGGTACAGCTCGGCGGCGTGGCGCTTGTCGTTCTTGATCATGTCCTCGGCCTGTCCCATCGCCTCGAGGAACGCCGCGATGATCTTCGGGTTCGCGTCGTGGAACTTGGTCGTCGCGAACGTGACGCCGTTGGACGCCGGTCCGCCGGTGACGTCGATCGAGTTGAGCACGGGGTGCACGCCCGGGATCTTGAGCTCCTGGTACTGGTACGGCGGGAGCGAGAAGTGCGCGTTGAGATCCTTGCCGGCTTCGAGCCCGAGCAGCGCGTCGGGGTGTCCCATCGCGACGGTGAGCGGGTCGAGCTTGTGCGCGTCGTTGGCGCCGAACTGCTTCTCGGCGGCCATCTGGAGCACCATCGCCTGCGTCGAGACGCGCACCGTCGGCACCGCGATCTTGTCGGCGGAGCTGAAGTCGGCGATCGTCTTGACCTTGGGGTTGCGCGAGAGCAGCAGCATCGGCAGCGCGCCGTTGCCCGCGACGCCGCGGACCTCGTTCGGCGTCCCCTTCGTCGCGGACCACGCGGTGAGCAGGTTCGTCGCGCCGCTCGTGACGAGATCGGCGTTGCCCGAGAGCAGCGCGTCGACCGCCGCGCCGCCGCTGTTGAAGACGGAGAACGTGACCTTCAGGTTGTCGATCCCGCGCTTCTTGGCGGCTTTCTCGAGCAGATGCTCCTGCTCGATGATCATGATCGGCAGATACACCAGACCGGGCTGGCGCGAGACGCGAACCTCGCTGACCTCGGCGTACGCCGGTGCGGTCACGACAAAGGCGAGGACGAGCGCGACGATGATGCGGGCGATGGTTCGCACAGCGAAACCTCCTGGGTGCGTGGATGGGGCTCGGAACTACGACGTCGCCATGCCCCAGCGGCGAATCGTGCGCGTTTCGACGGTGCGGAAGATGACGTTCTCCACCAGCAGCCCGATGATGATGACGGTGAGCAGGCCGGCGAAGACGTTCGGGATGTCGAGGACGTTCTTGTTGTTCACGATGTACCAGCCCAGCCCGCCGCGGCCCGACTGCGAGCCGAAGATCAGCTCGGCGGCGATCAAGGTGCGCCAGGCGAAGGCCCAGCCGATCTTGAGCCCCGTCAGGATGCTCGGGAACGCGGCCGGGATGAGAATCATCGCGACGTAGCGCAGCCCGCGGAGCCCGTAGTTCTTGCCGACCATGCGCAGCGTCGGCGAGACCGAGACGAAGCCCGAGTGCGTGTTGAGCGCGACGGGCCACAGCACGGAGTGGACGAGCACGAACGAGAGGCTCAGCGGCGTCAGCCCGAACCACAGCAGCGCGAGCGGGAGCAGCGCGATCGCCGGCAGCGGGTTGAACATCGCGGTGAGCGTCTCGAGGAAGTCGGAACCGATGCGCGTCGTGGTCGCGAAGGTCGTCAGGGCCGCCGCGATCGCGATCCCCGCCGCGTAGCCGATCAGCAGCACCTTGATCGAGGTCCAGACCATCGGCAGCAGCTCGCCGCCGATCACCGCCTTCACCAGCGCGGCCACCGTCGCGCTGAACGTCGGCACGAGGAGCTGGTTGTCGAGCCGGCGCGCGTAGATCTCCCAGATCGCGGCCAGCACGATCAGGATCACGACCTTGCGCAGCAGCGTGTTGTTGACGACGGTCTCGAACGGCGAGAGCGGCTTCGACGCGATGGCGAACTCGCTCGCATCGACGGTCGCGGCGAGGCGTTCGGGACGCTCGGCCGCCGCCGGCACGGGCCGTTCAGGCGCGCGCAACGAGCGCCTCCACCGGTTCGGCGAACAGCATCTCGTGGATGCGCTCCTCGAGCAGCCGCGCGTCGTCCGGCCCGGCGCCCGTGCGCGGCACGCTGTTCAGCTCGGCCTTGACCTGTCCCGGGTGCGGCGAGAGCAAGAGGATGCGGCTGCCCACCTTGATCGCTTCGGCGATCGAGTGCGTCACGAAGATCATCGTGAACGCGGTCTCGTCCCAGAGCTCGAGCAGCTCGTCCTGCATCTTGCGCCGCGTGAGCGCGTCGAGGGCAGCGAACGGCTCGTCCATCAGCAGGATGTCCGGTTCCATCGCCATCGCGCGCGCGATCGCGACGCGCTGCTTCATGCCGCCGGAGAGCGTGTGCGGGTACTGGTCCGCACACCGTGTCAGGTTCACTTTCTCGATGTACGTGCGCGCGCGCTCGGCGGCGTCGCGGTGCGAGACGCGACCGCTCACCAACAACGGGAACATCACGTTCTCGCGCACGGTCTTCCAAGGCAAGAGCTGGTCGAACTCCTGGAAGACCATCATGCGGTCGGGACCCGGCTCGCGAACGACCTGGCCTTTGAGCCGGATCGTCCCTTCGGTTGGTGCCATGTAGCCGCCGACCGCCTTGAGCAGCGTCGACTTGCCGCAGCCGGACGGTCCGAGCACGACGTAGCGTTCCGCGGCGAACACCTCGAAGCCGACGCGGTACGTCGCGGTCACCAACTGATCGCGCGTCTTGTACTGCAGCGTGACGTCCGAGACGTCCAGGACCGGACGCTCCACCATGGCCGGAGGATTATTCCACCAGCCCCGTTCACCTCCGGGCGGAAGAATCGTCCGCTTGCGCGCGAATCTCGCTCAGCGTCGTGCGCGGCGTGATGAGCTCGGGATCGGTCCGCAGCTCGATCAGCGCCGGTTTGCCGGCGGCGAGCGCGGCCTCGAACGCCGCGGGGAAGTCCTCGGTCCGCTCGACCAGCGCGGCGTGGGCGCCGAACGCGCGGGCGTAGGCGACGAAGTCCGGGTTCGCCAAGCCGGTCGCGACGACGCGACCGGGATACGCGCGCTCTTGGTGCATCCGGATCGTACCGTACATCGCGTTGTTGAACACCAGCGTGAGGACGTTCGCGCCGTACTGCGCCGCCGTCGCGAGCTCCGAACCGTTCATCAAGAAGCAGCCGTCGCCCGCGAACGCGATCACCGTGCGCTCGGGGTAACGCAGCTTCGCCGCTATGGCGGCGGGGAAGCCGTAGCCCATCGCGCCCGCGGTCGGCGCGAGCTGCGTCCCGAACCGTTTGTAGCGGAAGAAGCGGTGCAGCCAGGTCGTGTAGTTGCCCGCGCCGTTGCAGACGATCGCGTCCTCGGGAAGACGTTCGTCGAGGAAGCGCACGACGTGCGCCGGATCGAGCGCGGCGCGGGGCGTTCCCGGCGTGCGCCACGCCTCGTAGTCGCGGTGTGCCTGTTCCGTCGAGGCGCGCCACGCGGTGGTCTCGAGCGGTTCGAGCCCGTCGAGGGCCCGCGCGAGCTCCGCCGGGCCCGCGTTGATGGCGAGATCGGGTTCGAACACGCGCCCCAGCTCGTCGGGATCGGCGTGCACGTGGATCAGGCGCTGGCGCGGGCGCGGCGCTTCGATCAGCGTGTAGCCGCCGGTGGGCGTCTCGCTCAGCCGTCCGCCGACCGCGAGGATCACGTCGGCCTCGCGGACGCGCGCGGCCAGAGCTGGATTCGGGCCGAGGCCGAGATCGCCGGCGTAGCACGGAGCGCGGTTGTCGAACAGCGACTGGCGCCGGAACGAGCACGCCGTCGGAAGCGCGTTGCGCTCGGCGAAACGGCGGAGCGCTTCGGACGCAACTTCGTCCCAGCCGCTTCCGCCGGCGATCAGCAACGGCCGCTGCGCCGATTGCAGCATCGTGCGCAGTCGTGCGAGGTCGTCCGGACCGGGATGCGCGGCAACCCGCTCGGCGCGCCCGACATCCGCCACATCGGCTCGATCGGTGAGCACGTCTTCCGGCAGGGCGAGCACGACCGGACCGGGCCGGCCCGACATCGCGACACGGAACGCGCGCGCGACGAGCTCGGGAATCCGTCGCACGTCGTCGATCTCGCCGGCCCACTTCGCGAGCCCGCCGAACACCTGCCGATAATCCAGCTCTTGGAACGCCTCGCGACCGCGCATCCCGCGCGCGACTTGTCCGACGAAGAGGATCATCGGCGTCGAATCTTGCCGCGCGACGTGCACGCCGATGCTCGCGTGCGTCGAGCCCGGTCCGCGCGTGACGAAGGCGATCCCGGGCCGGCCGTGGAGCTTGCCGCGCGCCTCGGCCATGTGCGCCGCGGCCGCTTCGTGACGGCATGCGATGGTGCGGACCGACGGCATGTCGTGCAGCGCGTCCAGAACGGCGATGAAGCTTTCGCCCGGCACGCAGAAGACGGTGTCGACGCCGTTCGCCGCCAGCGCGTCGACCACGAGCCTGCCGCCGGTTCGAAGGGACATGACCGTCTCTGTCCGGCGAGCGCGTCGGCGCGTCCTCCGGCGGGAAGAAGAAGGCGATGTTCCTGTTTTTCAGCAACCGCGCCGGGTGCCTCGGCTCGATCGCGATCTCCGCGCTGCTCACGCTGGTGCTGGTGGCGGCGCTGCGCGCGTGCAACCACGCATAGCGCGGCCGCGTTCAGGGCGCTGACATGGCACGCATTTTAGAGGGCACCGTCGCGCTCGTCACCGGCGCCAGCTCGGGGATCGGCGAGGCGACCGCGTTGGCGCTCGCCGGGCACGGCGCGCGCGTCGCGGTCGCGGCGCGCCGCCGCGCGAACCTCGAAGCGCTGGCCGAGAAGATTCGCGCCGCGGGCGGCGAGGCGCTCGTGCTCGAGGCGGACATCACGGTCGAAGCGCAGGCGCGGGGGATCGTCGAGACGACGGCGGCGCAGTTCGGCCGCCTCGACACGCTGGTGAACAACGCCGGACTGATGCTGCTCGGTCCGATTCCCGGCGCCGACCCGAGCGAGTGGAAGCGCATGCTCAGCCTGAACACCGAGGCGCTGATGAACTGCACGCACGCGGCGCTGCCGTTCTTGCAGAAGGCCGCGGAGAGCGAGCCCCGCCGCGTCGCCGATCTCGTGAACGTCAGCTCGGTGGCGGGGCGCGTCGCGCGCGCCGGCGCCGGCGCGTACAACGCGTCGAAGTGGGCCGTGAACGCGTTCAGCGAAGCGCTGCGCCAGGAGGTCACGCGCAAACACGTGCGCGTCTCGCTGATCGAGCCGGGGCTGGTCGAGACCGAACTGCGCAGCCACAACCGCCCGGAGATCCAGGAGCAGATCGCCCGCAGCCTCACGCTCGACGATCCGCTCGCGTCGAGCGACATCGCCGACGCGATCGCGTACGTGGTGACCCGGCCGCGGCACGTCGCGATCAACGAGATGCTGATCCGCCCGACGGAGCAGGAACGCTGAGCGAGGTCGTCCTCGAAGGCGCGCGCTGCCGGCTGCGGCCGTACCGCGGCCGCGACGTCGACGCGCTCCAAACGATCGCCGACGATCCGCGCGTGACGCGCTGGATGACGGCGTCGTTCCCGTCACCGTACACGCGGGACGACGCGGAATGGTGGATCGCGAACGTCGTCGTGGAGCAGGTTGCGAAGCACTTCGCGATCGAGGTGGGCGGAGCGCTCGCGGGCGGAATCGGGATCCAGCCGAAGCGCGGCGAGCACGCCGGCTGCGCGCTGTTCGGGTACTGGCTGGGCGTCGCGTTCTGGGGCCGCGGCATCGCGACCGACGCGGCGCGGACGGCGATCCCGTTCGCGTTCCGCGAGATGGGACTGCGCCGCCTGGAGGCCAGTGTCTTCGAGCCGAACGCCGCCTCGGTGCGCATCCTCGAGAACGTCGGCTTCAGGTTCGAGGGACGCTTGCGCGAGGCGTACGTCGAGCGCGACGGAACGGTGCGGGACGCGCTGCTCTACGCCCGCCTCGCGACCGACCCCGCGCCGTAGCGCGCGCGGAGGGCGCACGCGCCGGGCCGGGAACGCCGCCGCCATGACGGACGGACGACTCGCCGGAAAGACGGTGCTGATCACGGGCGGTGCGAGCGGCATCGGCCTGGCGACCGGGCAGCGCGCGCTCGCGAACGGCGCGCACGTCGCGATCGCCGACATCGATGCGTCGGCCGGCGAGCGCGCCGCCCGCGAGACGCCCGGCCTGTATTTCGTGCGCCTGGACGTCACCAGCGATGCGAGCTGGGCGGCCGCGGTCGCCGACGTGAAGACCCGCTTTCGCCGCATCGACGGCGTCGTGAACAGCGCCGGGCTGTTCCTCATCGGCGACATCGAGCGGCTCTCCCCGGACGACTGGCACCGCACGATGTCGGTCAACGTCGACGGCGTGTTCTACGGCTGCCGCCACGCCGTGCTGGCGATGAAAGATCACGGCGGTTCGATCGTCAACATGTCGTCGGTCAGCGGGATCGTCGGCGGGCACAACGTCGTGGCCTACAACGCCTCGAAAGGCGCGGTGCGCATGCTGACCAAGTCGGTCGCGCTGCACTGCGCGCGCAAGAAATACGGGATTCGCTGCAACTCGGTGCACCCCACGTTCGTCGACACGCCGATGTTCCGCGACACCGTCGGCAATGCGCGCGATCCCGAGCACATCCGGAACGCGCTGATCGCGCAGGTGCCGCTCGGACGCGTCGCGCAGCCGCGCGAGGTCGCCGACTTGATCGTGTACCTGCTCTCCGATGAGTCGGCGTTCGTTACCGGCGCCGAGATGGTGATCGACGGCGGCCTGACCGCGCAGTAGCGGCGGCCGCCGCGCTCAGCTCGCGGTGTAGGTTTGCCTTCCCGGGACCCAGGTGCAGACGCTGCCGTCGCGCATCACGAACGACTCGCAGCCGTCGACCTCCGGGTTGAAGTCTTCGTTCTGGGCTTTGGTGCGCGGCCAGTCGACGTTGCCGTCCTGGCGCGCGGCGGCGCGCGCCTTGACGTACGAGAACTGCGGCATCTTGGTCAGCAGGTTGAGGGCGCGGGCGAGCGTCTGCGCGTGCGTCATCGCGCTCTAGACCTTGCGCGCGACGCCGGCGACCCAGTGATACATCAGCACGACGATGACCGGGAACGCGATGATGCTCACGATCTCCGCCGACGACGCGCCGAAGCCCGTCATCGTGACGAACGCGTCGCCGGCCGGAGCGATGGGCGATTCGGCGTTCGTCGCAGCGATCAAGCCGGACTTCACGACGCCGAGCAGTCCTTCGCCGACGATGAAGCCGGAGGCGAGAAGAATGCCGAGGCGCTTCGCGACGTCGCCGTTGGGACCGCGTTCGACCCAGCCATTGTACGCCTTCGCCGCGAACGCGCCGACGACGACCATGAAGGTCACCGCCATCGGCAGGTAGATGCCCAGCGCGACCGCGAGCGGCGGGAACTGACGCTTCCCGGTGCGGCGCAGGATCTCGTCGATTGCGACGATCCCGAGCCCGATCAGCGCGCCGATTCCGATCAGGTTCCACTGCAGGTTTCCGGCGATGACGCCGTTCGCGAGCGCGGAGATCAGCGTCGCCTGCGGCGCGGCCAGCGGGTTGTTCGAAATCCCCTTCATCGGCGACCCCGCGAAGCCGTACGCGTGGTTCAGCAGGTCGAGGATCGGCGGGATCACGAGTGCGCCGAACACCACGCCGAAGCAGAGCGCGAGCTGCTGCCGCCACGGCGTCGCACCGACGAGCTGGCCGGTCTTGAGATCTTGCAGGTTGTCGTTCGAGATGGTCGCCACGTTCAGGATCACCGCCGTGACGAACAGCGCGTACGCCACCAGCGCTTTCGCGGCGTTCGGATCGCTCGGGTGCGCTACGGCGACGAGCAGCAGCGCGGCGCCGAGGATCGTCAGGATCGCCAGCCCCGAAACGGGGGAGTTCGACGACCCGATCAGCCCTGCCATGTAGCCGCAGACCGCCGCGACGACGAGCCCGGCAACGACCGTGTAGACGAGCGCCCCGATGATGAGCGGGATCGCTTGCCCGCCGATCGCGGTGCCGCTCAGGAATGCGCCGAGCAGCACCGCGAGCGGGATCAGGCACAGGACGCTGACGATCAGCACGGTGTTGAACGGAATGTCCCGCTCGGTGATCGGCAGGTCGTCGCTTCCGGCGCCCCGGCGTGCGCGCGACGCCGCGAGCGACGAGAGCACGCCGCCGACGACGGGACCGGTGAGCCGCCCCAACGACCACAGCGCCGCGACCGCGATCGCGCCTGCGCCGATCAAACGAACTTCTTTGCGCCACACCGTCGTCGCGAACGTCGCGATGTCGCCGGTGATCGGGTGGTGCGACGTCATGATCGGCACGAGGATCCCCCACGACAGGATGATGCCGGCCAGCATCGCGACGCCGACGGTGACGCCGACCAGATGGCCGACGCCGATCAGCGCGAACTGCAAACCGACGTCGAGTCCCGTCGCCGACGCAGCCCCGGCGCGCGCGTAGCGCGCCACCTCGTCGACGAGCAGCTTGATGAAAACGAGCGAAGCGAAGGCTGCAGCCACGACCGCGCCCCAGATCACCACGCCCAGTCCCGCGCGGTTCTCCGCGACCGCCGCGGCGTTCGCCGCGTCGTCGGTTCCGCTCGGGCCGGCGCCGACGCGCAGCACCTCAGCGGCCGCGACGCCTTCCGGATACGGCAGATCGCTGCCGGTCACCATCGCACGGCGCAGCGGCACGCTATACATGACGCCGAGGATCCCGCCGACGACGCAGATGCCGAAGGACTGCCAGAACGGGAAGCCCGTCCACCAGCCGACCATCACCAGCCCCGGCAGCACGAAGATGATCGACGAGAGCGTTCCGGCCGCCGAGGCGATCGTCTGGACGATGTTGTTCTCCCAGATCGTCGCGTTGCGGAAGGCGCGCAGCACCGCCATCGAGATCACCGCCGCCGGGATCGACGAGGCGAACGTGAGCCCCACTTTGAGGCCGACGTAGACGTTGGCCGCGGTGAACGCCAGCGTGATCAGCGCGCCGAGGATGATGCCGCGGACGGTGAGCTCGACACGCCGGTCTCCGGCGGCCGGTGAGGGTATGACGCCGGTCCGTGAAGCCAAAGAGACCCCCTTTCGCTGGCCGGGTGCTTTGCGCGCGCCGCGAGCGGGCGCCTTCCGAGCCCCGCGCGAAGCGGCCGGGATGCGATGGCTGCGATACGCGCACGAAGGCACGGCTGCGCTCGGCGGGCTCGACGGCGAGACGATCGCGCGCTACGACGGTGACCTCTTCGGTGCGCCGGTTCGTACCGGCGAAACCGTCCCGCTCGGCGCCGTGACGCTGCTCCCGCCGGTACAGCCGTCGAAGCTCATCGGACTCTGGAACAACTTCGGAGCGCTCGGCGCGAAGCTCGGCCTGGGCTTGCCGGCGCACCCGCTGTACTTTCTGAAGGCGAGCTCGTCGTATGCGACGAGCGGCGCGCCGATTCGGAGACCGCGGTCGTACACCGGGCGCGTCGTCTTCGAGGCAGAACTCGGCGTCGTGATCGGCACACGCTGCAGCGCGGCGAGCGAAGACGAAGCGCGCGCGGCGATCTTCGGCTACACCTGCGTGAACGACGTCACCGCGGTCGACTGGCTCAACGAGGACCCGTCGTTCGCGCAGTGGGCTCGCGCGAAGAGCTGCGACGGCTTCGGCATCTTCGGCCCGGTCATCGCGACGGACATCGACCCGGAGACGCTCGTCATTCGCGCCGAGCTCGACGGACAAGAGCGCCAGAACTATCCGGTCAGCGACATGCTGATGAAGCCGGCGCGTTTGGTCAGCCTGATCTCGCAGGACATGACGCTGCTGCCCGGCGATCTGATCGCGTGCGGCACCTCGGTCGGTGCCGGCTCGATGAAGCCGGGGATGCGAATCGACGTGAGCATCGACGGCATCGGAACGCTCAGCAATCGGTTTGAGGGCTGAGCGCGATGAATTGGTTGTGAGTCCGCCGACCGCGCGCCGTCGATGTCGAAGACCGTGTACAGCGTGGTGGCGGCGTTGCGCGCCAAGTGTGCGTCGAACGTGTTCGCTCAGCCGTTACCGTACATCGCAGCCGGCTTGAACACGGCCAGCGGGCACAACGTAAATCCGAGGATCTCAAACCGTCGCAAACTGCACCGCACTGATCGTATGACGCAAATATCGAAGTGGCTGCTCTGCGTGGCATACGCAATGCTTTCTGGTGGCGTTATCGCTATCATCAGCGTCATCAGCACGGCTGCAGGAGCCGAAAGCCGCATTTCGTTTCCCGTTGCACTTGTATTGTCGGCGTTGTGCCCTTTACCAATAGCGTTCTTGCGCGGGCTACACCGCTGGACTGTGATCGGTTACAGCGCATTGGTGTTGGCAATTGAACTCCCTACCGTGAACGTCGCCGTGAGTTGCTGGTGGCAACACGGTTGCGGGAGCACCGTGGTTGAGGCAACGGTTGTGGGGTTTCTTTTTCTTTATCCGCTCGTGACCTTGCCTGCTACATTCTTCCTATGGAGCATCTTAAGAAGGAAACCGCGATGACACAAGGCATCGAATCGCCTGGGTTGGGCGCTTCAGGCTACGGCGTACGCGGAGCGGCTTGTGTGTGTGTGTGGCAGGCCGATGGTGACACGCCGGGCGTCCCGGATCGTGTATATGTCGAAAGGCGGCGGAAAGCGGCTTTTTTCCGCAGGGCGCGGCGGCCGGGGCGGCATAGCCTTGGGCCACGATGGCTACCGAACTGCGTGATTTCCTCATGGTCCCGTACGGGGAGCTCGAAGAGCTGAATCTGGAGGCGAAGAAGCAGCGCAAAGACCGCGTCGCGGCCGACAAGCTGCAAGAGCAGCGCCTGAAGTACTTGTCCGACGAGAGCCGCATCAAGGCGGTGACGGTGCTGTTCTCGGACCTCGAAGGCCGGCTGCACATGCTGGACTACGACAAGAAGTTCTTGCTGAAGTCCGCCGACAATCTGACCTTCGACGGCTCGTCGATCCGCGGGTTCACGCCGCAGCGAGAGAGCGACCTGCGCCTGAAGCTGGACTGGGGCGCGTTCTACTGGGGGCCGGCCGACATCTTCGGCGCCGGCAAGGTGCTCGTTTTCGGTGAAGTGCTCGACCGCGACGGCTCGCCGTTCAGCGCCGACATCCGCGGGGTGCTGAAGAAGCTCTCGCAGGACCAGTTCGACCAGAACGGTTACACGCTCGCGGCCGCCAACGAGATCGAGGGCTTCGTGTTCGCCGGCGTCGACGCGGAGCAGACGTTTCACCAGACCGGCAAGTTCGACTACGTCAACACCGGCGGCTACTACCACTCGCTGCCGGGCGATCCGCTGCGCACGTTCATCGACACGGTCGCCGAAGTGCAGCGCGCGATGGGCTTCGAGAACGAGAAGGACCATCCCGAGGTCGCGCCCTCGCAGTTCGAGATCAACTACAGCTACGGCGAAGTGACGGCCGCGGCCGACACGATCCAGCTCTACAAGCTGATCTGCCGGCAAGTCGCGACGAAGCTCGGGATGACGGCGAGCTTCCTGCCGAAACCGGTCGTCGGCGTCAACGGCAACGGGATGCACACCAACATCTCGGTCAGCGACAAGAGCGGGAAGAACCTGTTCTGGGAGCAGGGCGCGAACGAGAACCTCAGCGACTTCGCCTGGAAGTTCGCCGACCGCATCCTCACCCACGGCAACGACATCTGTCTGCTGCTGAACTCCAGCGTCAACGCGTATCGCCGGCTCGACCCCCACTTCGAGGCGCCGAACCAGATCAAGGTCTCGGCGGTCGACCGCGGCTCGATGGTGCGCATCCCGATCGGCAACGAGCGCAGCTCCCGGCTCGAGGTCCGCTCGGTCGCGCCCGACGCGAACCCGTACATGGTGATGCTGTCCGTCTTCGCGACGGGCCTGAGCGGCTCGATCAGCGACGTGCAGAACTTGCGCCAAGCCGACCGCTATCTGCCCGACAACATCTACGACGCGCTGGCGAACTTCCGCGCCTCGAGCTGGACGTCGTCGCTCCTCACCGAGGACGTCAAGGAGCGCTACGCCGATCTCAAACAGGCCAGCGCCGACCGCTGCCCGCGGCAGCTCGGGACGTTCGTGAAGGCCCAAGAAGTTCAGTACCACCACGAAGTCTACAACCAGTACCTCTGGAACTTGTTCTAAAATACACGCGCGAGACGATGTCAGAACGGCGGCCGGTCGACGGCCGCCGTTCTGCGTTGGCGGGCCGCCGTGCGGAGAGGAGGCGCCCGGTCCGCTGCGGGAACCTCGGTACGTTCGGAGGACCGATGAGCGAACCGAAGTCTGAGCCGAGCACCGGCGTCCGTCTCGCCGAGGTGATCGGCGCGCTCTCGATCGCCACCGACCTCGCGATGGGACAGCCGGTGGCGTTCGCGCTGCGCTCGTGCGCGATCGCCGTGAAGCTCGCGGAAACGCTCGGATGCGACGAGGCGCAGCGCGCGCAGGTCTACTATCAGGCGCTGCTGCGCTACGTCGGCTGCAACGCCGACACCGATGCGTTCGCCGCGCTGTTCGGCGACGAGCTCGCAATGCGGCGTGACTTCGCGATCATCGACGCGGGCAACGTGGTCGAGGTGATGCGGCTGGCCGCGAAGCACATCGCGCGCGCCGCGGCCGATGCCGGACGCCTGCGCATGGCCGGGCTGGTCGCGCAACGGCTGCTCGCGGCGCCGGCGATCACGCGGGCAGGGTTCACCGCGCACTGCGAGGTCGCGCAGCGGCTGGCGGAACGGCTCGAGATGGGGCCGGAGATCGTCACGGCGCTGGGCCAGCTCTACGAGCGCTGGGACGGGCGCGGCCTGCCGAACGGACTGCGCGGCGAAGCGATCGCGCTGCCGGTGCGCGTCGTCTCGCTGGTGCAGGACGCGGTCGCGGTGTTCGACGTGAGCGGTGCCGCGGAAGCGATCGCGATGGTGCGCAAGCGGCGCGGCGCCGCGTACGACCCGCGCATCGCCGACGCGTTCTGCCGGGCGGGAGCGGCGATGCTCGAGCGCTACGCGCACGAGCCGTCGTGGGACGAGATGGTCGCGCTGGAGCCGGGCGAGCGTGTCCTGCTCGACGACGAGCGGTTCGAGCGCGCCTGTCTGGCCATGGCGGATTTCGCCGACCTCAAGTCGCCGTACTCGGGCGGGCACTCGCGCGGCGTCGCGGCGCTGGCGAGCGCCGCCGCGAAATGCGCCGGTCTGAGCGACGAGGACGCGGTCGCGCTGCACCGCGCCGGGCTGCTGCACGACATCGGGAGCGTCGGCGTCTCCGCGTCGATCTGGGGCAAGAGCGGCGCGCTCTCCGACGCCGAGTGGGAGCGGGTGCGGCTGCACGGTTACTACACGGAGCGCATCCTCGCGCGCCCCGCACAGTTGGCGCGGCTCGGCGCGATCGCGACGCACCATCACGAGCGCTGCGACGGTTCCGGCTACCATCGTGCAGTCAACGGGGGCGCGCTCTCTCCGGCCGCAAAGCTGCTCGCCGCGGCCGATGCCTACCGCGCGATGCTCGAGCCGCGGCCGCACCGCCCTGCGCGTGCGCCGGAAGACGCCGCAGCCGAACTGCGCCGTGACGCGCGTGCCGGCCGGCTCGATGCGGACGCGGTCGCCGCGGTGCTGGAGTGCGCCGGGCACCGCGCGCCGCGGCAGCGGCGCGACTTGGTCGCCGGGCTCACGGACCGCGAGCTCACGGTGCTGCGGCTCATTGCGCGCGGCGCGTCGACCAAGGACGTCGCGGCGCGGCTCGGGATCGCGGCGAAGACCGCGGACAACCACGTGCAGAGCGTCTACGCGAAAACCGGCGTCTCGACGCGCGCCGGCGCGACGCTGTTCGCGATGGAGCGCGGCCTGCTCGAGCCGGAAGCCGGCGACCATGGCGCCGAAGCCCGAGCCGCACAACCGCAGGCGTAGGGTGAACTCCTCATGCGCGGCGCGCGCGCCCGGAGTATCGTAGCGGCAACGAACCGCAACCGGAGGCCGCCATGACGAACGTGGAATCCCGCACCGAACGCGATCCGACCGCATGGACCGCGAGCGAGCTCGCCGCCCGCATCGCCGCCGGCGACCTCTCCGCCTCGGACGCGGTCGAGGCGCACATCGCGCGCATCGAGGCCGTCAACCCGCGCCTCAACGCGGTCGTGGTCAAACGCTACGACGAAGCCCGCGCGGAGGCGCGCGACGCCGACCGCCGCCGCGCCGCCGGCGCACCGCTCGGGCCGCTGCACGGCGTCCCCGTGACGGTGAAAGAATGCCTCGACCTGGCCGGGACGCCGTCGACGTTCGGTCTCGCGAAGCGGGCGTCGCAGCGTGCCGCCGCCGACGACCCGTACGTCGCGCGGCTGCGCGCCGCGGGTGCCATCGTGCTCGGCAAGACGAACGCCTCTCAACTGCTGATGTCGCTCGAAGCGTACAACCCGGTCTACGGCCGCACCAACAACCCGTGGAACGCGGACCGCGCGCCCGGCGGCAGCAGCGGCGGCGAGGGCGCGATCATCGCCGCGCACGGCTCACCGCTGGGACTCGGCACCGACATCGGCGGCAGCTCCCGGATCCCCGCGGCGTTCTGCGGGATCGTCGGCTTCAAACCGACGCAGGGCCGCACGCCGGATTCCGGCCGCGGCAGCTTCCCGATCGGACAGCGCGCGATCGTCAGCCAGATCGGCGTCCTCGCGCGCGCCGTCGACGACGTCGCGCTCGGGCTCGGCGTCATCGCCGGTCCGCCGGCCGGCGATCTGGAGCCGCCGGTCGCGCTCGGCGACCACCGCGCCGTCGACCTGGCCGGCCTGCGCGTCGCAGTGTACGAGGACGACGGTCTCTTCCCCGCCGCCCCGGCTGTGCGGCGCGCGGTGCGCGAGGCGGCGCGGGCGCTCGCGGCCGCGGGCGCGACGGTGACGCCCTGGACGGCCCCCGATCTCCGCACCGTCACGGAGCTGTTCTTCGGGCTGCTGAGCGCCGACCGCGGCCGCGGGCTGCTGCGGTTGTTGCGCGGTGAGAAGACCGATCCGAACATCGCGCCGATGATCATGACGGCGAAGCAGCCGCGCGCCGCGGTGAAGGCCTTCCGCGCGCTGTTCGGCGCGCTCGGCCAGCGCCGCACCGCGGAGATGATCGCCGCGTTCGGCTACGGCGACACCGACCATTACTGGCAGCTCGTCGAAAGGCAGCTCGACTACCGCCGGACGTTCATCGAAGCGATGGACCGCGATGCGGGCGGGCCGTTCGACATCGTGCTCTGCCCGCCGTGCGCGCTGCCCGCGTTCACGCACGGCGCCGCGCGCGATCTCGGTCTTCCCGGCACGTACGGCATCCTGCCCAACGTGCTCGGTTTTCCGGCCGGCGTCGTTCCCGTGACGGCGGTGCGTGCGGACGAAGAAGGCGAGACGGCGACCAGCTCGCGCGACATCGTCGAGAAGGCGGCGGCGAAGGTGCGCCGCGGCAGCGCCGGGTTGCCCGCCGGCGCGCAGGTCATCGCCCGCCCGTGGCGCGACGACGTCGCGCTCGCCGCGATGCGGGCGATCGAGCGCGCGGTCGCGGGAACCGGCACGCCGCCCGGGTAACGACCTGCGATGCTCGACCCGAAAGCCCGCGAGTTCCTCGACTACGTCGCTACGCTGAACTTGCCGCCGCCGGAGACGATTCCGCTGCCCGAGATGCGCGCGCGCTACGACGAGACGTTCACCCGGCTCGGCGGGCCGCCGGTCGACGTCGGCGCAGTGCGCGACATCGAAGCGCCTGGGCCGCGCGGGCCGATTCCGATTCGCGTCTACACGCCCGAAGGCGCGAGCGAGCCGCGGCCGCTGCTGGTGTTCATGCACGGTGGCGGGTGGGTGAACGGCAGTCGCGACAGCTACGACGCGGTGTGCCGCCTGCTGACGCGCGAGAGCGGCTGCGTCGTCGCATCGGTCGAGTACCGCCGCGCGCCCGAGCATCCGGCGCCCGAGCCGTTCGAGGACTGCTACGCCGCGACGGTTTGGCTCGCGGAGCACGGCGCCGAGCTCGGCGCCGATACGACGCGGCTCGCCGTCGGCGGCGACAGTGCGGGCGGAAACCTCGCCGCCGCGGTCGCGGTGAAGGCGCGCGACGCGGGCGGTCCGCGGATCGCGCACCAACTGCTCGTCTACCCCGCGGTCACGCACGACGAGAGCAGCGAGTCGTACCGCGCGTACAAGGACGGCCACTTTCTCACCTCCGACCGCATCGCGTTCTACTACCGCTGCTTCGTGCCGCGCCCGGAGCTCGCCGAGTCGCCGTACGTCCTGCCCGACCGCGCCGAGACGCTGCGCGGGTTGCCGCCCGCCACGATCGTCCTCGCGGAGTGCGATCCGCTGCGCGATCAGGGCATCGCGTACGGCGCGCGGTTGCGCGCCGACGGCGTTCCGGCCGACGTGCGCGTGTACGACGGGATGATCCATGCGTTCTTCTCGTTCATGGATCTGTTTCCGCAAGGCCGCGAAGCGGTCGTCGAGGCGGGCAAAGCGGTCGGCGCCGCGTTGCACGCCAAGCCCGCGCCGGTCTGATCGCGCATGTGGAGCTTTCTGCGCCGCATCTTCGGCGGCTCGGGCTCGTCGCGAACGCCCGACCGTGACGCGATCTCGTCGACGTTGAAGACGCTCGACGACAGCGCCGCGCAGCGCGCGCTGCCGACGCTCGTGTGCCGTACGTGCGGCTTGAAGTACGAGAACACCGGAACGTATCTGCAGGGCTCACGCTGCCCGAGCTGCTTCCCGAACGGCTGACGGCGTCCTTACTGCGCTGCGCCACCCGCCGCGTCACGATATTCCAGGGTTCTGAGACTCCGCATTCGCATGCTTGCGGATTTCTGAGATTGCGCTGGCAGAACCGGGTGTTTCTCGGCGGTCGCGGGTGAAAGCGCGGGCGGTTGTGGGGACACGGAGCTTCGGAATTCCTTGCGGATCACAATCGTCCGCAACCGAACGAAAGGCTCTCATCCATGAAACGTCTCTTCGCCAGCAGCTTGGTCGGCCTATCGCTCGCGGCCGCCTCCTTGGCTCCCGCCGCTGCGCAATACGCTCCCTCGGGCTCGTACCAGCAGTCGTGCACGAACATCCGCGTGAACGGCGGCGAGCTCATCGCGCGTTGCACGAACCCGCAGGGTCAGCGCGTTCGTTCGACGATCGCGCTCAACAGTTGCCGCGGCGGTGACATCGCGAACTCGAACGGCCAGCTCGTGTGCAACGGCGGCGGCTACGGCCGCCGTCATCGCGGCAACGGGTACGGCAACGGCGGCTACGGCAACGGAAACGGCAACGGCAATTACGGCTACGGCAACAACGGCTACGGGAACAACGGCTACGGGAACAACGGCTACGCGCCGGGCGGCTCGTACCAGCAGAGCTGCAACAACGTTCGCATGAACGGCGGCATGCTGACCGCGTCGTGCCCCAGCGGGAACGGTCAGTGGCTGACGACGTCGATCGATCCGCGCGCGTGTCGCGGCATCGACATCACCAACCGCAACGGCCGGCTCAACTGCGGGTGATCTGACCCGACACGATCTCACCGCGAACGAGATGAAGACGGCCGCGGCGCATCGAGCGCCGCGGCCGTCTTGATTCCGTCGTCGCCTGCGCGACTGCTACATGCGCGAAGCGGCGACTTTTCCGAGCGGGACGATCTGCGGGTCCATGTGCTCCATGCTGCCGGCGCTGCGGTAGAGTCCGACTTGCGCGAAGTTGCCGCCTTTGCGAATGAACAACGAGCCGGACGCCCAAATCGCTTGATCGCCGATCCCCGACACGTTCTTGCCGCCGAGCTGCCCCGCGCCTTGCAAGTCGCCGGGCCCGATCGCTTGGACGAAGACGTTCATCTTGTGGTCGGCGGAGTAGTAGCGGCACGACGAACCGGTGCGGCCCTTGTGCGGTGCGCCCGGCAACGAGCGCGTCCCCATCGCGGCCGACGCTTCCGCCGTGGTGACGAGCTTGCACGGATCGACGGCGGCGCTCGCCGCCGGCGGACTCAGCGGTGCGGCGGAGGCGCCGACCGCGAACACGACGGCGGCGGCAGCGCGAAAGATGCGCATGGTGAAGACGGGCTCCTTTCTGAGCGGGCTCTCTGCGTGGACGGAATACTGTCCGCGCGAGGCGCGTCCTTCACCTCGGGCCGTGCCCTCGCGCGTCGTACGCACGACGTGCGCCGGCGAGGTCGCGCACGTGCGTTTCGATCCAGTGCACGAGCGCGCCGACGTGGCCCGCGCATTCCTGACCCAGCGGCGTGAGCCCGTACACCACGTGTGGAGGCACCACCGGATAGCTCGTGCGCGAGATGAGCCCGTCTCGCTCGAGCTCGCGCAGGGTCTGCGCCAGCATCTTTTCGGAGATCCCGCCGATGGCGGCTCGAAGCTCGGAGTACCGCCGCTCGCCCCGCGTGAGCTGGCGCAGCACGAGCGAGGCCCAGCGGCTCGCGAGATGGTCGAGCACGGCGCGCCCGACGCACAGCGTACTGTCGCAGTTCCCGAGACGCGGCTGGTCGCCGGCTCGCGGCTGGTCGAGGCCTGTTGGCCGGCCTGCTTCCGGCGCTTCCATACTAACCTCCAGGTGCGTACTTCCCAAAGGTTAGTATAGGCGCTAGGCTTGCGTTATGCAAGTCACAGCATCCGAGTCGGTCAGCGCCCTGGTCGGGCGCTTCGTCTTGCCGTTCGGCAGCTTCTTGGTCGCCTCGAAGCACGCGATCGAAGCGCTCGCCGATGCGCCGCCGCAGCGGAGCCTCGTGAACGAGAAGTTCACCGATGCCCTAGAACGAGAGCTGCTCGGCGAAACGACGCGCGTGCGCTACCGCTAGCGGCACAAACGGAAGAGCCCCGCAGGACTCGCCGCCTCCGCCCTGTACGGACTCGCGCTCGGGCCTCGAGCGGGCGCGGCGTGCACCGGGACGGGAGAATCATGTTTATGCCTCGTGCGGTGCAGGCGTTGGCCGTCGCCGCCTTGCTCGCAGCAGCGTGCGGTGCGGCGGCCGTAGCCGATGCGCCGTCGTTGCCGCCGGCGGAGTTCAAGCTGGCTCCCCCGGGAACCGTCTTTCATTGGAAGAGCGGAAGAAGAACGATCGTCGGTACGCCGGACGGACACTTCGCGCAATCGACGCACAGCGGCAGGCCGAACGTGTTCTTCCTGTTCGGCCTCATTGTGCCCGCGTACGTCCTGGGTGACGATCGCGTGCAGTTGGACGGCATCTGGCCGCTCACGCTCGGGAAGACCGTGCGTTTTCATCGTCATCAGCCGCAAGGCACCCGTCTATCCTGGACCGACCAACTGTCGGTTGTGCGAACCGACACGCTCAGCATCAACGGTCGGCCGATCGACACGTACGTCCTGCAATGGACATCGAAGGGCGATTTGCAGCTCTGGCGAGGCTCGCAGACGACGTGGTATGCTCCCTCGCTGGGATGGGCCGTGAAGCGCCACTACGTGGATAACGCCGGGCTTACCGACGACGATCAGGTCGTCGCCTATGACGTGCCGCCCAAGACGTAAGCCGTCTTAAGGCCTGACCGCCTCGTACGGAGCGTCGACCGGAAATGGCTGCGGAACGGGGCCGATCTCGGGATTCTGCCACGTCGTTCCGTCGGCGTAGTGAACGTTGACGGTCGCGCAGCTCGACGGTGCATCGAGCGACACGTATGAGCGAAACGCGTTCTCCGGCAGATCGCGGCGGTGCAGGTTCGCCGCGCGCACGACCACGCCCGGCGCGTAGCTCCCTTTTGCGACGAAGTCCATT
The DNA here is from genome assembly GCA_036402975.1 of Candidatus Elarobacter sp. GTDB lineage: Bacteria > Vulcanimicrobiota > Vulcanimicrobiia > Vulcanimicrobiales > Vulcanimicrobiaceae > Vulcanimicrobium. The sequence goes on along the minus strand of DASWRW010000042.1, from coordinate 182,420 downwards.
CCGGCCGTACCGTAGAAGCCGCGAAAGGTGATGGCGTCGATGACGTGCGCTGACACGTTCCGAAAGCGCACGTATCCAGATGCCTGGCCGAGAATGATATTGAACTGGCACGAGATGATGCCGACCGGCTCCCTCGGCGGACGATCGGAAGCGCCGGGTGCCGGGACGGAGTCGTCGGAAGGAACGTGCGGGACGTACAACGTGGCCGGCGAAATACGCGCATCGCGCCAATGCTGTCCTGTGGCAGTCACCGTTTCGATGACGGAGCACATCCCGGGGCCGGTCGCTTCGAACGACGTGGAATCGCGCTTGAACGCATAGAGGTGCATCGCCGGACCGTGGCGTCCCACAGCGCGCACGATGCTCACGTGCGGTGAGAACGTTCCGGTATCGGGAAGATCGACCGTACCCGCCGGCGTCGTCGCCCGCCATGTGATCGAGGTGAGCGTCTCAGACGACTGGTTCTCGAAGGCTACCCGTATCCCGGTCGCCGTCGAGTTGAGGTCGCCGAGGCCGATGTTCATGACGTAGCACGACTTGACGAGAATCCTCGGAGCGTCCGCCTGGGCGTGCACCGGCGTGCCGGTAGACAGCAGCGCCGCGGCACACGCGAAGAGACCGGCGAATCGGACCATCTGTGGAGCTATAACATTCCTCGGCGAAGCCCTCTCGTTATCGCAAGACCCGCCTCCGTAAAGTTAGCGTCGCGGCTTGAGAGGAGGAAACGGCCGACGAATCGTCCTCGCGCCCGACCACGGTGGGTCTTGCAGAGCATGGGCGATAAAATTCACCGGGCGTGTATGTGATGACGCTGGCCATCATCAAGATGGCGCGGTCAAGACCTTACGGGTCGGAAGTTCTGGGAACACGCAACTTAATCGTTGTGCCGCTAGGTGAAAGCCGCAACGATGTTCTGAAGCGTGGAAATGCATTTGAAAGTAACTTCCTGACATATAGCTCACGACGTTCTTTTAATTGGCGCGGATCAAATGACGCAACCGCAACGCCGCTCGCTAATCGAAAAGGGCCGCCGTATTTAGTGAAAGGATTACCGATCTAACGTGTGGCTGCTGAAGTGCGGGCACAAGCAAACCCTGCCATGCAGAAAGCAGCTTGGCAGCCAAATATGAGCGCCAATCAAGTCCATGCGCGGATAGAATACCATCGACTGCGTCGCGCGCGGTGACGCAAAGCCGCAAACATAAACGATTAAACTCGGTCGGTAAAAGCGCGCCATGCCGCTGCACAAGATCTTCGAAACACAGTTTACGAATCGAGACATCACGCTGAAGTTCGATATGCTGCGCTTCTCCTCCATACGGCACGAACATGCTTAGGAATATTGAGAGCTCTAACCGCGTCAAATCCGAACATGGATGTCCCGGGCCACTGTAAGCATAGTCGATCACGAAACCATTATTGCCTCTGACCAGAATATTGCGAATATGTGCGTCACCGTGACAGATCGCACGCATCGCCGTCGCTGATAGAAGGTTTTCGGCCGCCGTTCGGCACATAAATTCGTTGGCACCAAAACCCCAGGAAAAGTCGTTCGTCTCTTTGGCCTTCACAAACTCGATGTGCGGGTTCGCCCAGCACTCGAACCCTGTGTCGTCATAAACCTTCTTGTTCAACTTGCAAATCTTTTGAACCGCGTTTTGGAATGCACGACAAAGTCGCTCCGACTCTCCGCTAGGAACGGTCGAGTAAGTCTCGTCGCGCAAAAAGCGTCTTAGCTGCTGCTCCAGTGTTGGCGCTGGCTGATTGTAGTCGACATCAGAGTCTGCAATCACATCGAAAACAATAGCCGCTGCTGACCCATGAAGGTGCACCTCAGGATTCAGCTCATGGTCGACCGGCTCAATGAAATGCCTGAACCGTCGCGCTTCTTCGAGGATCAATTCCTTGTCGAAGAGCTTTACTACTACCGGAAAGTCGAGATCTTTAACCTTGGCTAGAACAACCTTGGCGCTTTCATCGTTACCTTGTAAAAACCGCGTTGTAACCGACGACAGTTCCACGGGCCGGGCGAAGTGCTTTTTATCCGAATAGCGTCCCAATGCCGCAGCTAGCAAGCGAAGTTGCTCATCTTTGAGTTCGGCTGGTGCGAAGAGGCCGGTATGTCGCGACCGTGTTAGCAGATTCCTTGCGTGCCTCAAATCCGACAGTTCGCGGCCTTGAAGTGCCGACGCCTCCCGAAAAGCGAGTTGGTCGACGCCCGGGAGCGCGGTCTGGCAGCGTGCATGAGATATTAGGTTCGATACCTCGGTATGAGACAGCTTCAAGCCATCGAAAGGAATCCGAATAAATGTAAATGTCGAGAAGGTGGCGAGCTCTACGAATAGGTCGCGCTGTTGCTCGCTTGTCAACTGATCGAGGTACGACGTCTCTACCAGTATCCCACAAATTTCAGAATTTCGTTCTAACATCACGTGAAGCTCATCAGGAGACGAGCACCGCTGATACCCAAACTCGGCTCCTTCAAGGAGCTTCATCGTAGCGATATCCGGCGCCGATGATAGGACAAGTACGTCGGACGCGGCGTCGACGGCTTGTGTTTCGATAGTCGCATCGACGGGGCGACCGGAAATCGGCGCCGATCCCCCGCTCTTAGAGGCGGAGTCGCCGGGCTTCGCTCGATCCGGATCCCCGTACACTGTTTGCCGGAACTCCGCTGGCAATATACGAAGCACTGCGTTACGAAGCACTGGTGCGACGCTGCGAGCGGCGATCGCTACCGAACGGTCTTCATGCGCGCAAATACCGACGCGATTGTGAACCGCTACGAATCGGCGTTCTTGCTCGTGAGGTGGAATATCGGAGCAACTGAGTGCGCTCAGGAGGCGCGCGAGAAACTCCTCTGTCGAGCCTGGCCGTAACTGCGGCAGCGCTTCCTCAAACTCGCTGGACGATCCGACGAGCCTTGATATTACATCGGCCGGCGTCACAGTGTCACGGCTCGATACTGTCGCTCCCGGCGGTCGAACGCCTCACGTCCTCCTTCCAAAAGATGTAGGATATCGGCCTTGCGGTCATCTAACGAACCAGTAAGCGGCGGCCCGGCCTTTGTCGGCGAGTCCATATGCATTACAACGACTTGCTCAGCTTCGCCAAGGACCGGTATGTTGGCGTTATGAGTGATGAAGATAAGCTGCCGGGTGGGCTTCAGTCGCAGAATGTTATGGACGAGAACCTCGAATATGAAGCTATTGTCGAGGTCGTCCTCAGGCTGGTCTATGATGAGCGGCCAAGGGGAATCACGCAGAATCAACGGCAGGAGTGCGGTTGCTCGCTGGCCTGCTGACAGATCTTCGACTGCTTTCGGAACTCCGTGGTCGTACATCGTAATTTGTAACGAATCGTCCGCCCAGTCACCCTCGAGCTCGTAAAGATCTGGGTGGTCACGAAGATAGGTTATCGCTCGAGTGATTTGGCCTAAGTCTCGGTCGAGCGCATTGGCAACTCGCTGTGCGTCGCCTGCCTCAATGATGTCTAGTAGTTCGGCGGGGCGAAACGTTGTGGCTAGGTCTTTTGCGATGTCCTCCTGCGCTCGAATTCTGGAGCCACCGAGAAGCGAAGATATGCGAGCGATGTATGGTAGCGAAGTGGCCGCACGCTCGACAGACAGAACCACGACATCACCGAATTCTCCGTTAATCTGGTCCGCTTCATTGACGCGCATGCCGTATATCGTGTCGCGTAAGTCAATGACAACACTCCGCAGAAAGCTTCGCGTCGCAGCCAACTCTCGAGTCGACGAGATGTACTCGGATAGTTCTCTTTCGGCTTTCTCAAGATCGGACAGCTGTCGCTTCAAGCGGTCTTCCGCCTTGAGCGACTCGGAAAGAGCAACTTCTTGCTGTCGCTGTTCGTAATACTCGCGATTTAGTAAATCAAACGCATCGTGGAGTTCCGTTGTGCGGATGGCAACAGGGATCAATTCAATCCGCGCTCGAACACCCTCGATTTCGACGACAGTTTGCGCAAGCGCATTGATCAGCTGGAGCGAAATCTCCGAGTGACTCTCATCTGTCGCGATTCGAGCGCGGAGAGAATCAGCAGAGGAGCCGATCTTGATTGCCTCGCTAATGGTCGCTAGAAGCGCCTGTTGGAGCGCACGCACTTCGACAAGATGCTCGAGAGTTCGTTGGCGTTTAAGATATGCGGTGTGCTGTTCTTGCAGGGTAGGCGGTAAGGCCGGGCGTTGTGTTAGTGTCGTATCTAGTTGCTTACGTACAGTGTCGATATCGCGAATATATGTTTTTCGCTTTTCAATCTCAAGGCGTGCGGTCCGTAATTTTGAGCCGATTGCTTGAAGCTCCGCGATTGCGGTCGACATACGGTGCTGAAGTCGCTCGATTTCGATTCGATTTGGGCGATCAATTAGCTGCAGCTGTTTTGCGGGGTCTTTTGATGACGCTATTTTCTGAAGATCGCCCTGCGAGTAAATTTCGAGGTCGTTGAGGACGTCCGGACTCGCCGGCTCGCGAGTCTCGTGGCGGCTGATTCGCGGATCGCCGTCGACCTCGCGCTCGACGACATATTTGTTTACTTCGCCGTCTTCAATACTCTGAACGACGCAGCGAATGCTTCCAGGGCCGAGTGTTTCAAACACCTTGCCGCCGGACTCCGCAAGCTTCCTTACTTCTTCCTTATCGCCGACGGCAAGCGCATAGCGCATAGACTCGACAATTGTTGATTTGCAAGTGCCGCGTGCGCCGATAACGCAAGTTAGATTTGGCGAAAACACGATTTTGGCGTCTTCGAGGAATCCGCTATTGGCTTGGATCGATTCAATGGTCAGTTTCCGCATTCTGACCCTCTCGCAAATCTATGCGGGTTAAGGAGTTCTCGTTGGTCTTTGCGGCTTGACCCGCGGACGTTCGCATAGTGGGACGCGCCGCGGATCTCCCGCTTGCGATTGGATGCCCGCTGTACTACGAACAGCCGCTTGTTGTGCCGCAGCTGTCGCACTTCAGGCACGTCCCGTTGCGGACGAGCGTGAATTGGCCGCACTGCGTGCAGGCGTCGCCGCTGTAGCCCTTCGCGATCGCTTCACGCGCTTTCGCCGCGACGATGTGTCCCTTCGCCATGCCGCCGCTCGCGGGAGCCGCCGCTATTGCGCCGACCGGCTCGGGGACGCGCGTGACGACCGCCGTCGCGACCGGCGTGCCGGCCCTCGGCGGGATCGCCGGCGCAGTGTATTGCACCTCGCCGCTGTCTTCCTCGGCGACGTACTCGGGCTCCGGCCCCATCGCGTCGAGCGCTTGGGACGGCTGCACCTGCGCGAGATCGTAGCGGCCGAGATAGCTTACCGCGAGCTCACGGAAGATGTAGTCGAGGATCGACGTCGCCATCTTGATGTTCGCGTGGCCGACCACCGGACCGTTCGGCTCGAACCGCGTGAACGTGAACGCGTCGACGTACTCCTCGAGCGGCACGCCGTGCTGCAGCCCGAGCGACACGGCGATGGCGAAGTTGTTCATCAGGCTGCGGAAGGCGGCACCCTCCTTGTGCATGTCGATGAAGATCTCGCCCAGCGTGCTGTCCTTGTACTCGCCGGTTCGGAGGTAGACTTTGTGGCCGCCGACGACTGCTTTCTGCGTGTAACCGACGCGGCGGTCCGGCATCCGCCGGCGCTTGGCGATGTAGCGGTAGACGACACGTTCCGCGATCTGGACCGGCGTCTCGTACGCGCTCTGCGGCTCGTCCATCGCGTCGGGATCACCGACGTCATAGCTCGCCGCTAGCGGCTGCGAGAGCTTCGAGCCGTCGCGGTAGAGCGCGACCGCCTTGATCATCTTTTCCCACGCGTAGCGGTACGCTTCTTTAACGTCCGCGATCGTCGCCGTCTGCGGGAGATTGATCGTTTTGCTGATCGCGCCCGAGACGAACGGCTGCGCGGCAGCCATCATGTCGACGTGTGCCAGCGGGCGGATGAACCGCGCGCCGTGCTTGCCGCACGGCGTCGCGCAGTCGAACACCGGCAGGTGCTCGTCTTTGAGGAATGGCGCACCTTCGAGCGTCATCCGGCCGCAGATCACGTCCGACGCTTCCTCGACCTGCGTCTGGGTGAAGCCCAGCGTGTCCCGCAGGATCGAATGGTTCCAGTCGACGAGCTGCTCAGTCGTCATGCCGAGCTTCTCGCGGCAGAAGTCCTCACCGAGGACGTGCTGGTTGAACGCGAACCCGATCTCGAACGCGCCGAGGAGCTGAGACTCGATCTTCGCCAGCGCCTCGTCGTCGAAGCCCTTGGCCTTGAGCGTCGCGCGGTTGATGTGCGGCGCGCCCTCGAGCGTGTTGGTTCCCTTGGCGAAGGTCTCGATCGCGGCGATCTGTTCGTTGCTGTAGCCCAGCCGTCGCAGTGCCGGTTCGACCGACTGGTTGACGATCTTGAAGTGTCCGCCTCCGGCGAGCTTCTTGAACTTGACGAGCGCAAAGTCGGGTTCGATGCCGGTTGTATCGCAATCCATTACAAGCCCTATGGTGCCAGTCGGAGCGATGCACGAGACTTGCGCGTTGCGATAGCCGGCGACCTCGCCAATGGCGAGTGCATTGTCCCACGTCGACCGCGCGAGGGCCCACGTCTCTTGCGTGAAGAGCGTCGGCTGATGCGTCGTCGGGAAGACCGTCAGCTCTTCGTACTCATCGTTCTTTGCGGCGTAGGCGGCGCGGCGGTGGTTCCGCAGGACGCGACCCATGTCTTCGGCATTCCGGTCGTACGACGGGAATGGTCCAATCTCTCGCGCGATTTCGGCGGACGTCTTGTATGCTACGCCCGTCATTAGTGCGGAGATCGCGGCGCACCAGCCGAAGCCTTCCTCTGAATCATACGGCAGGCCCAGTCGCATCAGCAGCGTGCCCATATTCGCGTAGCCAAGACCGAGTGTCCGGAAGTCGAACGACTTCTGTGCAACGACCTTGCTAGGGAACTGCGCCATGAGGACGCTGATCTCGAGTGTGAACGTCCAGGTACGGCACGCGTCGGCGAACCGCTTTGCGTCGAAGTGACCATTCTCGTCGAGGAACTTGACGAGATTTAGACTAGCGAGATTGCACGCCGTATCGTCCAGGAACAAATATTCTGAGCAGTTGTGAACGTACAACCCGTTCGCGTCGAACGCAGCCTTGCCAGGCACGGTGCAGTCAAAGACTTCTTCGATACCGTCGGCTACTTTTGCGGCGAGCTGAACGTATGGACGCGAAAGAGCGAGCACGGGGCGACCATTCGACGGAGCGGCGAGGGCGGAGACGCGGGGCTGGAACTGAACGAGGCCGCGCTTACGCAGCGCTTCGACGCGCTCGTGTCTGCCTAATACGTCATCGTGCAACGCGATCTTCTCGCCGGCCCGGAGCTGGTCGACCGTGCGCCAAACTTCGGCGCCCGACGCATCGATGGTCAGAATTTCGTGATTTCCGGTCACGCGCAACAGGGTTGTTTCATCCTGTGCGATGAGCCGGAAGACGGGCTTGTTGCCGGTCGAGTAGAAGCCGCGTTCATCGGAGCTGTGCGCTGCACCATCGATCAGCGCACGAAATTGCTTTCCGACCAGTTCGCGTACCGTGCGAATCCCGCTAGCAGTCGCGATGAGCGTGTCGCCCGTGACGCAGGGATTGGACGCATTGATGCGACCATCCGAGGCACACGTGTGCCACTCATTGATCGTCGTGTCGTACTGGACACCGGGATCTGCACACTGCCATGCTGCAAGCCCGATCTTTTCCCAGAGCTCCGCGGCCGGGACCGGCTTGACTTTTGCGTTGGCGCCGTGCCCGTACTTTAGAGACCGCGGGACAAGATCCCACGTCTGACCGGCATCGAGGCGCGCGAAGAAGTCGTTCGGAATGCGAACGGAGTTGTTCGAGTTCTGACCCGAGACGGTTCCGTAAGCCTTTGAGTCCCAGTTCGTGTCATACGTCTCGACCGTGAGCTCTTTATAGCCCTGCTTCGCGAAGTCCAGAGCGTACTGAACGTTTGCTTGCGGCATCCCCGTTGCAAGCGCTGCGCGTATCGCAGACTTCAGCCCCGGATTCAAAGCCGGATCGAGGCGCGCAGCTTCCGGAACTTTCTGATCGTTCGCCGCATGCATGACCGCATTCAAGTGCTTCTCGCACATGATCGAGCCAACGACTAGGTCGGAAACCTTTTGCTCTTCCGTAACCTTCCATGTGATGAACTCTTCGATGTCCGGATGATCGAGGTCGAGGACGACCATCTTTGCGGCCCGGCGAGTCGTTCCACCGGATTTGATGGCGCCTGCGGCGCGGTCGCCGACCTTCAAGAACGACATCAGTCCGGACGACGTACCGCCGCCCGAGAGACGTTCGCCCTCACCGCGAATCTTCGAGAAGTTGGATCCTGTACCTGAGCCGTACTTAAAAATACGTGCTTCACGGACCCAAAGATCCATGATGCCGCCTTCATTCACAAGATCGTCTTCGACGCTTTGGATGAAGCAGTTATGTACGACGACGTTATTCGTCAAGAACGCGTGGCTCTCGGTCTGAATGTCGTAGACGTCCATATCGCCGACGTATTCGATAGAAGTAATCGTCTCGTCACGCATCCGTGCCACACTACGCGCCGGCAACGCCAGCGCGTTCTCGAGCTTTCCGCGCTTCTCCGGCGAGACGAACCCGATCTGCTCCGCGTACTTTCGCTTGGCGTCTCCCCACGCGATGACGACATGGTAGTAGTCGGCGCGATCCTCGCGACTGTCGTGACCCACTTGGACGCGATTATAGATACCAAGATTGTGCAGCAGCTTGCTCGCGCCGGTCGCGAGCTTGGGAGAGATCGTTCCGAAAACGATATCGCTCGACTGGCGCTCCTCGCGGATGCGGACGCAGCCGTCGGCTTGGAAAAGGGCGCGCAGATAGGACCGAACCACATTTGCGCCGGCCGATGCAACGGCTGGCGGCACTTGCATTTCAAGGCGGCGGTCAAGCAGTCCGTAGCGGTCGACGAACGGACGCAGATTTTCGCCGTAGAGTCGGAGCCGCCGAACGTCCAGCGTATCATCCTTGACGACGGCGCGGCGCTCGTGCGAGTGAGCATTTCCAAATACGGCGGAAGTTAAGGCGGCGACGTACTCTCGCTCTGCCGCATTGATGGACATCGCCTCGACCGTCAGGCTACGATTTGTGCCGGTCGTATACTGACCGACGAACCCATCAGCCTGAAGCCATCCGGCGAGCGCTGCTTCGGCGACCGCAATTCCGTCGCCGTTTGAGTCAATGGTCGTGTCGGTGCGCTGAATCAGACGCATCCCGGGCTGCAGTGAACCAACTTGTCTCCACGTGCGGCGGGTCTTGTGACCATCGCTCGCCAGAACCAAGTGATCCGCAGTTGCCTCGACGGCGTTGCCGTTCGAGAGGTGAACCCGGTATACGGGCTTGACGCCATTGTACGCGGTGGCAACGACGCGGGTGACGCCCTTCGCGTCATAAACCGGTAGTCCGACGAGATCGTTCTGAACGATGGCGCCAATTTTGACCGGGCCGTCCGGCGTCGTCACCGTTGCATCATATGGAAGGCATGCGTGCGGAGCCGGGTGTTCGTACGCGGATGTCGACTGGGCCATTTCGCCCGTCTTGGGGTCGACGTAGAAATGGCCCTGAGCCGGCCCCGAGATCCCGTACGCCCAATGCAGCCCAGTGTTGAACCACTGCGGCGAATTTGGCGCGCCGATCTGGCGGGCGAGCATCGCGCACATCTCGTCGTAGTAGGCGCGGGCCTCGAACTCGTCGTCGAAGTAGCCGTGCTTGAAGCCCCAGTACGTCCAGCAGCCGGCCAGGCGATGGAAGACTTCGCGGGCGTCGGTCTCGCTGCCGAACGTCGCGTCGGAGGCCGCCTCGGACCGCCACAGCCACTCGGGGACGCCGTCCTCGGGCACCCGCACCGTGGCGGTCGGCACTCCGGCCTTGCGGAAGTACTTCTGAGCGAGGATGTCCGTCGCGACCTGGCTCCAGCCGGTCGGGATGGCGGCGTCCTTGAGCTCGAACACGACTTTGCCGTCGGGGTTCACGATCCGCGACGTGCGGGGCTCGAAGGTGATTCCGGCGTACGGGTCGCCGGGGGCGGAGTAGGTGCGCGAGAACTTCATGCCGGCTGCGTCCTCTCGGTCGCGGTGATAGCGTCGCGAAGGCTACGAAACATCGAACGTTCGTTCGGTTTCGGGGTCTCCGCCGATGCCCCTGAGCGACGGCCGACACAATCTCTTGTGCCTGTCCCCGCCGGGCTGTACTAGATATTGTACCGCGCCGGGGATGCCTTGTGAATGGGCGTGGACGACAAATATTTTCCGGTGGACGGCCGCAGGCGAGCCGGTGGAGTCGCTGCGAGCGGGGTGAGCGGGCTGTGGACGGAACCGGGGATAGCGTGGAGAGGTTCCGCGCCGACCATCACGCCGACACCCTGCCGGACGTATCGCTCGACCTGCTCACCCAAGCGGGCGTCCGCGGCATCGTCGTCGACCTCGACAACACCGTCTGCGCCTACCGCCGGCCGGAGCTGGCGCCGGGCGTTGCCGAGTGGGTCTCGGCCGCGCGCGACCGCGGCTTCGCGCTGGTGCTCGTGTCGAACAACTTCAGCGAGCGCGTCGCCTCGGTCGGCGCGAAGCTCGGCATCCCCGTCGTGCCGAACGCGCTCAAGCCGCTGCCGTTCGCGTTCCTGCGCGCGCTCAAGCTGCTCGGCACGCCGCGCCGCGCGACGGTCGTCATCGGCGATCAGCTCTTCACCGACGTGCTCGGCGCCAAGCTGCTCGGGCTGCGTACGATCCTCACCAAACCGCTGGTCGAAAAAGACTTCCCGCTCACGCGCGTGCTGCGCTTCCTCGAACGGACGATCGCAGGGCGCACGTGAGCGCGCGCGTCGCGGCGGTCGTGTTCGATCTCTACGGCACCCTGCTGGCCATCGAGACGATGCGCGAGCACGTCGCCGCCGCGGCCGTCGACGACGCGGCCGGCTTCGTGGCGGACTGGCGGCGCAAGCAGCTCGAGTACGCCTTTCTGTGCACGCTCGGGCAGGCGTACCGCGACTTCGACGAGCTCACGCTTTTGGCGCTCGAGCAGACGTGCGCGCAGCGCCGCGTCGCGCTCGACGGCGCGTCGCGCCGCGCCCTCGCGGATGCCTGGCGCTCGATGCCGCCGTTCAGCGACGTCGTCCCGGCGCTGACGGCGCTCGCGGAACGAAGCATACCGCTCGCCGTGCTGACGAACGGAACGCCGGTCTCCGCGAACGCCGCCCTCGAGCGCGCCGGCGTGCGGCCGTTGCTCGCCGACGTGCTCTCCGTCGAAGCGGTGCGCGCCTACAAGCCCGACCCGCGCGTCTACGAGCTCGCCACGAAGCGCTTCGCCTGCGAGGCGCGCGACATCGTGTTCGTCTCGTCCAACGCATGGGACGCGTGGGGCGCGGCGCGCTACGGCTTTCGCGTCGCGTGGTGCAATCGCGCCGGCGCGCCGGCCGAGGCGCTGCAGCCCGCTCCGGAAACGACGCTCACGGGACTGGACGAGCTGGCCGCCTTCATCTGAAGCGGGTCGAGACCAGCAGTGCCTGCTCGAACGCCAGCTTGCTCGCGCCTATCATCATGCGCGGCCGCGGGTACGCTTCACGCATGGAAACCGGATTGCAGAGCCTCGGCAGCGGCGGTGACGCGAAGGCGTCACCGGCCGACCGCGAGGCCGTCGAAACCGACTTCGCCCGCCCGGGCAACGACGAGGACGTCGACCAAACCGGCCGCGGCGGGACGATGGATACGGCGCTGGCTGCGAACGCCGATCCGACCCTCGGCGCCGGCGTGATGCCGCAGGTCGGCCAAGGCCAGACCGCGGCGTACGGAGAGACCGTCGAGAACGCGCCCGCGCCGACGGCCGACGGACCCGGCCGGCCGGCGTGAGCCGCTTGCTCGCGTGGCGCGACGGCGCTCGGGTACGAACCTCGGGAGCACGCATCGACCGTGAGGTGACCGGATGAACGACCGAACCAACTCCGACGAAGGCGCGACCGACGAGCCTGCGCTGACGCAGCGGAACACCGAGACGATCCGCGGCGAAGAGACGCTCGTCGGCGAGGGGAGCACCGAGTCGAACCTGGGCGGCGATAGCGGCACGCGGCCGCGCGCGGTTCCGTCGTCGTACGGCGCCGCGGGCGGCACGACTGACGCGACGGAAGAGGGCGGCGACGGAACCGGGATCTAGGACCGCATCGCCGATGGACCCGTCCGACGCGACCGGCCTGCGCGAGATCAAAGAGCCCGCGACGCCGCTGGCCGGCCCGTACGGGCATCCGTTCCACCCGATCGCGGTGACGGTCCCGATCGGCGCCTGGGTCGCGAGCCTGCTCTTCGACCTGGTCTCGCTGCGCAGCGAGGAACCGCGCGTCTTCGCGCGCGGTTCGGCGGAGCTGATGAAGACCGGGATCGTGGGCGCGGCGGGCGCGGCGTTCCTCGGCTTTCTGGACTACGTGAAGATTCCGAAGAAGAGCCCCGCCGGCGTCACGGCGACGACGCACCTCGCGCTGAACGTCACGACGACCGCGCTCTACCTGCTGGGGCTCGCACAGCGCGAGAAGCGGCTGAACGCCGACGAGACGCGCGACCAGCCCGTCGCGGGCGGCGACATCGGGCTTTCGTTGCTCGCGATCGCGCTGCTGGGCGCCTCCGGCTGGCTCGGCGGGATGTTGTCGTACCATTTCGGCGTGCGCGTCGCCGACGAGCGCACGCAAGCGGAGGGCCTCCACCGGCTCTAGCGAGGAACGCTGCGCCGCGGCGGCCGAAGCGGGTGCGCGGTGCGACATTCGAACGGTCTTCCGCTCTTGATCGCCGGCGGCGGCATCGGCGGTCTCGCCGCCGCGCTCGCCGTCGCGCGCACCGGCCGCCGTGCGCACGTCCTCGAGAAGGCGCCCCAGTTCGGTGAGATCGGCGCCGGCCTGCAGCTCGCGCCGAACGCGTCGCACGCGTTGGAACGCCTCGGCGTGCTCGACGCGATCGCGCCGTTCGCCGTCTATCCCAAGCGGCTGCTATGGCGCGACGCGCGCACCGGCACGCGCGTCACGGCGCTCGACCTCGGCGCGAGGTTTCGCGCGCACTACGGGCATCCGTACGTCGTGATGCACCGCGGCGATCTGCTCGACGTGCTGCTCGCCGCCTGCCGTGCGGACGAACGCATCGTGCTCGAGGCGTCGCGCGAAGTCGTCGACGTGGTCGAGCACGAAGGCGGCGTGCGCGCCGTCTGCGCCGGCGGCACCGCGTACGAGGGCGTCGCGGCCGTCGCCGCCGACGGGCTGTGGTCGCGGCTGCGCAAGCTCGTGCACGAGGACGGCGAGCCGCTCGCCGCGCGGTACGTCGCGTATCGCGGCACGATCCCGGTCACGGAGCTCTGGGAAGGCGCAGGGCTCGACGACGTCACGCTGTGGACGGCGCCGGGGCTGCATTTCGTGCAGTACCCGATCCGCGGCGGGCAGCTTTTCAACCAGGTCGCTGTCTTCCGCAGCGCGCGCTTTCGCGAGGACGGCGGCGACTGGGGGACGCCGGACGAGCTGGACGCCGCGTTCGCGGTCGGCTGCGGCGCCGTGCAGGCCGGGATCGCGCGCATCCGGCGCGACCGCCGCTGGACGATGTACGACCGCGAGCCGATCGCGAACTGGAGCCGCGGGCGGCTCGCGCTGCTCGGCGACGCCGCACACCCGATGCTGCAGTACCTGGCGCAGGGCGCCTGTCAGGCGCTCGAGGACGCCGTCGTCCTGGCCGGCGCGCTCGCCGCGCACGAGGACCCGGCGGCCGCGTTCATCGCGTACCGCGACGCGCGCTATCTCCGCACGGCGCGCGTGCAGTACAGCGCACGGCTGTTCGGCGAGATCTGGCACGCCGGCGAGGTCGGTGCCACGCTGCGCGACGCGATGCTCGCCGCGCGGCCCGACGACGACTTCGCGCACGTCGAGTGGCTGTACGGGTGGCGGCCGTAAGGGGTTGTGCTGCAAGGCGCGCGTGCGCTCGGGGTGACGCGGGGCCGCATCGCGTAGTGTAGGCGGTGACCATGACGGCCCGACCCGAGCTTCCGAAGACCTACGATCCCGCCGAGGTCGAGCCGCGCCTGTACGACCGCTGGCTCGCGAGCGGCGTCTTTCACGAAGAGCCCGATCCGGCGCGGCCGCCGTTCATCATCTCGATGCCGCCGCCGAACGTCACCGGACCCGCGCATCTCGGGCATGCCTCGAGCTACACGCCGATGGATGTGCTGACGCGCTATCACCGCATGCTCGGCGAGAACGCGGACTGGATCCCCGGTCAGGACCACGCCGCGATCGCCACGGAGTCCGTGGTGGTGCGGGAGCTCGCGAAGGATGGGCTCACGCGCGACGGGCTCGGCCGCGAAGCGTTTCTCGAGCGCGTGTGGGCGTGGCGCCACCAGTACGGCGGAGCGATCAACGAGGCGTTCAAGCGGCTCGGCTTCGGCCCCGACTGGGAGCGCGAGCGGTTCACGATGGATCCCGCGCTGTCGGCCGCGGTCGTCAACGTGTTCGTCGACCTCTACAATGACGGATTGATCTACCGCGGGACGCGGCTCGTGAACTGGGACCCGGTCACGCAATCGACGCTCTCCGACGCGGAGATCGAGGACGAAGAGCGCGACACGTTCCTGTGGCACATCCGCTACCGAGCGGAGGACGGCGGCGACGGGCTGGTGATCGCGACCACCCGGCCCGAGACGTATCTCGCCGACGTCGCGGTCGCGGTCCACCCGAGCGACGAGCGTTATGCGCACCTCATCGGGAAGAACGTCGTGCTGCCCGTCATCGACCGCGCGGTTCCGGTCATCGCCGACGAGGCGGTTCAGGTCGAGTTCGGCACCGGCGCGGTGAAGGTCACGCCGGCGCACGACCAGACCGACTACGAGATCGGCCAGCGGCACGGCTTGCCGATGCCGACCGTCATCGACTTCGACGCGCGCGTCACCGCGCCGGTGTGGCGTTACGACGAAACGCCGGAACGCCGCGCACCGATCGACGCGCAGGCGCCGAAGATGGCGCCGTACGCCGGGCTCGACCGCTTCGACGCGCGCAAGCGGATCGTCGACGATCTCCGCGCGCTCGGCGCGCTGGTCGAAGAACGGCCGTACCACACCACCCTTCCGCTCAGCTCGCGCTCACACGCGGTGATCGAGCCGCTGCTCTCGCTGCAGTGGTTCGTGCGCATCGAGCCGCTGGCGCGGCCGGCGCTCGAGGCGTACCGCAGCGGCCGCATTCGCTTCGTGCCCGAACGCTTCGGCCGCACGTACGCGGCAGGGCTCGAAAGCATCCGCGACTGGAACATCTCGCGCCAGATCTGGTGGGGCCACCAGCTTCCGGTCTGGTACACGCCGAACGGCGAGGTGATCGCCGCGCATGACGAAGCCGAAGCGTCGCGCATCGCGCGCGAGCGCCACGGTACGTCCGAGCTGCGGCGGGATCCCGACACGCTCGACACCTGGTTCAGCTCGGCGCTGTGGCCGTTCTCGATCCTCGGCTGGCCGGAGAAGACGCCCGAGCTCGAGCACTGGTATCCCAACCAGGTCATGATCACCAGCCGCGACATCATCTTCCTGTGGGTGACGCGGATGATGATGCTCGGGCTGCGCTTCCTCGGCGAGATCCCGTTCGAGACCGTCTTCGTGACGCCGCTGGTCTTCGATGCGCAGGGCCGGAAGATGTCGAAGTCGCTGGGGAACGCGATCGACCCGATGACGGACCTCGTGCCGGCGTACGGCGCCGACGGAACGCGCTTCGGCATCCTGCGCCAGATGCGCTTGGAGTCGCAGGAGCTGCGCTTCGACGAGCGCTACGCCGACGAGGCGAAGCGCTTCTGCACGAAGCTCTGGAATGCGCTCCGCTACACCGTCGCGCTGCCGGAAGACCTGCCACGCGCGAACGCGCTGCCGCCGCGCGACAAGCTGACGCTCGCGGACAAGTGGATTCTCACCGAGCTCCGCGCTTGCGTCGAGACGGTGACGCGCGCGTACGACGGGTTCGAGTTCGGCGTCGCGGCCGACACGCTGCTGCAGTTCGGCTGGTACACGTTCTGCGACTGGTACGTGGAGGCGACGAAAGCGCCGGGGCAGCAGGAGACGCGGGCCGCGGTGCTGTCGTTCGTGCTGAACGCGTTCGTCCGCGCGATGCACCCGATCGCGCCGTTCATCACCGAAGAGATCTGGCAGACGCTGCCGCACGACGGCGCGACGATCGTCACCGCGTCGTGGCCCGACTTGGCGGAGATCCCGTCGTTCCCGGCGGATGCGGCGACGTTCGGCACGGTCGTGGAGAAGGTGGAAGAGCTGCGCAACGCGCGCTCGGAGTGGGGCATCCAGCCGAAGGACCGCATGCGCGTGGAAGTGCCGGTAACGCTCGAGAGCGAGCGCGGCATCGTTGAGGCGATCGCGACGCTCGTCCGTGCCGACGTGGCGACGTACGACGGTGGCAACGGATCGTTGCGCGACCGCATTCTCGCCGTGCGCGGTGTCGCGGACTCAGCGAAGCTGCGCGAGCGCTATACGCGCGAGATCGCCCGGCTGGAATCGGAGGTCGGGCGTTCCGAGAAGAAGCTCGCCAACGAAAGCTTCGTCGCGAAGGCGTCACCCGACGTGGTCGCCGCCGAGCGCGCCAAGCTGGACGATTACCGTCGTGAGCTTGCGCGCGTGCGCGTCGCGCTGGAGGGGCTGCCGCCGAGCTGAGCGCGCGACGCGGAATCCGGGAGCCGGCGTACGGGACCGGGCGCCCGGGCGCGCGGGCCGCACTTCAGCCGACGGCGAGGCTCGGCTGCGGCTCGTCGGCCCCGCGGCCCGGGACCGCGCGGACCTCGCGCGCGTCGATCTTCTCGCCGCAATGGCCGCAGACGAAGCGCGCGTCGGCGCGGTGCTCGCACGTCGCGTGCATCAGCACGACGGGCGGTCCGTCCTCGGCGTACCAGCGGTCGCCCCACGCGAGCAGCGCGATCAGCACCGGATAGACATCGCGGCCCTTCGCCGTCAGCCGGTACTCGACGCGCTTCGGCCGCTCCTGATACATGCGCTCCTCGAAGATGCCGTGCTCGACCAGCCGGCGCAGGCGCGTGGTGAGGATGTTCGGCGCGATCCCGAGCCGCTCGACGAAGCCGTCGAAGCGGCGCACGCCGCGGAACGCCTCGCGCAGCACGAGCAGCGTCCACCACTCGCCGATCACGTCCAGCGCGCGGGCGATCGAGCAGTTCATCCCGTCGAAGCTGCGGCGTTTGGCCATCGGGGTCACCTCCGTCCGAAGGAAGAGTCGACGCGGCGGCGGTATGTTCCTTGCATCATGCAAGCGACTCGCGAGCGCCTCGTCCAGTGGGAAGACCCCGCGCCGACCGTCGACTTCGTCCGCCGCTCGCCGGGGATCGACGCGATCCGCGCGATCGCGGCCGGCGATCTGCCGCGCCCGCCGATCTCGGCGCTGACCAACTTCACCATCGCCGAGGTCGGCGAGGGGCGCGTCGTCGTCGAGGGCTATCCCGGCGAGGAGCACTACAACCCCATCGGCGTCGTCCACGGCGGTTTCGCGCTGACGATCTTCGACACCGCGATGAGCTGCGCGATCCACACGCTGCTTCCGGCCGGCGTCGGCTACACGACGACCGACGTGCAGGTCCGCTTCATCCGCGGCGTCACGACCGCGACCGGCGCGGTCCGCTGTGAAGGGATCGCGTTGCACGTCGGCCGCTCCACCGCCGTCGCCGAAGGCAAGCTCTACGACAGCGCCGGCAAACTGCTCGGCATCGGCACGACCGGCTGCGCGATCCTCCGCGGCTGACCGTTCATCGTGATGTAACATTCCGGCCACGCGGTGGCAACGGCGAGCAGCGATGCTCGTCGTATGCCGTCGCGCGCGGACGTCGTCGGGATCCGATCCATTGAAGAGGCGTTCGATCTCTCGACGACGACCGTGATGCCTCCCTTCGGCCATCGGCAGGTTGGAATCAACTTCGAGCGTACGCTGCGGGATAGACGGCGGATTCGCGTTAAGGTAAGCTGGGATCGCCGCCACTATACGTCACTGTTCACACGATCTGAACGATCGTGACTCCAATGTTCTGTACTTGTCCTTGTCATCGCGACCCGATCGTCGAGAGCGCCGAGCTCGGCGTCGAGGAGCGCCGCCTGGTGCCGGGCGTTCGGCTGCGAATCTGCAATGTTCCGACGATCGTCCGCACTGGGGGGCACGAGCCCGGCGAGCGCCGTTACTACACGAGGGACACCGCGAAGCAGCTCGAGAGCCTCCACGAGCTCGCGCGCTTGCGAGCGCGACCGGGCGATACGGAGGTCTGCCTCGACTTCCGTGAAGATGCGACGCTTGGGCGCCTCGCGCTGCACGACCGCATCCGGCGGCAGCGGGACCACTATCGGAAACGCTACGACGCCCGTATGCGGACGGTGCCTCGCTTCGGCAGCTCGGACTACTACTACGAGCGCCTTCACCCCGCGAGCGGCCCCGGGGCCGAAGGCCATTCCCGGCTGGGGTGACGAACGTTCGGCCGATGCAGACCGCCGTCGCCCGGCGACGCGTGCTCATGTCGCCTGACGAGATCGACCGGGCGATCGCGCGCATGGCCCACCAGATCGTCGAGCCGGAGGACGTCCAGGACGGCCTCCTCCTGGTCGGAATCCGCCGTGGCGGGGAGGCCCTCGCCCGGCGCCTCGCCTCGAAGATCGCCGAGATCCGCGGCGCGCTGCCGCAGCTCGGCTTCTTGAACATCAACCTGTACCGCGACGACGACGTCGCGCGCGAGCTGCCGGAGTCGGAGATCCGCAGTGCGATCACCGGGCAGACGGTCGTCCTGGTCGACGACGTGCTCTACACCGGCCGCACCGTGCGGGCGGCGCTCGACGCGGTGACCGACCTCGGCCGGCCGCGCGCGATCCGGCTGGCGGTGCTGATCGACCGCGGGCTGCGCGAGCTCCCGGTCCAGGGCGACTACGTCGGCAAGGTCGTGCCGACCAGCCGCCGCGAGCACATCGACGTCATCTTGGCTCCGCAGCGCTCGGAGGGCGACGCCGTCACCGTCTCCGACGAGGACCGTGGCGCCGCGTAGCCTCCTCGACGTCGACGACCTCACCCCCGACGAGCTCGTTTCCGTCCTCGACCGCGCCGTCGCGTTTCGCGATCACCTGCCGCCGCGCGACCTGCTCGCCGGCGTCCCGGTGCTGAACCTGTTCTTCGAAGCGTCGACGCGAACCGCGACGTCGTTCACCCTGGCCGAACAGCGCGTCGGCGCCGACGTCATCAGCTTCGCGCCGGGCGCGTCGAGCCTCGGCAAGGGCGAGACGATCGCCGACACCGCGCTGACGCTGAGCGGGATCGGCGTGCGCGTGATCGTCGTGCGCCACCACGAGTCCGGCTTCGCGCGGCGGCTCGCCGACGCGTTCGACGGCCACGTCGTCAACGCCGGCGACGGAACGCACGCGCATCCCACCCAAGCGCTGCTCGATCTGATGACGCTGCGCCAGGAGTTCCGGCGCTTCGACGGGCTGCGCGTCGCCATCGTCGGGGACATCCTGCACTCACGCGTCGCGCGCTCCAACATCGTCGGGATGCGCGCGCTCGGCATCGACGTGACGCTGGTCGGCCCGGCGACGCTGCTCCCGGCGCACTTCACCGCGCCGGGCGTGCGGGTCGAGCGCGATCTCGACGCCGTGCTGCCGCGCGTCGAGGCGGTGATGATGCTGCGCATCCAGCGCGAGCGGATCGAAGGCGGGCTGCTGCCGTCGCTCGACGACTACACGCAGCGCTACCAGCTCAACCGCGGACGGCTGCGCGCGCTGCGCGGCGACGCCGTGATCCTCCATCCGGGGCCGTACAACCGCGGCGTCGAGCTCACCGACGACGTTCTCGAGGACCCGCGCTCGCGCTACGTCGCGCAAGTGCACAACGGCGTGTTCGTCCGCATGGCCGTCCTCGACCAGCTCGTCAACGGCGTGCCGGTCGCGGCGTGAAGACGCTCATCCGGGGCGGGCGCCTCGTCGATCCCGCGCAAGGCATCGACGCGAACCGCGACGTGCTGATCGAGAACGGGTTCGTCGCGGCGATCGGCGAGCATCTCGAACCGGACGGCGCGCGCGTGGTCGACGCGTCGAACGCGATCGTCGCGCCGGGCTTCATCGACATGCACGTCCACCTGCGCGAGCCCGGGCAGACGCACAAGGAGTCGATCGCGACCGGCACCGCGGCCGCGGTCGCGGGCGGCTTCACCGCGGTCGCGTGCATGCCGAACACCGAGCCGGCGCTCGACTCCGCGGCGATCGTCAGCGAGGTCGTGCGGCGTGCCGAGGCGGCGGGGCTGGCGCGCGTCTACCCCGTCGGCGCGATCACGCGCGGCCGGGCGGGCAAGGAGCTGGCGCCGTATCATCTGCTCGCCGACGCCGGCTGCGTCGCGTTCAGCGACGACGGCTCCACGCCGCGCGACGCGCGCGTGCTGCGCAACGCCGCGCGCTACGCGGCCGATCTGCCGGCGCCGTTCATCTCGCACTGCGAAGATCCCGATCTCAAAGGCGACGCCGTGATGAACGAAGGGCCGGCGTCGATGCGGCTCGGGCTCGACGGCGCCCCGAGCCTGGCCGAGGACGTCATCGTCGCGCGCGACCTGCTGATCGCCGGCGACACCGGCAAGGCCTGGCACATCGCGCACGTCTCGACCGCGAACGCGCTCGACCTGATCCGCTGGGCGCGCGCGCGCGGCGTGCGCGTCACCTGCGAGGTGACGCCGCACCATCTGGCGTTCGTCGACGACCGCTTCGACGACTACCGCGCCGACTCGAAGGTGAACCCGCCGCTGCGCAGCGAGCGCGACCGCACGGCGCTCTGCGCCGCCGTGCTCGACGGCACGGTCGACGCGTTCGCGACCGATCACGCGCCGCACGGGCTCGACGAGAAGGCGCAGCTCCTTTCGGCCGCGCCGGTCGGCTTCAGCGGCCTCGAGATCGCGCTCGGCGCGTACGCCCACGCGCTGCCCGAGCTGCCGCTCGCGCGCTTCGTGGCGCTGCTCTCGGTGAACCCCGCGCGCATCCTCGGCGTGCCGGGCGGGACGCTCGGCGTCGGCAGCCCGGGCGACGTGACGGTCTTCGCCGACCGGCCGTGGGCCGTCGACGCGCGGCTGTTCCGTTCGAAGGGGAAGAACACGCCGTTCGACGGGATGGTGCTGCCGCGCCGGCCCGTCGCGACGGTCGTCGAAGGGGCCGTCGTCTTCGAGCACGGCCTCGTCTTACCGCGTGAGGAAGTGATCGCGTGACCACGGGTGTGAACGACAAGCCGAGCCCAGGCGCGCCGAACCGCGCGACGCTGCTGCTCGCCGACGGAACGCGCTTCGACGGCGAGGGCCTCGCCGCGAGCGGCGTCGCGCTCGGCGAGGCGGTGTTCTACACCGGGATGACCGGCTACGAAGAGGCGATCACCGACCCGTCGTACGCCGGGCAGATCCTCGCCTTCACCTATCCGCTGATCGGCAACTACGGGATCAGCGGGGTGGTGTCGCAGCACCCGCATGCGTGCGTCGCGGGCGTCGCGCTCAAGCACCTCGCCGAGCACCCGTCGCACTACGCGTCGAAGCAAGACCTGCGCTCGTGGCTCGACGAGCAGGGCGTGCGCACGATCGTGGGGATCGACACGCGCGCGCTGACGATCGCGCTGCGCGAGCACGGCGTCATCGCGGCGGCGCTGGCCGTCGGCGACGAGGCGATCGCGCGGATCGAGACGGTGCTGGCGAAGTACGTGCGCGAGGCGACGACGCAGGGACTGGTCGCGACGGTCGCCGACGCGTACGCGCCCGGCGAGACCGTCGGCAACGGGCGCAAGCACGTCGTGCTGCTCGACTGCGGCGTGAAGAAGAACATCATCCGCGATCTGACCGCGCTCGACGCGCGCGTCACCGTGATGCCGTACGGCGCCTCGCGTGAGGAGATCCTGGCGCGGGAGCCGGACGCCATCGTCGTCTCGCCGGGACCCGGCGACCCGCAAGACCTGCCGGGGACGGTCGAGACGCTGCGCTCGCTGATCGGCGAGAAACCGGTCTTCGGCGTGTGTCTCGGCCACCAGCTCCTCGCGCTCGCATGCGGCGCCACGACGTACAAGCTGAAGTACGGGCACCGCGGCGGCAACCAGCCGGTGAAGGACGTCGTGCACGACGAGGTGCTCGTGACCGCGCACAACCACGGGTACGCCGTCGACGGCGGCTCGCTGCCGGCCGAGCTCGAGGCGACGATGATCAACCTCAACGACGGCACGAACGAAGGCTTCCGCCACCGCACGCTGCCGGTCGAGGCGGTGCAGTTCCACCCCGAGGCGTCTCCCGGCCCGTTCGACGCGCGGAGCCTCTTCGCGCGATGGCTCGACCGCGTCGAGGTCTAGCACCGGCGGCGTGGGCGCTCGCGGCGATCGCGCTCGCGCTGGCCGCGTCGCCGCCCGTGCCGGCGCTCGCGCTGCGCAAGCTCCACATCGACGCGCTCGGGATGCGCGCCGACCGCACGCGGGTGAACGTCGGTGAGGTGTTCCACCTGGCGATCCACGCGCGCGTCCGCGAGCGGGTCGGCGCGCTCGACGAGCTGATCGTCCCCGACGTCGGCACGATGCAGTTGCTGGGCGACGAGCGCAGCGTGACCAGCGCTGCGGGCGGAACGGACGTCGTCGAGACGCTCACCCTGGAGCCGGTGCAGTCCGGAACGTTCACGTTCGCGGGCGCCTACCTGGACGTCCTCGACGCGCGCAGCGGCAAGCCGACGCGCTTCTCGGCGAACCCCGTGCGCGTCGTCGTCGAGAGCCCGGGCGCGTTCTACGGGAACGCGTGGAGCGCGTTGCGGAGCCTGCTGATCGGCACCGCCGTCGCGCTCGCCGCGGTGCTCGCCTCCGTCGCCGTCGCGATCGCGCTGGTGCGGACGCGCCGCCGCCGGCAGCCGCCCGCGGCACCGGCGGCGCCGGTCGCGGTCGCCGCGCCGCCGCCGTCGCGCACGCCGCGCGACGTCGTGGCCGACGCGCTTCGCGCGTACCGGACGTCGCCGGCGAACGGCTCGCTGATGGCGCTGCGCAACGCGCTGTTCGCAGCGGCCGGCGCGCGCGCCGGAGCGACGCTTCGCGACGCGCTCGCAGCGACCCCGGATCACGGCTTGCGCACCGCGCTGATCGCCGCGGAGCGCGCGGCGTTCGGCCCCGACTTCGCGCGCGGCGCGGCGTCGCTGGAGCTGATCGACTCGACCGAGAGCTGGCTTCGATGACGACCCCGTTCGCCGCCGCCGGCCAGCCCGAAGGAGCGCGCCCGCGCGACGTCCTCGACGCGCTGCACGCGACGATCGTCGGCCAGGACGACGTCGTCGAAGCGCTCGTGTTGGCGCTGGTCGCCGGCGGCCACGTGCTGCTCGAGGGCGCGCCCGGCGTCGCCAAGACGCTGGCCTGCCGCGCGCTCGCGGCGGCGGTCGCGGGAACGTTCCGGCGCGTGCAGTTCACGCCCGACCTGCTGCCGTCCGACATCGTCGGCACGCGCGTCTTCGACCAGAAGACCGGCGAGTTCGCCACCGTGCTCGGCCCGCTGTTCGCGAACGTTGTGCTGGCCGACGAGATCAACCGCGCGCCGGCGAAGGTGCAGTCGGCGCTGCTCGAAGGGATGCAGGAGCGGCGCGCGACGATCGGTCCGCAGACGCACGACCTGCCGGCGCCCTTCGTCGTGCTGGCGACGATGAACCCGTTCGACTCCGACGGCACCTACCCGCTGCCGCTGGCGCAGCTCGACCGGTTTCTGGCCAAGGTCGTCGTGCCCTATCCGTCGCGCGACGAGGAGCGCGCGATCGTCGACCGCTTCGGCGGCGGCGAGCCGCCGCTGCGCGCGAACGTCGCCTCGCTGGCGGACGTGGCGCGCTGGCAGCGCGAAGCGCACGACGTCTTCGTCGACGCCAAAGTGCGCGACTACGCCGTCGATCTGGTGCGCGCGACGCGCGGTGCCGAGCTGGTCGCGCACGGCGCCAGCCCGCGCGCCGCGCTCGCGCTCGTCCAGCTCGCGCGAGCGCGCGCCTACCTCGAGCACCGCGGCTTCGCGACGCCGGACGACGTGCGCGATCTGGCGCCGGCGGTGCTGCGCCACCGCATCTCGTACGACGACCGCATCGCGGTCGCCGGCGGCGATCCCGAGGACCTCGTGCGCCGGGTCGTCGCCTCGGTCGCCGCCCCGTGAACGCCCTGCGCGCCGCGATCCTGCGCGGCTCGCGCGCGGCGCCGCGCCGCGGCAGCGCGCGAACCGGAGCGCGGCCGGGTGACGGGTTCGTCTTCTCGCAGTTGCGCGCGTACGTCGAAGGCGATGACCCGCGGCGCATCGACGCGGCGGCGACCGCGCGCGCCGGGTCGCTGCAGACGCGCGTCTACCTCGAAGAGACGGCGCTGGTGCTGGCCGCGATCGTCGACGAGTCGGGCTCGATGCAGGTCGGCCGCAAGCGGCCGCTCTCGGCGGCGGCCGAGGAGGCGCTGCGCGTGTGGTTCGGCGCGATGGAGGGCGAGGACCGCGCCGCGCGCATCGTCGACGAGCGCGTCGTGCGCGACCGCCGCGCGGCGCCGCTGGTGCGCGCCGAGTCGCCGTTTCGCTTCGCGCCGGCGCTCGCGGTCGCGCTGCGCGCGCTGCCGCGCGGCGCCTCGCTGCTCGCGGTCGCCGACGGCTTCGACCTGCCGGAAGACGACCTGCTCAAGCGCGCCGCGTTGCGCTTCGACGCGACCGTGCTGCTGGCGCGCGATCCGTGGCGCGACGACTTGCCGCTGCGCGGCGTCGTGCGCTTGCGCGACGCCGAGACCGGCCGCAGCCGGCGGTTTTTCGTCGGCGAGCGCGCGCGGACGCGCTACCGCGGCGCGGCGCTGGCGCGCGAAGCCGCGCTGTGCGCGCGCTTCCGCGACGCCGGCTGGCGCGTCGGGTCGCTCGAGGAACGCGACGGCCGCGCGTCGCTGTTGCAGGCGTTCGGGCTTTTCGCATGAGCTTCGCGCACCCGCTGTGGCTGCTCGCCGGGCTCGCGGTCGCGGCGGTGTTCCTGTGGGCCGCGCACCGCGCGTCGCGGCGCGCGGCCGCGTCGGCGCTCGCCTACAGCGATCTGGCGTTCTTCGCGGCGGCGACGAAGCAGCGCCTCGATCCGGCGCTGGTCGTCGCGCTCGCGTGCGCGTTCGCCCTGGTCACGCTGGGCGCGGCGCTAGCCGGTCCGCGCTTCGTCGCGAGCGTCCCGGTGCGCGGCGGCGCGATCGTGCTGTGCGTCGACACGTCCGGTTCAATGCGTGCGACCGACGTCGACCCGACCCGAGCGGCGGCCGCGGCGGCCGCGGTGCGCGCGTTCGCCGACGGCGTCCCGGACGGGACCCGGCTCGCGCTGGTCGCGTTCTCCAGCGGCGCCGGCGTCGTGCAGCCGCTGACGGACGACAAGGACGCGTTGCGCGACGCGATCGGCCGCCTTCCGCCGCCGAACGGCGGGACCGCGATCGGCGACGCGCTCGCGACGGCGGCGCGCCAGCTCCCCGCCTCCGGCAAACGTGCCGTCGTCTTGATCACCGACGGCGTGAACAACCTCGGCGTCGACCCGCTCGCCGTCGCGCAGCAGCTCGGCGCGAACGGCATCGAGATCGACACGGTCGGCATCGGCACGAACGACAGCGGTCAGCTCGTCCCCGGAACGGATCAGGCCGCGACGATCGACGAGGACGCGCTGCGCCAGATCGCGTCCTCGGCGCGCGGCGCCTACGCCCGCGCGAACGACGCCGGAACGCTGCGCGCGCACCTCGCCTCGCTGGCCAACAGCACGACCAGCGAGAAGAAGCGCATAGACGCGTCGCTGCCGATCGCGCTCGCCGGCGGCGTGATCCTCGTCCTCGCAACCGCCGGCAGCCTGCTGGCCGGGCGCTTTCCGTAGGAGATCGCATTTGTCCGACTACGACGTGAGCGAGGAGATCCGGAGCCGGCGGCTGACGTACGAGCGCGGCGAGCTGACCGCCGACGTCGTCGCGCGGGACCCGTTCGAGCAGTTTCGCCGGTGGCTCGACGACGCGCTGCGCAGCGACGCGATCGTCGAGCCGAACGCGATGACCGTGTCGACGGTCGGCGCGAACGGGCGGCCGTCGGCGCGCGTCGTGCTGCTGCGGCAGTGGGACTCGCGCGGGCTCGTCTTCTACACCAACTACGAGAGCCGCAAGGGCGCGGAGCTGACGGTGCATCCGTATGCGGCGCTGCTGTTCTGGTGGGGCGCGCTCGAGCGCCAGATCCGCATCGAGGGTACCGCCGAGCGCGTGCTCGACGTCGAGAGCGACGCGTATTTCGCCAGCCGGCCGCGCGGGCACCGGCTCAGCGCGTGGGCGTCGCACCAGAGCGCCGTCGTCCCCGACCGCGAGACGCTGCAGCGCGCGATGGCCGACGCAGAGCTGCGCTTTCCCGGCGAGGTGCCGCGCCCGCCGTTCTGGGGCGGTTACCGGGTCGTTCCGGACCGGTTCGAGTTCTGGCAGGGCCGTCCCAACCGCGTCCACGACCGCGTCGCGTACGAGCGCGGCCGCGACGGCTGGGGGCTTTCACGGCTGTCGCCGTGATCGCTCGCGCGGTTATTGCGTGCGGTCGCTCGGGACGGTTTGGCCGTCTTGCGTGATGAGGTCGAAGCCGGTGACGCGGCCGCCCGAGCGCCGGAACCGCAGCCGCAGGCCGTCGTTGTTCTCGAACGTGAAGAGGTCGGCGGCGAGCGGGCGTAGCGCGCTCGGCTCGCGCCCGTCGCGCTGGAACACGAGCGCGTGGTTCTCCACGCGGATGGTCCGGATGCCGTACCGCCCGGCGTACGCCGCCAGCGCTTCGTCGCCGAGCGCGATCGGTTTCAGCCGCGCTTCGAGCGCCGTCACGTCCCACTCGTAGGCGCTGCGCTGTTCCCCGGACGCGCGCCCGGCGAGGCCGCGCAGCGCGCGAACGTGCGCCTCGTCGAGCGCGGCGGCCGGGGCGATGTCGATGTCGGGCGGCACGCCTTTGCCTTCCCAGTTCGTCTTGCTCACGGGATGCGTCACGATGCCGGTCGAGACGCTGGCCACGAAGCCCGGCGCGACGGGATAGAGCGTGTTGTTGTTTCCCGCGCCCGCGGTCGTGTGGCCGATCAGCGTGCCGAGCTTGAACTGCGCGACGTGGTACGCGAACTCTTCGGCGGCCGAGCCCGTGCCGCGGTCGATCAGCACGTAGAGCGGCTTTCCGATCATGCGCGGACCGGCGAGGTCGTTCGGCATGCGCGCCTCGACCGTGGTTCCGCTCAGCCCGTCGTGATAGCTCATCAAGAGCTGCCCTTCACTCTTCATGAAATAGGCGATCAGCCGGTGCACGGCGTCGCCGTCGCCGCCGCCGTTGCCGCGCAGGTCGACGATGACCGCGTCGCCGCCCTCGAGGAAGCGCGCGGCCTCGTCGATCACGCGCGCGGTGGCGTCGTCGGTCCAGTAGAACCCGGAGATGTGCGCGTAGCGGACGTTGCCGCTCAAGATGCGGAGTTCTTCGTAGCCTTGATTGTGCTTGCGCGCGACGGCGTCCGCGTACGCGTTGTCGGCGTGCGTGGCGTGGGCGGCGCGCAAGCCCGCGAACGCCGGCGGGTCGTAGTTCACGTACATGTGACGGTCGTTGCTCGCGGCGAACAAATCTTCGGTGATCCGTGCGGCCAGCACCGCCGCGTCGGCGGTGTCGTAGCGCTTCGCCGCCTGCGCGTCGCGCAGCCGCTTCACGATCCCGGCGCGCCGTTCGGGGAGCGCGTAGGCCTTCGCGACCAGGCCCGCGATCTCGTCGACGACGCCGCGCACGTCCTGCGCCGACACGGTCGCCGCAAGCGTCGTGCCGGGGCGCTGGAGCGGGTGTGCGGCGCCCGCCGCGAGGCCCGTCGAGGCGGCCAGCGCGGTGGCGATGGCGAGGATCAAGGCCGTCGAGCGAATCATGAACCGGAGTATAGCGCGGTTTCTGCCACCGATCACACTGATCTTAAAAGGACAAGAGTTCCGTTACGGCGTTTTCTTCGGTCATGGACGGAATCGACCGCGCTATCCTCGCCCGGCTCCGCGACGACGCCCGGATCAGCTTTCGCGACCTGGGCGAAGCGGTCGGGCTGAGCGCGAACGCGGTGGCCGAGCGCGTGCGCCGGCTGGTCGGCTCGGGGACGATCAAACGGTTCCGCACCGAGATCGACCCGGACGCCGCGGGGACGCGGCTCAGCGCGTTCGTCGATCTGCGCTTGGCGCCCGGCGTGACCGCCGACGGGTTCGAAGCGGCGCTGCGCACGGTGCACGGCGTCGCGTCCGCGGTGCTCACCAGCGGCAGCTTCGACTACACGCTGCGCGTCGGCGTGCGCGACCAAGCGGCGCTCGTTCAGCTCGTTGAGCGCCTGCGCGCCGGGGGAGCCGCCGAGACGCACACGCGCATCATTCTGCGCGAGACGGAGCTCGGCTGAGCCGCAAGCGCCACAGCCACGCGGTTCCGGCGGCGAACTCGATGATGACCAAGACCAGCGCGATGCGCGGCCCGAGGCCCGGGCTGCGCGCGTCGTAGAACCCGACCAGCGGTGCGGTGATCGCGGGCGCGACGACCTGCGGGATGGCGGCGGCGAGGTTCCACACGCCCATGGCGGAGGCCAGCGCCGCGCGCGGCAGCACGGCGTACGCGATCGCCCAGTCGGCGGTGAAGAACGCACCCCACGCCGCGCCCGACCCGATCGCGCACACCAGCGCGACCGCGAACGTGGGCGCCGCGGCGAACGCGCCGACCGCGACCGCGATCGCCGCGCACGCGATGCTGACGACGACGCGTTTGTCCAGCCGGTCGGCGGGTCGTCCCGCGACCGCGGCGCCGAAGACGCCCGCGATCGTGAACGCCAGGAACAGGATGCCGGTCGTCGTGCGCGGGTCGGCGACGCCGAGCGACTCGCGCACGAAGAAGAACAAGAACCCGAACAGCGTGTAGAACCCGACGTTGATCAGCGCGCGGGAGATCAGCACGGTCCACATGTTCGCGTCGATCCGCAGCGGCGCCGCGCTTTCGCGCGCGCGCGGCAGCGCCGCCACGTGCGCGTCGGTGACGAGCCAGCCGGCGATCAGGCACGCCGCCAGCGCGAGGCCCAGCGGCAGGCCCTTCAGCAGCGTGGTCAGCAGCAAGCCGGTGACGCTGCCGCAGAACTGGTGCACGCTCATCCACGACGACGCGCGCCCGATGCGCTCGGCGGCGATGTAGTCGCCGACGATCCCTTGATACGGGCCGCCCGCGACGTTCATCCCGAACTGCAGCACGATCACCGCGAGCCACAGCCACGCGAGCGACGGCACGAGGGGCAGCGCGACCACCGCCGGCGCCGCGAGAAGGACGCCGTACGCGTAGAACGCGCGCCGGTGCCCGATGCGCGCGCGCAGCCGGTCGGAGGCGAATCCGGCCAGGACCTGCACGACCGCCGCCAGCAGCGCGCCCAGCGAGGCGAGGAGCGCGTAGGCGTTCACCGCGTGCGGCGCGAGCGCCGTCACGCGGTCCTGCAGCACGACGCCGAGCACCGCGGTCCACACGACCTGGATGCCGAACCAGAACGCACCGAGCCGGCGCGGGTCGGCCACCGCTTGCGCGCTCACATCGCCGCTCCGCCGTGCGTGCGCGCGTATGCGTAGTCCGCGAGCGTGTCGACGTCGTAGCACAGCCCGGGGTCGCAGCCGCGCAGGGCGCCGGCGCGGATACCCAGCTTCCGCGTTCCGTACGCTTCGACATCCGCGATCGTCAAGCGCTTCGTCGCGAAGCGCAGACACATCGACGGCCCGAGCAGCAGCGCGAGCTTCAGCAAGCTCTTCCGTGCGTCGAAGAGCCTCGTCGCGAGCGCGCGCGCGGGTTCGACCGCCTCGGGCGCGATGACGAAGGCGTTGCCGTTCGCGACGCGCTCGCCGCCGAACGCGACGCTGTGCTCGGGCGCGGCCGGAAATCGCGCTTCGTACGCGGCGGCGTCGGCGAGCGCCATCGTCAGGGCCAGATCGGCGCTGCGCGCGATCAGATCGCGCACGCCGGCGGCGGTCGCGAACGGCATGTCCGAGGTCAGGTAGACGAACCGTTCGCCGGGCCACGCGCCGAGCGCGCGCAGCACGTTGGTCGCGCCGTCCTCGGCTGCGTCGAGCACGCGCACCGCGCGGCCGGCGACGTGCGCGCGGACCTCGCCGCCGCCGATCACCGCGACGCCGTCGATTCCGGCGCCTTCGCAGGCGTCGAGCGCGATCTCGAGCAGCGTTCGCGTCCCGAACCGAGCGAGCGCCTTCACGCCGCTTCCGATCGCCTCCGCGAACGCTCCGTCGACGAGTCCACCGGCGGTGATGACGGCGCGCATCGGCACGCCGTTCGGCGGGAAGCGCACGCTCACCGGCCGGGAGGCCATCCGCACGTCCCGGCGTATCTTCCGCCGGACATGGACCGGCGTACCATCATGGTGATCGGATCGGGACCGATCGTCATCGGACAAGCCGCCGAGTTCGACTATGCGGGTGTCCAAGCGTGTCGTGCGCTGCGCGAGGAAGGCCACCGAGTCGTCCTCGTCAACTCGAATCCCGCCACGATCATGACCGATCCGGAGATCGCGGACGCGGTGTATCTCGAGCCGTTGACCGTCGCCTCGGTCGAGCGGATCATCGCGCGTGAGCGGCCCGACGCGCTGCTGCCGACGCTGGGCGGCCAAACCGGGTTGAACCTCGCGGTCGAGCTCGCCGAAGCGGGCGTCATCGAGAAGTATGCGGTGGAATTGCTCGGCACGCCGCTCGACACCATCAAGCTGGCCGAAGACCGCGAGCGCTTCAAGGAGAAGATGCTGGAGATCGGCGAGCCGGTGCCGCGCTCGCTGATCGTGACCGACCCCGAGGCGGGCGTCGCGTTCGCGAACGAGACCGGCTATCCGCTCGTCGTGCGCCCCGCGTACACGCTCGGCGGCACCGGTGGCGGCATCGTGTACGACGAGGCCGAACTGCGCGCGACGCTGCAGACGGGGCTCGAAGCGTCGCTGATCCACCAGGCGCTGGTCGAGACGTCGCTGCTGGGCTGGAAAGAGATCGAGTACGAAGTCCTGCGCGACCGCGCCGGCAACTGCATCATCGTCTGCAACATGGAGAACATCGACCCGGTCGGCGTGCACACCGGCGACTCGATCGTCGTCGCGCCCTCGCAGACGCTCTCCGATCTCGACTACCAGATGCTGCGCACCGCCAGCATCAACGTCATCCGCGCGCTCAACGTGCAGGGCGGCTGCAACATCCAGTTCGCGCTGCACCCGGACCGCCCCGAGTACCAGATCATCGAGGTGAACCCGCGCGTCTCGCGCAGCTCGGCGCTGGCCTCGAAAGCGACGGGCTACCCGATCGCCAAGATCTCGACCAAGATCGCGCTCGGGCAGACGCTCGACCAGATTCCGAACCCGGTCACCGGCGGCCGCACCAAAGCGGCCTACGAACCGACGCTCGACTACTGCGTGGTGAAGTTTCCCCGTTGGCCGTTCGACAAGTTCCCGCTCGCCGACACGCGGCTGGGGACGCAGATGAAGTCGACCGGCGAGGCGATGGGGATCGGGCGCACCTTCGCCGCCGCGCTGATGAAGGCCGTGCGCGGCCTCGATCTCAAGTTCGAGACGCTGACCGGCAACGCGTACGCCGAGTGGAGCGACGACGAGCTGCTGCGCACGCTCGAGATACCGACGCACGAACGGCTCTTCGCCGTCTGCGAGCTGCTGCGGCGCGGCCGCACCGTCGACGACCTGCACGCGATCTCGACGATCGACGTGTTCTGGCTGTGGGAGCTGCGCGCGCTGGTCGATCTCGAGGAAGACTTTCGCGGGTACCGTGCCGCGGGGCCGTTGTTCGAGCGGCGCGAGCCGGATCCCGGGCTGGTGCGCCGCGCGCTCGAGGCCGGCTACAGCGTCCGCGGGATCACCTCGCTCTTCGGCGGCGAGCTGGCGAGCGACGTCGCCGGCAGCGGGCAGTTCCGCATGGTCGACACGGCGGCGGCCGAGTTCCCGGCCACCTCGCCGTACTACTATCTCTCGCGCTTCGAGAGCGACGAGATTCGCGCGCCGCAGCGCGAGGCGGTCGTGGTCGTCGGCAGCGGACCGATCCGGATCGGGCAGGGGATCGAGTTCGACTACAGTTGCGTGCACGCGGCCTGGTCGCTGCGCGAGGCGGGGCGCGCGGCGGTCGTCATCAACAACAACCCGGAGACCGTCTCGACGGACTTCGACGTGAGCGACGTGCTCGTGTTCGAGCCGCCGGGCGCGGACGAGGTCGAGGCGACGGCGCGCGCGACCAACGCGCGCGGCGTGATGCTGGCGTTCGGGGGGCAGACGGCGATCAACCTCGCCGGCGAGCTCGCCAAGCGCGGGATCGCGATCGTCGGCAGCGACCGGCGTTCGCTCGACATGGCCGAGGACCGCGAGAAGTTCGACGCAGCGCTCGAGAAGCTGGGCGTCGCGCGCCCGCGCGGACGCGCGGCGAACACGTTCCGCGAAGCGCGCGCGATCGCGCGCGAGATCGGCTTCCCCGTGCTCGTGCGGCCGTCGTACGTGCTGGGCGGGCGCGGGATGGAGATCGTCTACAACGAGGGGCAGCTCGCGAGCTACGTCGAGTCGGCGCCGCCGATCACGCCCGGCTCGCCGCTGCTGGTCGACAAGTACATGCGCGGCCGCGAGGTGGAGGTCGACGCGGCGTTCGACGGCGACGACATCATGATCCCCGGGATCTTCGAGCACGTCGAGCGCGCGGGGATCCACTCCGGCGACTCGATCAGCGTCTTCCCGACGCAGACGGTGTCCGACGGGATGGAGGCGCGCATCGTCACCGTCACCGAGGCGATCGCGCGGGAGCTCGGGATTCGCGGGCTGATCAACATCCAGTTCGTCATCCCCGAGGGAACCGACGAGCTGCTGATCATCGAGGCCAACCCGCGCGCCAGCCGGACGGTGCCGATCATCTCGAAGGCGACCGGGATCAACCTCGTCGCGGCCGCGACGCGGATCGCGCTCGGCGAGAAGCTGCGCGACATGCCGTGGGGAACGGGGCTCGCGCGGAAACCGGGCTACGTCGTCGTCAAAGTGCCGGTGTTCTCGTTCGCGAAGATGCGCGGCGTCGAGACGATCCTAGGCCCGGAGATGAAGTCGACCGGCGAGGTGCTCGGGATCGACGAGACGTACGCCGGCGCGCTGCGCAAGGGCTTCATCGGCGCGGGGATTCGGCTGCCGCACCAGGGCGGCCGCGTGCTGGTCTCGATCAGCGAAGAGGAGAAGGCGAACAGCGTCGACCTGCTGCGCCGCCTGGCCGCGCTCGGCCACACGCTGGTCGCCACGCCGCGCACGCACGATCTGCTGCTCGCCAACGGCATCCCGGCCGAGCGCGTGAACCGCATCGGCGAAGGCGAGCCGGACGTCCTCGGCGTGATCAAGCAGCGCTCCGTCGACCTCGTGATCAACGAGATCGGCGGCCGCGGGCAGACCGAGAACTACCGCATCCGCCGCGCCGCGGTCGAAGCGTCGATCGCGTCGCTGACGTCGCTCGACACCGCGCACGCGCTCGTCACCGCGCTGGAGTCGGAAGCCGGCCCGCCGCGCTCGCTCCAGGAGTACCAGGCGACGCACCTCGGCGCGCTCTCGCACTCCTGACGCGAAGCGCTAGCGATCGACCGCCCCGTCGCGGCATCGCGGCGAGCGCGGGTATCGGTAGTGCGTGACGACGGTAAGCGAGTTCATGATCGAGCGCCTGATCGCTTGGGGCGTGCGGCGCATCTTCGGCTATCCCGGCGACGGGATCAACGGGCTCATCGCGGCGCTCGACAAGCACCGCGAGCAGATCGAGTTCGTGCAGGTGCGGCACGAGGAGCAGGCGGCGTTCATGGCGTGCGCGCACGCGAAGTTCACCGGCGAGCTCGGCGTGTGTCTCGGGACGTCGGGTCCCGGTGCGATCCATCTGCTGAACGGCCTGTACGACGCGAAGAACGATCACGTCCCGGTGCTCGCCCTGGCCGGTCAGTCGGCGACGACCGCCATCGGCAGCGAGTACCTGCAAGAAGTCGACCTGCACGCGCTCTACAAGGACGTGGCCAGCGAGTATCTCGTGACGCTGATGAGCCCCGCGCAGGCGCGGCACGCGGTCGACCGCGCGGTCCGCGGTGCGCTCTCGGCGCGCACGGTCACCGCGCTGATCGTTCCGAAGGATCTCCAGGAAGAGAAGGCGGTCGAGCACCCGCCGCACATGATGAACTACACCGCCTCGAGCGTCGGCATCGCGATCGGCCGCGTGCTGCCCCACGACGACGATCTGCGCCGCGCCGCCGAGGTGCTGAACGCGGGCTCGAAGGTGGCGATGCTGGTCGGCGCGGGCGCGCTCGGAGCGGAAGACCAGGTGATCGCGGTCGCCGACGCGCTGCAGGCCGGATGCGCGAAGGCGCTGCTCGGCAAAGCGGTGCTTCCGGACGATCTGCCGTGGGTCACGGGAACGCTGGGGCTGCTCGGCACGAAGCCGTCGTACGACATGATGACCTCCTGCGACACGCTGCTGATGATCGGGACGAACTTTCCGTACGCGCAGTTCTTGCCGGAAGAAGGGAAGGCGCGCGGCGTCCAGATCGACGTGAACGGGCTGCGCCTCGGAACGCGCTATCCGACCGAGGTGAACCTGCAGGGGACCGCGCGCGACACCCTCGAGGCGCTGCTTCCGCTGCTCGAGCGCAAGTCGGATACGTCGTGGCGCGAGACGATCGCGAAGTCGCGCGAGAAGGCGGAGGACGTGAAGGCCTCGCGCGCCGCGATCTCCGGCGAGCCGATCAATCCCGAGCTCGTCTTCGTCGAGCTCAACGAACGGCTGCCGGACAACGTGATCCTGACGGCGGACGCGGGCACGTCGACGAACTGGTCGGCGCGGCATCTGCAGATGCGGCGCGGGATGAAGTGGTCGCTCTCCGGCGGGCTGGCGACGATGGGCTCGGCCGTGCCGTACGCGATCGCGGCGAAGTTCGCGTTCCCCGACCGCCCGGCGATCGCGATCACCGGCGACGGCGCGATGCAGATGAGCGGCCTGAACGAGCTGATCACCGCCGCGCGCTACTGGAAGCGCTGGAGCGACCCGCGGCTCATCGTCTACGTCGCGAACAACCGCGACCTCAGCCAAGTGACGTGGGAGATGCGCATCGAGACGGGCGTGCCGAAGTTCCCGGAGTCGCAGGACCTGCCCGACTTTCCGTACGCCGAGTACGCGCGGCTGCTGGGGTTCGAGGGCGTCCGCGTCGACCGTGCCGAGGATCTCGGTGCGGCATGGGAGCACGTCCTGGCCGCGCAGCGCCCGGCGCTGATCGAGGTCCTGGTCGACCCGAACATCTCGATGCTGCCGCCGCACATCACGCGCGAGCAAGCGACGTCGTTTGCCAAGTCGATGCTGCACGACCCGGACGCCGAGCCCGCGATCGTCAAATCGGTCAAAGGCGTGCTGGCCGGCGTTTTCCCGACGCACCGGGGCGACGAGATCGCGCCCCATGCGACGGAGAGGAGCAGCCGGTGACCGCCGCGGCGACGGCGCCCCGCGTGAACGTCGACGACGTTCAGGTCGACCTGCGCGGGAAAACGGCGATCGTGACCGGCGCGGCGAGCGGGATCGGCAAGGCGATCGCCCTGCGCTTCGGGCGCTGCGGCGCGAGCGTCGTCGTGGACCACCGCGGCTCGGAAGAAGCGGATGCGATCGTGGCGGAGATCGAGCGCAGCGGCGGGCACGGCCTCTCCGTCGTCGCCGACGTCACGGACGAGAGCGCCGTGGACGAGCTGGTCGCGCGCACCGTGGAGCGCTTCGGCGGCGTGGACATCCTCGTGAACAACGCCGGCGTGGAAGAGGCGCACCCGCTGGTCGACACGCCGCGCGACGTCTGGGACCGAATCATCCGGGTGAATCTGACCGGCCCGTTCCTGTGCGCCCGCGCCGCCGCGCGCGCGATGATCGCGCGCGGCCTCGGCGGCCGCATCATCAACATCTCGTCGGTCCACGAAGACCTCGCGATGCCGAACAACGCCGCATACGCCGCGTCGAAAGGCGGCGTGCGCATGCTCATGCGAACGATCGCGCTGGAGCTCGCACCGCACGGCATCACCGTGAACGACGTCGCCCCCGGCGCGATCGCGACCCCGATCAACGCGTCCGTCCGCGAAGACCCGCAGCAGGCGAAGGAGCTCCTCGAAGAGATCCCGCTCAAGCGCGTCGGCGACCCGGACGAGATCGCGGTCCTCTGCACGTACCTCGCCTCGTCGGCCGCCGCGTACGTCACCGGCGCGACCTACGTCATCGACGGCGGCCTGACCCAGTACACCAAGGGCCTCTGAGCGACACCGAGCGCAGCGAAAAAACCGTCAGCCGAGATCGGCCGAGCTGCGTTTCTCTTCGTCGTTGGGCTGACGCGTCACCGTTTCGGTTTCGTTGCGAAGCTGCGCGGCGATGATGTGTTCGCGTCGCCGGTAGTCGATCATGGCCGCCTCGGTCTTCGATTTCCCTTGATCCAGCAATCGAAGGAACCAGTCTCTGCTGCTCACGGTGCGATGAGTCCCCTTTTCTGAAGGCATCGTACAGCCCGCCGGTCCTCCAGGTCAAGAAATAGCGACAGGCTCGGGACCTCCATGAGAGCCATCAGACCGATCGGTATCCCTTCCGGCGTACCGAGCGCGAGCAGGTCCGGGCCGAACGACGGAACAGCCGTATCATAAGCCCGTCCGAGCTTCCGCCGCACGATGTTGCGGACCGTTGTTCGTACCGCCTCACCGTGCTCGGCGGTCACGGAGAATCCGAATCGAGGCCATACTACCCGGCCGTCCATGACGGCGGCCGATATTGCGATGGTCCGGATCTGCGACGCGCGGTAAAACGGAATGCAACGCCGCAGCATCTCGGTCGCGAAGCCATGAGGAACCGGAAGCGTCTTTGTAACGAAACATGCGTCGTGGAACGCGATCGCCGAACCGGCTGGTCGTTGTACGAGACGGCGGCTGACGAAAATCGCGGGCGCCGCAATGCCGTGCCAGCGCCACGTGATCTCGAACTCGAGTAGGTCGCGGCTGGCGTGTTTGACGTTGACCGCGGGGAGCACGCACGGCGGCCAAGGAAAGGCGAACGCGTCGGTGAGCGCCGCCGCCGTTCCCCAGCCGCCCGTGTACGGAAAAACGGGGACGTGCGGTTCGGGCCTTCGTATCTCCGTCATGCGGCACGGCGCAGCTTTCCGAGCGCGCGTGCGAGGAGTTTCGAGACGTGGCTTTGCGAGAGGCCCAGACGCTCCGCCAGCTCGGCCTGGGTCAGGCCCGCTGCATACGTGCCGAGAACGATCGTGCGCTCGCGTTCGGCGAGGTCGTCGACCGCGAGCGCCAGCGCGACGCGCTCGTCGAGCGCGATGCCGGCCGACGTGTCGGTCAGCAGGTCGATTCGCTCCGGGCCGTCGCTCGAGTCCGGCTCGGGCAGCGGGATGTGGCCGGCCCGGCGCAGCGCGCGCAGCCGCACGACGGTCTCCGCCGGAACGCCCAGGCCGACCGCCATCTCGAGCGTCGTCGGCTCGCGGTGGTTCGCGATGCTGAGCTCCTCCCAGGTCTGCGCGTAGCGCTTTTCGAGTGCGAGGAGCGTGCGCGGCGGGCGCACCATGCGCTCGTGGTCGCGCACGTAGTGCATCAGCTCGCCGACGATGATGATCCAGGCGTAGGCCTGGAACGGCGTGCGCATCTCGGCGCGGTAGTTCGCGGCCGCCTTGATGAGGCCGACCGCCGCGACCTGTTCGAGGTCGGCGTGGTCGTTGTGCGCGCGCTTGAACTTTCGCGCGCCGCGCGAGCAGAGGTAGCGGTGCGCGTCGACGACGGCGTTGCGCCGCTCGACCGTCCGCTCGGAACAATAGCGCGAGACGAGTGCTTCCCGCAGACTCATTTCGAAACGCTCCCGATCAAAGCATAGAGTGGTATGAACACGGAGAACACGATGAAGCCGACGACGCAGCCGAGCGCGACGATCAGCGCGGGCTCCAGCACCGCGCCCAGCGTGGCGATCGCCGCCTCGACGTCGGACTCGAAGTAGCCGGCGACTTTGAGCAGCATGTCGTCGACCTGACCCGTCTCCTCGCCGACGCGCACCAGCGCGACGGCGAGCGGGTCGAAGAGCCGCGCGGCTTCGAGCGGCACGGTGAGCGATTCGCCGGCGCGCAGCGCGACGTCGACGCGCTCCAGCGCCGCGGCGTACGCCGCGCTGCCCGCGACGGGCCGCACGACCGCGATCGCCGTGACGAGCTCGATCCCCGAGCGCAGCAGCGTGCCGAGCATGCGCGCGAGACGTGCGGTGATCGTCTTGTGCAGCAGCGGTCCGATCACCGGCAAGCGCAGGCGCGCCCGGTCGAGCAGCAGCGCGCCGCGCGGCGTTTGCATGGCGACGGCGAGCGCGCCCAGCGCCGCAGCCGGCACCAAGCCGACCGCGATCCACGCCGCCGGCCGCTGCAGCGCGTCGCCGAGCGCGAGCAGCGCGCGGGTCGTCGGCGGCAGCTCGGCGTGGAACGCCTCGAACATCTGCGCGAACATCGGGACGATGCGCGCGATCAGGAACAGGACGAGTCCGAGCGCCGCCGTCACCACCACCGCCGGGTAGGCGAGCGCCGAGCGGACCTTCTTGCGCAGCTCCGCGTCGCGCTCGAGGAACGTCGCCAGCCGCTCCAGCACGTCGTCGAGGATTCCGCCCGCCTCGCCGGCGCGAACCATCGCCACGTAGAGCGGCGCGAACGCGCGCGGCCGGCGCTGCATCGCCTCGCCGAGCGACGTGCCGTGCTCCACGTCGGCGGCGAGCGAGCGGAGCGACTCGCGCAGCACCGGGTCCGGCGTCCGCTCGATCGTGACGTCGAGGGCACGGCGCAGCGGCACGCCGGCCCGGATCAGTGTCGAGAACGACCGGAAGAACGCGAGCAGCGCCCGGCGCGACGGGCGCCCGAGGTTGAGCGAGCGCCCCAGGCTGCGCACGACCGCGTTTTCCGGTTCGACCGCGGTGACGAAGAGCGCGCGCGTGCGCAGGTTGGCGAGCACCGCTTCGGCGGACGGCGCCTCCATGGCGCCGCGCACGAGCTCGCCCGCCGCGGTTCGCGCGGTGTAGCGGTACTGCGGCGCGGTCACGGCGCGCCGCGCTCGAACGTGCGGACGTCGCTCGGCCGGCTCGTGACGGCGCGCGCTTCCGCGAGCGCGACCTCGCCGCGCACGACCAGCTCGGAGAGATGCGTCTCGAGCGTCTGCATCCCGGCGGCGCGGCCGGTCACGATCGTGTTGCGAAGCTGGTGCGTCTTCCCTTCGCGGATGAGCGCGCGCACGGCATCGGTGCCGATCAGGATCTCGGCGGCGGCGCGCCGTCCGGCGCCGTCGTGCCGCGCGACCAGCCGCAGCGCGACGATCCCGGCGAGCACCGCGGCGAGCTGCGAGCGCACCTGCGTGTGTGCCTCCGC
Source organism: Candidatus Elarobacter sp. (assembly GCA_036402975.1). Lineage (GTDB taxonomy): Bacteria > Vulcanimicrobiota > Vulcanimicrobiia > Vulcanimicrobiales > Vulcanimicrobiaceae > Vulcanimicrobium. The sequence continues at coordinate 142,959 of DASWRW010000042.1, read as the reverse complement.
CGGAAACGCGTCGACGATGCGGTCGACCGTCTGCGCGGCGTCGTTGGTGTGGAGCGTCGCGAACACGAGGTGGCCGGTCTCCGCGGCCGTCAGCGCGGCGGCGATCGTCTCACGGTCGCGCAGCTCGCCGATCACGATCACGTCCGGATCGGCGCGCAGGAAGCCGCGCAGCGCATCCGCGTAGTCGCTTACGTCGCGGCCGATCTCACAGTGCGTGATCAGCGAGCGGACCGGCGCGTGCACGTACTCCACCGGGTCTTCGATCGTGAGGATGTTGCGCTCGGCGCTGCGGTTGATCCGGTCGACGAGCGCCGCGAGCGCGGTCGTCTTTCCGCTTCCGGTCGGGCCGGTGAAGAGCACCAAGCCCGCCGGCCGCTGCGCGAGCGTCGCGACGACCGCCGGCAGCCCGAGCTGTTCCAGCGACGGCACCGACTCGGCCAGCAAACGGAGCGCGACGCGCACGCCGCCCGCGTGGCGGTAGGCGTGCACGCGAAACGGACCGCCGTCCTCGCCGCGCGCGGCCGCGCCGTCGGCCGAGCCGCGCGCATCGAGGCGCGCGAGCTGTTCGGCGGAGAGCGCGGCGGCGAGGTACGCCCGAACGTCGGCCTCGACCACGGGCGGCCCGTCGAGCGCGACCAGCCGGCCGGCAATGCGCAGCGCCGGCCGTTCGCCGCCGCCGAGGTGCACGTCGGTGGCGCCGCGCGCCCGCGCGCCGCGCACCAGATCGCGAACGCGGATCGTGCCGAGGCTCATCGCGCACCGGTCCAGGCGACGACGCGCGTGAGCTCGTCGAAGGACGTCACGCCGGAGAGCACCTTCGCGAGCGCATCGTCGCGCATCGGGCGGTACCCGTTGCGCCCGGCGAGCTGCGCGATCTGCACGCTGGAGGCGCCGGTCGCGATCGCGTCGCGCGTCGTATCGTCGATCTCGAGCAGCTCGTACACGCCGGTGCGGCCGAGATAGCCGGTCCCCGCGCAGGCACGGCAGCCGCGCGCGGCGTTCCACGAGTCCTGCGCCGCGCCGATCGCCCGGCGCACCTCGAGCGGGATCGCTTCGCGCGCGTTGCACTGCTCGCACAGCGTGCGCACCAGCCGCTGCGCGACGACGGCGGTCAGCGCCGCGGCCAACGACTGCCGCTGGACGCCGAGCTCCGCCAGGCGGTCGATCGTGCGCGGCGCGTCGTTCGCGTGCAGCGTCGTGAAGACGAGCTGGCCGGCGAGCGCCGCGGAGACCGCCACGGCGGCCGTCTCGCCGTCGCGCATCTCGCCGACCATGACGACGTTGGGGTCCTGGCGCATGAACGCGCGCAGCGCGAGCGGGAACGTGAGCCCGGCACGCAGGTTCACCTGAACCTGGGAAACGCCGCGCAGCCGCATCTCGACCGGGTCCTCGACCGAGCACACGTTGCGCGACACCGCGTCCAGCTCGGCCAGCGAGGCGTACAGCGTCGTCGTCTTCCCGCTCCCCGTCGGCCCCGTCACGAGGACGAAGCCCCACGGCGCCCGCGCCGCCGCGCGGTACCGTTCCAGCATCGCGGCCGGCATGCCGAGCGCGGCCAAGTCGGGCGTCGCCGCATAGCGGTCGAGCAGCCGGATCACGAGCTTCTCGCCGTCCACGGTCGGCACCGAGGCGACGCGCGCGTCGATCTCCCGCTGCTCGAACGGGATTCCGCAGCGCCCGTCCTGCGGCGTGCGGCGGTCGGCGATGTCCATTCCGGCGAGCAGCTTCATGCGCGAGACGAAGGCGGGCAGCATGTCGGCCGGGATCGTCTCGAGCTCGCGCAGGATGCCGTCGACGCGGATGCGGATGCGGCCGCCGCGCGCGTCGGGCTCGACGTGCACGTCGCTCGCGTGCGCGGCGATCGCACGTTCGAAGACGTGGTCGACCGCCCGCACGGCGGGCGCGCCGTCCGCGCGCGGCGGCTCGGCGCGGTTCTCGCCGTACGCCAGGTGGAGGTTCTCGCGGATCGCCTCGCGCGCCATCGGCACGGGCCGCACGCGCAGCCGCGTCGCGGCGCGCAGCGCGTCGACCACCTGCGCGTCGTTCGGGTCGGCGAGCGCGACCGACAAGGTCCCGCCCGTGACGCCGAGCGGCAGCGCGTCGTAGCGGAACGCAAGGGCGCGCGGAACGCGTGCCAGCGCTTCGGGATTCGCGGCGAAGGTTGCCATGGCAGACGAATCGGAATGCGCTGCGGCGAATTGCAGGCAACATTCGCGCGCTTTCCTTAACTTTGGATAATCGCGCCGCGCCCTGGTTTACTGTTCACAGCTTGTGGAGAAATGACCTCGATATACCATCGGCGCACAGTACAGAATACTGAGAACGATCCTGCGATGAGCGACATCACGACGCACACCGACTATCTGACGATCACGACGAAGAACCGGTACGAGATCCGCGACATCACCGAACACGTCGAGCGGGTGCGCGCCGACGCGCGCCTTCACGACGGAACGATTCTCGTGAGCACGATGCACATCACGTCGAGCGTGTTCGTGAACGACCACGAGTCGGGCTTGTGGCGCGATATCCTCGCGTGGGTCGAAAAGCTCGCACCGGCCGGACTCGACTACGCGCATCACCAGACCGGCGAGGACAACGGCGACGCGCACCTCAAACGCATGCTCTTGGGCCACCAGGTGATCGTGCCGGTGACGAACGGCGAGCTCGACCTGGGCCGCTGGGAGCGCGTCCATTACGGTGAGTTCGACGGCCTGCGCCCGAAGCGCGTACTGTTCAAGGCGTTCGGACTCATGTCGGCATGACGTCGGTGCTCGGCACGACGTTGCGCGGGCGGCGCGCTCGCGATCTCAGCCGATGCGGACGCTGAGCATCGAGATCGAGCCGCCGTCGCCGCCTTCGACCGGATACGACACCGCTTCGCCGGGCTGCCGGGTTCCGATCACGTACAGCAACGGCAGATAGTGCTCCGGTGTCGGCACGGCGAGCAGCGCGTCGCTGCCGAGGCGTTCGTAGTCCACCAGCGGCTCGTGGTCGCCGGCGTCGAGGTGTGCGCGCGCCTGCGTCTCGAAGCGCACGGCCCAGTCGAACTGCTGCGCCGGATGCCGGCCCCACGCGTACGCGTGCAGGTTGTGCACGATGTTGCCGCTGCCGAGGATCAGGACGCCCTCGTCGCGCAACGGCGCGAGCCTCTTCGCCAGCTCGTAGTGATACGCCGGCGGCTGCGTCTCGTCGATGCCGAGCTGCACGACCGGGATGTCGGCGTCCGGATAGGCGTGCACGAGCACCGACCACGTTCCGTGATCGAGCCCCCAGCGCTCGTCGCGCACGACGTCGAGCGGCGCGAGCAGCTCTTGCACGCGCGTCGCGAGCTCGGGGCTGCCGGGCGCCGGATACCGCACCTCGTACAATTCGCGCGGGAAGCCGCCGAAGTCGTGGATCGTGCGCGGCCGGCGCATCGCGGTCACGTGCGTCCCCGGCAGATACCAGTGCGCGGAGACCGAGAGAATCGCGCGCGGACGCGGCAGCGCGGCGCCGAGCGCGGACCAGCCGCGCGTGTAGGCGTTGTCGTCGAGCGCGTTCATCGGGTTGCCGTGGCCGAAGAAGACCGCCGGGAGACGGGTCGCCACGTCAGGCCTCCGAAAGCGCGCGGTTCAGCGCGAACGCATCGGCCAGCAGCGCGTACGAACGCGTGCGCGCGTCGTAGTCCGGCGTGATCGACAAGAGCATCGCCTCGTCCGCTTCGTGCGCGCGCACGATCGCTTCGACCCGCTCGCGCACCGCGCGCGGCGCGCCGAGCGCGAGCCGGCGGCGGTTGTAGGCGATCTCCTCGCGGTCGTAGATCGTGTACGGATGCGCGCGCGCCTCGTCGCGCGACGGCACCGGCAAGTCGACCCCGCGGCGGATGCGCAATCGCCACAGATCGAGCGTCGCCGCGAGCTCCTCCGCCTCCTCGGGCGTCTCGGCGGCGATCGCCGCGATCGCGATCAGCACCCGCGGCTCGGGCGACCGCTCCGACGGACGGAAGTGCCGGCGGTACATGCGCGTCACCTGCTCGGCGTCGCCGCTGATGAAGTGCGCGAACGCGAACGGCAGCCCGAGCTCGGCCGCGAGCGCCGCGCTGTAGTCGGACGAGCCCAGCAGCCAGACTTCGGGCGACGTCTCGCCGCTCGGCATCGCGACCAGCTTCGCGAACGGGTGCTCGACCGGCAGCGCGCGGTCGAGAAAGCCGATCAGATCGCGCACCTGGCGCGGGAAGCGCTGGATCTCCGCCGACTCGAGCGCCATCGAGACGCGCTGCGAGCCGCCCGGTGCGCGCCCGATCCCCAGGTCGACGCGGCCCGGCGCCAGCGCGTCGAGCAGCCGGAACTGTTCGGCGACCTTCAGCGCCGAGTAGTGCGGGAGCAGCACGCCGCCGGTGCCGACGCGCATCCGCGTCGTGTCGGCGGCGATGCGCGCGAGCAAGATCTCCGGCGCCGGATCGGCCAAGCCTTGCATCGCGTGGTGCTCGGCCAGCCAGTAGCGGTGGTAGCCGAGCCGCTCGGCGTCCCGCGCGAGCTGCAGCGTCGCGAGCACCGCGTCGCGCGGGCATGCGCCGGACAGCACGGGGGACTGGTCGAGGATGCCGACGGGGAAGGCCATACCATTCAGTCAGAAGGCATGGCCGTCCCCGACGGATGCAGGTTACGGGTTCGTCGGCGTCTGCGGGTCGCCGGCGCGCGGCGCGAAGGGCTTCGCCGCGAACAGCGCCGCCTTCGGCGTTCCGTTGCCGAGCACGTAGTTGTAGTCGTGCGTGGTCGGGTAGCCGTTGTCGCCCGGGATGTCCTGACGGTACACCGCTTCACCGCCGACCGCGGAGAGCCCATAGATGTAGCCGTTGGCGTTCCCGAGCCGCGTCCCGAGCGACTGTTCGGTGACGGCGAGCAGGCCGGCGAACTCCGGCGCCGACGCGCTGGTGCCGATCAGCAGGAAGAACTGCCCGCCGATCGCGGTGATGACGCTGGAGTCGTCCGGGTTGCACGGCTCCTTCGAGCCGACCGGGCAGCCGCCCATGTGCATCGAGATGTCCGGCACGGTGCGCGTGCCGGCGCGCGTGTTGACGAGATGCTGGTACCAAGGCTTGTCGAAGATCACGCTGACTCCGCCGCCCGAGCCCCAGATCTCGTTCTTGAGCGCGCCCTGCGCCGGGTCGAACGCGTCGAAGAACTCGCTCTCGCGCACGTAGCTCGAGTTCAGCGAGCCGGCGACGTGGTTGGTGACGAGGTTCGTTCCGCCGACGCCGGTGACGTTCGGGTCGTCGGCCGGGTTCTCGACGCCTTTGACGAGCTTGGTGAACGTCGGGTCGAAGCAGTCGTACGCGCCGTTGTCGCCCGACGACGCCACGAACGTGATGCCCTGGGCGTTGCCCTGGCGGAAGAGGTCGTGGAACTGCTGCAGGAGCGGCGTGAAGTCTTCGCCGTCGTTGTACTTCTTGGTGTAGTACAGCTCGCACAGCCCGAACGACGAGCTGACGACATCGGCGCGGTTGTCGTCGATCGCCGCGCTGTACGCGTCGTAGATGTGGCTGTCGGACAGATCGGGGACGCCGTAGAGCATCATGTGCGCGCCCGGCGCGCTGCCGAACGACTGCTGGATGTCGAGGCTCGCCTCGTCCGACGAGCCGTCGTTGGCATCGAAGGGCCGCGGCCCGCCGTCGACCGGACGCCGCTCGAGGGCCGGCGGCGCGAGGTGCTCGTGTCCGAAGTACAGCGCGAGGTCGCTGTCCAGGACGTCGGAGTCGATCACGACCGCGATCGTGCGGCCGGTGCCGTTCGCCGTCTGGTACGACGGATAGCCGTACGCCTGTTTGAGGTCGGTGAACCAGTAGGGGCCGGTCGTCGAGTAGCGGTTGTCGGTCTTCATCGGCGCCTTCGAGACGCGCTTCGACTGGACGTGGCGGACATACGGTGAGAACGCGACGGTCGCACCGAGCTTCGCCAGCGTCGCGGGCAGCGTCGGGGTGCGGTCCGCGGCGAGCGCGTTGCGCGCGAGGCTCTGCACGCCGCGCCCGCTCGACTGCGCGCTGCGCAGCTTCACCGAGAAGCTGCGTTCCACCGTCGCCTGCGGTGCGTCGGCGATGAGCGCCTGCGACGTGGTGCTGACCTCGAAGCCGAGCCCGCGCAGCGACGCCGCGGCGGCGTTGAGATCGCCGGCGGCCGGCGCGTACTGCGCGCGGAACTGCTCCGGCGTGAGGAAGTGATGGTAGTCCGGCGACGTGCGGTCGGTTTGGCGCGCGACCAGCGCGTCGAGCTCGGTGGGGTTGCGCAGAGGCAGATGAACGGAGACGCGGACGCCCCGCGCAGCCGACTGCGGGACACCCGAGACCGCGTTCTGGACTTGCTGCCCGGACTGGGCCGGGCTGGCGGGGACGGCGCGGGAACCCCCGCCGCCGCATGCGCTCACGAGCGGCGCGATACACGCTGCCGCCGCGAGTCGGATAAAGAGTCGGTTCACCCGACGACCTCCGATCACGTAGAAGAAGATCACCGGAACTACGGTTTTCTGCGGAGGATACCTAGCGGGCAAGCGTGAGGTGTGATGCACGCAGCGCATCTAGCGACGCCGAAAACGCGCGGTCCTAGGTACGAGGAACGAACAAAACTTTGCCAGCAGCTCAAGAGGAGGGTAAGTAAGTTCTACCTAACACGAGGGGTATGGTGAAGCGATTGCTCCGCCATGTGTCGGTCGCGATCTTCGACGTGTGTTGTTTATACACGCGCGAGGCGGCGCGTCACGACGGGAGATACCCATGGGACAGAAACTGTTCAGCAACAAGACGAAGTACGACCTCGACGCGACCCTCATCGTGCGCCAGGGCGACACGCCCGGACACGAGGCCGGAACGAAGAAATTCGTCATTCCGGCGATGAAGGACATGCCGTACACGTACAGCAACGGCAGCGATCCGTATCTGGACGGCGTCGCCGTGACGACGAAAGACCCGGGCGGCGCGATCGGTGCCAAAGTGCGCGTGATCACCCGCGGCGGCTCGGTCGACAACGCGCTGAACACGAACAGCAGCATCGTCTTCACGCAGCAGGACGAGTCGCTTCTCCTGGCGTTCCACAACTAACACGCCCAGGCTGCTAGCGCGGGGGTGCGCTGCGAGGGCGCTCGGAGGCTTACGCCGCCGGGCGCCTTTTTATCGCGGAGCCGCCGCCTCAGCCTTTGATCGCGACCGCCAACAGCTCGGGCGCCGCGTGTCCCTCGAAGCGCTGGAAGTTCTCGGCGAACAGGCTCGCGAGCTTCTTGGCCTGCGCGTCGTAGGCGTTCGGATCGGCCCACGCGTTGCGCGGGTTCAGCACCTCGCCCGGCACGTCCGGAACCGACGCCGGGATCGCGAGCCCGAAGAACGGTTCGGTCTCGAACGCCGCGCCGTCGAGGCGGCCGTCGATCGCGGCGTTGACCATCGCGCGGGTGTACGCGATCTTCATGCGCTTGCCGACGCCGTACGGCCCGCCGGTCCAGCCGGTGTTCACCAGCCAGCACGAGGCCCGGTGCCTCGCGATGCGCGCGCCGAGGAGCTTCGCGTACACCGTCGGGTGGTGGACCATGAACGGTGCGCCGAAGCAGGTCGAGAACGTCGCGGTCGGCTCGGTGACGCCGCGCTCCGTGCCGGCGACTTTCGCGGTGTAGCCGGAAAGGAAGTGGTACATCGCCTGCTCGGGCGAGAGCTTCGCGATCGGCGGCAGCACGCCGAACGCATCCGCGGTCAGCATGATGATGGTCTTCGGATGACCGGCCATCCCGCTCTTCACGAAGTTCGGGAGAAAGTCGACCGGGTACGCGGCGCGGGTGTTCTCGGTGAGCGCCTGCGAGTCGAGGTCGAGCTGCCGCGTCTCGGGATCGATGACGACGTTCTCGAGCACGGTGCCGAAGCGGTGCGAGGCCTCCCAGATCTCCGGCTCCGCTTCCTTGGAGAGCTTGATGGCTTTCGCGTAGCAGCCGCCCTCGAAGTTGAAGACGCCGTCGGCCGACCAGCCGTGCTCGTCGTCGCCGATCAGCGGGCGGCTGGCGTCGGCCGAGAGCGTCGTCTTGCCGGTGCCGGAGAGGCCGAAGAAGATCGCGACGTCGCCGTCGCGCCCGACGTTGGCCGAGCAGTGCATCGAGAGCACGTCGCGCAGCGGCATCAGGTAGTTCATCACCGTGAAGACCGACTTCTTGACCTCGCCGGCGTAGCGCGTCCCGCCGATCAGAATCAGCTTGCGCGCGAAGTTCACGATCACGAACGTGGACGAGTTGGTGCCGTCGCGCGCCGGGTCGGCGTCGAAGAGCGCCGCGTCGATCACGGTGAACTCCGGCGCGAACGACTCGTCGCCGTCGGCCGTGTCGATGAAGAGGTCGCGCGCGAAGAGGCTCTGCCAGGCGTACTCGGTGACGATGCGCACCGGCAGGCGGTAGCGCGGGTCGGCGCCGACGTAGCAGTCGAGCGCGAAGACGTCCTTGCCGGTGAGGTACTCGCCGGTGCGCTTCAGCAGCGCGTCGAACCGGGCCGCGTCGATCGGCTTGTTCACCGACCAGTCGACGTGCGTCTCGCTGCCCGGCTCCTTGACGAAGAACTTGTCGTTCGGCGAGCGTCCGGTGTGCTTGCCGGTCTCCACCACCATCTGTCCGTCCGCGCCGAGGATCGCCTCTCCGCGGGCCAGCGCGTGCTCGTAAAGCCGGGCGACGCTCTGGTTCCGGTACACGGTCCCGACGCCGCCCAGGCCGAGGCTGGACAGATGTTCGTCGAAGGACTGCGAAGGGTTCGGTAGCGTGAGAATCGGCGTGCTCCTCGGGACCGGCCGGGGGAAAGGGATCGGACTTCGCTCGGTTACCCGGGCGAGCCTCGTATGAGCGAGCTCTTCACCGTGCTGTCACCCGGCGAGGCGTTCGCGGCCTTTGGTCGCGTTTGTTCCCCCGTCGAGCGCTCGGAAACCGTGGGCCTGGACGCTGCCCTCGGGCGCGTGCTGGTCGAGGACGTGCGCGCCGCGGAGACGCTGCCGGGGTTCGCGCGCGCGACGATGGACGGTTACGCGGTGCGGTCGGCCGACACGCACGGCGCCTCGGAGCAGTCGCCGGCCTATCTGCGCGTGGTCGACGACGTCCCGACCGGGGTCGTCCCGGGGCGCGCGGTCGGCGCGCGCGAGGCGGTGCGGACGCACACCGGCGCGATGCTGCCGCCCGGCGCGGACGCCGTCGTGATGGTCGAGGACACCAACCTGCGCGCGGGCGGCGCGGAGGTCGAAGTGCTGGACGCGGCGCCGGAGGGCGACAACGTGCTCGCCGTCGGCGAGGACATCCTCGCGGGCGCGATCGCCGTGCCGGCCGGGCGGCGGCTGCGCGCCGCGGATCTCGGCGGGCTGGCGGCGCTCGGCGTGACGCGCGTGCGCGTTCGCGCCCGGCCGCGCGTCGCGATCCTGTCGACCGGTGATGAGGTCGTTCCGGCGGACGCCGTCCCGGGACCGGCGCAGGTGCGCGACGTCAACGCGACCACGGTCGCCGCCGTGGTCACGCAGGCCGGCGGCATTCCGGTGCCGTGCGGCATCGCGCCGGACGACGCAGCGGCGCTGGAGACCGCGCTGCGCGCGGCGTTCGACGACGCGGACGTGGTGGTGCTGTCGGCGGGATCGTCGGTGTCGGTGCGCGATCTCACCGCGGACGTCGTGGCGCGGCTCGGATCGCCGGGCGTGCTCGTGCACGGGATCGCGATCAAGCCCGGGAAGCCGACGGTGCTCGCGCTGTGCGACGGAACGCCGGTCGTGGGGCTGCCGGGGAATCCGGCCAGCGCGCTGGTCGTCGCGTGGCGGATCGTGCGGCCGCTGGTGCGGCTGCTCGGCGGCGAGCGCGTCGACGAGGACGGCCTCGGCGACGAGCGCGAGCTCGAGGCGGTGCTCGATCTGCCGGTGCCGTCGCGGCCCGGGCGCGAGGACTTCGTTCCGTGCACGCTCGCGCGCGCCGATGACGGAGCGCTGCACGCGACGCCCGTGTTCGGTGCGTCGAATCTCATCTTCACGCTCGTGCGCGCCGACGCGCTGATCGCCGTGCCGGGCGACCGCGGCGGCCTCGCCGCCGGCGAGCGCGTGCGGGTGATCGTGCCGTGAACGACGCGCCGCGCGAGATGTTCTTGCACGACGTTCCGCTCGATGTGGCGCGCGCGCGGTTCGAGGCCGCGCTGAGCGCCGCGGGCGTCGGCTCAGGCGCGCCCAGCGCCGGCTCTGGCGCGCCCGGCGTCATCTCCACGGAGACGCTCGCGCTGGACGACGCGCTCGGCCGGGTGACGGCCGCGCCGGTGATCGCGCGCTTGTCGTCGCCGCATTACGACGCGTGCGCGATGGACGGGATCGCCGTGGTCGCGGCGCGCACGGCGGGCGCGCGCGAGACGGCGCCGCGCGAGCTCGCGGCGGACGAAGCCGTCGTGGTCGACACCGGCGACCCGTTGCCGGACGGGTTCGACGCGGTGATCCCGGTCGAGCTGGTGGAGCCGCGCGGCGGCGGGCGCGTCGCGATCCGTGCCTCGGTCCCGCCGTTCGAGCACGTCCGCGCGGTCGGTGAGGACATCGTCGCGAGCGAGGTCGTCGTGCCGGCGCTGCGCGAGCTGAGCGCGGCCGATCTCGCGGCGTGCGCCGCGGCCGGCGTCGCGCAAGTGGAAGTGGTGCGGCGGCCGCGCGTCGCGGTGATCACCACCGGCGACGAGCTGGTCGACGTGACGACCGGCACGCCGCCGCCCGGCGCGATCCTCGACTCGAACGCGGTGCTGCTGCGGGCGTGCGTGCGGTCGTACGGCGGCGACGTGATCGCGTCGGTGCGCGTTCGCGACGACGAGGACTCGATCGCCGCCGCGGTCAACGACGCGCTGCGCGCGAGCGACGTCATCGTGGTGAACGCCGGTTCGTCGGCGGGACGCGACGACTACACGGCGCGGGTGTTCGCGCGTTTCGGCGACGTGGTCGTGCACGGCGTGGCGATCCGCCCCGGACATCCGCTCGTGCTAGCGGTGGCGAACGGGCAGCGTGGCGCGGTGCCGCTGCTCGGGATCCCGGGTTATCCCGTCAGCGCGGCGATCTGCGCGGATCTCTTCTTGCGGCCGCTGCTGGAACGGCTCGGGCGCCGTGATGCCGCGGAGCCGCGCGAGATCGAGGTGGAGCTGACGCGCAAGCTGTTCTCGCCGCTCGGCGAGGACGAGTACGTGCGCGCCGTCGCCGCGCGCGTCGACGGCCGGCTCGTCGCGACGCCGCTGCGGCGCGGCGCGGGCGTGATCACCTCGCTGTCGCGGGCGAACGTGCTGCTGACGATGCCGCGCCGCTCGGAAGGCGCGCGCGCCGGCGCCCGCGTGACCGCGCGCGCGCTGCGACCGCTCGCGCGCATCGAGCGCACGCTGCTCGCCGTCGGCAGCCACGACGTCGCGCTCGACGTTCTGGCCGGCCGGCTCGCCGCGGACGACGTCGATCTGGTCTCGGCGCACGTCGGCAGCATCGCCGGGCTGGTCGCGCTGCGCGAGCGCTCGGCGCACCTGGCGGGGACCCACGTGCTCGACCCGCGGACCGGCACGTACAACGACGCCGCGGTTCGCCGCTACGGCCCCAGCGAGCCGGTCGCGCTCGTACGCCTGGCCGAGCGCGAGCAAGGACTGCTGGTCACGCGCGGCAACCCGCTCGGCATCACGTCGCTCGCGGACGTGGCGCGGGCAGGTGCGCGCTACGTGAACCGCCAGGCCGACGCGGGGACGCGCGTGCTCCTCGACGCGCTGCTCGCGCGCGACGACATCGCGCCGGACACGATCGCGGGCTACGAGCGGATCGAGTTCTCGCACCTCGCGGTCGCGCAGCTCGTCGCGAACGGCAGCGCCGACACGGGGCTGGCGATCCGCGCCGCCGCTCGCGCGTTCGACCTCGACTTCGTCGCGGTCGCGTGGGAGCCGTACGATCTCGCCTTGCCGGCCGCGTCGCTCGCGGAGCCGCGCATTGCGAAGCTCCTCGAGCTGTTGCGCGATGCGGCGCTGCGCGCGGACGTCGAGGCGCTGGGCGGTTACGATTGCGCGCACGCCGGCGACGTGCGCATCGTCGAGCCGGCCGTCGCGGAGGCGCGATGAAGGTCGAGCTGTTCGGGATGGCGCGCGCGCTGGCCGGCGTCGCCCACGTCGAGCTCGGCGTCGACGAGCCGGTCGCGCTGCGCGATTTCCTGCGCTCGCTGGCCGAGGCGGCTCCGGCGCTCGTCCCCGAGGTGATCGCGCCGTCGCTGGACGCGCTGGTCGAGCCGAATCTGCTGCTGCTCGACGGCCGCCGCGCGCTGCGCGACGGCGAGACGATCCGCGCGGCCGACAATCCCTGCGTGCTGTTCCTCGCGAGCGGCGGTTGACGATGTACGCCGGTCCGCGCGATCTGCTCGAAGTCGACCTTAGCACGCGCACGTGGCGGCGCACCGCGCTCGGCGACGAGGTCTTCGCCGACGCGCTCGGCGGGTTGGGGCTCGCGGTGCGGCTCATCGACGAGCGCGTGCGCGGTCCGCTCGATCCGCTCGGTCCGGAGAACCCGATCGTCTTCGCGGCGGGTCCGTTCGCGTCGACGCCGGTCCCGGCGGCGAACAAGCACGCGCTCGCGACGATCTCGCCGCTCACCGGCTTGCTGAACGAAGGTCTCTCGTCGAGCCATTTCTCGGCCGTGCTGCGGCGCTGCGGGCTGGCCGCGATCGTCGTCACCGGAGCGTCGGAGGAGTGGGTCACCCTCGCGCTCGACGGCGACGCCGTGCGCTTCGAGGATGCGTCCGCGTTGCGCGGGCTCTCGGCGCGCGAGGTGACGAAGGCGCTGCGCGAGGCCTACGGTGACAGGTCCCTGCGGGTGTGCGCGATCGGCGCGGCGGGCGAGCGCGGCGTGCGGTTCGCCGCCGTCGAGAACGACGGCCGCCAAGCGGGCCGCGGCGGAACCGGCGCCGTGTTCGGGGCGAAACGGCTCAAGGCGGTGGCGCTGCGCGGACGCGGTGACGTCGCGATCGCGCATCCTGGCGAGACGGCGTCGATCGCGGCGACGCTGCGCGCCCGCGCGCTGGGGCCGAAGACCGCGAAGTACCGCGTGCTCGGCACCGGCGCCAACCTCCGCGTGCTGCAGCGCATGGGACAGCTTCCGACGCGCAACTTCACCGCCGCGCAGTTCGAGGGCGCGGAGAACGTCACGCCCGAGCGCGCGCGGGAGTCGAAGCAGAGCTATTTGGAGCTGCGCGCCGGCTGCGCGGGCTGTCCCGTGCAGTGCGAGCACCTGTACGTGCGCAAGGACCGCGACCGGCGCAGTGCGTCGGCGAGCGAGTACGAGTCGGTGTGGGCGTTCGGCCCGAACTGCGGCGTCGACGATCTCGACGCGGTGCTCGACGCGATCGGCCGCTGCGACGAGCACGGCCTCGACACCATCTCGACCGGCTCGGCGATCGCCTTCGCCATGGAGTGCGCCGATCACGGCCTGATCGCGCGCGACGCGTTCGGGCCGGAGCTGCGCTTCGGCAGCGGCGCGGTGCTCTTGCCGGCGGTCGACGCGATCGCCGCGCGCCGCGGCCTCGGTGACGTGCTTGCCGGCGGCGTGCGCGCCGCGGCACGCGCGATCGGCGGCGAAGCGGAACGCTTCGCGATGCACTGCAAGGGCTTGGAGCTGCCGGGGTACGAGCCGCGCGCGCTCCCGACGTACGCGCTGGGCCTCGCGACGTGCACGCGGGGCGCATGCCACAACCGCGCCGCGACGTACGACCGCGATCTGCGCGATCCGTCCGACGAGCGTGACGACGCGGCGCGCGCGCGTGACGCAATCGACGCGGAGGACCGCGCCGTCGCGTGGGACAGTCTCGTGCTGTGCAAGTTCGTGCGCGACTGCTTCGAGGACTTCGACACCGAAGCGGCCGCGCTGTGGCGGGCCGTGAGCGGACTGCCGCTCGACGCGGGTGGCCTCCGCGCGGCGGCGCAGCGCACGTGGGAGCGCAAGCGCGCGATCAACGCGCGGCTCGGCTGGATCCCCGAGGACGACACGCTGCCCGATCGCCTGTTCGCCGACGCGATACTGGACGGCCCGAACGCAGGCCGGCGTGTCGAGCCCGATCGGTTGCGCGCGTTGCGCACGGCGTACGAATCACTGCGCGCCGGTGCGGGCGCCGGCGTGCCGGTGAGCTAGCCTCGGCGATGATGGTTCTGCGCGCGGTGCTTCCGGCGCTTGCGTTCTTCTCGCTCGCATTCGCGCTGGAGAACGGCTGGATCGGCGTCCGCGGGGTGCGGTACGAGTCGATCGGCAGCGGTTCGACCATGGAGTACAGCACCGGGACGCAGTTCCGCGTCGATCACCGGTACCCGCAGTACCGCTGGCTGATGACCGACGTCTATCTGGACTCGGGATCGGCGACGTTCGGTATCGCCGGGCGGTCCACCCAGCGCATCTACCGCGCCGAGGATCACGTGGCGATCTACACGCCGAGCGCGCGGATCGAGGGCGTCAAAGTGAACGGCGCGCGGTTCACGGTCAGCGTCGAGCCGACCCGGACGACGATCGTCTGCGCGCATTGCGGCGACGACGTGACGGTCCAGTCGCGTTCGGGGACACCGTTTCCGCTCACCGACGGCGGGACGACCGTCGTGCCGTTCACGGCCCAGGCGACCGGCGTGCGGTGACGCGGCGGGAACGGTGATGCGGCTCGCCAACCCGTCGGCGATGCGCCGTTTGCTCGTCCTGTTCGTCGCGCTCGCGTGCTGCGCGGTGCCGGCCGCCGCGCGCACGCCGGTGCCGATCGGGAAATACCCGAGCGGCGCGCTCGACGGCATCACCGACGTCCCCGGCGTGCGCGTCGCGCACGTCACCAAAGTCGAAGGGACCAGCGTGCGCACCGGCGCGACCGGGATCCTGGCGAACGATGACGTGTGGAACCAGCGCGTCGCCGCCGCGACGTACGTCCTCAACGGCAACGGCGAGATGACCGGCGCGCACTGGGTCGATCAATCGGGCTTTCTCGAAGTTCCGATCGTCCTGACGAACACGCTCAACGTCGGGCGCGCCGACGACGGCGTGGTGTCGTGGCTGATCCGCAAGCATCCGGGGATCGGCGTGCGCGAGGACGTGCCGCTGCCGGTGGTCGCGGAGTGCGACGATCAAGGAATCAACGACATTCAGGGCCGCCACGTGAGCGCGGACGACGTGGTCGCGATGTTGGACGCTGCGAAGCCGGGTGATTTCCCGCGCGGCAACGTCGGCGCCGGAACGGGGATGCGCGCGTTCGGCTTCGCGGCCGGGATCGGCTCGGCGTCGCGCGTGCTGCCGAAGGAGCTCGGCGGCTACACCGTCGGCGTGCTGGTGAACGCGAACACCGGCTCGCGCGACGAGCTGCGCATCGACGGCGTTCCGGTCGGCCGCGCGCTGGTGCGCGAGCTGCTGCCCGTCTACCCGCGCTCGGCGAGCTACGTTCCGCCCGCGCACGGTCGCGCGGCCGATGGCAGCGTCATCATCGTCGTGGCGACCGACGCGCCGCTCGACCACACCCGCCTGCGCGACGTCGCGAAGCGCGCCGGAATGGGGCTCGCCCGCACCGGTGCGACCTCGCACGTCTCGAGCGGCGATCTCTTCATCGCGTTCTCGACCACGCACCGCTACCCGCGCGCCGGCGGCATCAGCGGCCCGCCGCTCGAGAGCGACGACGACCGCGCCGACGCGCTATTCGCCGCGACCGTCGAAGCGACGGAGTCCGCGATCGACGACGCGCTCTTCAGCGCACACGACGTGAGCGGCCGCGGCGGCGTGAAGTACTTCGCGCTCCCGCGCGACCGCGTGCTGTCGCTGCTGAAGCGCTGAGCCGGCGCGGACGCTCCAGGGCCGGAACCGGAGAGGGTGGGATTTGAACCCACGGAACCCTTGCGAGTTCGCCGCCTTTCCAAGACGGTGCCATAAGCCGCTCGACCACCTCTCCAAGCGATCCCGAGTCCTCAGTTACCCCGACGGCCGGTAACTCTTGGACTCGAACGTTCCGAAACCTCGTCCCGGTGCGGTTCATCGCGTCTACTCGCCTGTTGCCCCGCGCGGGCTCCCGGCTGATGGCTCACGGCGCGGCGCGCGAACGCCTCGCAGCGGCCGCGGAGCGCCGTCAGGCCACCAGCATTCCGTCGCGGGTGATTGTTTGCGCGACGAGCTCCGGCGCCGCGTAGTGCACCATGTGCCCCGCCCCGGCGATCGAGCGGAGCGTCGAGCCCGGAACCGTCTGCGCCAAGCGCTCCGACTGGGCGCTCGGGCTGACGATCTGGTCTTCGTCCCCCGTCACGATCGCGACGGGGACCGCGAGGTCCGTGTACCGCTCGGCCAGCCCGCGAGCGGATGGGACCATGAGCGCGGTGTCCTCCGCGTTCGCGCGGAGCTGCGAGGGACGCAGCGCCATCGAGAGAGGAAAGCGCGCGAAGCGTTCCGGCACCGGCAGCGGCGCGAACAGTTGCGCGACCAGGAGCGGTGCGGTCAACCGCCCCAACACCGGCGACGCGGTGTACCGCAGGACGTCGCCGAGCACCGGGATGGCCGGCGCGGAGGAAATCGGCACGTCCAACCGCGCGGTCGGGAAGTAGTATCCGGACAGCAGAACCAAACGCCGCACGTCGGCGGTGTGGTTCAGCGCGAGCGCGAGCGCCACGAGCGTTCCCCACGAGTGCCCGACCACGATCGCGTTCGGCGCGTCGAGCTGCTGCAGTGCCTCGTGCACGAGCATCGCTTGCTGCTCCGGCGTCCACACCGTTCCGCGCGGCCGGTCGCTGTACCCGAAGCCGGGCCGGTCGAAGGCGAGCACCCGGTGCTCGCGCGCGAGCAACTCGAGGACGCCGCTGGTGCGCCAGTCCAGGTTCGTGACGCCGTTGCCGTGCAACAGCACGATCGGCGTGCCGGCGCCGTCATCGGTGTAGTGCATCCGAACGCCGGCTGCGTCGAGGAATCGTCCGGCCGGCGGGTGCTTTCGCTCGGTGCGGCGAGCGGATTGCGCGGTCGCCAGCGCGGTGAGCGACAGCGCGCCGATCCCGGCGGCTGCAAGGGCGGTGGGTGCGGAGAGTTTGATGGTGGTCCCCTGAACGCGAGTGAACCTCTCCCTTACCCAACAACGGGGATGAGGCGCGGTGCTTTCTTCCCACGCGGCGCCGATCAGATGCGCGCCGGGTGCCAGATCGTCTTCAGCTCCGTGAACGACAGCACGCGCTCGAGGTCGTCGTAGCGCGCGTCGAACCAAGCGCCGCGCGCCGGCGCATCCTCGAAGTGCGTGCGCTTGACGTTCTCCGCCGCGAGCTCCCCCAGCCGCTTCTCCGTCGCGGCGTCCAGTCCGAAGCCGCCGAGCGCGTTCACGTCCATGTGGCCGGCGAGCACGGGCGCGAGCTCCGACCGCAGACCGGTCAGGACGTTGGCCGCGCCGCCCGGAAGATCGCTCGTCGCCAAGCACTCGGCGAACACCACCGCGCTGCGCGGATCGCGCTCGCCGGCGACGACCACGACCGCGTTGCCGCTGACCAGCGCGGGCAGCACCGTCGTGACGAGGCCGAGCAGGACCGGCTCGTCCGGCGCGAGCAGCGCCACGACGCCGGTCGGCTCGGGGGTGGAGAAGTTGAAGTGCGGCCCGCCGACCGGATTCCGCGTCGACGCGAGGGCGAGATATTTGTCGCACCAGCCCGCGTACCACACGGCCCGGTCGATCGCGGCGGCCACCTCGCGCTTCGCTTTAGCCTGATCGACGGTGCCGCCGATGACGAGCTGCTCGGCGAGCTCCGCCTTGCGCGCTTCCATCATCTCGGCGAGCCGGTAGAGCACGAGCCCGCGCAAGGCGGGGGTCTGCGCCGACCATTTCGCCTGTGCCGCGCGCGCCGCGACGACCGCGTCGCGAACGTCCTTGCGCGAGGCGTGCGCGACGTTCTCGCCGTCGATCTGGTCGCTGCGCCCGGATTCACTGCGCGCGAACGCCCCGTTGATGTAGAGCTTGTACATCTTGCGGATCGCGACGCGGCCGTTGGACTCCATGCCGCGAATGTTCCGGCGCGCCGCCACGCTTCCTCGCCCATGGCCCGAAGGAGCCGGCGCCGGTCGCCGCCGCGGGATGGAGCGGGCGCTGGGCGGGTACAGCCTGAAGCACAGACCAGTTCCGAAGAACCGGGGAGTACCGTATCGTGACGACCACCAACAACGGACAGCCGTTCCTGAGCGACGTTCAGGAGCTGCGCCGCCGCGCCCGCGAGCAGA
Source organism: Candidatus Elarobacter sp. (assembly GCA_036402975.1). GTDB lineage: Bacteria > Vulcanimicrobiota > Vulcanimicrobiia > Vulcanimicrobiales > Vulcanimicrobiaceae > Vulcanimicrobium. The sequence continues at coordinate 124,768 of DASWRW010000042.1, read as the reverse complement.
TCGAGAAGGGCGCGGTCACGCAAGACTACGGTCTCGACCCGCAGCAGGCCATCGACCTGCTCCAGAACGCCTTGGCGACCGAGATCGTGTGCGTGCTGCGCTATACGATGCACAGCGTCGCCGCGACCGGCATTTCGAGCCAGGGACCGAAGGCCGAGTTCGCCGAGCACGCCGACGAGGAGCGCGAGCACGCCGCGAAGATCGCCGAGCGCATCAACCAGCTCGGCGGCACGCCGAACTTCAACCCCGAAGGGCTGGCGATGCGGTCGGCGTCGCAGTACGGCAGCGACGATCTCGATCTGGTCGGGATGATCAAGGAGAACTTGATCGCCGAGCGGATCGCGATCGAGCACTACCGCGAGCTGGTGCGCTACTTCGGCGAGAAGGACCCGACGTCGCGCATCATGATGGAAGAGATCCTGGCGGTCGAAGAAGAGCACGCCAACGACATGCACGACCTGCTGGTCGCGCACGAAGGGAAACCGCAGCTCCCGAAGTCCTAGCCCGTGGAGCTGATCTGCGTCCGGCACGGGCGCACGGCCTGGAACGCCTGCGGCCGTTTCCAGGGCCACACCGACGTCCCGCTCGACGAGGAGGGCCGCGCGCAAGCCGCGGCCCTCGCCTCGCTGCTGCGCGGCGAACGGATCGACGCGGCGGTGTCGAGCGATCTCTCGCGCGCCGCCGAGACGGCGCGGATCGTCCTCGGCGAGCGCGACCTCGCGCTGCGGCTCGATGCGGATTGGCGCGAGATGCAGTTCGGCGAGTGGGAGGGGCTGACGTGGGATCAGATTCGCGCGCTGAGCCCGCAGCTCGACCCGTCGAGCGCGACCGCGGTGAAGACGTACGCGCCGCGCGACGGCGAGACGTTCGCCGAGCTCGAGGTTCGCATCCGGCGCGCGGTCGAGCGCGTCACCGGTGAGCTGCCCGACGGCGGAACCGCGCTGGTCGCGACCCACGCCGGGCCGCTGCACGCGCTGCTCAGCGTCCTGCTCGGCGAAGCCGAGCGCGCAGCGCTCAACGTGAAGTTCATGACCGCCTCGATCACCCGCTTCCGGCAGAAGAACGGCGTCTGGACCCTTGCGCGGCTGAACCAGGTCGCGCACTGAGCGGACTACTCGGCTAGCGAGGGCGGTTCGGACACGCAGGTTGGCGGCGATTTCCAGGCGCGCGGACATGGAGCGGGGAACCCGGCCGCCGTGACGCTCGCGACCCGGCAGAACCGTCTGAACCTCCCGCTCGGGGAGCGGTCTCCCGACGAGATCAACGTCATCGTCGAGATCCCGAGCGGCTCGCGCAACAAGTACGAGTACGACAAGGCGCTCGACATCTTCCGGCTGGACCGCGCGCTGCACTCGCCGATCTTCTATCCCGGGGACTACGGGTTCGCACCGCGCACGCTCGCGCTCGACGAGGATCCGCTCGACGTGCTCATTCTCGTCTCGGAGCCGACGTTCAGCGGCTGCCTGGTCGCGGCGCGCCCGATCGGATTACTGCGCATGGTGGACGACGACAAAGAGGATGACAAAGTTCTCGCCGTTCCGGTCGGCGAGCCGGACTACGCGGATATCCACAACTTCACGCAGATCTTCCCGCACCAACTGCGCAAGATCCAGCACTTCTTCGAGACCTACAAGCTGCTCGAAGGAAAACGCACCAGCACCACCGGCTGGGACGACGCGGCGGCGGCGCGCCGCGTCATCGTCGAGTCGGCGCAGCGCTTCGACACGCCGCCGGAGCGCTGAAGCGATCCCACACCGAGCGCGCTATCAGCGAACAGCCGGCTCGTCTCAGACCGCGGCGAGCACGCCGGCGAACTCCGCGGTTTCTCCGACGATCGCGGCGGCGAAGAGCTCGGCGGTGTCGACCAGTCGCGGGCCGGGCCGGTTCACGAAGGCGTTGCCGTCCATCGCGTAGGCGCGGCGCTCGCGCACGGCGCGCAGGCGGGCGAACGCGCGGGCCGGCTCTGGCGGTAATGTCGCAATTTCGCGTTGCGCGCGCTCGACGCCGAAGCCGCACGGCGCGACGATGACGACGTCGGGATCGCTTGCGGCGATCTCGTCCCACGCGAGCGTGCGCGAGTTGGCGCCCGGATTGCCGAGCACGGGTTCACCGCCCGCGAGCTCGACCAGGCCGGGCGTCCAGTGCCCGGCGCTCATCGCGGGTTCGGTCCATTCGAGAACGAGCACGCGCGCTCGCGGGCGGCCGGCGACGCGCGTGCGTAACGCGTTCGCGCGCGCACGGAGCTCCGCCAGCAGGCGCGCCGCGCCGTCCTGCGCACCGACCAGGTCGCCGAGGAACGCGATCGTCGAGAAGACGTCTTCCAGCGACGACGGTTCCAGCGACACCACGCGCGGGTCGCCGCGCAGGCGCTTGGCGGCGCGGTCGACGATCTCGTACGACACGGCGCACACGGCGCACAGCTCCTGCGTCACGATGAGGTCGGGCTCGAGCGCGGCGAGCTGCGCGTCGTCGAGGCCGTAGAGCGACGAGCCGGCGTGGACGCGCGCGCGGACGTGGCGGTCGATTCCGGCCGCGTCGAGCTCGTGCGGCAGCAGCGACGACGTCAGCGCCGGGCGAGTCTGCGCTTCCTCGGGGAAGTCGCACTCGTGCGTGACGCCGACCACCTGGTCGCCCGCGCCGATGCCGAACAGGATCTCGGTCGCCGACGGCAAGAGGCTCACGACGCGCATCGGGGAACGTTCCGCGGTCACGCCTCACGCCTCATGCAGGAGCCTCCTCCCCTGAACAAGATCAAGGTCAAGAACCCGGTCGTCGAGCTCGACGGCGACGAGATGACGCGCATCATCTGGCAGTTCATCAAGGACAAGCTGATCCTGCCGTATCTCGACGTCGACTTGAAGTACTACGACCTCGGGATCGAGCACCGCGACGCGACCGACGACAAGGTCACGCTCGACGCGGCACGGGCGATCAAGCAGTACGGGGTCGGCGTGAAGTGCGCGACGATCACGCCCGACGAGGCGCGCGTCGAAGAGTTCCACCTCAAGGCGATGTACCGCTCGCCGAACGGCACCATCCGCAACGAGCTCGACGGGACGATCTTCCGCGAGCCGATCATCTGCCGCAACGTGCCGAAGCTCGTTCCGGCCTGGACGCAGCCGATCGTCATCGGCCGCCACGCCTTCGGCGACCAGTACCGCGCGACCGACTTCAAGGTACCCGGCGCCGGAAAGCTGACGCTCACGTTCGCGCCAACCGACGGCGGCGAGCCGATCGTGCGCGAGGTGTTCGAGTTCAAAGAGCCCGGCGTCGCGCTGGCGATGTACAACCTCGACGAGTCGATTCGCGGGTTCGCGCGCGCCAGCATGAACTACGGGCTGCTGCGCGGCTGGCCGGTCTATCTCTCGACGAAGAACACGATCCTCAAGGCCTACGACGGGCGCTTCAAGGACATCTTCCAACAGGTCTTCGACGAGGAGTTCAAGGCCGAGTTCGAGCGGCGCGGGCTGACGTACGAGCACCGGCTGATCGACGACATGGTCGCCGCGGCGCTCAAGTGGAGCGGCGCGTTCGTGTGGGCGTGCAAGAACTACGACGGTGACGTGCAGTCGGACACCGTCGCGCAGGGGTTCGGCTCGCTGGGGCTGATGACGTCGGTGCTCATGACGCCCGACGGCCAGACGATCGAGGCCGAGGCGGCGCACGGCACCGTGACGCGGCACTACCGCGAGCACCAGAAGGGCCGGGAGACCTCGACCAACCCGATCGCGTCGATCTTCGCCTGGACGCGCGGGCTCGCGCACCGCGGGCGGGTCGACGGAACGCCCGATGTCACGCGCTTCGCCGAGACGCTGGAAGCCGTGTGCGTCGATACCGTCGAGGCGGGGAAGATGACGAAGGACTTGGCGATTCTGATCGGACCGGATCAACCGTGGCTGACGACGAACCAGTTCCTCGACGCGCTCGACGCGGAGCTCGGCAAGCGGATGGGAGCGACGGCGCCGGCCGCGGTGTAGGCGCATGATGAACGGCGACGAGACGCTCGCGATCCTGGTCGGCGGCGGGCCGGCGCCCGGGATCAACGGCGTGATCGCTTCGGCGACGATCGAGGCGCGCAACCACGGGCTGCGCGTGCTCGGCATCTACCAAGGCTATCGCCATCTGGTGAAGGGCGACACGTCGCACGTGCGCGAGCTCGACGTCGACGACGTCTCGCGCATCCACTTCACCGGCGGCTCGATGCTGCGCACCTCGCGCACCAATCCCGCCGCGGACCCGGAGGCGCTGCGCAAGTGCGTGCGCGCGCTCACCATGCTGGGCGTGCGGTACTTGATCACGATCGGCGGCGACGACACGACCTTCGGCGCCGCGCGCATCGCCGCCGAGACCAAAGGCCGCATCGGCGTCGCGACGGTCCCGAAGACGATCGACAACGATCTCCCGCTGCCCGACAACGCGCCGACGTTCGGCTTCGAGACCGCGCGCGCGGTCGGCTCGGCGATCGTCGAGAACCTCATGGAGGACGCGCGCACCGCATCACGCTGGTATCTGGCGATAACGATGGGCCGCAAGTCCGGCGCGCTGGCGCTGGGGATCTGCAAGGCGGCCGGCGCGACGCTGGCGGTGATCCCCGAGGAGTTCCCCGGCGACCGCATCGCGCTCGACGACGTGGTGGACACGATCGTCGGCTCGATCGTGAAGCGGCTGGCGTACGGTCAGGACCACGGCGTGGCGGTGATCGCCGAGGGTCTGGCGGAGCGGATCGCGCCCGAGGAGCTGAGCGCGGTGATGACGGCGGCGCGCGACGCGTACGGCCACGTGCGGCTGGCGGACGTCCCGCTCGGCAGCGTGCTGCGCGACGCCGTGCGCGACCGGCTGAAGCAGATCGGCATCGACGCGACGGTCGTGCCGAAGGACATCGGCTACGAGCTGCGCAGCGCGAAGCCCATCCCGTTCGACGCCGAGTACACGCGCACGCTCGGCTACGGCGCGGTGCGCTACCTGCTCAACGGCGGGAGCGGCGCGCTGATCGCGCTCGCCGGCGGACGCATCGTCCCGGTGACGCTGGAGTCGATGCTCGACCCCGAAACCGGTCGCATCCGCGTGCGGATGGTCGACGTGACGACGGAGTCCTACGAGGTCGCCCGCAAGTACATGATCCGCCTGGAAGACCAAGACCTCACCGAACCGCGGCTGTCACGCCTCTCGGCGCAAACCAGCCTCGACCCCGAGGCATTCGAAGCGCGCTTCCGCAGATTGTTTACGACGGCCGCTACGGCGTAGCGCGCGAGCTCAGCGCCGCGTCGTATTCGACGTAACGCGCTGCTCCAATTTCGCGATACGACGCTCCGCCACGGTGAGGCGCTCTTCGAGCGTGGAACCTTTCCCGAGCGCCAGCTCATACGGATCCACGCCGAGACGATGCGCGAGCCGCAGTCCGACCACGAAGCTCGGGCTCTTGACGTTTCCGGTTTCCAGCTGACGGATCGCGCCTTCGGAAACCCCGACTTCCAGCGCCAGCGTCGCGACCGTGAATCCTTGCTCTTCGCGAAGCCGCCGCAATCGCTCGGCAAACGACTCCGCCATCAACGGCGTGTCGTGCGCGCCGGTTGCGCGTTACGCTCCAGCTTCATCACGCGGTTTTCGAGATTTTCGAGCCGCTCCGTGACGCTGAAACCTTCGCCGAGTGCAAGATAGTGCGGGTCCACGTTGAGCCGGTCGGCGATGCGGAGTCCGAGCGAGAAGGCGGGGTTCTTGATCTGTCCCGACTCGAGCTGGCGAATTGCGCCGGGGGACACGCCTACGGCCGAGGCAAGGTCGGGAACCGTGAAGCCCTTCTCTTCGCGGACTCGGCGCAGTCGCGCAGCGAACGTCTCGCTCATCAGCCCGAGCGCCGATCCCGGCAGCAAGCTGATCGCGGGACGACCGCAACTTGTAGGACAATTGAATAGCGTGCTGTAATGTACCCGGACCGAAAACTTGCGCATGGCAGGATCTCCTGTACAGCCATGCGGGTCCCGGGAAAAACCCGACGAGGCGCTTTATCCGATGAAACAACGAAAATCGGCGAGCGAGACGTGCTCAGGGCAGTGCTCGAACGCCGAGAGGTCGCGGCGTCAATCGAACGCGTATTCGATCACACCGGGTGTAGACTCCTACGGCGTGCAGTGGTCGATGTCGCTTCCTCTGCTCGGGCAGTCCCGCGACCGCGCTACGTCGCGAGCTCGCATACGCGTCGACGTTCGGATCGATGCGAACGTCGGCGAGCGAGGGTGACCGCTAGACCCCGCTCGGATAGGTTTCCGGTGCTTCGCGGTCCGGCGCGGGCGGTTCGACGCTGTCGAGCGGTTCCAGTGCGCGGGTGCGATCGAGGTGGACGGCGAGGTCGAACTGACGCGCCAGATCCGCGGTGAAGTAATGGCTGCGCAGCTCCGTGTCCGGCCGGTAGATCACGCCGATCGCGCGCTCGAGGCGTTCGCCGCCGAGCGCGGACGCCGTGCGCCGGTCGCGCAGGTCGAGCAGCATGTCGCCGCCGCCGAGGCCGTGGAAGAGCGCCTCGTATGACGACGGCAGCGCGGGGTTGACGGCCATGCGGCGGTGGGGCTCGCCCCAGTCATCCGCGGCGATCACCGAGCCGTCGTAGGTGAAGAGGCCGATGTTGAGCACCTCGGCGCCGAAGCGCTCGCGGGCGAGCTGGCCGAGGTTCACCTCGCCGCCGCGGCCCATCTGCGTCGCGCGTGCATCGCCGAGGTGCGAGTTGTGCGCCCAGACGACGACCTTGTCGTCGCCGTGCGTCGCGCGCAGGTGGTCGCGCACGCGGCACAGCGTGTCGTCCATGTGCCGGTCGCGCACGTTCCACGCGCTCTCGTCCCAGGCGAACATCGTGCGGTAGTACGTCTCGGCGTCGGCCGCGACGCGCGCGTTCGCTTCGGTCAGGAACGCCTCGTCGGCCGCCGCGACGCCGTCGCGCGTCGCGTACGAGCCCATGCGCTCGGCGATCGTCTGCAGCGCTTCGCGGACGGCGGCGCGACAGTTCTGGTTCGGGCTGAACTCCGTGGCGTAGCCGTAGCGTTGCGGGTCTCCGCCGAACCGGTCGAAGCACGCGTAGCGCTCGCGGACGGCCGCGGCGTTCGGCGGATCGACGCGTTCGAGGTACGCGACGACGGCCTCCATCGACTGGTGCAGGCTGTAGAGGTCGAGGCCGAAGATCCCCGCGCGGCGCTCCGGCGGGAGCTCCGCGTTTCGCGCGCGCAGCCGCTCGGCGAAGCCGCGCACGACGGTGTTCCGCCACATCCAGGTCGGGAAGCGGCGGAAGCCCTCGAGCGCGCGGTCGACGCCGCCGTTCGTCGCGCCGGTGACGTACCGGTGCAGCGCGGCGGTATCCGGCAGGTCGCCCTCGATCGCGACGCCGGTGAACCCGCGCTCGGCGATCAGGCGTTCGGTGAGCCGCGCGCGCAGATCGTAGAAGTCGTGCGTGCCGTGCGACGCTTCACCGACCAGCACCACCTTGGCCTCACCGATCAGCTCGAACAGCGCCTCGAGCGGCCGCGCCGCCTCGCGCAGCGCCTGCGCGTTCCGGTCCACCTCGGTAGTGTTCCCGTCGCCCGAGCACGTATTCGCCGGCGCCCGGCCCGACGATGCGGGTTCAGACGCGCAGCGGCGAAAGCTGCGACTCGACGCGCAGGAGCAGGGCGTCGAACGAGTCCGCTCCGCGCCGCGCGAGCGCGTCGTAGAGCGCCAGCGCACTCGTGCGCGTCAGGATGGTCGAGCGGTACCACGGAAAGGTCGGCGCCAGCCGCGCGAGCGAGCGCCGGCGCGACCAGCGCTGCTGCAGGCGCGCGGCGACGACGTGCATCGCGTGCACCGAGATCACGTAGTCGTGATCGCTCAGGTGGTGCACGAACGCCTCGAGGGGCACCGGATCGGCGGCGAGCACGTAGCCGCTTCCTTCGCGCTTGACCAGCCCGTACGCGACCGGGTCGACGTTCGCGACGATCGCCGCCGCGCGGCACCACGCGACGACCTGCGGCTCGTCGCCGAGCGACGGCGCGGCGTGCGCCGAGAGCAGCGTCGTCACGAAGCGCGCGTCGTGCGCGCGGGCGATCGCCTCGGCGGCCGAGAGCACGTGATGTCCGCCGGTGCCCGCGATCTGCAGCTCCTCGAACACCGTGCCGTCGTCGTTCCAGCCGAAGACGACCGTCTTCATCACGTCGTGGTAGAGCGCGGCGGCGATCACCGTGTCGCGCGAGATCGTCGGCCGGCCGCCGAAGTAGTGCGCGTCGTACTGCGCCGCGATGCCGTCCGCGATCGAGGCGTTGAACGACTCGTGCAGCGCGAGCCCGCCGGGGTAGTCGTGGTGCGATCCCTCGCCCGATCCGGGCGCCGCCCAGAACGGCTGCACGGCGAGCGTCGATGCCGGTTCCGTGCCGGGCGGAAAGATGCCGCGCACGGGCGCATCGGCGGCGACGAACCCTTCGCGCGCGAGCGCGTCGCGCACCGCCGCGCGCGCGGCCGGCGTCGGGTGCTTGTCGGCGTAGCGCGGGCGCGGGTTGCGGACGAGCTCGAGCAGCGCGGCGCGCAGCGCGCGGTCTTCGACCGAGCCGATCAGCGCTTCCACGCGCGCGTACGTCGCGTTGACGAGGTTCGAGCCGCGCGCGAGCGCGGCGGCCGCGGCGTTCCCGCGCGAGAGCGGTCCGCGCGGCTCGGGAAGCGGCACTGTGCGAACGTCGTCGGCGGCGGCCGCGGTTTCGACACCGCCCGCGCCGGCGAGCAGCGGCGCGGCGACCGCCGTCAGAACCCTTAGGAACGCGGGGCGCGTGAAGAACGCGGCCCGCCCGGCGGCGACGCACATGCGGGCGGGCTTCGCCGCGGGGAGGGATCGTCCCCGAGGCGCACTAACGGCGGACCGCATGAGCGTGAACGGCAGCGCGGACGGCCGGGAGATTCGCAAAGCGCTGGACGGGATCAAGGTCCTCGACATGACGCACGTGCAGGCCGGACCCTCGTGCACGCAGATTCTCGGCTGGCTCGGCGCCGACGTCATCAAGGTCGAGCTGCCCGGGCGCGGCGACATCACGCGCGGCCAGTTGCGCGACCTGCCCAACGTCGACAGCTTGTACTTCACGATGCTGAACTGCAACAAGCGCAGCATCACGCTCAACACGAAGTCGCCCGACGGCAAGGCGATCTTCACCAAGCTGATCGAGCACTGCGACGTGCTGGTCGAGAACTTCGGCCCCGGCGTGCTCGACCGCCAAGGCTTCACCTGGGAGAAGATCCAGGCTCTCAACCCGCGGATGATCTACGCCTCGATCAAAGGCTTCGGTCCCGGCACGTTCGAGGATTTCAAGGCGTACGAGACGGTCGCGCAGGCGATGGGCGGCGGGATGAGCACGACCGGCTTTCCCGACGGTCCGCCGACCAGCAGCGGCCCGCAGATCGGCGACTCCGGCAGCGGCATCCACCTGGTCGCCGCGATCCTCGCGGCGCTGTTCCAGCGCACGCACAGCGGCCGCGGTCAGCGCGTCACGGTCGCGATGCAGGACGCCGTGCTGAACCTGATCCGGGTGAAGATGCGCGATCACCAGCGGCTCGCGCACGGGCCGCTGCGCGAGTACCCGAACAAGGAGTTCGGCGATTTCGTGCCGCGCTCGGGGAACGCGTCGGGCGGCGGACAGCCCGGCGCCGCGCTGCGCTGCGCGCCCGGCGGCCCGAACGACTACGTCTACCTGATCATCCAGCCGCAGGTGTGGGCCCCGCTCGCGAACTTGATCGGGCGCCCGGAGCTGGTCGAGGACCCGGCGTTCGCGACGCCCGAGGCGCGCCTGCCGCACCTCGACGAGGTCTTCGGCGTCGTCGAGCAGTGGACGCGCGGGTTCAGCAAGTTCGAGGTGCTCGACAAGCTCAACGCGATCGACGTTCCGTGCGGGCCGATCATGAGCACGAAAGATCTGTTCGAGGACGAGTCGCTGCGCGCGCGCGGGATGATCGCCGAAGTCGAGCACCCCGAGCGCGGGACGTTCGCGACGGTCGGGTGCCCGCTGGTGCTCTCCGACACGCCGGTCGAGATCACCAGCTCGCCGCTGCTCGGCGAGCACAGCGAGGAGATTCTGCGCGAGATCGGCTGGACAGGAAAAGACGCCGGCGAGCTGCGCGCCGCCGGCGTCCTCTAGCGATCGGGTTCTCGCGGTTCAGCTCTTCGGGGGCGGTAAGAACCGGTAGGAGTGCAGGATCGCCTCGCCTTGCTTGGAGGTCACCATTTTGAGGATCTCCTCGCCCGCGGCGGCGTTCTTGCTCGCCTTCGGCACGAAGATGTAGTAGACCGAGTCCACGTTCAAGTTGTCCGGTATCTTCACGCCGGAGAACTTGCTGGGGTCGACGTCGGAGACGAACGCGATCGCCGCGTCGACCTTGCCGCTCGACACCGCGTTGACGACCTCGACCCCCGACGTCCCCTCGAACGTCGTGTTGGCGCGGACTTTCTGCGGGAAGTCGGCGCCGTACGCCGGGTCGAGCGCGGCTTTCTTCAGCACGCCGCGCGCCAGCGTTCCGACCGCCGAGTCGGCGTTGCCGAGCCCGACGCGCAGCCCGGGGTTCGCGAGGTCTTTCAGCGACTTCACCTTCGTGCTGCCCTTCGGCACGAGGATGACCTCGCGGTTGGTGAGGATCGCGCTCGGCGGGTTGATGTGCGCGGTCAGCTTGTCGGTCTGGTTCTTGCCGACGATGACGATGTCGATGGGATTGTCCGCTTCGACGTCGCCTTGGATCACCTGACCGCCGGCGTATTTGGCGTTGATCTTCGAGCCGGGATGTTTCTTCTCGTAGATCTTGACGAACTGCTCGAACGGCGCCGTGACGCTGGACGCGACCTCCGCTTGGAGCGTCGTATCGGCCGCCGACGCCGTCGTCGGCCAGGTGACCGCGGTCAGCGCGAGCGCCAGCGCGGCGGTCGCGGCGGCGGCGGGCGCGAGCGCCTCGCGCGCGGTCTTGCGCGCGCGCATCGGCTTGATGACGAAGAACGCCAGCAGCGCGGCGAGGAAGTTGAGCGCGGCGGCGAGCTGGAAGATCGGCAACCAGCTCCCGGTGTTCTCCTTGAGGACGTTCGCGAACGGAACGAGCAAAGCGGCCGTGCCTTTCGAGGTGTAGAGGAAGCCGTAGTTGGTGGTCGCGTACTTGCGGCCCCACGTGTCGGCGCTGAGCGACGGGAACAGGCTGAAGACTTCGCCGTACGCGAAGAACAGCAGCGCCGAACCGAGCACGAACAGCAGCGGGTTCGAGGCGTACTTGATCATGCCGAGGATGATCACGCCTTCGAGCGAGAACGCGAGCAGCATCGTGTTCTCGCGGCCGATCTTGTCGGAGATCCAGCCGAACGTCGGCCTCGCCAACCCGTTCAGCACGCGGTCGAGGACGAGCGCCCACTGGATCGCCGGCAGCGTGAACAGCAGCAGCGTGACCGGGACTTCGTCGACGATGTAGTCCTTGGCGATCGGCGCGAGCTGCGCGGTCGCCATGACGCCGCCGTACGCGACGCACAGCATCGCCAGGTACATCACGTAGAACAGCGGCGAGCGCAGCACCTCGCCGGGGGAGAAGTCGCGAGTCGTCTGCGCGACGGCGCGCGTGGCGACCGCGTTCGGGATCTCGCCGGCGCGCGGCGCGCGGAGGAAGAAGCCGATCAGGACGACGCAGATTCCCTGGACGACGCCGAAGACGAGGAACGTCTGCTGGTAGCCCTGGTTGGCGATCATGTTCGCCAGCGGGATGATCGTGATCGCCGAGCCGGCGCCGAAGCCGGCGGCGGTGAGCCCGGCCGCGAGGCCGCGCTTGTCGGGGAACCACTTCAGCGCCTGGCCGACGGTGGTGCCGTAGACGATCCCGGCGCCGATGCCGCCGATGACCGCGCCGATCCAGAACGTCCAGATCGAGGTCGCGTTCGCGTACATGACCCACGAGATGGCGACGAGGACGCCGCCGACGAGGGTGATGACCCTCGGTCCGAACCGGTCGATGAGGTACCCCTCCGCCGGGACGAGCCACGTCTCGACGAAGACGAAGGTGGTGAAGGTCACCTGGATGGCGGCCTTCGACCAGTGAAAGTGGTCCTGGATCGGGTTGACGAACAGCGTCCAGCCGTACTGGAGGTTCGCGATCATCACCATCGCGATGATGCCGAGGATGAGCTGCACCCAGCGCGTCTTGGCGGTGCCGCTAGGAAGAGGCGTCGGCAATGTGATCCCCCTGCAGATCCGTGGAAGAATTTACCGCCCGTCATAGTGGGCGTGAGGAGATGAGTTGACCGTATGACTCCCGAGGGCAACGGACCTCTTCCCGCGCTGCGATTCTGCGTGGTCGGGGCGGGGGCGATCGGCGCCTACGTCGGCGCGTCGCTGGCTCGCGGCGGCGCCGCGGTCACCCTGATCGCGCGCGGTCCGCACCTGGCCGCGATGCGGGCGCGCGGCGGGGTCGAGGTTCGCTCCGAGCGCGGCGACTTCAGCGCGACGGTCGCGGCGACCGACGACATGACGACGGTCGGTGCCGTCGACTGCGTCATCGTCGCGCTCAAGGCGCACCAGATCGCGCCGCTGCTGCCGCAGATCGCGACGCTGCTCGGCCCCGAGACGCGGGTGATCGGAATGCAGAACGGCATCCCGTGGTGGTACTTCCAGCGGCTCGGCGGCCCGCACGACGGGCTCGTGCTGCAGACCGTCGACGCCGGCGGAAAGCTGGCCGCGGCGTTCGACCCCGACCGCGTGATCGGCTGCGTGATCTACTCCTCGACCGAGATCGAGTCGCCGGGCGTGATCCGCCACGTCGAGGGGACGCGCTACTCCCTCGGCCGCCCCGACGGCGGCACCGACCCGGTGCTGGAGCGCATCGCCGCGGCGTTCGTCGCCGGCGGGCTCAAGGCGCCGGTCGAGCGCGACTTGCGCCCCGACATCTGGATCAAGCTGCTCGGCAACGCGTCGCTGAACCCGATCTCGGCGCTGACCCGCGCGACGATCGCGGGCATGATGCGCGATCCGGACGCCGAGGCGCTGATCCGCGAGATGATGGAAGAGGTGCAGTCGCTCGCGAACGCGCTCGGCGTGACGCTGCCGATCTCGATCGACAAGCGGATGGACGGCGCGCGCCGCGTCGGCGAGCACAAGACCTCGATGCTGCAGGACGTCGAGCTGGGTCGTCCCTTCGAGCTCGACGTCATCCTCGGCGCCGTCGTCGAGCTGGGCGGTGTGCTGAACGTCCCGGTCCCGGCCTCACGCCACGTCTACGCGCTGACGAAGCTGCTCGACGCGACGCTGCGCGCCGAGCGCGAACGGCCGGCCGCTACCGTTTAGTCGTAGGCGCGGCGGAAGGTCGCGTCCATGTACCGGTAGTCGTAGTAGAACCAGTTGCGCAGCGAGCGGCGGATCAGCGTGCTCGACGTGACGGGCGCGGCGCCTTTCATGACGTAGTGCATGCCGTCGAAGAAGTCGGCGGAGTACCGCGGATACGACGCCATCGCCTGGAAGCCGTCGAACGGCGCGAACGGCGTCGAGGTCCACTCCCAGCCGTTGCCGACCAGATCGTGCACGCCCCAGGCGCTCGCGCCGTGCGGTGACGCGCCGACCGGTTCGGGATCGAACCGCCGCCAGCCGAAGTTGCCGTGGCGCGCGGGATCGGGCGCGTCGTCGCCCCATGGGTGCCGCCGTTCTTCGCCGGACGGCGTGCCGTAGGCGGCGCGGTGGTACTCCGCCTCGGTCATCAAGCGCGCGCCGCTCCAGCGCGCGAAGTCCGACGCCTGCTCCTGCGTACACCACACCGGCCACGACAGCGGCAGCGGCAGATCCTCGAACATTGCGCGCAGCATCCAGGCGCCGTCGCGCTCGAACCAGTTCGGCGGCACCGCGCCGCCGTCGCGCACGAACGCCAGATACTCGCCGTTGGTCACGTCGTGCGCGTCGACCCCGAACGCCGCTACGTCGACGGCGTGCTCGTCGAACTCGTTGTCCCAGCCGAACGGAATCTCGCCGCGCCGCGCGCCGAGCGTCGCGCGCCCGGCCGGGATCGCGATCGGGTCGCGCCGCGGCGGGGTCACGTCGGCGTGCGCGAAACGCGGGCCGCGCTGCTTCTCGCGCGCGAGGCGGTGCACGATGTACGTGAACGTCTCGTGGTGCATCTCCTCGTGCTCGAGGATGTTGTACGCCGCTTCGGCGTGCACGAGGTTCGGCACCGCCGGATCGTCCAGCTTCGCGTGCGCGAGCGCGTCGAGGATCGCCGCGTCGCAGGCCGCGCCGAACGCGCGCACCGTGGCGCGGTCGGGCCACGCCGAGCGCTTGTGCTGCGCCGCCGCCGTCGCGTCGCGCGGATCGATCCCGCGGTTGAACAACCGCTCCAGCTCGGGATTCAGCGACGGCTGTTTGAGCGCGTCGCGCACCAGCGTGATGTAGGCGAACGCGGGGATGTGCCCGTCGTAGAACACGAACGGGTGCCTGAGCGGGATCGGCGCGTCCTCGTACGCCTCGGGCGCGATCAGGTCGAAGAGGCCGGCGGTGCGGCGGCGGTTCGCGCGGTAGCGCGACGCCAGCGCCTCCCGGTCGACGACGATGGCGGGAGCGAGCGTGTCCACGCCCGCGCTTTTACCCGACCGGGGCCGGGTTCCCGCGTGGGGCGAGGAACCGGGTCAGCTCCTCGGCCGGCATCGGTCGCCCGTAGAGGAAGCCTTGGACGCGGTCGCAGCCCTCGTCGCGCAAGAACGCGAGCTGCGCGTCGGTCTCGACGCCTTCGGCGCAGACCGACAGTCCCAAGCTGTGCGCCATGCCGATCACGGTGCGCACGATCGTCGCGTCGTCGGGCTCGACCATGATCTCGCGCACGAACGACTTGTCGATCTTGAGCGTGTCGAGCGGGAACCGGCGCAGGTAGCCCAGCGACGAGTACCCGGTGCCGAAGTCGTCGACCGCGAGCCGCACGCCGGCGCGCCGCAGCCCTTCGAGGATCTGCCGCGAGAGCGCGGCGTCGCTCATCGCGACCGATTCGGTGATCTCGACCTCGAGCTGATCCGCCGGCAGTCCGGTGCGCGCGAGGACGTCGCAAATCTTCTCGACCAGCGCGGTCTGGTGGAACTGCCGCGCGGACAGGTTCACGGCCAGCCGCAGGCCGGGCGTGATCGCTTGCCACGCGTGCACTTGGCGGCATGCCGTCTCCAGCACCCAGTCGCCGAGCGCGACGATCAAACCGCTCATCTCGGCGCTGGGGATGAAGTGGTCGGGACCGATCAAGCCCAGCCGCGGATGGCGCCAGCGCACGAGCGCCTCGAGCGAGCACAACCGGCCGTCGCCGAGCTCGAACTGCGGCTGATAGTGCAGGACGAACTCGTCCCGCGCCAGCGCGCGCCGCAGCGACTTCTCTTGCGCGACGCGGGCGCGCAGGCCGGCCGCCAGCGCCGGCGTGAAGAACTGGTGCGTGTTTCGGCCGCGCTCCTTGGCGCGGTACATCGCGACGTCGGCGTGCTTGATCAGCGTCTCCGCGTCGTCGCCGTCGTCGGGATAGACCGCGATCCCGACCGACGTCGTGACGAACTGCTCGTACGTGTCGATGTTGAGCGGCTCGTCGACCGCCGCGGTCAACCGCAGCGCGAGATCGTCGAGCCGTGCGGTCGACGGATCGTCGCCGACCAGCACGATGAACTCGTCGCCGCCCATCCGCGCGACCAGCCCCTCCGCGCCGGCGACCGCGGTGATGCGGTCGGCGACGATGCGCAGCATCCGGTCGCCCAGGCCGTGCCCGAGCGTGTCGTTGATGTCCTTGAAGCGGTCGAGGTCGAGGAACAGCACCGCGACCCGCGTCCCAGCCGCCTTCGCGAGGTCGATCTCGTCGCGCAGCCGTTCGGTGAACCAGGAACGGTTCGGCAGCGCGGTGAGCTGGTCGTTGTACGCGAGGTGCTTCAGCCGGGCGCGCGCGCGGCCGTGGTCGATCGCCGAGCCGATCAAGACGCCCATCAGTTGCACCAGATCGCGGTCGCTCGCCGTGAACGGCTCCGTGCGCGGCGCGGCGGCCGCGAAGCACAGCGAGCCGTAGCGCGACGTTCCGATCTGGATCGCCGTGCCGATGTACGCGCACGGCGACTGCTCGCCGAGCTCCGGTTCGGAGAGGTACGGAACCCCGCGCAGGTCCTCGATCGCCAGCGCACCGTCCGTCGCCAGCGTGAGCCGCAGCAGCCGGCGCGGGATCGGGTCGCCGACCGTCGCGATCGTGCGGTCCGCTTCGGCGTCGTACAACGTCCCGGTGGTCATCCCGAGCAGACGGCATCCGGCGTCGATCGTCGCGCCGATCAAGCTTTCGGCGGTCGCGTTCGCCGTCGCGGCGACCAGGTAGAGCTCGCGCAAGCGCCGGCTCTGGATCGCCGCGTCGTGTTCGGCGCGCGGCGTCGGTGCCGCTCGTTCGAGCGCCGGGCCGGGATCGGTCTCGAGGCGCGCGTCCACCGTCGTACCGCGTTCAGCGCAGCCCCGCGCTGGTGCGCGGGGCGCAGCGACGGCGCCGGCCGGTTTCGGCTACACGGACAGGTACGGGCGAAGGCCGGCGACGCCGCCTTCGCGCCCGAATCCCGACTCGCGGTAGCCTCCGAACGGTGAGCTCGGATCGAACTGGTTGAACGTAGAGCACCACACCACACCCGCTTGCAAGTGCTGCGCGACGTACATCGATTTCGCGCCTTTGTCTGTCCATACCCCGGCCGACAGCCCGTACGGCGTATTGTTGGCCTTCTCGATCGCCTCGTCGGCGGTGCGGAAGGTCATGATCGAGAGCACCGGTCCGAAGATCTCTTCGCGCGCGATCCGATGCGACTGCGCCACGCCGGTGAAGAACGACGCGCGGTGGAACCAGCCGCGGTCGGGCAGCGCGCACGACTGCTGGTGCAGCACGGCGCCTTCGGCGACGCCGCTCTCGACCAACTCGGCGATCTTCGCGTGCTGCATCGCCGAGTTGATCGCGCCGATGTCGGTGTTCTTGTCGAGCGGGTCGCCGAGGCGCAGCGTCTCGATGCGCGCCTTGAGCCGCTCGACCACCTCGTCGTGCACGGACTCTTGCACCAGCAGCCGGGAGCCGGCGCAGCACACGTGGCCCTGGTTGAAGTAGATCCCGTTGACGACGCCCTCGACGGCTTGGTCGAGCGGCGCGTCGGCGAAGACGATGTTCGCGGCCTTCCCGCCCAGCTCGAGCGTCACGTGCTTGCGCGTGCCGGCGATCGAGCGCTGGATGATCTTGCCGACCTCGGTCGAGCCGGTGAACGCGATCTTGTCGACGCCGGGGTGTGCGACCAGCGCCGCGCCGGTGCGCCCGTCGCCGGTCAGGACGTTGACGACGCCCGGCGGCAGGTCGGCCTCTTCGCAGATCTCCGCCAGCAGCAGCGCGGTGAGCGGGGTGGTCTCGGCGGGCTTCAGCACGATCGTGTTCCCGCACGCGATTGCCGGCGCGATCTTCCAGGCCGCCATCAGCAGCGGGAAGTTCCAGGGGATGATCGAGCCGACCACGCCGACCGGCGCCGGATCGTCGACGCCGTGCAGCGCGTAGCGCAGCTTGTCGGCCCAGCCGGCATAGTAGAAGAAGTGCGCCGCGGCCTGCACGACGTCGAAGTCGCGCGACTCCTTGATCGGCTTGCCGCCGTCCTTGGTCTCGAGCACCGCCAGCTCGCGCGAGCGCTCGGTGATGGCGCGCGCGATGCGGTAGACGTACTTCGCGCGGTCGGCCGGGCGCATCGGGCGCCAGTACCTCTCGTAGGCTTCGCGCGCCGCGGCGACGGCGCGGTCGACGTCTTCGGGCGTGCCGGCGGCGACTTGCGCGAGCTCTTCCTCGGTCGCCGGGTTCACCGTCGCGAACGTCTCTCCGCCGGTCGAGCGCACCCACTGCCCGCCGATGAAGTGGTCGTAGCGGGGAGCGATGCGAACCGGGGTCGTTTCGAGCGAAGGCGCGTACGCGAGGGCCATCGCAGCGAGCTTCGCGTGCATGCTGCCGGGTCCCCGGGTCAGAGGCAAGGACGGCAGGCGTTCGGCTTCCAGGGATCGGCTACGGCGTCCGGCGCAACAGAGCGCCGTGACGGGGCGTTCGGAACTGCGCATCAACCGCGAGATCGGCGACCCCGGGACGCCGAAGGCGCTGCGCCACGCGCTGCTGGCCTTTCTCAACGCCATCGACATCGAGTCGCCGTTGCGCGACGACATCATCATCGCGGTCGGCGAGGCGATAGCGAACGCCGTCGAGCACGCCTACGCGTCGAAGGAGCCGGGGACCGTCGAGCTCCACGCGAGCACCGACGACGACAACACGCTGCTGGTCGACGTCTACGACCGCGGCGCGTTCATCGACCGCGAGTTGCGCGAAGGCCGCGGCCTCGGGCTGCGGATCGTGCGCGCCATCGCGCGGGCCGTGTCGATCGACACCGAAGGCGGGACCCGCATCCGCATGGTCTTCGACGCGAGCGGCGGAGCGCACGCGCCGAACGCTTCGTAGCGCGGACCGCGTCAGTCCTTCGCGATGTAGTCCAGGGAGCCGTAGCGCCCGGTGGCGAGCTTGCCGCGCTGGAGCAGCAGGTCGTCGAGCAAGGCCGACGCGCCGATGCGGAACATGTCGGGTGAAAGCCACTCCTCGCCGAGCGTCTCGTCGATCAGGACGAGGTACGCGATCGCGGTCTTCGTGTTGCGGACGCCGCCGGCGACCTTGAGGCCGCGGCGCTCGCCGGTGCGGCGGTGGAAGTCGCGGATCGCTTCGGACATGACCAGCGCGGTGGCGAGCGTGGCGGAGGTGCCGATCTTTCCGGTCGACGTCTTGATCACATCCGCGCCGGCTTCGAGCGCGAGGTCGCTCGCGCGCCGCGTCGCGTCGTACGAGCCGAGCTCGCCGGTCTCGAGGATGGCCTTGAGGTGCACGGGGCCGCAGATCTGCTTGACCGCCACGATCTCGTCGAAGACGTGCTGCTCGTCGCCGGCCAGGAACGCGCCGCGGTCGATCACCATGTCGATCTCGTCGGCGCCCGACGCCAGCGCGGCCTCGGTGTCGCGCAGCTTCACGTCGAGCGACGAGAGCCCGCTCGGGAACGCCGTCGCGACCGAAGCGACCTTCACGCCCGTTCCGCGCAGCGCGTCCTTCGCGACCGCGACCAGGTTCGGATAGACGCAGACCGCCGCAACGCGCGGCGCGCCGGGCGCGGGGTACGCGGCCTTCGCGCACAGCGAGCGCACGCGCCCGGGCGAGTCGCGGCCTTCGAGCGTCGTCAAGTCGATGCAGCGGATCGCGAGGTCGATCGCCGCGAGCTTGGCCTCGTTCTTGATCGACCGTTTCGCGAATCCGGCAGCCCGAGCTTCAAGCATGACCGCATCGACGGTCGGCGACTGCCGCGACAGGAGAAGGGGCATTCCCAGGAGGTTCGCCGGGCGACCGCGGCCCAACCTTGACGCGTGGAAAACGGCTCGGCCTCGTTTCGTCCGGCGCTTGACGGGGTTCGTGTGCTCGAGATGGGGTCGTCGGTCGCGGGGCCGGCGGCTGGGCGGCTGTTGGCCGATCTCGGGGCGGACGTGATCAAAGTCGAGAGCGGCGAGGGGGACGGGCTGCGGACGTGGGGGCCGCCCGCGGCGGACGGGACGTCGTGGTGGTTCAAGTCGCACAACCGCAACAAGCGGTTCGTCGAGTTCGACCTCCACGAGGCGGCCGACCGCGCGACCGTGCGCGAGATCGCGCTGCGCTGCGACGTGCTGCTGGAGAACTTCCGGCCCGGCAAGCTCGAGGAGTGGGGGCTCGGCTACGAGAGCCTCCGCGCGGAGAACCCGCGCATCGTCTACGCCTCGATCAGCGGCTACGGGCAGGACGGGCCGTACCGCAACCGCACCGGCTTCGGGAACATCGCCGAGTCGATGAGCGGCCTGCGCTACATCACCGGCTATCCCGACCGGCCGCCCGTGCGCGTCGGCATCTCGCTGGCCGACGAGCTGGCGGCGCTGTACTGCGTGGTCGGGATCCAGGCGGCCCTGCTCGCGCGCGAGCGTGACGGCGTCGGCGACCGCGTCGACGTCTCGCTGCTCGAAGCGTCGTTCGCGCTGACGCAGGGGATGCTGCCGGAGTACGACGCGCTGGGAATCGTGCGCGAGCGCAGCGGCAACTCGCACAACGCGGTCGCGCCGTCGAACATCTACCCAACCCGCGACGGCAAGTGGATCGCGATCGGCGCCAACGCGAACTCGCTGTTCCGGCGCTTCGTCGCGGCGATGGGGCGGCCGGAGCTCGCCGACGAGCCGCGCTACCGCGGCAACCGGGAGCGCACCGAGCACGGCGCGGAGATCGACGCGCTGGTCGCCGACTGGACGCGAACGCTCGACGCCGCCGACGCCGCGCGCATCCTCGCGGACGCCGGCGTTCCGGCCGGGCCGGTGTACTCGGTCGCCGACATCGTCACCGACGAGCACGTTCGTGCGCGCGGCATCGTGCGGCACCTCGAGGACGACGCCGGAAACCGCGTCGCGACGACCGCGCCGGTGGTGCGCTTTCGCGCGCACCCGACGGTGTCGGACCACGCGGCGCGCGCGATCGGCGCGGACACACGCGCGGTGCTCGACGAGCTGAGGATCGGAGGGAAGCGATCGCGCCGATCATCGAGCTGACCGGGGTCACGAAGACGTTCGAGTCCGGCTACACCGCGCTGCGCGACGTCGACCTCGACGTCGCGCCGCAGCGCTTCGTCGCGCTCGTCGGGCCGTCGGGCTGCGGCAAGTCGACGACGCTCTCGCTGATCGCGGGCCTCGACGGTCCGACCGCCGGCACCGTGCGCGTGCGCGGCAAGCCGGTCGCGGGAATCACCGACCGCGCCGGATTCCTGTTCCAGCGCGACGCGCTGCTGCCGTGGAAGAGCGTGCGCGACAACGTGCTGCTGCCGCTGCAGTTGCGCGGGATGCGCGGCGACCAGGCGCGTGCGCGGGCCGCGGAATGGATCGGGCGGGTCGGGCTGCGCGGCTTCGAGGCGTCGTACCCGCACCAGCTCTCGGGCGGGATGCGCAAGCGCGTCTCGCTGGCGCAGACGCTCGTCTACGACCCGGAGATCCTGCTGATGGACGAGCCGTTCTCCGCGCTCGACGTGCAGACGCGCAACCTCATGGAAGGCGAGCTGCTGAACCTGTGGCAGGGCTCGGGGAAGACGGTCATCTTCGTGACGCACGATCTGGAAGAGGCGATCGCGCTCGCCGACGAGGTCGTCGTCATGACGGCGGGGCCCGCGCGCGTGAAAGCGCGCTACGACGTGACGCTGCCGCGGCCGCGCGACATCGAGCAGGTGCGTTTCGATCCGCGGTTCACCGAGCTCTACTCGAAGATGTGGAACGATCTGCGCGACGAGGTTCTGGAAAGCTATGCGCGAGCGAACGCGGCCGGTTAACCGCGGGCTCGTGCTCGCCTCGCAGATCGGCGTGACGGTGCTCGTTCTCGCCGTCTGGGAGCTCGGCGTGCACGCCGGGAAGATCGACCCGTTCTTTTTCTCCTCGCCCACGCAGATCGGCGCGACGATCGGGCACTGGTGGCAGCAGGGCTACGTCGTCAAGGACGTCGTCGTGACGATGTGGGAGACCGTGCTCGGCTTGCTGATCGGCGGCTTCATCGGCATCGTGCTGGGCATCGTGCTGGCCTCGAACCGGTTTCTCGGCGCGGTGTTCGAGCCGCTGCTGGTGCTGCTCAACTCGATCCCGCGCGTCACGCTGGTTCCGCTGTTCATCCTGTGGTTCGGGTTCTCGCTGCTCTCGAAGGTCGTCAGCGCGGTCGTGCTCGTGCTCTTCGTCGTGTTCTTCGCGACGTACGCGGGGATCAAGGACGTCGACCCGACCCTGGTCGCGAACGCGCGCGTGCTCGGCGCCAACCGCTACGGCGTCGTGCGGCACGTGCTCGTCCCCTCGGCGCTGACGTGGATCTTCGCCTCGCTGCGCTCGGCGGTCGGGTTCGCGCTGATCGGCGCCGTGGTCGCCGAGTACTTCGGCGCGCAGGCCGGTGTGGGCTATCGCATCCAATACTCCGAGGCCCAACTGAACACGAGCGGGGTGTTCGGCGGCCTCGCGATCCTGATGGTCCTGGTCACCCTCGTCGACACGTTCATCCGCTGGGTTCAGCGGCGCGTCCTGGTCTGGAAGCCCGTCGATCTTTAGCGACAAAGGAGACACGCCATGTCCGACATCTCACGCCGCACGCTGATCGGCGGCATCGCCGCCGCCGGGGCGTCGACCGTCTTCGGCGTTCCGACGATCGTCATGGCGGCGGCACCGAAAGAGAAGGTTGCCATCGTCGTCGGGTCCGAGCACGCGCTCGTGTACTTCCCGTGGGACCTGGCGAAGGCGCTCGGGTATTTCGACCAGGAAGGGATCGACGCCGAGCTGACCTACACCAAGGGCGGCAGCGAGGCGGCGACGGCGCTCGCCTCGGGTACGTGCGAGTACAGCGGCAACGCGATCGACCACGCCATCGCGGCCGCCGACCGCGGGAAGTCGCTGGTGATGATCGCGGACTTCATGAACCAGCCCGGGATCGCGCTCATGGTGCGGCCCGGCGACCGCGACAAGTACAAGAGCTTCGCCGATTTCAAAGGAAAGACGCTCGGCGTGACGTCGATCGGCTCGGCGACGCACGTCCTCGCGACCTGGATGGCGCACCGCGCCGGGCTGGGCAAGGAGGACGTGAAGATCGTCGGCGTCGGCGGCGGCGCGACGATGATCTCGGCGCTGACCGGCAACCAGGTCGACGCCGCGTACGGCAACGATCCGTACGCGACGACCCTGGTGAAGACCGGGCGCGGCGTGCAATGGATGGGCCTCTACACCGCGGCCGACACGCGCCGCGCGCTGGGGTTCCCGCAGTACTGCTTCACCGGCGCGCTGACCCGCGCCGAGGTGATCCAGAAGAACCCCGAGCGCACGCAGAAGGTGATCAACGCGCTCGTCCGCGCGCACAAGTACATGGCGACGCACACCTCCGCGCAGATCGCGGCGGCGCTCTCGGACGAGTTCCGCGGCGGAACGCCGGCCGACAACTGGGCCGCCGCGTACAGCCACTCGCGGCCCGCGTACACGCAGCACGGCGAGATCGCGCTCGAAGGCGTTCGCGCCGTGATCGAGACCAACAACTACTTCCTCGGCACGACGTCCAAGGTCGAACCCTCCAAGCTGTTCGACAACGCGTTCGTCGACAAGGCCGCCCGCGCGGTGCGCGTCTGAGCGGCTAGCGGCCGTTCGCCGCTGCTCCGCGCGATAGGCGTTACGCCGCGTGCTTGCGAATGCACGCGGCCGTGGCTCAGTACGTGTACTCGATGTTCCGCGTCGGCAAGAAGGTGCCGCCGAACCGGCAGATCCTCAAGGACATCTCGCTCAGCTTCTTGCCGGGCGCGAAGATCGGCATCCTGGGACTGAACGGCGCCGGGAAGTCGACCGTGCTGCGCATCATGGCCGGTATCGACACGGAGATCGATGGCGACGCGATCCCGATGCCGGGGATCAGCATCGGCTATCTGCCGCAAGAGCCGCGGCTCGATCCCGACCAGACCGTGCGCGAGACGGTGCAAGAAGCGCTCGGCGAGCTCACGGCGGCGCGCACGCGGCTGGACGCGATCTACGCCGCGTACGGCGAGCCCGACGCCGACTTCGACAAGCTCGCGGAAGAGCAGGCGAAGCTGGAGGCCGTGCTGTTCGCTTCGGGCGGCGACGACGTCGAGCAGCAGCTCGAGATCGCCGCCGATGCGCTGCGTCTGCCGCCGTGGGACGCCAGGATCGGCCCGCTCTCCGGCGGTGAGAAGCGGCGCGTCGCGCTGTGCCGGCTGCTGCTCTCCAAGCCCGACATGCTGCTGCTCGACGAGCCGACGAACCACCTGGACGCGGAAAGCGTCGAGTGGCTCGAGCAGTTCCTGCAGCGCTTCCCCGGCACGGTCGTCGCGGTGACGCACGACCGCTACTTCCTCGACAACGCGGCGGAGTGGATCCTGGAGCTCGACCGCGGCCGCGGCATCCCGTGGAAGGGCAACTACAGCTCCTGGCTCGACCAGAAGCAAGAGCGGCTGGCGCAAGAAGAAGCGACCGAGTCGGCGCGCCGCAAGGCGCTCAAGCGCGAGCTCGAGTGGGTGCGCTCCGGCGCCAAGGCGCGGCAGTCGAAGAACAAGAGCCGCATGTCGCGCTTCGAGGAGCTGTCGAGCTACGAGTACCAGCGCCGCAACGAGACGCAAGAGATTTTCATCCCGGTCGCCGAGCGGCTCGGCGACCAGGTGATCGAGTTCGCCGGCGTGCGCAAGGCCTACGGCGACCGTCTGCTCATGGACGACGTCAGCTTCCGCATCCCGGCCGGCGCGATCGTCGGGATCATCGGGCCGAACGGCGCGGGCAAGTCGACGCTGTTCCGCATGATCGCCGGGAAGGAGCGCCCCGACGCCGGCGAGATCACGATCGGGCCGAGCGTGAAGCTCGCGGTCGTCGACCAGACGCGCGAGTCGCTGGAGAACGAGAAGTCGGTCTTCGACGACGTCAGCGGCGGGCGCGATCTGCTGATGGTCGGCCGCTTCGAGATGCCGTCACGCGCGTATCTCGGGCGCTTCAACTTCAAGGGCGGCGACCAGCAGAAGATCGTCGGCACGCTCTCCGGCGGCGAGCGCGGCCGGCTGCATCTCGCCAAGACGCTGCTCTCAGGCGGCAACGTGCTGCTGCTCGACGAGCCGTCGAACGACCTCGACGTCGAGACGCTGCGCGCGCTCGAGGACGCGCTGAGCGAGTTCGCCGGGACGGTGATGGTGATCAGCCACGACCGCTGGTTCCTGGACCGCATCGCGACCCACATCATCGCGTTCGAGGGCGACTCGCGCGTCTTTTTC
Organism: Candidatus Elarobacter sp.; assembly: GCA_036402975.1. Classification (GTDB taxonomy): domain Bacteria; phylum Vulcanimicrobiota; class Vulcanimicrobiia; order Vulcanimicrobiales; family Vulcanimicrobiaceae; genus Vulcanimicrobium. The sequence goes on along the minus strand of DASWRW010000042.1, from coordinate 99,954 downwards.
TTCGAGGGCAACTACCAGGAGTACGAAGCGAACAAGAAGGCGCGGCTCGGCGAAGAGGCCGCGCGCCCGCACCGCCTCCGCTACCGGCCGCTCTCGCTACCGTAGCGCCAGCGCCGGTCCTGACCTAGGCGGCGCCGTCCCAGAGCGCGGTGAGGCGCGAGGCGAGCGCGGAGTCGTGCGGCTGGAGGCCGCTGCCCTTGCAGACGCGGCACGCCGACGGCGCGCACTCGGCGCAGGTGCCGCTGCCGGTGCAGTGGCGGCAGTCGTCCTCGGGGGAGCGGCGGCGGCGGCGCTTGCGGGGCAGCGACCACTTCTCGGCGGCCTGGCGGCGGCGCTGCTCGGCGTAGAGCTCCGTCTCTTTGAGCACGGCGCAGAAGCCGAGGACGGAAATGCAAGCGAGCGCGCCGACCATGAAGTCGGCGAAGCTACGGTCTTTCATCTGGACGGGTTATCGGACGGCGGCGTCCGGAGTTGAGCGCTCCAGCGGGGCTAACACAACCTTATCGCGGCCCTCGCGCTTCGCTTGGTAGAGCGACTGGTCCGCGGACGCCAGCAACTGGGTCGGGTTCACGCCGGACTCGGCCGGCCGCGTCGAGGCGACGCCGACGCTGACGGTGACGATCCCGCTCGGCGCCTCGGGATAGGGAATCGCCAGCGCGCGCACGTTGTGGCGGACGCGCTCGCCGACCACCCGCGACGCCTCGCCCTCGGCCAGCGGCAAGACGATCGCGAACTCCTCGCCGCCGTAGCGGGCCGCGACGTCGTCGGGCCGCAGTACCGCCGCCTGGACCGCCTGCGCGACGCGGCGCAAGATCTCGTCGCCGGACTGGTGCCCGTGCGTGTCGTTGTAGCGCTTGAAGTGGTCGACGTCGATCATCAGCACGCCCACCGCGGTGTGCGAGCGGCGCGAGCGGTCCCACGCGCGCGCCAGCGCGCCGTCGAACGAGCGGCGGTTGGCGATCCCGGTCAGCCCGTCGAGCGAGACCAGCGCCGAGAGCGCGCGGTTCCGGTCCGCCAGCGCGAGCGCGAAGAGCAGCGCCTCGAGCGCGATCCCGGCATCGAAGGCGCGGGTCAGGTTGCGGTGCGGGAAGAGGATCCCGTGCAGGTTGAGGTCGTTGATCAGGATCCCGGCCGCCGCGAACACGAACGCGATCAGGTAGAAGCGCGCCGGCGCGAAGCCTTGTTTGCGGGCTACGATCCCGCGCGCGAAGAGCAGCGCCAGCAGCGCCGCCTGCAGCACCTCGTCCAGCACGTACCCGGTGCCGCGCCAGTGGGTCAGCTTCTCGGTGAAGATCAGCCCGACGTTGGCGGCCAGGACCGGGATGGTCAGGTAGTCGAGGACGTCGCGCCAGCGGGCGAGGTTCAGGAACGAGCGGCAGAAGCCGGTCAGCGCGATGTAGTAGAGCGCCAGCGTGACCGCTTCGCCGGTGCGCGTCCCCTGCGCGCCGAGGGTCGCGCCGCGGGTCTCGACCAAGGTCAGGCCGACCAGCGAGAACATCGAGGTCGCGTACCAGCCGAACGGCACGTCGCGCAGCACGACGTAGAGCAGCGCGTTGAACGCGCCGATCGCGACGAAGAACCCGAGAAAGAACGCTGCGTCGCTAGAGATTGCCGCGCTTCGCCTGTTCCTGCTCGATCGACACGAACAGCGCCTTGAAGTTGCCTTTGCCGAACGACAGCGAACCGCGCCGCTGGATGAGCTCGAAGAACAGCGTCGGACGGTCCTGCAGCGGCTTCGTGAAGATCTGCAGCATGTATCCGTTATCGTCCCGATCGACCAGGATGTTCAGCTCGCGCAGGATCGCCACGTCCTCGTCGATCGCGCCGACCCGCTCGCCCAGCGTCTCGTAGTAGGAGGCGGGGGTCTCCAGCAGCTCGACGCCGTTGCCGCGCAGCGCGCGCACCGTCTCGACGATGTCGCCGGTCGCGATGGCGACGTGCTGCACGCCGGCGCCGCCGTAGAAGTCGAGGTACTCCTCGATCTGCGAGCGTTTGAGCCCCTCGGCGGGCTCGTTGATCGGCATCTTCACCTTGCCGGACGTGCTCTGCATCACTTTCGAGCGCAGCGCGGTGTACTCGGTCGAGATGTCCTTGTCGTCGAAGCCGATCAGCTGCGTGAAGCCGAGCGCCTTGGCGTAGTAGTCGCACCAGCGGTCCATCTCGCCCCAGCCGACGTTGCCGACGCAGTGGTCGATCCGCACCAGCCCGACGCGGTGTGCGGTCGGCATCAGCGCCGACCAGGGCTCGTAGCCCGGCAGCCAGACGCCGCGGTACGCCGCGCGCTCGATCAGGCTGTGGACGGTCTGGCCGTAGGTGCCGATGCGCGCGATCACGGCACTGCCCCGCGCGTCCGACGCGACGGCCGGCTCGTCGACGGGCAGCGCTCCGCCCGCGACCGCCGCTGCGAACGCTTCCCGCGCGCCGGTGGTGCGCAGCGCGACGTCGTGCACGCCGTCGCCGTGGAGCTTGACGTGCTCGGCGACCGGATCGTCGGGCGTCAGCGCGGAGGTCAGCACGAGGGTCAGGTCGTTCTGGCGGACGGCGTACGACGCGCGGCCCTTCAGCCCGGTCTCCGGACCGGCGTACGCCAGCGGCTCGAATCCGAACGCCGTGCAGTAGTAGTGCGCTGCTTGCTTGGCGTTCCCGACCCACAGCTCGAGGTGGTCGAACTCCAGCGAGTCCAGCGCCGGCGAGCGGCGCGGCGTCATCGTGCTCACGGTGGTTCGGTTACCCCGGCTATGTACGGTTCCCTCGTTGGCTAGCGAGCGTTTCCGTGCCGCTGGGTATGACGTTGCCCGACGCTTTTCTCACCGGTGAGGGACTGAATGCAGACAACGGACGTTCGGGAATCAGCTCAGAACGCTCTCGACCAAGGGAAGTCGCTGTTGGGGAAACAGCTCGACGACCGCACGACACAGATCGGGCAGCAGATCGACTCGGTCGCGCAAGAGTTGCGCAACGTCGGTGACCAGCTCCGCCAGAGCGGGCCGATCGGGCTCGCCGCGGGCTACGTCGATCAAGCCGCGGACCTCGTCTCGCAGCTCGGCCGCTACCTGCAAGACGCCGACAGCGACCGGCTGATCGCCGACCTCGAAACGGTCGCGCGCGCGAATCCGTGGGGGATCGCCGCCGGCGCGCTCGTGCTCGGCTTCGCCGCCTCGCGCTTCCTGAAGACGTCGAGCGCGCGGCGCTACCGCGAAGCGGCCGGCGGATCGTACGGCGGCGCGGACGGCGCCGGCTCGTACGGCGGCAGCACGTACGGCGACACGACGTACGGCGACGAAACCTACCGCGGCGGCACGGGCGTGCGCAGCGGAGGCACGCGCTATGCGACCTGACGCGCCGCGCGAGGCCGATCGCCCGATCGGCGAGCTGCTGCGCGAGCTCGGCGACGAGATCTCGACGCTCATGCGCCAAGAGATCGCGCTGGCCAAAGTCGAAATCAGCGAGAAGGTCAAGCCGGCCGCGGCGTCCGCCGGGATGTTCGGCGGCACCGCGATCTTCGGGCTCGGCGCGTTCGGCGCGCTGACCGCGTTCTTGATCGCGCTGATCGCGCTGGCGGTGCCGGTCTGGGCGGCGGCGCTGATCGTGACGGTCGTCTACGGCATCGTCGCCGGCGTCCTCGCGATCACCGGCAAGAAGAAACTCCAAGAAGCCGCGCCGCTCGTCCCCGAGCAAACGGCGCAGACCGTGAAGGAAGACATCGAATGGGCAAAGACTCGAGCGAAATCCGGCGCGAGATAGAAGAGACCCGCGCCCGCATGGGTGACACGGTCGAGGCGCTGGCCTACAAATCCGACGTCCCTTCGCGCGTGAAGGATGCGGTGAACGACCGCGTCGAGACCGTCAAGGGCACCATCAGCGACGTCGTCGAGAGCGTGAAGGACACGCTGACCGGCGCCGGCGGCAAGGTCGGCAACGCGCTCGGCGGGGCGAAGCGCGGCATGTCGGACACGCTTTCCGGCGCGACGGGCACGCTGCGCGACGCGACCGGCACGCTGCGCGAGACGACCGGCAACGCCGGCGACACACTGAGCGACACGACCAGCAACCTGAGGAGCACCGTGCAGAACACCATCAGCAACACCGTCGGCCAGGCGGCCGGCAAGCTGCCGAACCCCGGCAACGTCACGTCCGCGGCGCGGCGCGGCGCCGGAATCGCGGCGGAGAACCCGCTCGGCCTCGCGCTCGGCGCGCTCGCCGTCGGCTTCCTGGCGGGATTGGCCGCCCCGATCACCGATCTGGAGCGCGAGAAGGTCGGGCCGCTGCGCGACGAGCTCGTCGGGCGCGCCAAAGATCTCGGCACCGACGCGCTCGAGCACGGCAAGCAAGTGCTGCAGGAGACGGCCCAAGCCGCGCTCGGCGCCGTGCAGCAAGCCGCGCAGGAGCACGGACAGCAAGTGCTCAGCGAAGCGAAGGGAGACACCGTGCACGGTCAGGACCAGAACCAAGACCAAGGCGGCGCGCAGGGCGGCGACAAGCGCCAGGGCGCCGACAGCCAGGGCGCGTCGGCGGCCGGGATGCCCAGCGACCGGTCGCAGGGCGGCGGGCTGCGCAGCGAGACGCTCTCGAGCGGCACCGGCGCGCAGACGAACAACGACACCGGCAAGACGTCCTCGCAGTACGGCGTGCTGCTCGACGATCAGCAGGACACGCTGAACCCGGGTTCGCCGGGAACCGCGTCGCCGTAGTCCCACGCGGCCCGCGTCGCGACGGTGAGAAACAGACCCGGGTGATGTCACCCGGGTCTTCGCCGTGCACGCTCAGGTCCGCGGCGCGGGCGTCGCGAGCGGGACCGGCGTCGGGAGGCCTTGGCCGGGCCAGCCGCTGCGCGCGCCGGGCGAGATGACGTGCGGCGTGACGGTGATGATCAGCTCGTTGCGCTGGTGCGTGAGGTCGTCGTTCCGGAACAGGCGGCCGAGCAGCGGGAGATCGCCGAGCAGCGGGATCTTCGACTCGGTCCGGGTGGTGGTGTCCTGGATCAGGCCGCCGATGACGAGCGTCTCGTCCTCGCGCATCGCGACCGTCGTCTGCGTGTCGCGGGTCGCGATCTGCGGGATGCCGTTGGCGATTCCGGCCAGGCTGTTCACGGTCGGGTGCAGCGCGACGGTGATGAAGTTGCCGGCGTTCACGACCGGCGTGATGTCGAGCGTGACGCCGGTCTGGAACGTCTGGAGCTGCGTCGTCGCGACCGTCCCGGTGCCGCCGCCGGTGGTGGTGAGGATCGCGATGTTGTCGCCGGCGCGGATCGTGGCGGTGCGGCCGGAGATCGTCGTGATGCGCGGGTCGGCGAGGACGCGGCCTTTGCCGCGCTGGATCAAGAGGTTCAGCGTCACGCCGAACGAGAGCGTCGTGCGCGTCAGCGGCTGAAAGCCGATGAACGGCGGCGGCGTCCCGCCGTCGGGTGAGACCGGCGGCACTTCCGAGAACGTCGTGCCGACGGCCGGGCTCGCCAGGCTGAGGCCGAGGCTCTTCGCGGCGCTCTCGTCGACCTCGAGGATCTGCGTGTCGAGCACGACCAGCTTCTGCTCGACGTCGAGCCGGTCGATCAGGCTCTTCGCCAGCCGGATCGCGTACGGCGAGCCGGTGAGCACGAGCTGCGTCCCGTTGGGCGGGACGGTGATGTGGAGATCGGACGTCTGCCCTTGCAGCGCTTGGGTGACCGTCGTCGCGATGTCGGTGGCGGACGACGAGGGCGCTCCGTTGAGGCCCGGCGCCGCGGCGCGGAGCGAGATCACCTCGATCCCGCCGACGCCTTCGGCGCTGCCGGGCTGCTGCACCGGCGGTCCGCTCGCGCCGGCGAGCGGCGCCGTGCCGGCCAGCGGTGCGGCGCCGGCCGAGTCGAGCTGCGCGACCGCGTCGCCGATGCGCTGCTGCTGCGACTGCGTCGCGACGACCGAGAGCGCGTTGAGGCCGGCGTCGGACGTCACTTGCGCGTCGCGGAAGGCGTGCGCGATGAAGTCGCCGGCGGCGCGCGCGTCGGCGAAGCGCAAGCGGTAGACCTGCGTGTAGCGCACGCCGGCCTGGGGCTGGTCGATCAGCGCGACCAGCGCCTTCGCCTTCGCGACGTCGTCCGGCGCGCCGGCCAGGACGACCGATTGTCCCATGACGCTCGCGCGCACGCCGTGGAACTGATGTGCTATCGCGCGCGCAACGTCGCGTGGTGCGGCCTTGGTGACGCGCACGGCTTCGACGGGCGGCGGAGGCGCCGGTGACGGTGACGCGAGCGGCGTGTCGATCGCGGCGATCAGCGCCTTGATCTGCGCGAGGTCGGCCGGCGGCGCCTCGATGAGCAGCGTGCGGTTCGGCGCGGGATCGATGCGCGCGCCGCGGTAGAGGCGGCGGATGCGCGCGGCGATCGTGCCGGGATCCGCCGTGCGAACCTGCACCGCCTCGCTCGCGGCGCGCAGCGGGCCGCGCACGTCGATCCCCTGCAGCACCGCGCGCATCGCGGCGACGTCGTCGGGCGGCGCGATGACGACCAGCGCGTTCGCCGGCCGGTCGACGCGCACGCGAGCGCGCGGGAACAGGCCGCGCAGCACCTCAGCGGCTCGCGGCGCGCCGATGATCTGGACTTGAAGAACCGACGGCGCCTGCGGCGACGGTGAGGCGTGCGGTGCGGCGTGCGCGGCCGGCGGCGGAGCGCCGGCGACGAACGCCAGGACGGCGGCCGCGGCGAACGCCGCGGTAGCGCGATATGACAAGTGCATGCTAAAAATTATACCGCAAGATCTTGCGGTGAGGCGTAGTATCCTGCATAATGAAGTCCGCTCCACGATGTTCGGCCGAACCGTCAACCGCGGTGCGGGCCGGAAGCGAGGGTGTATGTTCCGACGGTTACCAGCCGCGCGTGCGCTCGGCACGCTGGCGCTTGCGTTCGCGTGCGCGGCGCCTGCCGGTGCGAATCCCGTGGGGGTGATTCGCGTCGCGAACGCATCGGCGGCGTTCGAGCTCGTCTACGCGGCGAGCGCGTCGACGCTGGGCGGCTACGTGACGTCGGACAACGCACCGCTCGCGACGGTCCCGCGCCAAACCACCGACGCGTTCACGCTCGCGTCGACCAGCGCCGCGACGCTGGCCGGCGCGCTGATCTACCGCGCCGCGGGCGATCCCGCGCGCGAGTGCACGTTCCGCTACACGGTCGCGTTCGCGGGCGGGCGGTACACGCTCGTCACGGACGCGCGCGCGAGCTGGACGGGTCAGGTGACGTGCGTTGCGGCGGCGAGCGGTCCCGACAAGGCCAAGGGCGACTTCAGCGTGACGTTCACGATGCGGTAGCCGCCGTCGTTCGAGCGACGAGCGGACGGCGTTCACGCGCTCACGTAGGCGCCGCCCGCTCGATCTCACTCCGGCCGCACCGTTACGGGCGGCCAGAAAGGTCCAGTTCATGAAAAACCTCGTGAAAACCCTCGCGCTCGCGGCGTTCGCGCTCGCCGGCGCGTTCGGCGCGACGACCGCCCAGGCGTCCGCGGCGAACTTCAACGTGTACTTCGCCGTCCACAATGCGGACGCCAGCGCGAGCATGGAACGGACGGGCACGCTGCCCGGCACGATCACGGGACTCTCCGGCAGCTCCGTGGCCGCCGGCGGCAATGATCCCTCGAGCGGGCACGCGACGTATTCCAACCTTCTTCCAGGCCTCAGCCAAACGACTTCGGCGACGCTCACCTACCAGAAGGTGGGCGGCGGATCGGCCTGTTCGTTCACGATCAGCGTCAAGAACGACGGGAACCCGCTCGGTGCCTATCTGTTGCACTTCACGACCGACGCTCCGGCGCGCTGCTCGGTGCCGAGCGACGCTCGGAGCGCGACCGGCCAGTTCACGGGACAGACGTATGTCCTGAGCTGGAGCGCCTGAGTGCGCCGGCGGCGCTCGGACCGCACGGAGCGCTCCGAGCGCCGCTGTCTCGCGCACGCAGGTCAGTACCGGTACGGCTGAACGTTGAAGCTGTAGTAGAAAAAACTGCCGTAAAACGTCTCCTGCATTCCCATGGCGAACCCGGACCGCGTGGTTCCGTTGACTCCGTTGAACATCGGGTAGCCGTCGGAGAAGCCGTCCGCAAACAGCCCGGGGACCGACTTCACGAGCGTCCCGCTTTCGTCGTACTCGTTCAGGCACGGTCGCGCGTTGATGTCGAAGATGCTCGTGACGGACGGGCAGAACATCGATCGCTGCAGGACGAGGTGGTTGACCGGGTCGATTCCGGTGACCGGCGAGGCGCCGCCCAGCGCGTACGGAAAGCCGTGATACTGGTTCTCCAGACCGAGGACATGCTGGAAGACGCGCTTCGTCGTCCCGGACGTGAGCTCGAGGAGCGTGAGCTCGGAGCGAAACGCGTCGCCCGACTGACAGCTCGTACCGATCGCCGCGGTGTGCGTCGTGGGATCGACTGCCAACCGGTACCAGTCCGACGCCATGTCGCCACCGCCGATCGGAAGCACCCGCGACGATGCGGATCGCGTCGCGAAGTCGATCGTGATCAGGCGCGGTGACTGCGCGCTGCAGTCGATCGCGGGATCCTGCATCAGCAAGTACGCGCGGTCGGCGTCGGGGTCGTACGAGAACGTCGTCAGCGCGCCGAAGTCCGAGCTCAGCCCGGTCTGGGCCGTCAGGTCGACCGCTGGCGCGAAGTCGGTGCCGGACGTCACGTCGCCGCGGGTGGCGAGGAACGCGAACGTCGCCATGTCGATCCCGAGGAACGCGGAGCGGGTCGGAGACGACTCCTTCGCGACTTGAAACAACAACGTCGTCGGCGGCAGCGTCCCGCTGGGGAACGAGAAGCCGGCGTAGCCCGCGCCCGGCGGGCTCGCACGGAAGTACTCCATGGTGGTGAAGAAGTCGGGTGATTCCCAGATCACGCTGGCATCGTTCTGCACGAGCGGGGAGAACGTGACCTCGGAGGTGGTGCTCGTGAACGGTATCGCCGACGTCGTCGCGGACCCGAGGTCGAACGGTTCGGCGTTGATAACTGCGAGGTTGGATTGCGGCGTGCCGAGTGATGCGGCTTCGACCAGATACCCGTCCGTCCCGCGCGGGTTCGTCCACACGTTCACGAGCGGCAGTCCGATCGTCGGTTCGATCCCGAGGATCTGAACCGTGTCGGCGTCACTGGCCTCGCCGACCGGATTGGCTCCCGACGTGGCGATGACGCGCACGTTCGCCGTGGTCGTCATCGGGATCTTCGCGACGGCGGGGTCGATGGTCACCGTCCCGCGCGTTCCGCTCCCGGCGACGTGGTAGACGGAGCCCGTCACGACGCCGTTGTCGTCGAGGCCGCTCCCGTTGGGATTGCGGAACGTGTTCCAGCCGCCGTTCGGCACGCTGTTGTAGAAGTTCGGGCCGGGCCGCGGCGCGGCGACCTCGACGATCGCGCCGGTGGCCCCGGGGATGCTCGAAACGTCGTATGACACCGTGAAGCTGCCGCGATACGGGACGTCGGTCGAATGCACGCCCGGCGCGTTGCCGAGCGCGATCAGCGGCGCGGGCGGGCGCGTGGTGCCGGTGTCGACCCGGGTGAACGCGTAGTCGCTCACGTCCGGCGACGAAACCGAGCCGCTCGGCTGCATTTGGACCCAGATGCCGTAGACGCCGCCGCCGGCGAGCGCCGAGACGGGAACCTGCACCGTTCCGCTCGTCGCGCTCAGCGGCACCGAGTAGTACGGATACTGCTGGTCGCCGGTGATGACGGTTCCCATGCCGGGCATCGACACGTTGAGCGTCGGATGGTTCAGCAGCGCCGCCGGGTACTTCGAGAAGTCGTACGTCACGGGAATCGTCGCGCCGCCGGCGACCGGCGGCGCGATCGGCGCCAGGACGAGGCGCGAGCTCGTCGCCGGCGGGCTGAACGTGAGCTGGAACGTGGATTCCGCGACGACGTGCAAGCCCACCGACGCGCTGTAGGTCAGCGAGATCGTTCGCGAGACGCCGGGCGTCATCGGAACGCCGGCCGCGGCGAACAGCTGCGCGGGGAGCATGCGGGTCCACGCCGTCGTCCCGAGCACGCGGGCCGGCTGTCCGGCGACCGCGAGCCGGTAGCTCGCGCTCGATGGCATACCTTCCCAGTCGGGCGCGATCGTGATGTAGGAGTTCAGGTCCGCCGCGGTGTCGCTGCCCGGGAACGGCGCTAGGAGCGTCGTGAACGGTCCGTCCAGCTTGATGTACGAGGGGTCCAGCGCGGTGATGAACGCGCCGTCGAACGTGTAGTGCGTGCCGCCCTGCGCGATGAACGAACCGCTGCGCCGGCCGTACACGGCGACGCGGGCGATCGCCGGCGCGACCGGTTTCCCGGCGTCCGCGAGCAAACGCTCCACGAGCCGGCGCACGCTGATCTGCGGACCGACGGGCAGCGCGACGTCGGCCTGCGGCGGCGTCGCGACGGCGGTGCCCGACGCGGCGAGCGCGTCGCGCACCTGGACCGGGTTCGTGAACGGGTGGCCGGTCAGGCGTCCGACTTGCAGCGCGACCGCGGCCGCCGCCGCGGCCTCCGGCGCCGACGCCGAGGTGCCGCCGTTGAGCACGGTGATGACGTCGTCGTACGAAGGGCCGACCACCAGGAAGCTTTCGATGTTGTCGCCGGGTGCGGAGACGTTCACCCGGCTTCCGAACCCGCTCGAGAAGGCGAGCATCCCGTTGAAGCGCGTTTCGCTGAACGCGAGCGTGTTCGCCAGCGGGCCGGATGCGCGGTCCGCCGGATTGGCCGAGAAGATGTCGTTCAAGGTCGTCGCGCCGGCGTCGATCGCGCCGCTGTCGCGAACGACGGACGGTGCGGTGCTGTAGTAGACGTCGTTGATGTCCGTCGCGTCCGGTCCGACGTTCGTCGCCGCGCTCCCGCCGGTCGGCCCGACCGCCGCGGCGGTGAAGGTCCGCGTCCCGTCGTTCCCCGCGATGCAGACGACGATGTTCGCGCTGACGATTCCCGCGATGACGCTTTGCGTCAGCGCGTCGTCCTCGGCGTAGCGGCCGGGAAAGCCGATGCCGTCGGCGCCGAAGCCGAGGCTCGCCGTGATCACGCTGGGTGCGGGCTGCTGCCGAGCGGCGCCGATGAACGCACCGAGGATCGACGTGAACGACGCGTCTTGCGGGGCGATCCAGCGATAGGCGGCACCGGGTGCGATGCCGAGCAGATCGGTGCCTGCGAAACCGGCTTTCCCCGCGCGCTGGGCCTCGTGCGGCAACGGCGCCATCACGGCGAAGTCCATCGCGACCTCGCCGAGGAACGGATCGTAGCCGCACACGCTGTTGGTCGTGGACAGGTTTCCCGACGCGTCGGCGACCCAGACGGGGATCAGCGGCATCGACGGCAGGTCGAGGTACCGCTGCCCGCCGATGCGATGCGTGGTCGGGCCCGCGGCGGCGTAGCTGCTGCACGGGTCGTTCGGATCGCGCGCGTTCGAGGCGTCGTCGACGTCGCCGAGCCCGACGTTGGTGATGATCTCGCCCGTCCCCGGAAGCTGGCCGAACTGCCGGCCGATCTCGTCGAAGGCGGCGATCGCGTCGACGCCGGGCGCGTCGAGAAACGCCTGCACGTTGAACGAGACGGCGGCGTTCGCCGGGACGAACGAGCGCGCCGTGGACCGGGTCGAGCGCCCGAACACCTGCGGCGAACGGCGGTATCCCGCGATCTCGCGACCCGCAGCGTCAGGCACCGGGCGCGCGTCGAGGGCCATCGGCGAGACCGCGAAATCCGGCTCGGCGTACGCGACCGACGGCGTCGCGCGCAGCGCGCGCAACGCGGCTTGCATCGACGACGCGCCCGGGTGGATCAGGAACGCGTTGTCGAAGGCGAGCAGCGAGCGGTGCAGGCGCGACTCGGCCCGGCCGCGCAGCGCGGCGAGCGTCCCGCGGTCGACGTTGGCGAACAAGCGGTCGACCCGGTCGACGCCGAGCCGCATGAGCGTCTGGTTCGTGCGCGCGTCGCTGGTGAAGGGATGCGCGGCCACGTCGGTGCGCTTCTTCGCGAGGGCCGTCCGCAGGGACGCCGCGGCGGCCGGCGTGAGCGCGGCATGGTCTTGCGTCGTCGTGACGCCGGGCTTGAAGACGACCACGACGCGGTCGGACGCGAAGCGCTGCGGCGGATGCTCGAGGTCGAACCGGATGCGGCGCCGCGTGCTCGCCGGCAGATCGGGCGTGAGCGGGCCGTAGCGCGAAAGCGGCAGCCGCAGTTGCATCGGCGGCTCGGAGCGCCGGTGCAGCGACGCGACGAGCGCCGCGCGCCGATCGGCCGGAGCGGTCGACGACGCGCGCTTGGGCGGCGCGATCGCGACCCGGCCGTCGGTGTAAACCGTGACGACGCGGCCGTCGCGCAGGTAGTCCATGAACGCGGTGCGGTGCGAGACCGGCGCGTGCGCGACCGAGCCGGGCCGGCGCGGCGCACCGGCGTCGGCGGCGCTCGCGAGCGCGCCGAGCGAGAGCGCCAGCACGACGGCGGACGCGAGCTTAGAAGACATGGCAGACTCCTTGCGGTTGGGTCAGGCCGAGCGCACCCGGCGTCGCGAACGAGCGTGCCGCGTCGATCGCACCGAGATCGTCGAGATAGGTGGTGAGGAGGTTGGTCGCGCGCTCGGCGACGAGCGGCTCGCGCGTGTTCGGGTCGACGGAGATCCCGAACGGCGAACCCGCGTTCGCGATCGCCGAGACGGCGTTCGCGAGCGCGTCGGCGGCGACGACGCCGCTCGCCGTGGTGACGTAGAGCTGCGCCGCCGTCTGGGGCGACTGGTTGAGGGTGAGCGGCGCACCGTACGCGACCGCGACCGGTGCCGACGCGAGCGCGCCGCTCCCCGCCGCGGCGCCGCTTTCGGAGTAGAGATCGAGGCGCGGTCCGGCTGCGTTTCCGACGGCGATGTCGTCGAGCGCTTGGAACGGCGCGGACGCGATGAACGCGATCCCCGACGCACCCGTCGCCGCGAACGACGCGGGTACGCCGCCGCGCGGCGCGCCGCCGTCGGGCGCGAACACGGTCACGCCGGAGCTGCCGGATGCGTAGACGTTGCCGTCGTGCGGGTCGTACGCGACGCCGTTGACGTTGGCGACGGACGGCGCGGTGAACGGCGTGCGAGGCGCGCCGTCCTCGTCGAACGCGAGCACCTTGCCGGGGCCGGCGTCGGCCACGAAGATGGTGCGGTCGTCCGCGTCGTACGCGAGCGCGACCGGATTCGACAGACCGGCGAACGCGCCGGCCGGGAGCGGCAGCGCGGCGCCGTGCGGATCGAAGCGCGCGACCGCGGGCGCGCCGCTGTTCGCGTACGCGACGTACACCGCGCTCGTGACGTCGACGATCGCCGAGCTGGTCGCGATCGAGCCGTTCGCGTCGGTCGCGCTCGCGACCAGCGACGTCGGGTACCCCGTCGCGTTCGCCGCGACGGCCTGCACGGTGAACTGATCCGTCGCGCCGCTCACCGGCGTCACCGACATCAAGCCCGCCGCGCGCGGGTTCACCGCGAGCGAGATCGACGGCGGCGCGTCCGGCTGCACGATGACGTTGCCGTCCGCGTCGAGCGGCGCGACGGTGAACACCGCCGGCGTCCGTCCGACCAGCTCGTACGCCGGCGGGCTCGACGCCGCGACCGGCAGGACGTTGCTCTGGTTCGGCAGCGGGCCGATGCGGACGGCGGCGACCGTGCCGATCACCGTGGCGCTCAGCGTGTTGGTCGTGTTGACGACGATCGTCTGCGCGACGCGCACGTGGCCGAGCTCGTTGCCCGCCGCGCTCGTCTCGCCGGCGGCCTGCGGCTGGTCGTAGAGCGAGATCACGAACACGTCGGCACCGGCCGGGGCGTCGACCGCGACCGTCGTGGCGCCGCCGCCGGCCGGCGCGTTCGCGAACGTGACCGGGCCGGCCGTCGAGGCGTCCGGGTTGACTTCGATCACCACCGCGGCGGCCGACGGCGAGATGAACGAGGGGCGCCGCCGCGCGCTCTGCGCGCGCGCCGGCCAGTGCATGGTGAAGCTGACGTGCGCGCGGGCGGCGGCAGCCGCCGCGCGCCGCGGCGGTACGGCGTGCGAACCGCCCGCGCAGCCGCCGGCGAGGACGGCGGCGGCGAGCGCCGCGACGATGTGGCGCGCGCTCATCGAATGCTCCCTTGCGTGATCGTCACGCCGACGCTGACCGTCGCGCGCTGGCCGAAGCGGTCGCTGAACGCGATGGTGCACGCGCCCGCGCCGAGCGCGGTGACGGTGAACGCCGCCGGCGCGCTCGCCGACGACGGCGAGACGCCGGCGACGTTGGCGCAGCCGCCGGCGTCGGGCGTGACGGTTCCGGTGTAGCCGGTTTCGCTCGCGGCGACGGAGACCGTCTCGCCGGCGAGCGTGAACGCCGCGGCGGTGCGCGACAGCGTCAACGGGCCGCCGGGCGGTGCGGTGGGCGTCGCGGTCGGCGCCGGCGGCGGCGCGAGCTGCGCGGGCGAGCCGCCGCCGCCGCCGCCGCAACCGCACGCGATCGTGCAGCCGGCGAACATGAGAACGAACGTGACGAAGCAGCGTCGTGCGCGACGCGCGGATCGATTCGGCATTCGCGTCCTTCCTTGCGGCGCACGCCTCGGTGCACCCGATGGTGTATCGCTACGCGACCGGTGACGCGTTCGACTTGTCGAGACGCGTCATAACGGCGATCTTGTCCGGAAAGGCGCTAGGTTTCCGGCGCGCGCTCGATGCCGAGCCGCTCGGCGATCTCGTGCGCGTGCGCGAGCGACGCGACCGTTCCGTACTGCTCGAGCTGCGCGAGCGCTTCGCGCGCGTGGCGCTCGGCGTCGACGCGGCGGTGCTGCGCCAGCGCGACGACGGCGAGATAGCGCGCCGCCGAGCCGCGGATGCGGCCGTTGCCGATCTCCTCGGCGTCGTTGCGCAGCGACTGCGCGAGCAGGCGCGCGTGCTCGTAGCGGCGGGCGGCGATCGCGTGCTCGACGTGCATCGCGCGCGCCAGCATCCCGAGGGCGCCGCGCGGCGGCAGCAGCCGTTCGGCGATGTCGACGTCGGCGAGCGCCTCGTTCGGGTCGCGCTCGACCTGCGCCGCGACGCACGCGGCGGCGGCGAGCTCGGCCGGCATCGCGTGCCGCGCGCTCGCCTCGAACGGGCTGAGGATCCGGTCGAGCACGCGCGAGCCGCCGCCGAGCAGCTCCAGCTCGGTGCCGATGCGCTCGGCGCGCGCCAGCAGCAGCGGGCGCAGGTAGCCGCGGCGTGCGGCGATCTCCTCGAGCGCGAGGTACAGCGCGTACTCCTCGTCGTCACCGCTCAGGCTGACGATGCGCGCTTCGGCGAGCATCAGCGCGAGCCGCTCTTTGGTGCGCGCGCGGTCGAGCGACGGGAGCAGCGCCTGCGCGGCGCGCACGGCGTCGGCGCCGCGCGGGACGTCGCCGACCTCCCAGCGCTGAAGCGCGTACGCGGCCAGCGCGCGCACGCGCAGCGCGCGCTCCGCGTCGTCCGCGTCCTGCGCGCACGGCTGCGCGGCGGCCAGCGGCGGCGGCGTCGCGACGCCGGCGGCGACGCCCGTCGCGCGGCGCAGCGACCAGCTCACCAGGTCGATGCGCTGCTCGGCGACGGCGCGGCCGCGCTCGCCGAGCTCGTGCGCGCGCCGCCCCAGCAGCGCGTTCGCTTCGGCGATCCGCACCGACGCGGCGGCGAAGCGCGTCGCGTCGAGATCGATCTCGGCCGCCAGGCAGAGCGCCTCGATGCGCCGCTCCGGGCGCTGCGTGGGGGCCGCCAGCGCCTCGCAGGCCGTCGTCGCGAGCGTGCTCTGGCCCAGCTCGTGCAGCTCGCCGGCCTGCATCAGCCGCAGCGCCGCCGTGTCGCGCACGACCGCGCCTGACCCGGCGCTGCAGCGAAAGGCGCGCTGGAACACCTCGTGCGCGGCGCGGCGCTCGCGGCGCACTTGCCGGTCGGAGAGGCCCATCTCGGCCGCAACGACCGCCAGCGGCTGCTTGTCGATCTCGCAGCGCAGCAGCGCGGCGTGCATGCGGCCCAGTCCGGCCGGCGCGCAGCCCGCCTGCGGGCGCTCGCGGCAGCGCGCGAGGCTCTCGTGCACCAGACCGCGCACGCGGTCGAGGCCGCCGTCGCCTTCGCGCGCACCCGGTGCGGCGCTGAAGCAGGCGCGCACCATCGGATTGCGCCGCAGCTCGGCGGCGTCGTCGAGGTTGCGCAGCAGATGCCGCGACGCGCAGTACGCGGAACGCGTCGGATCAGCGCGCGGCATCGCGTGCGACCCTGGGGGAGAAGAGGTGGAACGTCATCGTCGGCTCTCCAGCCGAGTGGTCCCGCCTACACCCTTGTTACATCACGAGCATACTCGTCGGGTCCCGCAGCATCCTGTGCGAGGATGCTGCGGGAGTGGATAGGTTTTCAGCGCTGCGTCGTCTGCGGCGGCGCGATCCCGAGCTCTTGGTAGAAGGCGTTGGGGTTCATCGCGCGGCCCAGGAACGCGCGCACTTCCTGATCGGGCTCCTGCAGCCGCGCCGGCGCGAGGATGTCGTTGCGGTACGCGCGTCCGGCGGCCGGATTGGTGAGCCCTTGCGCCTTGAAGCGCGAGAACATGTCCTGCGCGTACACCTTCGACCACAGGTAGCCGTAGTAGCCGGCGTCGTAGCCGCCCATCAGGTGCCCGAACTCCGACTGCGGGTGCGTGCCGGGGACGTACTGGTTCGGCGTCGTCTGCGCGACGGTCGCCGCCCACACCGCCGTCGTGTCGACCGGCGGCTTCGCCGTGTGGTACTGCATGTCGACGGCGCCGTAGAGGATCTGCTGCGTCGTCTGCAGCGCGTAGTGGACGTAGCGCGCGGCGATGATCTTCTTGATCAGATCGTCGGGGAGCGGCTGGCCCGTGGTGACGTTCTTGCTGACGCGCTTGAGGATCGCCGGGTCCCAGGCCCAGTTCTCGAGCATCTGGGAGGGCGCCTCGATGAAGTCCTGGCGGAAGCCGTTGGTCAGCGTCTCGTACGGCTCGTTGGCCAGAACGGCGGCCATGCAGTGGCCGAACTCGTGGAAGAAGACCTCGACGTCGTCGTGGCTGAGCAGCGCGCTCTTGCCGGGCGCGGGCTGCGGCCAGTTGCCGACGATCGCCGTCTCCGCCAGCCGCACGCTGCCGTCGGGCAGCACGCGCCGCGGCACGAGCGGGAAGTTCGCGAAGTGGTTGTACTTGCCGGGCCGCGGAAAGAGGTCGAGGAAGAAGCGCCCGAGCGGTTTGCCGGACGCGGCGTCGGTGACGTCGTACGCCAGCACCTGCGCCTGCCAGACCGGGACGTTCGTGCGCGTGAAGCGCACGCCGAGCAGCTCCTGGTAGATCGCCAGCACGTTGTCGACGACGTGCTGGACCGGGAAGTACTGCCGCACCTCGTTCTGGTCGACGCTGTACTTCGTCTTGCGCAGCTGGTTCTCGTAGTAGGTTTGGTCCCACTGTTCGAACGTCGCCTTGCCGTCGGCCTTCGCCAGCGCGGCGTCCTCGTCGCGCTCCTGGCGCGCCTTGGGCAGAATCGCGCTGTCGATCTGGGTGAGGAAGCTCTGCACGCGCTGCGGCGTCGCGGCCATGCGGTCGGCCAGCACGAACGCGGCCCAGGTCGGGTAGCCGACGAGGTGCGCGAGCCGGTCGCGCGTCGCGATCGCGTCCTGCAGCAGCTTCACGTTGGCGTCGCCGCCGCGGTTGTTGTAGCTGAGGTAGAACGCTTTGCGCGCCGCGGGGTCGGTCTCGTTCTGCAGGAACGGCCCGACCGTCGACTCGTTCACCGGAACCGTGTAGCCGCCGTCGGCGGTCTTCTTGAGCGACGCGGCGACGAAGTCGGGCGGCAGCACCGCGGCTTGCGCGGCGCTGATCGCGATCGACGACTCGTCGTTGCCGAGGTTCGCGGAGAACGTGTTCTGCGCGTCGGTCAGCTTCTGCTGGAGCGCGACGAACTCGCGCCGCTGCGCGTCGGGGAGCGCGGCGCCGCTGCGCTTGAGCGCGGTCAGCCAGAGCTGCGTGAGCTTGCGCTGCGCCGCGTCGCCGGCGGTGCCGCTCGCGCTCGCCGCCGCCAGCGCTTTGTACAGGTCGGGGCGCGCGGAGAGCGAGGAGAGGACGTTGCCGGCGTCGGTCGAGCACTTCTGGGAGGCCTTGCGGACCGCCGGATCGGTCGAGACGTTGTAGAGGAACGCCTGCGCGGCCAGGTCGTCGCTGAAGTCGGACGACGCGTCCTCGAGCGGCAGGACGACGGTCGCGAAGGTGCGGCGCGAGCGCGTGTTGACGATCGCGTCGACCCGCCGCTTCACGGTCGCGATCGAGCCGGCGCACGACGCGGCGATCTTCGCCGGGGTCAGGCTCCAGTCGACGGGGAGGACGGCGGCGCCGGGCTTCGCCGGCGCGGAGAGCGGCAGCGTGGCGAGCAGCGCGGCGCCGAGCGCCGCCGCGGTGCTACGCGAGAATACGGAGTTCATCGTTCGCTCTACGTTCGCGGCCCCGGCTCGCGTTCCGCCGCGCCGGCGGAAGGGCGGCCGGGCGCCGCCGCCGCACCCTCCGGCCCATGCTCCGCTCGCTGCTCCGCGCGACCGCCGCGCTCGCCTTCGCCGCCCTGCTCGCCCCGGCCGTCCCCTGGGCCGCGCCGACGCCGGCGCCGGCGACCGGGATCGCCTACGACGAGATCGTCCGGGTGGTCGTCAACGCCACGCCGCCGCCGCCCGGGAACTTCCAGGCCGACCTGGTCGCGCTCAACACGGCCGCCGCCGCCTCGCCGACGCCGGCGCCGAAGCGGCGCGGGATCGGGATCGGGACGATCGCCGGCGTCCTGGCCGGCGGCGGCGGGGCGGGCGACATCGCCGGCGCGGCGGCGGGCGTCGCGATCTCGAACGCGGTCGACAACGCGGTGCAGGCCTCGCTCGGCGCGCAGTTCGGCGCGCTGGCGGCGGCGGCGCGCGGCTTCCTCACCCCGCGGCTGATGCGCTACGCCTACTGGAACGGCTGGGAGCGCGTCGACGACGTCGCCGCACAGACGGCGACGATCCGCAAGTGCGACGCCGGGCAGGTGATCAAGCTCGACCTGGCCGCCAAGACCTACGCGGTCTACGACCCGAGCGCCGAGCCGAGCCCGGCGCCGCCGCCCGCCCCGGCCGCAGCGCGGCGCGCCCGGCCGCAGCCGGCCGAGCCGCAGGCGCCCGGCACCGCGGTCGCGCGCCTGACCGAGACGACGAAGGGGCTCGGCCCGCAGCGCATCGAGAACGTCGCGACCGGCGGCTACGACACCGCGACCAGCTTCGCGATGACCCAGTCGACCGGGAGCTGCCGCGACGGCGGCGCGACGATCGAGACGGTGCAGTACCTCAGCGCGATCCAGCAGCCGGCCGTGCGGATGTGCCCGATCCGGCGCCCGCCGGTCCCGACGACCGCGTCGGAGGCCGTCACCGCGCCGTCCGGCGGCTGCCGGCCCACCTTCAGCGCGAGCCGCACCGGCCCGACGCCGCCGGCGAACCGCTTGGCGCTGTACTCGCTGGTGACGTTCTCCGGGCAGCCCGCCGCGACGCCCGCGCCGCAGGCGTCCGGCCAGGCGGGCGGGATCGGGTTCCTGACCGAGCGCGGCAACCTCAAGACGCTGGGCCCCGTGGACAGCGGGCTGTTTTCGGTGCCGCAGGGGTTCACGAAAGCGCCGTAGACCGTTATGATAGGCCCTGCCTCGACGAGGGTTGGGCCTCGCGCAACGGTAATCCGTGAACCCCGCCAGGCCCGGAAGGGAGCAACGGTAAGCGGACTCCTATCGTGTGCCGCGAGCCACCTGGCCCTCGTCCTGGCCTTTCTTTTGATATGAACGACCTGATATCGGCCGTGCTCGCCGGGTTGGCGAGCGCGCTGGTCGTGACGATCGGATACCATCTGCTCGTCGTGGGACCGCGCGTTCGCAAGCTCCAGGCGGTGCTCGACACCCACGACGGACTCCTCGGCGGCGGCGCCGCGCGCGCCACCGACCGCCTCAGC
This sequence comes from Candidatus Elarobacter sp., assembly GCA_036402975.1. Taxonomy (GTDB): domain Bacteria; phylum Vulcanimicrobiota; class Vulcanimicrobiia; order Vulcanimicrobiales; family Vulcanimicrobiaceae; genus Vulcanimicrobium. The sequence goes on along the minus strand of DASWRW010000042.1, from coordinate 80,035 downwards.
GCGCTCGAGCGCGACGCGGCGGCGAGCGCCGCCGCGCGCGAGGTCGAGCTGCGTCGCATCGACGCGCTCGAGAAGGTCGCGCAGAGCGAGGTGCCGCGGGTCGGGTTCGTGCGCTACAACGCCTTCAGCGACGTCGGGTCGGATCTGTCGTACGCGCTGGCGCTGCTGAACCGGGACGGCGACGGCGTCGTGCTGAGCAGCATCTACTCGCGCGAGGACACGCGCACGTACGGCAAAGCGGTCGCCGCGTTCAAGCCGGCCCAGGATCCGTCGGAAGAAGAGCTCGCCGCGATCGCCCGCGCGAAGGCGGCCGCGTCGTGAGCGAAGCGGCGAAGAAGACGTTCCTGATCAAGATCATCCCGCCCAGCGGCTACAGCGTGTACCGGGTGGCGTTCACGCGGCGGCATCTGATGATCGCCGGGCTGGCGCTGATCGCCGCGTCGCTGGCGCTGGTCGGCTTCCATTCGTGGCAGTTGCGCAACGCCGAGTCCAACGTGCGCGCGCTGCAGGCGCTCACCGCGGAGCAGCAGTCGAAGCTGCAGACGATCGACAAGCAGGCCGACGCGCTGTCGAACCAGCTCAAGGCCGTGCAGCGCGAGAACGCCGAGATCAAGCGGCTGATCGGCGCCGACCGCGGCGCGAAGCAGCACAGCTTCGTCGTGCCGCGCGAGCGCGCGCGCCGCGCCGACTTCGCCGCGGTGCAGGAGCGGCTGCGCGGCTTGGCGCGCGCGTCGGCGGCGACCAGCGACGACGCGCGGCGCGTGCAGCGCGTCGCGGTGCGCGTGCTGAACCTGCGCCGCATGGCGTCGCTCGCCCGCGAACGGATGATGGCGGCGATTCCGTCGATCAACCCGGTCGGCGGCGGGATCGCGGCGGCGTTCGGCTGGCGCACGAACCCCTGGCCCGAGTTCCACAAGGGCGTCGACCTCGAGGCGAACTACGGCGACCTCGTGCGCGCGAGCGCGGCGGGGACCGTCGCCAGCGCCGGCTGGGACGGCGGGTTCGGGATCAAGGTCGACATCGACCACGGCAACGGCTACCACACCTGGTACGCGCACCTCTCGCGCGTCGCGGTGAGCGCCGGGCAGCGCGTGACCAAGGGCGCGCCGATCGCGTACGTCGGCTCGACCGGCGAGTCCACCGGGCCGCACCTGCACTATCAGGTGATGTACGCCGGCAGCCCGATCGACCCGCAGCCGTTCCTGACCGGCGTCCCGGAGAAGGTGCTGGCGACACTTCCCGATCCCGCGGACGTATAACGGGCGATGGTGCCGTGCTTCGCCTGGGACTTGCTCCGCGACTTCTTCCTGGTCTATCTGCTGCTGATGCTGATCTACGCGGTCGTGTCGTGGGTGCCCAGCCTGCGCGGGCGCTGGACCGACTACCTGGCGATGGTGATCGAGCCGGTGCTCACGCCGGTGCGGCGGATCATCCCGCCGCTGGGCGGGCTCGACATCTCGTACCTGATCGTCTTCATCGTCCTGCAGTTCGTGCTCCGGCTGATCGCCAGCAACGCCGCCGCCCAGGCTTGTTGAGCCCTTGATCCAGAGCGCAACCGCGGAGGCGGCGCGGGGTCCCGCGAACGTCCGGAACTTCTGCATCATCGCGCACATCGATCACGGCAAGACGACGCTCAGCGACCGTCTGCTGGAGTTCACGCGCACCGTCGAGCACCGCGAGATGGAAGAGCAGCTGCTCGACGCGATGGACCTCGAGCGCGAGCGCGGCATCACGATCAAGATGCATCCGGTCACGCTGACCTACACCGCGCGCGACGGGCAGACGTACGAGCTGAACTTCATCGACACGCCGGGTCACGTCGACTTCTCCTCGGAGGTCTCGCGCTCGCTGGCGGCCTGCGAGGGCGCGCTGCTGGTGATCGACGCGGCGCAAGGCATCGAGGCGCAGACGCTCGCCAACTACCATCTCGCGCTGGCGCAGAACCTGACGATCATCCCGGTCATCAACAAGATCGACTTGCCGGCCGCGGACGTTCCGCGGGTGAAGGCCGAGATCGAGGAGCTGCTGATCATCGAGGGCGACGAGGCGATCGCGGCGTCGGCCAAGGAGGGGATCGGGATCGAGGAGATCCTCGAGGCGATCGTGACGCGCGTTCCGCCGCCGCAGAGCTCGGCCGAGAAGCTGCGCGGGCTCGTCTTCGACGCGCAGTTCGACTCGTACCGCGGCGTCGTGGCGTACGTGCGCGTCGTGGACGGCGAGCTCAAAGCCGGCTCGCGCTTCATGTCGATGGCGCACCGGCGCGTCTACGAGGCGACCGAGGTCGGCGTCTTCAAGCCCGAGATGCGCAAGACGAGCTCGCTCGCCGCGGGCAACGTCGGCTACGTCATCGCGAACATCAAGTCGCTCGGCGACATGGACGTCGGCGACACGATCACGCTGGCCGACGACCCGGCCGCCGAAGCGCTGCCCGGCTACAAGCCGATCGTGCCGATGGTCTACTGCGGGCTCTACCCGAACGAGGGCGTCGAGGTCTCGGAGCTGCGCGACGCGCTCGAGAAGCTCTCGCTGAACGACTCGGCGCTGCACTTCGAGCCGGAATCGTCGATCGCGCTGGGCTTCGGCTTCCGCTGCGGTTTCCTGGGCCTCTTGCACATGGAGATCGTGCAAGAGCGGCTCGAGCGCAACTACAACCTCGACCTGATCGCGACGTCGCCCTCGGTCGTGTTCCGGGTGACGCTGACCGACGGCCGCGTCGAGACGATCGACAACCCCGCGAAGCTTCCGCCCCGCGACAAGATCGAGAAGATGGAAGAGCCGTACGTGAAGGCGACGGTGATCACGCCGCCCGACTACGTCGGCACGATCATGGAGCTGACGCAGAACAAACGCGGCGCGCTGGGCAACATGGAGTACCTCCACGACGGCCGCGTGATCCTGACCTACGAGATCCCGCTGATCGAAGTGATCGTGGACTACTTCGACCAGCTCAAGTCGCGCACGAAAGGCTATGCGTCGCTCGACTACGAGGTGACCGACTACAAGGAAGGCGATCTGGTCAAGCTGGAGATTCTGCTCAACGGCGAGCCGGTCGACGCGCTGTCGTTCATCGTCGCGCGCGAGAAGGCGCAGAGCCGCGGCCGCGCGCTGACCGAGAAGCTCAAGGAGCTGATCCCGCGGCAGATGTTCGACGTGCCGATCCAAGCCTCGATCGGCGGCAAGATCGTCGCCCGCGAAACGGTCAGCGCGATGCGCAAGAACGTCCTCGCGAAGTGCTACGGCGGCGACATCACCCGCAAGCGCAAGCTGCTGGAGAAGCAGAAGGCCGGCAAGGAGCGGATGAAGCGCGTCGGCCGCGTCGATCTGCCGCAGGAGGCGTTCATGGCCGTCCTGCGCCTCGACGAGCCGTAGCGCCGGCATCTCCGCGGGCTATCGGCGCGAGTGTCATCTCGAGCGCGAGCGGCGGATCGGGCGCAAGTGCGGCGCCGGTGTCGATGAAGGTGTACGTCGCGACGAAGAATGCCGGAAAGCTGCGCGAGATGGCGGCGCTGTTCGAAGGCACTCCGTTCGCGCTAGAAACGTACGAGCGGTACGAGGCGCCCGCCGAAGGCGACGCCTCGTACACGGCCAACGCCGCGCTGAAGGCGCGCGCGCTGTGGGAGCAGTTGCGCGCGGCCGGTCGCCCGGGTGCCGTGGTGGCCGACGATTCCGGACTGGAAGTGTTCGCGCTCGGCGGGCGGCCTGGGGTGCTGACCGCCGAGTACGGGGGCCAGGGCCTGCCGTGGACCGAACGGCGGCGCCTGCTGCGCGCGGAGCTGCGTGCCTGCGGAGCCGCGGACCGGCGCGCGCGGTTCGTCTGCGTGCTGCATTTCATCGGCCGGGACGGCCGGGAGTTCGCGACGATGGCGACCGTCGACGGCGAGATCGCACCCCGGGACCGCGGCGCGGCGGGGTTCTCGTTCGACCCGCTCTTCCTCTATCCGCCGGCCGGCCGCACCTTCGCCGAGCTCCCGGAAACCGAGAAGAACCGCGTCAGCCACCGCGCGATCGCAGCCGCCGGCCTTGTCGCCGCGCTCGCTCGAGCCGGCGTGGCACCGGACAAAAGCGAGACGGCCCGGTAGTTGCCCGGGCCGTCTCGTTCACGTTGGTGCACCGCGAAGGACTCGAACCTTCAACCAATTGATTAAGAGTCAACTGCTCTACCATTGAGCTAGCGGTGCCAACGAAAGAAAGAGTACCCGCTCCGTCCTGCGCCGTCAAGCGCCGCTCAGCGGCACGTCTCGGCGATTTTCGTGATCGCCTTGCTGGCGGCGGCTTCTCGCTCGGCGACGGAGGCGCGGTCGATCGCGAGCCGATCTTCGGGCGGCGGCGAGGCGAGTGCGACGAGCGCCGCGACCGCGTCCGGATTTTGGATGATTTGCGAGCCCGGCTGCGGTGTCGGCAGGCCGAACGAAGCCGGCGTCGCGAGCGCGCGCGGCAAGTTCCCGCGCCGGGCGCTGCCCCGTGCGCGTGCCATCTGCGACATCGATTCATCCTCGTCGAAGAGCCGGCTCCAGCGCTCCGCCTCGATGAAGCCGGAGAGCGCGTTCAGCTTCTCGTTCTCCGCCGCATACAGGTCCTGAAGCGCCCGCCGCAGATCGACGGTACCGGGATCGTTTTGGTTCGCCGACACGCGCACGTCGCCGAGCGCCTTGCTGATTGTCGTGACGTCCTTTGCGATCGCGGACTTCTTGCGATCCAAACCCATCAGCGCCATCGTTTGCGCTGCCGCGTTCGGCCGCGAGACGCCCGGAATCAGCCCGTACTTGTGAAGATCGGTCTTCGCCGCCTCGAAGAGCGCGCTCGCGTCCATCGCCGCGCCGACCGACGGTGCGACCAGATCCCGAATCACCGCGCACGGCAATCGAATCGCCCGAGTACGGCCGATCTCCGGCATCCCGGACGCCGAAGCCGACGGGGCCGCGGTAGCCGAAACGGCGGCTTGACCGGCGGCGGCCGTGATCAGCGCGGCGGCGGCGAAGGCGACGGCTACGGCTTGGACTCCACCCGTCATTGTCGGTCCTCGCGTGGGCCTGGAGAAAGTGCGCCCGGTGGGACTCGAACCCACGACTCACGGATTAAAAGTCCGGTACTCTACCAACTGAGTTACAGGCGCCCGCCATTCGTGTTCAACGTGGCAGCGCGGGATTCCGTGGCGCGTCGCATCCGACCGTCCCGGCTCAAGCAAGCAAACAGCCCCGTCGTCGAACGTCCGGGGCTGCTGAAGTGGGGTGACTGACCGGATTTGAACCGGCGACCTCTCGAGTCACAGTCGAGCGCTCTAACCAGCTGAGCTACAATCACCAGGGCGGCGCGTTAACTCGGACGTGGCGGGTCGAAAACCCTCCTCGGTGCGCCCCAACAGCGTGGCGGCGGTTCGCCGCCGATGACAACTTCGCGCACCGCACGACGCATTTCGCGATCGCATCCTCGAGGATGGCGATCGCCGTCGCCGCATGCACCAAAGTGGAAACGTCAGTCCGCTTTGTGCCCCCAACATGATCGAACGCCAAGATGACGGGATCCGACGTGCCGCAACCGACGCACGGGCGACACCGCAGATACTCACCAACGAATCCCCCGGCGGAGCCGATATCTCTTCAGCCGCGCACGTTTTCCGTCCGTTGAACTCATCCAGACGCACGTGACAATAGTCGCGACACGAGCCACGCCGGCACGGGCGGCACATCGTGTGAACGCGCCCGGTTCGCGCACCACGCGCGCCGTATCCCTCATCGGTGTGCTCTTCGCCGCAACGCCCGCATCGCGTCATGCGAACAGCGTGCGCGGGCGCTGCGCCGGCATCGTGGCATCGCGACGATGTGGCGCGCCCGGAGGGAATCGAACCCCCATCGTTCCGCTTAGAAGGCGGATGCCTTATCCGTTAGACCACGGGCGCCCGAGTTGGTCGGGATGACAGGATTTGAACCTGCGACTTCTGCGTCCCAAACGCAGCGCTCTACCAAGCTGAGCTACATCCCGAGATGGTCCGACGCGGCCGAACCGCGGCCGCCGGCAGCTAGCGCATCGTACCGCACCTTTCCGTCCCCGCGCAAGGAGCCGCCCTTCAGCCGCGCTGCTCGGACGGCGCACCCCGGCGCGACGAGAGCGTCGTGTAGCCCTCGATCCGGGGCAGCCCGTCACGCTCGCGGATCGCGTTCAGCATGATCGCGCCTTGCTCGATCGCGTCGTCGAGCGCGACGTGCGTGTGCGGCGTCCCTTCGTCGAACCACTCCGGCGGATAGGTGCTCTTCCCGAGGCTGCGGTAGCGCGACTCCGCGAGCCGCCCCATCGCGAACGACTTCAGATCGAGCGCCGAGAACCCGAGCTCCGGGACGTCGCCGAGCGCGTACACCAAGTACCAGTACAGCCACGCGCCGTAGTCGTACGCCGCCGGCGCGCCGACCGCGCACGGCTTGCCGTGCGCGCGCAGCGACTTCACCCAGTCCTCGCAGGCGAGCATCGACGCGCGCACCGGCTGCACGTTCTCGCGCGTGCGCTCGTACGCCGCGCGGTTCTGCGGCGTCGAGCGCCACCACGCCATCACGCGCGGATGCTGGATCGCGCCCGGCAACAGCTCGAGGTTCCGCGTGAACGTCCCGACCAGCACCTTGTCGAGCGTGAACGCCGCGATCCCGAACGACAGCATCGAGTACGTCCCCGGCGTCGGGCCGTCGGCCTCGATGTCGACCGAGAGGTAGATCTCCGGGGTCTTCGGCTGCTGCCGCTGCTTCCGTGCCATCTTCGCGTTCTCTACCCCAGGGGAGTCACGGAACTGCCAGAAGCTGTCCTGCCTCTTGCCTCTCCCTGGAGGACCGCCTATGACCCCGTCTCGTGGTTCGTTTCTGACCGGCACGGCGGCCGCGGCCGTCGCCGCCCCGACGCTGATCGCCGCCGCGAGCGCCGCCGACGTCGCGGCTGCCACCAAGGGCATGACCTTCACGACGATCCGCGACGGCCGCGTCGACCACGTCGGCGTGAGAACGTCGCGCGGCATCGTCGACATCTCCCGCGCCGCCAAGGCGCTGGGCGTCGCGCAGCCGCCGCTCACGGTCGACGACGTCATCGCCGGCCGCGGCGACCTCGCCGCCCTCCCGCGCCTGGTCAAAGACGCGCCGGCGAGCGCGATCCGCAGCGAGTCGTCGCTGCAGTTCGGCCCGGTCGTCACCGCGCCGCCGAAGATCATCTGCGTCGGCCTGAACTACCGCGCGCACATCGAGGAGACGGGCGAGAAGGCGCCGCCGTTCCCGGATCTCTTCAACAAGTACAACACGACGCTCAACCGCCACAACGGCACCGTCGCGGTGTCGAAGATACCCGCGCAGAAGTTCGACTACGAGTCGGAGCTCGTGATGATCGTCGGCAAGACCGCGCGCAACGTCTCGGAAGCCGACGCGCTCAGCCACGTGTTCGGCTACACGGCCGGCAACGACTTCACCGCGCGCGACCCGCAGCAGCGCGTCTCGCAGTGGATGACCGGCAAGACGCCGGACGAGTTCGCGCCGATCGGCCCCTGGCTGGTCACCGCCGACCAGATCCCCGACCCGCAGACGCTCCAAGTGCAGACGTTCGTGAACGACGAGACGGCGCCGCGCCAGGACATGAACACGAAGCAGATGATCTTCAACTGCGCGCACATCCTGAGCTACACCTCGACGTTCATCACGCTGACGCCGGGCGACGTGATCTTCACCGGCACGCCGAGCGGCGTGATCACGGGCTACCCCAAGGACAAGCAGGTCTGGCTCAAGCCCGGCGACCGCGTCCGCACGGTGATCTCGAAGCTCGGCGAACTGCACTTCACGCTCACCTGAACCGCCGTCATCGCCCCGGGCGGTCCGAACGCCGCCCGGGGCGAACCGCGCTTCCGGGGCACGTGGCGGAATTGGCAGACGCGCTGGATTTAGGTTCCAGTGGGGCGACCCGTCCGAGTTCGACCCTCGGCGTGCCCAGCAGCTTCGTCCTTGACGCCGTTCCGGCCGGTCCGGTACACTCCGAGGGTTGGCGCCGGGCGCCTCGAAACGAGGTCCGGCGAAAATCGCGGAAGTAGCTCAGTGGTAGAGCATCGCCTTGCCAAGGCGAGGGTCGCGAGTTCAAGTCTCGTCTTCCGCTCCAAACATCGATTCGACGGCGGGCTGCTTGCCCGCCGTCCACGCTTCCGGAGGTCTGTCTCGCTCGTGCCCTCGACGCTGAAGCCGCTCGACCCCACGCAGGTCGAGCTCGAGATCAGCATCACGCCGGAAGAATACACCGCGGCGCAAGATGCTGCGTTCCGCAAACTGGTCCGCAACGCGAAGATCCCGGGCTTCCGCCCCGGCAAAGTGCCGCGCAAGATCTTCGAGAGCCAGTACGGGAGCGCGTCGATCGTGGAGAACGCGCTCGACGAGCTGCTCAACAAGAAGTACCCGGCGGCGCTGGAAGAGCACGGCATCGAGCCCTTGAACCGCCCCGCGGTCGAGCTCGTCCCGACCGAGGACGGCCAGCCGCCGCGCTTCAAGGCCGTCGTCTCGGTCCGCCCGGAGTTCGAGCCGCAGGGCTACACCGGCGTCGAGATCACCGACGTTCCCGAGACCGCGCAGGAGGCCGACGTCGACCGCGCGCTGGAGCAGATGCGCAAGGACGCCGCGACGCTGATCCCGGTCGACCGCCCGGCGCAGCTCGGCGACACGGTCGTGATGGACTACGAGGGCAAGGTCGACGGCGTCCCCTTCGAGGGCGGCACGGCGCACGGCCAGGAGACCGAGCTCTCCCCGGAGCGCTTCATCCCCGGCTTCGTCGACGGCATCGTCGGCATGAAAGCCGGCGAGAGGAAGGACGTCTCGGCGAAGTTCCCCGACCCCTACAGCAACGCCGACCTCGCCGGCAAGGACGCCGTCTTCACGATCGCGGTGCACGAGGTGAAGGAGCCCGAGCTCCCCGAGCTCGACGACGAGCTGGCCAAACGCGTCTCGCGCTCCGAGAACCTGGCCGACCTGCGCGCCGAGATCAAGCGCCGCCTGGACGAGACGGTCCAGCGCAACGCCCGCCGCCAGATGTCCGCCGAGCTGCTCGACAAGGTGGTCGCCGCCAACGACTTCCCGCTCCCCGAGGTCCTGGTCGGCCGCGAGCTGGACTCGCTGCTGGACGAGTCGCGCCAGTACGTCGCCCGCGCCGGCATCGGCTGGGAGCAGTACCTCGAGCAGAGCGGCAAGACTGAGCCCGAGCTGCGCGAGACCTTCCGCGCGGAGGCCGAACGCCGGGTGAAGACGACGCTGCTGGTCGAGGCGATCGCCAAGAAGGAAGGCATCCAGGCGACCCAAGCGGACGTCGAGCAGGAGCTCAGCGCGCTGGCCTCCCAGTACGGGCAGCCGCGCGAGCGGATCGTCCAGGCGCTGCAGTCGAACGTGGCGGCGCTGATCGACGGGATCGTCCGGACGAAGACGATCGACCGCATGATCGAGCAGGCGAACCGCATCCCCGCCCCGGCCGGAACGACGGGCGCAACTGACACCCCGGCCGAGTAGGTCACGGAGGGCGCACGTATGGGACATTTAGTACCGATGGTGGTCGAGCAGAGCGCGCGCGGCGAGCGCGCGTACGACATCTACTCGCGCCTGCTCAAAGAGCGCATCATCTTCGTCCACGGACCGGTCGACGACGGGATGGCCTCCCTCGTGATCGCGCAGCTCCTCTTCTTGGAGCGCGAGGATGCCGATAAAGACATCGATATGTACATCAACAGCCCGGGTGGCTCGGTCACCGCGGGGCTCGCGATCTACGACACGATGCGGCTGATCAAGCCCGACGTGGCGACGATCTGCGCCGGCATGGCGGCGTCCATGGCCTCGGTCCTGCTGACCGGCGGCGCGAAGGGCAAGCGCTACGCGCTGCCCTACTCGAAGATCCTGATCCACCAGCCGTGGGTGCAGCAGGTGGGTGGCCAGGCCACGGATATCGAAATCCACGCGCGGGACCTGATCGCGACGCGGCGCTCCCTGGCCGGCATCTACGAAGAGACGACGGGGAAATCGGTCGAGCAGGTTCTCAAGGACATCGAACGCGATTACTACATGACGGCGCAAGAAGCGCTGGACTACGGGATCGTGGACCACGTGTTCAGCAAAGAGACCCGCACCGTGACCCCCAACTCCTCACCGAGCCCGTAGCAAGGTCGACCGCATGTTTCGTTTCGGGGACGAGAAAGGCCAACTGAAGTGCAGCTTCTGCGGCAAATCGCAGGAGCAGGTGCGCAAGTTGATCGCCGGCCCCGGCGTGTACATTTGCGATGAGTGCATCGAGCTCTGCAACGAGATCATCGAAGAAGAGCTCTACAAGAACGTCGACGAGAACCTGCGGCTGCGGAACATACCGAAGCCCAAAGAGATCAACCACATCCTGAACCAGTACGTGATCGGTCAGGAGCGGGCGAAGAAGTCTCTGGCGGTGGCGGTCTACAACCACTACAAGCGGGTCAACGCCGGCGGCGCGACCGGAACGAACGCCGAAGAAGTCGAGCTGCAGAAGAGCAACATCCTGCTGGTCGGCCCGACCGGCAGCGGTAAGACGTACCTCGCCCAGACGCTGGCGAAGATCCTCGACGTCCCGCTCGCGATGGCCGACGCCACCTCGCTGACGGAAGCCGGCTACGTCGGTGAGGACGTCGAGAACATCCTGCTCAAGCTCATCCAGGCCGCCGACTACGACGTCAAGCGCGCCGAGAAGGGCATCGTCTACATCGACGAGATCGACAAGATCGCCCGCAAGAGCGAGAACCCGTCGATCACGCGCGACGTGAGCGGCGAGGGCGTGCAGCAGGCGCTACTCAAGATCCTCGAGGGCACGACGGCCAACGTCCCGCCGCAGGGCGGGCGCAAGCACCCGCACCAAGAGTTCATCCAGATCGACACCACCAACGTGCTGTTCATCTGCGGCGGCGCGTTCGACGGGCTGGAGAAGATCATCGAGGGCCGCGTGTCGTCGAACTCGCTGGGGTTCCGCGCGAACCCGGAGTCGAAGAAGGACGCGCGCCAGTCGAAGATGCTCCAGGCGCTGATGCCCGAGGACTTGCTGAAGTTCGGGCTGATCCCGGAGTTCATCGGCCGGCTGCCGATCGTGGTGACGCTGGACGCGCTCGACGAGCTGGCCCTGCGCCGGATCCTGGTCGAGCCGCGCAACGCGCTGGTGCGCCAGTTCCAGAAGATCATGGGGATGGACGGCGTCGAGCTGACCTTCACGAAGGAAGCGCTGATCTCGATCGCCATCAAGGCCCAGTCGCGCAAGACCGGTGCGCGCGGCCTGCGCTCGATCCTCGAAGAGATCATGCTCGACGTGATGTACGACCTTCCGAGCCTGCAAGGCGTAAAGAAGTGCGTCATCAACAAAGAAGTCGTGGAGAAGCGCGAGCAGCCGACGTTGGTGTTCGCCGACCGTCCCAAGGATCAGAGCGCGTAGCAACCTGATGAAGGACGCTCGCCGGTTGGCGAGCGTTTTTCATAGCTAGTCGTCTTCGACTGAAGACGAGAGCGGCTCGTCTTTCTCCACTTTCATGAGGTAACGTTGCGCTTGATTTTTCACGCGATTCAAGATGCGATGGCGAAGATCGCGCTGCGCTAGAGCGTCGACATTGATGTCACGCAAGAGACTCGCCTGATAGATCGGAAGATCATGCTCTATATCGCCGATGTCCGCGAGGTACCGGCGGCCGTTCTCTTCACTGGACGCCTTCCGGGTAGCAAGGTAGTCGCGCAACGCTGCGTCAAAGATTCGGCTCTGTCGGTGTGGATCGGGGAACGCGTCATCGAGAATATGCCGCACCGAATCTCTTGCGGAATCTTCGTCTACCAGTTCGGTGAGTTGAAGTTCGGCCCAGACGCGCCAACGCTCATGGTTTCGCAGGGACGCGATACGAAGAACGGCCCGTACGGCAGCTTCTGCTGAGTTCGCGTCCTTGTGGGCTAGCATGCCAAGCGCGAAGGCCGCCATTGCCCGTGCTTCCTCGATTCGATCCTGCATAATGGTGTTGCGAATGGAGCGACCATCGCGTCAGCGGCGATTGAGTCCCAGCTTTCGCTGTGGTAAGATATGGTTGTAGCACTGGCCAGCCTACTTCCCGTTCCAAAGAGGACAGATTATGGTTCAGCGGGCTCTCGACGGGCCAATTCGAGATCAGAATGGCGAGATTCGCAAGAAGCGCGGCGACACGTTAGTGCGGACGCTCCGGAAAGCTTACGGGCTCGACTTCCTGTCCGGTTTCCGAAGCGATGCGACGTTGAAGACGGTGCTGAAGAAAACGGGAGCGAGCTCCCTCTCGCACCTCGTGCGACGGACAAGCACGAAGTAGGAGAGCCGTCCCTGTCCTCTAGCGCGAGGCTTCGCTTCACGGAGCGTGCGGTGGGCGGTGTCTCGGCTGACGGCTCGCGTACGGGTCACCGGATTGGGGCGCAGGTGGTGACGGATCGTCGGTTGGGCGAGACGCACGGTGACGATGCCGGGGTCGACTCAAGGCGCGTCAAGGCGGTCGTGCTCGCTGCCGTGTCAGCACCACGGATGACGTGTTTCCTCCGCCCGCGGCGATGACTTTGGACGCGAGCTAAGCTTCGCCGTCGATGACTTCAGATTTCCGGCGGACGGTGACGACGTGCTCCGCCGTGCCCGTGAAACGCGCGAACGGCATGGGGCGATCTATACAATGGCCGAGCTCGACGAGGCCGTCACCGATCACGCGAACGCGTTATACATCCTTCAGGTCCGCAACTCCGCGCTTACGGTGACCGATTTGAAAGTCTATCGAGCGCTTCCGGGTGAGATGGTTGCCTCTACTATCTACAATCATCACTCCGACTGTCGCGAACTACGATACTCCTTGGTTTTATCACAAGCAGAACTATGCAGACGTCGGATTTAATACGTTTGTGTTCGAGATGCCGAACACGAACCGAACGGTCCTGCTCCGGCACAAACTACTTGGTCCGTCGGCGAGCACGGCACACAGGTTGATGCAGTGGACAGTTCTTATAGCGGGTATTGCATTGACGTCGATCAATACCAGGGCGGGTCAGAAAGCATCAACATTCCGATACAATACTCAGTAGATGGCGGCGGGGGTCCCTGGCATACCGTCAATACCATTACGTCGATGACGAGCGCGACAACAGCCGGGGCCTTGAGCCATACGAAAGATCACGCTTCCTGGAATACGACAGTCGCTAGTCCGACGGTTGGCTTTCCGTAGTCCGACGGTGGGTTTTGAAACGATGAAAGTTACAAGCGGATTCCACGCTCCAGGAGCGCGTCTCGGCCAACGCGGGAAGTGCGCCATGTACGTGATCGGCTTCTTGATAGCTGGATCGCTGACCGCTGAGGGCGCGACACCCATGCCCGACGAAGTCACAGCGCACGCAAACACCTCGTCGCGCGCGCTACAAGCTTTCGCGCACTCGCGCTCGTTCGCAGACCTCCGGTTGGCAGTCGACGAAATGGAGGCCGCGGTAAACCTCCATGCTCTCAAGCCGGAAACCTTCGTCGCTCAACGCCGTACCTTGGTACGGGGATGGGCGCAAGTCTTAAAAGCGATCGAGCAGTCATACGATCCAGCGTACGACCCGAACGATCGGAATAACTGGCCTATACGGGGGCTCCCGGACCCGCAAACGATACCAGATCCGACCGAACGGGCACGGGTCGCGGCGGCCCTGGCGGCAAACTCTGAAAAGATTAGGCGCGCGTCATACTACCATGACCTTTCGGTCATTGATCTTCGCGCACAGACTTTACTGAAGACCAGCTTGGACCTGTTCCGTAAGGTGGAACCGGATGGAACCCCCGCTGACTTTGCGGCTCTCGACGGAATCTTGCAACAGGCCGGCCTGAGCAGTACACGGCGAACAAAAATTGACGCAATGTTTTATGCGCGCTCCGCGCCCTGAACGCGCCATTCTCATTTGCCGAGCCGGAACACGAATATAGCATCGCCTTGCGGTGTTCCGAGTTGCTCGTTACCTCCGGATGCGACCGCAACATATTCGTGGCCATCGATCTCAAAGGCGATTGGCGGCGCATTCACGCCGGCGCCGGTTTGGAACTGCCACAGGCGCTCGCCGCTTCGCGTGTCGAGTGCATCGAGATAGCCGCTGCCTTCTCCAACGAACGTTATACCGCCCGCCGTTGATACTGAGCCGCCGACAAGACCCTCGTCGAACGTCGCACATCCACACAGCAGCGCCGCATAAGCGACGATAGCAAATACCCGACGCACCCTAGACATCTGCGGGTCGATGTTCGTGGACGGCTCGCGAGAACCATACCTCAGGGAGCGCGCCATTCCAGCAAACCATCGCGGCGGCCAGCGCCGTGAAGGGCACTCGCCCAAGCGTCGCGGTACCGTTCGTGCGGCGGTAATTTTCTGAGCCCTCCGGCCGCAAGCCCGCCCGCAAGGAGCAGCCGGAAGGGCAAGCCGTTCAACAGGTCGTTGGATTTCAGAATCGAGCCTGTTTCCGATGCCCGCCTGACACACGAAGGCCGACGTACGGTTCAAACACCGGAACGGCAGTTTGCACCTATGGACGCAGCAATGAGAGGACGCCTATTCTCTATCAGATCTTAGAGAACCGCGGAAGCGGTGATTCGTCCCGCCGCATCGTTCCGCTTCGAGGCAGCGCTAGCATATGAAGATTGCATCGATTCATCCCTGCTGAAGTTCTCGCCGACCCTCTGGCGCCCCAGCTTCGCTTTTCATGGCGATGATAACGCTTCGCGTGCCAAGTGCCGGCATAGCCGGGTTGGGTTCTGACCGCTTCGCAGGCGGCGCGCCGATTCGGACCGCCGAAGACTCCCGAACCGGGTGATTTGACCCGGGTGTCGGCACATCGTGCCGAAAGGGTGGTCTCGGATGGTTCTGGTGGCTCTGCTCCTGGGGTTGCTGGTTGGCGGCGTCGCGCCGGGCGGAAATCCGCCTCAGCCGATCGCAGTCCCGGCTGATGTAATCGGGCCTCTCTCGGGTTCATAGCGGATCGCCGCCGTAGGCGGCGAAGGTCGCCGCCTACGGCGGGCGTGGAACGCGCTCGCCAAGCCTCTTCGGTGTGGAGGATGTTACGACGCAAGTACCGGACGCGCACCGCGCAACTCTCTCGAAAGCGCATGAAGCGTTTTTCGATGGCGAGTTCGAGAGGTGCCTCACGATGTGCGACGGCATCACGGTCAGAGACGACGGAATGCGATTTGAGCTCGCACTTCTGCGGGCGCGTGTCCTGCTTCGCCTCGGGCGCGGCGATCGTGCGATCGATGTGCTGCGCAGTTGCGCCTTTGTTCCAGCCGATCCGGACGCATATGTTTCCGTTCACATGTTGCTCGGCATGGCGTTTGCACGGCTTGGGCAGCATGAACGGGGCGAATCGCTCCTGACGCAGGCTCGCGACCTTGAAGGAGAGGCGCATCCGACGATTCGCGCGGAGCTGTTGTTGAATCGCGGTCTCGCGAAGTACTTCGCTGGGAACGCCGAGGAAGCGGACACGCTGCTTGAGTCCGTTCCCCCGAATGCGGACATGATCTCGGCACGGGCGCTGGAGTACCGTGGTTGGATCGCAGCTTCGCGTGGCCTAATTGACAAGGCCGCGTACTGGTTTCGGTCTGCCATTACATGTATTCGCTCATGCCGATGGCGCGATCGCTTCGTCGAGGCGAGCGTCCTTCAGGGCTTGGCAACCGTAAATTCAGAGATGATGACGACCGTCGGCTGGTCGGACGTCGAAAGTCGTATTCGATCCTTCGATTGGAACGCTGACGGACTCGGAATTCCCCGTTTCTGGGTCGCAGTATACTGCGCGATGATGAGTGAAGCGCTCGGAGAAGATCTTGACGCACGCGCATGGGCACGCGAGGCGGAACGCCGGGCTCCGAACCAAGCGTATCGCGCGATGGCCCTTTGCCGGACCGCGGCGCTCTTTCGCGGAATCGATGATGCGGAAGCTCATCTAGAGTTCGCACTCCGGGCCGAGGAGGCATACGGAGAACTCGAGCCCGGTTCGCTTGGTGCCGATCAGCGCCGCTTGCCTCTATTCATCGCCTCAGAGTTCGCATACGCAGGGTCGTTCTCAGATGCGCAACGGCTGATGACACAATACCGCGAAATCGTCGTCCCGGGCCTCCCAAACGTCGGTGGCGATGAGCGTTTTCGTGCTCTGGAGTTTCTTGTGGACGGACGCCTCGCAGAGGGACGCGGTGAGCGGCCAACCGCGGTTCACAGCTATACGAAGGCTCTGCGCATTTTGCGCAAAGGCGGATACCGGCGCCAAGCCGTGGAGGTAGCGCTCCGGCTCGCTCGTCTCACGGGCTCCGTGCGGTACGCTGAGTATGCTGCTCCCGCGCTGGACCAAGTGCATCCAAATTACTGGATGGCTCGTGAGCTTCGAGCTCTCAAATCCGACGTGGCGCCGGCGCTCACGAACCGTCAGCGTGCGATCCTGAGACTAGTCGCCGAAGGAAAGACGTACAAAGAAATCGGTGCGGCGCTCGGACGCTCTTGGAAGACGATCGCCAACAGTGTCGAGCAGCTCCGCGGCAAGTTCGAGGCCGGCACGCGGGGTGAACTCGTCGCAATCGCCTTGCGCCACGGCCTTGTGGAAGTAGGAGACAAGACGACGCGTAGCGCCTAGGGTCATTTATCACCCTGGACGCGTAGCGCCCTGTTGCGGCATGATACGATGCAAGCCGCACGGGGGTTGAACGGCACTCGGTCGTCGGGCGTCGGGTGGTAATGAGTGCAGTATTCGGGCTATGAGCTGATGGCGTGTCCTGGCTGCGGACACTCCGCGACGCTGCACGGTGAGCACGGCTGCAACGTCCGCTCTGCGGGAACCCGGTCAGAACGTCCACGCGCGTGCGCATGTCGGCGAAGCGGCTTCGAGATCCGCACGGGTCACGTCCGCTCCACGGGATCGCACGACGCGTGAGGCGCGCCGCCGGCCGTCTCTGCGAGCGGCGTGAGCCGACTCGCCAACACCCCGGGGACGGCCGGCGGCGTCAGGTCGGCGGAGGTCCGGTCCGCTGCGCGCGTCCGTGCGGACCGAGGGTGCTCGGATGAGGCGCACCCGCGGTGCGCTACGCGTTTTCGCCGACGGCGTACCGCCCGTGCGCGAAGTGGAACTGTCTGCGACCGAAGCGCTGATCGTCCAGCACTTGCGCGGCGGATACACGCAGCGCGGCCTTGCTCTGTCGACCGGCCGCAACGAGAGCACCGTGCGGGTGACGGTGCAGAAGATCCGCAGGAAGTTCGGCGCGCGCAGCGTTCCCGAGTTGATCCACGGTCTGGACATCGGAGTGTACGTCGTCAAGCGCCGTGCGCAGATCGTGCGGCGCCGCTTCGACCTCGCCTCGGCAACGTTGACTCTGGAACGCCGTTACCGCGCGGAGCCGTCGCATCTGCCGATGGTCACGGTCCGCCTGCATCGCGCCGAGATCGTCGCGATTCTCGAAGCGGCTGGCGTGAACGCGGAAGAGCTCGAGCAGTTTGAAATGCGGGGAGAGTGCGCGCCAACCCCGCGCAGTACGAATTCGTAATCAGCCGATGCGACAACAGCTTGTCGCACATGTGTTCGCATGATACAATAGCAGTGCGAACACTCGCACAAAACTGAGCGACCCGGCCGGCGTTAGAGCGCCGACCGGGTCTGTCACCCGATGGAGTAGACCACCGAATGACAACCGCGCATTTCGACGCACTCGCGTCGACCACCCCGCGGCAGATCGCCGCATCCGCATTACAGCACGCCGCGTACGGGACCGTGTCCCAGCGGCTCGTGCGCCTGGTCTGGCTGACCGCGCGCTTCGTGCGGCACGACTCGGTAACGATCGAGGACTTTCGGCGCCGCTTCGGCGTCGGCGTGCGCACGTTCCGCCGCGACATCGCGACGCTCCGCGACGCCGGCATGTACATCGACGCAGACCCGAATGCGTATCGCATGACCTGCTTCGTCTCGGACGGCGACGGGGCATAGTGCGATGCCTGAAAGAGAGCTCGTTCAGCCGCTGCGCGACGGCGGCTTGTACTTCCGCATCCTGCCGAAGCTGGACCGGTACCACCGGCTCCTCCTCCGCTGGTGCGCGCACCTAGCGTTCGATGAAGCGCAACAGATCGACACTCGCTGGATCTACCAGCGCGAGATCCGAACCGGCCGGTCTGGCGGCTGGCGGTTCATGCTCGGCGCCGGCCGCCTCGGAAATGTCGTCGTCCCCTGCAGTCTCGTGGAGAAAACGAGCGCTTCGTCATGCTCGGTACAGAAGAACTTGGACTCACGTACGAGCCGGAAACGCGCCTCTTCACCGAAGCAAACGGGGAGCCGATCACGCGGCATTCTTTTGAGCGGGCGATCGAGAACGCGATCGCGGTAGTACTCGCGGCGGACCGGATTCAGGCAACGTCCTACGCGCTGATCGGAAGTGCGAGCGCTCATTTCCGGACTCACTCGCTTACTCGCTGAGAGACCGCACTCCGTACTGTGTGCAGTCTCTTTTGAAGACGTGGCACGTGCTACGCGACCCGTGGTGCGTCGCGCCGCCAGAAGCGGGCCATTCCGATAAACTGACGATCGCGATGTCCGGCGGGTCCCCACCGGCGCGACCCAATCAGGCAGTCTACATTCGTTTGATTGTCGCCAACCACGCCGGTGCGCCGTCGTCGTCGTGGAATCTCGTCTGAACCCGGTCCGGTTCGATGGCGGCAACGTTCCATCCACTGCTGGCGCTGAACGCCGCTCTCAGCTCTTCCTGACTGACGGGGTGCGGACCAGTCTCGGGACCATCGTCGCTGAAGCACAACACATACAGCGTTCCGTCGTGCTCGGTGACCGACGCTAGACTGGCCACGTACCGTGGTCGCTCCTCGCCATCGAGCGTGTGGAACAGTCCGCAGTCGAGCACCGTCTCAAACCTGCGCCCCAATCGCTCCAACTGGAACGCGTCAGCCGCAGCAAACGCAACCTTGATGCCACGGTCGTGGGCCTTCTCTCGCGCGATCGCCAGTGAGGTCTCAGCCACGTCAACGCCGAGAACCGACAACCCCAGCGAGGCGACGTGCAGAGCGTTCTCGCCGGTGCCGCAGCCCGCATCGAGCACCGCTCCGGCGAAGGCGCCTTCGCAGGCCAAACGCACGACTGCCGGCTGCGGCCGGCCGATATCCCATGGCGCAGGGCCGTCGCGGTACGACGCATCCCAGGGCAGTCCCGTCAGCCGTTCGTGACTCGTCGGCTGCCGCCCACCGAACGGATCGTCAGCGAGGGTTCCTGATCGCTCCGACAACGTCGTGCCCTTCCCTAAAGGTCGTCTGGCTACCTCATCGTGCTTTTTCAGGAGATACTCCGAGTTCGTGGTCGGCCGCCCTTCTTACCGTTTGCGCGAGCAGCTGCGCTCTTAGCCGCGGTGATCGTTGCGCCGCCGCGTTGACCGATCCGTTGCATCCACCGCCGCGTACCGAAAACGCCGTCCACGAGTCCGCGGACGTAGTGGCCCACATCGAGCTGTGGCCAATAAAGTCCCGTTCCTGGGCCGGCGATGACGATGTCGGCAACTTTCTCGGAGGGTACGTCGGAGAGCCCTTGTAGTAGCGGTCGCGGAAACGTCATGCGAACCCCGTTTTCGAAGCGCATGACGACGTCGTCAGCGTTCACGTCATAATGCGCTTTGACCACGCGCGGCATTGCGTGCGCTCGCCCTAGAGCGATGGCCGCGTCGATCTCGGCAATCGTCGTCGTGACTCGGGCGCTACACTTCGTCATCGTGCATCCGATCGCAGATATGACGAGATCGTCAACACCGTAAGCAGCCGCTTAAGGTCCGCGCGTACTTCGGATCGCGTCGCGCGAACCAGACCGCTGACGACGCGGACGTGGCCGTTTTGGAGTAGCGTCCTCAAGAAGCACAGTGGTACAATATGTCGGGCAGCCCGTCCGCTTGGCACTTGCAATGATGGACGGAGAACAGCTATACTCAGAACGGTCTCCCAAATCGCGCATTTTCTGCGATGCGGCGGACTTAGTCTAAGGGCTCCTGCGGGAGCCCTATTTATTTCGGGTGGTTTCGATGGATCGAGTAGCAGTTTTCGTCGACGCGGGATATCTGTTCGCGCAAGGCTCGATAGCTCTTGTTGGGATTAAGCAACCGAGGTCACACATGGTCCTTAGCGAGCGGGCCTTGCTTTTAGAACTGAAGGCGTTCGCGCTCACGCAGGAGCCCGACTGCTCGTTGCTCCGAATCTATTGGTACGACGGGCTCGTTCGACTTCGAGAGACTGCTGAACAGTGCCGGCTCGCAGAATCCCCGAATGTGAAGTTGCGGATGGGTACGGTCAACAGCGCCGGCGATCAGAAGGGCGTCGACTCGCTCATGGTCACCGATTTGGTGGATCTGGCGCGCGCCGCCGCACTTGCGAGCGCAGTCGTAGTCTCTGGAGACGAAGACGTCCGGATCGGCGTGGAGATTGCTCAGCGATACGGTGTCCGAGTCCATCTTCTTGGGATCGTACCGGGGCGTCGTTCGCAGTCGCGCCAGTTATTGCGCGAAGCCGACACCACGACCGAATGGGATGCCGCTACAGTAGCGCGGTTTCTCAGCGTGCCGGCGGTGCTGGCTGGTACTGGCTCGTCTCTTCGCTTGCCAATTCCAGCGGGACCGCCGCTTTCCGCGCCAGCGGTCTCTACGTCGCCTTCCGAGCTCAACCTCGATCCTGCGACCGCGGCAGTGCTCCATCAAGCGGTAGAAGTTGTCGCGAGCAGTATCCGCGGTTCTGATGTTGCGGGCATCATTGCCGGATGGGATGGAAAAGCCGGGTTGGATCACGCGATCGACGGCCGGCTATTGGCACAAGCACGGAACTCATTAGGACGCGATCTTGCGCTGCACGAAAGACGTGCCGCGAGACCGATCTTCGTGGAGCATCTCAGAACGTTCGTGCCGCCACCGGATACGCGATGATTGGCCGCCTCGAGGCCCAAGCGCGCGGCTCCCGGCTGTTCAAGCTTCTCGCCCGACGTATACTTCGTGTCCAGTCCTGCACTTCATGACTGGGCTCGCCGTCGCTGCGAAGTCGTTCCAACGCGAGCGTGTTGAAAATGCACGAGCCAGAGGATATTGGAGATAATGCCGGACCCGATCGCCGTTGCCGCCGGTATTGCGGCCTCATTCGCTGCTGCGACTGTCTTCCTTGCTGCCTGGGAGATCCGACGCGCTCGTGAATCCGTATCATCGCTGTATCGCTTCGGCAATGAGACGGCTTTGGTGGCCGAGCTCGGAATCGAGCCGAACGAACTTCGTCGGTTCGAGGTCTGGCTCGCCGCCGATGACGGCGAAGAACCGGGTACCGGAGACGTTGGGCGCTACATCGAGATCATTGTGGCCATGGACGAGAAGTTGGAACGATCCAAGGCTCCTGAGCGCGAGCGGCTCAAGGCGATCGCGGCATCGTCCGTCCGTCCGGTCGACGGCAAAACGCTACGCCGCGTGTTTCGCCAATGGCTCTCGAGCGACCTGACCGGGTACCGCGCGATGCGCTGTCTCGATCAAGAACTTTCCGCCAGATAGCGGCCCTCGGCCGCGCCATTTGACCGCGACTCGTCGGCGGACGCGGCTCGTACCGCGCCGAATATCGTGCCATGGCAAGCCGGGAAAGCCGTCAGTCGAAGCCCGTTTCCGCGCAGCGCGTCATCCCCACGCCGGGGACGACGCTCATCAACGCCGCACAGCGCGTTCTCGCTGACGGGCACGCGCGCGACGCCGGACAGATCCTCACCGAAGCGGTCAAGTCCGGCTGGCTGCCGTCCGGCACGCGCAAGATCACGCTCTACACGTCCTTGTACCAGTACGTCCAGCGCAGCATCGCGCACCGGCGCCGCCCGCTAATCGTCCAGGACGAGCTGACGCACGCGTTCCGCATCAACCACCCCGTCGACGACTGGCCCGACATCGAACCGCCCGCGCGCCGCCCGTGGCTCACCGCCGCGCAGCTCGACGCGCTCGCGAACCGCCTGCACGCGACGTCGACCGCGCAGGCGCCGGACGCCTTCGAGAAGGCCGTGTGCGACGCGTTCGCCGCGCTGGGCTTCGTCGCGACGCACGTCGGCGGCATCGGCACGCCGGACGGCCTGCTCGACGCACCGCTCGGCCCGCTCGCGTACCGCGCGATCCTCGAGTGCAAGACCGCGCACGCCGACACCACCGTCAACGCGCCGCGCCTCGAAGAGCCCGCGCGCTTCCGCGACGCCTACCACGCGCAGTACGCGGTCCTCGTCGGCCCGGCGTTCTCCGTCGACGGCGTCTTCGAGAACGAGATGAAGAACCACGCGGTGTCGGTCTGGTCCGTCAACGACGTGGTGAGCGCGCTGCACCTCGCGGTCGACCCGCTGGAATGCCGCGAGCTCTTCGCCGCCGGCGTCGTCGAGGACCGCCTCACCGACCTCGCGTGGTCGCGCCAGCACGGCGAGGAGAAGCGCCTGGCGGTCATCGCGTCGCTGCTGCACGAGACGGCCTGGAACGCGCAGAAGGCGCTGGTCGGCCGCGTCGGCGCCGCCGACGCGCCGGTCCTCACGGTGGACGGAGCGCTGATGCTGGTCGACACCGCGCTGCAGACCCGCGGCGCCACCGGCGGAGCCTCGCGCGCCGACGTCGAGACCGCGATCGCCGACCTGGTCCGCAGCGGCGCCGCGACGCGGCTGACCGACCGAGACGGCGTCGTGCTCCGCCGCCCGCCGCCCGCAACCGCAACCGCAACCGCATAGCCGCGCCGCCGGCACGCCAAGAGCCTTCCTCAAACGCCCTGGTCCAGCGGCGCGCGGCAGCACGTGCCGCGCCGCTCCGCAGTTCCCCGAGGAATACCTGGCTAGCCAAGCAGGACAAGCATTCAGACGCGAAGAAGCGCTCGGACCCCCAAAGCGGGGAGAAGAGGTACCCCATGGCCGACTCCATGTCGCCATATCCGCGCTCCGCGTTCGTGCCCGTGCCGGGCAGCGAGCGGTCGCCCGTCGCCGGCGCGGTGCCGGTCGGACCGGCGTCACCGGCCGACACGGTGAACGTCACGGTCGTTCTCCACCCCAAGGCGTCGCTGCCCGAAGCGCCCGACCGGCCGCCGGCGCCTCTACCCGCGGACGGGGTCGCCGCGCACCACGACACCTACGCCGACGCGTACGGCGCACACGACGACGCGATCTTGGCGGTGACCGACTACGCCCGCAGCCAGGGCCTCGACGTGACGAACGTCGACGCGAAGCGGCGCGTCGTGCAGCTCAGCGGTCCGGTCGCAGCCGCGGAGCGCGCGTTCGGCGTGACGCTGAACGAGTTCGAGCGCGACAGCTCCCGGTTCCGCGGCCGCGACGGGGCGGTGCTGCTGCCGCCGGACATCGCGTCGCAGGTCGAGGCCGTGCTGGGTCTCGACAGCCGGCCGGTGGCGCGCCCGCGCGTCGCTCCGCGCGCCGCGCCGGCGACGAGCTACTTTCCCAACCAGCTCGCCCGTCTCTACGCCTTTCCGTCGGGCGACGGCGCCGGGCAGACGATCGCGCTGATCGAGCTCGGCGGAAACTACGACGAGGGCGACTTGCGCAGGTATTTCAGCGAAGCCGGGACGCCGATGCCGAACGTGCGCCGCGTCGCCGTTTCGCCCGGGAAGCCGGTTCCCTACGGCGCCGATCCCGACTCCGACGGTGAAGTGATGCTCGACGTCGAGGTCGTCGGCGCGATCGCGCCCGGCGCGCGCATCGTAGTGTACTTCGCCGAGAACAGCGACGCCGCGTTCTACGACGCGGTCTCGCGAGCGGTCCACGACCCGGCGACGACGGCCGTGTCGATAAGCTGGGGCGGTGCCGAAGTGTTCTGGTCGTCGCAAACGATGAACGCCTGGGAGACGCTCGCGCAGAGCGCCGCGGCGCTTCACGTCAACGTCTTCGCCGCCTCGGGAGATCACGGTTCGCCGGACCAGTCGCTGCCCGGCGTCGACGGACACCGGCACGTCGACTTCCCGGCGTCGGCGCCGCACATCATCGCCTGCGGCGGGACCAACATCCAGACGAGCGGTACGCACATCACCAACGAGACCGTGTGGAACAACCACAACGGCTGGGCGACCGGCGGCGGGGCGAGCGCGCATTTCACCGTACCGAGCTGGCAAAACGGTCTCAGCGCGGAAGGCGGCGTGCGGCTCACCAAACGCGGTGTCCCGGACGTCAGCGGCGACGCCGATCCGAACTCGGGGATCAAAGTCCGCACGAATCACCAGGACGGCGTGAGCGGCGGAACCAGCGCGGTCGCGCCGCTGTGGGCAGCGCTCACCGCGCTGCTCGCGCAGCATCTCCACGGCAAACCGCCGTTCCTCGCGCCGGTGCTCTATCACAACGCCGCCGCGCTCAAGGACATCATCGCCGGCGAGAACGGCGCGTTCGGCGTCGCGGGTTTCCACGCCCAGCACGGCTGGGATGCGTGTACGGGCCTGGGCTCGCCGATCGGCGGCAAGCTGCTGGGCGCGCTCGCCGCGGCGCCCGCGCCGGCGAAGGTCTGATTCGTCGACCACGCATAGCCGGGTGCGCGGTGTCCCGGCTACGCGAGCGTGCACGGAGCCCGTTCGGCGCCGCGCCGCAGGTACGAACGACGACGTCGACATCCTGTCTGTAAGCCGGCTTACAACGCGCAGCGGACGCTGGACGGAAGCGCGCACTCCGCGCACGACGCTTCGGCGGAGAGATGCGTTCCATCAGCGAATCAGCCCACAGTCGAGAGTGCGCCGAGAATGCGCTCGACTGCTGATCTGTTCTGCTGCTGATCCAAGACTCTGCCGCGTGGGGGGACGACGATGAAGACGGTCATTCGCCGTGTGAGCGCACTGCTCGCACTAGCCGTCGTCGTCGTCGGGTGCGGAGGCGGCGGCGGCAGCAGCCCGGTTCCCGCGCCGCGCACCGCAGCGGTAGCGACGGCGCCGGCGTTCGCGGTACCGGCGAAGCCGTCGTTCGCCGTGCCGCCGAAACCGTCGTTCGCCACGCCCGCGAAGCCGTCACCGAGCGGCGCCGCGCCGGCATCCACACCGCCGCGCGCGGCGTTCTTCGCCGGCGAAACCGCGCAGGCGAACGGGACGTACTCCTTGACGCTTCCCAACGGCGTGAGCTTCGGATCGTACACGTACTTGCCGGACGCGAACTACATCCATCATGCGAACCTCGGCTACGAATACGTCGCGGATGCGAACGACGGCCGCGGCGGCGTGTACCTGTACGACTTCGCGAGCGCGCACTGGTGGTATACGGCGCGCTCGTCGGCGTTTCCGTACGTCTACGATTTCGCGCTGAACGCGTTCCTCTACTACTATCCGGACCCGGCGCAGAGCGGCACGTACACGATGAACCCGCGCTATTTCTACAACTTCGCGGCTTCCCAGGTGATCATGCTGCCCGAGCCGCCGGCTCCGACCGACACGCCGGTTCCGACGCCGACGCCGGCTGCGACCGACAGCCCCGCGCCGACAACCGCGCCGAGCGTCCTGCCGACCCTCCCGGTCGTCACCCCGACGCCGATCGCGACGCCGACGCTGCCGGTCGTCACCCCGACGCCGATCCCGACGCCGACGCTGCCGATCGTCACCCCGACGCCGATCCCGACACCGACGCTGCCGATCGTCACCCCGACGCCGATCCCGACACCGACGCCGATCGCGACGCCGACGCCCTGGCCGACGCCCGTCGCATCGCCGTCCTCGCTCGCGTTCACGACGACCGCGCTGAACTCCGAGAAGGGGTTCCACGTCACGGAACGCGGCTATTCCGGATCCTTCACCTTCGATGCCGGTACGTGCGCCTTGATCGCGATCGTGGACCAGTGGGTCCCGAGCTACTTCACCGTCTATCCGATCGGTCCGGGCCTGTGCAACGTCATCATCACCGACGACCGCAACGGCACCGTCGCCGTACCGATCTCCGTCACCACCACCACCATCGGGGGACAGTAGCATGCTGCGGATGCGCGGAACGGCTCTCGTCCTCACCGCGCTCGTGGCCGGCTGCGGCGGTTCCGGTACGGTGTCGCACAGCGTGCCGAGCGCGCGCGTGCAGACGGCGAGCGTCGCCTTTCACATCGAGCCGTCCAAAGCGCCCAGCTCGAGCAAACGCAGCCCGCGATACGTCTCCGCCGGCACCCAGTCGGCGCGCGTCGACGTCAGCTCCCCGGGCCTGCCGTCGACGACGACCCTGATCCGGTGCTCGTTCGGCGCGTGCTCGAAGAGCATCGACGTCCCGGTCGCCACCGACACGTTCACCGTCACGCTCTACGACGGCTACAACGCCGACGGCAACGTGCTCTCCGCGGGCAAGACGACGCAGACCATCATCGCGAACCAGGCGAACGCCGTCAACGTCACGTTCGACGCCGCCCCGGTGCACGTCATCGCACTCTCGTTCGGCCCGCCGAACGCGCTCATCGGCGCGCCGTCGCAGACGACGGTGAACATCGCCGCGGTGGACGCGGCCGGGTACACGATCGTCGGCCCGGGTGCGT
Source organism: Candidatus Elarobacter sp. (assembly GCA_036402975.1). GTDB lineage: Bacteria > Vulcanimicrobiota > Vulcanimicrobiia > Vulcanimicrobiales > Vulcanimicrobiaceae > Vulcanimicrobium. The sequence continues at coordinate 53,548 of DASWRW010000042.1, read as the reverse complement.
ACGATCCGCCGATCAAGCTCACCCTGACGGACTCGTCAGGTTCGACGTCGCTGTCCGAGACGACGGTCACGTCTCCGAACGACGACGTGAAGATCGCGTACAACGGAACGCCGAAGATCTCCGCGACGCTCACCGCCGTCGTGCAAGGCGACACCGTCCAGCAAACGCGGGTCTTCGAGCCGGCCAACGTCACCAAGGAGTACGCGCTGCAGAACTCCGACGGCTCGCAGAAGACCATCGCGCCGCGAGACATCGCGCAGGGTGCGGACGGAGCGCTGTGGTTCGCGGAAGGCTCCGACGCCAAGATCGGGCGGATCAGCGCAACCGGCGCCACCGCGGAGTACGCGATTTCGAGCATTCCGACCAGGATCGTCGCGGGACCCGACGGCGCGTTGTGGTTCGGCGAGATGGGTCCCGGACCGCAGTACGGCCGCATCGCGACCGACGGCAGCGTGACCGAGTTCGCGATCGCCGCCTCCGGCGCCGCGGCGGTCGATCCGGCCGGTCTGGCGTTCGGCGCCGACGGAAACCTCTACGTCGCCGACGCCGGCAACCCGGCCGTCTACGCCGTGACGCCCGCCACCGGCGCGCTCGTGAGGACGTACGCCCTCGCAACGAACGCGAATGCGGTCGTGACGGGGCCCGACAACAACATCTGGGTCGGCACCGCCGGCGCGGTCGCCCGCATCCGGCTTTCGGACGGGCTCGTCAGCGCGTTCGCGACGAGCGGCGCCGTCACGTCGCTCACGGCGGGATCGGACGGCAACGTCTGGTTCACCGATCGCGCCGGAAAGGTCGGCAACGTCACGCCCGCCGGCGCCGTGACGGAGTTCGCGATTCCGACCTACGGTGACAACGCCTACAAGATCGTCGCCGCGCCGGACGGAACGTACTGGTTCACCTACGGCCACGTCCCGCCCGCCGACGAGACGCTGTGCCGCATCGGCCACGCGACCGCGACCGGCTCGATCACCAGCTACGCGATCGCGGACTGCAACACGACGAGCCTCGCGTTCGGCCCCGACCACAACCTCTGGCTGACCGAGTTCACCCGCTCGAGAATCGGAATCTTCTCGTCCTTCTGAGCCTCGCCGACCGGACCGCAGCAAGTCAAAGGGTAGCGAGCAAGCAGGCTTCCGCCTAGACACGTGACGCGTTATCCGATATAATACAGACAACAGTCATGCTCAGAGACTCAGTCGAGACCCAGCCGGCAACCGAGCTGCGCGAACTGCGCCCGGTGCGGAAGCAGGCCGCGACCGCGATTCGCGCGTTTTTCCGGATCGCCGAGCTTTGGAAGCTCAGCCGAGCGCAGAGCGCCACGCTGCTTGCGGCAAGCGATCGCTCGGTCGACCGGTGGAAGGGAAACGCCGAAAGCGCTGAGCTCACCCGAGATCAGCTCGAGCGGATTTCCTACGTCCTCGGAATCTACGCCGGACTTCACGCGATCCTGGCTGAGTCGCCTCTCGCCGATACCTGGGTGCACCGGGCGAACGCTGATTTCGGCGATGGGTCTCCGTTGCAGCGAATGCTGGCCGGCAACGTGGGCGATCTCGCGTACGTGCGGCACTACGTCGACGAATGGCGAGTGGGCTGGTAAGGGCTCAGCCCTTCGCTCCCGCGCTGCGACTATCGGCCCGGCCCGGGCTCGAGCTTGCAGCGCTCGTGTCGCTCGTCGACGGCGATCCCGATGACCTGGAGTCACTGCTCGAAACGCTCGGATTGACCGACCCGCGCATGCGTGACGCCGCGGCTGCTTTCGCGGCGTTGCCCCCCGCAATCCAATATCGTGGGCCGAGTGCGGCAGCCGTGATGATGCCGTTTCTGTGTCCGGGCGAAAGCCGGTTTTCGAGCGGCCGGTACGGCGTCCTGTACGGCGGGGAGCACGAAGACACGGCCGCCGCCGAGGTCGCGCACCACCAAGCGCGCCGGCTGCGCGCGACCCGCGCGCCGACCGGCACGGCGATCGTGCTCGCGCTGTGGGCGTTTTGGGTCGATACCGCGCTGGTGGATCTTCGCGCTCACGATCGCAGCATCTACGATCCGGATGACTATTCAGCCGCGCGCACGTTCGGCGCGCACATGCACCGTTCCGGGGAGGCGGGTGTCCTGTACTCGAGCGTGCGTCGACCGAGCGGAACGTGTCTCGGGATTTTCGTTCCCAATACGGTTGCGCATATGGAGAAGCGCGACGATTGGCGCATGGTGTGGGACGGAACCCGCATCAGCGAGGTGTTGCGCGTCCACTGAGCCGCCCTCTCGGGATGCGGCTACGCGATCAGCTCCACGCGCTGCGCCGACAGCACGCGGAAGCGCGTGTCGAAGGCGTGCATCTGGTCGGCGATCTTCATGCGGCTGTGGATCAGCACGTCCTGCGCGGTGCGGCCGTTGCCGAGATCGCGAAGACGCCGGCGACCATGCGGATCAGCGGCACGGTGCCGGGCGCGGGCGGCTGCAGCCGCTTGATGCGCACGAGCTCCTCGACGATCGCGCTCTGGACCGCGACGGGCAGCGAGCGGAACTCGTCGTCGGAGCGCTTGGGGATGACGATCTTCTGCGGCTCGGGCTTGTTCTCGACGTAGCGCACGACCGCGTCCCAGTCGTCGGCCGCGATCGCGGTGAAGGTGCAGAAGTAGCGGTGCACCACGCGCTCGGGCGCCTGCATCGCGTCACTCTGCTCGACGTGCACGCGGCTCGGGATGGTGCGCTCGCGGATCGTGAACGTCAGCTGCAGCTCGGTCTCCGCCAGCGCGCGCGGCGAGACGAACGCGAGGCCCGCGCGCGCGACCGCGGTCCCGAGCACGGGGATCTTCCGCCCGTCGCTGACCGCGTAGGCCTGGAACTTGCCGTGGCGCGCGCCGGCGGCGCCGTTCTCGAACCAGCGCTGTTCGCGACGCCCGAAGAACGAGTCGAAGAGCTGCATCTTTGCTTCCCATGATAGCAAGCTACCGGGTCGCTACCTGCTCTGTACGCCGAAATCTTACGGTTCTTTGACCGCCGTCACACACAGCGCCCGCTGCTCGAGACGGCGCGCTTTACGCGCCGTTTACGAACCGCGCGGTCACGCCGAGCCGCTCGGGGCGCCCAGCGCGGCGTTGATGCGCGCGGCCGCTTCCGCCGGGGTGTCGGGCTCGTCGACGTGCACGAAGAGGTGCTTGTACTTAGAGGTGCCCGGCTTGAGGTCGACCACGAGGACGTTGTCTTCCGCCCGGTAGTCGAAGAACACGACCTCGCCGTGGTACAGGAACGTCCCGGCCATCTTGACCGGGAGCGGCGAGAACGAGCCCGTCCCGATCAGCTTGAGGCTCTCGAAAAACCTTGGCGGTTTGTCGGTCGTCGCGCCGGCGACGTTGTCGAGCGGGATCGCGAAGGAGCCGTGGACGGCCCAGATCACGTCCCAGCCGCGCAGCTCGACGTGCAGCGTGCGGTCTTCGATGCGGACGGTTGCCATGCACGGTTCTACTCCAGGTCCCGCGCGCGGTTTCGGGGTACACTCGGCGGCATGGAGACGCAAGGCACGCTGGCCGTCACGAGCTCGGTGTTCAGTGACGGGCAAACGATTCCGCAGAGCGCGGTGTTCGACGGGATGGGCTGCACCGGGAACAACCGCAGCCCCGACCTGGCGTGGTCCGGCGCGCCCGCCGGAACCAAGTCCTTCGCGGTCACGATGTACGACCCGGACGCGCCGACGACGGTCGGCTTCGTCCATTGGGTGCTGTTCGATATCCCGGCGAGTGCGACGCAGCTCGACGGCGGCGCGGGCGCCAAGAAAGACGCCGGCGTCGGCGCGACGCACGGCTTCACCGACTTCGGCTTCAACGCGTACGGCGGCCCCTGCCCACCGCCCGGCGACGCGCCGCACCACTATCATCTGACGGTCTACGCGCTCGACATGGACAAGCTCGGCGTCGACGAGACCACGACCTACGCGAAGTTCCGCTTCATGATCCGCGGCCACGTGCTCGCGCAAGGCGAAGTCGTCGGCCTCTACGGCCGCTAGCTTCCCAGCCCGTCAGCTTGCAGCACCACGACGGCGGTCGCGGCGTAGCCCGATTCTCGCGCAGGCGAGGCACCGTCCTACCGGCGACCGTCAACCAATCCTAAATCGATGGTCACGATAAAGAAGTCGGGGTGGCGCGATTTGAAGCCCTGGACGAGGGCGTGGTCGTCTGTAATTGGAGTATCCGCTTCATCGAAACCGTAGAGGCTTCCACTCGTCCAGTGAGTTCCATCGAGCGTGTATTCACTGTTCCGACGTCGGACGAATCCGACGCGGTGCGTACCCGCGACAATACCGGCCACGCATCGCTGAAGAAGTGACGGGGCACCCGCCCCGTGCGTGACGGAGACCTCCATCATCGAGAAGCCAAGGTGCGGCTTCGGTTCCTGCGGGCATTCGTCATCGACACTCGCGAATACCAACCGATCGTCATCGATGAAGGCGATCGAATGGCGGTTCGCGACCCAGGCCGTAGGTGACTGAACCGTGCGCACGAGGCGATTGTCGGAGCTCAGAAAGATGAGGATCCGTGTGTGCGGGTATTCATTGTCGGCGCACGCGTAGTATTTCGCCAAGGGCGAAATCGCCCATCGCAGCTCATTCCCGGTACAGGGTGCCTTTGAGCGAACGCCGTTCACCGACATAAAACCCTGACGGTTCGACCCAAAAAGATGTATTCGATACGCGGATTGCCGCGCGGAGACGATCTCATCCGGGACAGCCCGCAATTCCCGCCACCGCCGATCATATTCGTATGTCAAAGAGGCAAAGTTGTGCTCACTCGAGTTGGAATACGCCCACACTTCGTACTGCGGAGCCGCAGGCCCGGCACCGAAGAGCGCGCTCGACGCGAGAAGCGCAACGGCCTGCAGTTGAGACCTCATGCCGCGTGCTAAGCCGCTAATGCGCATTTGTCCACGCATACGGATCCTCATCGCTCGTCAGTTGTGACGCTCGGTACGATGCGGCGACCAGCATCGCGAACTGAAGTTCGACGCGAGCATAATCCGCGATCGCCAAATGCTGCTCTTCCATGGCTTTCACGAACTCAGCCCACGTTCTCACTTTCGTCCCGCCATCTCCGGTGCCTTCGGCGATCTTGGTGATCCGTCCGCTGCTATCGACGGACATGACGACCGCAAGGTGATCGATGTCGATCCAGGTGACTCCTGCCGAGGTTCGAGCAGGGCCGACGAACAAGACGTCCGCGACCTGGCTTCCACCGTTGTTGCCCTGCCAAGCATGCAGTTCTCCCATGCGCTGAAAGTATTGGTGCAGATTCGGAACCCAAAGCTCGGGATGTCCGCTGCGATAACCGTTGAGGTCGTAGCCCTTCTCCAACGCTGAAAGTGGGCCGCGCGGGCCATAGTAGTCCTCCGAGACAAGACTACGCAAGTCGATGTGGATCCCTTGCGCGTATGCTTGCACCACGAAGGCCGTGCAGTCGAAATGGCCGCCGCCGAATTGGTACGCCCGGAAGTAGGCGCCCATCTGCGCTTGCTGACTCGCGGAGAGGAAACCCGACGGATCCTCATTGGACGCCGGATTGTCGGCCGCATAGACGTAGCTCTTCTGCGTCGCCGGCGCAGACGGTACGCCGGCGAACGTGTCCGGCACGGTCCACGAAGAGTTCGAGTCGGTTAGCGTTCGAACACCGTTAATCTTGTTAAAATCGTCCGAGAAGCCGTCGCTGGCGAGGTTGACGAGGAGACCGTTGTACTTGTAGCGATACGCCACACCGGACGTCCAGCCGAACGAGGCCGGACCTTGGAATCCTTGCGAATCCGGCGGAGCATCGCGAAGAGCGCAGCCGTTATGAGCGGAACCGGCCGCCGTCCACGTCGCATGCCCTGTGCTGTTGTGAGACGACGCGATCGCCCCGAACGGGTCTCTGTCCCAAACGGTGAGACCTCGATATGACGTGTCGAGCGGTGTCAGATCCGCGTCGTTTCCGTACTTCAGGTCGTCCAGCTGTCCTGAAGCACTGGTCGTAAACGCCAATTGATCGCCATCCCAATGAAGCGTTTCGGTCGTTCCTAGTCTGCTGTCGTGGAAGCGGACCGGATGGCCGTTGGCTCCCCAGTCATACGTGTACGTGAACGAAGCGCTTGGCGAGGATGGCGTCGTGCGCGCCCCGCACACGCCGTTAGTCTGGTTGCTCCAATCGGAGTAAGCATCGCTCGTCAAGCGGTCCTCCGCGTCGTACGTCTTGTTCGCGGTACCAACGTATTGCCCGAGGCCAGCCTGGAACGTTTGTGTATTTTGACTGAGCCTACCGGCTGCGTCATAGCTGAACGTTGCGGGAAAGTCCGGAGTTCCGGTGAACGCCGCCGGATCGGACGACGTGATCGCTCCGCCCAAAAGATCGGGAGCGTCTGCGTTGTCGGTCCATCCGCACTGCCTCGGCGTTGTATTCGTGCACTGGTACGTATCGTGGAGCATCACGCCGTTCGCTCCGTGTGCGCGCGAGTTCGGATAATTTACGTCGATCGTGCCGACCGAGGTCGTCCACGCGGAGCTCGTAAGCTCGTTTCGGCCGTTATAGGTATTGGTCAGCGCATGGCCGCTCATCGCGATGAATCCGGCGACGTTTCCGTTGTTATCGTAGGTAATGTTCGAATAGCTTCCGGACGGCATCGCGATCGTCTGCGGACGTCCCCAGCCGTCGAGGCTGACGCTTCGCGCGTTGGCATACCAGGTATCACTCTGGTTCAGCAGGCGGCCTCCTACCGTGGTCGTCGTGGTCACCGTGTCGAGAACCGTCCCCATTTGATTGTAGAAGTGCTCCCCGGCCACGGAACCGTTTGCGTTATACCATTGGTCGCGGAGCGGACTCGAAAACGCAGAGCCGCTGAACGAGGTCCCTCGCAGCCGGCCGTCCGCCAGATAAGTGTAAGAAAACGTTCCTGGTGAGGTGACGCCGCCCTGATTCCCCTCCGTTCGGCTCAGCAGACGTCCGGTGTACGGATCGTAGATACTCCATTCGTCGCCCCACGTTCCCGAACGGGTGAGAGCGACTCGACCCTCTTCGTCGTAACCGTATGTTCGCGAGGGCGTTGCCGTCTGCGCAGACGTGAATTGGACTGACGCCACGCGGCCCGCCGTATCGTACGCAATGTGCTCACTATTTCCGCCGGAGTCGGAGACCCACGTCAGCCGGCCCGGCGCTCCGAGGTCGTACGCGTTGGACTGGCTGCGCCACGGACTGGTTCCCAAGCCCGGAACAGTTCCCGGAACGTGGGCATACGACGCCAGCGACCGATCCGCCGGATCGTACGTCACGACCTTGATGTCGGAGAACTGGTTGAATTGATACTCTTGGATCTTGTACAAGTTTCCGAACGCATTAAACGTACCGGGGATGCCCGGCTCCGAGAGCGCTTGTCCTCCGGTGTTGTCGAATTGGTAGCGAGTGATCCACTGCGTGGCGAGCGCGTCTGGAACCGGATCGGCAGCAGTGGTATGCGGAAGCGCCACCTCCACCAAACGGTCTGCGCCGTCGTAGAATTTCGTCGTCAGATTTGCCCGGTTGTTCTCGTAATTCGTCGATGTGACTTCATTTCCGTCACGATCATAGGTAAAGGCGTCGTCTTGCGCAGCGGCATGCGGCACCGCGGCGCCGAGCGCTTTTACTTGTCCATTCGGATAATAGCTTTTGAACAACGACGTCTGGTACGTCCCCGGCGTTCGCCCACACGCGGACAGATTGTCATCCGGGTCGGATTTCCGCGTGAGCCGGTTCATGGCGTCGTAGACGAACGCGGTCACGCCGACGCCGTCGTTATAGCAGATCATGTTTCCGTATGCGTCGTAGCTCATTTGCTGGTCGGGCGTGACGGCGCTCTGAGTCGGGCTTTGCGGCTGTGCCACCACGTCGCCTTTGATCTCCGTCGGAAGGCTATAGTCGGTACCGCCCTGAGCCGATGGGTCGTACGACCAGGTATAGTGGTAGTTGTTCGGATCCGTCATCGTCTGCAGCCGGCTGTTCTGTTCGGTCTCGACCCACTGCCACGTAAACGTAGTGACGCCCGCGGCACCCGCCGCGCAGTTGTTGGCGGCACCATAGTCGGAGTTGTGCGCGTGATTCCACGCCGGACCGCAGATCGCCACGACGTTGTTGTAGGCGTCATACACGGCCCGTGTGGTTGCTCGCATGGTCGTCGGGCTATGGCTTCCGCCGGAGTAGGCCGTGGTGCTTGGGGCCGCCTGCGTGACGATGTTTCCGAACGAGTCGTACTCGAAGTCCGTTCGCGCGACGCGCGCATCCGTCACTGAAATGGTATTGTGATTCGCGTCCCAGACCTTCGAGGTGGTGAGCCAAGTGCTCCCGGTGTAAACCGATCGGGAAGCCGTCGTACCGTCTGCATTGATTTGATAGCGGCGCTGATGGCCGTCGCTGTCGGTGATGGAGGTCGTGCCCGCGCTATACTGGTACTGAATAGCGTTATAGCGCACTACACCCGTTGCGCCGGATTGGATCGGGCCGGTCGATACGCCGTCCGAAAGTGTCGGGTTGACCTCGGCGTATTCGTCCACTTCGGATACCGCGCCCGCGTTGTACAAAAATTGGATGTAAGCGCCGTGACCGTTGGCGTACAGCGGACTGGTGACCTGGTAGAGCAAATGCCCGCCGGGATAGTAGTTGTAGCCGATGACCGGCGAGGTGCCTGCGTCGTTGTTTGCTGCCGCGGAATAGGAGACGAGATTGCCCGCTGAATCATACGTGTAATTGACCGAGCTAGTAGTCTGCCACGCTCCAGTCGTGGTATTGTACGGAGCGATCTGCGTCACCAGAGGATGACCGCTGATCGAGTTTATGAAACAGTAAAGCTGCAGTCCGGCCTCGGTCGTAACGGTGATTGCAGACATGTGCGAAAACGCGTTGTCCGTTGACGAAAAGCCATACGCGTAGTGCAGATATTGGTTGTTGTTTCGGGCGTAGATATAGTGGATCCGACCGCACACGGCTGCCACCGAGCACGTTGGCGAACGAAATTGGTATACCATTCCATCTTTGAAGGTCCAGTAGTACTCCGCGTTCGAGGCGCTGTACCAAAGTCTGCCGTACTGGCCCGGCGGTAGAATCCATCCGCCAGATCCATCCGGCGCGTAGTCCCATCGCGTTCCCTTGCCGTCAAAGATCGAGATGCCTCCCGACGCGTTGAGCGCGATATGCGCGTCCAAGCTCGACGTCCAACCGTTTCCGAAGACGGATGGCTGAGAGCCGTCGGAATCATTGACATCGTATTGCGAGGTCGAGTTGTATTCGCGATCTACCACCAAGTCCAAGCCGAAATGCGGTATCGCAAGGTCCGTGGTTTGCAGCAACAGATTGCCGTTCGCGACATTGACGAGCGCATTTCCCATAGCGGCGAACGCCCTGTGACCTTCGAAGCTCTGCCAAGGGTACTGACCCGTCGTGCCGGGCGCGTTACCTGATACCGAGGCTGCTCGTCGCACCGCGGTGGCGCCCAAGTCAGTGCGCGCCGTAATACTAACGCTGGCCCTCGCCGTAGACGGCGTTCGTTGCGTTTCGCCGCGTCTCGGAACGCCGACATGGTGACCCTGAAACAGACGCACTGAAAGCGGATCGATATCGTGCCGCGCCCGATAGGGCGGCAGCCGTGCGGGTTCGGGCGCTGAAAACGGCGAGACAGAATGAGGGTATCGACGCGCCTCAGGCCTTTGCGGTGGCGCGTGAAGCGGCAGCGATCGAAGGTCCACTTTCCGGACCGCAAAGACGCGCGACGCCTGTACCCCGAGCGCCGCAGCGTTCGCAGGCATCGTCAGCCTGGCCGCAGATTCGTCAATCAGGCATGTTGAAAGAAGCGCGACGAGAGTCGCGCGACGCAAAGGCGACAAGGAGCACCCTCACTCTCAGAGTCGGTGATTCGAGAGTATCGCCGACCACCCGCAGCCGGAGGGATTTCGCGCAGTCGCCTAGCGCCAAAAGTTCCGGTGTGTGTACCTACGAACTTCTCTTGCACCCATAATACGAACGGGACGTCGTGCCGTCAAGCGGTGCGAGCGTTTACGAGGCGAACGCGCTGCCCGCGGTAGCGTGCTACGCGCGTCGCGTCCGCACAGCGCGGTGTTCGGGCGCAGGATCACGGTGCGGCCAGGCCTGGCGCCTGTCAGTTTCCGGTGACGTTGATCGGGGTCGGGTATCGTGGCCGAGCGCCCGTCGATGCGCATCCCCACCAGCTGAAGTGTCAGCGAGCTCGATCCGACCGGAACCGCGATATTCGGGAACGCGAACGCAGCGTGCCCTGACCGGGATCGGTTTTTCGATAGGCTGATCGTCTGTGTCGCGTTCTGCAGTGTCGCCGCGTTCGCGTTGGTCGCGCGAACGCGGTCGGCACAGGCGCCGGGGTCACGCCGGATCTCGTCGCGCCGATGTTCGGCAGAGTCTGAGGGCCGCGTCGAGCGCACCGCGCACCGTCTCGTCGACCTCGTCGTCGAGCGCGCGTTGCAGAATCGCCGCGGCCCACGGCGTTCGCACCGCTCCCAGCGCGGCGGCGAGCGCGTGCCGGGCCTCCGCGTCGCAGCCGGAGGCGCGCGCGTCGAACAGCGCGGGCCATGACGGAATGCGGTCGACCGGATCCGGCTCGTGCATCGGCACGGCGAAGTCGATCGGTTCCCAACTGCGGAATTGCTGTGGCAGTGGATCGACCGGCGGCGCGCACGATGCCGTCACGGTCGGTCGCATGGGCGCGGGCGCGAAGATGACGATTGCCATCAGCACCGTGCCGAGCACCGCAAGCAGCGTAGGCAACTGCGCCGTCATCATGCGACCACGGGCCGTCGCAGATGCGGGCGGAGCGCGCCGAGCACCTCGTCGCGCGCACGCTCCAGCGCCGGATCCGTACGGTGCGCCAGCGCGTCGTCGAAGATCTCCAGCGGCAAACCGTCGTAGCAGCTCAACGCGTCGTCCAGCGCTCGCGCACATCGCCGCAGCGCATCGGCAAACGCAGCGTCGTCGGCGCACCGGCTCGGCAGCAGCGCGATCAGCGCCCGCAGAACGCTCGGCGCTCCGTACGACGCCTCGGGCAGCGGCGCCCTGAGCTCTTCGATGCGGCGCTGCGTGAGCACCGCGCAAGCGCTTTCGTACGGAGGCGCCTCGCTGACGCGCTCGGCAAGCCGTTCGAACAGCGCGATGAGTGCCCGCCGCAGCGGCGCATCGTCGAGATCGTCGGAGGTGAGGTCGAACCCCGGGATGCGCAGCTTCACGTACAGGCGGTCGAAGGTGTCGTACAGCGCCGCGCGCACAGCGCCGAGCGCGCGCTCGAGCACGTCATCCGGACCGGGCACCGAGTCGGGGAAGAAGAAGCGCAGCGCGAACAGGTGCGTGACGAGACCCTCGCGCGGCGTCACGTCGATCAACCGCGCGAGCTCGTCGAGACGCCCGCGGTCGAGCCGCAAGGAAAATGCGTCGGCCACATTCGTCGGCACCGTTTGGGTCGGGTCGTCGATTGGGGCGTCGTCGTCGAAGCGGTTGTCCTGTGCGTAACTGCCCTCGTACTCCGGTCTACTGGTGGGTTCGATGCGCCGATCATCGTCGGGACGCAGCTCGAACTCGACAGGCATGAACGCTCCCAGCCCGGCGGTGGCAACGTCCATCAAAACCGGGACCGTTGCCGTCGGCGTCAGAAGCGCCCGCTCTGCGTTCGGATCGATCGCGCATGCCGGCTCCGCGTTCGGATCGATGGCGCACGACTCGATGTGATAGGGCAATCCCTGAGGCCGGACCGAGAAGCTATCGCGTGCACCGACGGTCACGCTGTCGGACTCGATCCTGCGCACGTCGCCGTCGGCGTCGACGTCCGCGGTCACCATGAGCGGAACGTCGTGCGCCCGGGCATCGGCGACCATCCGCCAGCCCAGCGCGATGCGCGTCGCCGCAGGAACACTGCGCAGGACCACGCCGTCGCCGCCGAACGGCGATCGCTCCGGCCCATCGCCGGGCCCGTCGAGAAGCGAACGCCCGTCGAGCGAAGCGGACCCGGCGATGTAGCTGCAGCTCGGCGACGCGGGGACACGAATCCGCAGCGTTTCGACACCTGCCTGGACGTCGATGTCCAACCGCACGCTGAACGGCGCACCGTCGAGCACGCGTTCCGGGGCGTGCACCGCTGCCGAGACCGATTCCCCCATCGGCTCCGCTATTCCGACGGACTCCGCAGTTCCGGAAGGATCCGCCTCAGCGAACAGACGCGCGCGGTCGCGGATGCGCAGCCGGAACTCGTCCCGCCCGCGTTCGCCGCTTGCGTCAGAGACGGCGAATGCTGCGCAGACGATGTCGTCGTGGACGGCCTCGTCCGGCACGCGCACCGGAGCATCGACGACGGCCCACGTGCCGGCCGGCAGCGTCCGCGGCCGCACGTCATCGGCGAACCGCAACGGTCCCGACAGTTCGAACGAAAGCCGCTCCGCGACATCGCCCGCGTTCACGACCCGAAAGCCGACGCGAACGCATTCCGCGGGCGACGCAGCGCGCGGCACCTCGACGACACGAACCCGGACGTCACGCACGGGCTCGACCGCGAACGGAATCTCCACGATGTGCTCGCCCGCCGCAACGGTGATCGTCCCGCCGGCATAGTCCGCCGGAAACGCTGCCGCGAACGCCACCTGTGTGCTTCCGCGTGCCGGTACCATCGCCACCAGGACGACGTGCGCATCACCGTCCCGTTCCACGCTGCCTACGGCGCGCGTTTCAGGACCGCACCCCGGACGCCGCGCCGGCTTGGACGCTCGCGGTCGCGCAATCCGCCCGCCGCGCCCCGTCACCGGAACGCCATCGACGACCACGCTGCATTCCAAGCCCCGCAGCTCGCGAGGCATCACGATGCGCAAGCAGACATCGCGCGCGTCCACCCAGCCGTCGTTGACGAGATCCACCGCGAGGTCGACACGCCGCCGCCCCACGCGGGCTTCCGCGCGCGGCGCTGCGAGAACGGGCCGCAAAACGACCCCATCGCGCGCCGGCAACGTCACGTGAACCCCGTTGGCGCACCGCACCTCACCGTCGTCGGCGAGCACCTCACGGACCGGTTCGACGATGCGCGCCTCTAACGCGAGCTCCGCACGCTCACCCGGATCGAGCCGCTCCACGTCGCGCGCCGCATCATCATCGGACACCGCCACGCACCCGATGGGCGCCGGTACGGCGATGCGCAGCCCGAACGCCGGCCCGTCGCCTTCGTTGGTGATCACCGCGCGAACGCGCACGCGTTCAGGACCGAGCGCTTCGACGAACGTCCCGCTCGCCGCGCCGTCGAGCACGGCCCGGCTGCGCACGATCACCTCGCAGTCGTTCGTCCGCAGCACGCGATCGTCGATCGCCCCGTTCGTTCCGCCGCCGCCCACGTGCAGCGCCGCACCGACCGCGATCCCGGTTCCGTCTCGCCACGCTCCGACGACGCGCGCCTCGACCGCCGCGACGACGTCCTCGCCCGGCGGGACCGGCGCGACGCCGACTTCTGTCGCACCCGTCGCTTCCAGCCCGTCGCCGAGCGCGAACCGCACGCTCCCCGCCGGGCTCGCCTGCGTGCCGACGTTGCGCGTCCTGAACACGATGCGCACGTCGTCGCCCGCCCGCGCGGACCGCGGTTCGACCGAGAGCGCGTGAAGAACCGGTGCGGTTTCGCTCGTCATGTGGGGACCGGTGCCCCGACCGCCGATAGAGTATGACGAACGGCGCTCGGACCGAGCGCTTCCGCGGACTCCGTCATGGATGTCCTTTTTTTCACGTTGCCGTCCACGACCGAGAGTTGCTGAAGACCATCGCTTCCGTCTGCCGCCGCGCGAGCGCGTTCACGCTCGCGCTCGCACTGTTCTCCGGCGCCGTCTTGCTGCGCCCGCTGCCGGCGCGCGCGCTCACGTGCTCGCTCGGCCCCGGCAAGGACGGTTCGCCCGGCACGCTCTCCGGCGCGTACAACACGTACTACCAGCCGCCCGCGGGAACGCTGGTCGCCGGCTCGACGAGCGTTCCGCTCGGCACGATGGACACCGCGGGCGGCGGCGCGAACACCGCGGTCGCGGCGAACGACCTACTGCTGATCGTGCAGATGCAAGACGGCTCGTTCACGTCGAGCAACGCGTCGAGCTACGGCAACGGCTCGGGCAGCGGCTACACCGCGCTCGGACAAGCGGGCCTGTACGAATACGTCGCGGTGCAGAGCGTCGCGGCCGGAACCGCGACGATCGCCGGCACCGGCGCGGGCGGCGGGCTGATCAACAGCTACGTCGAGAGCGCGGCGACCGGAACGCACGGTCAGCAGACGTATCAGATCGTGCGCGTCCCGCAGTTCGTCGCCGCGACGCTGTCGAGCACGTTCCGCGCCGGCTACTGGGACGGCAAGACCGGCGGCGTCGCCGCGCTCGACGTCGCCTCGACGCTGAACCTGGGCGGCGCGAGCATCTACGCGACCGGCAACGGCTTCCGCGGCGGCGGCCTCACCCAAGCCACGACGACGCCCGCATCGGTCCTGAACGACGACTGGGCCGCATCGTCGACGATGAACGGCGCGAGCGCGCCGGGCCACGGCTCGAAAGGCGAAGGCATCCTCGGCACGCCCGACTACCTCTTCGAGTACACGGTCTTCACCACGCCCTCGACGCCGGCGACGCCGGCGATCGTGCACGCGGGCGCGGGCGGCTATCCGGGCGGCGATCAGGCGCGCGGTGCGCCGGGCAACGCGGGCGGCGGCGGCACCGACATGGATCCCGCGCAGAACGACGAGAACACCGGCGGCGGCGGCGGCGCGAACGGCGGCGGCGGCGGCGTGGGCGGCTACCCGTGGACGCCGCAAGGCTACGCCACCGGCAACGATCCGTCGTACTACCTGAGCGTCCCCGGCCAGCACACCGCGACGTCGACCACCGCGGCGCCGCCGGATGCGACGCACGATCCCGACCGCGGCGGACGCGGCGGCGCGGCGCTGACGCCGTCGGCGTCGCGGCTGTTCCTCGGCGGCGGCGGCGGCGCCGGCACCAACAACAACGGCTCGAACAACAACGCCTCGAACGCGTACGGCAGCTCGGGCGGCGTCGGCGGCGGGATGGTGCTGCTGCGCATCGCCGACACGAGCGGCTCGGCGGCGACGGTGTACGCGCGCGGCACGACGGGGCTCGCGCCCGACAACGACGGCGGCGGCGGCGGCGGCGCGGGCGGCACGGTCGAGATCACCTCACCGAACACGTTCAGCGGAATCACGGTGCACGCCGAAGGCGCCGCCGGCACGACGGCCGCCGCGACCGCGAGCGACACGTCGTTCGGGATTCAGCACGGTCCGGGCGGCGGCGGCGGCGGCGGCGCGGTGCTCAGCAGCAGCCCGGTTTCCGCGACGGTGACCGGCGGCGCGAACGGCACGACGACGACGAACGCGACGTCGTACGGCGCGTCGTCCGGCTCCGCCGGCGTCGTGCAGGCGGTCAGCGCGTCGCAGATCCCGGGCGTCGCGTCGGGCGCGGAATGCTACACCGGCGGCTCGGGCGGTTCGCTCTTCAACGGCCCGGTCGGCTCGAACGCGACGACGGGGAGCTACGACGGAATCGTCGCGGCGAACAACAACAACGACTTCACCGCGAAGGGCTTCTTCCCGGCCGGTGCGTCCATCGTGAACAGCGGGACGACGCCGGGCGCGTGGATCGGCAACACGATCGCGCAAGGCCCGACGACCGTGAACGTGGAGAACGAGTTCGCGTACAACAACGTCAGCGGCGGCGCGAAGACGCTCACGCTGACCGCGACCGCGCCGACCGCGCCCGCGGGCTGGACCGTCCAGATCTGCCGCAACGCGGCCGGCGTGCCGAACTGCACCAACAACGCGCGCTGGACGATCGGCGCGGCCGGCGCCACCGCGTCGTCGACGTACAGCGCCGCGACCGGAGCGTCGACGGTCGACTACTGGACGGTGTACACCGCGCCCGGCGGCGTGACGGCGTTCGCGCGCTACGACGCGCCGGTCTACATCACCGACGGCGGCGCCAACGAGAACTGGACGCACGACGAGCTCTACGCGGGCTACGTCGTGCTGACGAAGCAGATGTCGGTGCAGTCGACGGGCTGCGGCGGCGCGGTTCCGGCGGGGACGGTGTGCCCGGGCGGCGTGGTGCTGTGGACAATCGACTACCGCGACGTGATCGCGGGCGGCGCGTCGGAGTCCGGAGTCGCGAGCGCGTTCCCCACGATGACCGGCGGCTCGTTCGTCGTGACGGAAGACGGAACTGCGACCTGGGGCACATCCTCGAACGGTTTGAAGGAGGCGCTCGTAGCCGGGGCGACGTGTTCGGGAACGTCGTACGGCGACACGAACGCGGCGTCGGTCTTCACCAGCGGCACGGCCGGCTCGAAGTCGTTCACCGATCAGATCGGCGGCGCGGCCGGAAAGCTCGTCCCCAACGGCGTGGCCGGCTCGTACCAGGGCACGATCTGCTTTCGCGTCACCGTCCGATAACTGAGGAAAGGCGCTCACGGAGGGCGCCTAGCGAGCAGGCTCCAAGAGGGAAGGGACGATGATCGACCTTTCGACGCTTCGCCGGATCCCGCTGTTCCGGGATTTCAACGACGAGCAATTGGGTCAGGTGCTCGAGACGGTCGCGGCGCGGCGTCTCCCGAAGCACCAGTTCGTCGTGCGCGAGGGCGAGCCGGGCGACACGTTCTTCGTCATCGCGTCGGGCTCGGTCGCCGTCGTCCGCGTCGGCCCGGACGGCCGCGAGACGATCCTCTCGATCCTCAAAGAGGGCGATTTCTTCGGCGAGATGTCGATGTTCGACTCGTCGCTGCGCTCGGCGTCGATCAAGACGCTGACCGACGTCGAGCTGGGCGCCGTCCGCCAAGCCGACTTCTTGGGCCTGATCGATCGCAACCCGCAGATCGGCAAGCTGCTCGTCATCGAGCTCTCCGAGCGGCTGCGCGCCGCGAACGCGCTGATCGCCGCGACGACCTCGCAGGACATCCGCGCGCGCCTCGCCTCGCTGCTGCTGAACCTCGCCGACCAGTTCGGCGAGAGCGTCGACAACGGCACGCGCATCACGCTGCGCCTGACGAACCAAGAGATGGCGAACATGATCGGCACCACCCGCGAGACGGTGAACCGCACCCTGAACCGCTTCTGGGACGACCGCCTGGTCGACATGCGAACCGCCCACGTCGTCGTCACCGAACCCGAAAAGCTCCGCGCCCTGATCCCGTAACCGCCCTCACCTCCCCCGACCACGCCCTCACCCGCCCTTAGCGCGTTGTCACCCTGAGCTTGTCGAAGGGTGAGCGACTAGCGCCGCGTCCGAAGGGCACCGGTGCCGGCATGACGGCGCTCGCAAGCGAGACGGCGGTACTCGCTGCGGCACTGACCGCGACCGTCGCGGTCGCCGTCGCCGCTCGCGAACGTGCGCGCGCACGCACCGCGCACGCCGCGCTCGCACGCGCCCGGGCGCGCAACGCGGCGTTCGGCGAGGCGACGCGCCGGCTGGCCGGCGCCGCTCGTGAGTCCGTCGAGCACGTGCGCACGGAAGTCGCGCGCGCCGTGCGCAGCATCGTTCCGGCGGCCAGCGGCACGCTGCTCTACGACGAGCACGACGGCGCGCTCACGTGCGTCGCCGCGTGCGGCGAACCGTTCGCCCATTTCGTCGGAAGCACGCTCGCGCGCGACGACGTGCGCGCGCTTCCGTCGCGCGCACTCGTCGCGGCGCACCGCATCCGCCTGACGAAGGGCGACGACCCGCTGCATCCGCGTGACCGCGACGAGCTCGCCGTTCCGCTTTGCCTCAGTCCCGGGTCGGGTTCGGTGCTGGTCGTCGCGTCGGCGTCCCTGCTCGCGGGCGACGCGATCGAAGCGCTCGTCGATCTCGCCGCGCATGCCGCACCCGCGTACGCCGTGGCGCGCGAGCGCGAGCACGACCGGCGCCGCGCGGAGTTCGACGGTTTGACCGGCTTGCTGACGCCGCGCGCGTTCCGCGACCGGCTCGCGGCGCTCGTCGCACGCGCAGCACACGCGGCATCGCGGTGCTTCGGACTCGTCTTCGTCGACACGGATCACTTCAAGGCCTGGAACGACGAGTACGGCCACGGCGCGGGTGACGCGCTGCTGCGCGAGCTCGCCGGGCTGCTCAGAAACGCCGCCTCGGCGCACGGCGACCTCGTCGCGCGCAACGGCGGCGACGAGTTCTGCGTCGTCTTCGCCGAGTGCGACAAGGCGACCGCGATCGAGCGCGCCGCGGCGCTGCGCCGCGCGATCGCGGCGATGCCGCTCGGCGCGCTGCGCGCTCCCGCGGCCGGCACAGGCGTCCGGATCACCGCGTCGATCGGCGTGGCGGCGTTCCCGGCCGACTGCGGCGGCGCCAGCGAGCTGTTGGAGCAGGCGGACGCGGCGATGTATCACACCAAGGCGACGGGCCGCGACGGCGTCTCGTACGTGGGGCCGGACCGCCGCCTCGTGCGCCTCGCGGAGCACGCGGCGGACGGGTTCGTTCGGCCGTGACGCGAAGGACGCGCCTGATGTTCACGTTGGCGGGCGTGCCGCTCTGAGCGTTCTCCGCGTCGACGTTCTCGCGCACCTGAAGACCGCGCGGTTCGACCAGCCGCTGTCGTATCGCGTGCGCGAAGACGCCGCGTTCGCGGTCGGCGACGTCGTCCGCGTCCCGCTCGGCTCCCGCGACGTCTTCGCCTACGTGCTGCAGGCGCCGTATCGGGGCGACGACCATCCGAAGCTGCGCGACGTCGTCGCACGGATCGACGGCCCGCGCGCCTTCGACGAAACCGGACTCGAGCTCGCGCGCTGGATCGCGGACCAGTACGTCTGCTCGCTGCGCGAGGCGCTCGGCGCGGTCGTGCTCGCCGCCGCGATCCCGCGCGCGATCGAGCGCTTCATTCCGGTCGGCGATGCGCCCGACGCGGCGCGCTTCAAGGTCGTCCCCGAACGCCTGATCCATCTGCTCTGGACCGAGTTCCGTGAAGCCGGCGTCGCACCGGACGTGCTGCTGCGGCACCCCGAAGCACGCCGGGCGGGTGACCGCACGACGCTGCTCCGCGCGATCTCCGCGCTCACGCGCGCAGGCGCGCTCGAACGCCGCCGCAGCATGACGAAGCCGTCGATCGGCGCCGCGACGATCCGCGTGCTGCGGCGCGGCGACGCGGCGATCAAGGGGAAGAAGGCGCAGGCGCTGCTCGACCACGTCGCCGCGCTCGGCGAGATGCGGCGCGCCGACGCCGTGCTGGCCGGCTTCTCCGACGCGGTGATCCGCCGCGCGGTCCAGACCGGCGCGCTGGTCGAGCAGACGCGCGAGATCCGGCGCGAGCGCACCGCGCGCGTCGCGCTGCCGCCGCACGAGCCGACCGACGAGCAGCGCACCGCGATCGCGCGCCTCGCCGAGCTGCTCGACGCGAACGCCTTCGGCCAGCTCCTGCTGCACGGCGTCACCGGCAGCGGCAAGACGTTCGTGTACCTGCACGCGATCGCGCGCGTGCTCGGACGCGGCGGGCGCGCGATCGTGCTCGTGCCCGAGATCGCGCTCACGCCGCAGACCGCGGCGCGCTTCGAGGCCGCGTTCGGCGACCGTGTCGCGGTGCTGCACTCGGCGCTCTCGGAGCGCGAGCGCTTCGACGCCTGGCAGGCCGCGGCGCGCGGCGAGATCGACGTCGTCGTCGGCGCGCGCAGCGCGGTGTTCGCGCCGCTTCGCGATGTGCGGCTGATCGTCGTCGACGAGGCGCACGAGTCGTCGTACCGCCAGGACAACGTCCCGCGCTACGACGCGGTCGCCGTCGCGCGCGAGCGCATGCGCCGCGCGAACGGCGTCGTCGTGCTGGGCAGCGCGACGCCCGCGCTCGAAGACTACGCGCGCGCCAAGGCCGGGCGCTTTCCGCTGGTGCGCATGGTACGGCGCGCGACGTCGCAGCCGCTCCCGGCGGTGCGCATCGTCGACATGGGCGCCGAGTTCGCGTCGGGCAACCGGCGCGTCTTCTCGACCGCGCTCGCCGAAGCGATCGCCGACCGCGTCGCGCGCGAAGAGAAGACGGTGCTGTTCATCAACCGCCGCGGCAGCGCGCGCTTCGTGCTGTGCCGCGCCTGCGGCCACGTGCCCGAGTGCCCGCGCTGCTCGGTCTCGCTGACGGTCCACCGCAGCGAGTCGCTGCTGCGCTGCCACTGGTGCGACTTTCAGATGCCGGTGCCGGAGCTGTGCACCGCGTGCGGCGCGGGCCCGGTGCGCGAGTTCGGCGCGGGGACGCAGCGCGTCGCCGAGGAGGTGCAGCGGCTGTTCCCGGACGCTGTCGTCGTGCGCATGGACTCCGACACGACGACGCGCGTCGGCGACCACGCGCGCCTTCTCGAGCGCTTCGGCGACGAGGGCGACATCCTGGTCGGCACCCAGATGGTCGCGAAGGGCCTGGACTTCCCGACGGTCACGCTGGCCGGCGCGGTCGCCGCCGACCTCGACCTGCACGTCGCCGACTTCCGCGCCGCGGAACGCACCTTCGCGCTGCTGACGCAAGTCTGCGGCCGCAGCGGCCGCGCGCGCGCCGGCGAGGCGATCGTGCAGACCTACTCGCCCGAGCACTTCGCGATCGGCTTCGCGGCCAAGCACGACTACGACGGCTTCGCCCGCGAGGAGCTGCAGGACCGCCGCGCGATGCACTGGCCGCCCTACACCCGGGTCGCCACGCTGGGCGCGATCGGCCGCTCGCGGCGCGCCGTCGAGGCCGCGATCGCGCGCTGGGCCGAGCCGCTCCGCGCCGACCGGCGCTTCGAGGTCCTCGGCCCCGCGCCGTACCCGGTCGCGCGGGTGAACGACGAATGGCGCTACCGCATCGCCGTCCGCTCGAAGGACATGGACGCCCTCCGCGCCGCCATCCGCGCGGGCGTCGTGCCGCTGGCGCAAGCCGACCCCGCAGTCCGGCTCGCGATCGTCATCGACGCCTGACGCCCTGATACGGCGCGCCGGCGCCGGCGGAGCGGACGCGATGTTAGCTTTGTGATAAGCCGCATAGTCCTAGGACCTTTGGGGAAGATAGAGAGCGGGCGAAGCACGATCTGGAGGATCACGAAGTGCGAGGCTATGGATGGCTCGCGGTCGCTCTCACGGCCGCTCTCACCGCCTGTTCGGGAGGCCACGGCGCGGGCGGCGCCGTCGTTCCCGCGGCGGACCAAGCCGCTGCGACGCAGCCGGACGCTGCGGTGCGCCAGATCGAATGCCACGTCGGCAGCCCCGGCGGCGGCGGCGCGGTTCAGACGCTGACGCTGTGCAAGGGGACGATGGGCGTGGTGGACGGCGTCAGCGACGACGGCGCGATCGACATCGCCGCCTCGTCGGCGAACCCGCGCATTGCAACGGTCGCCGTGGACGCGGCGCGCAACCGCAGCACCCCGCGCGTCAACGGCAAGCGCGCCTCGTGGTTCGACGTGGTGGCGGTCGCCGTCGGCTCGACGACGATCACGCTGCGCGAAGCGAACGGCGAGACGACCGCCCTGAAGGTCGTCGTCACCGACTGCGCCACGCCGGCCCCGACCGCGACGCCGACCCCCGCCCCGACCGCGACGCCGACGCCCGCGCCGACCGCAACGCCGACCCCCGGCCGCGGCACGCCGAGCCCCACGCCCGCCCCAACCGCAACGCCGACGCCCGCACCGACCGCGACGCCGACGCCGGTCCCCACCGCCACGCCGACCCCGGTCCCGACCGCGACGCCGACCCCGGTCCCCACGCCGACGCCGACCCCGGTCCCGACGCCGACCCCGACCCCGGTGCCGACCGCCACCCCCTCACCGACGCCCACGCCGGCGCCGACCGCCACGCCGGCGGCGACGCCGAGCCCGAGCCCGACCCCGTGCCTGAACGCCGTCCGGCCCCACGCGACGAAGCGCACGAACTCCGGCTCCATCGGAATCGGGATCTGCTGACCCCCTCGCCAGACTCCCGAGACGCGAAGAGGCCGTCCTCACGGACGGCCTCTTCGTCTTTTTGCGGCGAGCTGCGGACGGCTAGGCGGCAGCCTGCTTCGCGAGCGCCTTGGCGAGACGCGACTTCTTGCGCGCCGCCTTGTTCGGGTGGATGATGCCGCGGCCGGCCGCCTTGTCGAACTGCGCCTCGACGGAGGGCGCGACCGCCGGGTCGCTGGACGTCTTCGCCTTCTTGAACAGCGTCTTCAGGCGCGTCTTCGTCTCGAGGTTCCGCTGCGTGCGCTTGTCGCTCTGGCGGACCCATTTCTCGGCGGCTTTGATGTTGGGCACGAAGAGCAGACTACCATAGTCGGGGGTATCGCGGCAAGCGCGTACGAACACCGAACCGACCGTGATCGTTACCCGTACCGTGAGCCTGGCCGATCCTCTCGCCCGCGCCAACGTCCTCGACGCCCTGCGCGGCCCCGGCGGCCCGGTCGGCGTGATCGACGTCGGTGAGGACGGCCCGACCCTGACGGTGCGCTTCGACGACGCGGTGACCGAGCCGGAGCTGATCGACGACCTGGTCGCGATCGAGTCGGTCTTCGTGCCGGCGCGCAGCCCGGCCGAGCTGGCGCTCGACGAGGCCGCCGCGATCGCCGCCGCCGGCCTGGGCGATCCCGAGCTCAGCGCGAGCCGCATCATCGAGACGTATCTTTTGGATTCGCCTTCGAAGCGATGACCTGGCCGCACATCGCGATCCGGTTCACCGCGATCGACGCGATCGACATCCTCGCGACGTCGGTGCTGACGTACTACCTGCTGCTGCTGATCCGCGGCACGCGCGCGGTGCAGATCATGTTCGGGCTGTTCGTGCTGATCGTGATCCTCGCCGTCTCGAACCTGCTGCACCTGCTCGTGCTGGCGACCGTGATGCAGTATCTGCTGCTGGGAACCGCGGTCGGTCTGCCGATCGTGTTCCAGCCGGAGCTGCGGCGCGGCCTCGAGCAGCTCGGCCGCGGCCGCCTGTTCGTGCGCGACCGCCGCGCCGAGGACGAGATCGCCGCCGAGCAGATCCGCATCGTCGCGGCGGCCGGCTTCACGCTCGCGCGCCAGCGCACCGGCGCGCTGGTCGTCATCGAGCAGCAGACCGGTTTGCGCGAGTACGTCGAGAGCGGCACCGCGCTCGACGCGCGGCTCTCGCTCGAGCTGCTGATGGCGATCTTCAACAAGACGTCGCCGCTCCACGACGGCGCGGTGATCGTGCGCGACCTGGTGGTCGAAGGCGCGGCGTGCTTCTTGCCGCTGAGCGACAACGCGCTGCCGGTCGACCGCCATGTCGGCACGCGCCACCGCGCCGCGGTCGGGCTCACCGAGCAGACCGACGCGGTCGTGGTCGTCGTCAGCGAAGAGACCGGGCTGCTCTCGGTCGCGCGCGCCGGCCGCCTCTCGGTTCCGATCGACGACGAAGACCGCTTGCGCCGCGTCCTCGCCGCGTGCATCCGCCCCACGCGGCGCCGCGGCCCGGCCGACGGCGGCCTCCTCGCCAACCTGCTGACCAGGGTCCCGCGTGCTCAACGTTCTCAAGAACAACTTCGGACTTAAGGTCTTGTCGGTGTTCCTCGCGCTCGCCGCGTGGGGCTACTTCCACCTCGCCGCCGCGCCCGGAACGACCGCCAAGTTCGACCAGACGCTGGCGGTGCCGATCGTCGTGACCGGCTTGAAGACGGGCTATCAAGCGCGCTTCGCGGAGAAGGTCGCGACGGTCGTGATCGAGGTGCCGCGCAACGGGCAGAGCGTGAAGCCCGATCAAGTGCAAGCGGTGCTCGACGTCTCGGAGCTCTCCGATGCGGGCTTTCACGAAGTGCCGGTGAAGATCGTCTCGCCCGAGACGTCGATCAAGTCGCTCTCGCCGGCGTCGGTGACGCTGCAGCTCGACCGGCTCGAGGAGCACATCGTCCCGGTCAGCATCGACTACGTCGGCGACCGGCGCGGAATCGTCGTCGACGCCGCGCAGATCACGCCCACCTCGACGACGATCCGCGGCGTCGCCTCCGACCTCTCGCACGTCACCGGCGTGCGCGTGGAGATTCCGATCCCGAGCAGTCCCGAGCAGTTCGACGCGATGATTCGGCCGACGCCGACCGGCGCGCACGGCGAAGAGATCCAGAACGTGCAGGTCTCGCCGAACCTCGTACGCGTGCGCGCGAAGTTCGTCGCGCCGGCCTCGCACAAACGGGGCAACCGCTGACGATGGGCAAGCACTTCGGAACCGACGGCGTGCGCGGCGTCGCGAACCGTGACCTCACCCCGGAGCTGGCGTTCGACATCGGGCGCGCCGGCGCCGCGGTGCTCGCGCACGACCAGCCGATGGACAAGCCGATCGTCGTCGGGCGCGACACGCGGCTCTCCGGGCCGATGCTCGAAGGCGCGCTGGTCGCGGGGATCGCGTCGACCGGCCGCAACGTGCTGCTGCTCGGGATCGTGCCGACCCCGGCCGTCGCCGCGATCACCGCGAGCATCGAAGCCGCCGCGGGCGTGATGATCTCGGCCTCGCACAATCCGATCGAGGACAACGGAATCAAGTTCTTCGCGGCCGACGGGTTCAAGCTCTCGGACGCGGTCGAGAGCGAGATCGAAGCGCTGATCGACGCGCACGAAGGGCTGCCGCGGCCGACCGGGCTCGACATCGGCATCGTCTCGCACACCCGCGGTCTGATCGACAACTACTTCGCCAAAGTCGTCGCCGCCGGCGCCGACCTGCGCGGCTGGACCATCGTCGTCGACGGCGCGTTCGGCGCCGCCTACCTGGTCGGGCCGAAGATCTTCGAGCGGCTCGGCGCGCGCGTCGTCGCGCTGCACTGCGAGGACGACGGCAGCCGCATCAACGTCGGCTGCGGCGCGACCGACCTCGCCCCGCTGCGCGCGCGCGTGCAAGAGGAGATCGCGCGCTCGACCGGCCCGGTCGTCGGCGTCGCGTTCGACGGCGACGCCGACCGCGCGCTGTTCGTCGACGAGGCGGGCGAGATCCTGACCGGCGACCACGTGATGCTGATCGCCGCGCGCGATCTGGAGAGCCGCGGCGAGCTGCCCGGTGATGCCGTCGTCGGGACGGTGATGTCGAACATGGGCTTGGAGAAGGCGCTGGAGCGCGGCGGCGTTCGCCTGCTGCGCGCCGCGGTCGGCGACCGCTACGTGCTCGAGGCGATGCGGGCCGGCGGGTACCGCTTCGGCGGCGAGCAGTCGGGCCACGTCATCGACCTGCAGCGCGGCACGACGGGCGACGGCCCGATGACCGCGGTCGCCCTGTTCGCGACCGCGGTCCGCGCGGGGCGCACGCTGCACGAGCTGGCCGCCGATCTCGCGGTCTACCCCCAGGTCTTGCTGAACGTGCGCGTCGGCGACAAGTCGGTCGCCGAGCATCCGGCGGTGCGCGACGCCGTCGCGGCGGCCGAGCGCGCGCTCGGCGGCGACGGCCGCATCAACGTGCGCCCGTCGGGAACGGAGCCGCTGGTCCGCGTCATGGTGGAGAGCAGCGACGGGGACCGCACCCGCGCGCTGGCGGAGTCCGTCGCGCGGACGATCCAAGGGATCTCGGCAGGCGCCTGAAACCCGGGCCGCGGCCCGGCGGTAGGTTCGCTAGGACCGCTTCATGCGCGGTCGAATCGAGGGTTCATGTTCGTTCGCACTCTCGGTGCGTGCGCCGTTCTGGCCGTCGCCGCATCCGCGTTCGCCGCCGCCGCTGAGACGAAGCCGCTGCGGACGCTCACGTTCACGATCAACTACAGCGCCGTCTCGAGCATCACCTCGACGATGGCCGGCGGGCTCGAGGTCGGCAGCGGGTTCGAGTCGCACGGCTTCGCCAACGACGACAAAGGGACGATGCGCGTGGACGTGATCGCCGCGACCGCCGACGGCGGGCTGGTCGTCGACGCGTCGTTTACCGGCGACAAGACGAGGCAGATCCCGGTTCGCATCGCGATCCTGAGCGACGGGCGGCTGGCGTTCGATCCGAAGCTCAACGTCGCGCCGGAGCTGATCGAGTTCTTGCCGCTCCTCGCTCGCGGCTTGCTCGCCGATC
Organism: Candidatus Elarobacter sp.; assembly: GCA_036402975.1. GTDB lineage: Bacteria > Vulcanimicrobiota > Vulcanimicrobiia > Vulcanimicrobiales > Vulcanimicrobiaceae > Vulcanimicrobium. Next base: position 27,591 of record DASWRW010000042.1, on the reverse strand, counting down.
AAGCACCGGCGACCGGCAGCACCTGGACGGCGCCCGCGCCGCAGCCGCTCGAGGGCACGCGCACGTACCACGTGACGACCGCGACCGACACCTCGGCCTCGCTCAGCATTACGACCGACGCGCGGGTCGGCGGTGGCCAGGGATACGACCGGCACGAGGAGAGCTCGCTGGTCTACGACCGGAAGCTCAGCCGCCCGGTGCGCTACGATACGCGGATCCGGCTGCGCCGGAGGGGCCTCAACGGCCCGGAGACGACCGATCTTCACCTGACGGCCGCGCTTGCCGGCGACACGTTCGGGCCGCTCGGGTCGTAATGCGCACGGCCGCCGCCGGCATGCTCGTCGCAGCCGCGCTCGTACTGGCGCTGCCGGGGCCGGCGGCCGCGCAGACGGTCCAGCCGCTCCGCACCCTGACCTACAGCGTCGCGTACAGCGTCCGCTCGACGATGACCGCGCGCAACAGCGGGCTCGGCGGCATCGGTCAGGTCGGAGAGCACTCGGCGGCGCGGCCGCCGGGGTTCCAGGACTACGGCTTCAGCGGCGACGACTCGGGGACGGTGCGCGTCGACATCATCGCCGCGACGGCCGACCTCGGGCTCGTCGTCGACGCGAGCTACGACGGTAAGGCGAAGCAGTTGCCGATCCGCGTCGCGATCTTTCGCGACGGGCGGCTCACGCACGATCCGAGGCTGACGCTGGCGCCGCAGGTCGTCGAGTTGCTCCCGCTGCTGGCGCGCGGGCTGCTGGCCGAGTACGGCTACGACCCGGGCGCGGTCTGGAGCGTGCCGGTCCCCGAGCCGGCGACCGGCACGCGCGCATTCCGCGTGGTGGCGGCGACCGACACGCTGTCGACCGTCGCGCTGTCGGCCGACCTGGGCGTCAAAGGGCCGCAAGGCTTCGAAGAGCACCAGGACGGGACGTTCAGCTACGACCGCACGCTCTCGACGCCGGTGAAGTTCGACACGCGCATTCTGCTGCGCCGCGCGAACGGCTCCGAGGTCAGCGAGATCCATCTGACCGCGGCGCTGGCGACCGACACCTTCGCGAAGAAACCGTAGCCGCCGCCCCCAGACGATCTTTACAGATTCCGGGAAGCCCGGGGAGGAGATGGGCGGCCGGAGCGCCTATCCCATCCACGCGGCTCCTAAACATCGGAGCCGCGTTTTCCGACGATACGTCTACCGCATCGCGGAATTTCTATACCTGCTAATGGATCACGGAGTCCGGCGTTGCGCGCCGGAGCGGGGGACTACCCAGGGCAGGGGTGAACGCGCCGGTCGGCGCGCGGGCGAATTCTTCCGCCCGAACCCGTCAACTAACCCCGTACGTGTGGAAGAAGGAGCAGTTCTTGCATCGTTCCATCCTCACCGGGTTTGCTGTTTGCATTCTCACGGCCGGACTGCCGGCCATGGCGAGTGCTCAGACGACGGGTGAACCAAGCGCTCCGGCCGCCGCGACGGCGACCGTGACGAGCGCTTCCGAGGCCGCGGCCCCGACCGACGGCGCCGACCTCGCCATGTGGAACGCCTCGCCCTCGAAGTCCGACGACGCCGCCGCGACGGCGACGACCTCGGCTTCGCCCGCCCGGGTGACGCGTGCCCTCCACCTCCAGAAGTTCGCCGGCGGAATCGCCGCGCGCGGCGCCGCGATGGCGTCCAACCTGACCCGGAACGCCATGCGATTCCTGGGCGTCCCCTACTCGTTCGGCGGCACGTCCGCCTACGGGTTCGACTGCTCCGGCTACGTCCAGCACGTCTTCGCGATGATGGGCCGGCACCTGCCGCGCACCGCCGACGCGCAGTACGCCGCCGGCGCGAGCATCGCGGGCAAGCCGCAGCCGGGCGATCTCGTGTTCTTCCACACCTACGCCTCGGGCGTCTCGCACGTCGGGATCGCGCTGGGCGACGACCGCTTCGTCCACGCCTCGTCGAGCCACGGCGTGATGGTGTCCAGCCTGCACGACTCCTACTGGGGCGCGCGCTACCTGGGCGCCAAGCGCATCGTCGAGTAACCGCACGGGCGACGACCTCGAGCTCCGGCAACGAGCGGCCAACGCCTACGTGGTGTGGCCGCTCGCTGTTTTGGACCTGTTCCGCGAGCCCGACGACGCGACGGCGTGGTCGCGGCTGCACGCGCGCCAAGCCTTCGTCTACGGGATCGCCGCGACGCTGGCGTACCTCGTGCTGCTGGCGCTCCCGCTGCTGCTGCTGATCGCGATCCCGCCGCTGGCAGGCTCGACGACGGCGGTCGTCTGGATCTACTCGCTCGGGCTCTTCGCCGACATCCTCGGCGCGCTGTTCCTGTTCGGGCTCTCGATGAGCTTGCGCGAGCGCGCGCTGCGCGGCGAGCTCTTCGCGGTGCCGTACGTGACGCCGGTCGCCGACCGCCTCTTCCGCCTGCGGCGCTGACGCCAACGCCTCCGGGGGAAGAATCCGGCCGGGGCGAAGGCCCTCCGCCGCACGTTGGGGCGTAGCCAAGCGGTAAGGCAGCGGACTTTGACTCCGCCATGCGTTGGTTCGAATCCAGCCGCCCCAGAGAATGCCCGCGCGGTGTGAGCAGCCGACCGCAGGAACGGTCGCGCGACCGCGCAAGTCCGTGCGCATGCCGCGCGCCGTCTCCCGTTCGTGCCGCTCGTTCGCCGTCGCGGTCGCCGTGCTGGTCGCGGGGCTGGTCGTGCTGCCGGCGCCGTCGGCCGCGGCCCCCGAACGCTCGGCGCTGCCCGCGCCGTCCGCCGCGCCCGGTGACGCGGCGAGCGGCTTCGCGCGCGCCGCAGAGCTCTTCCACGAGCGGAAGTTCCGCGAGGCGATCGCGGCGCTCGACGCGTTCATCGCGGCGCACCCGCGCGACGCGCGCGCGATGGTGCTGCGCGGCGACGCGAAGGCGGATCTGGGCGACAGCGCCGAGGCGCTCAAAGACTACAACGCCGCGCTCGTCGTCAACCCGCAGTACCAGTACGCGTACGTGACGCGCTGCGAGACGCGGCTGCAGCTCGGCGACACCAAAGGCGCGCTGTCGGACTGCGACAGCGCGGTGCGGCTCGACGGCCTCGACGCGCTGGCGTACGAAGACCGCGGCGACGTGCAGTTCCAGCTCGAGGCGTACGAGCTCGCGCTCAGCGACTACAACCGCGCGGTCACGCTGGGCCGCTCGAACGCGTATCTGTTCGCCGCGCGCTGCGACTCCGAGCGGCTCGTCGGGAAGCGCGAGCTGGCCCGCACCGACTGCGAGAAGGCGCTCTCGCTCGACCCGAAGAGCCGGCGCGGGCTGTGGTCGCGCGGCCGCCTCGCGCTGGTCGAGAGCCGCTACAACGACGGCATCGCCGACTTGAGCACCTACATCGCGCAAAACCCGAAGTCGTCCGACACGGCCTACTACTTCCGCGGCTTGGCGTACAACCGGATCAGCAGCTACCGCCTCGCGCTCGAGGACTTGCGGCTCTACGTGCAGCGCCAGCCGACCGATCCCGACGGCTACAAAGAGCGCGCGATCGCGAGCTGGGGCACCGGCGACAAGGACGGCGCGCTGAGCGATCTGCGCACCGCGCTGCAGGGCTACCAGAAGAGCGGCGACGCGGCGCAAGCCGAGCGCGTCTCGGCGATGGCGAAAGCGATCGCCGCCGGCAAGCCGCCCGTGCCGTAAGATGGTTCCTCCGGCGCTGGAGCGCGCGCTCGCAGCGTTCGCGCGCGGTCAGCTCGACGGCACCGCGGAGCTGTTCGCGCCGGACGGCACGTACCGCGAGCCGCGCAAGACGCCCGTCGCCGGCCGCGATGCGATCGCGGCGGAGTTCGCGCGCTTCGCCGCGACCGGCGTGCCGTTCCGCTTCGCGGTCGACGACGTGATCGCGAACGACGATCGCGCGTGCGTCGTCTACCGGTTCGCGACGCCCGGAGGCGACGGGGGGCCCTGGCGCGAACGCGCCGGGTGCGCTACGGTCCGCTTCGACGAGCGCGGGCTGATCGCGGAATGGCGGGAGTACGAGGGATGAACGTCAACGGAACAACGAGCCAGCAAGGTCATCACGAGGACCTCTCGATTCACGTGCACGTCGTCGACGAGATGCAAGTCTACGAGCTGACCGGCTCGCTCGACATCGCGACGTCGCCGACGGTGCGCGCGGCGCTCGTCACGGCCTCCGAGCGCGGCAGCCACCGCCTCATCGTCGACCTGACGCGCGTCGACTTCCTCGACTCCACCGGCCTCGGCGCGCTGATCGGCGGCCAGCGCCGCGCCAAAGAGTTCGACGGCGAAGTCCGCCTGGTCGCGAAAGAAGGCCAGATCCTGCGCCTGCTGCGCATCACCGGTCTGCTCAAAGTCTTCGCGGTCTACCCGACGCTCGAAGACGCCTTGAAAGACGGACTGCGCGTCGGCGATCTCTGAAGACTTTCGTCGAGCAGCTCGACGACGTGCTTCACCGCGATGTGCGGCGCGCCGGCGCGGTCGAGGCCGTTGCGAATCTGCAGCGCGCAGCCGGGGTTCGCGGTCGCCACGATCTCCGGCGCGACTTCCAAGACGCGGTCGGTTTTGCGCTGCTGCAGCCGCTGCGCCATCCCCGGCTGCTGCACGTTGTAGATGCCGGCCGAGCCGCAGCACAGCGACGACTCCGCCATCTCGCGAATCTCGAGCCCCGGGATGCTCGCGAGCAGCCGGCGCGGCGGGGCGGTGATGCGCTGCGCGTGCGCGAGGTGGCAGGCGTCCTGATACGTCACGATCGCGCGCACCGGGCCGAGCGCGTCGCGCGGCAGCCCGATCTCGTCGAGATACTCCAGCACGTCGCGCACCTTGGCCGAGAACGCGATCGCGCGGTTGGCCCAAGCGGGATCGTCGTGCAAGAGGTGACCGTACTCCTTGAGCGCCGAGCCGCAGCCGGCCGCGTTGATCACGTAGACGTCCGCGCCGCTGCGCTCGAACGCCGCGATGTTGCGCTTGGCGAGCTCGCGGCCGCGCGGCATCTCGCCGGCGTGGATCGTGATCGCGCCGCAGCAGCCTTGGTCGCGCGGCACGACCACTTCGACGCCGGCCGCGTTCAGCACGCGCACGGTCGCCGCGTTCCACTCCGCGAACGCGACGTGCATGATGCAGCCGGCGTGCAGAAACGCGGTCGCGCGGGCATAGCCTGGCGGCGTGAAGCGCTGGCCGCGCGGGGTGAAGAAGCGGTCGGAGATGCGCGGCGCGATCGCTTCGAGGTCCTGTAAACCGAGCGCGCGCAGGATGCCGGTGCGGCGCACGAGGCGCTGCACGCCGCTGCGCTGGTAGAAGCGCAGGAACCACGCGGCGATCCGCATCAGCCAGAGGTGCTGGAAGAGCCGGCCGATCAGCACCGCGCGGCCGAGCCGGGCCCACCACGAGCGTGCCGGTCCTTGCGCGCGCACGATCTGCGTGCGCGCGGGCTCCAGGATCTTGCCGTACTCGACACCGGAGGGGCAGACCGCCTCGCAGGCGCGGCAGTCCAGACATTCCGACATCTGGTGGACGAAGCCGGGGCTGAGCAGATCGAGCCGCTCCTCGGCGACCGCCTTGATCAGCGCGATGCGGCCGCGCGGGCCGGACGTCTCGACCAGCGTTTCGACATACGTCGGACACGTCGGCAAGCACAGCCCGCAGCGCACGCAGCGGTCGAACACGTCCGACGGCGGCACGTCGGCCCCGGTGAAGCCGCGGTGCGTCGCTTCGAGCTGCGGCTCGGTCGGATCCACGGACGGCCGTTCGGCGGGTTCGATCACGATGACACCGGGTTCGCGGGCGCGAAGCGCCCCCCATGCAGGTCCCCGTCGATCCCACGCGCGCGCGCAGCTCCGTCGTCGTCGACGGGCGCGACCGCGCCGCCGCGCGCTCGTTCTACCACGCCGTCGGCTTCAACGACGAGGATCTTGCGAAGCCGCTCGTGCTGATCGCCAACACGTGGACCGACGCGATGCCGTGCAACTTCGGGCTGCGCGCGCTCGCCGACCACGTCAAGGCCGGCGTCCGCGCGGCGGGCGGGACGCCGATGGAGTTCAACACGATCGCGATCTCCGACGGCATCACGATGGGGACCGAGGGGATGAAGGCGTCGCTCGTCTCGCGCGAGATCATCGCCGACTCGTTCGAGCTGGTCGCGCGCGGCTACGGCTTCGACGCGATGGTCGCGCTGGTCGCGTGCGACAAGACGATCCCGGCCGCCGGGATGGCGCTGCTGCGGCTCGACATCCCGGGCGTCGTGCTGTACGGCGGCTCGATCGCGCCCGGCCGCTACAAGGACCGCGATCTCACCATCGGCGACGTCTTCGAGGCGATCGGGCAGCACGCCGCCGGCACGATCGACGACGCCGAATTGCGCGCGATCGAGTACGCGGCGTGCCCCGGCGCCGGCGCGTGCGGCGGCCAGTTCACCGCCAACACGATGGCGACGGTGTTCGAGTTCCTGGGGCTCTCGATGGTCGGCAGCGCGAGCCCCGGCGCCACCGACCCGCGCAAGGACAAAGAAGGCTACCGCGCCGGCGTCACGGTGATGGAGATGCTGCGCAACGGTCTGACGCCGCGCAAGCTCGCGACGCGCGCCGCGTTCGAGAACGCGATCGCGGCGGCGACCGGAACCGGCGGTTCGACCAACAGCGTGCTGCATCTGATCGCGATGGCGCGCGAAGCCGGCGTTCCGCTGACGCTCGAGGACTTCGAGCGCATCTCGGAGCGCACGCCGATCGTCGCCGACCTGCGCCCCGGCGGCAAGTACGTCGCGCTCGACGTCGACCGCGCCGGCGGCATTCAACTGATCGCGAAGCGCATGGTCGAGGGCGGGCTGGTCGACGGCGACACGCTCACGCCGAGCGGCCGCGCGTTGCGCGACGAAGTCGCCGGCGTGGCGGAGACGCCGGGCCAGCAGGTCGTCGCGACCGCGGAGCGTCCGTTCAAGCAGAAGGGCGGGCTGCGCATCCTGCGCGGCAACCTCGCCCCGGACGGCGCGGTGGTGAAGGTCGCGGGCCACGAGCCGTCGCTGCTGTCGGGGCGCGCGCGCGTGTTCGAGCGCGAAGAGGACGCGATGCACGCGGTCGACGCGCGCGCGATCGTCCCGGGCGACATCGTGGTGATCCGCTACGAAGGCCCGAAGGGCGGTCCCGGCATGCGCGAGATGCTCGGCGTGACCTCGGCGATCGTCGGGCAGGGCCTCGGCGATTCGGTCTCGCTGGTCACGGACGGCCGGTTCAGCGGCGCGACGCGCGGCTTGATGGTGGGGCACGTCGCGCCGGAAGCGTTCGCCGGCGGGCCGCTCGCGGCGGTGCGCGACGGCGACACGATCACGATCGACGTCGAGAAGGGCCGCTTGCAGCTCGAGCTCCCCGACTCGGAGATCGCCGAGCGCCTGCGCGCCTGGCGCGCCCCGCGCCCGCGCTACGCGAGCGGCGTGTTCGCGAAGTACGCCGCGCTCGTCTCGTCGGCGTCGGAAGGCGCCGTCACGCGCGTCCCGGAGACGGCGTGAGCGTTCGTCTCCGCGCGCCGGCACCGGCCGTGACCGCGCGATGATCGCGCTGCGCTGCAGCGGCTGCACGGTGGCGCCAGGTGATCCCGACGCGCTCGCGTGCACGGCGTGCGGCGATCTGCTGGCGTTCGATCTGCGAACCGACGAGATCGACGCGTACGCGGTCGAAGAGAACGCGCGGCTGCGGCGCATGTCGGTCGAGCCGCGCGACCGCAGCGGCGTGTGGCGCTTTCGCGAGCTGCTGCCGTACGTCGATCCCGGCGCGATCACGACGCTGCGCGAAGGCGACGTGCCGCTCATCGAAGCCAACCGCGGCGCGGCGTACGCCGGCGTCGACCGGCTCGCGTACCTGCACTTGGGGATGAACCCGACCGCGTCGTTCAAGGACGCCGGGATGACGGTCGCGATCTCGCACGCGCGCGAGCGCGGCGCGCGCGTCGCGGTGTGCGCCAGCACCGGCAACACCGCCGCGTCGATGGCCGCCTACGCCGCGCGCGCCGGGATGAGCGCGGTCGTGATCGCGCCGGTCGACGGGATCAGCGGCGCGAAGGTCGCGCAGACGCTCGACTACGGTGCGCACGTCGTCGCCGTCGAGGGCGATTTCGACGACGCGCTGCGCGCCGTGCGCGCGCTCGACCCGGCGACGGTCGCCGTCGTGAACAGCGTGAACCCGTACCGCATCGAAGGGCAGAAGACCGCCGCGCTCGTGCTGCTCGAGCAGCGCCGCTGGCACGCGCCGGACTGGGTCGTGCTGCCGGGCGGCAACCTCGGCAACGCCAGCGCGCTCGGCAAGGGCTTCCGCGAAGCGCGCGCGATCGGGCTGACGACGCGCATCCCGCGGCTCGCGGTGGTGCAGGCCTCCGGCTCGGCGCCCTTCGCGCGCGCGTGGCGCGAGAACCGCGACCTCGTCCCGGTCCGCGCCGAGACCGACGCGACCGCGATCCGCATCGGCGCGCCCGCCTCGTGGAAGAAGGCGCGCGCCGAGGTCCGCACGTCGGGCGGCACGGTCCTCGACGTGAGCGATCGAGAGATCGGCGAGGCGCGCGCGGTCATCGGCCGCGACGGCGTCGGCTGCGAGCCGGCCTCGGCCGCGTCGCTTGCCGGTCTGCGAAAGCTGGTCGCGGACGGCACGATCGCGCGCGACGCCGACGTCGCGTGCGTTCTGACCGGGCACGTCCTCAAGGACACGGCGTACGCCGCGCGCTACCACGCGTCCGACGCGCCGCACGCCAACGCGATCGTGCGCGGCGTCGAGCTGGCCGAGTACCTCAACCTGCTGCTGCTGACGCGCGCGTGAGCGAGTTCACCGTCTCGGCGCCGGCGTCGAGCGCGAACCTCGGCGCGGGGTTCGACGCGGTGGCGCTCGCGCTCGAGCTGCGCATGACGGCGCGCGTGCGAATCCTCGAGCCGGGCGCGTCGTCGGACTGGGCGTACGCCGGTCCGCACGCGCCGACGCACGACGGTTTGCGCGGCTGCCTCGAGCGCGGGATCGTGCGGATCGCGCCGAACGCGCCGCCGCTGGCGGTCGAGCTGCACAACGCCGTTCCGCTCGGCGCGGGCCTCGGCAGCAGCGCCGCCGCGCACGCGCTCGGCGTCGCGATCGGCGCGCGGCTGGTCGACCGCGCCCCCGACGACGACTTGCTGGCGCACGCGGTCGCCGAGCTCGAAGGGCACCCCGACAACGCGCTCGCGGCATGGTACGGCGGGGCGGTCGTCGTGGCGTGCGGGGACGACGGGCTGACCTCGGCGCGCTTCCCGCCGCCCGACGTGGCCGCGGTGGTCGTGGTGCCGGAGATCGCGCTGCCGACGGCCGAGGCGCGCGCGCTGATCCCCGCGTCGTACGATCGCGCCGACGTCATCCACAACGTCCAGCGCGCCGCGCTGCTCGGCGCCGCGCTCGCGGCCGGCCGGGTCGACCTGCTGCGCGCCGCGGTCCGCGACCGGCTCCACCAGCCGTACCGCGCCGCAATGGTCCCGGGGCTCGACGAGATGCTTGGCCTGAACGACCCGGCGCTGGTCGCGGTCGCATTGTCCGGCGCGGGACCCTCGATTCTGGCGCTGGTCCGCGAGCAGCCCGAGCGCATCGGCCGAGTGATCGCGGCGATCTTCGCGCGGCACGGCGTCCGCAGCGCGGTGCTGACCCCCGCTTTGGCCTTCACCGGGCTCACGCTGACGCTCGCGCAGCGCGCGTAGCCGCGTAAAGAGACGGCAACGGCGAGCGACCAAGCTGGAGGGGCTCTCCCCGAGTGGGCAAAAGGTGGCCGTAATGGTCAGCGTTAGCGTCGGTTCGCCAGCCGGCATGTGTACCGTGGCGAGTCCCGCGTTTTACCGCTACGTGCTGCGCCTCGCGGAGGCGCCGCTCGCGGCGAGCCCGCTCGACCGGGCCCAGCTCGACGTGCTGGCCAACGTCCCGCACGCCTACGCCGACGAGGAAGAGTGCTCCGGCGACGGCTGGCGCATCGTACCGGCGATGTCCTACGAGGACTGGCCGGTCCTCGAGGCGACCCCGCAGCGTCTGCGCGCGGCGTTCCAGACCGCCAGGCGTCTGCTCTGGAAGAACGCCGGCCCGGTCGGGATCAGCGCCGGCGACATGATCGCGATCGACACCGAGATCGAGTCGGTCCTCGGCGTCCTGCGCCAAGCCGAAGCCGGCGGCTTCAGCGTCAACGTCAGCTACGTGAGCTAGCGGAACGCACCTCACCCGTTGCCGTAAGAACGGCCGAAACGTCGCGGGTATTATGCGTCGCTGAAGAGACATACCAGCGATGTGCGGTGAGGCGAAACGGCTGTCCGCGTTCTCAGGTTCGACATCGCATACCGGCTCGAGCATTTGCTCGACGTGGCGCGCCGCGGATGGCGAACGGCGAAACCGAGATCCGTCTTCATTTCAACGATGACGTCCGACTGACGAGGCCGGTCGGCAGTGGTGGAGGCCGAGCATCGCGTGCTGCCGTAGCGAACGGGTACGTGAGCCGACATGGAACGTGAAGCGATGGAAGACCAGGGCCGGCGCGATCAGGACCGCAGCCGGGTGAACAACGTCGGGGTCGAGGACCTCGGCTCCGACGATCAGGAGTTCGCGTCGGTGGAGGACGTCGGCACGGCGCCCGGCGAGAACCCTCCCGTCGACGACGTGTAGCGCCCTTGGCCGAGCGGCCGCCCGGGCACCAGCGCTTCTCGATCTTTCACCGGTCGGCCGACGACGATCCGGGGCGGATCGCGTGGCATCATGCGTACGCCGACGTCTTCGCCGGCTTCGGCTCGGTGCTCGACGTCGGCTGCGGCACGGGCGTGTTCCTCGACATGCTGCGCGACCGCCGCGTGCCGCGGCTGCTCGGCGCCGACCGCGATCCCGAGATGGTCGAGGAGACGCGCGCGCGCGGGCACGAGGCGCGCGTGGTGGATGCGCGCGGCGGGCTGCCGTCGCTCGGCGAGCGCTTCGACGGCGTGCACGTCGCGTTCGTCATCGAGACGCTCGACGGCGACGAAGGGATCGCGATGCTGCGCGACGCCGCCGCGCTCCTGAATCCCGACGGAATGCTGGTCGTTCGCACGCTGAACCCGCGCAATCCGGCGGTGCGCGACGGCGCGCTGTGGTTCGAACCGTGGACGAAGCGGCCGTGGCCGCTCGAGACGCTGCGCGTCGTGCTGACCGATCTCGGCCTGCGCATCGTCGGCGCCGGGAACGAGCCCGACGGCTGGCAGCACGTCTACATCGTGGGCCGCGCGCCGGCCGCGCCGCGCGGCGGTGACGATCACGTCGCGGTCGCGTTCCAGGGCGAGTTCTTCGCCTACAACTCGATGGCCGTCGTGAACCGCGAGCTGGCGCGCGCGCTGCTCGCGCATGCACCGGCGCACGCCCTGCGCGACTGGCTGGCGATCGTCCCCGACGAGCCGGCGCCGGAAGCCGACGTCGCGCGCGAGCCGCGCTTCGCCGCGCTGCGCGAGACGATGCGCCGCGGCGTGCCGAGCTGCGACGTGCTGATCCGCCAATCGAACGGCGGGGCCGATTTCCGCCGGCTCGACGGCGCCGGCGCGCTGGTGCAGATCCTGCCGTGGGAGTACGGCACGCTGCCGCGGGCCTGGATCGACGGCCTGCAAGCCGGCGGCGCCGACGAGGTGTGGACGCCGACCGAATACTGCCGGACGATGTTTATCGACGCCGGGATCGCGCCCGAGCGCGTCGTCGTGGTGCCGAACGGCATCGACTCCGCGACGTTCTCGCCGGATCGCGTGCTGGAGCCGTATCCGATACCGGGGCGCAAGCGGTTCGCGTTCCTGTACGTCGGCGGCGTGCTGCCGCGCAAAGGCGTCGACGTGCTGCTCGCGGCCTACCGGCAAGCCTTCGCGCACGACGACGACGTGACGCTGGTGCTGAAGCTGTTCGGAACGCGCACGTTCTATCAGCTTCCCGACGGCGGTGCGTCGCTGCGCGCGTTCGCCGACGATCCGCGCGCCCCGCACCTGGTCGTGATCGACGACGAGATCGGCACCGAGGAGCTCGTGCGGCTGTACCGGAGTTGCGACGCGTTCGCGTTCCCGTACCGCGGCGAAGGCTTCGGCCTCCCGATGCTCGAGGCGATGGCCTGCGGCCTACCGGTGATCGCGACCGCGGGCGGCGCCGCCGACGCGTTCCTCGACGACGACGTCGCGTACCGCATCCCGGCGCAGCGCCGCCCGCTCAGCGGCGTGCTGCGCGGCGAGGACCTGGCCGGCGAAGGCTGGTGGCTCGAGCCGGACGCGGACGCGCTCGCCGCGACGCTGCGGCACGTCGTCGCGCACCCGGACGAAGCGCGCGCGAAAGCGCGGCGCGGCGCCGAGCGCGCGCGCCGCGACTGGACCTGGGACCGCGCCGCGGCCATCGCCGCGGAGCGGCTGCGCGCGCTGGGTGCGGCGGTGCGGGCTCAGTGAGGCGAGCAGACGAAGTGGGCCTGCACCAGGTTCTCCGGATCGCGCCGGTGCAGCGCGTCCACGGCCCATCCGGCGCCGGCGACGAGCGACCGCATGAAGCGCGTTCCGTACGTCGCGAGCAGAAGCGGGTGCTCGGGATCCCGGTCCTCGAAACCGTCCAGCGCGTCGTCGAGAAACGCGGTGAAGATCAGCCGGCCGCCGTCTCTGACGTGCCTCCGCAGAATCTGCAGCAGCGCGCCGGCGTCCCGCGCGTGCGTGTGCGTCAGCACCGAGTACATGACGATCAGGTCGTAGCGGCCCGCGACCGGGATGTCGGCGGCCGGCGAGAGCGCCGGGCCGGACGGATGGTACATCGCGTTGCCGACGTCCCAGTGCGCGAACCGGAAGCGTGGGTCGCGAACGTTCTCGGTGAGGAAGTCGACGATCGCCGAGCTGACCTCGACACCGGTATACGAGCGAATCGGAATGCCGCGGTTGACGATCGCCTGCGTGAACCGCACGCCGCAGCCGACGTCGAGCACGTCGACGCCGGAAAGATCCTGCTTGCCGATGCGGTTCGCGAAGAGGCGCAGCAGGTATTCCCCGGTCTCTTCGTAGCCCCGCTCCGCCACGTTGGGATGGTTTCGCTGCAATGACTCCGGTACCACCAGCCGCATCGGCGAACCGTACGCCGCGCCTCGGCCGACGGCCTATCCGTGACTGACGCGGCGCGCGACATCAGCGATCAGCGCATCGCCGAGCGGCGCATCCTCTTCGGACCGGTAGCGGAAGCGTTCGCCGCGGTGCAGCTCGCCGGACCGGTGGCGCTGCTCGGCACGCAGCGTTCGCTGGGCGCGTTGCGCGACGGGATGTTCGGCGGCGCGCCGGTGCACCGCTACGCCGGCGTGCGGCCGCACAACCCGCGCGACACGGTGGAAGAAGCGCGAGCGTTCGTCGCGGCGTGCGGCGCGCGCAGCGTCGTCGCGATCGGCAGCTCGAGCGCGATCGATCTCGGCAAGGCGGTCCTCGACGTGCGCGACGTCGTGCTCGCGCTGGTGCCGACCGCGCTCGGCGGCGCGGAGATGTCGCGCAGCTACGGGATGCTCGACGGCGACCGCAAGGCCGGCGGGCGCATCGCGTCGCCCGCGCCGGTCGTCGTCTACGACGCCGCGCTGCTCGCCTCGCTGCCGCCGCGCGAGCTCGGCTCGATCGGCATCAACGCCTGGGCGCACACCGTCGAAGCGGCGTACGCGCGCACGCAGCACGCGCTCGGAACCGCGGCCGCCCTCGACGCGGGGCGCCGGCTCCCGCCGCTGCTGATCGAGGCCGCGGCGCGGCGCGACGAGGCGCTGCACCGCGCGCTGTTCGAGGCCGCGCATCTGGCCGGGTTCGCGCTCGACACCCGCTCGATGGGCTTGCACCACGCGGTCTGCCACGTGCTCGGCGGGCTGACCGGGATCCCGCACGGGATCGTCAACGCGATCGTCCTGCCGCACGCGCTCCGCGCCAACGCGCGCCTGGCGCCCGACGCGGTCGCCGCCGTCGCGCGCGAGCTCGGCATGGCGGATCTCGCCGCGGTCGCGGAGCGGATCGCCGCGGCGTATCGCTTGCCGCGCACGCTGGCGGAGCTGGGCGCACGGGCCGACGTGCCCGAACGCGCGCTGCCGCGAGTGCTCGAGCACCGGCTGCTCCCGAACAATCCCGCGCCGCCCGACGCGGCGACGGTGGAAGAGCTGCTGCGGCGTGCCTACGCCGGCTGATCAGGCCGGAGCGCCGGCCCGACCATCAGGGCTGAACGTCGATCTGGTCGTCGGCGAAGACCCGGAAGCGGGTCACGAACGAGCGCACGCCGTCGGCGGTGCGCAACCGGCTGTGGACCGCGAAGCAGCGCACCTCGCGGCCGTCCTCCAGCGTGCGCGGCGGCTCGGCTTCGAGCCGGATCAGCGGCGCGAGGCCGGGCGCCGCGTTCGCCAGCCGTTTCATCTTGACGAGCTGATCGGCGATGCGCGTCTGCGCGACCGTCGAGAGCCCGGTCCGGGTGTCGTGCGCGGCCGGCTCGTCGGCGGGCTCCGGGACGCCGTCGACGTAGCGGCCGACCACGTCGCGGTCGGCGTCGTCGAGCGCCGTGAACGAGCAGTAGTAGCGGTGCACGAGGCGCGCCGCCTCGCGGAACGGCTCGTGGCGCAGGACGCGCACGCGGCTGGGGATCGTGCGCCGGCGGATCGTGAACGAGAGCGGCAGCTCGGGATCGCGCAGCGCGACGCCGGAGACGAACGCGACGCCCTCGCGCGCGAGCCGCGTCCCGACGACCTGGACCGGCTTGCCGCTCGACGTCGCGACGGCGTCGAACCGTCCGGTCCGGCCGGAGGCGCTCTCGAACCACCGCGGCTCGTTGCGCCGGCGCTGCCCGATCAGGTTCATGTTGATACAGGTATCGGCGCGCAGGCGGCCGCGGCGTAGCGCCCCCGTTCAGACCTCCGCGAGCGGGACGGCGAGCGCGTCGGGAAGCGGGTTGAAGCTCGCCCGCGAGACGAACACGTCGCCCGCCAGCACGAGAAACGCCTCGAGCAGCCCGCCCGCGGTATGCACCTTCGGGACGACGACGGTGCCCGTCGCGTCGCGCGCGAGCAGGTGCGGCTTCCCGTCGTCGGCGACGCGGATCCCGGCGATCGAGGCGGCGTAGGCTTCGAGCGCCGGCACGTTCGTCACCGCGGCGATCGCGATCCCGGGCAGGCTTTCGACCGCGACGAACAGGTCGCGCGCCTCGATCAGGACGCTGGCGAACCCGGCCGGCCGTTCCTTCGGCGCATCCTCGACCCGCACGCCGGCCGGCGCGTCGAGCCGCGGCGGCTCGCGGCGCACGAAACGGACGCGCAGCGCGAGCGGTGCGGAGCGCGCCTGCAGTTGGGTGACCAGATCGCCCAGCTCGCGCGCGAAGTCGAACAGCGCGGCGTGGGCGACGGAGGCCGCGCTGTCGGCGGCGTGCGCGGCCTCGGCGGCGCGCTGATAGTCCAGATCGAGCGACATGGACGGATCGTTCCCGGACCGGCCGGATTCTACGGTCGCGGCGCCCGGGTCGGCGCGATTCTCCGGTACGGCGACCGGCGCGTCGCAGGAGCGTTCTTCCCCACGCTGAGTAACGGAAATAAGGATTATCGGTACTCAGGCTGGGCGGAAGAAGCCGGCCGGGGGCACCTGGGAACGGGGCGCCGAAGACTGAGGTCCGTGGCCAGAGCGCGCAACGCGGTCTACGAGGCGCCGGAGTATTCGTCGGCCGATCCCGAGATCGCGCGGTTCGCCGAGCAGTATCTCACCATCCGCGGCACGACGCCGCGGACGCGCGAAGCCTACCAGCGCGACCTCGAGCACTTCGGGTCGTTCCTGAAGGCGCGCGCGCTCGGCGCGAAGCTCGACGAGAAAGCGCCGCCGCCGTACGACGCGCTCCCGGGCGCGCAGTACGCCGACATCCTGGCCTACCAGACGCACCTCGCGCGCTCGCGCCGCTACGCGCCGCGCTCGGTACGGCGCAAGATCGCGACGCTGCGCACGTTCTACAAGCACCTGCGGCACAGCGGCCGGCGCGACGACAACCCGGCGGCCGACGCGATCCTGCCCAAGATCGGCCGGCCGCTGCCGAAGGCGATGCGCGCCGACGAGGTCGCCAAGGTCTTCGCGCTCACGCTGGCCGGGAAGTCGGATCTGCAGCGGGCGCGCGACCGCGCGATCCTTCAGTGCCTGTGGTCCTGCGGCGTCCGCCGCGCCGAGCTGGTCGGCCTCGACCTCAACGACGTCGATCTCGACGGGCGGCAGCTCCGCGTGATCAAGGGCAAAGGCAACAAGGACCGCCACGTCCCGATGACGCCCGAGGCGGCCGACGCGATGCGCGCGTATCTGGGCCTGCGGCCGCGCACGACGGTTCCGGCGTTCTTCGTCGGGCGCGGCGACCGCCGTCTCTCGGCCGCCGGCGTCTACAAGATCGTGCGCGAGTACATGACGGTCGCCGGGATCACCGAGTACGCCTCGCCGCACACCTGGCGCCACACCGTCGCGACGCTCATGCGCGAGCGCGGCGCCGACCTGCTGTTCCTCAAGGAGTTCCTCGGCCACGAGTCGACCGCGACGACCGAGATCTACACCAAGCTCGCGCGCGACCGCCTGCGCGTCGAGTTCGACAAGTTCCACCCGCGCGACGACGTCTGAGCCGCGTCGCGCACGAACGAAAGAAGAGCCGGGACGCCCGGCTCTTCTTCTCTTCTTCAGCCCGTTGCGACGCGCCGCGTCACACGCGCGCGCCGCGTCCGGTGATGATGTTGAAGATCAACAGCACGACCGCGATCACGAGCAGCAAATGCACGATCGCGCCTAGGTGCCCGATCGTGAAGCCGAGCAGCCACAGAATGAACAGGATGACGATGATGCCCCAGATGAGTCCGGCCAACGCAGGTCCCTCCCTTTCCGAGCGCTGCTTGCCCGTCCAGGAAGCGTTTTAATCAGCGTCGGAGCGCTCGCCCGCTCAATGGGCCGTGGCCTCGCGCGCCTTCACGAGCGCGGTGAGCGTCTCGTTGTACGGCGTCGGCACGGCGGCCCGGCGGCCCGCCGCGACGACCGCGCCGTTGATGAAGTCGACCTCGGTCGGCGCGCCGGCGCGCAGGTCGTAGAGCATCGAGTTGTCGAGCTCGGCGGTCTGCTCGACGATCGTGCGCACGTACGACCACGGGTCGGTGAACGGCAGCGGGATGCGCATCGCGTTCGCGACCGTCGCCGCCTCCTGGGCCAGCGAGCGCGCGACCTCGCCGGCGTGCTCGTCGGCCAGCACGACGCCGTTCGGGCGGTCGAGCAGCGCGGCGACCGGGTTGATCGCCGCGTTCGCGATCAGCTTCCCCCACAGGTGCGGGCGGATGTCGTACGCGGCGCTGGCGCGGAACCCGGCGTCGACCAGCAGCCGCACCACGCGGTTGATCACGTCCGGCGACGCCCCGGCGCTGCCCAGCACGGTGGTACCGTCACCGACGCGGCGCACCTCGCCCGGGCCGACCGCGAGCGCCGATTCGGTCGTCGCGCCGATCGCCAGCGAGATCGTTCCGCCGAGCGACGTCTTGATCGCCTCCTCGTTGCCCAGGCCGTTCTGCACCGAGACGATCGCGGTCGCCGGGCTCAGCTCGGAAGCGAACGGGCGCAGCGCGCGCAGCGTGTCGGTCGCGCGCACGAACACGAAGAGCACCTGCACGCCGTAGAGCTCGCGCGGCTCGCTGGTGACGTGCGCCGGGCGCGCGCTGCCGTCGACGCGCAGCCCGTCGCGCCGGACCGCGTCGACGACCTCGCGCTTGCGCTCGAGCAGCAGCACCTCGTTGCCCGCCGCGAGGCGCTGGCCGAACAGCGTGCCGAGCGCGCCGGCACCGACGATCCCGATGCGCACGCGCTAGAAGTGGTACCGGTACGCCCGCGTGGCGCCCGTGCGGATACGGAACAGACCGATCAAGAGAACCCCCGCGCAGAACCCGCCGATGTGGGCGAAATACGCGGTCCCGCCTTGCGACTCCGCCGCGCGGTCGCTGATCGTGCCGAAGCCGGTGATGAACTGCGTCGCGGCCCAGATCCCGATCACCAGGATCGCCGGCAGCCGCAGGAACAGCGGGAAGCAGCCGATCGGGACGATCGTCCGGATCGATGCGAACGGATAGTTCACCAGGTAGGCGCCCAGCACGCCCGCGATCGCGCCCGAGGCGCCGAGCGCCGGGACGTGGCTGCCCGGGCCGATCGCGATCTGCGCCGCCCCGCCCGCCAGCCCGCACACGAGATAGAACGCGAGGAACCGCACGGGCCCGGTCAGGTACTCGACCGCCGGTCCGAACACGAACAGGAACAGCATGTTGAAGCCGACGTGCAGGATGCTGCCGTGCAGGAACATCGAGGTGATCAGCGTCAGCGCCGGAACCGGCGGCGGCGTCACCCCCGGCGTCGCGACGACCGGAACGTCGTTCACGATGTTGTACGGGATCGCGGCGAACGCGTTGATGAAACGGTCGGTGTCGGGCGCGCTCAGCTCGCGGACGAACACGTAGGCGTTGAGCGCAATCAGCGCGTAGACCACGAACGGGAAGACGGGCCGCCGCTCGTCGTCACCGATCGGGATCACGCCGCTGCCGTTTCGCTCAGAACTGGTACTGCACGCCGAAGGTCGTGCGGCGGCCCGAGTGCAGCAGGTCGCGCTCGCCGCCAAAGAGCGTCAGCCCGTTGCCGAGGCCCAGGTTGGCGTAGGCGTCCGCGGTCGGGTGCCGGAGGTCGTAGAGGCGGCCCTCGAAGCCCAGGCCGAGTCCCTTGGTGAGCTCGGGCGAGTACACCGCGCGCGCGCCGAGCCGCGAGTACAGCACCCCGCCGCCGACGCTGACGTTCGGGCGCACGCGGGCCATCGCGGTGAAGTTGTACGACGCTTTGGCTCCGATGTCGTTGGCGCCGGCGAACAGATAGGTCGAGCCCTTCGGGAGCGCGACGACGTTGACGTCGGTCTGCGGGCCGCGGTCGCCGCTCAGCAGCGGGGAGCCGCTGGTGCCGGCGCGCTGCGCGTCCAGCGCGGAGAGGCGGACTTGCAGCGAGACCAGATCGCGCACCAGCGTGCCGAGCTTGTTCTTCACGTTGGCCTGGACGGTGCCGGGCGGCGGCGTGCCGCCGGCGCCCGGCCGCTGCGGATAGGTGCCGTCCGGACGCGGCGAGCCGCCCGGTGCCGGCGTCGCGCCGCGGTCGACGCCGTAGACGCTCGACGTCCCGCCGAACTGCGCCAGCAGCGAGTTCGCCTTCTGCGCCGCCGCGTCCACGTTGGCGACCGTGTCGCGGAGCTGCGCCTGCGTCTGCGCGTTGCCGGTGACGTTGCGCAGGTCGCCGGCGATCGACGCGAACGTCGTCGCGGTCTGCGCGATCCCTTGCGTGGTCTGGATCAGGTTCGATTTGAGCCGCGGGTCGCCGGCCAGCGACTCGACGTGGTCGGCCGTCTTGTTGAGGTCGCGCGCCGAGGCGTCGAGCGAGGCGACGATCGAGTCGAAGTGGCCGGTGTTGCGGCGCACCGAGTCGTCGAGCTGCGCGGTCAGGTCGTTGATGTTCGCGCTGCTCTGCTGGAGCGCGAGCTGCAGCGTGCTGGTCATCGAGTCGATGCGGGACGAGAGCCGGCTGAACGACTCCTTCGTCGTGACGGTGATGTCGTTCGCGTTGTTCAGCGCCGTCTGCAGCTTGTTGAGCAGCGCCGGCTCGCGGTTCGCCAGCTCGGCCAGCATCGCGTCGACGCGCCGGATCTCGCCCTGACCTTGTTCGAGCAGATCCTGGATCGTGGCCGGGTTCGTCCCCTGCGGCTGCTGGTTGAGCGGCAGCATCTCGTGCGGCAGCACGGCGACCGCCGCCGGCGCGTTCGTCGGCGCCGCCACGCCGGACGGCTGCGGCTCCGGGACGGGCGGCACGATCTCCAGCGTCGCGTCGCCGGTGAGCGGCGCCTGGATCAAGAACTTCGCGTTGCGCGGAACGTCGACGTTGTTGTTGATCGCCAGGATGACGTCGACCGTGAAGTCCTCGGGAAGCAGCACCGTCTGGTCGACGGTACCGACCACGACGCCGCTCTCGTAGACGAGTGCTCCGCGGTGCAGGCCGGCCGCCGACTTGAAGTGGACGCCGATCTTGTAGCGCCCTTGCGTGCCGTAGTTCTCGAGAACCACGAAGACCGCGAACAGCCCGACGAGGGCGATCACGGTGAAGATTCCGACCAGTGCTTGTCTGTTCATCGTACGATCAAATCGGGATGGGCCCGACTTCGCTCCCCTGCAAGAACTGCTGCACGATCGGGTTCGGTGACCGCCGGATCTCCTCGACCGTGCCGTAAGCCACGATCGCCCCTTCGAACAGCATCGCGATGTAGTCCGCCATCAAGTAGATGCTCTCCAGGTCGTGCGAGACGACGACCGCCGTCCCGTTGAGCCGCGCGCGGAGCTTCACGATCGTGTCGGTCAGCACGTGGGTGATGATCGGATCGAGCCCGGTGGTCGGCTCGTCGTAGAGCACCGCGGCGGGATTCGTGACGACCGCGCGGGCGAAGCCGGCGCGCTTCACCATCCCGCCCGAGAGCTCGGAGGGGAACCGTTCCTCGACGTGCGCGAGCCCGACCGACTCGAGCGTCTCGCTGACCAGCTTGCGGATCTCGGCGTCCGGCATCTTGGTGTGCTCCCGCAACGGTAACGCGACGTTCTCGCCGATCGTCAGCGAGTCGAAGAGCGCGGAGAACTGGAACGCGAACCCGATCGTGCGGCGCAAGTCGATCAGGTCGCGCTCGCGCATCTCGGTGATGTCCTGGCCCTTGACGTAGACCCGGCCCGAGTCGGGCTTCTTCAGCCCGTTGAGCAGCCGCAGGATCGTCGACTTCCCGGCCCCCGAGAGCCCGATGATGCACGTGATCGCGCCCTCGACCACGTCGAGCGAGAGGTTCTGCATCACGATCTTCGGCCCGTACCGGACGCAGACGTCGTCGAGCCGTGCCCAGAGCCCCATCAGCCGTGCCCGAACAAGATGTACGAGAGCCCGAAGTTGAAGACGAAGATCAGGATGATCGAGGTGACGACCGAGCCGGTCGTCGACTTCCCGACGCCGGCCGCGCCGCCGCGGGTCTGCAGCCCCTGATAGGCGCCGATGATCGCGACGATGATCGCGAACACGACCGACTTGAGCAGCCCGCGCAGCACGTCGCTGAACGGGAGCGCCTGGCGCGCCGAGGTGATGAACGACTCGGTCGAGATGTGGGCGTAGATGTTGGCGACCCACATGCCGCCGGCGATCGAGACGATCACCGCCATCACGGTCAGCAGCGGCAGCATGATGACGAGCGCGACCAGCCGCGGGACCACCAGCATGCGGGTCGGCGAGAGCCCGAGCGAGAGGAGGGCCTCGATCTGCTCCGTGACCACCATCGAGCCCAGCTCGGCCGCGATCGCGGCGCCGGTGCGCCCCGCAACCACCACCGCCGAGAGCATGGGGCCGAGCTCGCGCGCGCTCGCGAAGGCGACGGCGCCGCCGACCAGGTTGCTGACCCCGTACGAGGCCGCTTGCGCGGCGCTCTCCAGCGAGATCACCATCCCGGTGAAGAGCGAGGTGAGCAGCACGATCGCCCATGACTGCACGCCGAGCAGGTACGCCTGGTCGAGCGTCTCGCGCACCCGCACGCGCAGCGCCACGATGTAGCGGACCGAATCCCCGAGCAGTTCGGCGACGCCTCCGGCGTAAGCGAAGGCGCTGGTCGTCCCCCGCCCGACCTCGTCGAAGACCTTCATTCGCCGCGAAGTTCAGCGAGCGCGTCGAGGACGCCTCGCACCGCCTCCGCGCGCTTCGCGACGACGGCGCGCTCCGCCGCCAAATTGAACTGGACCTGATAGAGCCGCTTCAGCTCGCGGTCGACGTGCGCGAGCTGGCCGTGCGCCTCGCGCTCGTAGGGCTCGAAGTAGCGCCGCACGGCGTCGAGGTACGCGCGCGCCGTCGCGTCGCCGGCGTCCCCCGCGGCCAGCGCGCGCTCGACGCGCTCCTGCGCCGCGCGCATCGCGCGGTCGGTGACGTGGAACGCGCCGACGGCCCTCGCCAGCGCGGCCAGCCGCGCGCCGTCAGCCACGCGTGAGCGCCTCCCGCTGCCGCTCGAACAGCGCGCGAATGCCGTTTTCGCCGAGCACCAGCATCGCGTCGAGCTGCGCGCGGCTGAACGGCTCGCGCTCGGCGGTCCCCTGAACCTCGACGAAGCCGCCGGCGTCGGTCATGGCGACGTTCATGTCGACCTCGGCGCGGCTGTCCTCTTCATACGGCAGGTCCAGCACCGGCGTCCCGCCCACGATGCCGACCGAGACCGCGGCGATCTGACCGATCAGCGGCCACTTCGCCGTCTGCGCCGGATCGAAGTGCTTGCGCAGCGCCAGCGCCAGCGCGACCCACGCGCCGGTGATCGACGCGGTGCGCGTGCCGCCGTCGGCGCCGATCACGTCGCAGTCGACGATGACGGTGCGCTCGCCGATCCGGTCGAGGTCGACGACGGCGCGCAGCGCGCGCCCGATCAGGCGCTGGATCTCGTGGGTGCGGCCGCCGAGCCGGCCCTTCGCGACCTCGCGCTGGTTGCGCTCCGGCGTCGAGCGCGGCAGCATCGCGTACTCGGCGGTGATCCAGCCCGTCCCGCGGCCGCGCATCCAGGGCGGGACGCGGTCTTCGATCGTCGCCGCGCAGATCACGCGCGTGCTGCCCATGCTGATCAGCACGCTGCCGTCGGCGAAGGTCAGGAAGCCCGGCTCGAACGAGACGGGACGCAGCTCATCGGGCGCGCGCCCGTCGGATCGTGCCGGCATGCACGCCGTAGTTGCGAGACGCCCGAACGATCCCCTCGCGCGGGACGCTCGCCCTGCAAGGCTGCACACGCCGGCGGCCTGAACGAGCCGCCATGGACGAGGTGCGGGAGCGCTGGCGAAACGCCGCGCGCCGTCTCCTCCGCCGAGCGCGGCGCCCGGCGGCGCTCGAACGCGAGCCGACCGGCACCGCGCTGCGCGAGGCGACCGCCGCCGCGTCCGTGCGCGACGCGCTGCTGGCCTGCGTCGAACGAGGGCTCGCGCACGAAGATCCGCGGTTCGCGACGATCATCCGGCGCGGCGACCTCGAAGGGACGCCGCTCAAGGCGATCGGCGCCGATCTGCACGTCTCGCCGCGCCAGCTCGCGCGCTACCGCGCCGCGGCGATCGACGCGATCGGCGCGGAGATGCTGCGGGTGACCGAGGCCGCCGCCGGCGTTCCGCGCGACCCGCGCGCCGCCGAAGCGCGGCGCGCGCTCGAGGCGGCGGAGTACCTCGTCTCGCGCAAAGGGCTGGTCTCGGACACCGTCTGCGCGATCGCCGCCGCCCGGCGCGCGCTGCGCATCGATCCGCGGCTCGTCGACGCCTGGCTGGTCGTGGCGGCGGGCTACATCTCGCTCGGCGCGACCGACGGCGCCGCCACGCTGGCGCACGCTCGCGCGGCGCTCGAGCGGGCCGAGGCGCTCGCGCCGCGGTCCGGAGCGGTGCGCGCGATGCGCGCCGCGCTGACCTGGTGGTCGACGCGTGACGCGCTCCGCGTGCGGCCGCTCGCGGAGGACGCGCTCGGCAGCGAGGACGGCGCGACGCGCGGTCGCTACGCGCTGGGCTGGATCGCGACGCTGGACGACGATTTCGAGGCGGCGCAGCGCCATTTCGGCGCCGGCGCCGCGCGCGAGCCGTACATCGGCTTCAACCGGTGCTCGCTGGTGACGGTCTCGTTCTTGCGCGGCGAGTACGCATGGTGCGCCCAGACATGCGCGGAGCTGCACGACAGCGAACCGGAGTGCTCGTTCGTGACCGGGACGTACGCCGAGACGCTCAACGCGCTCGGACGCTACGCCGAGTGCGCCGCGATGGTGGCGAACGCGCCGGCCGATCCGCTCGCGCACGGCACGCAGGCCGCGTTCGCGCGCGCGCTGGCGCTCTCCGGCGACCGTGACGGCGCGCTCGCCGTCGCGCGCGCGTTCCGCGGACCGCTGGTGGAGCAGGCCGGAATCGCGCTCTCGCTCGGCGACGAGGACGCCGCCTGGCGCGCCCTCGAGCGCGCCCCCGCCGAACGGAGCGCACTGCTTGAGTACGTCCCGTTCGATCCGGTCTTCAGCTCGATCGCGGCCGAGCCGCGCTTCCTCAAGGTCCTCGCCGAGTCACGCCGGCTGAACTGAGCCCGCGCCACGCAGCACAGCGCGCGCTACATCGCGATCGGGCGTTCGTTCTTGCAGCTCGGAGACGTCCACGATCTCGATCAGCTCGTCCGGCATCGCGGCGACGTGGCCGAAGCCGTAGTCGAGATCGACCTCGATCCAGAGCCTGATTCCCTCCCGAACGCTCGCCTGTGCTTCCTCCAGCGTGTCGCCGGCACCGAACGCGCCCGGGAATTCCTCTGTACGCCCCCAGATCGATCCGTCGTCCGACCGCTCGTAAATCCCGCGATACGTCATTGAGACGCTACTCCACGGTGACGGTCTTGGCCAGGTTCCTCGGCTGGTCGACGTCTTTGCCTTCGATGTCGGCGATGTGGTAGGCGAGAAGCTGGAGCGGGATCACGTTGACGATCGGCGAGAGCAGCTCTTCGACGCGCGGCACCCACAGCACGTGGTCGGCGAGCGCGGCGGCTTCGTCGTCGCCGTGGTTCGCGACCAGCACGATCGGCGCTTCGCGCGCCTTCGACTCGGCGATGTTCGAGAGGATCTTCTCGCGCACGCGGCCTTCGGTGACGATCCCGATGACCGGGGTCTTCGCGTCGAGCAGCGCGATCGGACCGTGCTTCATCTCGCCGGCGGCGTAGCCCTCGGCGTGGATGTAGCTGATCTCCTTCAGCTTGAGCGCGCCTTCCAGCGCGGTCGGGAAGTTGACGTAGCGGCCGAGGAACAGCGCCGAGCGCGCCTTGCGAACTTTCTTCGCGACCTTCTTCACCTCGTCGGAGGTGTTCAGCACCACGTCGATCGCGGCGGGCAGCAGTTTCGTCCCCTCGGCGATCTCGCGCAGCCGCTCGATCGGAGCCGACTTGCGAACGCGGGCCAGGTAGAGCGCGAGGAGCACCGCCGCGATCGCCTGCGAGACGTACGTCTTCGTCGCCGCGACGGAGATCTCGGGGCCGCCGCGCGTGTACAGCGTCGCATCCGCCATCCGGCTCAGGTGCGAGCCGACGACGTTCGAGATCCCGATGATCGGCGCGCCTTCTTGTTTCGCGATCTTCACCGCCTCCATCGTGTCGGCGGTTTCGCCGGACTGCGACATCGCGATCGTCAGCGTCCGTGCGTCCATGAAGCGGTCGCCGTAGCGGAACTCGCTGGCGAGCTCCATCTCGACCGGGATCTTGCACAGCGCGCGCATCAGGTACATCCCGACCATCCCGGCATGGTACGCGGTGCCGCACCCGGTGATCGAGATCTTCGTCATCGCGCGCAAGACGATCTCGTCGATCCCGAGCTCGGCGGCGAGCTGCACGTCGTGGCTTCCGTCGATCCGGCCCGCCAGCGTCTCCTTGACGACGTTGGGCTGCTCGAAGATCTCCTTGAGCATGAAGTGCTTGAAGCCGGCCTTCTCGGCCGAGGTCGCGTCCCACGACACCTGCTGCACCTCGCGCTCGATCGGCGCTCCGTCGAACGCGGTCAGCTTGTAGCCGTCGCTGCCGACGTCGACGACCTCACCCTCCTGGAGCACGATGATCTTCTTTGTGTACTGCAGCATCGCGGGGATGTCGGAGGCGACGAACATCTCGTTCTCGCCGAGCCCGACGATCAGCGGGCTCGCGCCGTTGCGCGCAAAGATGAGCCGCCCGGGCGCATCCGACGAGATCACGCCGAGCGCGAAGGCGCCGCGCACCTGGGCCAGGGTCGCCCGAACGGCGGCGACCAGGTCACCCTGGTAGTGCGTCTCGATCAGGTGCGCCAAGACCTCGGTGTCGGTCTCGGACCTGAACACGTGGCCGGCGGAGAGGAGCTGCGCGCGCAGCGGCGCGTAGTTCTCGATGATCCCGTTGTGGACCACGGCGAACCGGCCCGAGCAGTCCATGTGCGGGTGCGCGTTCGCGTCCGAAGGGCGCCCGTGCGTCGCCCAGCGGGTATGCCCGACCCCGGTGGTGCCATGCAGCGACTCGCCGTTCTTGAGCCGGGCGGCGAGGTTCGAGAGCTTCCCTTCGGCCTTCGATCCGGCCAGCCGGCCGTCGGCGTCGATGACGGCGATCCCGGCCGAGTCGTACCCCCGGTACTCCAGCCGCCCCAGGGAGTCCATGATGATGGGCACGCTGTCGCGCGCCCCGATATAGCCGACGATGCCGCACATGGTAGTGAGGACCCTCCGCGACCCGCCGGGGATTCCCCTACGTGGCGAGGCTTACTTGATGCCCTCGCGGGTGCGCTTGTAGGGGATCTTGCCGAGGCGCACTTCGTTGAAGGCGGTCGAGACGGGCTTGTTGGGGTTCACGCGCTCGGTGAGCGGCGGGGCGCCGTTGTTGAGCTGCTTGGCGCGCTTGGTCACGACGTTGACCAGGGAGAATTTCGAGTCGACGTGCTTGAGCAGTCCGTCGAGGTCGCCGAATACGCTGTCACTCATGGTTAGCTGTCTTCCAGTTCTTTCAGTCGGGTGTCGAGGTAGCGATGGATGCGGTACCGCTCGGATCGCACGATGGCATCGAGGTCGTCGACCGCCCGCTGCGGCTGCGCTTCCTCATTGATGACGAGATAGTCGAAACGGCGTACGTAGGTGAACTCGTCGTGCGCGATCTCGAGCCGCGCGGCGATCTGCTCGTTGGTCTCGGTGCGGCGCGTCTCCAGACGCGAGCGCAGGTACGAGAACTTGTCCGGGACGATGAAGATGAGGACGGCGTCGTGGAAGCGTTCCTTGATCGCCAGCGCTCCGTTCACTTCCGGCTTCATCACGACGTCGTAACCGTCGCGAAGCTTCTCCTCGATGAACGAGCGCGGGGTTCCGTAGAAGTTCCCGTTGTACTCGCGGTGCTCGAGAAACTCGTTGAGCTCACGGCGCCGCTCGAACTCGGCGCGGGCGAGGAAGAAGTAGTCGACCCGGTCTCGCTCACCCGGGCGCGGCGCTCTCGTCGTCGCGGAAACCGAGTAGAGGAGCCGCTCGCGGCGAGCCTTGAGACCCTCCACCAGCGTGTCCTTCCCCGCTCCCGACGGGCCCGAGACGACGAACAACAGACCGGGCCCGGACAGAGACGCAACCTCCTCGACACGTTTGGGGCAAACACGGATAAATACGCAGGTGCCGGGAAAGCACCTGCCTCCCGGACTCCCAGGACGCCATGACGACCGACTGGATTCTGATCCGCCGCGCGGCTGCCGAGCTCGAGCGCGCGCTTCGCGGCGCTCGCGTGACCGATGCCGGCTTGCTCGACGACGGGCGCATCGCGCTGCGCTTCGTCCTTCGACAAGCTCAGGATGACAAGCTTCGACAAGCTCAGGATGACAAGCTTCGACACGCTCAGGATGATGGGCTGCCCAAGCGCGCGAAGGGGGCGGCGACCGCGACGCTGGCGATCGATCCGTTCGGCAGCCCGCCCACGGTCACCGTGGAAGACGCGGAGCTCGCGGTCGCGGCCGACCCCGGGTGGCTGCGCTCGGCCGCCACGACCCTGCGGGGGACGCGGCTCTCATCGGTCCGCGCGCGGCGCGGCGACCGCGTCCTGGTGCTGACTTTCGGCACGGCCTCGCGGTTCGGGGTC
>DASWRW010000041.1:0-15615 GCA_036402975.1 Candidatus Elarobacter sp. | reverse complement strand
GCGAACGCGCTGCAGGTCGCGGCCGACGTGCGCGCCTCGATGAACAAGCTCGAGCAGCGCTTTCCGCACGGCGTCTACTACAGGTTCGGGTTCGACGCGACGCCGTTCGTCGGCGAGTCGATCCGCGAGGTCATCAAGACCCTGGCGATCTCGATCGTCCTGGTCATCGCGGTCGTCTTCCTGTTCCTGCAGTCGTGGCGCACGACGCTGATCCCGGCGATCACGATCCCCGTGTCGCTGATCGGCACGTTCGGGTTCATGAAAGTGCTCGGGTTCTCGATCAACACGCTCACGCTGTTCGGCCTGACGCTGGCGACCGGGCTCGTGGTCGACGACGCGAGCGTCGTCATCGAGAACATCGCGCGCTTCATCCAAGAGAAGGGCATGCCGCCGCTGGAGGGCGCGCGCGAGGCGATGAGCGAGATCACCGGCGCGGTGCTCGCTTCGTCGCTCGTGCTGCTCGCGGTGTTCGTTCCGGTCGCGTTCTTCCCGGGCACGACGGGCCAGCTCTACAAGCAGTTCGCGCTCACGATCGCGTGCTCGATCACCATCTCGCTGTTCTGCGCGTTGACGCTCACCCCGGTGCTTTCCTCGCTGCTGCTCGGCCGTTCCACGCGCAAGGATCGCGCGTTCTTCCGGCCGGTGAACGCCGCGATCGCCGGGATGCGGGGCGGCTACCACCGCGCGCTCCCGTGGGTCATGCGCCGGCGCGTGCTCACGCTGGTCGTCTTCGCCGTGCTGCTCGGCGTGACGGGCTGGTTCTACACGTCGACGCCGACCGCGTTCATCCCCGACGAAGACCAAGGGTTCGCGATCGTCAGCGCGCAGTTGCCCGAAGGCACCGCGATCGACGTCACCCACCGGGTCCAGCGCGACATCGAGGACGTGCTGCGACAGCAGCCGGAGATCTCCGACGTCTTCGACGTCGCGGGCTTCAGCTTCACCGGCTCGGGCTCGAACAAGATCACGATGTTCGTCCGCCTCAAGCCGTGGGGCGAGCGGCCGGGCAAAGAGCACGTGCTGGGCGCCGTCAAGGACCGCGTGAACATGCAGCTCTTCACGAGCTTCAAGTTCAAGCATCCCGACGTGCTCGCGTTCGCCATCCAGCCGCCGTCGGTCCCGGGTCTCGGGTTCCAGGGCGGGTTCTCGTACGAGCTCGAGGACCGCGCGAACCAGGGGATTCCGGCGCTCGAAGGGGCGTCCAAGGCGCTCATCTATCCGGCCTATGCGCCGGACGCTCCGGTGAGCAGCGTCTACACCACATTCCGCACCGACAAGCCGACGATCCTCACCGACGTCAACCGCGACAAGGCCTCGTCGCTCGGCGTCTCGCTGCCGTCGCTGTTCAACACCATGCAGGTGTATCTCGGCTCGGTGTACGTGAACGACTTCGACCTCAACGGAAAGTCGTACCGCGTCTACGTGCAGGCCGACACGCCGTACCGCTCGCGCGTCTCCGACCTCGGGCAGATCTACGTGCGCAGCCAGAACCAGTTGTTCATCAACAACCAGCTCGTGCAGCCGCCGGCGATCCCGATCACCGCGCTGGTCGACATCAAAGAGATCAAGGCGCCGCCGACCATCACGCACTTCAACCTCTACCGCTCGATCGAGATCAGCGGCGGGCCGAAGGCGGGTCACGGCTCCGGCGAGGCGCTCGCGTTCATGGACCATCTCGCGTCCAACTTGCCGCCGGGGTTCGCGACCGAGTGGTCCGGGATCTCGCGCGAGCAGATCGAGGGCGGCGCGCAGGCGGCGATCATCTTCGGGCTCGGGATCGTCTTCGTCTTCCTCGTGCTCTCGGCGCAGTACGAGTCGTTCGCCGATCCGCTGATCATCCTGCTCGCCGTCCCGCTCGCGCTGCTCGGCGCGATCGGCGCGCTGTGGGCGCGGCACTTCTTCTCGGACGTCTTCGCGCAGGTGGGGTACGTCATGCTGATCGGGTTGGCGTCGAAGAACGCGATTCTGATCGTGGAGTTCGCGAACCAGCTCAGGGATCAAGGGGTCGACACGGTCAACGCCGTCATGCGTGCCGCCGAGACGCGGTTGCGGCCGATCCTCATGACCTCGATCGCCTTCGTGCTCGGCGTCACGCCGCTGGTCTTCGCCACGGGTGCGGGCAGCGGCGCGCGGAACTCGCTGGGGACCGCGGTGTTCGGCGGTATGATCCTCTCGACGATCCTCAACCTGTTCATCACGCCGGTGCTGTACGTGTTCATCGCGGGGCTCGAGGACCGGCTCGGGTTCGGGCGCGGCAGCCATAAGCCGCCGAACGACGGGGCGAGCAATGGGCTCTCCGGCGGCGGACCGGCGCTGCAGCCTGGGCGTGGTGCGGTGGCTCCTACTTCGCTCTAGCGGCCGCGTTCTGTGGGGTGGTGGTGGCGCGGCGCCGGAGCGACGACGCTGCGCCGGGGACGCTCCCTGCGCGCATCCTGCGCTCCGGTCGCTCCCGCTCCGTCGCTTCCTGCGCATCCTGCGCTCCAGCGACTCCGCGAGGCCCCGGCGCAGCGTCGTCGCTCCGACGCCTCCGGGACGATGCGACGCCTCCGGCGCGGACTCTAGCGGGTGGAAATTATCCGGCTAAACGATGGGGTTGTGCTGACGACTCGGTGTCGGGCGGGTGCTTCGTGTACGCGTCCAGCGCGTATTCGGCCAGCATGCGCTGCGCGTTGAAGTGGCTGGCGTTGAAGGCGATCGCTCCGCGCATGACGGCGAGGTAGGCGTCGCGGTCTTTCGCGTACGACGGTAAAAGCGTGTGCTGCAAGAGCGTGTAGACTGCGTCGGCGGTGCGTTCGTCGTCGGTGCCGGTTTGGGCGTCGATCGACCAGCCGGTGACGCCGTCGAGCGCGCCTTCGATCCACCAGCCGTCCATCACCGACAGGCTCGGGACGCCGTTCAGCGCGGCTTTCATGCCGCTCGTGCCCGAGGCTTCGTTCGGCGGGCGGGGCGTGTTCAGCCAGATGTCGGCGCCGGACGTCAGGGCGGCGCCCCACCTCATGTCGTAGTTCTCGACGTAGACGATGTCGACGGTGCCGGAGAGCGCGTTCGCGTTGCCGACGATGTGCTGGATCATCGCCTTGCCGTCGGCGTCGCGCGGGTGCGCTTTGCCGCCGAAGACGATCTGGATGCCGCCGAACAAGCGCGCGATCGCGGCGAGGCGCTCGGTGTCGCGCAGGATCAAGTCGTTGCGCTTGTAGGCGGTCGCGCGGCGGGCGATGCCGATCGTGAAGCGGCTCGGGTCGAGCAGCTTGCCGGTCGCGTGGGCGATGCGTTCGATCAGCGCGTGCTTCGCGGAGCCGTGGGCATCCGCGATCTCGGCGAGCGGGATTCCCGTCGCTTGGCGAAGCTGCCAGTTGTCGCGGCGCCAGTCGGGGAGGCGGCGGTCGAAGAGCGCTTGGAACGGTTCCGAGGTCCAGGTCGCTGCGTGGACGCCGTTGGTGATCGCGTCGATGCGGGCGGCGGGGAACATCGCGCGGGAGACTTCGCCGTGCTTCATGGCGACCGCATTCGTGTAGCGCGAGCCGCGCAGCGCCAAGTGGGTCATGTTCAGCACGTCGCCGTCGGCGAGGTCGAGCGCGCGGAGCGTCGCGACGTACTCGTCGCCGAGCACGTCGTGCACCAAGTCGAGGCCGAAGCAGTCGTGGCCGGCCGGGACCGGCGTGTGCGTGGTGAAGACGCAGTGCTCGCGCACGCGGCCCAGGTCGTCGTGCGCCGGCAGGCCGTGCGCGGTCGCGCGCATCCGCTCGAGCAGGGCGAGAATCAGCAGCGCGGAGTGGCCTTCGTTCATGTGATACGTGGCGACGTTGTCGTGGCCGAGTGCGCGCAAGATCGCCACCGCGCCGAGGCCGAGCAGCGTTTCCTGCTCGAGACGATAGCGGGCGTCGCCGCCGTAGAGCGCGCGGGTCAGGCTGCGCGCGGCTTCGTCGTTCTCGGGGCGGTCGGTGTCGAGAAAGTAGACCGGGACGCGGTCGCCGTCGACGCCGTTCACCCAGTAGCGCCACACGCCGACCGCGATGTCGCGGCCGGAGATTCGTAGCGTTACGGCGCTGCTCAGGTCCTCGAGCGCGGTGTCCGGGCGCCAGGTTTGCGGCTCTTCGTATTGCGCGCCCGACGCGTCGAGATGCTGGCGGAAGTAGCCGTCGCGATAGAGCAGCGTGACGCCGGCCAGCGGGTAGCCCGCGTCGGCGGCGGCGCGGACGACGTCGCCGGCGAGCACGCCGAGGCCGCCGCTGTACGTCGCGACGTGCGAGGCGACCGCGATCTCCATCGACACGTACGCGACCAGAGGTTCGTTCATGCTGCTTTCTTCGTTCGGGTTTCAGGCGGAGTCGGATGAGCGCTGCGACGCGTACGCGGAGATCCACCGATCCGTCGTGTACAACCGCCCTTCGCGGCGCACGACCCGCAGTCGTCCCCGTTGGGCGGCTTTGTAAAGACGATCTGGCCGACCGTGCGGCGCGAATGCGGCGAGCGGTCGCAGCTCGTCGACCGGCTCGATCGCGTCGCGCAGCCGTTCCAACCCGCGGCCCAGCGCCGTTCCGACAACGCGCGCGAGCACCGACGCGTCGCCGGCGAGCGCGGCGCGCAGCGACGCGGCGTACGCGCGGCGCGCGCGCGAGTCGAGCACGATCGGCGGCAGCCCGCGGCGGTAGGCCAGCAGGTTCGCCGCCAGGCGCGCGACGCGCCCGTTCCCGCTCGGAAACGGCTGCAGCCGCACGAGGCGCGCGATGGCGCGCGCCAGCGCAAGCGGCGCCGGGGCGTCGGCGTCGAGCGCGAGGCGACCGACGTAGGTCTCCGTTTCGAACGGCACCAGCCAGTGCGGCGGCGGCACCGTGCCGTCCGCGAACGGCGGCACCGTCTTGGTGCGCCACGCACCCGCATCGTCGGAGATGCCGCGCACCGCCAGGCGGTGCAGCGTCCGCAAGTCTTCGGTGCTGACGGGCGCGCGGCGCGTGCCCTGCTGCGCGGCCCAGGCTGCCGCATCGGCGTAGCCTCGCACGGTGAGGTAGTCCTCGAAGCGATGGCCGCCCAGCGCCCGGCCGCGGTCGAGCAGCGCCCGGACCTCGGTCAGGTCGAGCCGCGCGCCGGCCAGCCGCGACGAGCTGACCACCTCCTCCAAGCGAAGCGCCGCGAAGGCGTCGCGCAGGGCGGGCGACGGCGGAGCCGCCCGCACCAGCGCGGCCAGGGCGTCGAGGCGGCTCGCGATCTGTCCAATCGTGGTCATGTTGGATATGTTGGACACCGGCGAGGCGCATTCCGCGTCCCGGGCCGGTACGATGCGAGGAATGGCGGACTATCTCGGGGCGCTTCGCGAGCGCGTGCTCTTGTTCGACGGGGCGATGGGGACGCAGCTCATGGCGCTGCACCTCACCGACGACGACTTCGGCGGGCCGGCGTACCACGGGTGCAACGAGGCGCTGGTGCTCACCCGGCCCGACCTGGTCGAGCGGATTCACCGCGACTACTTCGCGGCCGGCGCGGACGTGGTCGAGACCGACTCGTTCACCGCCTCGCGGCTCAAGCTCGACGAGTACGGGCTCGGCGCGAAGACGCACCAGATCAACCTGGATTCGGCGCGGATCGCGCGGCGGGCGGCCGACGCGTTCTCGACGCGGGAGCGCCCGCGCTTCGTGGCGGGCTCGCTCGGGCCGACCGGAATGCTCATCTCGTCCTCCGATCCGGCGCTCTCGAAGATCACCTTCGACGAGCTCGCCGATCTGTACGAAGAGCAGTCGGCCGCGCTGATCGAGGGCGGCGTCGATCTGCTGCTGCTCGAGACCAGCCAGGATCTGCTCGAGATGAAGGCTGCGGTCGCCGGGATCACGCGTGCGTTCGCCAAGGGCGCGCGGCGCGTGCCGATCCAGGCGCAGGCGACGCTCGACGTTACCGGCCGTATGCTGCTCGGCACCGACATCAGCGCGGTCTGCGCGACGCTCGACGCGCTGCCGATCGACGTCATCGGCCTGAACTGCTCGACCGGGCCGTCGCACATGCGCGATCCGATCCGCTATCTGGTCGAAGCGTCGCGCTGCTTCGTGTGCGTCATCCCGAACGCCGGCCTGCCGAAGATGGGGCCGAAGGGCGAGACCATCTATCCCGAGACGCCGGACGAGATGGCGCGCGAGCTGCACGCGTTCGTCAGCGATTTCGGCGTCAACGCGATCGGCGGGTGCTGCGGCACGACGCCCGAGCACATCGCGGCGTTCCGCGCCGGACTCGACGCGATGGCGGCGTCCGGGTACACGCCGCGGATTCCGGAGCCGAAACCGTTGCAGTTCGCCGCGTCGGCGATGACCGCCGTCGCGCTGAACCAGGAAGGGACGGTGCTGCTGATCGGCGAGCGCGTCAACAGCCAAGGCTCGCGCAAGATCAAGCGGCTGCTGCTCGCCGACGACTACGACGAGATCACGCTGGTCGCGCGCGCGCAAGTCGAGGGCGGCGCGCATCTGCTCGACGTCTGCACCGCGCTCACCGAGCGCACCGACGAAGACGTGCAGATGGCGACGATCGTCAAGCGCCTCGCGCAGTCGGTCGAAGCACCGCTCGTGATCGACTCGACCGAGCCGAAGGTGATCGAGGCGGCGCTCAAGATCTACGCCGGTCGCCCGGTCGTGAACTCGATCCACCTCGAGAACGGGCGCGCGAAGGTCGACTCCGTGATGCCGCTGGTGAAGGAAGCCGGCGCCGCGGTCGTCGCGCTGACGATCGACGAGACGGGGATGGCGAAGACGGCGCAGCAGAAGCTGGCGGTCGCGACGCGCATCCGTGACATCGTCGTCGACGAGTACGGCTTGCCGCCCGGTGCGCTGATCTTCGACGATCTTACCTTCACGCTGGCGACGGGCGACGCCGAGTACATCGACTCGGCGGTCGAGACGATCGAGGGGATCCGGCTGATCAAGCGCGAGCTGCCGGGCGTGCTGACGTCGCTCGGCGTCTCGAACGTCTCGTTCGGGCTCAAGCCGGCGGCGCGGCACGTGCTGAACTCGGTGATGCTGCACCACTGCGTCGAGGCCGGGCTCGACATGGCGATCGTCAACGCCGCGGAGATCACGCCGTACGCGGAGATCGACACCGAAGAGCGCGAGCTGTGCGACGACCTCGTGCTGAACCGCCGGCCCGACGCGCTGCAGCGCATGATCGAGCACTTCGAGGCCAAGGTCGTCGTGCCGGGCGGCGCGGCCGCGCAAGCCGACGACGACGCGGACGCGCCGGTCGAGACGCGCATCCACAACGCGATCCTGCGCCGCCGCAAGGACGGGATCGAGGCGAAGGTCGACGAGGCGCTCGCGAAACGCGACCCGGTCGACGTGCTGAACAACGTGCTGCTGCCGGCGATGAAGGAAGTCGGCGACAAGTTCGGCGCGGGCGAGCTGATCCTGCCGTTCGTCCTGCAGTCGGCCGAGGTGATGAAGAAGGCGGTCGCGCACCTGGAGCAGTTCCTCGAGCGCAAGGAAGGCGTCAGCAAGGGGATCGTCGTGCTGGCGACGGTGTTCGGCGACGTGCACGACATCGGCAAGAACCTGGTCGGCACGATCCTTTCGAACAACGGCTACACCGTGCACGATCTCGGCAAGCAGGTTCCGGTCAACACGATCCTCGACAAGGCGGTCGAGGTGAACGCCGACGCGATCGGGCTTTCGGCGCTGCTCGTGTCGACGTCGAAGCAGATGCCGACGCTGGTGAAGGAGCAGGCGGCGCGCGGGCTATCGTACCCGGTCGTCATCGGCGGCGCGGCGATCAACCGCGACTTCGGACGGCGGATCGCGTACGTCGACGAGCACAAGTTCTTCGACCCCGGCGTGTTCTATGCCAAGGACGCGTTCGAGGGCCTCGACGTCCTCGACAAGCTGACCGATGCCGCGGCCCGCGCGCAGCTCGTCGAGCGCGTGCGGATGGAAGCGCAGAACCTGCGCGTCAAAGACGCCGGCGCGCTCGCCGCACCGTCGGCGAACGGCAAGACCGCCCGCGCCGACGTCGGCGTCGCCGACGTGCCGGCAGCGCCGTTCCTCGGCGCACGGACGCTCGCGCACGTCGACCCGCGCGAGCTCTGGGACTGTTTCGACCTCAAGAGCCTCTACCGGCTGTCGTGGGGCGGCGCGAGCACGAAGGGCGCCGACTGGGAGCGCATCGTCGCCGAGGAGTTCGAGCCGCGGCTGCGGCGCTACGAGAAGATGGCGGAGAGGGAGCCGTTCCTCGAGCCGCGCGTCGTCTACGGGTACTTCCCGGCGGCCGGGAGCGGCGACGACGTGATCGTCTACGACCCGGCCGACCGCACGCGCGAGATCGCGCGCTTCACGTTCGCGCGCCAGGCCGGCGGCGAGCATCTCTGCCTCGCCGACTACGTGCGCGAGCCGCGTGACGGCGGCGCCGGCGACGTGATCGCGTTGCAGGTCGTCACCGTCGGTGACGAGCCGACCCGCCGCACCGACGCGCTGCAGGCGAAGAACGACTACAGCGAAGCGTACTTCCTGCACGGCTTCTCCGTGCAGTCGGCGGAAGCGCTCGCGGAGCGCACGCACCGGCGGATCCGCGCCGAGCTGGGGTTACCGGAGACGCGCGGGAAGCGGTACTCGTGGGGCTACGGCGCGTGCCCCGACCTCGCGCAGCACGAGCTCGTCTGGAAGCTCCTCGACGTGGAGAACGCGATCGGGGCGTCGCTGACCAGCGCGCACCAGATCATGCCCGAGCAGTCGACCGCCGCGATCGTGATCCACCACCCGCGCGCCGCCTACTTCAACGCCGCCGCCGTCCGCGAGCTCGCCGCGGTCTGATCCGGAGGCAGGACCGGCGCGCGGTGCGGACAAGCGCCGGTGTATGCGGGTTCGTGCACTCCTCGTCGCCGCGGCGTTGCTCGTTTCGACGTCGCCGGTGTCGGTTCACGCGGCCGCACAGGGACAGCGAGAGGACTCGTTCGTCGCGCTCTGCCGGCTGTGGAACGCGGTACGATTCTTCCATCCGGCGCTGACGAGCGAAACGGACGAACGCTGGGACGACGCGCTGGTCGCTGCCGAGCCGATCCTCGAACGCGATCCGACGGCGTTGCGCGAGGCGGCTGCGGTGATGCTCGACGCGCTGCACGATCCGTTCACAACCGTGGAGGTGGACCGCAAGAACGGCGGGGTTGCCGTGCCGAGCGCCACGGTCGAAACCGGCATCCGCGTCGTCCGGCTGAACGGGTTCCCTGCCCCTCTCGCGGCGAGCGCGTACGCGGCGAAACTTGGCGATGCGATCGCGCCGGCGGCCGACGATCGCGGTTTGGTGATCGACCTTCGTACCGGGCCGGGGTCGTTCGCGCAGCTCGACTCTCTGATCACGGCGTGGTCAGAAGCCGGCCTCGCGTCGCGCGTGATCGACGCGCCGATCGCGCTGCCCGTACTCGCGCAGCGCTACTACCTCGGCTTCCCATCGGAATCAGGGACGGCGAGCACCGATTACCACGAAGGACGGCAGACGACCGGCCCGGCGCAAATCGTGTCCCCGCGACCGGGCGCGCGTGCCGTCGCGGTGGCCTTCGTGATCGACGGGAACAGCCTCGTACCGAAGGACGCCGTCGCGCTCGCGAACGCGGGCCGGGCGAAGATATTCTCCGTCGACGGCACGAGCGGGATGCCGATCGGAGAGTTCGACTTCCTCGACGTGGGCGGCGGCTTGCGAGCGGTCGTGCGGGTCGCGTCCTGGCTGACGGAGCCAACCCCTCGCCGCGGCACGCTGGATGACGCCCGGATCTGGGCGGGCAATCGGACTGCCACATCCGAGCGGGAAAGCGACCTCCCGCCGGCGCGGACGCCGCCGGTTGCGATCGGCGCGCGGTTTGCATCACGCGCGCTGCCCGACCAGGCTCACCGCGTACTCGCGGCGTTTCGCACCTGGGGTTCAATCGCGTATTTCTTTCCGTATACGGCGGACATGCATGACGACTGGGACGCCGCATTGCGTCTTGGCCTCGTCGACCTGCACGAGGCCGAGACGCCGCTCGCGTACGGACTCGCGCTCCGGAAGATGTATGCGCACCTTCACGACACGCACGGGTATGCGAGCTCGCCCGCGGTGCTCGAGGCCTTCGCGGCCGGCCCGGCGCTTGTCGCGCGGGACATCGAAGGGAAGCCGACCGTCGTCCGAGCCGATCCGGTCGCGGCGAGGCGCGACGGGTTCGCGATCGGCGATGTCATCGAAGCGGTCGACGGCGAACCGGTCGCAGCTCGCATCGCGCGGCTGCGGCCGTACGCCGATTTTTCGACGGAACAGTCGTTCCGCGAGCGTTTCTTCGGCGGAAGCAGCGGCATGACGCTGCTGGCCGGTCCGGCTGGGTCAACGGTGCGGATACGCGTGCGCAAGGCGGACGGCCGGCTGCGCGACATCGTGACGGCGCGCTCCGGTGCGCCGGAGAAGCTCTACGAACGCACGCGCCCGGTCGTGGACGTCCTGCCCGGCAACGTCGCGTACGCGGATCTCGCGCGCCTGGAGTTGCCGCAGGTCGACGCGCTGGTGCAGCGGTTCAGCACCGTCCGCGCGATCGTCTTCGATCTTCGCGGATATCCGCGCGGGACCGCGTGGGCTCTCGCACCGCACTTCACCGGGGAGCGGGTGGCCGCGGCGCTATTCCGCACGCCCGTCCGGCAACGACCCATCGGGGCGCCCGGCGCCGGCGACGATCCGCTGTCCTACTTGAATGAGACGCGTGATTTTCTCCAGATGATTTCGCCGTCCGCACCGCGCCTTCGCGTCCCGGTCGTCGTCGCGATCGACGCGCGCGCGGTCAGCCAAGCGGAGCACACGGCGCTGTTCTTGCGTGCGGCTGCCCACGCGCGCTTCGTTGGGCAGGCGACGACCGGAGCGAACGGCGACGTCACGTACTTCCAGCTACCCGGGGGCGTCACGATGGCGTTTACGGGGCAGGCGGTCCTTCACCCGAACGGCGGGCGGCTTCAGCGCGTCGGTATTCGTCCCGACGTGCCGGTCGCGCCGACGTTGCGCGGGGTGCGCAGCGGCGATGACGAGCTGCTGACGGCCGCGCTTGCCGAAGCGCTGCGTCTGGGACATGCAGACAGTCAGACGACGCGCAGGGCGCTTGCGGCCGAGCGTGCCGCGGAGCACGCCGATGCGGCCGCGCAGATGAAGATTCCGTCGCCCGCGG
This sequence comes from Candidatus Elarobacter sp., assembly GCA_036402975.1. Taxonomy (GTDB): domain Bacteria; phylum Vulcanimicrobiota; class Vulcanimicrobiia; order Vulcanimicrobiales; family Vulcanimicrobiaceae; genus Vulcanimicrobium. The sequence goes on along the minus strand of DASWRW010000041.1, from coordinate 4,478 downwards.
AGCTGCCGCGGTGACGCGGTGCCTCTCGCGCTTCGACATGCTCAGGGCGAGCGCCACGGCGGCGAGTACTGCGGCGGCGGTGTGAAAGCTGCGGGGCATGCTTCGCGGGTGCGCCGCGAACGGCGCGGCGCCCTACCTCCGGCGTGACTCCGCGCGACGGCGAACGAGAGCACCGGATCGCGCCGGTGCCCTCGCGTGCCGTTCGGGACTACGTCGCGCTGGCGCCCACCGGGTGATCTTCCTTCTTGCCGTTGCCCGGCGCGCCCGTCGTGGCCGTGCCGTTTCCGGAAACCGCCTCATGCTCGCTGCGCATCGTGAGGGTGCGGTTCTGGTTCGGACCCGGGTGGTGAGGAAGCGGCTCGAGCTTCAGCGCCTTCTGCAGATCGATACCGGCGATCTGCGCGACGCGCGAGCCGTAGTCGGCATCGCAGTGGTAGAGATGCCACACCATCCGCAGCGCGATCGCTTCGGGGCACTTCTTGAGGTCGCCGCCGACGTTGTTCAGCAGCTCTTCGCGCTCCCAGTCCTCGAAGCTGCGATAGCGCTCGCCGGCCTGCGTGTAGTCGTCGACCGTGCGCAGGATCGGATGCCGCATCACGTACGCGTCGACGTGCTGGTACCAGTCGCGCTCGGGCTTGGGCGCTTCGGTCAGACCGCCTGCGGTGCTCGGCTCGTAGTTCACGTGCGGGTCCTTGCCGGAGTCGTCGACGTAGTGGGCCATCTGCCCGTCGCGCTGGTTGGTGTGCACCGGAACCTTCGCGGCGTTGATCGGGAGCTGCAGGTAGTTCGGGCCGACGCGGTAGCGCTGCGTGTCGGAGTACGAGAACGTGCGCCCGATCAGCATCTTGTCGTCGGAGAAGTCCATCCCGTCGACGAGCACGCCGGTGCCGAACGACGCCTGCTCGGTCTCCGCGAAGACGTTCTTCGGGTTCGCGTTGAGCACCATCTTGCCGACGGGCAGGCGCGGGAACAGATCGGTCGGCCACAGCTTCGTGTCGTCGAGCGGGTCGAACGTCAGCTCGGGATGCTCGCCCTCCGGCATGATCTGGACGCGCATCTCCCACTCCGGATAGTCGCCGCGCTCGATCGCCTCGTAGAGATCTCTGGTCGCGTGGCCGACGTCCCGCGCCTGGATCTCCGCGGCCTGCGCGGCCGTCAAATTGCGCTCGCCCTGTTTCGGATACCAGTGGTACTTCACGAGGAACGCCTCGCCTCGGTCGTTGATCCAGCGGTACGTGTTGACGCCGGAGCCGGCCATCTCGCGATAGTTCGCCGGAATCCCCCACGGGCTCTTGACCCACGTGATCATGTGCAGCGATTCGGGCGTGTTCGAGACGAAGTCGTAGAAGCGCCACGGCTCCTCGGCGTTCGTCACCGGATCCGGCTTGAACGCGTGCACCATGTCGGGGAACTTGAGCGCGTCGCGGATGAAGAAGACGCCGAGGTTGTTGCCGACCAGGTCCCAGTTGCCGTCCTTGGTATAGAACTTCGTCGCGAAGCCGCGCGGGTCGCGCGCCGTCTCCGGCGCGTTGCGGCCGCCGATGACGGTCGAGAAGCGCACGAACACCGGCGTCTTGTAGCCCGCTTCGGTGATCACTTTCGCGCGCGTGTAGCGGGTGGCGGGCTCGTCTCCGACCTTCCCGTACGACTGGAAGTACCCGTGCGCACCGGTGCCGCGCGCGTGCACGACGCGCTCGGGGATCCGCTCGCGGTCGAAGTGCGTGATCTTTTCGAGGTAGTGATAGTTTTCGAGGGTCGCGGGGCCGCGCTCGCCGACGGTCCGCAGGTTCTGGTTGTCGTGGACGGGATGACCCTGCCGGGTCGTCAAGATCCTGTCGTCGCTCATGACACCTCGGGAAAGTGAACGTGGTTTTCAGTTTCAGAATCCTAGCACCACGTGGTACACTGTGCAACACGCAATGCACCCCACGCTCCCTCCCCCGGGACCCCGCCTTCCCCACAATTACCGGCTCGTCGGCGACGTGGTCCGCGAGCACGGCCGTGGCCGCCATCTGACGACGGCCGACGTGCACGCGCTCGCCAAGCAGCGCAAGCCGACGATCGGCTTCACGACGGTCTACCGCGCGCTCAACCGGCTCAGCGAGCTGGGGCTCGTCTCCGAAGTCCGCGTCCCCAACGCCGACACGACCTATTACGAAACGCCGGGCGAGCCGCACGCGCATTTTCACTGCGACCACTGCGGCCGAATCGACGACCTCGACTACCGGCTCTCGAACGCGGTCGTCCAGCGGATCGCGCGGGCGCACGGGATCGAGGTCAGCGAGGCGCTGGTGACGCTGGGCGGGCGCTGCGCGCGGTGCCGCGACGCCGCGTCCGCCGGCTGAACGCGGCTCGCGCGCAGGGCGGCCCCGGCGCGCGGCGTAACCCAGGCCCGATTCGCTCCCCCGTTCAGGAGTCGTGGCTCATGCGTCTGCCCCCGATCTCGCGTGCCGCCGCGGCGGTCACCCTGGCCGCCATACTGGCGGCGTGCACGAACACCAGCTCGACCAGCAGCTCGTCCTCGAGCACCGGCACCGGGACCGACGCCAACGCGCCGACGATCAAGATCGGCGTCGACCTGCCGGTGAGCGGCGCGGACGCCTCGATCGGGATTCCGACGCAGAACGGCGCCGTGCTGGCCGTCGAAGAGGCCAACAAGAACGGCTTCGCCGGCGGCAAGTTCAAGCTCGATACCTCGCTGCTCGACGACGCGGTGCAAGGGAAACACGATCCGGCGCAGGGGGCGCAAAACGTCAAGACGTTCATCGCCGACTCGACGGTGCTGGCGATGGTCGGGCCGTTCAACTCGAACGTCGCCAAGTCGGAGATCCCGCTGACGAACGACGCCGGCCTCGCGCAGATCTCGCCCTCGAACACGAACGACGGGCTGACCACGGGCGACGACGCGAAGAAGCTCCGCACCGCGCACCCCGACGCGAACACGTACTTCCGCGTCTGCACGCGCGACTCGAAGCAAGGTTCGGCGCTGGCCGACGTGGCGTCGAAGCGCCTCGGCTTGAAGAAGGTCTTCGTCATCGACGACAACGAGACGTACGGCAAGGGCCTCGCCGACGTCTTCGATGCGTCGTTCCGGCAGCTCGGCGGAACGGTGCTCGGCCACGAGCACATCACCGCGAACCAGGTCGACTTCAAGGCGCTGCTGACCAAGATCAAGTCGCAGAACCCCGACGCCGTGTTCTTCGGCGGCAACACGTCGACCGGCGGCGGCCTTATCCGGCGCCAGATGGCCGACGTCGGCATGGCGAAGACGCCGTTTCTCGGCGGTGACGGGATCTCCGACGATGAGTTCGAGAAGCAGGCGGGCGACAGCGCGAACGGCGCGTACATGACGACGGCCGCCCCCGACGCGACGAAGCTCCCGTCGGCGAAGACCTTCGTGGATGCCTACAAGGCGCGCTTCAAGAGCGACGTCGGGCCGTACTCGGCGAACGCCTACGCGGCGGCGAAGATCGAGATCGCCGCGATCGAGAAGGCGATCAGCGACAACGGCGGCAAGATGCCGACCCGGGCCGACGTGCTGAAGAACATCGCCGCGACGGCGAACTTCGACTCGCCGATCGGCAAGATCGGCTTCGACCGGAACGGCGACACGACGGCGCCCATCCTCTCGCTGTACAAAGTCGACGGCGGCAAGCGCGCGCTGGTCGACGAAATCACCGTCAAGTCGTAGCCCGGATTGGACCTTTTCCTCCAGCAGCTCATCAACGGGCTGTCGCTCGGCGGTATCTACGCGCTGATCGCGCTCGGCTACACGATGGTCTACGGGATCCTGAAGCTCCTGAACTTCGCCCACGGCGACGTCTACATGATCGGCGCCTTCATCGGCTACGGCGTCCTCTCCGCCGCCGGCGGGCCGATCGACCCGGCGATCCCGGTCGCGCTGCTCGTGCTCTGCATGTTCCTCGCGGCGATGCTCGGCACGGGCATCCTCGGGCTCGCGATCGAGCGGTTCGCGTACCGCCCGCTCCGCGACGCGCCGCGCATCGCGCCGCTGATCTCGGCGCTCGGCGTCGCCTTCTTCCTCGAGAACTCGGCACTGCTCCTGTTCGGGTCGCAGTACCGCAACTACGACGGGTACGACCTGATCAGCTACAACGGCATCTACTTCGGCGGCCAGTCGGGCGTCTTCCTGTCCTACCTGGGGCTGATCGTGATCGTCTCGGCGCTCGTGCTGATGGTCGCGCTGTTCGTGCTCGTCCGGTGGACGCGGTTCGGGAAGGCGATCCGCGCCGTCTCGTACGACCGCGAGGCGGCCGCGATGATGGGGATCGACACCGACCGGGTGATCTCCGGGACGTTCTTCGTCGGCTCCGCGCTTGCCGGAGCAGCCGGGGTGATGTTCGGGCTCCTGTTCAGCCAGATCTACCACCTGATGGGCTTCACCGCCGGCCTCAAGGGCTTCACGGCGGCAGTCGTGGGCGGGATCGGGAGCATCCCGGGCGCCGTGCTCGGCGGCC
>DASWRW010000040.1:0-136168 GCA_036402975.1 Candidatus Elarobacter sp. | reverse complement strand
CGGGCACGTGGTCTCGCCGGGGCATCGAACAATTCCGCGGAGCCCGGAGGGCGGGAGCGGAATTTTCGTGAGCAGCGTTTTCCCATGGATGGGAAAACGCGGGCGTCCCCGGCGAGGCCACGTGCCCGCCCCGAACGCCGCCCCCGCCCCCGCCCCTACGCGTGCTCGAGCTCCACATCAGCATCATCCGCATCGCCCGATGCTCCCAGCCCAGTGGCATGCTGCCGATCCGTATGGCACACGTACGACACCGCCCCGCCGCGCTTGCGCTTCTCCACCACGTAGTCCCCGCAGACAGCGCACGGCTGAGCCGCCACCGGATCCCAGGAGACGAAATCGCAAGCCGGGTAGTTCGCGCAGCCGTAGAACGTCCGTCCCTTGCGCGACTTGCGTTCCGCGACCATCCCCCCGTCCTTGGGGCACTTGACGCCGGTGTCTTTGAGGATTGGTTTGGTGGTTTTGCACTCGGGATAGCCCGTGCACGACATGAACTTCCCGAACCGCCCGGTCTTGATGACCATCGGCTTGCCGCAGTTGACGCAGACCTCATCGGTCGGCTCGTCGCGCTGCTCGAACTTCGGCAGGACGCGCTCGGCCTCGTCGAGCTCTTTCTTGAACTCGGTGTAGAACTCGTCGAGCAGGCGCGCCGTCGCGTCCCAGCCGGAGTCGCCGCGCTCGGCGAGCGCATCGAGCCGCGCTTCCATGGAAGCCGTGAACTTGAGATCGACGATCTCTTTGAAGTGCTCGACGAGCAGATCGTTGACGGCCTCGCCGATCTCGGTGGGGTGGAACCGGCGCTCGAGCTGCTCGACGTAGCCGCGCGCCTGGATCGTCTCGACGATGGCGCTGTAGGTGGAGGGCCGGCCGATCCCGTTCTCCTCGAGCGCGCGCACGAGCGACGCTTCGGTGAACCGCGGCGGCGGCTCGGTGAAGTGCTGCTTCGGCTCGATCGCCTTCGGATCGAGCACTTCGTTCTCGTCGATCTTCGGCAGAATCGGCCGCGCCTTGGCGGTCTTGCCGTTCTGCGCGGCGGCGGCCGGTCCCGAGCCCGCCGCAGCATCGGCCGGCGCGTCGTCGACGCCCTCTTCGTACACGGCCGTGAAGCCGGCGAACTTGAGCACGCTGCCGCTGGCGCGGAACGTGAACCGGTCGCCGGCCGTGATGTCGACGGTCGTCTGGTCGAACACCGCGGGCGCCATCTGCGAGGCGATGAACCGCTCCCAGATGAGCTGGTAGAGACGCATCTCGTCGCGCTTGAGGATCTTCGCCAGCGACTCCGGCGTCCGCATCGCGGCGGTGGGGCGGATCGCCTCGTGCGCGTCCTGCGCGCCTTCTTTGACTTTGTACTGGCGCCCGCCGCCGTGAAAGCTCTCGCCGAAGCGCCCGACCACGTAGTCGCGCGCCGCCTCGCGCGCCGAGTCCGCGATGCGCGTCGAGTCGGTGCGCATGTAGGTGATCAGACCCTGGGTGCCCTCGCTGCCGCCGAGATCGACGCCTTCGTACAGCACCTGGGCGATCTGCATGGTCTTGCGGACGCGGAACTTGAGCTTGCGCGAGGCTTCCTGCTGGAGCGTCGAGGTGGTGAACGGCGCCGCCGGATTGCGCCGGGTCTCGCGCGTCTTCACGGACGCGACCCGGAACGCCGCGCCGCGCAGCGCCGCCATGATCGCGTCGGCCTGCTCGCCGTTGGTGATGTCGGCCTTCTCGCCGTCGACCTGATGGAGATCGGCAGGGAACACGATCGGCGAGCCGTCGGACGCGAGCTGCGCCGTGATCGACCAGTACTCGCGCGGGTTGAACGCCCGGATCTCACGCTCGCGGTCGACGATCAGCCGCACCGCGACCGACTGCACGCGCCCGGCGGAGAGCCCGCCGCGCACTTTGGCCCACAGCAGCGGCGAGATCTTGTACCCGACGAGGCGGTCCAGGATGCGGCGCGCCTGCTGCGCGTTGACGCGCGGCATGTCGATGCGGTGCGGGTCCTTGAGCGCGGCCAGCGCGGCGTCCTTGGTGATCTCGTGGAGCTCGATGCGCTTGGGGTTGTCGAGCTTCAGCAGCTCGGCCAAGTGCCACGCGATCGCTTCGCCTTCGCGGTCGGGGTCGGTCGCCAGGTAGACGTCGGACGCGGTTTTCGCCGCCGCCTTGAGGTCCTTGATGACGTCGCCCTTCCCTTTGATGGTCAGGTAGCGCGGCAGGAACGTGTGGTTCTCGACCTCGACGCCGAGCGTCGACTTCGGGAGGTCGCGGACGTGGCCGACCGAGGCCTTCACGACGTAGCGCGGAGGCAAGAACTTCTTGATGGTTTTGGCTTTCGTCGGCGACTCGACGATGATCAGCGGCTTCGCCACAACGGTCTCCAGAGGGTGCGGCTCGTCCCGTGCGAGCTTCGGGCCACAGTATAAACCCCGGAGTCAAGCCGCTCAAATTTCGTCGCGCGGCGCGCGCGCGGAACAGCCGCTCCGGGCGAAGAGTTGCATGAAATGCGAAATCTGTGTATTCTGCGACTAACATGTGCCGACGCGTCGGCGCATCACCCACATGAGGACAGACTCCGTCCGCGCGGACGAGGAGGTTGAATGGACTCGGATACCACCAACGGCGGCACCGGCGGCGATTCGTCAAGCGGCGAATCGTCGGGCGGCGGCCGCGGCGGACGCCGCAAAGGCGCAGGCCGTAAGAAATCCACCGGCGCCCGCAAATCGAGCGGCAACGGTCGCAAGAAAGGCGCCGGCGGCCGCAAGAAGGGCGGCGCCAAGAAAGGCGGCGCCAAGAAAGGCGGCGCGCGCAAGAAGACCGGCGGTCGCAAAGCGGCCGGTGGTCGCAAGAAGAGCGCCGGCGGTCGCAAGAAAGGCGCCGGCGGTCGCAAGAAAGGCACCGGCGGTCGCAAGAAAGCCGCCGGCGGTCGCAAGAAAGGCACCGGCGGTCGCAAGAAAGCCGCCGGCGGACGCAAGAAGAGCACCGGCGGTCGCAAGAAGAGCACCGGCGGTCGCAAGAAGAGCACCGGCGGTCGCAAGAAGACCGGCGGACGCAAAGCGGCCGGCGGCAGCAAGAAAGGCGGCGCCGGACGCAAGAAAGGCGGCGCCGGACGCAAGAAGGGCGGCGCTCGCAAGGGCGGCGGCCGCAAGAAGAAGTCGGGCTAACCGCTCGACGACGAATCCCGGAACATCGAGAGGAGCGGTCTACGGACCGCTCCTCGTTCGTTCTCGCGTTAGGTGAGGACCGCGGGCCCGGCGGTGAGATCGGGCGCTTTGCCGCCGTGCTCTTCGACCCAGTGACACGCCGCGCGATGGCCCGGCTCGTACTCGTTGAACGCCGGCACCTCGACCTTGCAGCGGTCGAACGCGACGGGACAGCGCGTGTGGAAGCGGCAGCCCGACGGCGGGTTCACCGGCGAGGGGATGTCGCCGGTGAGGATGATGCGCTTGCGGCGGCGCTCGACGTCGGGATCGGGGATCGGGATCGCGGAGAGCAGCGCCTGCGTGTACGGGTGGAGCGGGTTCAGGTAGAGCTGCTCGCGGTCGGCGATCTCGACGATCTTGCCGACGTACATGACCGCGACGCGGTTCGAGATGTGGCGCACCACCGAGAGGTCGTGCGCGATGAACAGGAACGTCAGCCCCAGCTTCTGCTGCAGGTCCTGGAGCAGGTTGATGACCTGCGCCTGGATCGAGACGTCGAGCGCCGAGACCGGCTCGTCGGCGACGATGAACTTGGGGTCGACCGCGAGGGCGCGCGCGACGCCGATGCGCTGGCGCTGGCCGCCGGAGAACTCGTGCGGATAGCGGTTCGCGTGGTACGGCTGCAGCCCGACCAGCCGCAGCAGCTCCTGGACGCGCGTCTCCGCCGCTTTGCCCTTCGCGATGCCGTGGATCTCCAGCGGCTCGCGGATGATCGAGCCGACCGTCATGCGCGGGTTGAGCGACGCGTACGGGTCTTGGAAGATGATCTGCATCTCTTTGCGCAGCGGCCGCAGCTCGCTGCGCGAGAGACCGACGAGCTCGCGGCCCTCGAACTTGACGCTGCCCTTCGTCGCCTCGGCGAGGTGCAGGATCACCCGGCCCGCGGTCGTCTTTCCCGAGCCGGACTCGCCGACGAGCCCCAGCGTCTCGCCGCGCCGGATCTCGAAGTCGATCCCGTCGACGGCCTTGACGTCGGCGACGTGGCGCTGGAGAATGCCGGCGGTGATCGGGAAGTACTTGTAGAGCCCGCGGACGACGACCAGATCGTCGGGCGCCGCCGTCGCGGCGCCGCCGATTGCGCCGTTGTCGCTGAAGCCGGCAGCGTTCACCGCGACACCGCCTGCGCCGGCGCGGCGACGACGGCCGAGTCCGGCACGATCGGCCGGCTCTCCGCCTCGATCGGCTTCTGGCCTTCGGCGCGCTGGTCGTAGAGATAGCACCGCGCGACGTGGCCGCCGCCGAAGTCGTACAGCGGGACCGGGTTGTCGCAGATCGGCATGCGATAGCGGCAGCGCGGCGCGAACGCGCAGCCCGGCGGCATGTGCAGCAGGTTCGGCGGCTGGCCCTCGATCGGGATGAGCCGGCTGCCGGCTTGATCGAGGCGCGGCAGCGACTCCAGCAGCCCCATCGTGTACGGCATCTTCGGCGCGGCGAAGATCTCTTTCGCGGTGCCGTACTCGACCATGTTGCCGCCGTACATCACCAGGACGTTCTCGCAGGTCTCGGCGACGACGCCCAGGTCGTGCGTGATCAGGATGATCGCCGAGCCGATGCGCTCCTGCATCTCGTTCATCAGCTCGATGATCTGGGCTTGGATCGTCACGTCGAGCGCGGTCGTCGGCTCGTCGGCGATCAGCACCGCGGGGTCGCACGAGAGCGCCATCGCGATCATCACGCGCTGCCGCATCCCGCCCGAGAACTGGTGCGGGTAGTCCTTGAGCCGGTTCTCCGGCGCCGGGATGCGCACCAGCTTCAGCATCTCGACCGCTTTGGCCAGCGCGTCGTGCTTGTTCAGGCCCAGGTGCAGCCGCGTCGCCTCGGCGATCTGCTCACCGACGTTCAGCACCGGGTTGAGCGACGTCATCGGGTCCTGGAAAATCATCGCGATGTCGCGGCCGCGGATCTTCCGCATCTCGCCTTCGCTCTTGTCGAGCAGGTTCTCGCCCTTGAAGAGCACCTTGCCGCGCTCGACCCGGCCGTTCTGCGCGAGGAGCCGCATGATCGAGAGCGAGGTGACCGATTTCCCGGAACCGGACTCGCCGACGATCCCCAGCGTCGAGCCGGGCTCGACCGCGAACGAGAGCCCGTTGACGGCCGAGACGACACCGTCCTCGGTCTTGAACGTCGTCTTGAGGTCGTGGACCTCGAGCAGCGCCAAGCTAGATTCCCGACAGGCTCACGATGGTGGCGACGACCAGGAACGCGACCGCGACCGTCTGCGTGACGCGCGCGATCTGGGCGTCCAGCCCGAGGCGGCGCGTCGCGGACTCGACCCGGCCGCCGACCGTGCCGCTCAAGCCTTCCTGCTTCGTCGTCTGGATCGCGAGCAGCACGACCAGCAGCACGCCGAGCACGACGAACAGTCCGGCGAACGTGTGCGTCAGCCAGGGCATGTTCTGCGCCAGCGGCGAGTGCGGCGTGGTGTCGAACTGGAAGCCCGGCGGAAGGGTCAGCGGGATCGCGGTCGCCTTGACGGCGGGCGCCGCAGCCTTGGCGGCCGCGGGCGCGAGGGTAGCGGCCGCGAGCAGCGCGGAAAGCACGATGGGGAGACTCCTGTCGTCGAAAAGAACCGCCGGGACTTGGCCTCGCCCCGGAAAAGTTCCTGTTTGCTCAGGCCGTCCGGCTGGCGGCCAGGGCGCGCACGCGGGCGGCGATGTTCTCGGCGGAGAGACCGAACTGCGCGCGCTGCGCCTCCGGCTTGGCGTGCTGGACGAGCACGTTGGGGACGCCGATCCGCTCGACCGCCACGGCCAGACCGTGATCGTTGACGAACTCGACGACGGCCGAGCCGAACCCGCCGGCCAGGCTGTGCTCTTCGAGCGTGATGAAGCGGCGGTGCGTCTCGGCGAGACCGAGCAGCAGCGTCTCGTCGAGCGGTGTGACGAAGCGCGCGTTGACGACGGTCGGAGCGAGGCCGTCGGCCTCGAGCAGCGCGTGGGCGTCGAGCGCCGCGTCGACGGTGTTGCCGAGCGCGAGGATCGCGACGTCGCTGCCGGGACGCAGCACCTCGGCGCGGCCGAGCCGGACCGGCGCCGGCGGTTCGTCGTGCTTGCCGCTGGTCGAGCCGCGCGGGTAGCGGATCGCGGACGGCGTGTCGAGCGAAAGCGCGAGGTCGAGCATCGGCGCCACCTCGGCCTCGCTGCGCGGCGCCATGATGGTGATGCCGGGGAGCGTGCGGAGGTACGCGACGTCGTAGAGGCCCATGTGCGTCGGCCCGTCGTCGCCGACGAACCCGGCGCGGTCGATCGCGAACACGACCGGCAAGCCTTGGATCGCGACGTCGTGGACGACCTGGTCGTACGCGCGCTGCAGAAAGGTCGAGTAGATCGCGCAGACCGGCTTGATCCCGCGCGTCGCGAGCCCGGCGCCGAAGCAGACCGCGTGTGCCTCGGCGATCCCGACGTCGAAGTACCGCTGCGGGAACTGCTTGGCGAACTTCGCGAGGCCGGTGCCGTCGGGCATCGCGGCGGTGATCCCGACCACGCGCGCGTCGCGTTCGGCCGCCGCGATCAGCGCGTCGGCGAACGCCTGCGCGAACGTCGGCCGCGCCGGCTTCTTCTCGAGCTTCCCTTCGTCGGGATGGTAGACGCCCGGGCCGACGCCGTGGAACGTGCGGCTGTCGCCCTCGGCGATGTCGTAGCCTTTGCCCTTGACGGTCTTCACGTGCAGCAGCACCGGGCCGTCGATCTTGCGCGCGTTCGAGATCACGTCGGTCAGCGTGTCGAGGTCGTGGCCGTCGATCGGCCCGACGTAGCGGAAGCCCATCTCCTCGAAGATCACCGGCGCCTTGTGATCCGGGAGCGTGAACCGCATCCCCGCCATCTCGGCGGTCGAGAGCGCGCGGCGCGCGGTGTCGCCGAGCGGGACGTGGTCGAGCATCCCCTTGAGCATCTCGCGGCCCTTGGTGAACAGCGGCTTCGAGCGCAGCGTGCCGAGGTACGACGCGATCGAGCCGACGTTGGGGGCGATCGACATCTCGTTGTCGTTGAGGACGACGATGAAGTTCGTCTTGAGCAGCCCGGCGTTGTTGATCGCCTCGTAGGCGAGGCCGCCCGTCAGCGCACCGTCGCCGATGATCGCGACGATCGTGTCGTGGCGGCCGGCCAGATCGCGCGCGGTCGCCATCCCCAGCGCCGCCGAGATCGACGTCGACGCGTGGCCGGCGCCGAACGCGTCGAACTCCGACTCGCTGCGCATCGAGAAGCCGCTGATCCCGCCGCCTTGGCGCAGCGTCGGGAACCGCGCGGCGCGGCCGGTCAGCAGCTTGTGGACGTAGCTCTGGTGGCTCACGTCCCAGACGATCGCGTCGTGCGGCAGGTCGAGAACCCGGAACAGCGCGATGGTCAGCTCGACGACGCCGAGGTTCGGCGCGAGGTGGCCGCCGTTGACGGCGCAGACGCGGATCAGCGTTTCGCGGATCTCCGCGGCGAGCTGGTCGAGCTCGGGACGGCTCAGGCGCTTGACATCGGCCGGAGTCGCAAGGCGGTCCAGGATCATTCCCGGGAGCTTCGACGGAGCGGCCCGAAAGCCCGGCCCCGTGCAGGCCCCCGCATCGCCGCCGGTTCCGCTGCGTTTCCGCAAACGCGTCTGGACGGATGTCGCGAAGATCATCTCGACGGTCTGCAACCCGTTCCTGACCTCGCTCGCCCTGTTCGTCATCCTCGCGGGCGCCCGGTCGAACGGCGCGACCGACTTCTGGATTTTGCTCTTCAACAGCGCGTTCTTCACCTCGATCGCGCCGATGCTGTTCATCTTCTACCTGTACGCGACCGACAAGATCTCGGACCTCGACATGTCGATCCGCACCGAGCGCGAGCGCGTCTTCATCGCCTTCGTGATCTTCTACGCGCTCGGCGCCCTCGATCTGTGGCTGATCCACGCGCCGGTCATCATGACGGCCTCGATGGCCGCTTACGCCGCGAGCGCGCTGGTCGCGCAGTGGATCACCCGCTACTGGAAGATCTCGACGCACGCGCTCGGGATCACCGCACCGCTCATCGGGCTGACGGTCCTGTTCGGCCAGCGCCCGCTGCCGTTCTACGTGCTGATCCCGCTGGTCGGCTGGTCGCGCATCCACCTGCGCGCGCACACCCCGCTGCAGGTCATCGCGGGGACGGCGCTCTCGCTCGCGACGACGCTGCTGTTCTTTCGCGTCTTCCACGTCGTCTGAGCTCGCCGCAAGGAACGCTATGAAGGTTGCCGTTTTCGTCGATGCCGGGTACCTGTACGCACTCGGCTGCATGGCCCGCTTCCACGCACAGCAGCCGCGCGTCCGCGTCGAGCTCGACATCGACGCCGTCGTTCGGCAACTGAAGTTCGAGGTCGCCGCGCTCGACGGCGGCGGCGGCCGGCTGATCCGCATCTACTGGTACGACGGCGTGCCGAAGTCGGGGATGACCGCGGACCAAGCCCGCACCGCCGCGTCGGCGGACGTCAAGCTGCGGTTGGGCAGCGTCAACAACTACGGCGAGCAGAAGGGCGTCGACGCGCTGATCGCTCACGATCTTTCTGAGCTGGCCCGCAACGGCGCGATCGACGCGGCGATCCTCGTCTCGGGCGACGAAGACATCCTGGTCGGCGTTCAGACGGCCCAGACGTTCGGCGTGCGGGTCCATCTGCTCGGCATCGACCCCGCGCACTCGCAAGCGCAGCGGCTGCGCTACGAGGCCGACGTCTGTCACGAATGGCCCGAAGGTTTGGTGGCGCCGTGGGTGAGCCTGAAGCCGGGCGCACGCGTCTTCCAAGCCGTGACGGCCGACGACGGCGGCTCTCGCGCGCCGGCGTGGATCCCGGACATGGACCCGGTCCTCACCGCCATGCAGGCGGCGACGGCCGGGCGCGAGCACGCGATCCTGGCGTCGTGGGACCGCGCCGGCCGCATCGCGCGCGAGATCGACAGCCAGTTGATGCGCGTTCTCAGCAGCGTCCTCGACCGGCAGCTTTCACTGGCCGAGAAGCCGGCGCTGCGCCAAGCGTTCATCGACCGCCTGCGCGAGACCGCCGGCGCCGCGGCGGCTCCGAGCGACGGCCTGGGTGCCGACGAAACCGGGATCGACGCAGATGCGGCCGACGGCGATCCCGCCGCGCACGACGAGGCATCCGCCGAACGCGACGATTTCGAGCCGGTCATGCCGGAGCTGGCCGCGGAGCAGATCGCGGAGATCGCGGCCGAGATGCTGCCCGCGATTCGCGCGCGGCTGCCGCGCATCATCGAGACGTGGGACGAGCACCGCCGCTTGCCGGTCGACGTCAACGTCCAGCTCTTGAAAGCCGCGCGCGCCGCCGCCGGCCACGAGATCGAGAATCGCGCAGCGTTGCGGGACGCGTTCATGAGCGCGCTCCGCGCAGCCGCACCCGCCGACCCGGACGCAGCACCCGCCGACCCGGACGCAGCACCCGCCGATCCGGACGCAGCAGCCGCCGGCCCGGAGCCAGCGGCGGACGACGCGGTGGCCGGCGAACCGCCGGCACAGCTCGAAGCGGACACCCCGGCCGGCCGCTGAGAACCGTCGCCTCGGGCGAGCGTTCGCGATCAGGCCGCGGGACCGGCGAACGCCGTGACGATCAGGAACGCCGGCTTTCGCGTGCGGGTGAGGCGCTTGGCCCACGCGGAGCCGAGCTCGCGCTTCTCCGGCTCTTCGAGCTCGCGCACGTCGTCGACGTGCAAGCCGTGGGCCGAGAAGCGCGCCGCCAGCGTGGTGCGCGCGTACGCCGCGTCGACGCGCGGCAGATCGGCGTACTCGCGCGGAATGCGCTGCTGAAGCGCGTCCAGGTTCAGGACGACCGTGAGCCGGCCGCCGTCGCGCAGCACGCGCCGCACCGCGCCGGTGAACGCGTCCTCGCCGAGGACGACCGCGCGCAGCAGGCTCGCCCAGGGCAGCGTGACGGTCACCTCGGCGACGCGCCGGTCCAGCGCGTGCGGCAGCGCGGCCACGTCGCCGATCAGAAACACGATGTTGCCGGCGCCGCCGCGTGACGGCTTGCGCAGACTGCGCACGGCTTGCGCCTGCATCGCGTCGGGGGTGGCGTCGGCGGCGATCACCAGCGTCTCGGGCTGCTCGCGCGCGAGCCGCAGCGCCGCCTTCGCGTCGCCGGCGCCGAGATCGAGGACGATCCGCGAATAGCCGTCGAGGCGTGCGGCGAGGTCCGGGTCGGAGATCTCGATCACCGACTTGCCGCGCAGCGCGCGGACGCTCATGCGGCGCTCATCCCCACGAGGGGCGGCGCGACTCGTTCTCCGCGGCGAGCGCGGCCAGGCGGCGGTAGGCGGCGTAGCGGTCGGGGTCGATCGCGCCCTGCTCGACCGCCGCGCGGACGGCGCACTTCGGCTCGCCGAAATGCTTGCAGTCGCGGAAGAAGCAGCGCGGCGCGTAGGCCTCGAACTCGGAGAACGACGCGCGGATCATCTCCTCGTCGAAGTCGTTCGCGTAGCGCGCGACGCCGGGGAGATCGAACAGCAGCCCGCCCTCGAACGAGAGCGCTTGCGCCATCGTCGTCGTGTGCCGCCCGTAGCCGTGCTTCGAGACGTCGCCGACGCGCCCGAACCCGCCGGCGGCGTTCCACAGCGTGCTCTTCCCGACGCCGGACGGCCCCACCAGCGCCGCGACGCGCCCGCGCACGGCGTCGATGAACTCGGGGACGCCCTCGCCGCTCTTGCCGTTCAGGAAGCACACGCGGCGCAGCGCCTTCGCGTAGCGGCGCCGGACGCGCTCGCGCTCCTCGTCGTCCGCGAGGTCGATCTTCGTCACGACCAGGACCGTCTCGAGCTCGTCGCGCGCGGCGCTGGCGATCGCGGTGTCGACGAACACGTCGTCGAGCGTGGGCCGCGTCAGCGCCTGCACGATCACGACGTCGTCGAGGTTGGCCGCCACCGCGCGCTCCCGGCCGCGCGCGTAGCGCCGCATCTCGCTGCGCCGCTCGAGCCGCTCGCCGATCGCGTACGCCGCCGACTCCGCGCCGCTCGCCTCGAGCGGCTCGAGGCCGACGCGGTCGCCCGGAACGAGGGCGTCGGCTTGCGTCTGGGCCGACTTCTTGCGCACCAGCGCGGTCACGGCGGTGCCGTCGTCGAGCCGCACCCAGACGAGGTCCTTGCCGGCGGAGGTGACCGTTCCGTGGAGCGCCGTGTCCGTCATCTCAGCGGCGGCCCGCGCGGCTAGCGCGCGGCGAGGCCGGCGACACGGCCGATGCGGTCGCCGGTCCAGCGCCGCACCGCGCGCTCGAACGCGTCGGGATCGCCGTTCGTGTAGTACGCCGTCGTCGACGCGCCCGGCGCCACGCCGCGCGCGGCGACGAGCCGAGCCGTCTCGGCGGCTTGCGCGGCGGCCGGATCGATCCGTTCGACCGCGGAGCCGAGCAGCTCCGCGAACCAGCGGTCGAGCAGCGGGTAGTGCGTGCACCCGTAGACGATCGCGCCGGCGTCGCGCGGCACCGCGGCGACGATCTCCGCGACCGCGTCGCGCGCGCCTGCCGAATCGGCTTCGGCGCGCTCGACGATCGGGACCAGCTTCGGCGCCGCGATCTCGACCACGTCGACGTCCGGCCGCGCGGCGCGGATCGCGCGCCCGTACGCGCCGCTGCGCACGGTCGCCGCCGTCGCGATCACCGCGACGCGGCGGTGCGGCGTCGTCGCGAACGACCGCCCCGCCGTCGCGATCAGGTCGAGCACCGGGACCGGCGTCTCCGGCCAGCCCAGCCGCTGCGCGACGGCGCAGCTCGTGTTGCACGCGGTCACGACGGCCTCGACGCGCTGCTCGGCGAGCAGCGCGAGGTTGTCGCGCAGGTAGCCGTGGATCTCGGCGTCGCTCTTGTCGCCGTACGGGCTGTGCGCCTGGTCGGCGAAATACACCACGTCCTGCGTGATCCCGGCGGCGCGCACCGCGGCGAGCACCGTCAGCCCGCCGAGTCCCGAGTCGTAGAGCCCGAGCACTTACTGCTGCTGGCTCAGCGCGTTCGCGCTCGGCGCGCCGGCGTACGCTTTCACGCCGTTGGCGATCCCCTGCGCGACGTTCTGCAGGAACGACGGCTGGCGCAGCAGCGCGACGTCGCCGGGGTTCGTGATGAAGGCGGTCTCGATCAGGACGGCCGGCATCGAGGTGTGGCGCACGACGTAGAAGTTCTCGTGCCGGGCGCCGTCGTCCTGAGTCCCGGCCAGCGGGATCAGTTGCTTCTCGATCGCCTGGGCGAACGGCGCGTCCTGCGGCTTGTACCAGTAGACCGTCGTGCCGCGCGCGCTCTCGATCGGGGCGCTGTTGATGTGGATGCTGATGAAGAGCCGCGCGCCGGCGTTGTTCGCGACGTCGCAGCGGGTCTGCAGGTACGCGCGGTCGTCGGCGTTCGGCTTGCCGTCGGCGCGCATCTTGGCCAGGTTGTCGCTGCTGACCGGATCGACGTCGGCCTCGCGCGTCATGCGGACCGTCCAGCCCTGCGCGGTCAGCAGCGAGCGCAGGCGCTGCGCGATGTCCAGCGTGAGCGTCTTCTCGACCAGACCGTTGTGCGCGGTTCCCGTGTCGCCGCCGCCGTGCCCCGGATCGAGCACGATCAGCTTGGAGTTCGCGTTGCTGCCGAACTTCCAGGGCGTCCCGGTCGCATCGCCGGGCGACGCGCCGGGGTCGGGCGACGCGGCGCTCGCGACGACCGGCGCGCCGCCGGTGCGGCCGGTCCCCGCGCGCGCCAGATCGGTCGCCGCCTCGGTCGTCACGGTGATGACGAGCCCCGACTCGCTCGGCGCGAGCTCGATGCGCTGCCGGCCGGTCGTGGTGAACGCGACCCGCACGGTCGGCGCGTCGGTCGAGCCGGCTTGCCGGACGCGCACCGAGCCGACGGCACCGTACGACGGCCGCTCGTCGCGGCCCGGACCGTTCAGCGTCGTGTTGAGGAAGTCGATGTACCAGCGGTTGTCGGCGAGCCGGTGCCACTCGTACGCGGCCGCACCGCTGAGCGTGACGCGCACCGCGAGCGCGTCGTTCGGCTGCTGCTCGACGCTGAAGCCGGTGACCGTCGCGCGGCCCGCGACCACCGGCGGCGCGGCCGTCGGCGCGGTTTGCGGCGGCGCCGGACTCGGCGCGGCGCCTGACGACCCGAGCGGCGGCGGCGTCGGCATTCCGGCCGCTGCGACGTTCCCGCGCGACTCGAACACGACGGTGTACGCGGCGGGTGAGTCGGACGGGACGACGCGGTGCGAGGCCCCGCGCGCCGCGGCGATGGTGACGGTCGTCGTCGGCACGCGCGCGCTGCCGCCGACCGCGACGTCGATCGTGTCGACGGCGGCGCCGGGTGCGCGCCGCGACGGCGCGAGCGCCGAGCCGAGCCCGGCGAACGACACTTGCACGCGGTCCGGCGCGTCGGCCGCGTTGGTGACGACGAGCGGCATCGCGCCGCGCACGGTGACGGTCGTGCGGCCGCCCTCGCTGCGCACGTCGAGCGCGCCGATCCGCGGCTGCAGCACGGTCTCGCTGGGCTGCTGGACCGGCTCGACGTACAGCGCCCGGGCCAGCACGTAGAACGGCAGCACGACGTCGTCGCCCTCGGCGTACGGCGCGAACGGCGCCTGCGCGCGCACGCCGGCGATGGTGTACGCCGTGTCGCCCAGCGTGAAGACGATCGTGCGGCGGTCCTGCGCGGTGATCACCACGTAGCGCAGGCTCGGCTGGTACGACACCGTCGCGCCGAGCCGCTCGAGGAAGCGGCGCATCCCGGCGTCGCGCGTGCCGACCGCGAGGTCGCCCTGCGTGGGAACGGCGTGCTCGAGGATCAAGCGCGTCCCCTGGAACCATAGCGCCGGCCCCTGCTGCGGCTGCTGCGCCTGCGCGCGCGCGCCGGCCGTGCTCGCCGAGACGAGCAGCAGCACGAGCGCGAGCGTGCGGTTAAAAACTCGAACGGCTGAGCGTCCCACCAAGATCCAGATGTCCTCCGGGAAGCGTCGCGACGCGCGCGCCTTCGATCCTCACCTTCACCGTGTCGATCCCGAGCTTCGGTTGCGTGAGGGTCCAGACGAGTGCCTTGAACTCCGCGGACTCCGTGAACCCGCCTTCGGCGGATGCTGCGACGTCCTTAGAGATATCGACGTCTGCGGTCGATCCCTGAACGTCGACGGCGCGCACCCGCGTTCCCTGGGGGAAGCGCACGGCCTCGGTTCCGAGCGGCGGGCCGGCGACGCACTGGGTCGCCGCGTAGAACGCGACGCTGGCGCGGTCGCGCGCCGTGCCGAGCGAGACGTTCCACGGGACCAGCGTCGTGCCGTCGGCCTTGGCGTAGTACACCGTCACCGAGTCGCCGACGGCGGCATGCTGCTGCCGGGTGGTGAACCACCACGCCGCGCCGATCGCGGCGACGAACAGCACGACCAGCACCAAGGCGCGTGAACCTCGCATCTTGGGTGGAGTGCGTTCGCCGCGGCCGCTAGGCGTTCCGTCCCTGCCGGCGGTAGGTGATGCGCCCGCGCGTCAGATCGTACGGCGAGAGCTCGACGTCGACGTCGTCACCGGGCGTGATGCGGATGCGGAAGCGGCGCAGACGCCCGGCCAGGCTGGCGAGGATCGTGTGGCCGTTCTCGAGCTCGACCTTGAACGTCGAGCTGGCGAAGGTTTCGACGACGCGGCCGACCAGGCTCAGCGTGTCTTCTTTGACGACGGGGCTCAGCGGTTCGCGGCGCTTCTTGCCGCCGCCGCCTTTGCGTCTGCGCGGAGGGGGAATGGGAACTCCTGACGTGGGCTGATGGTGTGAACGAGCGTTTTCGACTCGCGCGCCGGATTCGCCCGCGCCGAGAAAGGTTCCGGCCGGGACACCCGCGCGCGCAAGACAACTCCGCCGTGTTGCGGCGTGTTGTAGGGCGGTCATGCTAACCGCAGCCATCGTTTTCGGAGCCGTCGGCGTCGCCGCGGGCTTCGCCTGGGACTTCGTGAGCTCGCGGGCCGAGTAAGCCCTCGCTCATCCGGGGGCGCCTCGGCTCCTGCGCCGCCGAGCTCGACCCGCCGCTCGCTCTTTCCGGTCTCCCGGGAGCGCGCGAAATGTTCCTTACCGCGTCCTTACGATCCGGACCGGCACCATTTCTGGGAGACTTGTGTTACAGTGATCGAGCCTGACGAACCGATAGGCGTCATTCGTCGGGCTGATAGTACGAGTCATGTCCTCGCGTGGTCTGGCGCTCAGGCGTTCCCCCGGTTCAGGTACATCGCACGTCTTCACAACCCCCCGACGCCGGAGTTTTCTAAACGATGTACACTGACGAAACCCTGAATTGCACCGACTGCAATGCCCCCTTCACGTTCTCGTCCGGAGAGCAAGAGTTCTTCGCGGCGAAGGGCTTCACGAACAAGCCGAATCGTTGCCCCGACTGCCGAGCGGCCCGCAAGGCCCAGCGCGGCGGTAGCAGCGGCGGCGGCGGCGGAAGCAGCTCGTACTCGGGCGGCGGCTACGGCGGAAGCCGTCCGCAGCGCGAGATGTTCCAAGCGACCTGCAGCGGATGCGGCAAGGTCGCCGAGGTCCCGTTCCAGCCCCGCGGCGACAAGCCGGTCTACTGCCGCGACTGCTTCTCGCAGCGCCAGTCGTACCGCTAAGTCCTAACCGAACCACGGTTCACGAAGAGGCCCGGGGATGCGTCCCCGGGCCTCTTCGCGTGCCGTCGCCTACGGCGTACGGCTGATGCCGATGATCTGCGACGACGCGGAGCCGATCTCGAGCTTCCAGTCCTTCAGCGGCGTGCTCTCCAGCGCGAGGTTGTCGAGGAGTGCGCGGAAACGCCGCGCGGCCGGACCGGTCCCGCCGGTGCGCTCGCGGCGGAACTCCGGTTCCCATGACTGGTACCACAGCGTCGCCTGCACGTGCATCGTCGTCGGGTTTTGCCCGCTGCGGAGCGCTACGCGGTACAGGGTGACCGCGCGGCCTTTGCCGTCGGCGTAGTGCGGGTCGTCGACGACGTACTCGCCTTCCGGATGGGTCGCGTCGAGCCAGTTCTTCGGGAGCGGGATCCCCGGCTGGCCGTCCTTGCGCCAGCCTTGGGGCAGCAGACGGTTGTCCTTGACGTGGCTGTCGCGGCGGATGAAGCTCTCGGTGAAGTTGCCGTCGTGGTCTTTGACGAGCTCCTCGAAGATCTGCACCTGGTCGGTGCGCGTGACGGGGTGCCGTTCGTCGAAGTGCTTCTGGTAGCGCTGCTTGCCGTCGGGCCCGCGCGTGAAGTACTCGGTCGGCAAGATCGTCGCCGGATCCGCGCCGTCCACGATCTCGCCGGCGGCGTTCGTCATCCCGGACGCCCACACGACGCGGCCGTCCGTGGTGTCGGTGATCTTCAGCTCGATCCAGGCGCGGCGGAACCCGACGCCGCTGGGGAACCGGTGGCCGGTCAGGTTGGTGACGCCGACGCGCGCGAGCAGCGCGTCGCCGTCGGTGGTCAACCGCAGGTCGACGGTCGCGGTCTTGTGCTGCGCCTGCCGCACCACGTTGCCGATCGCGTCGTCGAGGCCGGTCGACGAGCCCGACATGTAGTCGTTCAGCCGCACGCCCAGCACGCCGGAGCCGGTCTGGAAGACGCGCAGCAGAAATGCGTTGAGGCCGAGCAGCTCGTGGCGCACGTAGCCGGACTTGCGGAAGCGGACATCGATGCCGTCGAGCGGCGCGCGGTGATCGGCCTGCGGGTAGGTCTGGTCCTGCACCAGCGCGATCTGCGTCTGGATGCGCGGTACGTGCACGTTCAGGCGGTCGTTGTCGACGCCGCTCGGCATGTGGCAGTCCTGGCACGACTTCGCGCCGGGCCGCGGCTTGTACTCGGTCTGGAAGCGGCTGTTGACCCACTCGACGTACGTCGCTTGCTCGACGTCGTGCGTCAGCGACTGCGTGATCGGGTGGATCTTCTGCGGCTTGTCGACCACCGGCAGGTTGATGCTGTGGCAGCTCGTGCACAGCCGCGCCGACTTCGTCACGGCAGCGAAGACCGGCTTCGCCCCGAGCGACTCGTTCATCGGGTGCGCGGCGATCAGCGCGGTCTCGAACGGGCCGTGCAACTGATCGGCGCGGTTCACCGAGAACAGCCCCGTGCTGCGGTTCCGCAGCACGAACGAGAGCGACCGCGCCTCTTCCTTCGTCTGCGTGACGTGGTGGCAGACCGTGCAGCTTATCCCGTCGCGCGCGAGGCCGCCCGCGTGGAACTGCGGGGTCGCGGGATCGGCTTGGAAGACCCAGTCCAGCTTGAAGTGCGCGTTCGCACCGTGCTCGATGTCGTTCGTGCGCTTGCCCATCACGCCGTGGCAGCGCATGCAGGTGTCGACGACCTGCTGCTGCAGCGTCGCGCGCGCCTGCTCCGGATGATCGCCGGCGATGCGGCCGGCCGGGATCGACGCGATGTACGCGAGCTCGCCCTCGAGCTGCGAGAAGAACGCCGGATCGCGCCCGGCGAGCCCCATCGGCGACCAGCGCCACTCGCCGTACTCCGAGACGTTCACGCCGGCCGGCCCCGGCGGCGGTGACGGCGGGGGCGTGTACGACGGCGACGGCGTGAGCCACATCAGCGGTCCCGACGGCGCGCCGGACGCGGCGCTGTGGCAGCCCATGCACTGGCTCGACGTCATGAACAGCGGCACCGGGTGACCGGCCGGCATCGCGCCGCGGTCGTCGAGCGGCTCGGCCGGGAACGTCTGGACCGGCGCGGGGGCCGCGTGCGCGGTGATCGGCGGGTGCGCGGCGTTCTTCTCGTGCTCCGGCTCTTCTTGGCGGCCGCGCACGGTCAGCGCGGCGCTCGGCGACGGCACCGGCGCGGGCGTGCGCCACGAGTCGTCGATCTTGAACGTGATCGGGTCGCCCGGGAAACCTTTGATGTTCGAGGTCGAGGCGAACGTCGTCGCGTCGTTCGCCGAGCCGTGGCAGCGCAGGCAGTACAGCCCGAATCCGGCGTTCGGGTACTGCGTGCCGCCGAACGTCATCGGCGGCGTCGTGTAGACCTCGGCCCAGAACCAGCCGTCGCGCGACGCCGGCGAGCGGCGGATCATGATCGTCCAGTCGGTCGGCTTCAGCGCGTCGTCCTTGCGGCCGTCGTAGAGCGCGGCCGGCGGCGGGTACTGCTCCTTGATCATCACCGCGCCGTCGCGCGGGACGCCGTGCCGGCCGGCGCGGAGCCAGTCGATCATCTCGGGCGAGTAGTAGATGCGCACGGCGGGGTGCGTGCCGTAGTACTGGCCGTGCACGTACGGACCGGTGTCGCGGACGTACTTGTCGACGCACCAGCCGAGATCGCGATACGCGTACGTCCGCAGGTAGCCGAGCATCTTCTGCTCGATCGCCGTCGGCTCGCCGGGCGGCACGACGGCCGGCAGCCGCAGCGCATCGGGCGTCGCGCGCTGCTTCGCCGCGGGACACGGCTCGGTGTGCGCCGCGCCGATCGTGACCGCCGGCGTCGCCGGCGCGGCGCCGCGGAGCGCGCTCGAGGCCGTCGTTGCGAGCACGATCGCGCCGGCGATCGCCGCCGCACCGAGCACCGTCGCGCGCACCAAGCCCGCCCTACTTCGGGAACAGCACGCGCGTCGTCGCCGTGCGTTCCGTCTCCTCGACGCGCGCGTAGGTTCGGCCGAACACGTCCATGCTGGGGTTCGTCACGCCGAACCACATGCGCTCGTTCTTGAAGTGGTGCCAGAGGTGATACTTCTTGATCCAGCGCCCGAACGGCGTCTTCGGCACGAACGGGATGTGCGCGACGTAGTGCACCCACTCGTACCACAGCAGTCCCAGCACGCTGCCGAGCAGCAGCGCCGCGCTGGTGTTCCCGTCGCGCGTGACGGCGGCGTAGATCGCGAGCGTCAGCGCGGCGACGGGGATCACGAACCAGACCGGCAGGAACAGCAGCCCCAGCTCGTTCGGGTCGACGTGATGGTCGTAGTGCAGCCGGTGCTGCAGCTTCAAGACGAACGGGTGCTTCTGCGGGGGCGCGTGCAGCATGAAGCGGTGCGTGGTGTACTCGGAGACGAAGAACACCGCCGCCCCGAGCGCCACCGCGATCGGGCTCGCCGGTCCGAAGGCGAGCGCGCGCACTGCGAAGAGCGCGGTCAGCGCCAGCGCCAGGAGCAGCAGCACGGTGTTGCTGCCGTGGCGCCAGAAGCGCGCGAAGGTCGACATCAGCGCTCCTCCTCCGGGCGGCGCCGCGGAAGAGCATACCACGCCTCGTCGCAGGCGCGGCGGTCGGCCTCGTCCAGCTCGACCGCGAGCGCGCCGAGCGAGTCGCGGAGCTGCTCGGCGCGGCTGGCGCCGACGATCGCCGCCGTCACGCCGGGCTGCTCGAGCACCCAGCGCAGCGCGACGTGCGTGATCGACTTGCCGCGCGACGCCAGGTCCGCGGCGAGCCGCTCGACCACGTCGAGCTGCTCGTCGCGCCAGTAGCGCTGCTGGTAGAGCGACGCCGCGGTGCCGAGCGTGAACCGGGTGCCCTCGCGCGGCTGCTCGCCGCGCTTGTACTTGCCGGTCAGCACGCCGCCGGCGAGCGGGTTGAACACGACCGCGCCGACGCCGTGCGCCTGCGCCGCGGGCAGCAGCTCCGACTCGATCTGCCGGAACAGCAGGTTGTAGCGCGGCTGGACCGCGTCGAAGCGGGTCGTGCGGTCGCGGTCGGCGGTCCACAGTGCCGACAGCATCTGCCACGCCGCGATGTTGCTGCAGCCGGCGTAGCGGATCTTCCCGGCGCGCCGCAGATCGTCGAACGCCGCGAGCGTCTCGTCGACCGGCGTCTCGGGGTCCCAGCGATGGATGTAGTACAGGTCGATGAAGTCGGTCTTCAGCCGCCGCAGCGAGTGCTCGCAGGCGTCGATCACGTGGCGCCGCGCGTTGCCCATGTCGTTCGGCCCCGGCCCGACGCGGTTGTACACCTTCGTCGCGACGACGAAGCGCTCGCGCTTCCCGGCGAGCCACGCGCCGACGATCTCCTCGGTCCGCCCGACCGTGTCGAGCGTGCCGCCGACCGGGTAGACGTCGGCGACGTCGATGAAGTCGATCCCCGCCTCGGCGGCGACGTCCATCACCTTGAACGACTCGTCGCGATCGGTCTGCAATCCGAACGTCATCGTCCCGAGGCAGATCTCCGAAATCTTCAGGCCGGTGCGGCCCAACCGAACGGTGCGCATCACGGCGCGCTTCCGGCTCGACGGCGCCGGCCCTACCGCCGCCCGCCGCTCGCCGGCGCAATCAGCAACCAAGCGTCGATCGCGCGGCGGCGGGTACACCTGTCCATCAATCACGTGACGGAGGGAAACAGCGTGCTCCGAGCTCGTCTCGCTCTTCAGGGTGTGTGTGCCGCGGCCGTCGTGCTGCTCGCGTCCTGTAACGGCGGGGCGTCGAGCGCGCCGCCGTTCCAGTCGGGCAACGGCACGACGTTCCCGGGTGCGGGTCCCGGCCCGTCCACCCCCGCGCCGGGTTCCAGCACGCCGCCGGCGACGCCGACGCCGGTCCCGACCGCCACCGCGGTGCCGACCGCCACGCCGACGCCCGGCGCGACGGCGCCGCCCGGCAATCCGACCCCGGCTCCAGCCGTCGTCCGGCTCGGCTCGTACCGCGTGGCGCCGCAGCAGATCTTCGTCGCCGGGATATCGGCCGGCGGGTTCTTCGGCGTGCAGATGCACGTCGCGCACTCGGCGGTGTTCCGCGGCGCGGCGATCTACGCCGGCGGCGTCTTCCACTGCTCGCAAGACAGCGTCGAGCTGGCGCTGCTGATGTGCGGCGGCGAGACGGTGAACGGTCAGGCGCTCTACCAGAGCACGCTGGCGCAATCCGAGACCTACCTCGATCAGCAATCGGCGGCCGGCACGATCGACGCCGCGGCGAACCTCAACGGTCAGCCGGTCTATCTGTGGTCGGGGACGCGCGACTCCGTCGTCAACCCGCGCGAGATGGCGGATCTGAACGGCGAGTACCAGCACTACGGCGCGCGCGTGACGTTCGACAACGCGTTTCCGGCCGAGCACGGCTGGGAGTCGCCCGACGGCGAGCTGCCGTGCGGCACCGTGGCCAGCCCGTACATGATCGCGTGCGCGCAGAACGGGCAGCCGTACGACTCGGTCCAGAAGTGGTTCGCGCTGTTCTTCGGCAACCTCGCCGCGCGCACGACCGGCGCGCTGCACGGCAGCCTGGTGCGCTTCGACCAGACCGAGTTCGGCGCGAGCGCGGCAAACTCGATGGACACGAACGGCACGGTGTACGTGCCGCAGCCGTGCGCGGCGGGCGCGACGTGCGGGTTCGTGCTCGTGCTGCACGGCTGCCATCAAGGGCACGGCGAGATCGGCGACAAGTTCGTGACCGAGAGCGGCATCGACGCATGGGCCGACGCGAACAAGGTCATCGTGCTCTACCCGTACGCCGTGCCGGCTCCGGGGCCGTTTCCGTACAATCCGAACGGCTGCTGGGACTGGTGGGGCTACGACGACGCCAACTACTCGCTCAAGAGCGGGACGCAGATCGGCATCGTCTACCGGATGGTGCAGCGCGTGACCGGCGCTCCGTGATCCGCGAATGACGGCCGCTTCGCCCGGCCCGCCACGGTCGGTCAGGGTGCCGAGAGGAGCGTGACGTCGCCCGCCGAAGGCGGGCGACGTCGCGGCCATGGGTGCGGCAACAGGAAGGGGGTGGCGGCATACCGGCGTTGTCTCGTGCGGTGGAGCTGGTCGTCGAGGCGTTCCTCGGCGGTTTGGCCGCCGTCATCGCCATGCAACTGCTCGCGGGCGGAATCAACACGCGGCATCTGTTCTACGGCCGCCGCAACGACGGTGCGCTGTACTTCAGCCCCGAGCGCGTTCAACTGCTGCTGTTCACGGTGTGGGTCGCCTTCAGCTATCTGCTCTCGGTGATCGAGCAGCCCGGAAAGTTCCCGGAGATCTCGGCGCAGACGCTGGGCCTGCTCGGGGGAAGCCACGCTCTGTACCTCGGCGGCAAGACGGTCGCCCGTCTCGCGCCGACTCGAAAGGACGCATGACCATGCCTGTTGCGCCGGTCGATCCCACCTTCAACCTTCTCGCGCTCGTCGCCGGGTGGGTGATCTTGCTCTTCGTGGCCGCGCTCGGTGCGGTGATCCTCTACGCGATGTTCAGCGGGACGATCGACCTCTCCAAGCTGATCAGCGAGCCGAACGGCGACGCCAGCATGTCGCGGCTGCAGCTGCTGATCTTCACGTTCGTGATCGCGGTCAGCCTGTTCCTGATCATCCTGTACAACCACGGCTTCCCGGCGAGCGTTCCGCAGGGCGTCCTCGTGCTGCTCGGGATCAGCTCCAGCTCGTATCTCGTCAGCAAAGGGATTCAGTTCAGCTCGGAATCCGGGGTCTCGGAGAACGAGCCGTCGGTGATCATCGTGCCGCAGCGCGCGACCGTGAAGATCGGCGGGCCGACGTTCACGTTCCAAGCGAAGACCGTGCGGCTCGGCGAAGGCGGCGTGAAGTGGACGCTGCCGCCGAGCAGCACCGTCCTGGGGAAGATCGACGAGAACACCGGAGCGTATACGCCGCCCGAGGCGCCGGCCGCGGGCGTGCCGCCGATCGCGTGCCCGTACGTCGAGATCCACGCGACCAGCGTCGACAATCCCAGCGTGATGGACGTCGCCGTCGTCCACTTGATCCCCTGAGCGCGCGATGGCGACGACAACTCGTCAGAAGCCGGCGGCAGCCGGCGCGCAGCGGCGGCGCCGGCCGATCCACGCCGCGACGGCAGCCGCCGTCCTCCCCGTCGCCCTGGCGCTGATCCCGGGCGCCGGGCAATCGGCAAACCCGAACTGCGGCGTGCACTGCGGCGTCGAGCGCTGGCAGGCCAAGACGCTCAGCTACGAAGGCGCGACGGCGCTGAAGATGACGCCCGTGACGAGCTCCGTGTCGCAGCTGGTCGCCGAGATCGCGCCGGGCGGCACGAGCGAAGTCCGCGTCGCACCGGTCGAGACGCAAGAGGTCACCGTCAACGCGCAGCTGATCGGATACAAGGTCGAGGGCGACCGCGACCTGCACATCGTGATCCAAGACCTCAAGACGGCGGATACGATGATCGTCGAGATTCCGAACCCGGAGTGTTCGGGCGTGTGCTCGTCGATCGCCCGCGACCAGATCGTTTCGGCGCGCACCGCGTTCGAGACCGCGTTCGCAGGCGCTCCGCCGAGCGCGGCGTTCAAAGCGCTCTCGAAACCGGTCCAGGTCGTCGTCACCGGATTCCCGCTCTTCGACTTCAAGCACCCGACGCCGCAGACGGGGCTGGCGCCGAACTGCATCGAGATCCACCCCGTGCTGAGCATCACGCTCCCGAGCGATCAGCCGCTCACGGCCGTGACCGGCCACGAACCGAAGGCGCCTGCGGGAGTGACCTATCACTGCATGCCGAGGGTCGAATCGGACGAGTGACGCGCCGCGCGCGCGGTCAGGACGACGCGGCTGCGATCCGCGCCGGCCGGCGCATCGCCTCCGGCAGCAGCCCGTTCGCGATGCGGAGCGGGTCGTAGTCCGAGACGTCGGCCAGGTCACCATCGTCCGGGCTGCGGCGCGCGGCGCGCAGCGCTTCGACCGCTTCGGGGAGGGCGAACTGCTCGCCGACGTAGCCCGCGACGAAGCGGCCGCCGCGGATCTCGCCGCGCGCTTCGAGGCGGCGCAGCGCGCCGAGCAGCTCGCGCCACGGCGGGGCCAGCGTCTCGCGCACCGCGACGTCGCGGAAGACGACGCCCCAGCGCTCCAGCAGGCGGCGCGCGAACGGTTCGGCGGCGATGCGCTCGGTCTCGGACGTCAGGAGCGTCCAGCGGCCGCTCGACGAGCGCGGCCGCGCGCGCAAGCCCTTCTCGCCCAGACGCCGCTTCGCGTCGATCAGCGAGCGCAGCGCGTCGAAGCCGTCCGCGGTGACCAGGCCGGCCGCGACGAGCTGCCAGAGCGCTTCTTCGACTTCGCTCGGGAGGCGTTTGGTGCCGCGCACGATGTCGGCGAAGAACGGCGCGCCGCGGCGGCGGATCGCGTCGAGCACGTCGTGCGCGGCGGACGATAGCGCGGCGTTCTGCTCGCCGTCGCGCGTGACGATCAGCGCTTCGGCGTCCTCGCGCTTGAAGAGCGCGATCGGGGCGAGCTTCGTCGGGCGGATGCGGCGCTTGCGCTCGGCATCCTCGTCCTGCGCGAGCGCGGGGTGCGGCGAGAGGCGGCCCCACATGATCTCACCCGAGTAGCAGAGCTGGTCGAGGTACTCGCGCTTGTAGCGCGCGACGCGCGCCGGCAGGATCGACGCTTCCCACGCGGCGGCCGGAATCTCGTAGCCTTCGAGCTGCTTGATGATCTGCAGCGTGCCGTCGATGCCGTGCAGCCGTGAGGCCGGCGTGACGTGCTGCCAGCGGTAGAGGAACCGGACGTACTCCGCGGTGCTGACCGGCTCGATCTCGCGCCGCAGCTGGCCCAGCGTGAGGCGGTGGATGCGCGCGAGGACGCGGCGGTTGCACCACTCTTCGTCCTCGCTGCCGCGGAAGCGGCCGCGCAGCACCTGGCCGTCGACTTCCAGCCGCAGCAGCGCGGCGTCGACGGATTCCGTCTCGACGGCGAACCGCTGCGCGAGCTCGGCGGCCGTCACCGGGCCGGACGACTCCAGCCAGCCGCGCAGGATCTCCGCGAACGCGTCCTCGCGGCGCTCCGGCAGCGGCTGCGAGGGCGGCACGGCGGCGATCTCGGGCACCAGCGCAGCATCGGGGTAGGCGAGGCGCGCGAGGTCGAGCCGCTCGGCGCACGTCCAGAACCGCGC
This sequence comes from Candidatus Elarobacter sp., assembly GCA_036402975.1. GTDB lineage: Bacteria > Vulcanimicrobiota > Vulcanimicrobiia > Vulcanimicrobiales > Vulcanimicrobiaceae > Vulcanimicrobium. The sequence continues at coordinate 111,285 of DASWRW010000040.1, read as the reverse complement.
GCCGCCGTAGGCGAGCGTCGTCGCGCGGCGCTGCGCGACCAGCTCGTCGTACCACGCGACCCATTCGGGGACCGGCGGCAGCACGACCAGCGTGTCGATCGCGTCGTGCAGCTCGTCGGCGTCGCGCACCACCGGCCAGACCGACTCGGTCACTTCGGCGATCGCGGCCGGATCGAGGATGCCGGCGCCGTCGGCGTCGCTGCGGACCGTGCGGCGCAGCGTCACGGCGCGCGCGCGGCGCTCTTCGAGCGGCGCGTCGTCGAGGTACGCGTAGGGGTTCGCGTTGAGGATCTCGTGGCAGAACGGCGACGGCTCCGGCGTGTCGACCGCGTGCGTCGCGATCTCGCCGCGCTCGACGGCTTGCAGGATCGCGGTCAAGCCGTCGAGGTCCATCGCCTCGCGCAAGCAGTTCGCGATCGTCTCGCGCACCAGCACGTGGTCCGGGACGCGGATCGGGCCGGTCAGGTTCTCCGGACAGGCGGCCGCGTCCGGGAAGCACGACGCGAGCAGATCGTCGGCGCGCATGCGCTGGAGCTGCGGCGCGACCTTCTTGCCGCCGCGCATGCGCAGGATCGCCAGCGCGCGCGTCGCGTTCCAGCGCCAGCGCGCGCCGAACATCGGCGCCGTCAGCAACGCCTGCGTCAGCGTCTGCTCGACGCTGGCGGATTTGACGTACTCGAAGACGATCTCGAGCGGGAACGCGTGCTGGTCGCTGAGCGAGAGGACGATGCCGTTGTCGGTCGCGGCCGCTTGCAGCTCGAGGTTGAACGAGCGGCAGAACTTCTTGCGCAGCGCGAGCCCCCACGCGCGGTTGATCCGCGCGCCGAACGGCGTGTGCAGGATCAATTGCATCCCGCCGCCCTCGTCGAAGAAGCGCTCGGCGACGATGCGCTTGCCGGTCGGCACGACGCCGAGGATCGCCTTGCCGCTGCGCACGTAGGCGACGCACTGTTCGGCGCCGGCGCGGTCGACGCCGCACTCGGCGATCAGCCAGGCGCAGGCCGCCGCGTCGTCGCGCTCGTCGATCGCGGCGCGCAGCGCCGAGACCTCGTGCGAGAGCTCGATCGTGCGGCCGGGGCCTTCGCCGTTCCAGAACGGGATCGACGGCGGCGCGCCGTGCGCGTCCTCGACGCGGACCACGCCGGGCTCGACGCGCCGCACCTGCCACGACGTCGTGCCGAGCAGGAAGATGTCGCCGGCCATGCTCTCGACGGCGAAGTCCTCGTCGACCGTGCCGACGACGTGGCCCTCCGGCTCGGCGACGACGTTGTAGTTCGCCGTCTCCGGGATCGCGCCGCCCGACGTGATCGCGGCCATCCGCGCGCCGCGCCGCGCGCGAACGCGGCCGTTCACGCGGTCGTGGTGCAGGTAGGTGCCGCTGCGCCCGCGCGAGGTCGCGACGCCCTCGGAGAGCATCGTCATCACGTCGTCGAAGTCTTTGCGGGCGAGATCGCGGTACGGGTACGCCGTGCGGACCGCCGCGTAGAGCGCGTCGACGTCCCACTCCTCGTCGGCGGCGCAGAACGCGACCACCTGCTGCGCGAGGATGTCGAGCGGCGCAACCGGGATCGTCAGCGCGTCCATCGCGCCGCCGCGAATGCCGCGCACGAGCGCGGCGCACTCCAGCAGCTCGTCGCGCGTGGTCGCGAACAGCCGGCCTTCGGGCTTCGCGCCGACCCAGTGACCGCTGCGGCCGATGCGCTGCAGCGCGACCGCGATCGAGCGCGGCGAGCCGAGCTGCACGACCAGGTCGATCGAGCCGATGTCGATGCCGAGCTCCAGCGACGCCGTCGCGACGACCGCGCGCAGCTCGCCGTTCTTCAGCCGGTTCTCCGCCTCGAAACGCTTCTCGCGCGAGAGGCTGCCGTGGTGCGGCAGCACGATGCCCTCGCCGAGCCGCGAGGCCAGGTTGAACGCGACGCGCTCGCTCATCCGCCGCGTGCCGACGAAGATCAGCGTCGTGCGGTGCGCGCGGACGTGCTCGGCGACTTTGTCGTAGATCTCGCCCCACATCTCGTTGCTGGCGACCGGGCCGAGCTCGTCGCTCGGCACCTCGACCGCGAGCGTCATCGCGCGCCGGTGCCCGACGTCCACGATCTCGGCCTCGGGCGAGAGGAAGCGCGCGACCTGGTCCAGCGGGCGCACCGTCGCCGAAAGCCCGATGCGCTGCGGCTTGCGGCCGCTCTCGCGCAGCACGAGGTCGTCGAGCCGCGCCAGCGTCAGCGCGAGATGCGAGCCGCGCTTGTCGGCGGCCATGGCGTGGATCTCGTCGACGATGACGGTCTGCACGCGGGTGAACAGCGCGCGCGACTTCTCCGCGGTCAGCAGGATGAACAGCGACTCGGGCGTCGTGACGAGGACGTGCGGCGGCTTGCGCAGCATCCGGGCGCGCTCCGCTTGCGGCGTGTCGCCGGTGCGCGTCGCGGTGCGGATCGGCTGCAGCGCGAGGCCGCGTTCTTCGGCCGCGGCGAGCAGCTCGGCCAGCGGAACCTCGAGGTTCTTGCGGATGTCGTTGGTCAGCGCCTTGAGCGGCGAGACGTACACGACCAGCGTCTCCTCGGCCAGCTCGCCCGCCAGCGCGCGCTGGATCAGGTCGTCGAGGCACAGCGTGAACGCGGCGAGCGTCTTGCCGGACCCGGTCGGCGCGGAGATCAGCACGTCACGGCCGGCGCGAATCAACGGCCAGCCCTGGACTTGCGGTTCGGTCGGCTCGCCGTAGCGAGCGGTAAACCACTCGCCGACGAGCCCATGGAGCTCGCTGACCACAGCTCGTTCTTCAACCCGCGCGCGAACTGTCCGTTTGCGGGCGCGCCGTCAGCGCATGTGGTCCATTCCGGGCATCGCGGCGTGCTCCGCGGCCCAGGGATCCGCGCGCAGCGGCCAGACGTGCACCATCCAGCCGTAGAGCGAGGGGATCCAGGTGCCGCCCGCGGCCCGGCACGCGGCCTCGGTCGCAATCGAGCCGCCGAAGCCGAATCGTCCGCCCGCCCGGACGGCCTCCGCCACGCCGGCGCCCGCCGGAAAGCACAGGTCGACGTGCCGGTGCCATTGCGTCACGGAGAGGGGAACGGCCGCGTCGAGCTGCGCCGGCGTCGCGTTCGCGGCGGCGACGTACATCACGCCCGAAGGCCGCAGCGTCTCGCCGTTGCGCTCGAAGATCAGCGCCGCGGGATGCGCGGGGTCGAACCGGCCCCGTTCTTCGGCCGCGAACGCCGCGTCGTCGACGTAGTGCTCGACCGGCAATGCGACGCCGGGCAGGTACTTGCGGTAGCCGGCACGCTCGGCCGCCGTGGCGTCGGGGTAGCGCGCAACCAGCTCGCGCGCAACGGCGACGATGCGAGCCGCGCGCGCGCCGTCGCTCGGCCGCGCGGGCCGCATCGCGGTCATCCGCATGTGCGCGTGCGACTCGCCGAGCAGCGCCTCGCGGAGCTCAGGAGCGGGCGCAGCAGCGGCGCCGGTCAGGCACGCGGCGGCAAACACGAACGACGCTGTCTTCAGAAACACGGTCACCTGACAACGGGAGCCGCCGCCGCGACCGTTCCCCGTACCGATGCGGTGAATGTACGCTGAAGTGCCTGCCCGCCCGGCCGGAACCGCGTCGTTTCGCGTCGACGTTGACGCGACGATGTTCGCCGCCGAGACGACCGCCCGAATCTGCGTCGCGGGGACGTTCGCGCTGCTGCTCGCGGCCGCCGCCGCAGCAGCCGCCGCGGCGCAGTCCTCGCCGCCCGCACCGCCGACGCCGCCCGCGCCGGCGACTACCGCGACGCCGTCGGCCGGGCCCTCGCCGCTGACCGGGTCGCCGCGGCCCTCGCCGCCGCTCGGCTCGCCCGGCGCATCGCCGTTTCCGAGCGCGTCGGGGTCTCCGCGGCTGCCGATTCGTGTCGACCGTGCGCGCGTCGGGGTCGTACTGGGCGGCACGGTCGCGGTGAACGTCTCGGGCGGCTCCGGGCCGCTCACCGCCCAGGCGACGTTCCCGGGCGTCGACGCGCGCTATGACGACCGGACGCGCACGCTGCTGCTGACCGGACGCGCGAATGGGCGCGGAACGGTGACGCTCTCCGACGCTGCGGGCGACACGGCGAGCGTCAGCGTGCTGGTAGCGCCGCCGGCCGGCGTCGTCCCGAACGACGCGACCGTCGAGCTCGCCGGAACGGTGTCGGCGCAGTTCGTCAACGCGCGGATTCAAGCGGCGATCGCGCAGCTCGCGCAGGTACAGCCGGGCGCGAACCTCGCCGTGCGCGGCGGCGTCTCCGCGGCGCCGATGCGCCCGGGCGACGTGCTGGAGGCGCGCGCCGACGTGACGCTGCGCGGGAACGATCAGTACGTCGACCAGAGCGGAACGACGAACGTGCACGTGCGCGTCGGCGCGCTCCCGCAGCTCGATCCGGTCGTGCTGTTCTACAGCGACGATCCGGAGCGGCTCGGCCCGCTCGACGACGGCGTGCTGTTCCGCGGAACGATCGACGCGACGCGCCCGGCGCGAACGTACGCGTACCATGTCTCCGATGCGGGCACGCGGCGGCTCTATCTCGCGCTGCAGCCGACGAGCGGCGCCGCGCGCGTGCAGGTGCTCGGTGCGGCGGCGGGGCCGTCGGACGCGTTCTCCTATGTCGGCCACTTGTCGACGCTGCGCTATCTGCTCGAGCGTCCGCCGCAGGAGAGCTTCGTGGCGACGGTCGCGCCGGGCGCGCCGTATCTCATCCCGCTCGGCGCCGGCAGCATGCTGCCGGGACAGTTGCTCGCGAGCATCTTCGACCTGCGCGTGATCGACGGTGCGCCGGTGAACGTCGTCCTCGTCGCGGCGAGCAACGGCGTCGATCCGACGACCCTGATCGCGCAGCCCGAGCATCCCAGCGACGGACATTTCCGGCGCGGCGAGTTCTCGCTGGCGAACGTGCCGCCCATCGCGCTGTCGTACGCGGTCGGCGGCGCCGAGCCGCAGCCGTTCGCGGTCGGCGTGCGCTACTACGCGAACGGCCAGCCGGCGTTCCCCAACCTGCGGCCGGACATCGTCGCCGCGGCGGGCCAGCGCGCGCCGCTCGCGGGCGACTACGGCGTATTGCGGAACGTCTCGCTGCAGCTCACGAACCCGACCAACGCGCCGCAGAACGTCTACCTCTACGAGCAGCCCGGCGCGAACGGCGGCGTGACGACGACGATCTGGTTCAGCGGCGATCCGGCCCCGACCGAAGTGCGCTGCGTCAGCGATCCCTCGCAGCGCTACCTCGTCAAAGGCTTCGGCCTCGCGCCCGGCCAGTCGCTGACCGTGACCGGCCAGTACATGACGGACGGCACGTCGTTCCTACCGCTGTTCTTCGGCCTCAGCGCGACGCAGCCGCCGGTCCCGCCGCTCGACGCCTGCGGCCCGAAGCCGGGCGTCACGCCGGCGACGTCGTCGCCGGTCAGGCGTTAGCCGGCGCGCGCGACCAGAGCCGTTTCGCGCGCGCGGCCGCGCCGCGCATCGCGCCGATCAGCGCGCCGCGGCGCGAGACGCCGGGCTTCGCTTCGTCGTCGAGCACCGTCGTATCGGCGTTCGCCAGCGCTTTGACGGCCGGGGACGCGTCGACCGTGCGATCCGTGGCGTAGGCGAGCTGGTTCGCGGCGTAGCGGTCGAGCGCGTAGCGGTAGTTCACCATGACGCCGAACGACTGCGCCAGGCCGCGCTGCGTCGGATCGGCGAGCCAGTCGAGGCGTTCGACGAGCGCGCCGTTGGCGACGTGGAACCGCGCGACCGCGTCGCGCGGCGCGCCGTCGTCGCGCTTCGCGACCAGCAGATAGCGGGCCGCCAGCCGCAGCATCGGCTCGCGCAGCGCGGCGGCGGTCGCCGCGTTGCGGTGCCAGCCCGGCACCGCGAGCGACGCGCGCACGCCGGCGTCGACGCGCTCGCCGAGCGAACGGACCCAGGCCGCGAAGCCGGGCAGCGGTGAGAGCGTCGCGAACGTGCGCAGCCGCGGCAGCTCGTGGCGCAGCAGCTCGACCGCGTGCTTGATCAGCGCGTTGCCGAACGGGATCCCGGTCAACCCGGGCTCGCAGTTCGAGATCGAGTAGAACGTCGCGCAGCGCGCGGACGCGGCCTCGACGCGCGGCGCGTCCTTGTTGAGGATCGCGCGGATCGACGTCGGGATGTCGTCGGTGAGCGCGACCTCGGTGAACACGAGCGGCGTCCCGGGCAGCGCGGGATGGAAGAACGCGTAGACGCGGCGGTCCTCGTCGAGCCGGTCTTTGAGGTCGAACCAGCCGCGCACGGCGTGCACGGCTTCCGAGCGCGCGAGGCGTTCGAGCAGCGCGGCCGAGTCGGACCACGTCAGCCGCCGCAGCTCGAGCAGCCCGAGATCGAGCCGCGAGGCGAGGAACGTGCGCAGGTCGTCGTCCAGCGCGTGCAGATCGCCCAGGTCCGTGCGCTTCGCGGTCAGCGTCATCAGCGCGGCGCGCAGGTCGACGACGAACCGCAGGTCGCCGGGCGGCGCGGCGAGGTGGCGCAGCACGCCGTCGCGCGCCGGTTCGAGCCCGCGCCGCAGCCGCGCCAGCGCGGCACGCCGCTCCGCCGGATCGCTCGTGCGCGCGCGCTCCAGGTCCCGTTCGACCCGCGCCGGATCGGCGCCGAGCCCGTCGAGCAGCCGCAGAAACCGCACCAGCTCGGCCTCGTTGGCAACCGCGACCGTCGAGCGCACCGTCCGCACGTGATCGCGCGCCGCCAAGTCCCCGAGGGGCAGGCGCCGCAGCGCGTCGACCGCGCGCTCGACCGGAGTCGCTCGAGCCGGCATGATCCTCATCATACCGCACGCCGTGCCGGCGGGTTCCCGGGCCGCGCGAGCGAGCGGACGGCACCGTGTAAACCGGGTTTCGGAACGGGTATCGCGCAGACTGACTTACTCTCGCAAGGTTGGAGGCTATGCGAGCCGACGAGAAGCGCCCGAAGGCGTGGCCGCTGCTGCGCCAGCTCACCCGCGACCGCTACGCGCTGGCCGCGGCGGCGCAGTCGTCGAAGACGGCGTCGCTCGAGCCGCGCACGGCGACCGCCGACGAGGTCGTCCGGTCCGTCTGTCCGTACTGCGCGGTCGGCTGCGGCCAGCGCGCGTACGTCAAGGACGGGAAGGTCGTGCACGTCGAGGGCGACCCGGACTCGCCGGTCTCGCGCGGGCGGCTCTGTCCCAAAGGCTCCGCGACGCGCTCGCTGAGCGAGAGCCCCAACCGCGAGTACACGGTGAAGTACCGGCGGCCGTACGCGACCGCGTGGGAAGAGCTCGACCTCGACACGGCGGTCGACATGATCGCCGACCGCGTGATCGCGACGCGCGCGCAGACGTGGGAGGCGGCGAACGACAAGGGACAGCCGCTGAACCGCACGCTCGGCATCGCGAGCCTCGGCGGCGCGACGCTCGACAACGAAGAGAACTACCTGATGAAAAAGCTCTACACCGCGCTCGGTGTGGTGCAAGTCGAGAACCAAGCGAGGATTTGACATAGCAGCACGGTGCCCGGTCTGGGCGCCTCGTTCGGCCGCGGCGGCGCGACGACGTTCCAGCAAGACCTGCAGAACGCCGACTGCATCGTGATCATGGGCTCGAACATGGCCGAGAACCATCCGGTCGGGTTCCAGTGGGTCATGGAGGCGCGCGAGCGCGGCGCGCAGGTGTTCCACGTCGATCCGCGCTTCACGCGCACCAGCGCGATGGCGACGCACTACGTGCCGATCCGGCCCGGAACGGACATCGCGTTCCTGGGCGGGATCGTGAACTACATCCTGACGCACGAGCGCTGGTTCGACGAGTACGTCAAGGCGTACACGAACGCGTCGGCGATCATCGACGAGCGCTTCCAGGACACCGACGACCTCGACGGCGTGTTCTCCGGTTTCGAGCCGAAGGAAGACAGCTACGACCTGGCGTCGTGGCAGTACGAGGACCTCTCGCTCAAAGGCGCGGCCGGCCGGCGCATGGGCTCGGCCGCGGCGGGCGAGAAAGAGGTCACCCACCCGCTCACCCCACGCGAAGAGGCGGCGCAGAAACGATTCCTGGAGCACGGCAAGCCGCCGCACCACGACCCCACGATGCAGCACCCGCGCTGCGTCTTCCAGCTCCTCAAGAAGCACTACGCGCGCTACACGCCGGAGGCGGTCGAGCGCATCTGCGGGACGCCGCGCGACCAGTTCGTGCGCGTCGCGGCGGCGCTGTGCGCCAACTCCGGGCGCGAGCGGACGAGCGCGTTCTGCTACTCGGTCGGCTGGACGCAGCACACGGTCGGCGTGCAGTACATCCGCGCCGCGTCGATCGTGCAGCTTCTGCTCGGGAACATCGGGCGTCCCGGCGGCGGCATCCTCGCGCTACGCGGGCACGCGTCCATCCAAGGCTCGACCGACATCCCGACGCTGTACGAGCTGCTGCCGGGCTACCTGGCGATGCCGCAGGCCGAGCACGTCGACAGCCAGACGTATCTCGAGAAGGTCACCGCGAAGCACGGGCTGTGGGGCAACACGGCGGCGTACTTGGTGAGCTTGATGAAGGCGTGGTACGGCGAGAACGCCTCCGCCGCGAGCGACTGGTGCTTCGGCTACCTGCCGCGGATCACCGGGAACCACTCGACCTTCCCGAGCATCATGGGGATGCTGCTCGGCGACGTGAAAGGCTTCTTCGTCGTCGGTGAGAACCCGGCGGTCGGCTCGCCGAACTCCTCGCTGCACCGCCGCGCGATGGCGAATCTCGACTGGCTCGTCGTGCGCGACTTCTTCGAGATCGAGTCGGCCTCGTTCTGGTACGACTCGCCGGAGATCGAGACCGGCAAGCTGCGCACCGAGCAGATCAAGACCGAGATCTTCTTCTTGCCGGCGGCCGACCATCTGCAGAAGAACGGCTCGTTCACCAACACGCAGCGGCTGCTGCAATGGCATCACAAAGCGGTCGAACCGGAACGCGACTGCCGCTCGGAGCTGTGGTTCTACTATCACCTCGGCAAGCGGATTCGCGAGAAGCTGCGCGCGTCGAGCGCGCCGCGCGACCGCGCGGTGCTCGAGCTGACGTGGGAGTATCCGACCGAAGGCGCGCTGCAGGAGCCCGATGCGCGCGCCGTGCTGCGCGAGATCAACGGCTGGGGGATGGACGGCAAGGCGCTGCCGTCGTATCTGAAGCTGAAGCCGGACGGGTCGACCGCGTGCGGGTGCTGGATCTACTGCGGCGTGTTCGCGGACGACCAGAATCAGGCCGCGCGGCGGAAGCCCGGCGCGGAGCAGACCTGGGTCGCGCCGGAATGGGGCTGGGCCTGGCCTTCGAACCGCCGCATCCTCTACAACCGCGCGTCGGCGGACCCGTCGGGAAAGCCGTGGAGCGAGCGCAAGCGCTACGTGTGGTGGGACGCGGACACGAAGAAATGGACCGGTGAGGACGTCGCCGACTTCATCGAGGACAAGGCGCCGGACTACGTGCCGCCGGAGGGCGCGAAAGGCAACGACGCGCTCGACGGACAGTCGCCGTTCATCCTGCAAGGCGACGGCAAAGGCTGGCTGTTCGCGCCGGACGGGCTCGTCGACGGACCGTTCCCGGCGCACTACGAGCCCGAAGAGTCGCCGATCGCCAACGCGTTCTACGACCAGCAGTCGAACCCGGTGCGCGAGCGCTGGCCGAGCGCGAACAATCCGTACCATCCGCCGCCGGGCGCGGCCGGCGCGGCGGTGTTCCCGTACGTGACGACGTCGTACCGGCTGACCGAGCACCACACCGCCGGCGGGATGTCGCGCAACGTGCCGCACCTCTCGGAGCTGCAGCCGGAGATGTTCTGCGAGGTGAGCCCCGCGCTCGCCGCCGAGCGCGGGCTGGAGAACGGCGGCTGGGCGACGATCGTGTCGGCGCGTACTGCCATCGAGGCGCGCGTGCTCGTGACCGAGCGCATCCCGGACTACGTGATCGACGGGCGCCCGACGCACGTCGTCGGCCTGCCGTACCACTGGGGCTCGCGCGGCATCACGACCGGCGACACCGCGAACGATCTGTGGTCGATCAGCACCGACCCCAACGTCCACATTCAAGAGACGAAGGCGTCGTCGTGCGACGTGCGCGCCGGACGGCGTCCGCGCGGCGCGGCGCTGACCGCGCTCGTGAACGAGTACCGCCGCCGCGCCGGCCTCCCGGCGGAAGAGTGATGGACCTCTTCGAGGCGACGCACGCCGAGAACGAGACGGCGACCTACGAGGAGCCGCAGGCGCGCAAGGGCTTCTTCACCGACACGACGCTGTGCATCGGCTGCAAGGCCTGCGAGGTGGCGTGCAAGGAGTGGAACCAGCTTCCCGCGGACGGGCTGGAGTTCACCGCGCAGTCGTACGACAACACCGGCGAGCTGAACGGCACGACGTGGCGGCACGTCGCGTTCGTCGAGCAGCTTCGCAACGGCAAAGGGACCCGCGCCGATGGGAACCCGGACGAGGTGCTGCACGCGCAGGCCGGGCGCTGGCTGATGGAGTCGGACGTCTGCAAGCACTGCACGCACGCGGCGTGCCTGGACGTCTGCCCGACCGGCTCGCTGATCCGCACCGAGTTCGGCACGGTGATCGTGCAGGAAGACATCTGCAACGGCTGCGGCTACTGCGTTCCGGCCTGTCCGTTCGGCGTGATCGCGAAGCGCGAGACCGACGGTCATGCCGGGAAGTGCACGCTGTGCTACGACCGCCTGACCGACGGCGAGACGCCGGCCTGCGCAAAGGCGTGTCCGACCGAGTCGATCCAGTACGGGGATCTCGACGAGTTGCGGCGCCGAGCGGACGTGCGGCTCGAGAACGTTCGCGCGAACGCGCAGTTTCACGACGCCAGCTTGTACCTGCGCGACGAAGCGGACGGCATCGGCGGCGCCGGCGCGTTCTTCCTGCTGCTCGACAAGCCCGAGGTCTACGGGCTGCCGCCGGACCCGGTCGACACGACGCGCGCTCTTCCGACGATGTGGCGCGCCGCGGCGAACGCGGCGCTGGCGCTGGTCGGCGTGACGGCGCTGGCCGCGTTCGGAGCGCGCAAGTGAGCGAGTCGTACTACGGCCGGCCGGTCGTGAAGCCGCATCAGTGGACGCCGCTGATCCCGTGGTATTTCTGGGTCGGCGGGATGATGGGCGCCGCGTCGGTGCAGTGCGTCGCGGCGCGCGCGCGTGGCGAGCACGAGCTCGCGGTGGTGCTGAAACGCGCCGCACTCGCCGGTGCGCTCGCGTCGCCGGTTCTGCTGATCGCCGACCTCGGCGTCCCGTCACGCTTCCACATGATGCTGCGCGTGCTGAAGCCGACGTCGCCGATGAGCATCGGCACCTGGCTGCTCAACGCGTTCGGCGCGGCGATCACCGCATCGACGGCCGCCGAGCTGCTCGGTTGGGAGCGCACGTCGCGCGCACTCGAGGTCGTGGCCGCGGCGGTCGGCCCGGCGATCACGGTGTACACGGCGGTACTGATCGCCGACACCGCGACGCCGGTGTGGCACGAAGCGTACGAGACGCTGCCGTTCCTGTTCGCCGCGAGCGGCATCGGTGCGGCGGGCGCCGTCGGCGCGACGTTCGCCCCGGCCGAGCAGAACGGCTTCGCGCGGCGGATGATGATCGCCGGCGCGTTCGCGCTACCCGTCGCCGGACACCTCATGGAGCACCGGCTGGGCAAATTCATGGCCGAGCCGTACCACCGCGGGAAGGCCGGCAGCTTCCGCAACGTCGCCGAGGTGCTGTCGCTCGCGGGCGGCGCGATCGGCCTCCTCGCTGGAAAGAGCCGCGTCGCGACCGGCGTCGCGGCCGCATGCGTGGCGAGCGCGGGGGTCTTCGAGCGGTTCGCGGTCAGCGCCGCCGGCACGCAATCCGCGCAAAATCCGAAGTACACCGTGCGGCCCCAGCGGGAGCGCGTCGACGCCGGCCGAGCGGCGAGGACCGCGCCGTGATCGCCGCGGCGGGTGCGGCGCCGTGATCGCCGGCATCGCCGCTCAGCGCACCGCGTCGGTGGACGTGCGCGCCGTCGTCTTGCGCGAAGGAACGTTGCGCGAGCGCGTCGACCGCGTCTGCGTCGAAGAGCCGTTGGAGATTCGGCTGCGCGCGGGCGCCGAGACGCGCCGCGTAGCGGTGACGATGCGGACGCCGGGCGCCGACTTGGAGCTCGCGGCCGGCTTCGTGCTGGCGGAGGGCATCGTCCCGGATCGCGAAGCGATCGTGAGCATTCGCCACTGCGACGATGCGCAGCTCTCCGAGGACGAACGCGGCAACGTCGTCACGGTCCACGTCCGCGCGAAGATCGAGGCGGGCGCGCTGCTGGAACGGCACTTCACGATCTCCAGCGCGTGCGGCGTCTGCGGCAGCGCGGGAATCGAGCTCCTGCGTGCGCGCGGGATGCGCGCGCTCGACGACGGCGCCTGCATCGAAGGGACGACGCTGGCGCACTTGCCGGAGCGCATGCGGCTGCATCAAAACGTCTTCGAGACGACCGGTGGGCTTCACGCGGCCGCGCTGTTCGAGCTCGACGGCACGCTGATCGCCGTCCGCGAGGACGTCGGTCGCCACAACGCGGTCGACAAGATCGCCGGCCACATCGCGCTGCGCGGCGACATCGACCCGGCGCGCTGCGTGCTCGTCGTCAGCGGGCGCTGCGGCTACGAGATCGCCCAGAAAGCGATCGCAGCCCGCATCCCGATCGTCGCATCGGTCTCCGCGCCGAGCAGCCTCGCCGTCCAGCTCGCGACCGCCTTCGACCTCACCCTGGCCGGCTTCGTCCGCGACAACCGCTGGAACGTCTACTCGGGCTTGCGCCGCATCACGGGCTGATCGTCAGCCGAAGACTTCGACCTTTCCGTTCACGCCGACTTCAAGCGACGTTCCCGACGTGACCCGAGAGACTGCGTACTCGATCTCCGGCCACCATTTGATGAACGACGAAACGAGGTCGAAGATCTTCTTACTGGTGAAGCCCTTCGCCATGAAGACGGCGATAACGTTCGCTTCCTGCAAAGCCTTCCGTTCGGGCGGCTTCTTCGAGATGCGCCGGTCCCCGGTGACGACCACCCACCCTTTCTTGCCGACCTCGGGAATCCAGTCGACATCAAGCGTATCGGGTGGGAAATCATCCTGCAGATGACGCGCGTCGACACCCAGGATGATGAGGATCTTCGCGAGCTGCGGCGGGAAGGTATTATCGAAGAAGAACGTCACGCCGCTACGCGGAGGCCATCCTCATATTCGATTGCGGTATCCAGCTCTTCATGCGTCACGTCGTACCACGCCGTGATGCGGTCGTGCTCTTCGCCGCCTTTGTGCATCGCATACAAGGCAAACGTCGGCGTTCCAGTGCGAACGACGATAGGTCGCCCGAACGAGCGCCGCGCGTCGAGCAAGACCGGCTTGTCGCGGCCTAGCGGCCAGTACGTCGACGCCAGCCCGTTCCGGTAGTCGACGTTCGTCCGGAAGAACGGTTCGACGCATTCACTGAAGGCAATCTGGCTCTTCGAAAGCTCGAGCTTCAGGCGCTTCTCCGGAAGCTCGTCGACGAGTAAGTCGCCGAAGATTCCGCGACCGTCCGTGTTCAGGCGCTCCATCGCGAACGGATACTCGACGCCGAACAGGGCTTGAGCCTCCGCGCGAGCCGCGCGAACGACGGGCATCGACACGCCCTCGCGCCGGAAGAACCCGATGACGAACAGTTCCATGAGCTCGTAGAACGATAGAACGCGCTCGTCGAGCTCGTCTATCTCGCCGGGGACTACCGGCTCCGAGAAGCGCTCTTCCTCCGCGGCTGAATACCAGTATCCGGCGGCCCAGCGCCGTAATTTCCCGTACGGCATGTGCAGTAGCATCGCCGCGTCGCGGAGTGAGTAGTTTCCCACACCGATCGCTGTCTTCGTGCGCACGCCTTCCATCGTCACATGGAACGTGTGCGCCGCAGCGGTTGGTTCCGCCTTCGGCATCCCGCGATATGACACGATATTGTCCGAAAAGGAAAGACCCCAGGTGCAATACCTTTCGGCAGAGGCCCTGGGGCCTCGCTGATGATAGCACGGGCCGTCACCGATTGCGGTCTGAGTTCTACGCTTCGGTCGCTTCGGGGTCGACTTCGGTGAGGGGTTTTGGGGTGAGGCCCGGGCGGATCTCGGCGTTGGTGATGTCGTCGTCGGGGAAGAGGCGGACGAGGAGCACGCGGATGATCCCGGCGACCGGAACCGCGATGAGCAGGCCCAGGAAGCCGAAGACGTGCGCGCCGATCAGCAGCGCGAAGATGACCGCCAGCGGCGTCACCTTGACGGTGCTGCCGACGATGCGCGGGCCGAGGACGTGGCCCTCGAACTGGTTGATGATCGTGAAGGCGACCATCACCGCGACCGCGTTCGGCCAGCCGTTCGTGAAGAGCGCCACCAGCGTCGCCGGGATCGCGCCGGCGAACGGGCCGACGTACGGAACGACGTCGGCGATCCCCGCCCAGGCGCCGATCAGCACGGCGTACGGAACGTGGAGCACCAGCAGCGCGACGGTCGCGAGCGCGCCGATCACCGCGGCGACGATCAGCTGGCCGCGCACGAACCCGCCGATCACGCCGTCGATGTCGCTCAGAATGTCCATGGCGACCTCGCGGCGCGGCGCCGGGATCATGCGCGCGACGAAGCGCTTCATCATCGTGGACTCGGCTAGCATGTAGATCGAGACCACGGGGATCGCGATCGACAGCGCACCGACCGTCACCACCGAGACCAGCGCCGGAACGACGTGCGCGCTGAACGACGTGGTCAGCCGCTGCAGCTCGATGCCGAGCTGGACCGGGACTTTGTTCGCGTAGCCGCGCAGCGTGGGCGGGAAATGGGTGACGATCGGGTTGTGCGTCGACGACAGGTAAGTATCGAGGACTTTGCGCATCGCGGGAAGCGCCGCGATGAGGTCCTGCGCCTGCGCGATCATGATCGGGACGAGCAGGTAGATGCCGGCGACGATGATCAGCGCGCCGCCGCCGTACACGATCGTCAGCGCGGCCCACAGCGGAAGCCGCTCGTTGAGCCGCCGCACCAGCGGGAGCACGAGATACGCCAGCAGGATGCCGCCGACCAGGATGACGGTGACGTCCGAGAGGTCCACGAGGAACCCGAGGATGCGCTCCAGCACGAGGTACGCGAGGACGACCGCACCGAGCAGCTTGAACGATGCCTCGGCACGGCGGTACCAGCGCGGCTCCGCGCCCGGCGTCACACGCTCTCGCGGACCAATTGCCATAACGTCACACACAGCGCCGGGAACGCGAACACCGCGAGCAGCGGGTGGAGCACGATCCCGATCAGCAGCGCCGCCGTCGAGACCGCGAGCAGGATCGGCCACGGCGACTCCAGCGAGAAGACGCCGATCGTCTCGCCGGCGAGCTCGGAGGGCGCGCGCTGCTCGTCGCCGTCGAGCCGGGTCTTCGGCTGGATCACCATCGTGTAGCCCGCCACGAAGGCGAACCCGGCGCCGAACAGCCCGAGCAGGATCGTTCCGATCTTCTCGTGCGTCGTCCACCAGTAGAGCGCCGCGACGCCGAGCCCGAACCCCATCGACGAGAGGAACATGCGCTGCGCGGTGCTCACGTCGGCGAGTCCTTCGCGAGCTCGGGATGGTGCAGGTCGAAGGCCGGGCGCTTCGAGCGGATCGGCGGGATGGCGCGGAAGTTGAACTCCGGCGGCGGACAGGACGTGGCCCACTCGAGCGACGACGCCGAGCCCCACGGATCGTCCGGCAGCGGCTCACGCGCGCGCATCGAGACGATCACGTTCCATACCAGCACGCCGGTCCCGACCGTGATCAGCGCGACGCCCACCGACGAGGCGAAGTTGAGCGGCCCCCAGCCGGGGAGCGCGGGATACGTGTAGATGCGGCGCGGCATCCCCATCATCCCGAGCAGGAACATCGGGAAGAACGCCAGGTTGAACCCGACGAACATCAACACGAAGTGCAGGCGCCCGAGCGCTTCGCCCAATTTGACGCCCCAGATCTTCGGAAACCAGAAATAGAGCGCCGCGAAGATCGCGAACATCGAGCCGCCGCCGAGCGTGTAGTGGAAGTGCGCGATCAGGAAATAGCTGTCCTCGACGTGATAGTCGAGCGGCGGCGAAGCGACCATCACGCCGGTGATGCCGCCGATCAGAAAGTTCAGCAGAAACCCGATCGCGAAGAGCATCGGCGTCTCGTAGCTGATCGCACCGCGCCACATCGTCGCGATCCAGTTGAAGAACTTGATCCCGGTCGGCACGGCGATCAGGAACGACAGCCCGGCAAAGAACGGGTTCGCGACTTGCCCGGTCGTGAACATGTGGTGTGCCCACACGCCCATCGACAGCCCCGCGATCGCGAACGCCGCGAGCACCAGCCCGGTGTAGCCGAACACCGGCTTGCGCGAGAACGTCGCGATCACTTCGGTGATGACGCCGAAGAACGGCAGGATCATCACGTAGACTTCGGGGTGGCCGAAGAACCAGAAGATGTGCTGGTAGAGCACCGGGTCGCCGCCCGCGCCCGGATCGAAGAACCGCGCGCCGGTATGGCGGTCCAGCAACAGCATCGCGAACGCGGTCGTCAGCGGCGGGAACGCCATCAAGATCAGCAGCGCCGTCGCGATCATCTCCCAGGTGAAGATCGGCAGCCGCCACATCGACATCCCGGGCGCTCGGAACACGATCGGCGTCACCAGGAAGTTGATCGCGGTCATGATGCCGGAGATGCTGGTCAGCGTCAGGCCGATGATCCACAGATCCTGCCCGACCCCGGCTGAGACGCGCACGTCGGAGAGCGGCGCGAACGCCGTCCAGCCGGCCGACGCCGCACCGCCTTGCGTGGCGAGACCCGAGAACACCGTCAGCCCGCCGATCAGGAAGAGCCAGAACGAATACGCGTTGAGCCGCGGGAACGCCATCTCGGGCGCGCCGATCTGCAGCGGGATCAGGTAGTTCGCCAGCCCGAACCCGAACGGCGCGACGAACAGAAAGATCATCGCGGTGCCGTGGAGCGTGAACACCTGGTTGTACTCGTGCGGTCCGACGACGTTGAGCTGCGGGGCGGCGAGCTGCACGCGGATGACGTCGGCGAGGAACCCTGCGACCAGGAAGAACGCCAAGCTGGTCAGCATGTACAGGATGCCGATCTTCTTGTGGTCGGTCGTCACCAGCCACGCGACCAGACCTTCTTTGGCGAGCGCGCGGCGCGCGGCCACGGCGCTCATGCGGCGGCTCCGCGCTCGCGCACCCAGCGCGCGAACGCGTCCGGCGACACGACGCGCACCGTGAAGGACATGTGCGCGTGGAACGTCCCGCAGTACTCGGCGCACCGTCCCGGATAGACGCCCTCCTTCAGCGGCGTGTAGTCGTAGACGTTCACGATGCCGGGGATCGCGTCGCGCTTGAACAGGAACGCCGGAACCCAGAAGGCGTGGATCACATCGCTCGACGACAGCCGGATCTCGGTCGTGCGCCCGGCCGGCAGGACGAGCTCCGGCGGCCGGTCCGACGTGCCTTCGATCGCGATGTGCTCGCGCGGGTACAGGAAGCGCCACGACCAGCGGAAGCCGACGACCTGGACCGTCTCGGCGGGCGGCGTGACGACGCTCTCGACGTGCCGCTCCGCCGCGTAGGTCACCACGAACAACCCCGTGACGACCAGGACGGGGATCACCGTCCACGTCAGCTCGAGCGGGACGTTCTGATGGAACGACGCCGCCTGGACCGTACGGGGATCGCGGCGGCGGTACACGATCGCCGACCAGACGATCAAACCGGCGACCAGCGCGTAGACGACCGCGGCGGCGACGAGGAACACCTCCCAGACGCCGTGGAGCGTGACGGCTTGCGCGGTCGTGTCGCGCGGAATCGCGGAGCAGGCAGCGAGCGCGAGCGCGGCGGCCGGCGTGGTGATGAGCGCGGCGAACCGCACGTGCAGAAGTCCCTCCGGCTTGCGTGGGAGTCGGTGCGCGTTTCGTACCCTCTTGAACGGCGTCTCACCGAGCCCAGGCCGGGGTAAGGACAATCCGGATGTCGGCACGCATCGGCAACGCCGGGGGCGCGGAGCGCCTGACGGTCCGCGGGCACGCGCTCATCTTGGGCGTGATCCTGTTCCTGGCCTCGGAACTGATGTTCTTCGCCGCGTGGTTCGCGGCGTATTTCGGGCTGCGCGGCCGCAACGCGCAGTGGCCGCCCGCGGGTGTCGAGCTCGACACGGTGGAGTCGTCGATCGGCACGGCGCTGCTCGGGCTCTCGAGCCTGCTGGTGCTGATCGCGATCCGCGACGTCCACGCCGGCCGGAACACGCGCGCGCGCCTGTGGCTGACCGGGACGGTCGTATGCGGCGTGCTCTTTCTCGCCGAGACCGTGCACGGCTGGAGCAAGAACACGTTCACCTTCGCCTCGCACGCGTACGGCTCGGTCTTCTACGGGATGACCGGCTTTCACGCGGCGCACGTGACGGCCGGCGTCATCATGCTGGCCTTTCTCGCGGCGGGCGCCGACAAGCCGGGGTTCCGGCAAGAGCACGCCGCCGGCGCCGAGGCGATCTCGTACTACTGGCATTTCGTCTTCGTCGTGTGGCTCGGGCTCTGGGCCACCATCTATTTCGTGCGATGAACCGCCGGGAGCGGCGCGGCGAGCTGCATGCCGCACTGTGGCTCGCGCTCTCGGTCGCCGGCAGCGTGACGTTCGCCGCCGCGTTCGCGCTCGGCGGCTCGACGCAGCTCGAAGGCGCGGGTCTCGCGGCGGCGTTCTTCGGGATCGCCGGCGCGCTGATCGTCTGGAGCCGCGAGCTGATGCCGCACCAGCAGGTCTCCGACCCGCAGCACCCGCTGCGTTCGGACGAGCGCGAGCGCGAGGACGCCGTCTCGCAGCTCACCAGCGGCACCGCCGAGATCGTAGCGCGGCGCACGTGGCTGATGCGCTTCGGCTGGAGCACGCTCGGATTTCTCGGCCTCGCCGCGCTGTTCCCGATCCGCTCGCTCGGGCCCAGCCCGGAGAACCAGATCGGCCGCAGCGGGTGGAAAGCCGGAACGCGCCTCGTGCGCGAGGACGGCTCGCCGGTGCGCGCGGAGCTGCTCGAGGTCGGCAGCGTCGTGACGGCGTTTCCTGAAGGCGACGTCGGGCCCGACAAGCTGATGAACATGGCGAACGACGCGATCATGCTGGTGCGCGTGCAAGAGGATCACCTGCGCATGCCGGATGCGCGCCGCGACTGGGCGCCGCGAGGCTTCGTCGCGTACTCCAAAGTCTGCACGCACGCGGGCTGCCCGGTCGCGCTCTACCGCGAAGGGCCGCAGCAGTTGATGTGCCCGTGCCATCAGTCGACCTTCGACGTCCTCGACGGCGGGACGGTGCTGTTCGGCCCGGCCGCGCGCGCGCTCCCGCAGCTTCCGATCCGCGTCGACGCCGACGGAACGCTGCGCTCGGGCGGGACGATGTCGGACTTCGTCGGTCCCGACGCCTGGGAGACCGGATGATCCGGCGCGTCGTCCTCGCGCTCGACGACCGGCTCGGCGCCGCGCCGTTCCTGCGCCACGCGCTGCGCAAGGCGTTTCCCGACCACTGGTCGTTCATGCTCGGCGAGGTCGCGGCGTACTGCTTCGTCTTCATCCTGCTGAGCGGGACGTACCTGACGTTCTTCTTCCACCCCTCGGAGCATCACGCGATCTATCACGGGCACGCGGTGCCGTCGCTCGACGGGCGCGCGATGTCCGACGCGTACGCCTCGGTGCTGCGGATCTCGCTCGAGACGCAGGCCGGGCTGCTGATCCGCCAGGCCCATCACTGGTGCGCGCTGCTGTTCGCCGCCGCGGCGATCACGCACATGGCGCGCATCTTCTTCACCGGCGCGTTCCGCAAGCCGCGCGACATCAACTGGATGGTCGGGCTGACGCTGCTGCTGCTGGTGATGGGCGACGGCTTCACCGGCTACTCGCTCCCCGACGACCAGCTCTCCGGCGCCGGGCTGCGCATCGCGCAGTCGATCGCGCTCTCGATCCCGGTGATCGGAAGCTGGGTGGCGTACCTGTTCTTCGGCGGCGGCTTCCCGAGCCCGGAGACGACGAACCGGCTCTACGCGATCCACATCCTGTTCATCCCGCTCGCGCTGGGCGCGCTGATCGCGCTGCACGTCGCGATCCTGTGGCACCAGAAGCACACGCAGTTCCCGGGGAAGCGGCAGCGCGAGAACAACGTCGTCGGCTCGCCGCTGTGGCCGACGTACGCCGTGAAGTCGCTCGCGCTGATGGCCGCGACGTTCGGCGTGCTGCTGCTGCTCGGCGGGTTCGTCGAGATCAACCCGATCTGGCAGTACGGGCCGTACGATCCGTGGACCGTCGCGTCGCCGGCACAGCCCGACTGGTACGTCGGCTGGCTCGACGGCGCGCTGCGGCTCGGACCGCCGTGGGCGATCCATCTCGGCGGGCACACCGTCTCGGCGCTGCTGTGGCCGGGGATCGTGCTGCCGCTGTGCTTCTTCGGCGTCTTCTATGCGTGGCCGTGGCTGGAGCGCACGCTCACCGGCGACCGCGAGTACCACGAGCTGCTGCAGTATCCGTGGCAGCATCCGCTGCGCACGTCGTTCGGCGTCGCGGCGCTCACGTTCGCGGGAGTCCTGTTGCTCGCGGGAAGCGACGACGTCCAGGCGCGGCTGTGGCGCGTCTCGGTGCAGCAGCTCGCGTGGTTCTACCGCATCGCGCTGTGGGTGGCGCCGCCGATCGCGGCGGCGATCGCGTGGCGCGTGTGCGTCGAGCTGCAGGCGCGCCACGCGTACGAAGAAGACCATCCGGCGCGCGTGGTGCTGAAGCGCGCGGCAGAAGGCGGGTTCGAGGAAGAGCCCGTTCCGACGCCGTGATCGCGTGGCTCGCGACGGCGTTGGTTCCACTGGGCGCGGCGCTCGCGCCGCTGCACGTGTCGTTGCTGCTCGCCGCAACCACGTCGGCCGGACAGCCGAAGCCGCCGTTGACGCACGTCGCCGCCCCGGCGCCGTCCGCGGCCGATCGCGTGAAGGTCGGCGGCGATCTCTACGCCGTGCACTGCGTCAGTTGTCACGGCGACAAGCTGCAAGGAACGCCGATGGGCCCCGGCCTCACCAGCGCGGGCGCGGCGAGCGTCGACTTTCAGCTCTCCACCGGGCGCATGCCGCTCGAGGTTCCGGCAACCGAACCGATGCGCGGGCCGCCGTCATTCCCTCGCGCGCAGATTGACGCGATCCTCGCGTACGTGGTCTCGCACGGCAGCCGCGGACCCGCGATCCCGACCGTGCACGCAAGCACCGATCTGACGCGCGGCCGCAAGATCTTCGAGGAGAACTGTCAGGCGTGCCACGGCGCCACCGGCACCGGCGCGGTCGCCGGATTCGGCTGGCTCGCGCCGGCGGTGCTGCAGTCGACGCCGCTGCAGACCGCCGAAGCAGTGCGCGCCGGCCCCGGCATCATGCCGCGGTTCGACGAGCACCTCATCCCCCAGCGCGATCTCGACGCGCTAGCCGCCTACGTCGACGCGCTGCACCATCCCGACGACCGCGGCGGCTACTCGCTCGCGAGCGCCGGCCCGGTCGGCGAAGGCCTCGTCGCCTGGCTGATCGGCATCGGCTTCACGGTGATCGTCATGCTGGCCGCCGGCGAGACTCTGAAGAGGAAGCCGCCGGGCTGACGCGCTATGCCTAACGGCCCAAATATGGTACGATAACCGCAGAACGGTCGCGTAAAGGGCAAAATACGGCCTTTTACAGTCTTCGTCGAATTGGACACTCGCGAGCGGATGGATTTCCAACGGTATTCACCGAGCGACCTGTGTCGTGCGGTCGGTCATCGAGCCAGGGAGACGCGTCTCGCACTTCGACTCCGCCAGCGCGACCTAGCCGAACGGGCCGGCGTGCCGCTGACGACACTGAAGCGTTTCGAACGCACCGGGCAAGCCGGCTTCCAAACGGTCGCGCGAATCGCACTCGCGCTCGGAGCCGAGCGTGAGTTCGAGACGCTCTTTCCCGCGCCCGAAGCGCGCTCGCTGGACCAAGTTCTCGCAGCGCAGACCCGGCGCCGGCGTGTCCGGCGTTCCTCATGAAGCTCAAACCGGGAACGCCGCTCATCGCATGGTTGCAGTTCGGTCCACGACGACGCGTGCGCGTCGGCCGTCTGGCGCTCGACCGAGGCGTCGCGGTTCTCGAGTACTCCGCGGACTTTCTCGCCTCCCGTCTCGTGTTGAATCCCCGTTTCGGCGAGCCCGGCCGAGCGCTCGTGCGAGCCGAAAATCCGCGCGCGTTTCAAGGCCTCCATGGCGTTTTCGCCGACAGCTTGCCGGACGCGTGGGGCGAGGAACTGATGCGGCGCCGCTCGGCCGCCGCGGGAATCGCGTATGCGACGCTCACGGGCGTCGACAAGTTGAGCTGGGTCGGGCACCGCGGCGCCGGCGCACTCGTCTACGAGCCCGAAACCGCACCATCGGAGTCCGAGGACGCGATCGACCTCGACGTGCTCGCACGCGAGGCGTATGCGGTTCTGGCTGGACGCGACAGCGAGATCGTGCCGAAGCTCGAGCGCTTGGGCGGCTCCGCCGGCGGCGCGCGCCCGAAGGTGCTCGTTGCAATGAACGCCGACGGGGACCTCATCGCCGGCAGCGACGAGGTTCCGGACGGGTTCGACGCATGGATCGTGAAGTTTCGCGGGCCGCTCGACGTCGTGGACGTCGGCCCGCTGGAGGCGGCATATGCCGAGATGGCGCGCGCCTCGGCGATCGACATGCCGCAGACGAAGCTGATCCGGGCGCGCACGCGGAAACGCGGCTATTTCGCGACGAAACGCTTCGACCGAAGCCCAGGCGGCATACGCCGTCACGCCGTCTCGGTGGCCGGACTGCTGGACTCCGATTGGCGAACGCCCAGCATGGACTATCGGGACCTGCTCAGCGTCGTGCGCATGGTTACGCGAAGCCAGCCCGCCGTCGAAGAGATGTTCCGCCGGATGGTTTTCAACGTGATTGCGTACAACCGCGACGATCACACCAAGCAGCACGCATTGCTGATGGATGACGCGGGTCGCTGGTCTCTCGCACCGGCGTACGATCTCACGTTCTCGGGCGGTCCGGGCGGTGAGCACTACCTGACGGTCGACGGCGAAGGAACCAACATCTCGCTGAAGGCGATGGAAGCGGTTGCCGGCGCGCACGGGATCGGCTCGCCGGCCGTCCGGGAGACCGTCGCGCGGACGGTCGATGCCGTGCGCACCTTCACCTCGCTCGCGAACGCGTTCGGCGTGACGAAGCGCACGGCCGCGGAGGTGACGACCGTACTGCGCGAGCAGATCGCCCGCTACTCCACGCGCATCAGCGGATAGACGCGGCCTTCGCGACCGCTCGAGCGGCAAAGACGTCCGCCATCGCGCTCCGGTAGGTCGCGGAGGCGAACGTGTCCGAGCGCGCCGTCACGCCGCGCGCCGCTCCGGCGCACGCCGCTTTCACGGCCTCCGCATCCTTCGGATCGATGCCCTTGAGCGCGCTCTCCACCGCGCCCGCGCGGAACGCGGCGTCGCCGATCCCCGTGATCGCGACGCGCGCCGAGCCGACCTTTCCGCCGTCGAGCCGCAGGACGACCGCGACGCCGACGACCGCGTAGTGCGACGCAGGGTGGTGGTATTTCACGTACGCCGAGTTGGGCGCGGCGTCGAAGGCGATCTGCGTGAGCACCTCGTTCGGGCCGAGCGCGGTGTCGAACATGCCGCGGAAGAAGTGCCCGCTGCTCAGCTCCCGCGTGCCGCCCTTCGCCGCGACCGTGAACGTCGCGTCGAGCGCCTGCAGCACCGCGGGATAGTCGGCGGACGGATCGCCGTGCGCCGAGGCGCCGCCGATCGTGCCGCGGTTGCGGACCTGCGGGTCGCCGAGGTCGTTCGCGGCGTCCCACAGCACCGGCACGGCCTGCTTCAGCTCGTCGCTCGCGGCGAGCGCGGCGTGCTTCGTCAGCGCACCGATCGTCACGCGGTTTCCGCTCACCGCGATCGTGTCGAGCTGCGGGATATCGGCCATGTCGATGAGCACCGCGGGCGCCGCGAGCCGCAGCTTCATCATCGGGATCAGGCTGTGGCCGCCGGCGAGCAGCTTCGCGTCGTCGCCGTGCTGCTCGAGGAGGCCGATCGCCTCCTCGACGCTGCCGGCGCGCTTGTACTCGAACGATGCCGGAATCATTGCACGCTCCCGTTCGTCGGTTTGGCTTGCATCGCGGCCCACAGCTTCTCGGGCTTGAGCGGCATGTCGATGTGCGTCACGCCGAACGGCGCGAGCGCGTCGATCACGGCGTTCGCGACCGCGGGCGTCGAACCGATCGTGCCCGCCTCGCCGATGCCCTTGATGCCGAGCGGGTTCACCGTCGTCGGCGTCACCGTGTGGTCGAGCTCGTAGTGCGGCACCTGCTCGGCGTGCGGGATCGCGTAGTCCATCAGCGTCCCGGTCAGCAACTGGCCGTTGTCGTCGTAGACGACCTCCTCGAAGAGCGCCTGCGAGAGACCTTGCGCGATCCCGCCGTGCACCTGGCCTTCGACGATCATCGGGTTCAGCAGCCGCCCGCAGTCGTCGACCGCGAGATACCGCTCGATCGTGACTTGCCCCGTCTGCGCGTCCACTTCCGCGACGCAGACGTGCGTGCCGAACGGGAAGACGAAGTTCGGCGGCTCGAAGCGGCGCGTCGCGTCGAGGCCGGGCTCGAGCCCCGGCGGCAGATTGTCGCCCATGAACGCGAGGAACCCGGCCTCCGGCGTGCTGAGCGTCTTCGACGGATCGCCCTTGACCTGAATCTTGCCGTCGCGGTACTCCAGGTCGTCAGGATTCGCTTCCCACTGGTGCGCGGCGATCTTGATCGCCTTCGCCTGGATCGTCTCGATCGCGAGCTTGAGCGCCGCGCCGCCGACCGCCGTGCCGCGCGAGCCGAACGTGCCGACGCCGTACTGCACCTTGTCGGTGTCGCCGTGGATCACGCTGACCTGATCGATCGGCACGCCCAGCTCGTCGGCGACGATCTGCGCGAACGTCGTCTCCTCGCCTTGACCGTGCGGCGAGACGCCGGTCAGCACCGTGATGCTGCCGGTCGGCTCGACGCGGATGGTCGCGGAGTCCCAGCCGGCGGCCGGCATCGCCGCGGACGGTCCCATCCCGCAGACCTCGACGTACGTCGAGACGCCGATGCCGAGATAGCGGCCCTGCGTGCGCAGCTCCGCCTGGCGTTTGCGCAAGCCGTCGTAGCCGATCAGCTTGAGCGCCTTGTCCATCGTGGTCTCGTAGTCGCCCGAGTCGTACGTCAGACCGGTGGCGGTCGTATGCGGGAAGGCGCTCGCGCCGATGAAGTTGCGGCGGCGCACGTCGACCGGGTCGAGCTTGAGCCGCTGCGCGACCAAGTCGATCGCGCGTTCGATGAAGAACGTCGCTTCGGGACGACCGGCGCCGCGGTAGGCGTCGGTCGACATCGTGTTGGTGAAGACGCCGACGACTTCGGCTTCGATGTTCTCGAACTTGTAGCACCCGTGCGCCATGAGGAGCGTCAGCGTCGGAATGACCGGGGTGAGGAGCTGGTGGTACGCGCCGAGGTTGGCGCGGATCTTCAGCTTCAGCCCGGTGATCGTGCCGTCGTTCTTCGCCGCGATCTCGAGGTCGTCGATCTGGTCGCGGCCGTGGATCATGGCCTGGAAAGACTCGGAGCGCGTCTCGATGTACTTCACCGGGCACTCGAGCTGCATCGCGACCCAGCTCACCACCGCCTCTTCGGCGTAGACGTTGAGCTTGGCACCGAACCCGCCGCCGACTTCCGGCGCGATCGCGCGGATCTTGTTCTCCGGCAATCCCAGGACGACCGCGAGCTGCGTTCGCAGCAAGTGCGGAATCTGCGTCGCCGAGTAGATCGTGAGCTGCTGCATCCCGGCGTCGTAGTTGGCGACCATCGAGCGCGGTTCGATCGGGACCGGCGCGACCCGCTGGTTCACGATGCGCTGCTTGATCGTCACGTCGGCTTCCGCGAACGCCTTGCCGACGTCGCCGGCGGCGAACGGGAAGGTGAACGCGACGTTCGTCCCGAGCGACTCGTGCACGAACGGCGGCCCGGCCGCCGCCTTCTCCACGTCGACGACCGCCGGCAGCTCTTCGTACTCGACCATGATGCTGTCGGCGGCGTCGCGCGCGCGGTACGGCGAGTCGGCGACCACCACCGCGACCGGCTCGCCGACGAAGCGCACCTCGTCGACCGCGAGCACGTAGTGGGGCGGCGTCTTGAGGTCGGCCATCTTGTGCGCGACCGGGAGCGACGCCTTGAAGTTGTGCGCGTGGTGCAGGTCTTCGCCCGTGTAGACGGCGAGGACGTGCGGGTCGCCTTTCAGCTCGGACGTGTCGACGCTGGTGAGCTTGGCGTGCCCGTACGGGCTGCGCACGAACGCGGCGTAGACGGTGCCGACCTGCTTCACGTCGTCGACGTAGGTCGCGCGGCCGGTGATGAGGCGGGGGTCTTCGCGGCGCCGGATGCGCGCGCCGACCATGGTGGTGAACGCCATGTCTTACGCCTTCGTTTCTTGCAGTTGCTCGGGGATGATCGCTTCGCCGCTCGGCGGCGGCGCCTCGGTCGGCGGATGGATCGGCATCAGCTCGTTGACGCTGTGCCGCGGCTCGCCGTCGCGCATCGCCTTGCCGGCCGCGCGCACCGCGTTCACGATGTTCTCGTAGCCCGTGCAGCGGCAGAGATTTCCTTCCAACCCGGCCCGGATCTGATCGTCGCTCGGATCGGGGTTGCGCTGCAGCAGGTCGACCGCGCTGACGATCATCCCGGTCGTGCAGTAGCCGCACTGCAAACCGTGCGCCGACCAGAACGCCTCTTGCATCGGGTGCAGCGAGTCGGCGTTCCCGATCCCCTCGATCGTCGTCACCTCGTGGCCGCTCGCCTGGACGGCGAAGACGGTGCAGCTCTTGACCGACTTCCCGTCGAGCAGCACGGTGCACGCTCCGCAGCTCGAGGTGTCGCAGCCGATGTGCGTCCCCGTCAGGTTCAGGTAGTCGCGCAGCGCGTGTGCCAGGAGCAGGCGCGGCTCGACGTCCAGGGACGCTCGCTTCCCGTTGACGGTGAGATCGATCTGCATGAAAGCGTCTCCGTGGAAAAGCGGGGCCGCAAAGCTACCCACGGGACGCCGGAATCTCCTGGTCGATTCGAGAACGGCGCGGACGATGCCGCACACCGTCGACGTGGACGATCTCCGGCGGCGCCTCTTCGAGGCGGGATACGTCGCCGACGCCGGGCTCGCGACGGCGCTGGCGTGCGCCGTGAGCCTCGGGCGCGCAGTGCTGCTCGAAGGCGATGCGGGCGTCGGCAAGACCGACGCCGCGCGGGCGCTCGCGAGCGTGTTCGGCGCGCGGCTGCTGCGGCTGCAGTGCTATGAAGGGCTCGACCTCGCGGCGGCCGCGTACGACTGGAACTACGGGAAGCAGTTGCTCGCCATTCGCGCGGCCGAAGCGGCGCACGAGCGGACGCCGGATCTCTACGGTGACGACTTCTTGATCCGGCGGCCGCTGCTCGCGGCGCTCGGCGCGGAACGCGAACGCGGGATCGTGCTGCTCATCGACGAGATCGACCGCGCGGACGACGAGTTCGAGGCGTTTCTGCTCGAGTTTCTGGCCGACTTCGCGCTCTCGATCCCCGAGCGCGGCACGATCGCGGCGCTCCACCCGCCGATCGTCGTGCTGACGTCGAACCGCACCCGCGATCTGCACGACGCCCTCAAGCGGCGCTGCTTCTACCACTGGATCGGACACCCGTCCGTCGAGCGCGAGATCGAGATTTTGCGCCTCCACCTGCCCGACGTGCCGGCGGCGCTCGCCGGCGACGTCGCGCGGGCCAGCGCGGCACTCCGCGAGCGCGAGCTGCGCAAAGCGCCGGGGATCGCGGAGTCGCTCGACTGGGCGCAAACGCTCCAATTGCTCGGCGCCGAGAGGCTCGACGCCCGCGTCTACGAGCCGTCGCTGGGCAGCGTGCTGAAATATCCGGAAGATATCGCTGTGGCGACCGCGGCCATGGGAGCGATTCTCTCGCACCCTTCGACAAGCTCAGGGTGACGACGACGGGACGTTGGAGCGTCACAGCGGTGGACGGCGCGGCGGAATGCTCGGTGAAACGCGCGGTGGGACGGTCGGGGTGAGCGTGGACGAAGCGACGCTCGCGGCGGGGTTCGACCGGGCGCTGCGCGCGCGCGGCGTCACGGCCGGGACGCGGCGCGCGCGGACGTTCGCGGAGGTGCTGCGCGCGCTGCCGCCGTGCTCGGCGGATGCGATGTACTGGCGCGCGCGCGTCGCGATGCTGCCGTCCGTGGACGACCTCGACGCGTTTCACGCGGCGTTCGTCGAGTTCTTCGGCTCGCTCGGGGACGCCGGCGCGCTGCAGCGGCTCGTGCGCACGGTCGACGCGCCGCCGCGGCGCGACGCGCGCGAGCTGCCGAAGCGCGAGTCCGTGCCGCCGCCGCCGTCGGAGCAGCCCGCCGGCGAACGGCTCGCCGAGCGCGCGCCCACGCAGTTGGTTCTCGCCTCCTCCGAGCAGCGGCTGAGCGACAAAGCGTTCGAGGACTTCGACGAAGCTGAGCGCGCGGCGATGCTGCGGCTGATCGCGCGCGTGCGCGTCGCGGCGGAGTTTCGCGCCTCGCGGCGGCGGCGCGCGCACGCGCACGGCGACCGCTTCGACTTCCGCGGCACGCTGCGCGGCGCCGCGCGCACCGCGGGCGAGCTCGTGCGGCGGCGCGCGACGCGGCGGCGCGAACGGCTGCGGCCCGTCGTCTTCGTGCTCGACGTGTCGGGCTCGATGGCGCCGTTCGCGCGCGCGCTGCTGCAGTACGCGCGCGTCACCGCGGTCGCGCGGCCGCGGGTGCGCGCGTTCGCCTTCGCGACGCAGCTCACCGATCTGACGCCGCTGCTGAAGCGCCCGAGCGACGAGCGCCTGATGAGCGCCGTCGCCGCCGCGGTGCGCGACTACGGCGGCGGGACGCGCATCGGCGCGGCGCTCCGCACGTTCAACGACCGGTTCGGGCAGCGCGGCGCCGCGCGCGGTGGGACGGTCGTCATTCTCTCGGACGGCTGGGAACGGGACGATCCGGCCCTGGTCGGCGTCGAGATGCTGCGGCTGCGGCGGCTCGCCCGGCGGATCGTCTGGGTCAACCCGCACAAGCGCCACCCGGCCTACGAGCCGCTGGCGCGGGGGATGGCGGCGGCGCTGCCGTATCTCGACGCCTTTCTTTCGGGTCACAGCTTGCGGACGCTGGAAGCGGTGGCCGACGCCATCGAAGGGAGAATTCCATGATCGACGTTCTGGACACGCTCGAACGCTGGCGCGGCGAAGGCCAGCGCGTCGCCGTCGCGACCGTCGTCGGCGTCGAGAACTCGGCGCCACGCGATCCCGGCGCGACCATGGCGGTGAACGAGCGCGGCGACGTCGCCGGCTCGGTCAGCGGCGGCTGCGTCGAGTCGGCGGTCTACGAGGAAGCCCAGGATGCGATCGCGACCGGCCGCCCGCGGCTGGTGACGTACGGGATCAGCGACGCCGACGCGATCTCGGTCGGGCTCACCTGCGGCGGAACGATCCACGTCTTCGTCGAGCGCCTCGACTGGTGACGATCTTCGAGCGGCTGGCCGAAGCGCTGCACGCCGAGACGCCGGTCGCGCTGGTGACGCGGCTCGACGGCGCGCGCGCCGGCGCGAAGCTGCTCGTGTTCGAGGATGAGACGTACGGCGATCTCGGCACGTCCGGGTTGAACCACGCCGCCGCACTCGAGGCGCGCGCGCTGCTCGCGGTCGGCGAGAACGAGATTCGGACCTTCGGCGAGGACGGCGAGCCGGTCGGGGTCGAGGTGCGGCTGTTCATCGCGGCCTACGCGCCGAAGCCCGACATGTACGTCTTCGGCGCGATCGACTTCTCGCGCGCGATGGCGCGCATCGGCAAGTACCTCGGCTACCGCGTGACGGTCGTCGACGCGCGCCCGGTCTTCGCGACGAAGCAGCGCATCCCCGACGCCGACCAGGTGATCGTCGCCTGGCCCGACGAGTTCCTCGAGACCGCGCGCGTCGACGACCGCACCGCGCTGATCATCCTGACCCACGACGTGAAGTTCGACATCCCGGTGATCCAAGTCGCCCTGCGGAAAAACGCCGGCTATATCGGCGCGATGGGCAGCCGCCGCACCCACGCCAACCGCGT
The DNA here is from genome assembly GCA_036402975.1 of Candidatus Elarobacter sp. Lineage (GTDB taxonomy): Bacteria > Vulcanimicrobiota > Vulcanimicrobiia > Vulcanimicrobiales > Vulcanimicrobiaceae > Vulcanimicrobium. The sequence continues at coordinate 81,144 of DASWRW010000040.1, read as the reverse complement.
CGAGGAGCTGCGGCAGGCCGGCGTCTCGGACGCCGACCTGGCGCGGATCAGCGCGCCGATCGGCCTCGACATCGGCGCGCGCACGCCGGAGGAGACCGCCATCTCGATCGCGGCGGAGATCGTCGCGCTGCGCGAGCAGCGCCGCGGCGGCCGGCTCAGCGAAGGAACGCTGCCGGTGCACAACAGCCGCGCGCCGGTCTCCCTGACGTGATCATCGCCGACGCGTTCGACGTCGACGCCCCGGTCGAGCGCGTCTGGGAACTGCTCAAGGACATTCCGCGCGTCGCCACCTGCATCCCGAACGCCGAGATCACCGAGGTCGTCGACGACACGACGTACCGCGCGAAGGTCTCGGTGAAGGTCGGCCCGGTGTCGGTCAGCTATCGCGCGACGATCGTGGTCGAAGGCTTCGACGACGCCGCGCACGTCGCGCGGTTCAGCATCAAGGGCGCCGAGCTGCGCGGTCGCGGCGGCGTCAGCGCCAACGTCGTCTCGACCGCGAGCGCTCGCAACGGCAAGACGCACGTCGACCTGCGCACCGACGCGCAGATCAGCGGCATCGTGGCGACCGTCGGCGGCCGGCTGATCGAAGGCGTCGCGCAGAAGACCGTCGCCCAGTTCGCCGCGAACCTCGCGCGGCTCGTCTAGCGGTAATCACGCCGGGATGCCTGCACCCGCGATCACCGCGTGAGGCCGCGGAGCGCAACCGCCGTCTTCATCGGCCGCTGCCGCGCCGGGTTCACGTGGTGCGGCAAGCGGATCGGGCCGGGCGTCGTGACCGGCGCCGCGGACGACGATCCGTCGGGGATCGCGACGTACGCGATCGCCGGCGCGTCGCTGGGCTACGGGCTGCTGTGGGTGGCGCTCATCACGGCGCCGATGATGATCGTCGTTCAGGAGATGTGCGCGCGGATCGCGATGGTGAGCGGACGCGGTCTGGCGGCGGGAATGCGCCGCGTCATGCCGCTCTGGCTGCTGCGCGCGCTCGTGTTCCTGGTGGTCGGCGCGAACACGATGAACATCGCGGCCGACGTCGCGGGGATGTCGTCGGCCGCCGCGCTCGTCACGCCGGTGCCGTCCGAAGCGTGGGCGGTCGGGTTCGGCGCCTTGCTGATCGCGGTCGAGGTGTTCGCGTCGTACCGCGTGTTCGCGTCGATCGTGAAGTGGCTGTGCCTGACGCTGTTCGCGTACGTCGCGGCGGCGTTCGTCGTCGGCGTCGACTGGCTCGCCGCACTGCGCCACACCGTGATCCCGGAGGTCCGCTTCGAGCGGACGTGGATGGCGACGTTCGTCGGCTTTCTCGGCACCACCATCACGCCGTACCTCTTCTTCTGGCAAGCGGCGCTCGAGGTCGAGGAAGAGCGCGCGCTGGGCCGGGTGACCGTCGCACAGCGGCGCGGCGCGACGAAGGCCGAGATCCGCTCCTCGCGCGCGGACGTCGCCACGGGAATGGTCTTCTCGAACGCGGTCACGTGGTTCATCGTGCTCACCACCGCCACGACGCTGCACGCGCACCACGTGACGATCGTGAGCGTGCGCGACGCGGCGGAGGCGCTGCGCCCGCTCGCCGGCAACGGCGCGGAGCTGCTGTTCGCGCTGGGCGTGATCGGCGCGGGCCTGCTCGCCGTTCCGGTCCTGGCCGGCTCTTCGGCGTACGCGCTGGCGGAGATCTTTCGCTGGAAGGCGTCCGGGCTCGACGCGAAGCCCGCGTCCGCAAAGCCGTTCTACGCCGTGATCGCGCTGGGGATCGTCTTCGGCGTCGTCGCCGATCTCCTGCGCATCGACGCGGTCGGGATGCTGTTCTGGTCCGCGGTCGTGAACGGGTTCGTCGCGGTGCCGCTGCTGATCGGCGTCGCGCTCACGGCGAACCACCGCGCGCTGATGGGCCGCTGGCGCAACCGGCGCGCGTCGAACGCGTGGATCGGCGTGACGATCGCGCTCATGGCCGCGGCGGCGATTGGACTCGTCGTAACAGGATGACCTGAACCCGGCGCACGAACACCGCCGCCAACCAGCAGTGCCGCAGCGGGTTCGGCCGGTGTCCACCGGAGGCCAGGAGTGATCGCTCGTCACCGTTCCGCGGTTCTGCTCGTCCTCTTCGCGTGCGCCGCGCTCTCCGCGTGCGGCGGCCGTGGCGACAGCACGTCGTCGTCCGCGTCGCCGGCGCCCGCTGCGAGCGGCGCGGCCGCGACGCCGGAACCGTCCGGCGCCGGCGCCGTTTCACCGGCGTCCGGCGCATCGCCGGCGGCGGCCGGCGCGACGAGCACGCCCGAGCCGACGCCGACGCCCGATCCGAACCTGCTGTCGCCCAAGAACGGCAGCGTGATCCGGTCGTATCCGGCAACGATGGAGAGCGTTCGCGATGCGCAGGAAGGCGCGGCGTTTCCGACCCCCGGTCCGCAGGCGGTGGTGTACGAGCTGCCCGGGCCGGCGAAGCTGACGCGCGTCGCCGCGACGCTCGCCGCGAAAGCCGATCAAGGCCCGGCCGACACCGTCGCGTTCGCGATCTCGAGCTCCGGCGCGACCAGCGGGTTCTCCGACATCGGGAAGATCTCGTCGGCCGCGACCGAGACGGAACAGAGCGTGCCGGTGAACGGCCAGACCGCGCGCTGGGTCCGCATCACCGTGACGAATCCGTCGGGGAGCCGCGTCGCGTACGGCGCGTTCGGCGAGCTCGGGCCGCTGCCGGCGAGCGCGCACCTCGCCGGAACCTACGTCTTCTACGGCAACCCGTATGACAAAGGCACGTTCCGCAGCGCGCCCGAGGACGAGGATCCGTGGTACCTGCAAGCGGTGCAGCTCGCCGGCGGTACGACCGTGAACGGCGCAAACTGCGCGAAGAACAAGTTCGGCGACGCGTATCCCGGCAAGCTCGAGGGCCGCGTGTGGACGTGGAACCGCGAAGGCACCACCGGGCACTTCGTCGTCAACGACGAGGCGACGATGCTGATCGGCGACGCCGAGAAGACGATCGCCGTGCGCACGGCGCAGCAGCCGGAGTACTGCAAAGCGCGCACCAAGGGCGCCGGCGCGACGCAGATCACGGTCCTCGACTCGACCTCGGAAGCGGACCTCTACCCCGTCTCGGCGCCGGCCGACGCGCCGTCGTACCGGTTCGCCCGGCTCGCCGCGCCGCTGCTCGACTCCGAGACGCTCGCCGCGAGCGACACGGTCGTCTTCAACATGCTGTGCAACGCGGCGCCGTACTTCGCGCCCGGCCAGACGGACGCGCTGCTGCAGTGGGTCGCGGCCGGCCACAAGCTGCTGATCACCGACAGCGACGGCTGCGGGAAGACGCGCTACGACTTCTTGCCGTACCGGTTCGAGACCGCCAACCCGGGTGCGGCGGGCGCGCGCGGAAACCGGCTGATCATGGTCGAGTCCGACGCGCTCGGAACCAGCGACAAGACCGACGCGGCGCACTTCTTCGACCCCAAGACGTACGTCGCCGAGTCGTCGCAGCAGATCGGCGACGCGAACACTGTGAGGACGAACGATCCGCACTGGTGCGGGCACCTGTTCGGGACCAACGCGCTCAACGTCAACGGCTTCATGCAGATGTACGCAGTGCACGGCAAGGGCGTGATCGTGTACGACGGCTTGGATCACGACGACGGCTCGCTGCCGGCGTACCAGCGCCTGCGCAAGCTGGAGCTCGCGCTGCCGCTGACCGGACCGCTGCCGTGCTCGCAGCAGGTCGCCGGCTCGTTCGTCATCGAGCCGAACCAGGACGGCGTCTTCACGCCGGGCCGCGCCTCGGCGCTGCGCTTTCAGCTCGAGATTCTGGCGAACCAAGGGTTCAAGGGAACGATCGCGCTCAAGACGAGCGGCGACGTTCCGGCGGCGCTCTCCACGCAGAGCGCGGCGCTGGCCGGCGGCACGACGCCGTTCGGCGTGACGCTCAACGTTCCGGCCGACGCGAAGCCCGGCGACCATCCGGTCGACGTCGTCGGCGACGACGGCAGCGGGCACACCGCGAAGGCGACGATCGTCCTGCACGGCCGCGCCGAGGGCCGCGTGCGCGTCATCTCCGGCAAGGTGAAGCACGCCGGGCGCACCGTCGAGGTGGTGCTCGACGAGTCGGGCTCGATGAAAGAGAAGGTCACCGGCGTTGCCAAGTACCTGTTGGCGCGGCGCATCCTCGACGATCTCGTCAAGAAGCTGCCCGACGGGACCGACTTCGCGCTGCGCGTCTTCTCCGCGCACGCCGGCGGCGCGGCGTCGTGCAACGACAGCGAGCTACTCGTCCCGCCCGGTCCGCTGAACCGCGCCGCGACCGTCGCGAAGATCGACGCGCTCACGCCGCGCGGCGAGACGCCGCTGGTGAAGAACCTGCTGCTTGCCGCCGCCGACGTCAAGGCGAAGCCGAACCCGACCATCGTCGTCGTCACCGACGGCGAGGAGTCGTGCAACGGCGACGTGGCGCACGCGGCCGACAAGCTGCGGGCGATGAACGTCCATCTGGTCGCGAACATCGTCGGCTTCGACATCGCCGACCCGAAGACGCGCGCCGCCTGGAACTCCGTCTCGACGCAGACCGGCGGCAAGTACTTCGACACGCACTCGGCCGGCGCGCTCGGCGACGCGCTGGCGGAGGCGATCAAGCTGCCGTACGACGTGATCGACGCGAACAAGACCGCCGTCGCGAGCGGCGTCGTCGACGGCGATCCGGCGCGCGTCCCGCCGGGGCGCTACACGGTGATCATCAAGCGGCCGAAGTTCCCGCTGCAGAGACCGGTCTCGATCGAATCGGAGAAGACCGCGACGGTCACGCTGTGAAGCGCATCCTGCGCGGCTTCATCGCGCTCGTCGTGCTCGCGGCCGTCGGAGCGGGCGCGTGGTTCGGCTGGAAGACATTCGGCCCGAAGCCGCAGCTCGGCTACGCGCAGGTGTTCGCGACCGCGCCCGCGCCGTGTCCCGACGATCCGAGTGATCTGGCGGGGATCGAAGGCTGGGCGCCCGGTGCGGGCAAGACCGCGAAGATCGGAGAGACCGGCACCGGCAACGTCGGGACGCTCGGCGGCGCGCTGGGCGGCGACACCTCGACGCCGGCGCCGGACGACACCAAGAAGTGCAAGGGCATCAGTCCCGAGCTCGACCGGTACTTCGCGCGCATCGCGGCGGCCGGCGAGGCGATCCCGGCGACGAACTACGATGCGGCGGTCAAGGCGTCGGCACTCGAAGGGAAGCCGGCGACGATCTTCGCGTTCGTGCGCGACGGCGTCGCGACCGAGGCCTATCCGGGCGCGATGCGCGGCGCGAACGGCACGCTCGCCGCGCGCGGCGGCTCGCCGGCCGACAAGGCGCTGCTGCTGGCGGCGCTGCTGAGCGAGAAACAGATCGCCGTGCGCTTCATGCACGGCTCGCTCTCGGACGGCGAGATCCGGTCGGTCGTCGCGGCGATGACGGCCGCGCGACCCGCGCCGCCGTCGTCCGACGATTCCGAGGTCCTCGGCAAGCTCGGCTTGGACCGTGCGCAGGTCGGCGCGGTCGCCAAAGAGCAGCGCGAACGCGTGAAGCAGCTCGCGGACGAAGGGATCGCGCGAGCCCGAAGCGCGACGGACGCGCTCCTGACGGCTGCTCCGGTGAAGCTCGCCGCTTCGGACGCGACGGTGCGGAGCGCGTGGACCGCGGCGCTGCGCGATCACTGGTGGCTGCAAGCCCAGATCGACGGCGCGTGGACCGATCTCGACCCGACGCTGCCCGGCGCGAAACCCGGCGAGCACCTCGCGACGGCGAGCGGCGAGGCGGCCGACGCGCTCGCGGCCGACGCGTACGTGAAGGTCACGGTCGCGCTCGTCGGCACGTTCACCGGCGCGGAGACGGCCGACAAGACGCTGGTCACGGCGAGCGCGAAAACCTCCGACCTGTCCTTGACGTCGTTCTCGGTCGTCATCGGCGACCGCGGTAAAGGCGCGCAGAACCTCACCGAGGCGCGCAGCTTCACGCCGTCGATCGGGCTCGGCGCGGAGGAGCAGAGCGGCGATGCGTTCGACGCGGACGGCTCGTCGCGGCTGGCGCTGCTGCGGCTGCGCATCACGACGCAGATGCCCGGCGCGACGCGCACGGCGGAGCGCACCGTCGTCGACCGCCGTCAGCGCGGCGGCTCGGCGATCGATCCGGCATGGACCCCGCAACGCACGGCGCTCGCGCTCACGTCCACCTACATGGGACTGGTCGTCCCGGGCGAGCTGAACCGCGACTTCACCGCGAAGCAGGACGCGCAGGCCGCGAAGCTCGCGCGCGCGTTCTCCGCCTACGTCACCGCCGGAGGTAACGGGCGGCAGATTCCGCCGCCCGGGATCGGCGAAGCGTACCCGTACGAGGTGATGCACTACTTCCTGTACGACGCGATCGCGCGGATGCGGCTCGAAGACCAGAGCGGCGGAACCGTGCGCTTCTTCTTCGACCGCCCGCAAGTCGCGATGGTGCATCGCGGGTTCACCCAGCACGGCAAGCAGCGCGCCGGCATCCTGGAGTTCGACGTGGTCGAGAACGGGATGGCGGCAACGGGCAGCGGCGACGGAGCAGTCCGCGCGAACGCGGTACGCGGCTACATGGACACGAACATCGAGCGCCACGTGCTCGGGGTCGAGCCGGCGGAGAACACGATCGCGCTCTTCAACGCGGCGTCACGCGCCGGTGTCAAGCCGAAAGCGGTCGCACAGGACGCGGGCAGCGTGCGCATCGTGCCGGACGGCCAGGTCTCACTCGGCGGGCGCGTGGTCAACGGCTGGTGGGACGTCGATCCGCAGACCGGCAACCTGCTCGGGCGAATGCAGGGCGGCGCGGGCCAGGCGCTGGTGGAGTACGCGATCGACCGCGTCAACGACTGGTCGACGCTGGTGACGATCATGCAGTTCTACGGCGACTTCTTCCGCTGCATCGCGATGGGCGTCGAAGCGCCGTTGAGCGGCAGCGCCAACCCGCAGGCCGACTTCAACAACTGCGCGCTCGGCGCACTGTGCAATCTGGCCGAAGCGACGGTCGTCGGCGAAGGGTTCTCGCGCTGCGACGTGTGCACGCAGATCGACGCGCTGATCTACAACTTCCTCGACTACGGAACGTACGGCAAGTCCTCGTCGCCCGGCAGCTTCGGCTACGTCTGCGGAAAGCTCTTCCCGAGCCCGTTCTGACGCCGCCTCGTACAGCGGCGCGTGGGTTCGTCCACGGGTCAGCCGGTCACGCGCAAGCCCGCCGCGATGCCGTTGATCGAGAGGCGAATCGCGTCGCGCAGCGCGGGATCGCGCGGGTCGTGCTGGCGGTAGGCGCGCAGCAGGCGGAGCTGCAGGAACGAGATCGGGTCGACGTACGGATTGCGCAGCTCGATGCTGCGCGCCAGCGTCGCGTCGCCGGCCAGCAGGCGGTCTTGCTCGAGCACGAGCAGCAGCGATGCGGCGGTGCGCGCGAACTCGGTGCGGATGCGCGGGACGAAGCGCTCGCGCAGCGCGGCGTCGGCGACGAGCGCGCCCGCGTAGCGCTCGAAGATCGCCAGGTCGGCGACGGCCAGGGCACGTTCGATCCCGTGCAGCAGGACGCGAAAGAACGGGAACTCGCGCGCCATCGTGCGCAGCGTTGCGAGCTCGTCAGGCGCCGCGTCGACGGCGGAGCCGAAGCCGTACCAGCCGGGCAGCATGGCGCGGGTCTGCGCCCAGCCGAACGACCACGGGATCGCGCGCAGGTCCTCGATCGAGCGGCGCGCGCCGCGCCGGCCGGGGCGCGAGCTGATCTGCATCTCGCCGATCTCGTCGACCGGCGTGCAGGCGGCGAAGAACGCCAGGAACTCCGGGTCGTCGACGAGCGCGGTATACGCCGTGCGCGCCGCGGCGCCGAGACGGTCGAGCACCGCGTACCACGCCGGATCGGGCTCAACGTCGGACCGTGACAGTCCCGCGACGACCGACGTGACGGCCAGCTCGAGGTTGCGGCGCGCGAGCGACGGCAAGCCGTAGCGCGCGCCGATCACCTCGCCTTGCTCCGTGACCTTGAACCGCCCGCTGCGCGCGCCGGGCGGCTGGGCGGCGACCGCTTCGCGCGCGTCGGCGGCGCCGCGCCCGGCCGAACCGCCGCGACCGTGGAAGAACCGGATCTCGACACCGTGACCGGCCGCGGCGCCGGCGATCGCGAGCTGCGCGCGGTAGAGTCCCCACGCGCTCGCGACGACGCCCGCGACCTTCGTGGTGTCCGAGTAGCCGAGCATGATCTCCCAGACGCCGCACCGCGCGACGTGCTCGCGGAACGGCGCGACCGCGAGCAGCTCCTCGCACAGCGCCGCGCCGCGCGCGAGCGCCGTCGGGCTCTCCAGCAGCGGGACGAGCTGCAGCGGACCGGCGCGCAGCGCGTCGCAGGCCCGCGCGAGCGCGTGCAGCGAGAGCAGGTCGAACGCCGACTCCGTGCCGGCCAGGATCAGCGACGCGACGGAATCCGCGCCGCGCCGGGCGCGCAGCTCGGCGACCGCGCGCAGCGACGCGATCACGTCATCGCTCTCCGCCGAGAACGCGATGCGGCCCGGCAGCAGCGGGCGCAGCGTTCGCAGCTCGCGCTCGAACCACGCGCGGCGCTCCGCCTCGTCGCGCTCGGAGAGCGGCGGCGCGTTCGGCTCGACCGCCGCGACGACCTCGTCGAGCGCGCGCACGACGCGGTCGCGGTGCTGCCGCCATTCGAGCGCGTAGAGCCGGAACCCGAACACTTCTACCGCGCGGATGAGCCGGCGGACCGGGCGCAGCACGTCGGGCCCGCTGGAGGCGCTCACGCTCGACGCGATCGGCTCCAGGTCGTCGAGCAATGCGCGCGCGTCTTCGTAGCCGCCCGCCGCATCCGCGAGCGCGAGCCGCAGCCGGCGGTGCACGAACGCGAGCTTCCGCCGGTACGGCTCTGCCTCTTGGCGCGGTCCGATGGCGTAGCGGACGTCGGGCAGCTCGGCGGCGTCGCGCTCGACCGCGGCGATCAGCTCGGGCGAGGCGCCGCCGCGCGCGGCGTCCTGCGAGAGGCGCGTCTGCAGCAGCTCGACGTCCTCGAGATAGCGCGCCAAGATGAAGCGGCGCGCCTGCTCGTGCGCGCCGGCGATCGCGTCCGGGGCGACGTTCGCGTTGCCGTCACGGTCGCCGCCGATCCAGCTTCCGAAGCTCAGAAACGCCGGCACCTCGGCACCGCCGAGCTGGGCTTCGAGCCGCTCGAAGAGCGACACCGCTTCGTCGTACAGCGACTCGCGAAAGCGCGCGATCAGATTGCGCACCTCGTCCTGCACGGTCGGCGCCGTTCCGTACAGCTCGTTGGTCTGCCACAGGAGCACGATCTGCGCGCGCAGCTCCGCCTCGAGCGCGCCCTCCTCCTCGGCGATGAGCACGCGCTCGTCGAACGCGCGCAGCAGCCGGGCCGCCTCGGCGAGCTTCTCGCTGGTCGTGCGGCGCAGCACCTCGGTCGGGTGCGCGGTGAACACGAGGCGGATCTCCAGCCGCTCGATCGACGCCGCGGCATCGGGCGAAAGCGTCTCGAGCGAGCCGTGCAGCGGCTGATCGCCGTGCAGCGCCCGCTCGCGGCGGCGGCGCTCGCGGTGAAGCTGCTCGGCCAGGTTCACCATCTGAAAGTAGAGGTTGAAGGCGCGGATCACGTCGACCGCGTCCGCCGTGTCGAGCTGGTCGACGAGCGCCTCGATCGCGCCGTCGGCTGCGCCGTCGCGCTCGGCGCGGCGGCGGCGCGTGAGCGCGCGCAGCCGTTCGACGCGCTCGAACGTCCCGGGGCGCGCGTGCGAGCGCAGCACGTCGCCGACGAGCCGGCCGAGGTGCGCGACGCGCGCACGAAGCGGGGCTGCCGTGTCTCCTTCGATCAGCGCCGCTTTCACACGGGGATGGGCTCCAGCCTCCTCGTATTGCGTCGGCGGAGGTATTCGTGCGCATTCAGATCGGCGTGATGGGCTCGGCGGGCGGCGACCTGACCGAAGCCGAGCTCGAGCTCGCGAGGCGATTGGGGCGGCGCGTCGCCGGACGCGGCTGCGTCATCGTCACCGGCGCGTGCCCGGGGTTGCCGCACGCGGCGGTGCTCGGCGCGCACGACGCGGGCGGTTCGAGCCTGGGCGTCTCGCCCGCGCGCTCGCGCGAAGAGCACGTGAACGTGTTCGAGTCGCCGCTCGACCCGTACTCCGCGATCGTCTTCACCGGCTCGGGGCTGATGGGCCGCGAGACGCACAACATCCACAGCTCCGACTTCGTGCTGTTCGTCGGCGGGCGCAGCGGAACGCTGGGCGAGTTCGCGATCGCCTACGACGAAGGGAAGCTCATCGGCGTGCTGCGCAACTCCGGCGGGATGTCGAACGACTTCGGAAGCATCGCGCAGCTCGTGCACAAAGCGACCGGCGCGGTACTGATCGAGGACGACGATCCCGAGCGGCTGGTCGACACCTGCCTGGACCGTTATCTGGCGGAGGACCGGCCGACGAGCGTCGCGCTCGCGGCGCAAGCCGGACGCGCGGCGAACGGCGCCCGTGGCTGAGCTCACCTTCGTCGGCGCGGCCGGAACCGTCACCGGCAGCAAGCATCTCCTCACCGCCGGCGGCAAGCACGTCTACGTCGACTGCGGGCTCTTCCAAGGAACGCGCGAGACGCAGGCGCTGAACACCGCGCCGCTGCCGATCCCGCCGGCGCAGACCGACGCGATCGTCATCACGCACGGACACATCGACCACGTCGGCTACGTGCCGAAGATCGTGCGCGACGGGTTCACCGGCCCGGTGTACTGCACGCCCGCGACCGCCGGGCTGCTGGAGATCGTCCTCGAGGACGCGGCGCACCTGCAGTCGCACATGGCGAAACGCGGCTTCGAGCACGAGCGCGAGCGGCACATCCCCGCGTTCTACGAAGAAGCGGACGTCGCGGCGGCGCTGAAGCTGCTGCGGCCGGTCGAGCTCGAGACCGATTTCGACGTCTGCGGGATCGGCGTGCGCTATCACAACGCCGCGCACATCCTCGGCTCGGCGTTCGTCGACGCGCACGTCGAAGGCAAGCGCGTGATCTTCTCCGGCGATCTCGGCCGCTACGGGCGTCCGCTGCTGTACGACCCGGCGCCGCTCGACACTGCGGACGTCGTCGTGTGCGAGACGACGTACGGCGACCGGAACCACCCGCCCGACGCGCTCGGCGAGTTCGAGAAGCTGCTGCTCGACGGGATCGCGCGCGGCGGAACGATCGTGATTCCGGCCTTCGCGGTCGAGCGCACCCAGGACATCCTGTACTCGATCGGCGTGCTGCAGCAGCGCGACCCGCAGCTCGCGCGCACGCCGGTGCACGTCGACAGCCCGATGGCGATCAAGGTCGACGCGCTCTTCGCGCGCTACCCCGACGCGCACAAGCCGTTCATCGACACGCCGAACCGCCCGTTCGGGTGCATGAACGTGCAGGTCCACGTGACGACCGACGAGTCGAAGCAGTTGAACCATCTCGACGGTCCGGCGATCGTGATCGCGTCGAGCGGGATGGCCAGCGGCGGCCGCATCCTGCACCACCTGCACAACCACATCCCCGACCCGAAATCGACGATCGTGTTCGCCGGCTTCCAGGGACCGGGGACGCTCGGCAGCCAGCTCGTGCACGGGGCGCCGACCGCGAAGATCTTCGGCGACGTCCTCGACGTGCACGCGACGATCGTGAACCCGACCGGCTACAGCGCGCACGCCGACCAGTCGGAGCTGCTGCGCTGGCTCGGCACGCTGAAGACGAAGCCGCACCTGTACGCGGTCCACGGCGAGCCGGCGTCGGCAACGGCCTTCGCCGCTATCGTGGAGTCGAAGCTCGGCTTCAGCGCAAGCGTCGCCGCCCGCGGAACGACGGTCACGCTGTAGCGTAGCCGGTGCGCCCTGTCACCCTGAGCTGGTCGAAGGGTGAGAGCGCATGCCGGCCGTCAGCCGCTCAACCACACATACCTTGCGACCAGCAAAGCGGCGACGCCGTACAGCAGCGGATCGACCTCCTTGCCGCGGCCGCTGAAGAGCTTGATCGCGGCGTACGAGATCACGCCGAAGCTGACGCCGTTCGCGATCGAGAACGTCAGCGGCATCGCGATCATGGTGAGGAAGACGGGAATCGCGACGGCGTAGTCGCTCCACTCGACGTTGCGCAGGCCGTCGAGCATCAGGGCGCCGACGACGATCAGCGCCGGTGCGGTCGCGGCCGCGGGGATCGCGCCCGCGAGCGGCCACAGCAGCGTCGCGACCGCGAACAGGCCGGCGACCGCGAGGGCGGTGAGGCCGGTGCGCCCGCCTTCCTCGATCCCCGCGGCGCTCTCGATGTAGGCGGTCGTGGTGCTCGTCCCGAGCAGCGCGCCGGCCATCGCCGCGAGTCCGTCCGAGGCGAACGTGCGGCGCGCGCGCGGCATGTCGCCGTTCGCGTCGACGAAGCCGGCGCGCGTCGCGAGCCCGACCAGCGTCCCGGTCGCGTCGAAGAAGTCGACGAAGAAGAACGTGAACACGATCGCCGCCGCGCCGAGCGAGAGCGCGCCGCGGATGTCGAGCGCGCCGGCGAGCCCGCTGGGCCACACGGGCAGCGCGACGACGCCGTGCGGGAAGCCGCCGAACGCGACCGGCGCACCGTGCGCACCGGGATACAGCGGGGCCTGCGTCGCGATGCCGAGCACCGTCGCGGCGACGATGCCGGCGACGATCGCGCCGGGCACGCGCCGCACCAGCAGCGCCGCCGTGACGATCAGCCCGAACGACGCGATCAGCGCCTGCGGCGCGACGAGCGAGCCGAGCGTGACGAACGTCGCCGGGTTCGCCACGACGACGCCGGCGTTCTTGAGGCCGATGAACGCCAGGAACATCCCGATCCCCGCCGTGACCGCGAACTTCAGCGCGTTCGGGATCGCGCGCACGACTGCTTGCCGTACGCCGAGGACCGAGAGCAGCACGAACAGCAACCCCGAGACGAACACCGCGCCGAGCGCGGTCTGCCACGGGATCTTCTGCCCCAGCACGACCGTGTACGCGAAGTACGCGTTCAGCCCCATCCCCGGCGCTTGCGCGAACGGGTAGCGCGCGACGAGCGCCATCAAGAGGCTGCCGATCGCCGCGGCGAGCGCCGTGACGATCAGCAGCTTCGCGAACGCGCCGTCGACGCCAGTGATCGCGCTGCCCAGCACCTGCGGGTTGACGAACAGCACGTAGGACATCGTGAGGAACGTCGTGAGGCCGGCGCGCAGCTCGCGCGGCACGGTCGACCCGGCGCGCGCGATGCCGAAGTAGCGGTCGAGCGCGCCCGGTCGAGCGGCGGTCGAGACGGTCGCGTTCATGGCGCGGCGGTTCGGGTGCCGCCCTGCGCTGTCCCGCGGCGCTGCCGCTCTGGAACGCCGCTGCGACCGCCTTCCACGGGGAGGGCACTGCTGGGCTGCTCGCGGAGCAACAGCGTCTAGCATCGACGTCCGTGGGTCGAGGAGAACCGCCCAATGATCAGAGCGACATGGTCCCTAGCGCTCGTCCTCGCGCTGGTCGCGACCGCACCGGCGCAGCCCGGCCCGGCGGATGCGCTCGTCCATCACCCCAGCTCGACGAGCAGCGCCGCGGCTCAGCGCTGCTTCGACCGGGGGCTGACGTTGTTCTACGCGTACAACCGCGCCGCGTCGCAGCGCGCGTTCGCATGTGCGGCGAAAGCCGACCCCGCCTTCGCGATGGCGCACTGGGGGATCGCCCTGGCGCATGGTACGAACATCAACGTCGAGGTCGATGCGGCCGGCGAGAAGGCGGCTTATGCCGCGATCCAACGCGCGCGGTCGCTGCAGTCGACGGCTTCGGATTCCGAACGCGCGTACATCGCCGCGCTTGCGACGCGCTACTCCGGCGACGCGAAGCCGAACCTGCATGCGCTCGCGCTGGCGTACAAGAATGCTGCGGCAGCGCTCGCCGCGCGCTACCCCGACGACAGTGACGCCGCGGTTCTCGCCGCGGAGAGCGCGATGGAGCTGCGCGCCTGGAATTGGTTCACGCCGGCGGGCATCCCCGCACCCGGCACACCGGAGATCATCGCTTCGCTCGAGTCGGTGCTGGCGCGCGAACCGATGCACATCGGGGCGAATCACCTGCTGATCCACATGACCGAGTCGTCGTTGCAGCCGGACCGGGGTCTCGTCAGCGCCGGTCGACTGCGCGGGATGCGGTTCGAGGCCGGCGCCGCGCACCTCGTCCACATGCCGGCGCACACCTATATGCGAACCGGCGACTTCCCCGCGGCCGCCGAAGTCAACGAGCACGCCAGCATGCACGACCTCGCCTACCGGCACGAAGCGCACGAAGCCGACCTCGAAGCTTCGGCCTACCACGATCACAACCTGACGATGCTCGCCGCGGCGTATGCGAACGAAGGCGACTGGCACGATGCCAAGCGCGTCGCCGGGCTCCTCATCCGGGACGGCGCATACGTCCCCGCGATGTTCGTGTACGTACGGTTCGCCCGCTGGGAAGACGCCTTGGCGATGCCGCAGCCCAAGCCCGATCGCAACGAGCCGTTCCGCGACGGCGTCTGGCATTTCACGCGCGGGATGGCGTTCGCCGGAACCGGACGGATGCGAGCCGCGCAGACCGAGCTCGCCGCAGTTCGGCGCGCGCGCACGACGCCGGTCATCCAGGCCGTTCCGGGCTTCTTCAACAGCTCGCAGAGCATCTACGCCGTCGCTTCGGACGTGCTCGCCGCCAAGATCGCCCGCGCGCACGGCGATGCGCACACGGCGGTCGCGCTGCTGCGCCGAGCTGCGGCGGCGCAGGACGGCTTTCTCTATATCGAGCCGCCGGACTGGTATGCGCCGGCGCGCGAGTCGCTCGGCGCCGCGCTCCTCGCAGCCGGTGATCCGGGCGCCGCCGGCGTTGCGTTTCGAGAAGATCTCCGCCGCAACCCGGGGAACCCGCGCTCGTTGTTCGGGCTATCCGAAGCGCTGAAAGCGGAGCGGTCGACGCAGGCGGCCGGCGCTCGCGCGCGCTTCGCAGCAAGCTGGGCGCACGCCGATACGACGCTGACGACAGCGCAGCTCTAGCCTGCGCTCACGCGCTCGGGGCGCACGTCTTCGTTTCGGCCGCCGGAGCGCCGAAGCGGCGGCGGTACTCGTACGCGATCGTTGCGCGCAACGTGCTCCCGGGCGGAAACAGCAGCGCGGCGCTTCCGGCCGCTTCGAGCTCGTCCAACGCACCGCGGTACTCCTCGACCCGAGCGACGCGCTCTTCCGCATGGCGCAGCGACGCCGCGGCGACCGCGGCCAACGACTCCGCTTCGGCGCGGCGCGCCGCTTCCTCGGACATCGGCGCGTGCATCGCCCGGTCGAAGGCCTCGACGTGCCGCAGAACGCGCCCGCGCTTCGGCGCGAAGCGGGCGCGAATCTCGGCGCGAATCGCCGCCAGCCGAAGCGCGCGCGTGCGCAGGCGCGGCTCGCGCAGCGACGGCATGACGCGCGCGGCGATCAGCCAGATCAGCGACGTCGTATCGTGATCGCGGTACTCCGCTTCGACCAGCTCCAGCAACGCGTCGCGGTCGGCACGCACCCGCGCGAGCGCCGAAGCATCGCCGGCGTCGTCCGCTTCGCGCACGTCTTCGGACGCGCGCATCAGCTCGCGGGCGGATGCGAGCTCGCTGCGCGCCGCGGCGACCTCGTCCTCGGCCAGCAGACGCTGCTTGTCGAGCAGGTCGCGAACGTCGGCGACGCTCTTCACGAGCGCCTTGTGGCCGTCCGGTGCGACGATCCACCGCGCGGTGAAGGCACCCGACACGAGGCCCGCGCGCAGATGCGCTTCGAGCACGTTCGGGTCCGCTTCGAGCGCCTCGTCGCGCGGCACGAGCAATTCCAGACAGGCGCGACCCGTGACGATCATCTCGCCGAGCCGGTCGTACGGACGACCGGGACCCGTGACGGCGATCTCCACGTCGAGCGGCCGGCCGTTGAGCCGGCGGTCCGTGGCGCGGACGGCGCGCGCGCCCACGTCCGGACGACGCCTTCGGCGCAGGATGTCGTCGTCGCCGCGCCGCGCGCTCGCGCGCTCCGCGTCCGTCAGCTCCGCCGTGAAGACCGCGCCGTCGATCGTGCACTGAACGAACCGCTTCTCCCAGACGACCGCCTGCATCATCGCATGCGCCGGCGTCATCGCTTCACCCGTGCCGACGAGGCTCGGCACGCCGCGCCGGTGCGGATCGAAGGCGAAGTACCAGCTCTTGTCGTCCGTCGCGGTCGCGCCCGGCAGCCGTTTCCGATGGACGGGACGCCGCCCGTACTCGTACAGCCCGGCGCCGTTGAGCGCGCGCGCCGCCTCGACCGCATCGCCGTCGTCGATCCGGAACGCGCGCCGTTTCGGCGCGTTCAGCGCCTTGGGCCGCCGCAGCCCGCGCCTGCGGGCAGGCTCGCGCGGAGCCTCCACGGCCCGTGTGATTGTTTCCATAGGATCACCCTCGTCTTGCACCCGGCGCCGCCGCTGGGGCGGCGCATTTCTTCTTTAGGGCTCCAGCGTACCGGAGCACAATGCCAGATGGCTGGCACGCCAGCGAAGAACCTCGCCGCCCGACGAATCGAGCCGTGTCCCGTCCCGCACGAACCCGTTCTTTTCGAGTACGAGCTGTGAGGCACGGTTTGCGGCATCGGTCTCCGCCACGACCGCCCGGATCGCCGCATCGCGGCGCGCAGTCTCGAGCACGAGCGCGACCGCATGCGACGCGTGCCCGCGCCGGCGCCGGGCGGCGGCGATTCCGTAGCCGATCTCGACCTCGCCGTTCGCGGGCGGGTCCTTGAAGCCGATCAAGCCGACGACCTCGCCGCGCGCGACGACGAGCCAGTGCCCGCGTTCGTATCCCGCTGCCCGCAAGCGCGCGGCGATGGCACGCACGTGGGTCAGGACCGCGGGATCGTCCACACCGCCCGGCGGGACCGTAAGGCCGCCCGGCAGGCTCGTTTCACCGCGCCGCAGCGCCGCGAAGTCATCATCCGACGCGTCGACCAGCGTCGTTTCGGGCGTGGATGCCGTCCAGGAGCGCGGCCACGTCATCGCCCCACTCGCTCAGCGACCCCGTCACGACGACGCGGTCGTGCGCGCGCATCCGGTTCTCCAGAGTGCTCAGCGTGACCGTCGCTCGAGCACGTTCCCGCCGATCTGCAGGTCACCGCGTCACGAGGAACGCGGCGAGCGCCAGCGCGACGACGTCTTCGGCGATCGCTGCGGGCAGCGCGCCGATGCGCGCGATCGCGGCGACGCGCACCGCGTGTCCGCCGTAGGTGCCGATCAGCGCGCCGATGACGCCGCAGATCGCGCCCGCAACCGGCGATCCGCCGTGCATCGTGGCGATGAACCAGCCTGCGACGGCGCCGCTGAGCGGGCGAATCACGATGGACGGCAGCGCGGTCCGGGACGGAATCTTCGGCGAGGCGTCCGCGACGTACTCGAGCACCGCGGCGACCGCGAGGAGATAGCCCCATATGCCCCCTCGCACCAGACCGAGGGCCGCGATCGAGGTCATCGCGCGAAGCCCCGAGACGAACCCGATCCCGAGCGCGAGCAGCAGCGTTTCCATGCGGCTAGTATAGCCGCTCGCCCCCGGGAACGGTGCGCTTGCCCGCGAACGCGCCGACGATGCCGCGCTGGCCGTTGGTCGTCGTGACCGTCCTCGCGTTCGTGATCGGCGGCTTCGTCGTGCCGATCGGCGCGCTGATGTGGCTCCTCATCCATCATGAACCGCCGTTCGTGCTCGACAGCGCCGCGATGGCGACGCCGCGCACCGCGCTGGGCGGCAGGCCGGTCGCGGTCCGGCCCGCGACGGGCATCTTCGACATCATCGCGGACGGCGGCACGACGGCGGTGTACGCCGACGGCGGTACGGCGACGATCGTGCGCACGACGCGCCCGAGTCAGGTCATCGAGAAATACGGCTCGTCGCTCGACGAGCGAGGCTCGTCGTCGTCCTCGATCGGCGGCTTCACGCAACGCGACGCGCGCCTCGGCGACGGGCGCCTCGCCCGAACGTTCGGCTTCCCCGGCACCGTGATCGCCTTCGTCGCCCCGTCGGCGCCGTCGCTCGCGCGGCTGGTCGCGCAAAGCGCCATACGCCGCAATCCCAAACGCGACATCGGCAACACCGTCCTCGACGACCACGCGACCGCCGCGATCTTCGTCGCCGCCGGGTGGTTGCTGCTCACCGCGCTTCTCGCGCTGGTCGTCATCGTGCGCGTGCTGAAGACGACATTGGGGCGTCCCGTGCCGTGGTACGAGCGCCCGCAGCCGTGAACGAGGCATCGCGGCACGAACGTCGGCGATCACGTGGCGCGATGGAGAGGCGCGCAACGGCGGCGACGCTTTCCGGGAGCAACGGTGCAGGAACGAAGAAAGACGCGAGACCGCGCCTTTCCGTGACTGTGGTGGAGCTGCCGGGGAGCCGCCCCCCGGGTCCGAAAAGCCGGACCGCCGCTTTCTCCAGGCTCAGCACCGATTTTGTCTTGAGCGCGTCAGCTTCTCGGTACAGGAATCAGCCGCGCCGCATCTCCGGTTGAGTTTCGGGCGCCTCTCGGAGAGGTCTCAGCACCCTAGCCGGACTTCATGACCGCCGGCGGGGTGGATCCGGCTACCCCCCGCGGACGGTGACTGCTAACTTAGATTAGTTAGGCAGCCAGAGCGTATTCGTTGTTCGCGTGTAGAACGCTTGTGATCGTTTTAGGAGGGCTCACAACTCCGCCTGCTTACGTCGACCACGGATCTTCCCGTCGAGACTGCTCAGCCCCGCGAGCGAGTCCATGAGGACCTGCGCTCCGTATAACACGGCGCGGGCTTTCATGGTTCCTTCACACCTGGTGGGCACGGGAAAACGCTATGGTCGGAACCGCAGAGTACCCCCGGCGACACGAGCGCCCCCTCGCCCTCACGCGGACCGCGGTGGCGCTCGCCGTCGCTGTGGCCCTGGCCGCCGTCGCGGCGACGCTGGACATCGTCTCGCAGCTTCACGCGATGAACGGCCAGCTCGGGAGCGTCAGCCAGCACCTGGTCGCGCTCGACGCGATGAGCCGCAAGCTCGACCGGCTCGGCTCGATGGAGTATCGGCTCGACAAGGTGGACGCGCGGCTGGTCGCCGTCCAGAGCTCGCTCGACCGGACGAACGGCAAGCTGACGGTCACCAACGGCAAGCTGGCGACCACCAACCGCTATCTCGACAGCGCGCTCGGGCGACTCGGCGCGACGCAGGCGCGGCTCACGAGCATGAACGGCTCGCTGCGCGGGATGTCGTCCGACATGCGGCGCTTGGACGGCGATGTGCGCTCGATGCGCGGCGACATCCACACGATGGCGCACAAGATCGGCGGCTCGTTCCTCTTCCGCGGCGTCAAGTAGCCGCGGCGCTCAGGGCCGCCGCAGCGTCGTCTCGGTTCGGCCCGCCGCTTCGATCTGCGGGTCGAGCCGCAAGCCGACGCCGTCGGCGAGGCGCGTGAAGTAGTTGAATAGCCCGACCACGTGCACCACCTCGAGGATCGCCTCGTCGTCGAAACCGAGGTCGCGCAGCGGCTGCCAGGATTCCGGCGTCATCCGCGTCGGCGTCGCGCTCAGCGTCTCCGCGACCTCGCACAGCGCGCGCTCGCGCGGCGTCAGCGAGGGCAGCTCGCGCCACGCTCGGCGCTTGATCGCGGCGACCAGCTCGTGATCGGCGGACTCGACACGCAGAAACTCTGCGTGAGACTCCGTTCAATACCGGCAGTCTTGCGCGGCGGCGGTCACCGCCGCGATCATCTCCCGCTCGGCGCGCGTCAAGGCACCGTCCGCGAACATCACCTCACGGAACAGCTCGCTCATCTTCGGGCCGATGCGCCGGTGCGCGGTGCGCAACCGCGCCATACCCGGGATGAAGCCGAAGTCGTACGGATGCGGCCGTTGGCCATAGCCCATCGCGCGCATCTCGTCGTCGCTCGGCAAACGGATCCACGCCTCGTCCTGTACGTCCACGATCGCCCTTCCCCGGTAGACTCGCCGCCGCCGTAGCGTACCGCGCGCGGCCCGGCGCGTCCTGTGCCGAACCGGTGCGCTAGCGCCGAGCGGCGGCGATGCGGGGATGCGAGGCCAGGAAACGCGTTGCGGTGTCGATCGGGGTGGCGAAGCCGATCGCGCGCTCCTCGTCGAAGCGCGATTCGGCGATGCCGATGACCTCGCCGGTCGTCGCGTCGAAGACCGGGCCGCCGCTCTCGCCCGGGATGATCGGAACGTCGATCTCGAGCGCGCCCTTGCGCACGCTGGCGACGCGGCCGGTGTACAGCGAGGCCGTGCGGCCGAGGTGCTCGTCGTCGAACGCGTCGGGGATCGGGTAGCCGAGCACGCCGATCGGCGTGCCGGGCAGGATGCGCGCGATGCTGCCCAGCTTCGCGGCCGGCTGGTTCTTCAGCGGGACGTCGACGATCGCCAGATCTTCGGCTTCACCGGTCGTCGCCACGACGTGCGCGCGAGCGTGCGGGCCGTCGCCGATCGTCGCGACCAGATCCTTCGCGCCGGCGACGACGTGCGCGTCGGTCAGGATGCGCGTCCCCCACGAACCGCTCTCGACCACGACGCCGCTGCCGTACGCGTCGTCCCACTCGCCGCGGCGGTTCGCGTGCTCGGACGGGATCTTCATCGTGAGCAGCACGACCGACGGGTGGAGCCGCTCGTACGCGGCGACGTACCGGTCCTTGGCCGGCGCGGCGGGGCGGTCGTCGCGCGCGCCGCCGCACGCCGCGAGCGCGCAGAGCGCCGCCGGCACGAGAAGGCCACGCAGGACAGACGACCTGAGCACGGTCCGGCTCAGTTCGCGCGCACCCGCTCCGCGACCGCTTGGCGGAGGCGGTCGATCCCTTCGCCGCTCGACGCGCTCACCTCGACCGCGTCTGGAGGCAGCGCCGTGCGCGCGGCCGGAGCGAGCCGGTCGACCTTGTTGAACACCTCGATCACCGGCTTCTCGTCGAGCTTCAGCTCGCGCAGGATCGCCTCGACCGACGCTTTCTGGCGCGGCCAGTCGGGGTTCGCGGCGTCGTGCACGTGCAGCAGCAGATCGGCGGCGTCGAGCTCCTCGAGCGTCGCGCGGAACGCGTTCACCAGCTCCTGCGGCAGCGCGGTGATGAACCCCACCGTGTCGGCGAGCCGGACGTTGAGGTCGGCCGCGACGTAGGCGCGGCGCAGCGTCGGGTCGAGCGTCGCGAAGGGCTGGTCGGCGACGAACGCCCCGTCGCCCGCGCCGGAGCCCGCGAGCCGGTTCAGCAGCGACGACTTGCCGACGTTGGTGTAGCCGACCAGCGCTACGAACGGATCGCGGCCGCGGCCCGAACGCCGCGTCTCGCGCTGTTTGCGGACCTCTTCGAGCTGCCGCTGCAGCAGCGTCACGCGCTGCGCGATGCGGCGGCGGTCGGTCTCCAGCTTCGTCTCGCCCGGACCGCGCGTGCCGACGCCGCCGCCGAGCCGCGAGAGCGCGGCGCCGGCGCCGATCAGGTTGGACTGCCGGTAGCGCAGTTGCGCGAGCTCGACCTGAAGCTGGCCCTCGCGCGAGCGCGCGTGCTGCGCGAAGATGTCGAGGATCAGCATCGTGCGGTCGACGATCGGCAGCGGCACCACCTTCTCGAGGTTCGTGCGCTGGCGCGGCCGCAGGTCGTTGAACACCAGCAGCACGTCGGCGTTGAGCTCGGCCGCGCGGTCGGCGATCTCGCGCGCCTTGCCGCTGCCCACCAGCGTGGCGGGATCGACGCGCGGCAGCTTCTGCACGATCTCGCCGACGACGTGCGCGCCGGCCGCCTCGGCGAGCGCGACGAACTCTTCGAGCTCAGGAGCGAGCGGGCGCTGCGGGTCTTGCAGGTCGACCGCGACGGCGAGCGCGCGCTGCGGCGCGGCTTCGGTGGGATACAGGCGGCGGGTGTCGTTCACGGTGAGCCTTGTTTCCGGGCGCAGCACGGGGACCCGCTTGCAAAGGTGCGAACGAGCGCGCGTGCCGTCCGCGCTCGGGGATCGCGTCGTCCCGGTCGACCCCGCGGTCGCCGCCGCCGCGCGCCGCCGGATCGACCAGCTCACCAAACCGCTGCACAGCCTCGGCCGGATCGAGGACCTGGCGGTTCGGTTGTGCGCGATCGCCGGCGGCGTGCCGGAGCACGCGTTCGAGCGCCGCGCGATCCTGATCGGCGCCGCCGACCACGGCGTCGCGGAGGACGGCGTCAGCGCCTACCCGGGCGACGTCACCGCGCAGATGGTGGGCGGCTTCCTGGCCGGGTTCGGCGCGATCAACGCGTTCGCGCGCGCCGTGCGCGCCGAGGTCTACGTCGCCGACTTCGGGGTGCGCACGCAGCACCCGCCGCACCCGCGTCTGATCGACGTGCGCTGCGGCGCGGGAACGGCGAACCTCGCGCGCGGGCCGGCCATCGCGCGCGAGCGCCTGGGCGCCGTGCTGGCGGCCGGCGCGACGGCGTTCGAGCGCGTTTGGGACGCCGCGCCGTTCGACGTGATCGCGCTCGGCGACATGGGGATCGCTAACACGACCGCGGCGGCCGCGATCGTCGCCGCGTTCACCGGGCGTGACGCCGCCGCGGTCGTCGGGCGCGGGACCGGGATCGACGACGTGCGCCTGGCGCGCAAGATCGCGGTCGTCGACGGCGCGCTGCGCCGCATCGACCGCACCGACTGGGAGTCGATCGCCGGCGAGGCGGGCGGCTACGAGATCGTCGGCTTGGCCGGCGTGATGCTCAGCGCGGCGCGGCGGCGCATCCCGATCGTGCTCGACGGTTACATCGTCACGGCGGCCACGCTGATCGCGCGCGCAATCGCGCCGGCGGTCGCGGGATACTGCATCGCCGCGCACCGCTCGCGCGAGCCGGGACACGCCGTCGCGCTGAACGCGCTGGGGCTGCAGCCGCTGCTCGAGCTCGATCTCGCGCTCGGCGAGGCGAGCGGTGCGGCGCTCGCGCTGCCGCTGATCGAAGCGGCGGCGCGCATGGTGCGCGAGATGAAGACGTTCGCCGAAGCCGGCGTCGCGACGAAGGAACCGGAGCGCTGAGCGCGCTGCGCAGCCTGCGCTCGGCGCTGTCGTACTTCTCGATCCTGCCGGCCGGCGCCGCCGGTCCGCCCGACGAGGGCGCACTGGCCTGGCTGCCCGTCGTCGGCGCGCTGCTGGGCGCGCTCGCCGGACTGGCCGCGCAAGCAACGGCAGCGCACGCCACGCATGCGCTCGGCGTCGCGGTCGCGTTCGGCGCGACGATCGTGCTGACGGGCGCGGTGCACGTCGACGGCTTCCTCGACGGCTGCGACGCGTTCTTCGC
Source organism: Candidatus Elarobacter sp. (assembly GCA_036402975.1). Lineage (GTDB taxonomy): Bacteria > Vulcanimicrobiota > Vulcanimicrobiia > Vulcanimicrobiales > Vulcanimicrobiaceae > Vulcanimicrobium. The sequence continues at coordinate 57,891 of DASWRW010000040.1, read as the reverse complement.
GCCGGTCTCGGCCGAGCGCCGGCTCGAGATTCTCAAGGACCCACGGCACGGCTCGTTCGCGCTCGCCGGATTCGCCGTCGCCGCTGCCGTGTGGGTGGCGGCGTTGTGGTCGATACCGCCGGCTTCACTGCCGCTTGCGCTCGCGCTCGCCGCGGCGAGCGCGCGTTTCGGCGCGGTCGTGCACGCGCTGCACGTACCGTACGGCGGCGCGACGGCGTCCGCGTTCGTGCGGCGTCCGCCGCTCGCCGGGCTGGTGCTCGGGCTCGTGGTCGTCGCGGCGCTCGCGTGGCCGCTCGGCGCGCACGGCGCCGCGACGGCCGTTGCGGCGTTCTCGATCGCGGCGGTCGCGGTCATCTGGATTCGCGGACGGCTCGGCGGCGCGATCACCGGCGACGGCTACGGCTTCGCGATCGTCGTCGCGGAGCTCGGCGCGCTGGTCGTGCTCGCCGTGTGAACGCGCTGCGCGGGCCGGAACGGTCGGGCGCTCACCGCTGCGCGGCGCGGTCGAGCGTCGCGATCAGCCACGCCAGGCCGTCGTTGTAGCGCGGACCCGGCCGCTCCAGGATCGCGGCGTCCGGCAGCGTGTAGACGTGATGCTGCTTGACCGCGCGCAGCGAGGTCCAGGGCGGCTTGCCGATCACGTCGCTCAGGCGGATGTCCGGATCGCTGATGATGACGTCGGGCTGCCGCGCGACGAGCGCTTCGGCGCTGTAGCGCGCGTACGGCTGCGCGACGTCCGACGACGCGCTGCGGCCGCCGGCCAGTTCGATGAGGTGCTCGATGTACGAGCCGCGGCCGATCGTGAAGACCGGCGCGACGCCGAGCACGACGAACACCGACGGCTTCCGCCCGCGGCGCTTCGCGCGCTGCACCAAGGTCGCGGTTCGCGCGCGCAAGCGCGCTTCGAGCGCCTGCGCCTGCGCCGTACGCCCGGTGAGCTTCCCGAGGATTTCGAGGTTCGTGAAGATGTCCTCGAAGCTGTCGTCCTTGAGCAGCGCGATCGGAATCCCGGCGCGCTCGACGTCGCCGGCGAGCCGCTGCTGCGCCTCGATGCCGACGCACAAGGTCGCGTGCAGCGAGACGATGCGCTCGGTGTCGACCGAGGCGAACGATGCGACGACCGGCAGACGTTTCGCCGCCGGCGGGTAGTCGGTGAACGACGACACGCCGACGACGTGGCTTCCGGCACCGATGGCGAAGAGATCCTCCGTCATCGACGGCACCAGCGAGACGATGCGCGCCTTCGGATCGACGACGAAGCTCGGTTCGAGGGTCATCTTCGGAGAAGAGCACGAGACGGCGAAGAGCAGTGCGGCGAGCGCCGCTGCGGCGCGCCTCGCGGCCGGCGCAGCGATCACGGCTCGTCGACCGGCGTCCCGATCGCGCGCACGTCGATCGCATAGCCGGCCACGACCAGCTCCACGCGGGCGGCGTCGCGCGCGACCGTGCGCGTCAGCCGGCCCAGCGCGTCGCGAAAGATGCGCCCGAGCGGCGTCGCCGGGACGACGCCCCAGCCGGTCTCCTCGGCGACCACGATCGTCTCGGCGCGCGAGCGCGCAAGCGCTCCGGCGAGCTCGGCGCAATGCGCGTCCAGCGCCTCGAGCGCCGTCACGGGATCGCGCTGCGCTGCGCCTTCACGCTGCAGCAGCTCCGCCGCCAGCCACGTCCCCAAGGCGTCGATCACGATGCAGCCGGCGTCGGCGCGCTCCAGCAGCTCGGTCAGCGGCGGCGCCCCGGGCGCGGCGGTCTCGACCACCGCCCACTCCGGCGGCCGCGCGCGGCGGTGCAGCTCGACGCGGTCGCGCATCTCGGCATCGTTCGGATCGACCGCCGCTGTCGCGACGAACGTCACGTGACGCCCGCTCGCCCGCGCCAGCGCAGCGGCGCGCGCGCTCTTTCCGGCGCGAACCGGGCCGACAATCAGCGTGGTGCTCATGGCCGGTACAGGACGCCGCCGCGCCGCCCCGAACCTGCGCCGAGAGTTCGCGTGCGCGGGAAGCCGGTGAGAATCCGGCACGGTCGCGCCACTGTAAGCGGGGAGCCGCTGCGCACCACGGTTCGCAAGGACTGGAAGGTCGCAGCACGAGGCATCGATCCGTGAAGCCAGGATACCGCCGCGTGAACGCCGTCAGCACCTCGCCCTCGCACGAAGGGAAGGACCTCGATGCCGTTCCGCATCTCCGCGGCGCTCTTCGCCGCCTTCACCGCCGTTTGCGCCGCGCCCGCGCTCGCGCAGACCGCGCCCTCACCGAGCCCGTCGCCGAGTCCCGCGCTGAGCGAGATCGGCCGCGTCTCGACCAGCGACCGCCACGACGAACCGCTCGCCGCGAGCAGCAAGACGACGTATGTCGTCAGCAAAGCCGAGATGATTCGGCGCGGCTTCACCACCGTCGCGTCGGCGCTCGAAGACGTCCCCGGCGTCGCGGTCGCGCGCAGCGGGCCGGTCGGCTCGTCGGCAACCGTCGCGATCCGCGGCACGTCGCCGAACCAGACGCTGGTGCTGATCGACGGGCGCCCGCTCTCCGGCGCGCAGATCGGGACGCTGGATCTCGGCGCGCTGCCGACCGCGGGCGTCGAGCGCATCGAGGTCGTCGAGGGCAGCGGCGCGACGCTCTACGGGACCGGCGCGATCGGCGGCGTCATCAACATCATCACGACGCCGCGCACCCGGCGCGACACGATCGCGAGCGTCTCGAGCGGCACCTTCGGCGAGCGCGCCGTCCTGGTCGACGGGCCGAACTTCGCGTTCGAGCGCCGCATCGCGACCAACGCGTTCGCCTATCCGGCGGCCGGCGCCGACGCGGCGGGCAGCCGCAGCGACACCGGCCTCAGCTCGACGGCGCTGCGCGGGCGCACCTCGCTGAGACTCGGCGCGATCGGGGTCGGCCTCGACGCGGGCATCGTCTCGCGCCGGCTCGGCGTCGAGGGGCAGGTTCCGTTCACGACGCCGAACGCGCGCCAGGACAACGTCAACGGCGACGCGCGCGCGTCGTTCACGAAGACCGGCGCGCGCTCCGCGGCGACGCTCGACCTGAGCGGCACGCGCACGGCGGTGCTCTACTACGACAACGTCGCGTCCGAGTCGTTCACCGGACTGCCCTTCGCGTTCCTCAACGTCGAGTCGCGCGTGCAGGCGTCGCTGCGCAACGTCGTGCAGAACGCCGGCGGGGCGCTCGTCTACGGCGTCGATCTCGCGCACGGCACCGACCGCATCGACGCGGGCGACGGCAACCCGCCCGTGCACGGCTTCGCGCAAGCCGCGCTCTACGCGCAGGACCAGATGCGCTTGAGCTCGTCGCTGCGCGGCTACGCCGGGCTGCGCGCGGAGCGGGACGGCGCGCAGGGCGGCGTCTTCGCGCCGTCGCTCGGCGGAACGCTGGATCTCGCCGGCGGCCTCGCGCTGCGCGCGAACGCGTCGACCGCCTTCCGCGCGCCGACCGCGGTCGATCTGTACTATCCCGGGTTCTCCAACCCGAATCTGCGTCCGGAGCGCACGAAGAACCTCGACCTGACGCTCGACGCGGCGAACGTGCTGGGCGGCGCGAGCCTCGGCTGGTTCGTGACCGGCGGCGACGATCTGATCGTCGTCACGTCGGGCGGCGTGCAGAACGCGCAGAAAGCGGTCATCTCCGGCCTGACGCTCGACCTGCGGAGCCGCCCGCTGAACGGCTTCACCGCGCGGGTGAGCTTCACCGACCTCTATCGCGCGCAGAACCTCACGGCATCGGAGCAGCGCTTGCCGCGCCGCCCGGCAATCGTCTCGAACGCGGAGCTGGCGTACGCCGGAACGCCGCGCGCGCTGCTGGCGGCGGCGGGCATCGTGGCGCACTCCGTCGGGCTCAACGCCGACCCGTTCGGCGCGGCGCAGCCGTTCACGCGCGTCGACGCGTACGCGCGCCTGCGCGTCGCGCCGCGCGCGATCCTCGGCCTGCGCGTCTTCGATCTCGGCAACGAGCGCTACGAGGAGATCGGCGGCTATCCGATGCCCGGGCGCACGTTCACGCTCGAGCTCTCGACGCGCTGACGCGGTGCCTTTGACGCGGCTGGTGCTGCTCGCCGCGCTGGTTCCGCTCGCGATGCTGGTCGGCGTCGCGGTCGGCGGCGCGGCGCTCGCGCCGGACGCGCTCGTGCAAGCGCTGCTGCATCCGTCGGCGGGCGGCGACGCGGCGACGATCGTGTGGCAGTTGCGCGTGCCGCGCGTCGCGATCGCCGCGACGGTCGGCGCCGCGCTCGCGCTGGCCGGAGCGCTGCTGCAGGCGCTGCTGCGCAACCCGCTGGTCGATCCGTATCTGACCGGCGTCGCGAGCGGCGCGGGCGTGGCGATCGCGATCGCCGCAACGCTCGGCGTCGCGGCGGTGCTGGTTCCGCCGCTCGGGTTCTGTTCCGGGCTCGCGACCGCGGTGCTGGTCGCGGTGCTCGCGCGGCGCGGTCCGCGGCTCGATGCCGAACGGCTCGTGCTCGCCGGCGTCTCGCTCTCGGCGCTGCTCTCCGCCGTCGTGACGCTCGCGATCGAGCGGCTCGCGCGCGGCTCCGCGAGCGAAGCGATCCTCGCGTGGCTGGCGGGCTCGCTGGCCGGGCGCGGGTGGAGCGATCTGGCCGCCGCGTCGCCGGAAGCGATCGCGGGGGCGGTGCTCGGCGCCGCGACGATCCCGTCGCTCAATGTGCTGCGTCTCGGCGAAGGACGCGCGGCGTCGCTCGGCGTCGACGTCGTGCGCTTGCAGTGGGCGCTGCTGGTCGCGTCGACGCTGTTGACGGCCGCCGCGGTCGCGCTCGCCGGGCTGGTCGGTTTCGTCGGGCTGGTCGTGCCGCATTTGGCACGGCGCGTCGTCGGTTCCGACTTGCGAGCGCTCGTTCCCGGCAGCGTGCTCGTCGGTGCGTCGCTCGTCGTTCTCGCCGATGCGCTCGCGCGCACCGTTGCGGCGCCGGCGGAGATTCCGCTCGGCGTGCTGCTCGCCTTCGTCGGCGTACCGACATTCCTTGTGTTATATTTGCGTGGAGCCGCGCGCGCGTACGCTTGATCCACGCGGAAATTCACAGACTCCCGGCGTATCGTCGCCGGATGCGCTTTCTACGGGTCGTGCCCTCGTTTGCCGTCGTCATGGTCGTCGCCGCATTCGCGGCGTGCGGAGGCGGAGGCGGAGGGGGCGGCAGCTCGATCCCGATCGGCGGCGGCGGCGGCGGCGTCACCGCGACGCCGATTGCCACGGCAACGCCGACGAACGGCCCCGTCGCAGGGTACGTGTCGCCCGCTGGTCCGATAACGCTCATGGCGGCGACCGCCGGCGGCCAATTCGGATCCGCGCTGCTTGCGAGCTCGGCGGACGGCGTCATGACGGCGGAAGCCGCCTCCACGCCGACCGAACCGCCGAGCGGCGGTACGCTGCCGCAGTACACCGCGACGGTGAAGGAAACTGCGGGCGTTGGGACGTCGTCCGTCCAGCGTTCGCCGCAGAGCACGCACGCACTGCAGTCGCTCATCGCGGAGAACCGTCAAGCGCAAGTCGCCGATCGCTTCCAGGAGCGCTCGGCGATCGCGGTGTCCTCCGACCGCGCACAATTCCGGACCCTGACCGCGTCGCGCGTCTCGCCCGTGCAAAACCGGCGGACGCAGGCGGCCCAAGGCACGGTTGGCCAGACGCGTCAATTCAAGATCCTCACCTCGAACATCGGCAACTCGGGCGGCTGCGCCGGCGGCACGACGAGCACCTCGTACACCTGCAACGTCACGATCACCGCGACCCTGAAAGCGGCCGGCGCGCACGGCAACGTCTGGGTCGACAACGCGTCGTTGCAGGCGGCGGGTGAGTTCACCGTCGGCGGCGAGTTCCAGACGATCGCCAACGACTTCGACAGCTACTACGCGATCGAGACGGCCGCGTTCGGCCCGGCGTTCTACCCGGGCTCCTCACAAGTCGACTTCGGACCGCAATGTACGCCGGACGGCACGCAGCTCCCACAGAACCAGCATCAGCTCAGCGACTACAGCGGCGCGACCGGCACGTCTATCGACATCGTCATCACCGATGCGCTCGCGGGAACGGGCGAAGGCGGCTACTACTACTCGGCAAACGAGGTCCCGCAGAGCGTTTGGGACTGCAGGCCCGCATCGGCGACACGACCGGTCAGCAACAACACGGCGATGTTCGTCATCACCGGAAACAATTATAGCGGTACGGGGATCGTGCGCAACGAGACGTTCTGGCTGAACACGGACGTGCCACGCAGCATGTCACACGAACTGCAGCATCTGTTGCACTCGCGGTACAAGTACTTCCGCGTCGTCGCAACGACGGGCGCGCAGGGAACATTTGACGACGCGTTCATCGAGGAAGGCCAGTCGATGCTCGCTGAGGACCTCGCGACCGATCCGTCGCCCGGTCAGCACATCGACACGCCGCGCTACTCGTTCTCGTACTTGCTGGAACCGTCGCTGTTCTCGCTGACGTCGTTCACCGGCTTCCAGCCGAACCCGAGCAGCACCGCGACGAACCCGCCCTACGGCTGGTACAGCAACACCGCCGGAAGCTATGGGCAGGCCTACCTGTTCGCGCGCTATCTCTACGACCGCTTCGGCGGAAACGCCGCCATGCAGGCGATCTACAACAATACCGGGAGCGGCGTCACCCCGGCGCTCGCAGCCGCCGGCGGCGAATCGTTTCCGCAACTCTACCGAGAGTTCGCGACCGCGGTCTCGGCGCAAAACACGTCGGCCGCCGCCGCGCCATACCAGTTCTCGAGCGCCGTCACCCTGCGCGGCAACGTCGACGTTCCGTCGAACCGGACCGGCGCGCAGAGCACGCGACACCTCCTCTTCGGCGGACCGCAGCCGCCCGAGACGTTCAGCGCGAACCAGCCGGCCGGATTCGTCACACTCGGACCGGGCGTGACGGTGACGACGTTCCTCGTCGACGGCGGAATTCTGTACCTGCCGTCGGCGAACGGCACGTCGGGGACGAGCATCAACCTCACGATCCCCGGGGCGCCGTCGCTCGAGGGTTCGCTTGTGCAGGGCACGCTTCCGACGCCTCCACCGTCCTCGACGTGATGTTGCAGCGGTGACGAAGCTCGTCCTCGAGCGGGTCGAGATCGAGCGCGGCGGCCGAACGCTGCTGCGCGACGTCTCGTTCGCGCTCGAGGCGGGCGTCGTCGCTCTGGTCGGCCCGAACGGCGTCGGGAAGACGTCGCTGCTGCGCGCGATGGCGGGGACGCTCGCACCCGCGCGCGGGATGATCGCGCTCGACGGCGTGGCGGTGCGCGCGCTCGATCCGAGACAGCGCGCGCGGCGCATTGCGCTGGTCGATCCGACCGAACCGGTCTTGGCGGCACTGACCGTCGCCGATGCTGTCGCCGCCGCGCGCTTCCCGCACCACCGCTGGTGGGAGTGGGAGGCGACGGCCGATGACGACGCCGCGGTCGAGGAAGCCCTCGCGCGAACCGGCCTGAGCGCGCTCCGCGCGCGGGAGATCGGAACGCTCTCCGCCGGCGAGCGGCAGCGCGTGTGGATCGCACTCGCGATCGCGCAGCGTGCTTCCGTCGTGCTGCTCGACGAACCGACGTCCCATCTCGACCTCAAAGCGTCGGTGGAGACGCTGCAGCTCGTGCGCGAGATCGCCGCCGGCGGCGCGCTGGTCGTCGCCGTGCTGCACCAGCTCGAGGAAGCGGCGGCGTTCACCGACCGGGTGATCGTGCTCGGTGAGGGCGGCGTCGTCGCCGACGCCGTTCCGGAAGCGGCGCTGACGTCGGCGACGATCGAGCGCGCGTACGGCGTCGCGGTGACGGTGGAGCACCGGCCGGACGGCCTGGCGTTCCACCGCAACGCGGCGCCGCGCGCGCCGAGCGGGGTCGGCTAGAACTTCACCAGCACTTGCGCGGCGACGCTTTGCAGCGACTTGCGCAGGATGCCGGCCGAGTCGGCCCACGGCGTGCGGTTCGACGTGTCGGCCCGGCCTTCGAGGCGAAGCACCAGCGGTGCGGACGGCGCGTACGCGAACGTGAGCGTCGTCTCGCGCCAGCGCTGGTCGAAGCCGCTGCGGTAACCGCCCGCGTCGCCGAACGTCTCGCTGCGCAGCGCGGCGCTCAGCTTCGAGCTGAGCTGATACGTCGCGTAGCCCGCCAGACCGTTCCAGGTCGCCGTGCCGAACGACGTGAACGTGCCCGTGCCGTCGACCAGCGGAACGTTCTCCTGGCGCCCGCTGTCGAAGTTCGCCACGAACGCCAGCTTCGGCGTGGCGTGCCACGTGCCGACCACGTCGAGCACCGAGCGGTGCCCGAGCGGCGTCGCCGGGAAAAACGTCCACGCCGTGTTGCTGATGCGCTCCGTCCCGCTGTAGCCTTGCGCGGTGAACGAGACGACGCTCCCGTTGTACGCGATCCCGGCCTCGGCGGTCTTCGCGCCGGTGCCGTTCCCTTTGGTGTTGTCCCAACCGTTGTTCACGCCCGCGACGAAGCTCCACAACGGCGACGGGGCGTACGTCAGCCGCGCGCCGGTGTGCGTGAACGGGATTGCGAAACCGAACAGGATCGAGCGCGAGACGTTCGCGTCGGCCGGATCTTCGATCACTTCGGCGCCGGCGAGCGTCGCGAACTTGCCGCCGATCAGCGTGATCGGGCCGCCGGTGTACGACAAGTACGCTTGCGTGACGTCGAACGCGTTGTTGTTCGCAGTCGGATACGAGGCGATCACGTCGGCGTTCGTCCCGGCGGTCAGCTCGATCTTGCCGCCGAGCGTCCCGGTCTTGACGAGCTGCACGTTCACGGCGTTCAGCATCGGCGACCGGTCGAGCGTGTCGAACGTGCGCGACGCGACCCCGTTCGTGAAGACGAAGCCGCTGCCGCCGGGATGCGACGACGCGTTGTACGAGCTGGCGGCATAGCCGGAGGCTTGCCATGCCCGCGGGGTCGGCGAGGGAGACGGTGATGCGGACGGCGCCGCGCTCGCGCCCGGCGATGCGCCGGCAGCGGGGGTGAGAGATGTCTGCGCCAGAGCGGGGATACCGCAGAGGGCGCATGCGGCTGTCAAGGCCGCGACCAGTGTCTTCAAACCTCCTCCTAACGAGGTGCGACGAGGGAAAGCGAAAGCCGTGCCGAGCCTGCGCTCCGCACGGCTTGTCGGTTGAGCTGCGCCGAAGTGAACCGACGGCGTCAGCGGATACGAGCCGCCCGTCGGGCGGCGGGCGTCACGCCGCCGGGGCGAGCGCTTCGGACGATGGCGTTTGCGTTTGCCGCGCCGCCGCGAGCTTCGCCGTGCGCGGCACGGCCGGGAGGACGAACCACGAGGCGACGAGTGCGAAGAAGGCGATCAGAGCGAACACGATATCCACGGTACAAGAGCTCCTTCGAGGTGGTGTGGCGTTGAGGACGCGTTAGGACGGGCTGTAGGCGACTTCGGAGTGCTGCGAGAGGTCGAGCCCCATGGCTTCTTCTTTTTCGCTGACGCGCAGCGGGACGAACACGTTGACGACCTTGAGGATCACGAACGTCATCACGCCGCTGAACACCCAGGCCGCCGTCACGGCGATGATCTGGATCCAGAGCTGCCCGACGTTTCCGTACAGCGCGCCGTTGGAAGCGCCCGAGTTGATGACGGTCGTGGCGAACAGCCCGGTGCAGATCGCGCCGACGGTGCCGCCGACGCCGTGCACGGCCCACACGTCGAGCGCGTCGTCGACCTTCATGCGGTCGCGCAGCATCACCGCGCCGTAGCACACGACCGCGACGAGCAGCCCGATGATGATCGAGGCGCCCGGCGTGACGTAGCCTGCGGCCGGCGTGATCGCGACCAGTCCGGCAACCGCGCCGGCGGTCGCGCCGACGACGCTGGGCTGACCCTTGTGAGCCCACGAGATCGTCAGCCACGTCAGCGCGGCCATCGCGGCGGCGGTGTTGGTGTTGAGGAACGCGCTGGTCGCGAGACCGTTCGCCGCGAGCGCGCTGCCCGCGTTGAACCCGAACCAGCCGAACCACAGCAGCGCGCAGCCCAGCACGACCATCGGGATGTCGTGCGGCTCGACCTCTTCACCCGGCTGGTGCGTGATGCGCTTGCCGAGCACCCACGCGGCGACCAGCGCCGAGACGCCGGACGAGATGTGGACCACCGTGCCGCCCGCGAAGTCGAGCGCGCCCAGCTTGCTCAGCCAGCCGCCGTGTCCCCACACCCAGTGCGCGAGCGGGTCGTAGACGAACGTCGCCCACATCAGGCTGAACAGCACGAACGCCTTGAAGCGCTTGCGCTCCGCGAACGCGCCGCTGATCAGCGCCGGCGTGATGATCGCGAACATCATTTGAAAGATCATGTACGCCTGGTGGGGGATCGTCGCGGAGTAGTCTTTGTTCGGCAGCAGCGTCACGCCGTTCAGGCCGATCCACGACAGATCGCCGATGATGCCCCAGCCCTTCACGTCCGGGCCGAACGCGAGCGAGTACCCCCACAGGACCCACTGCACGCTGATCAGGCACAGGATGAAAAAGCTGTGCATCACCGTCGAGAGGACGTTCTTGCGGCGCACGAGACCGCCGTAGAAGAAGCCGAGGCCCGGCGTCATCAGCATGACGAGGGCTGCGGAGGCTAGTACCCAGGCGGTGTCGCCGGCGCTGATCTTGTCCACACGTCGATGGTAGGCCGATCCAAACGCCGGGGCATTGGGAAATCGGCGAACGTTTTACCGCTCGGGCTCGACCGTTTGTCGGACTATCGGGCCGGTGCGATCGAAGTCATAGGACGCCGCGGCGAACCGGCCCGCGCGCTCGCTGGACAAATGGCGAGGACGCTCGCGCTCAGCGCTGGGCGACCTCGTGGACGTCGTCCGACGTCACCCAGCCGTAGCGGCCCTTGTTCCGCCCGTTGAGGATGCGGATCCCGATCGCGTCGCGCGGCTCGGTGCCTTCTTTGCGGATCAGCCCGGCGAAGCACTGGACGACGACGGCCCGCGTCCCGGGCTTGGCGAGCAGGGTGTGGACGATCACGTCGCGGCTGTCGCGCCAGTGCCCGCCGGCGTAGTCCACCACGCCTTGCTTCGAGTCCCAGACGAAAACGTCGGGATCGATCTCGCCCGACTTCAGAAACACGGCACGGCCGACCGGGACGCCGCCGCACGGCGTCGCCTGCACGGGAAAACTCACCGCTGTTAGCAGGGCAAGTGCGCCGAGAACGCGGGCGACCACGTTGCGCCGTTGCGACGAGGGCGCCGGACGGTCCTTGTGGGTACGGTGCAACGAAGCCGCCCGCCGCGCCGTTTCGGACTCGAGAGACCGTGAAGAGACTCGTTCGACCGCTCCTCGCCGGCGCCGGGGTCACCGGCGCGCTCGCCGCCACGAACCGCGCGCTCAGCAACGCGCCGCTGCCGACGAACGCGCTCGGCGGAACGCGCCTTCCTTGGACCTGGCGCGGCGCCGAGATCTTCGCGACCGAGGCCGGTTCCGGCCCGCCGCTGCTCCTCGTGCACGGCGTCCATTCGGGCGCGTCGTCCTACGAGTTTCGACGGCTGTTTCCGCTCCTGGCGCGGCGGCATCGCGTCGTCGCGTTCGACCTGCTCGGCTGCGGGCTCTCCGAGAAGCCCAACCGCGCGTACACCACCGAGCTCTTCGTCGAGCAGATCGCCGACGCGCTCGACGTCTTCTGCGAGGAGCCGGCCGCGGTCGTGGCATCGTCGCTCGGGGCCGCCTTCGCGATCCGCGCCGCGACGCGCGCCGGCGGCCGCATCGCGCGGCTGGCCGCGATCGCGCCGGCCGGGCTGGGCGGGACGCTCGACAAGGCTCAGGGCGGGCGCGGCGCCGCGCTGACGGCGCTGGTCCGCTCGCCGCTGATCGGCGAGGCCGCGTTCAACGCGCTGGCCTCGCGCGCGTCGATCCGGCGCTTCCTCGAACGGCGCGTCTACGGCGATCCCGCGCGCTGCACGCCGGACGTGGTCGACCACTACTACGCGGTGACGCACCAGCCCGGCGCGCGGTACGTTCCGGCCGCGTTCGTCGGCGGGGCGCTCGACTGCGACGTCGCGCGCGACCTGCCGTTCCTCGACGTCCCGCTGCAACTGCTGTGTGGGGAGAAGGCGCCGCTCTTGGCGCCGCGCGCGAGCGCCGACGAGTTCTTGCGGCTGGCGCGGGACGCGCGGCTGGTCACCTTCGCCGGCAGCGGGCTGCTGCCGCACGAGGAGGAGCCGGAGGCGGTCGACGCCGCGCTGGCCCAGTTTGTGACGCCCGTCACGCGCTGAGCACGTTCACGCGTCGACGGACATGAACGGTTCGTAAGGAATCGGCGGGTAAGCTTGCAAGCGCCCTACCGTTGCCGTACGCTGAGCGCGTGAACATTCTCCGGCACCCGTTTGAGGTGCTGCGATCGACGCTTGGGGCGCCTACCCGTACGTTCACGTACGCGGGCAGCGGCGTGCCCAACTGCGAGGACCACGTCTGGCGCTGCGGCTGCGCGGCGCGCGAGACGTCGGGTCTGTGCGATCTGACGCCGTGCACGCGGCATACCGACTTGAACCGGAACGCGTTTCTGCACGCGGCCTGGTCCGCGCGGCGCTGACGCAGCGCTGACTGCGCTCGCGCCCGCGCGCGCGAGGAAAGCTCCGGAACCGCTCGGAAACGGCGGTGTGAGGGGCGGTCGAGAACGATGAACGATGCGGCGCAACTGCTGCGCGATCTTTACGGCGAGCGTGCGCCGGACGTCGACGAGCGCGTGCTGGCGGCGTTGCGCACGTACGCGCCGCCGGCGCCGGAGCGCGCACGCGATCTGCGGGCGCGGCTTCCCGAACCGCACCGCCGTCTGCTCGACCGCAGCGACGGGCTCGACCGGCTGGCGGGAAGCTACCGTCTCTTCGGTGCGGGACCGGACGGCTTGCGCGACATGGCGTGGTGGAACGAGCGCGAGACGTGGCGGTTCGCCTGGGGCGAGCGCGCCGACGGCTATCTGTTCGTCGGGGAGTCGGTCCTCGGCAACCAGTACGCGTACCGCGAGGACGATCTCGCGCGCGGCGGCGACGCCGTTCCGGTGCACGAGCTGTATGCGGTCACGCTCGAACCGATCGTGCAGTTCGACGACTTCGACGAGTTCCTGCGACAGGTGTTCCTCTCGGAAGAGCCTGGCGATCCGTACCACCGGCGAATCGCCTCGGCGCGCCGGCAGATGGGCGCCTTCGCGCTCGATCAGGTGCTGATCTTCGTGCCTTCACCGCTGCTCAGCGGTGGCCGGCTCGAGGGACTCGAGCTCGCGCCGGTGCCGGCGGTCGCCGCGATGACGATCAACGGCGATCTCTACACGCAGCTCGCGCACCGTTCCGATCTGAACGGCCTGCAGAACCTCGAACCGTACGACGACGAGCGCGGCCGCGCACGCCTGCGCGCGGTGTGGAGCTGATCCGGGTTCACTGGTAGATGTAGTGGTTGCCGTCGGTCTCGAGCACGACGATCCGCGAGAGCGTGTAGCCGCCGCGCATCCCGCCGCCGACGATGCTGTTCGCGGTCTTGTGCCCGGGCATCCACGGTAAGACGGAATAGGGAACGCCCGAGATCGAGCTGTCCGGCATGTGCATGACCACCTCGTCGGCCGCGTAGGTCCCCGAGACGGCGTGATTTGCGTCGTTGCGCTCCTTGGTGGCGATCTTGCTCGCCTCGGCGCCGACCGTCGACGACCCCCATGCGGTGCTGGAAGGGGAGACCGTGATGACCGAGCCGCGCGGCGCGAGATACTGCTTGTTGATGATGTGCGCGTACCACCGCACCGCGCTGTTGACGGCTGCGCTGCGCGCGGTGGAGTACAGGTCGACGACGTGGTGCGTGGCGGAGATCGAGCCGGCGTGCAGGTACTGCGCCGACGGACCCGGGTGCGTGATCGGAACGTACCGTTCGGTCGAGCCGCCCGGGTTGTACTTGTTCGGTACGGTGCCGGGAAACTTCGCCTTCGCCGCCTTCTTCTTCAGATCGGCGACCTGCTTCGCGTATTTCGCGAGCTGCGTCTCGAACAGGCGGACTTTGGCCTTCGCTTCGCTGACTTTCTGACGCCGCTTGGCCATCGCGTCATCGCTGAGCTTCAGCCCCTTGCCGGTCCTGACCATCGACTCGGCTCGCCGCAGCGCCGAGCGCGCCGTACTGAGCTTCTTCCTGGTCTTCTCGTGCAGCTCGATCGGATTGTTCTTCTTCGGAACGAGACCGCGCGGATCGATCAGCGTGACCGGATTGGCGGCACAGTACAAGAACGTGTTGAGACCGCCGAGCATACCCGCCGGATCGGAGCTCATCCAGCGTCCCAGCCACGGCGCGTACCAGCGCGCGCCCATCGCGTACAGCCCGCTCGCGTCGCGCTCCGCGCCGATGAACCGGTACGTCTTGCGCACGCCGTCCCGCTCGGACCGCGCCGCGTAGAACGCGGTGCCGCCGTACGGGAGATACTCCTCGAACGTGATGACGTCCGCGTTCGCGTCGAGCTCGATCGCGATCGAGCCGAGGTGCGTCTCGACCGCGAACGTCGTGAGGGGCGTCCCCGGCGCATCGGTCTCCCGCGCGCGCGCGTCGAGCGACCAGTCATAAACGGTCGCGAAGGCACGCCGGCCGGCCGAGTGCGGCAGGTTGACGCGGTCGGCGTGCGCGTGCGCGTCGCGGTTCGTCTCGTCCGACGCCTGCTCGTTCTCCGGCTCGTCCATCACGCGCAGCGCGGTGCGGTCCAGGATCGTCGTGCCGCCGGACGCGGTAACGCGCACGATGCGCTTGCGCTCGAACGGGCCGGCATAGACCGTGTCGACCAGCTCCGTCTCGCTATCAGAGATGCGCCGCGACAGCGTGGCGCGAACGCGGCGCCCGCCGGCGTCGTAGCGGTACACCGTCGCGTCGTCGCCGCCGTCCTCGCGCGCAATCGTCGCAATCGACTCCAGCGTGTTCCGCCACGACCAGGTGACGCCGCGCACGGGTCCCGCGCCGAGCACGTTGCCGTTCGCGTCGGCGGCCGTCGCGACGCCGTCGACGGTCGCCAGCCGGTTCGACCACGGCTGCGGAACGATCGCGCGCGACCATCCTCCCGACGCCGCGGCGTGCGCGATCCCGATCAGGTTCGAGGCGTCGTCGTAGCCGTACGTCTCGGCGTAGTTCTCCAGCTTCACCACGTCGTTCGGCGGCGCGCCGCGCAGCGCGAGCAGCGCCGGATCGCGCCCCGGGACGCCCGCGCCGGGCTGCTGCCGGCCCGTCGCAGCGACCAGCCGGTACAGCGTGTCGAACCTGTAGTCGCACAGCGCCGCGACCTGCTGCTGGTTCCAGAACACGGTGTCGGGCGCGGCGTCGCGCACGCGCGTCACGTTGCCGACCGCGTCGTAGCTGACGGTATGATCGTGCACGACCGGGTCGCGCGCGGTCCCGCTCGGTCCCGCCGGCGGCCGCTGCGTGCGGATCCCGGTCAGCCGCGCGCTGAGGGGATCGTACGCGTAGGCGGTGGTGGCGCCGTTCCCGAGCGCCAGCGTGGTCGTGCGCCCGAGCGCGTCCGCCGCTTGCGACGTCACGATCGGCAGCGCCGCCTTCGCCGGCGTGACGACGCTCAGCGTGTCGAGGTGTCCGGAGACGGCGAAGGTCGCGACGACGCGCTTGCCGTCCGGCACCGTCTCGCTGACGAGGCGTCCGACCGCGTCGAACGCATACGACGTCGCGAACGTGTCGGGATCGAGCGCGACCGCCGCCGGATCGCTCCAGTCGATCTCCGCGCCGTCGCCCGCCGGCACGAACTGACGTTGCACCGACGTCGCGCGCCCGCCGAGGTCGTAGCCGCCGAACGACACCGTGCCGGCTTGATCGCGGTCGGTCACGACGCGGCCGAGCAGGTTGCGGTCCGCCGCGCCGGCGACCGTCTCGCCGTAGACCAGCGACTCGACGATCTTGGCCGCGCCCGGATCACCCTCGCGCCGCAGCGCGATCGCCGTCAGGCGGCGCAGCGCGTCGTACTGCTTCGTCACGATCGCCCCGCGCCCGTCGCGCTCGTAGCACGGGTTGCCGAAGACGTCGGCGATCCGCACGCGCACGCCGCCGTCGGTCGAGAGGTCCAGCAGCACCGACGAGTCCATCGCGTACAGCCGCCGCAGCACCTTCACCGGCGGCGTCTGCGCGTCGCCGCGCGGGTCCGTCGTCGCGAGGATGCGGCCGTCGTCGTCCAGCTCGTGGCGAACCGCGAGCGCCCGCCGCACCGTCTTCCCTCCCGACGTGTCGAGCAGCGTCGCGATGATCGCGATCTGGCGGCCGCGCGGGTCGAAGCACAGCAGCGTCGGCGTTCCCGCCTGCGCGACCGACTTCGCGAGCGCGTCGCGCGCGTTGGCGCTCAGCGACGCGTCGTTCGCGTGCGCGGCGTAGTACGCCGACTCGAGCACCGTGTCGTTCTCGTCCTCATCGAGCGTCCACCATGCGGCGTACGTGTAGCGGGCGAAGAATCCGTCGGGCGAGTCGCGCCGCACGCCGCGGCCGACCGCGTCGTAGGTGAAGCGCGTCGGCGTGGCCAGCGTTCCGGCGGCGATGATCGCGTGCGGGTCGTCGAACGCCGGCGTCGCGCTGAAGTACGGCAGGTAGGTCGCGACCGCCAGCCCTTTGGCGTCGAGGATCGTGCGCCCGGTGACGCGCCAGCGGCCGTCCTCCGCCGCCGTCTTGTGCTGCAGCACGCGGCCCGCGCCGTCGTGGAAGGCGATCGCGACGGCGATCGCGCTGCTCGCCCCGGGCGCCAGATCGCTCACGTGGGTCTCGCGCGTCAGCGCGATCGTCGTCACCGGAACGCCGCGGTCGCGCCATGCGGCGAGATCGGTCCACGCGAACGTCGAGGCGCCCTGCAGATACAGCTCGGGGTGCGCGAGAACGCTCTCGAACGACGCGTCGGCGCGCTCCGCGTAGGCGGCCAGCGGCGTGTCGCCGGCCGTGCCCTTGTGCACGCTGGTCGCGACGACGTCGCCGAGCGGGTCGTAGAGGATCTCGCTGACGATGCCGTTCGGATCGGTCGCCGACGACGGCTGCAGGGCCTGATAGTCGGGGACGAGCACCGTCGTCAAGGACGTGGTCGCGTCGAGCACGTGCGCGATCGCGACGACGTGCAGCGCGACGTCGTCGTACGCGAACGTGGTCGCGGTCGCGAGCGGCGAGCCGGTGCCGGCCGACGGCGTTCCCTGCGCGACGGCGACGTGATACCGTTCCGGCTCCGGCGCGTACGTGAGGACCTCGCCCGGATTCCAGCGGTACCCGCCGTCGCCGAGCACGTAACCGGCCGCGGTCAGCGCCGCACCCGCGTCGTCGCCCGCCACGCGTTCCGCCACCGTTATCGCAGCGCCGCTCAGCGCGAGCAGATAGCGCTGGCCCAGCGCGGGATCGTCGACGCTCCAACTGCTCGTCGCCGTCACGACCGTCACGACGGCCGCATCGTCGAGCCGGATGCCGATCCCGGCCAGCGCGTCGCGCAACGCCGCCGGGACCGTCTTCGCGTCGAGCTGCGCCGCCGCCGCGGCCGGAATCGTCAGCAGCGGCCGCGCGCGCGCCAGCGCGTCGGGGAAGACCGCGTTCTCGGTATGGTGCTCCAGTCCCGCGGCGCCGCTCGCGCCCAACGGACACGCTGCGTCGAGCGCATCGTTCCAGAACAGCGTGCGCGTCCACGAGACCAGCCGCGCCGCGGGCGTCGCGCCGACGAGCCCGCCGTACTCGACGGCGTTCGCGAACGCGGCGGCCAACGCCGCGCGCAGCGTCGCCGCGGTGAAGTACGCGTCCGCACCGGGATCGATTCCGATCAGCTCGTGCATCGTCGTCTCGCAGGCGACGCCCGCGAACCAGGCCGCGTCCGTGGGCTGCACGTAGCGCACGCTCGAGACGTGCGCGACGAGATCGGTCTGTCCCGGTTGCAGGTTGCGCGCGGGAGCGCCGCCGCCGCCGGCCGGCGCGACGCGGCGCGCGTAGTCGATCCGGCAGTCGCGCGTCACGTTGCCGAACGCGTCGACCTCGAGCGCGACGGTGTGCCCGATGCGCGGGTCGTGCGCGTCACGCTCGTAGCGGATGTCGACCGTCTCACGCTGCACCACGAGGAACGACGCGTGCGCGTTCGGTCCGGCCGGCTGCAGCATGCGCACGTCGGCGACCGACTCGCTGACGACGAACGGAACGCCGGCCTTCGGGTCGCCGTCCTCGCCGTACACCTCCTCGCGCAGCACGCGCCCGTGCAGCGCGAAGCGAGCCTCGTGCTGCAGGTCCGGATCGGTCCCGATCGCCGGATCGAGCGCGGAGGGCGCAAGCACCGGCGCGGCGGGATCCGGGAAATAGCTCGCGCGCCGCACCGCGTCGCTCGGAACCGGCGCCGAGGTGTCGTACCAGGTCACGACGCGCGCCGGCGGGCTCGAGCCGTCGTACGTCTCCGCGTCCCAGCGCTCGACGCAGCCGAACCCGCAGAACACGCGCTCGACCGGATCGACGTAGCCGTCGTGATACGCGATGCGCCTCACGGTGGTCAGACCCGTCACGTTGTCGGTCGCGCGCACCGTCGCGACCAGATGCATCGGCGCCCCGAGCGGCGACGGCCACGGCTTGCCGGCGGCGCGGTCGTCGAGCGCGAACGCGGTCGAGCTGCGGTACGCGATCTCGGTCGTCGACCCGAGGTCGTCGTCGACCCGCACCAGCAGATACGGCGCGGGCGCCGCGACGGGCGGCGCGAACGCGTAGTGCCGCACGCCGGGCCGTGCGACGCTCAGCACGAGCGTCGCGAGCCCGCTGCCGTAGACGTCGGCCGTCGCCAAGCGCGCGAGCTCGTCGAACGCCTCCGGCAGCGGCAGCTCGACCGGCGCGCCGAACCCGTTGCCGTTCGCGTTCGGATAGATGACGACGCGGTCGGGATACGCGTACGCGATGTCGTCGCAGCCGCTGCCGTCGAGGTCGGCGAAGATGAGGCGGCGCGCGTCGAGCCCGCCGGCGAACGACGGCGCGCCGTCGAGGACGACCGGTGCGCCGAAGGTTCCGCCGCCGAGGTTCGGCCACACCTCGACGCTCCCGTCGCGCACGCGCACGAAGTGGCTGCGCCCGTCCCCGAACGGGTTGGCGAAGCGCGCGATCTCGTCGGCACCGCCGGTCTGCAGCGGAATCGTGCGCGGCACGCGCTCCGGCGCGTCGAAGCCCCGCACGCCGAGCCCGCGGTGGACCAACAGCGCGTCCGCCTCGGCGACCACGTAGTCGACCGAGCCGCGCGCGTCGAGATCGACGAGCTCGCCGGCGCCGCCCGGCGCCAGCACCGGCGCGAGATCGAACGGCCGGAACGGCTCCCAGCCGCCCGCCCCGTCGTTGCGGTAGAAGCCGCTGCGCCCGGCGCTGTTCAGCTCGACGTCGAGCCGGCCGTCGGCGTCGACGTCGGCCAGCGTGACGTCGCCGCGCGTCAGATCGCGCTCGACCGGAAACGCCGGCAACGCGCGGCCGGGCGCGTACGCGCCGCCGCCCAGCGGCTCCCAGTAGCGCGCCGCGTCGGCGTCGGCTTGCACGATCCCCGGCAGCCCCGCGCCGTCGAGATCGGCCAGCTCGAAGCGCCCCGCGTCGAGGGCGCCCGTTACGACCGGCGCGCCGGCGAACGTCAGCGCGGCGAACGCGCCCGTTCGCGTGACGAGCGGCGAGAACGTGAACCGCACCGCCGGCCGCTTGCGCACCGCGACCGTTCCGTCGCCCCGCAGCCGGTAGCCGGTCTCGTCGATCGCGCTCAGCAGCGCGCACGCCGCCGACGGATCGTACGTGAGCCGCAGCGCGCGCACGAGGGCCGCCGCGCCGTTCGCGAGCGCGGGGAAACGGTGGAAGATCAGCACGCCGCGGCACAACCGGTGCATGCGCCGCTCGAACCCCGCGGCGTAGGTCGAGAACGGATCGGCGCGCGCCGTCCACGCGCCGGGCGCCGCGGCGGGATGCTGCGGATCGTACTGGCCGTAGTCGAAGACGACGTCGAACGCGAACGTCTCGCCGCGCGCGCCTTTCGTGCGGTAGTTGCCGTACGAGATGCGGCTGACATAGCGGTTCGCGCCGATCGAGCGCCCGCGCTCGGACGGCAGATCGGGGACGCCCGTCGCGTCCTCGGCGGCGTACCCGTAGACGACGCGGTTACCGTCGGGATCGCGCGTCTCGTCGATCAGCCACTCCGCGACGCGGCGCGGATCGGCGGGGTCGGCGACGCGCGACGCCGCGCTGCGCCCGAAGAACGAGCGCACGTTGTCGGGCGACGTCGTGCGCCAGTGCGTCTCACCCGTCGCAACGGCCGTCCAGCGCTCGATGCGCGTGAAGTCGGATTCGACACGCGGCCGCATCCGCGCCACGGCGTACGCGACACCGTCCTCGGTGACGGGATCGTCGTCGTGCACCCAGCCGCCGCGCCCGTCCGCGCGCAGCAGCGGGACGAGCTGCTGTCCCCGGTGCACGACGAGATCGGTTCCGTCGTACCGCGGCGTTCCCAGGCTGAGATCGAGCGCGAACACCGGCACGTCGAGCGTGAAGCCGCGCCCGAAGAGCCCGTTCCCCGCGCGCGAGTCGTACGCGAGCGTCAGCTCCGGCTCGAGCCCGCGCGCGGCGGGCAGCGCGATCGGAACCGAGACGCTCGCGGTGCCGTGCGCGAGGTCGGCGCTGAACGACGCGGCGGGACGGCTGCGCGCCGCGCCCGGCTTCGGCGTCGCCGAAGCCGGGACACGAACGCGCGCACGCCGCCCGCCGCGCTGGTTCACGCCGGTGCGCGCACCGTCGCGAAGGCGCCCGAGCCGGCCTCCAGATGCGGATATGCCGCGGCGTACGCCGGCGTCCCGAGCTCGGGCAGATCCCAGTGCGCGTCGGCGAGCAGCTCCGGTGAAAGACTGCGCGCGTTGAGCTGGAGCACGTAGTCGCCGACGACGACGCCTTCGGCGTCGAGCAGATGCCCGCCGACGGAACCGTTGAACGCCGTGTCGCTCGCCGCCACGTGCCGGCTTCCTTGCGCGAACGTGCCGCGCGCGACGCGGGTCACCGGCGCGCGCGTTCCGTCGGCGAGCCGCATCTCGTCCCGGCCGGGGACCAGCCGCGACGCCGCTTTCAGCTTGCCGGTCCCCGTCATCACGAGCTGATCGGCCGGCGCGACGACATGCCGGTTGTCGCCGTATCCGATCGAGACGGCCGGCGGCGCCGTCTCGGCCCCGGCGCCGCCGGTGAAGACGACCGGCTGAAGGGTCCACGTCGGGCGGCCTTCGGCCAGCGCGGCGGGGTCGTCCAGCGCCATCACGCGGTCGGACGTGGTGAGCGTCTCGACCGATTTCAGGCCTTCGGCGGTGCGCAACGCGGTGCCGTACGCGTAGCAGCCGCAGCAGCAGTAGCACGTCCGTACCGTCCACTGGTTTTGCGGCTCCGCCTGCATCTTCTGCATGCAGTCGGCAAGCAGCGTCGAGAGCGAACGATAGAACGTCGTGTTGAGGACGGGGCTGTAGCACTGCACGCACGTCACCGGCGTCAGCGGCGGCTGCGAGAGGCAAAACGCATGCCCGGCCGGCGTGCTGCCGAAGTCCGCGCACTCCGCGCCGTCGCAGACCGGCTCCAAACCCTCGGCGTGCAGCTTCCGGACGCAGTCGTCCAGACAGCTCACGCCGGCATCTCCTGGTCCCAGCGATTGAAACCGGGCCGCTGGGGATGCGCGCCCGGACAGCGTTCCGTCGCGGCGCGCGCCTTCTTCTCGACCAGGCACTGGCACAGCCCGCACACCGCGGTGTTGGAGACGACGAGGTTCGCGAGCTTGTGCAGCAGCGTCTCGCCCGCGGCTTGGCGGTGCTCGCACGCGCCGCATGCGGCGAGGCGCGCGCGGTACGTCGCGTCGTCGGCGTACGCGAACGCCGCGCGCCCCCAGCGCAGCATCGACTCGGCCAGCGACTTCACGACCTCCGCCTCCGACACGTGACGCGCGGGCGGTGACGGCGGCCGGGCGAGCAGCGGCGCGAGCAGCGCCGGCTCGCCGCGGCAGGTCAGCAGATTGTGCGCGTACGTCGCATCGTGCAGCGACGCCAACAGCACCTCGCGCGTCACGGGCGCGTCGAGCCCGAGCAGCCGCCCGAGCTCGGCGCGCTGCTCGTCGAGCGGTTGCGCGACGGTGTCCGCGCTCGCGCTCATCCCTTGCCCCCCGCCGCCGGCGCCGCGGCCGGCGTCTTGAACGAGGCGGTCGAGCCGGCCGTATCGAGCGCGCCGCCTTCGACCGACGTGACGCCGGCGACCGTCAGCGTGTACGCGGTGCCGGGCTCCAGCGCGACGGCGAGCGTCACGGCGAGCGCATTCCGCGGATCGAGCGTCGCTTTGGTCACGCTCGCCGCGGGTGAAAGCGTGTAGTTTCCGGGCGTTTGCGCGCCGTCGACCGCGACCGCCGCGCTGAACGTCACGTCGACGCCGCTGCTGCTCGCGCTCGCGTTCTCGACCTCGAGCGCGGCCGCGCTGATCCCGCCGGCGCAGGGCGGCAGCGAGCCGCCCGCCATCCCGGCCATGAACGTCTGGAAGCGGCAGTCGAGCGCCGGTGAGACGCCGTCGTCCCCGCCGTCGCCCGCGGCGCTGTCCTTCGAGATGTAGCCGAAGATGGTCTGGAGCTGCTGGACGCCCTTGAACGTCACGTCGAACCACGAGTTCGGCATGTAGATCGCGCGGCTGCCCATGAACACCGCCCAGTAGTCGGCATCGCCCTTGGTCGCGAGCGTTTGGCCGTTCTTCGCGCTCTCCGCCTCGAAGTAGCCGGCCTGCTGCAGCAGCACGATCGCGGTGCCTTCGACGCTGAGCGCCTGCAGCCGCAGCAGCCCGCCCGACACGTAGACGATGTTGCGCCCGTACTCGCGGAACGCGTACGCGTTGATGTGGATGTCGTCCCACGCGACGTAGAACAGCACGTCGGGGAAGAACGCGTTGATCTGCTTGAACAGGCGCACGGTGAGCCCGTACGCCATCGTCTCGGTGAGCGGAACCTTGACCGCTGCGGAGTTCGAGATGAGGTCCGACTCTTGCTCGTCGGTGAAGAACGCGCCGGCGTCGTCGGGCATCTCGCGCGTGCGGCCGAGGAACGGCTTGAAGCCGGTCGCCATCGCCGCCACGGCCATCGGGGCGCCGCCCTTGAGCACGCGCGCGTGGAACGCCGAGGTCTGCCGCTCCGGCGTTTCGTGCG
Organism: Candidatus Elarobacter sp.; assembly: GCA_036402975.1. GTDB lineage: Bacteria > Vulcanimicrobiota > Vulcanimicrobiia > Vulcanimicrobiales > Vulcanimicrobiaceae > Vulcanimicrobium. Next base: position 34,784 of record DASWRW010000040.1, on the reverse strand, counting down.
CCTGCTTGTACTCGTCGCTGCCGATGATCGGCCGGTCCCAGTGCCCGTCGACGAGATCGCCGGCCGGAAGCGAGCCGATGTGGAGCTGGAGCAAATAGTCGCCGCCGACCACGCCGTTCGCGTTGAGCAGGTGGCCGTCGATGGTGTCGTCCCAGCGCAGCGTCGTCGCGATGTGGTGCACGCCGTTGCCGTAGGTTCCGATCCGCGCCTCATCGATGTCGGCGCTCGAACCGTCGGCGAGCATGAGCCGATCGGTGCCGGGGATGACGCGTCCCGCCTGGACGAGCTTCCCGCCTTCGAGCATGAAGACTTGATCCGCGGTCGAGACGAGCAGCTTGTCGCCGCCGAAGCGCAGGTGCACCATCCCGCCTTGCGAGCTGTTGGGGCCGGTCCCCGAGCTGAACTCCACCTGATCGACGCCCCAGGTGAGCGCGCCGTTCGCCGCTTTGCTCGCCACCAGGATCTGATCGCCCTTCGCGAACGTCTCGACGGCGCGCAGCCCGTCGGGCGTCGCGATCGGCGTGCCGTACGCGAAGCACGAGCAGCAGCAGTCGCACTGCCGGAACGTCCACTGGTTCTGCGGCTCGGCCGCCATCTTCTTGCCGCAGTCGCTCGCGATGTTGGAGATCGTCGTGTAGTACGTCTGGTTGAGGACGGGGCTGTAGCACTCGATCGACGAGATCGGCTTGTAGACGTCCGGTGAGTTGGGATCCGGGCACTGCGCGGCGTGCTCGGGCGTCGAGTTGAAGTCGACGCAGTGCGGGTTCTGCACGCCGCCGCCGCACGGGATCATGCCGTGGGACGTGAGCTGAGAGTTACAGATGTTGGGGTCGTATCCCATGATGCGCTCCTGATGCGAGAGAGAGTGCTACGGCTTCTTGAAGAGCTGCGCGTCGTACGAGGCGATGAACGAGAGTCCCGAGAGCTGCGGCCGCCCGTCGTCGCCGACGAGTCCGGCCGAACGCAGCGCGGCGACGTCGAAGGCGACGGACCACAGGGCCGACGGCCCGCTGAACCCGGGTGAGGCGATGCCGAGCTGGCCCGTCGTGCCGATCCCGCCGCTGAGCGCGACCGGGGCCGCTTTCGCCGCGCCCACGGTGAGCGTGAGCGCGTTGCCGTCGAGCGACGACGGCGCGGAAACCTGGAACGCCACCGTCTTCAGCGTCGCCGCGACCGGGTTGCCGAACAGCGCCGGATCGAGCGTGAAGGTGAAGGTTGCCGCCGCGCCCGCGCCGGCCGGCACCGGCGTCTGCACGAACGCCATCCACGCGGCCGAGAACGCGCGGGTCACGTCGACGTACACGGCGCGCCCCACGCGCTTCGCCGCGAGCTGCGTGCGCACCGCGCTCTCGAGCGCGCCGTCGTAATAGGCGGTGTAGCGCACGTGCAGCAGCACGTCGGTCAGCGAGGAGAGCGCAAAGCGGTTGGTGTCCTGCGGGATGCTCAGCGTCCAGGTCGAGACCGCCCCCGTGCCCTCGAACGGCAGATACCGCTCGTCGCGGAAGTCGAGCTGGAAGAGCCCGCTGTCGTCGACGCCGCGCGAGATCGCGATCGCCTGATTCGGCGCCCACGACGAGCGCACCGAGAGCGGCTGCGTGCCCTGCATCGCACCGAGCAGGAACGCCGCGCCCTGCGGATCCGGCTTGGTCAAGACGAAGTTCGACGTCTGGCGCAGCGTCGCGTTGACGTTCTGGTACGGCCCGACCACGGCCGGGATCGAGACCGACACCGACTTGATCTGGCGCGCGTACTGGCCGGGGAAATCCCAGTCGAACAGCGCTTCGTCGAGGACGATCGTGCACGTGCCGGTCGTCTGCAGGGCGACGAGCTGCGAGGGCTGCGTCTGCAGCAGCGAGATCGTTCGCTCGACCTCGAAGCTGCGCGTGTTGCCGCGCAGGTAGGCCGCTTCGAGCTGGTCGAGCGCGAAGACCAGGCCCTGTCCGGCCAGCAGACCGCGCTGGCCGGCGTCCCAGCTCTGCGCGTCGAGGAACCGCTGCTCGCTGTTCAGCTCGAACTGCAGCGCCGCTTGCGCCGCCGCCGCCAGCTCGAGCGCGGCGTTGTAGCTCTGGAAGTAGATGGCGGAGAGGCGCGCCGAGAGCCACGCGTACAGGTCGGCGTTGGTGAACTTGCGGCGCAGGAACTGCTCGACCGCGGCCTGGTTCGCCATGTCGGCGCGGTGCAGCGCGAGCTGGCGCTGCGCGTTCTCCAGCGCGATCTGCGCCGCGGCGATGTCGGCGTCGAGCCCCGTTCCTTCGCTCACCGCCTGCTCGTGCTGGAACGACCAGTCGTCGAGCCGGCGGTCGTGGTCTCCGACCGTTTGGCTGACCGAGGCGCCGAAGCTCGTCAAGTCGCTGAGCAGCGAGAAGACGGCGCCGCCGCCGGACAGCATGTTGCCGATCTGCTGCCCGCCGTACGTCATCGCGAACGGCGAGCCGACGTTCGGTGCGGCGAACCCGATCGACGAGGCCGCGTTGAGGACGCCCGCGATGCCGCGAAACACCGTGGAGAGCGACATCAGCTCGAGGTACGCGATCTCGCTCGCGTTCCACCCGGCCTTGACCAGACCGGCGTAGTGGTCGGAGCGCGCTTGCGCGCCGGCCCGCGCCGTCTGCCGCGACAGCAGCGCGTTGCGCGCCTCCTCGACGGCCTGCTCCTGTATCGTCTGCTGCAGGCTCAGCAGCGCCTCGGCTTGCGTCTGCCGCAGCAGCTCGAGCGTCTCGGCGTCGTTCTTCTCGAGCGCACCGAGCAGCGCGTCGCCGAGCGAGCCGACCTGCCCGGCGAGCGCGCGCGCGCGGTCGATCAGCACGCTGAAGCGGTACCCGAGCAGCGTCGCGCCGGCGCCGACGACGCCCGCGATCCCGGTGCCCGCGGCGGTCGCGCGCACGAGCGCCATCGGATCGAGCGGCGGCGCGAACAGCGCGGGCGGATGGAAGTTTCCCTGCAGATCGAGGCAGTGCCGGATCTTGGAGAGCCGGTCCTCGACGCGGTCCCAACAGGCGATGAGCTGGTCGTTCTCGGGGACGCAGAAGTACGTCCCGAGATCGTTGAACGGCAGCCCCGCCGGGTCGACGTCGATCGAGACCGAGCCGTTCGACGGGCACGCCGCCTGCTGCTCGATGTCGATCAGGAACTGCGGCACGCCGGACGGGTTGTCGGTCAAGATCTGCGCGAACGTCTTCGGCGCCGGCGTCGGGAGCGGGCCGAGATCCACCGGGCGCGGCCCGAGCAGATCGTACGCGTACATGTAGAGCAGCGTCGCCTGCTGCACCGACTCCCAGGTGTCGGTCGCGAAGAGCGTGTCGCCCCAGTCGCAGAGCTGGCCGACGTACCCCATCACGATCGCCTTCTCGTACGCGCCGATGCGCATCGCGGCGATCGCGTGCGGATCGAACGGGTCGGCGTTCCAGCGCCGAATCGCCGCCGAGTCGCACAGCACGTCGCGCAGCGTCTTGAGCTGCTGGTCGCGGAAGGGCCGGAAGTTCCAGAAGTGGCTGGCCGGAATCGCCAGATGGAAGTTGGTCAGCAGCGCGCGCACCTCGCGCGTCTGGTGAACCGTGAGCGGCTGGCTTCCGGCGGTCTTGAGGAACGAGAGGTCGGTCGACGGCGTGAAGTCCGCGACGACGCGCCCTTCCGCGCCGATGATCGGATGGGCGAGGTTCGACGGCTTCACCGTCGTGAGCGCGGTGTAGATCGCTTGCGAGTCGACCGCGCTGATGTCGGTCGTCGCCGCGGAGAAGCTCGTCGCCGACAGAAACGTCTCGCGTGACGTCGGGTCGAAGATGTAGCGCAGCCAGCGCAGCGCGTCGGTGAACTGTCCGTTCGAGGCCAGCCGTGCCGCGACGGTCCACGGGATGTGAAAGAAGATCTCCCAGTAGTACAGCCCGTACGGACCGTCGAAGTCGACCTGCGCCGCATCGATCGCGGCGGGCTGCGTCACCGCGGGCGACGGCGCGAGCCGGTCGAACGGAAGCTGCGGCTGGACCGGCGCGAGCTGCGAGTCCAGCGAGAGAAAGCCGGCCAGCCCCTCGGTGAAGAGCGTCCGCGTCAGCCGGTCGATCGCCGACGTCGTCAGACGCACCGTGCTGAACGTCAACTGGGTCGAGGAGATGATGCTCTTGTCCGCGACCGCCGCCGTGTACGCCAGCGTTACCGGCGCGGGCGCGCCGGTGAGCGTCGCCTGCACGCGCGCAAGCTGCTTGTCGGTGAGGTTCGCGTTGGCGAGGAGCAGCTTGAGGTTCGTTCCGGACTGCACGAACGGCACGTTCACCCGGCCGTTCTCGTCGACGATCGTGTAGGTCGTCAGCGCGGCCCACGCGTCCTTGATCTGCTGGTCGGAGAGCCCGGCGCGCTCGAGCAGGCGCGGCTGGACGATCGGGCGGTTGCGGACACGGTTCAAATAGCGCACCGTCTGCAGCAGCGGCGCCGCGTTGCCGAGGGCGACGTCCGACATCGCCGTGATCAGGTTGCCGTTTGCGTCGATGATGTTGGCGCCGAGGAGCTGCTGGTAGACCGCGTTCGAAGCGTCCGCGGTGTCCGACTTGCCGATGAAGGAGGTCGGGGTGACCGGCGGCGCGTTGGCGCTGAGCGCCTCGTCGATCGGCGCGGCGGTTCCGGCGGTCAGCACGAGGACCGTCTCGTCGCCGTTGTCGAGGATGAAGCGGTTGGGACGGTTCTTCACGGTCGTCGTGCGCGCCGTCGTCGCCGAGACCGCGCCGAACACCACCGGATCGCCCAGACCGCGGAAGAGCGTCTTCATCACGGCGATCGCGTCCGCGGCCGGCGCTCCGCCGAGGAACGCTTGCAGAATTGTGGGATCGTGCACGCCCTGCAGCGTCGCGAAGACCACGTTGCCGGAACCGTCGATGAAGTTGTACGTCTTGAGCGGCGGGATGTAGCTGGCGGCGGCGGCCGGCGCGATCCCTGCGGCGGTCAGCGCCGTCGCGTCGACCGCCGACGGCGGCCGCGCGCTCGCCCACTGCGGGACGAAGTCACCGAAATGGTTCGCGTGCAGAACGCTGTCGTCGGGGACGATCGAGAGCCGGCCGGCGGTGCGGTCGATCTCGGGCCGGAAGATGACCCCGCCCCAGGCGCGCGGCGCCTGCGCGTACGTCAGCAGCTCGTACGGCGCAACGAGCGAGTCGTCGGCTAGCCGCACGTTGACCGTGCGCGGCGGGATCACCGAGTAGTAGGCCGGTGTCGCCTCGGCGTTCGCGCGCGCGACGGTCCCCGCCGTCGCGTAGAGATCGAGATGGAAGTCGCGCACGCCGGCGTCGTCGCCGAACGAGCCGCTGCCCGCCGCCGGCAGCGCCGGCGCGACCACCGGCGTCACCATCGGACCGTACGCGATCACCAGCTTCTCCTCGGCACCTTTGCGCGGCGCCGGCGTCGTCGCACCGACTCCCATCCCCAGCGCGCTGACGCCGCTCAGCGGGACGTTCACGACGTACACCTTGTGCCAGTACGATTCCGACATGTCGAAGGCGTCGCTGAAGGCGGGGTCGTCGACCAGCGTGTTGTCCGCGGCCCGCCAGGAGCGGAAGTGCACGACGTCCTGCGACGCGAGCGTCTGCGGCTGCACCCAGTTGCCGGCCTCGTCGACGAAGGTGTAGCTGATGGTGGCGCGGCTCACGTCGTTGTTCTGCGTCTGCGGGATCTGACCGGCGCCGCCCCCGCCGGGATCGGACGGCTGGATCGTCGAGTCGCGCTGCTTCTTGAACTCGGCCCAGAACAGGAACAGTCTGTTGAACGCGTAGACCGGCGTCGCGACGGCGGCGTTGATCGGGATGTCGATCTTCTGCCACTCGTGCCAGATGCCGCCGTCCTCGTCGCGCGAGCAGACGTAGTAGGTGTACGGCTCGGTATTCGTGCGCGCGAAGAAGAACGTGGTCTCGGTGTCGCCGTAGACCGGATCGTGGACCGTGCAGTTGTACGCGTCGACGTAGACCAGCCGCGCGAGCTGCGCGAACGCCTTGACGTAGCGCTGGTACGCGGTCGACACGGCGGCGTCCGTCGCCTGGGACTGCATCAAGTCGTTCTGCAGCGTGCGGAAGAGCTGCGTGCGGCTGGGGCGGATCGTCGGGTCCAGGTAGTTCTCGGGATAGAGGAAGACGCGCCGGTTGGCTTCCCACACGCGGTAGTCGAGGATCCATTCCCACCAGATCTCGGGGACGTCGAACGTCGACACCGCGGGCTCGAGCCCGAGCCGGCAGCGCTGCAGGTACTCTTGCACCGAGCCCGCCGCTTGCACGATCTTCGAGATGCTCGCGCAGCCCGACATCTCGACGTCGATCAGCAGGTACTCGGAGAGCGCGCGCGCGTCGCCGAGCGACGCCAGGACCGAGCCGGCAGGCTGCTGCGAGCAGAGCCACAGCACCAGCGCGACCAGCGCGTCGCGTTCGCGCTCGTCCAGCGCCTGCGTTACCTTCGCGTCGATCGCCGCCCACGCATCGGCGGTGTAGCGCCCGCCGAGCGCGGTGCGGAACGCATCGGCCAGCGCGCTGTACTGGTCCCAGTTCGTGTCGGCGCGCCAGGCCGACGACGCGGCGATCTGCGCCAGCAGCGCGGTCGAGACGCCGAGCTTCGCCGCGAGCGCGAAGCAGCTCGCGAGGCGCACGAGATGCCGCACCTCCGTGGTGTCCGCGGCCGGGTCGGGCGGCGGCGGCGCGACGCTGCCGGACGGCGGATAGAGCGCCGTGACGAGCGCGCTCAGCGCGTCGGCGTTCCAGCCGGCGAGCGCGGCGAGCGCGGGCGAGGCCGCGGCGAGCCCGGCGTTGCCGGTGGTCGCGAGCGACGCCAGCAGCGGATCGACGCCCGTCCCGAACGAGCGCTCCAGCCGCGCGATCAAGATCAGCTCCGTGAGCGAGCCGAGCCCGGCGGGGAGCCCGTTCGCGCCGATCGCGGCCAGCCCCGGATTCGCGGCGACGAGCGCGAGCGTGGCCGGACGCAGCGGGACCGCCTGCACGACGGGCGCCCAGCGCGCGAGCGACTGCAGCATCGCGTCGGCGTACGGCGCCGCCGTGGCGAGCGCGCCGCCGAGGATCGCGTCGACGAAGTCGACCGCTCCGGCGGGGAGCGCCGCGGCGCGCGCGGCGAGATCGGCGAGCGAGGTGACGACGGCGGGATCGATCCCGAGAAAGCTTGCGATCTGCGTGAGGACGTCGTGCCGGCGCGCCGACTGCCGCGCCGACAGCGTGGTCAGGACGCCGGCGAGGATCGCCGGCGCCTGCGCGGAGAGGTCCGCTGCCGTCTGCAGCACGGCGCCTTTGTCGTCGACGTTCTTGTTCGCCACGAGCTGCGCCAAGACGTCGGGCGCGAACGCGGCGTTGACCAGCGCGCCGGCGAGCGTGCCCGCCGTCACCGGCGTGCCGGCGGTCTTCGCGGCGGCGAGCGCGGCACCGACCTGCGCGTTCAGCGCGTCGAGCGCGGGCTTGATCTGCGCCTGGCCGATCGCCGAGAGCGGCCGGACGAGCACGCCCGAGGGTGTCAGCATTCCCGCTTGGGCGAGGGCGCCGAACGCGGCGGCGAAGAGCGGCGCGCTGACCGGCCCGGCGTCGCCGGGCGGCACGACGGCCGGCAGCTTCACGGTCGCCCGCAGCGCGGTCAGGAACGTGCTCAACCGCGCGCGGTCGTCGGAGGAGCCGCGGTACGCCGCACCGGCCGCATCGGGCGACGACGCGCTGACGAACCAGTCCGCGACGAACGGCGTCGTCCCGGTCGCGTTCAGCAGATCGGCGACGTGCACGAGCGCATCGATCTGCTGCGCCGGCGGCGCGGCCGGCACCGCGAGCAGCCGGACGAGCACGACGTACGCGCCGATCGAGAGACCGAGCGCGCCGGCCAGCGTCGCGTGGCGGTAGAGCGCCGACATCGTCGTGACGGTCGCGAGCGTGCCGGCCGGGTAGAACGCCGCGGCGAGCGCGCGCACGTCGTCGTCGCGCAGCCCGAGCGCCGGGCCGAGCCGGCCGAAATCGAACGCCACCGCCTGATCCTTGAACAGCGGGTTGCCGTTCGGATCCGCGCCGTCGGCCGGACGATACGGCGCCCCGCCGGCGAGCATGTCGGGCGCGTTGAAGATCGTGTCGAACGGCGCGTTCGAGATCGCGCCGTCGCCGCGGCCGGTCGTCTTGACCGGACCGATCCAGCTCGCGACGGTCGTCAGCGGCAGCCCGAACCGGTCGACCGCGGCCTTGAGCCACGCCAGCGCCGGCAAGCCGTCGACGAGCGCGTCCGTGCCGCCGATCGTCTGCAGGGCCCAGTCGAGGTCCGCGTAGCTCCAGCCCAGCACGGCGGCGGTGCGCAGGAAGCGGTGCGTCCGGTGCATCGCGCGATCGTCGAACGCGGCGCTGAACGTGCCGTCGTCGTTGATCGCGACGGCCTTCCCGGAGCCGGCGACGATGTAGAAGCGCGCGTTCAGCGCGGCCGCCGGCGCGAGCTCGGCCGCGCCGAGCCCGAGCGTGAAGAGCGACGACACGGCGGCCGGGCCGAGCCCCGTCTGCAGCGCGAAGACCGCCGTGCTGCGCAACGTCTGCAGCTGCCCGGCACCGAGGCCGTACAGCGCGGCCAGCGTGTTCTCGTCCGCCGGGCCGAACGACTGCGGCGCGGCGGTCGCGACGATCGCCGCGAGCTCCGGTGAGAAGCCGAGCCGCTCGTTCGCCACGGCGGGCGCCGCCGCGCCGAAGCGCGCGTACACGTCGGCCAGTGCGGTCGACTGCTGCGCGAGCGAGACGCGCACCGTCAGCAGCGGCAGGTCGACGGGGAGGACGAACGGGTACGCCCGCCGCGCCAGCTCGGGCTCGATGGGCCACGCCGCCGGTTTGCCGAGCAGCTGCCGCAGCTGCGCGCCGAGCACGGCGTTGACGATGGCGAGATACGGGACGAGCCCGTTGGTGTTCTCGCAGGTGAGCGGGAGCTGCGCGAGGTCCGGACGACGTCCGCCGAGCTTCAGCGCAGCGGGGATCGCCGGGTTCGCCAGGTCGACCTTCTCGTGCGAGATGCGCAGCAGGTCGACCAGAAACGCCGCGGCCCCGAAGATCGACTTGCACTCTTCGCAGTCGCAGTAGTCGAGCGAGCCGGGGAAGAGATCGCGATAGGTCGGCAGCTTCTGCACCATCGCGTCGATCTCGGTGAGCCGCACGCTGTTGGCGCGCATCGAGCGCGAGAACGTCGAGCGCGCGGTCGACTGCAAGTTCGCCCACAGGTGGACGCTGCGCACGGCGACCCGCGCCGCGTTCGCCTGCGCGTTGCGCACGACGGCGTCGTTCGCCGAGGCGCTGCGGACGGCTCGGGTCGCCCTGAGCGGCGAGATCGACGCGAGCGCGTGCGGGCGCCCCGCCGCGGCCGTCGACTGCGGATCGAGCGCCGCGGCGAGCTGCTCCGGACTCAGCCGCGCGATCGCGAAGGCCGAGTCGTAGCCCCGCTCGACGAGCAGCCGCGCCGACGGAAGGTCGCCGGTGACCCGGACGACGCGCTGCACCTTGCGCAGCTCCTCCAGCGTCTTCGCGCGGTCGCCGCCGCTCCACGGAAGCGCGTCGACGCGCGCGGAATCGTCGAGCGGAAACTGTGCGAGCTCCGCGACGCCGGAAACGGAATCAAAAGACGCCAGAACACGCGCGTCTACAACGCTCGAATCGCCCACACGGACACCCCTTCTTCCCTCCCCAGCGGAGGGAAACGCCGCCCGGCCGGTCTGCCATGACGGTCGAACCATGTCCTGCAAGCGACGGCACGAAAGTTTTGTGCGCGCGCGTGGTCAGTTCACGTTACGGCGGCGGCACGTTTCCGTTGGCCCATGTCGCATTCGCGCGCAGCGCGTCGTCGGGGTCGGGCGGTGCGGCGTTCGCGCACGACCCCGCGCCGTCGTGGCACTCGTAGCGCAGGTGGATCAGCGTGCCGCCGGCGGGCCGCGCGCTCGTCGCGTTGCGCGCAACGCCGCTGACCGTGTCGCCGCCGACGTCGCCTTCGTGCGCGGTCGGTGCGAGCGCGTCGGCGTTCGCCGGATCGGGGGCGGTCGCGTCCTTGCGGCCCGTGACCGCGCTGTACGGCGGTTCGCCGAACAAGCGCAGCGTGACGAGCTGCTCGCGCCGCGCGAGCGTCGCGCCGCCGTTCGCGTCGAGCACGCGCACGACCACGCGCAGCGACATGCGCGACTCGGCCACGAAGCCGTTGCACTGCAGCCACGCGACGGCGTCCGGACCGTCCGGCGACATCGTCGTGCCGGATGCTGAGCCGGATTGCGAACACGCGGGCGCCGAGAGCGTGGTCGGCGCGATCTCATAGGCAAGCGTGAACGGCGTTCCGGCGGGAGCGAGTGCGTCGTCGCCGGCCGATGAGGAAGCTGCCGAACCCGATGAGCCGGCGGGATACGTGCGACGCACGGGATTCGGCAGAGAGGCGACCGCTGCGGCGTAGCGCGCCGCCGTCGCGTCCGGCGAGGGGCCGGTCACGCTCGGCGCCGGGTCGTGCGCGAGCGCGGACCGGAGACGGTTCTGATAGTCCGCGACCGCGTCGTGCATCGTGCCTTCGGTCGCGTGATCGGCGGCGGCGCGCAGCGTCGCGTGCCCGAACGTCGCGGCCGCGTCGAGGAAGACGGTCGCCAGCAGCCCGATCGCGACGACCAGCCACAGCGTCACGCCGAGCACGCTACATCCGAGCCGGCGGCGCGACGTCGCGGTGCACGACCTGCCCCGGCGGGTAGACCGACGGCGGCAGCGTCTCGCTCAGCGTCACGGTGGCGGCGTTCGCACCCGCGATCGTTCCTTCGGCCGCGGCGCGGCACGGGTCGCGCGGATAGGTCACGACGACGGTGAAGCGCTCGTTCGGCGCGTCGTACGCCGTCGTGACGGGCAGCCGCAGCAGCAGCGGCGCGTCGGCACCGCACTGCGCCGTCGCGCGCAGCCGTGCGCCGGCGACGTACGCCGTTCGTCCCGGCGCGAGCGCCCAGGTGCGGTCGCCGAGGAGCGCGGGACCGTCCTGCGACGGCGACGATGCGTACGCGACCGCCGCACGCGCTCGCGCGAGCGCGTTCTCGCCGGCCATCAGCGCGGCGTCGCGCGCAGCGCCGGGCGCCGCGTTCCGCGCAACGGCCGCGCACGCGCCGAGCGCCGCCGCGCCGGCTGCCGTCAGCAGCGCGACGCAGATCAGCAGCTCGAGCAGCGTGAAGCCGCGCTCGTGTTCAGCCGTTGCCATAGAACCCGCCGCTCGCGCCTTGGCGCTGCACCGCGTCGCAGCGCGCCTGCTCGGCCGCGAGCGCCGCGTTTCCGCCGGACGCGAGATACGGCGCGAAGTCGGCGAGCCACGCGTCCGGAGCTTCGGCGCGCACGTCCCACGGGGCGAAGCTGCCCGCGCGCGAACCGTCCGGCGCGGCGCGGTCGGGCGGAAAGGCGGCGTAGTCGCGCGCGGCGTCCCAGTTCGTCGCGGCGTACGGCTTCGCGAGCGTGTCGGTGCCGCCGTCCGACGCGCGCGTCCCGCTGTACGTGAAGACGAAGGTGCCCGCGATGAACCAGCCGCTCGGAAACGTCAGCGAACCGTCCGGGTTCGGCGCGGCGTCGTTCCAGCTCACGAACGTGCTCCACCCGGGCTGCCACGTCAGCGCGCAGCTCGTCAGCGTCTTCGGCGCCGCCGTGTCGTGCCCGACGTCGCAGCGCTCGCTGCACGTGTAGCGCAGCACTTCGGTGAAGCCGCTCGGAAAGACGCCGGGCAGCAGATCCACGACGCGCGCTGCTTGCGCCGTCTCGAGCTGCACCTCGACCACCGCGTTGCCGCCCTGCACGGCGTTGCCGCTCGCGTCGCGGACGCCGAGCGCGACGGGTTGCGTCGCGGGAACGCCGGCCGCGACGAACGGCGAGGCCTCAGCGTCGAGATAGACGTCGTGATGCGTGCGCAGCGCATCGGCCGGGATCGTCGCGACGGCGAACGGCGCGCGCAGGCCGCTCAGCGCCGTCGTCGCGCCGAGCGCGACGTCGCACGGCGCGAGCGGCGCACGGCCCGCGAGCCGCTGCAGCGCGTCGCCGGGGACCGCGTCGGCCGCCGTGTGGTTCGGGAAGCTGCGATAGCTCCAGAACGCCGGGCCGTTCGCGTCGGCGGTGAAGAAGTCGAGCTGCACGCAACCGTCGTGCGCGGCGCCCGCGCTCGGCGAGCTGCTCCAGATCGCCGTCGCGGTTCGCGCTTCCGCGCGGAGCTGCGCGGCGAGCCGCTCGAGCGCGCCGTAGGCGACGTGCCGTTCCGCCAGCCGCCGCGCGTTCGCGCCGAGCTGCCGCACGATCTCGAACGCGCCGACGGCAACGGCGCCGAACAGCGCCGCCGCGATGAGCACCTCGATCAGCGTAAAGCCGCGCTCCGCTTGCCGCACGCCCGGGACGGTGCCCACGATTGCAAGGCGCGATGACGGCTGCGCTCATCCTTCCACAGGCTGCGATGACGGTGTGGCTGAAGGCGAGGGAGCAAGGGGTCTCCTGTGAGGACTCGACCACCGCGAGGGGATATCTCGCTCGGTATGGACTCACTCTCGCCGGAACGCCGCGCCGAGCTGGAACTGCACGCCAACGACGTGCGCCAGGGCATCATTCGGTCGCTGGTCGCCGCCGGGTCGGGTCATTCGGGCGGCTCGCTCGACATGGCCGACATCTTCACGGCGCTCTACTTCCATCTGATGCGCCACGACCCGAAGAACCCGGACTGGCCCGAGCGCGACCGGCTGCTGCTCTCGTGCGGGCACATCGCGCCGGTGCGCTACGCCGCGATGGCGTGCGCCGGCTACTTTCCGGTCGAAGAGCTGCTGACGCTGCGGCACTTCGGGACCCGGCTGCAAGGCCACCCTGAGCGCGTCAGCCTGCCGGGGCTCGAGACGACGTCGGGCCCGCTCGGCGAGGGGCTCGCGCAGGGCACCGGGATGGCGCTCGCGGCGAAGCTGGACGGCAAGGACTACCGCACCTACGTGATCACGTCGGACGGCGAGCACCAGTGCGGGCTGCACTGGGAGGCGATGATGACCGCCGCCAAGTTCCACCTCGACAACCTGACCTGCATCGTCGACCGCAACGTGATCCAGATCGACGGCAGCACCGAGGACGTGATGCCGCTCGAGCCGTTCGCCGACAAGTACCGCGCCTTCAACTGGGAAGTCTTCGAGTGCGACGGCCACGACATCGCCGCGTTCGTCGACACCGTCGAGAAGGCGCAGCGCACGAAAGGCAAGCCCCAGGTGATCATCGCGCACACCGTGATGGGCAAGGGCGTCTCGTACATGGAAGGCGATTATCTCTGGCACGGCAAGCCGCCGAAGAAGGACGAAGCCGAGAAGGCGCTGGCGGAGCTGAACGCCGCGCGCGAGCTGATCGGGGCGGGCCGCTGATGGCGAACGCGAGCACGGTCAACCACGCGACCGGCGCGATGCACCTGGTCGACTACACCGATCCGGCGGCGATCAAGCAAGTTCCCACGCGCAACGGTTTCGGCGAAGGGCTGATCGAGGCCGGGAAGCGCGACGGCAACGTGATCGCGATCTGCGCCGACCTCTCCGAGTCGACGCGCATGGAAGGCTTCAAGCACGCCTTTCCCGAGCGCTACATCGAGATCGGCGTCGCCGAGCAGATGCTGGTCGCGATGGCGGCCGGCCTGGCGGCGGCCGGGAAGGTTCCGTTCATCGCCAGCTACGCGATGTTCAACCCCGGGCGCTCCTGGGAGCAAGTGCGCACGACGATGGCGCTCAACCAGACGAACGTGAAGATCGCCGGCGCGCACGCGGGCGTCTCGGTGGGGCCGGACGGCGCGACGCACCAGGCGATCGAGGACATCGCGATCATGCGCGTGATCCCGAAGATGACCGTCGTCGTGCCGTGCGACTCGGTGCAGACGAAGAAAGCGACGCTGGCCGTGGCCGCGGCGTTCGGCCCGACCTACCTGCGCTTCGCGCGCGCCGAGTCGGCCGTGATCACGACCGGCGAGACGCCGTTCGAGCTGGGCAAGGCGCAGACGTTCCGCGACGGCGGCGACGTGGCGATCATCGGCTGCGGGATCCTCGTGTACAACGCGCTGATCGCCGCCGAGCAGCTCGCGAAGGACGGCATCGACTGCCGCGTCGTGAACAACCACACGATCAAGCCGATGGACGAGGCGGCGGTCGTCGCGGCGGCGCGCGACTGCGGCGCGGTCGTCACGGTGGAGGAGCACCAGATCCAGGGCGGGATGGGCTCGCGCGTGGCGGAGATCCTCGCCCAGCGGCAGCCGGTGCCGATCGAGTTCGTCGGCGTGCGCGACCAGTTCGGGCAGTCCGGCGCGCCGCAGGAGCTGGTCGAGCACTACGAGATGGGCGTCACCTCGATCGTCGCCGCGGTGAAGCGCGCCGCCGGGCGGAAGCGCGGATGACGGATACGTTCGACACCTCGATCTTCAAGAGCTACGACGTCCGCGGCATCGTCGGGACGCAGCTCAACCCCGAGATCGCGTACCTGATCGGTCGCGCGTTCGTCCAGGCTCTCGGCCGCAAGAACATCTGCATCGGGCGCGACATGCGGCCGTCCGGCGACGCGCTGCTCGAGGCGCTCACGCGCGGCGCGACCGACGGCGGCGCCGACGTCACGCACATCGGGCTGATCTCGACCGACGCGCTGTACTTCGCGGTCGGCCACTACGGGTTCGACGGCGGCGTGATGATCACGGCCTCGCACAACCCCGCGCAGTACAACGGGCTCAAGTTCTGCCGCGAGCAGGCCCAAGCGATCTCGCTCGACACGGGCCTCGGCGACGTGCGCGACCTCGCCCTCTCGGGCGCGTTCACCGAACCGCCGCGCAAGGGAACGGTGACGTCGCGCGAGGTGCTCGACGACTTCGGCAAGCACTGCGTCTCCTTCATCCGCGACGTGGCGAAGATCAAGCCGTACAAGATCGCGATCGACGCGGGCAACGGGATGGCCGGGCTGACCGTTCCGTACGTCTTCAAGTACCTGCCGCAGGTCGAGGTGATCCCGCTCTACTTCGAGCTGGACGGGACGTTCCCGAACCACCCGGCCTCGCCGATCGAGGACGAGAACAAGCTCGACCTGCGCAAGGCGGTCCTCCACAACCGCTGCGACCTCGGCGCCGCGTTCGACGGCGACGCCGACCGCATGTTCCTGGTCGACGAGCAGGGCGGATTTCCCGACGGCAGCATCGTCACGGCGGCCGTCGGCGTCGCGACGCTCAAGAAGTATCCCGGCTCGAAGATCCTCTACAATCTGATCTGCTCGCGCAGCGTCCCGGAGGCGGTCGAAGCGAACGGCGGGATTCCGGTGCGGTCGCAGGTCGGCCACTCGCTGATCAAGCCGCAGATGCGCGACGAGAACATCCCCTTCGGCGGCGAGCACAGCGGGCATTTCTACTTCCGCGAGAACTGGTTCGCCGACTCGGGGATGATCGCGCTGCTGCAGTGCCTCGACCTCTTCAGCGAGATCGACGGCCCGATCACGCACGCCATCGCGCCGTACAACACCCGCTTCCGCTCGGGCGAGATCAACCTGCCGGTCGCGGACGCCGAACGCAAGATGCGCGAGCTCGAAGAGCACTTCACCGGCGCCCAGGTCGACCACCTCGACGGCGTGACGGTCGCGTACGCCGACTGGTGGTTCAACGTGCGCAAGTCCAACACCGAGCCGCTGCTGCGCGTGAACGTCGAAGGCGACACGCGCGCGCTGATGGAGAAAGGGCGCGACGCGGCGCTCGCCGTGATCAAGCGCTGACCGCGTGAACGACCCGCTCGACCGCTACCGGGGCGCGCGCGACGACGTCGCCGCGTGCCTCGACGAGCTGCGCGAACTGGTCGGCGCGGAGTCCTCGCGCCGGCACGACGGAAGCCAGGATGCCGAGGCGCTGGAGCGCACCGTCGCGCGCCTGCGCGACGGGCGCTTCGTGCTGGCGGTCGTCGGCGAGTTCTCCAGCGGGAAGTCGTTCCTGCTCAACGCGCTGCTCGGCAAAGTGGAGTTCGAGCAGCGGCCGGGCGGGAAGCGCATCACCGGGCTGCTCGCGACCGACATCAACCCGTCGACCGCGACGATCACCGAGCTCGCGTACGCGGCCGACGAGTCGGCCACCGCGATCTACGGAAACGGGCGCGAAGAGCGCGTCCCGTTGGGGCGCCTCGCGCGCTTCGTCGCGGTCGGCGAAGAGGGGAAGCTGCACGACGCGACCGACGCGGACGACGCCGGCGGGCCGGTGCTGGTTCGCGTCGCGGTCGACTCGGCGTTTCTGCAAGGCGGGTTCGTCGTCGCCGACACGCCGGGGCTCGCCTCGATCAACCCGGCCCACCGCCGCGCCACGCTGTCGTATCTGCCGGGCGCCGACGCCGTGCTCTACCTGATCGACACGCAGCAGCCGTTCACCGAAGGTGACGCGTCGTTTCTCGGCATCGTGCGGCGCTACATCGAGTCGGTCTTCATCGTGCAGACCAAGATCGACCTGTGGCGGATGCGCGAGAGCGGCGGCGCCGCGGGCGCCACCGCACAAGGCGCGGAGGTGTGGCAGTCGGCGGCGCAGCGCATCGTCGCGCAGGCCGCGAAGCACGCGCCGGGGACGCCCGTCTTCCCGCTCTCGGCGCGCGAGTACGCCGAAGGGCTGCTCACGCACGACGAGACGCTGATCGCGCAGAGCCGCTTCCGCGAGTTCCTCGGCGCGCTGGACGCCTCGCTCGTCGCGACGACGGGCCGCTCGCGGCTGCGCCGCGCCGCCGCCGAGGCGCGCCGCGTCGCGACGCGCGCGGCCGACGCGCTCGCCTTCGACGCCGCCGCGCTCGAAACGCCCGCCGGCGCACTGCGCGTACGGCGCGACGCGGTGGCCCCGGCGCTCGACGCCTTCGACGCGGCGGCGTCCGCCGCGCAGGCACGACTGCACGAGACCGGCGCGAACCTCGCGGCGGCGACGCGCGCGCGCGGCGCCGAGACGCGCGCCGCGCTGGCGCGCACGCTGATGCGCGCCTTCGACACGGCCGACGTCGCGCGGCTGCGCGACCGCGCGAAGCTGCACATCCTGGTCGACGACGTCCTCGCGACCGCGGTCGGGCGCTTCGCCGCCGACGCGGCGGAGCTGGTCGCGAAGCGCCTGCGCGACGAAGCCAAGAGCGCTTCCGACTCGCTGGTCGGCGCCGCGCGCGCCGCCGACCGCGAGAACGTCCTCGCGCCGCTGCTCGACGCGATCGCCGCGGAGCGGCTGCCGGTTACCGAGGACGCGGCGCACGCGTTCGGCGCCGACGCGTCGAGCGGCGCCTGGAGCACCGATCTCGAGACCGGGTTGCGCAGCTCGATCGTGCTCGGCGCGCTCGGCGGCCCGGCGGTCGGGCTGGTCGACGCGATCGCGCGCCGCTTCGCCGCGGCGCCGCACGACACGTACATGAAGCGCGAGCTGATCGCCGACCTCGACGCCGGGATCTACGCCGCGTTCGACGCCGAGCTCGAAGCGTACGTCGACGGGATCGCGGCGCGCGTCGAGACGATCGCGCGCGGGCTCGGCGCGCGCACCGCCTCGCTCGCGCCGCGCGTGCGCGCGGAAGCGCTCGGCCCGCTCGACCGCGCGCTGGCCGCGCATGAGTCCGGCGCCGACCGCGACGCCGCCGCGCGCACCGCGCGCGAGCGCGCCGCCGAGATCCGCGCGCTCGCGACGCGGATCGAGACGCACACCGAGTCGTTCGCGCGCGCCAGCCGCGCCGAGCGCGCGGAGCTGGCCGATCCCGCCGTCCCGCTCGATCCGGACGCGGGCCGCGCGCAGGCCGCGCCGGCCGACGGCGCGCGCTTCGATCCGCAGACCTACGAGCACGGCTTGCGGCCCGAGCGCTGGCGCGTCCCGGTGATCGGCGCGTTCAAGCGCGGCAAGTCCAGTCTCATCAACGCGATCGCCGGCTCGCGCGTGCTGCCCGACGAAGGCGCGCCCGACGAGATGCGGTTCCCGGTGCACGTTCGCTACGGCGCGGCGCACCGCGCGTACGCGCTCGGCGACGACGCGGGCTGGAACGAGATCGCGCTCGACGCGGCGCTCGATGCCGCGTCACGCACGCCGGTGCTGATCGAGACGCCGTGGACGCTGCCGCGCCAGCTCGTGCTCGTCCACACGCCCGCGTTCGACTCCGGCGTCGCGCTGGCGGGCGACATCGTGCGCGCCGCCGCGGAAGCGGGCAGCGAGATCCTCGCGCTGTTCTCGCGCCAGCTCTCCGACGGCGAGCTGGAGCTGTACGGCGCGCTCGCCGAGCGCGGCAAGCCGATGACGTTCGTGCACACGATGGCGGATCACGAAGACGCGGCCGAACGGCGCAACGTCGTGATGCTCGCCGACCGCTACCTGCGCGAGCGCGCGATCGTCCCGCAGCGCATCTTCACCACCTCGACGCTGGAGTACCGCGAAGCGGTCGGCGCGGGCCGCGCGCCGGCCGGCTGGAACGAGCTGCTCGCGCTGCGCTCGACGCTCGAAGCGCACGCCGAAGAGCACATGGCACGCTTGGCGCGCGCCGAGCGCGAGCGTGCCGAAGCCGAGCGCCTGGCGCACGCGGCCGCGCCGCGGGACGCCGCGCCGCCCGCGGCGCGCGGCTCGTTCTTGCGCCGCTTGCTGGGACGACGCTGAGGCTGAAGGAGGCACGAAAAAGCGGGGGCCGGACTCGCCGTTCCCGAATTGGGCCGGACGTGTCCGACACCTATATCCTCGGCCCCGCGCGCATCGCGCTCGGCGACGGCACGCTGACCCACGGGAGGGTCGCCGTCGAGACGGAACGCATCGCACGGATTCTTCCCGAGGACGGGCCGTCCGATGTGCGCCTACCCGACGGTGCGATCATCGCACCGGGCATGATCGACGTCCACACCAACGGTGCCGACGAGTTTCTGTTCAACCGCGACCAAGGCAACGCGGTCGAAGTCGCGTCGCGCGCGTACGCGCGCCAAGGCGCGACCGGCTTCGTCGCGGGCATCATGACGGCGCCGTGGGAGTCGATGATGCACGCGGCCGCCGAAGTGTCGGAATCCGCGAACCAGCTCGTCGAGGCGGGCGATCCGATCGGCGCGCGCTGTCTCGGCATCCACTTCGAGGGACCGTTCCTCAACTCGAAGTTCAGGCGCGTTCACCGCCACGAATGGATCCTGCCGGCGACGCTCGACCGCGCGCACGAGATGATCGAAGCGTCCCGCGGCGCGCTCGTGCTGGTGACGATGGCGCCTGAAGCGGAAGGCGTCGACGAGGTCGCGCGGCTCTTCTTCGACCAGGGGATCGTGTGCAGCGCGGGCCACACAGCCGCGCACTACCGCGAGGGGATGCTCGCGATCGGGCTCGGTTTCCGCACCATCACGCACGCGTTCAACGCGATGCCGCCGCTCGACCACCGCGATCCGTCGATCCTGGCCGCGTTCATCCAGGAGACGCGCACGACGGTGCAGCTCATCTGCGACGGCTACCACGTCTCGCCGCCGATGGTCGATCTGCTCTACCGCACGCTGCACGACCGGCTCGTGCTGGCGACCGACAACATGCCGCCCGCCGGCAGCGGCTACCGCATCGAAGGCGGCGTCGTGCGCGCCGAGGACGGAACGATCGCGGGCAGCGCGCTGCTCATGGACCAAGCGGTGCGCAACCTGATGGCGTACGCCGACATCCCGTTCGAGCGGGCGATCGTCAATGCGACGCGCACCCCCGCGCGCCTGCTGAACCTCGAGCGCGAGCTCGGCACGATCCAGGCCGGCAAGCGCGCCGACCTTTCGGTGTGGAGCGACGCGTACCAGGTGCTGGCGACGATCGTCGGCGGCGTCCCGGTCTACGGCGCGGCGCACCTCTACCGCCCCTCGCGCACCGCGAACGCCTGAGTGGATTCGCCTCCGGCGAATCCTTCGCGGTCCTCGCTGCGCTGCGGTCCGCCCTAGCGGAGCTGTTCAATGCTAGGCCCCGCCGTCGCCGGGCTGGCGCTGCTCGGCGTGCTGTTCCGCCCGTTCCGGACGAACGCGGCGTGGTGGGCCGCCGGCGGCGCGCTCGCGCTGGTGCTCGTGCGCGCCGTCTCGCCGCACGACGCCGGCGCCGCGCTCGCGCGCGGGCTCGACGTGTTCGCGTTCTTGATCGGAATGATGGCGCTGGCGGAGTTCGCGCGCGAGGAAGGCGTGTTCGACTGGGTCGCCTCGTACGCGGTGCGCCGCGCGGGCGGCTCGCGCTCGCGACTGCTGCTGATCGTGTACGGCGCGGGCGTCGTGACGACGGCGTTCCTGTCGAACGACGCGACGATCGTCGTGCTGACGCCGGCCGTGATCGAAGCGATCGCGCGCACGGACGCCCGCCCGCACGCCTACGTCTTCGCGTGCGCGCTGGTCGCGAACGCGGCCAGCTTCACGCTCCCGATCGCGAACCCGTCGAACCTGCTGTTCTTCGCCGACACGATGCCCCCGCTCGGCGCGTGGCTGGCGTCGTTCGGTCTGGCGTCGATCGCGTCGGTCGGGCTGACGTACGCGGTGCTGGCGCTGCTGTTCCGCGGTGATCTCGCGGCGCCGCTGACGGTGACCGACGGCGTCGCGCCCGCGCCACGCATGCTCGCGAGCGCGGCGCTGATCGGCAGCGCGGCGGTTCTCGTGGTGACGTCGTCGCTGAACGGGCCGCTCGGGATGGTGACGCTGGCGCTCGGCCTCGCCGCCGCGCTGCTCGCGATGACACGCGAGCGAACCGCGCCGGTCGCGATCGCCCGCGGCGTCGCGTGGTCCGTCGTGCTGCTGACCGCCGGGTTGTTCGTGATCGTGGAAGTGCTCGATACCGCCGGCGCGGCCTCGCTGCCGCGCACGCTGTTCGCCTGGGCCTCGCACCAAGCCGCGCCGCTGGCGCAGGTCGGCGTCGCCGTCACGACCGGCTTGGCGTCGAACCTCGTCACCAATCTTCCCGTCGGCTTGGACCTGGGGAAGTACGTCGGCGCCTCGCACCCGCCCGCCGCGCTGAGCGCCGCCGCGCTCGTGGGCGTCAACGTGGGTCCGAACTTCACCGTGAACGGCTCGCTCGCGACGCTGCTGTGGCTGCGCGTTCTGCGCCGCGCCGGTATTCGCATGACGCCGTGGCACTTCGCCTCGGTCGGTATCGTCGTGACGGTCCCGGCGCTGATCGCCGCGGCGCTCCTCGCGCGGTGAGCGCGAGGTCTAGGCGACGGTGATGCGTGAGTGCGGACCACCCGCGTCCGCGAGCTTCGGAATGTCGGGCCCGCTCCGGAGCGTGATCGCGAGCGAAGAATTGATTTCGGCCATGGTCGTGACGTTCAGCGACGGCTCTTCCAGCGCGACGATCTTGTCCTCGTCCTCGTGCGGCCCGAAGCGGGCCGACGTCAACAACGTCCCGTCGTCGAGAACATAGGTCGCGGTCGCGCCGGTCGATCCGGTCGACTGGTAGAGAAACCCCGTCTGGCCCGTCGCGAGCGTGCACGTGAAGTGCCTGATGACGCCGTACTCTCCCTTGTGCACGTGTTCCGGATCCGTGTCCGGGTCCAAGTCGCCGGCTCGTGAAAAGGTGCGGTCCCCGAACGTCGTCGTTCCGCCGAACGGTATCGTCTCGGAAGCCGAGCTGCCCGCGATCGTGAAAACGCCGCTGCGCGCTTTGAACTCTTTGACGTTCTTCGCCTTGTCGAGCTGCTTCCAGACCGTCGCATCGCTGTTCGGGTCGACCGCCATGACGCGCAGCTCGTAGGCGATGTTCGGCTCGATCGCTTGCACGTCGAAGATTCCCGCCGTACACTCGCCGTCGCTTTTCGCGTTTCCAGCCGCCGGCGGCTTCAGCACGCGCGACGAAAGGACGTGCGGCTGGCCGAACGCGACGGTGACGTGCGCTTCACCCGCGTCGTCGTCGATGAAACGCGCCTTGAGAAAGTCCGCGGTCGCGACGTGGCCGACGTGCATCCCGTTGGTCCCGTCACCGACGTCGCCGGCGGCCGGCGGCTGCTGGCGCGGCCCCGCATCGCGGCCCGCGACGACCAGATGACCGGTCGTCGCCGGCGAGACGTTCACGAGCGCGACGATGACGCGCCATGACACGCGGGGATTCGTCGAACCGTTCACGTGATCGAACAAGATCCGCACGGGCTTGCCGTTGGTCGGCAACCGCGCGCTGAACAGGCGCCCGTGTCCGCCGAACGTCTCCGGATCGTCGCTCACGTAGAGCAGGCCCACGTCATCGGGGTCCATCGCGTACCGGCCTTTCACGGCGCTTCGGCCGAGCCGGCTCCTTCGACGCTTGGCTTGCAGGCCCTTTCAAGCCGGAGCAGGATTGCGGCGAGCGGTGCGCCGAGAGCGCCCGATGACTTCGCTCGGCATCACGGTTGAGGACCGCGCGGGCGTTCGGCACGTCGTGCTGGACCGGCCCGAGAAAAAGAACGCGCTGACGACCGCGATGTACGCGGCGCTCGGTGATGCGGTCGCGTCCGCCGCGGACGCCGGGATCGGCGCGCTCCTCCTGTCGGCGCGCGGCGACACGTTCACGGCCGGGAACGACCTGCGCGACTTTCTCGAGCAGCCGCCGCACGGCGAGGACGCGCCGGTGTTCCGGTTTCTGCTCGGGCTCGTGCAAACCGACGTTCCGGTGATCGCGGCGGTGCGCGGCAACGCGGTCGGCATCGGCACCACGATGCTGCTGCACTGCGACCTCGTCTACGCCGCGCCGAGCGCGCGGTTCAAGGTGCCGTTCGTGGATCTGGGGCTGGTGCCCGAAGCCGGCAGCAGCGTGCTGCTGCAGCGGCGGATCGGCCGCGCGCGGGCCGGCGCCGCGCTGTACCTCGGCGAGACGATCGGCGCGGACCAGGCGTACGCCGACGGCATCGTGACCAAGATCGTCGCCGACGACGCGCTCGACGCGGAAGCCGACGCCGCTGCGCGCGCGATCGCCGCAAAGCCGCGTGAAGCGGTGCGCGAGACGAAGCGGCTGGTCACGTACGACCGCGACGAGATCGTCGCCGCCATCGGGCGCGAGAGCGCCGCCTTCCGCGCGCGGCTCGCGTCCGACGAGGCGCGCGCTGCGATGGCGGCGTTCTTCCAGCGAGCGCGCGGCTGAGGTGAGCCTCGCCGGCAAGACGCTGTTCATCACCGGCGCGAGCCGGGGCATCGGGCTCGCGATCGGCCTGCGCGCGGCGCGCGACGGCGCGAACGTGGTCGTGGTCGCGAAGACCGTCGAGCCGCACCCGAAGCTGCCGGGGACGATCCATAGCGCCGCGGCGGAGATCGAAGCGGCCGGCGGCAAGGCGCTTGCGGTGCAGTGCGACGTGCGCTCCGACGACGACATCGCACGCGCGATCGCGGTCGGCGTGGAGCGCTTCGGCGGCATCGACATCGTCGTGAACAACGCCAGTGCGATCCGGCTCGGCGGCACCGCACAGGTCGACGGGAAGGCCTTCGACCTGATGACGGCGATCGGGCCGCGCGCAACGTACCTCGTGACGCGCGCCGCGCTGCCGCATCTCGAGAAGGCGCCGAACGCGCACGTGCTGACGCTCTCGCCGCCGATCGCGCTCACGTCGAAGTGGGTCGGGATGGCGCCGGCCTATACGTTCAAGAAGTACGGCATGACGCTGCTGACGCTCGGCTTCGCCGCCGAGTTCCGCGCGCGCGGGATCGCCGCAAACGCCCTCTGGCCGCGGACGACGATCGCGACCGCCGCGGTGCAGAACCTGCTCGGCGGCGACTCGGTGATCAAGGAGTCGCGCACGCCGGAGATCGTCGCCGACGCGGCCTACGCGATCCTCACCAGCGACGCGCGAGCCTGCACGGGCAACACGTTCATCGACGAGGATCTGCTCCGCGAGCGCGGCACGGCGGACTTCGAGCGCTATGCCGTGTCGCCCGGGACGCCGCTTCGGGAAGACATCTTCGTCGACGCCTAACGCGACCGGTGAGTTCTGGCCGAAACCGTTCGGGCGGCGGGTCAGGGTCGTTCCGCCAACAGCTCCTCGACGGCGACGCCGAGCGCAGCAGCCAGCCCGCAGAGCTGCCGCAGGCTCACGTTCTGACGTCCGGCCTCCACGTTCGCGATCGACGGCCGGCTGATCCC
The DNA here is from genome assembly GCA_036402975.1 of Candidatus Elarobacter sp. Taxonomy (GTDB): domain Bacteria; phylum Vulcanimicrobiota; class Vulcanimicrobiia; order Vulcanimicrobiales; family Vulcanimicrobiaceae; genus Vulcanimicrobium. The sequence continues at coordinate 10,790 of DASWRW010000040.1, read as the reverse complement.
CGAGCGCTCGGCGAGCCGGAGCTGCGTCAGACCGCGATCCGCGCGCAGCGCGCGAACGCGCCGGCCCAGACGCCGCTGCAGCGCTTCATCGATGTCGCTCACGTGAGGCCTCCTGATCGGAACGAAAGTTGGAGCGGGCGCCGGGAATCGAACCCGGGATGTCCGGTTGGTAGCCGGTGGCATTGCCACTCTGCAACGCCCGCGAACGCGGCGAGCTGTCCGGTCGCGGACCATCACGACCGGAGGACGCGCACGTCGCCCCACGACGGCGCCTGCGGACCGCGCGGCTCGCCGTGAACGCGCGATCTTGCTGACGAATGGTATTGCATGGCGGAGGGGGCGTGGACTCGAACCCGCACGTCATCTCGCGACGACTCGCCTGTTTTCAAGACAGGTGCCTTACCGTTGAGGCTACCCCTCCACAGACGTTGGAGCCGAAGGCCGGAGTCGAACCGACTTCCTGCGCATTACGGGTGCGCCGCTCTTCCGGACGAGCTACTTCGGCATGGAGACGGCGGTTCGATTCGAACGAACGCATCAGAGCTTTGCAGGCTCCGGCCTTACCGCTTGGCTACGCCGTCATTGGTGGGTCCGGTCGGGCTCGAACCGACTTCGCACGGTGTAAAAGACCGGCACCTCGACGCTTCGGCATCGGACCCTTGGTTCGCGAGGCTGGAATCGAACCAGCGCATGACTCCGTCCAAGGCGGAGCGCCGTACCGTCTTGGCTACTCGCGATCGGTGACATGGTCGGGGCGGCCGGATTCGAACGCAGATGGTCGCGGTTGACGGATTCGAACCGCCGCCGTCGAGCTTATGACACTCGTGCCCTACCGCTGGGCGAAACCGCGTGGCCGGTGAAGCCGGATTCGAACCGGCAGTGCGCGCTGCGCGACGGTGTTTACAGACCGCCGTCCATTCCCACAGGACGTTTCACCGCTGATGGCTCCGAGGGTTGGACTTGAACCAACACGTCTTGCGACGCCTGAGTAACAGTCAGGTGCGGCTGCCGTTTCGCCACCTCGGAATAGCACGCCCGAGAGGAATCGAACCTCCGCTGACCGGTTTCGTAGACCGGCGCCTTTCCGCTTGGCGACGGGCGTATGGATTGTTCATCCGCGGAACGGCCAGGGATCGAACCTGGGCAGGCTTGCGCCTTCGTCGCGTTAGCACCGCGATGCCTTACCGCTCGGCCACCGTTCCGCATGTGAGTGCATTCAGTTTTCAAAGGACGCGTTGGCCAGTGGGCTTGAACTCATGAAAAAGATGAGGGGACCGGCTGCGCGCCGATCCCCTCGTGAGTCTCACAGGAGTTCCGGTGCGTCAGCTACGCTGCGGCGAGCCCTCTCGGGTCGCGCCGATCCAGCCCGACGTTTTGGCGTTCAAGCAATACGAATCCATGGACCGCGATTGGCCGCCTTCGAGTCGTGGGTGGATCGGTGAGAATCGCTGCATGACGTCGCCGATCCTAAAGGTATTTCGCCCGACTTGTCAAGCGGTTGCGCAATGTTTTTCACGTTGACACGATCTGCGGGCGCCCGATTCTTTCGCGCCGATGCCCTTGACAAAGGTCGCATCGCTCGCGTACGCTGCTCGTCGGAAATCACACCATGCATCAGCAATCATACGAAGCCCGACCCGACCGAAACTCCGGCGCCGCGATGCGGCTGCCGATCGAGTCGTCGTGCCTCGAAACCGGGAGCATCCCGGCCTAGATCACCGAGCGCGCACCACGGACGCTTCCGAAGAAGCGGGGTGAGCGCTGCGCTCCCCCGCTTCTGTCGTATCATCGCGAAAGGAGGTCACCCCGTGGAAGTCTTCGAGACGGCCGGTCGTCCGGTCAAAGCCTGGGTCGACGGCGTCGAGTTCGATGCCGGCGCGCGCCGTCAGGTCGAGAACATCGCCGCGCTGCCGTTCGTGCACGACCATATCGCGGTCATGCCCGACGTGCACCTCGGCAAAGGCGCGACGGTCGGCAGCGTGATCCCGACGATCGGCGCGATCGTGCCGGCCGCGGTCGGCGTCGACATCGGCTGCGGGATGATCGCGCAGAAACTGACGCTCACCGCCGATGATCTGCCGAGCGACTTGCGCAAAGTGCGCGCCGCGCTCGAGAAGGTCATCCCGGTCGGCAAGGGCGCGCACCGCGACGTGCCGGACGCGGTCGATCGCACGTGGGAGAACGGTTTGGGCGAGCGCTACGATGATGTCGTGCGCCGCGCGCCGGCCGTCTCGACGCGCAACGTGCGCGAACAGCTCGGCACGATGGGCGGCGGGAATCACTTCTGCGAGCTCTGCCTGGACGAGTCGGGCGACGTGTGGCTGGTGCTGCACTCCGGCTCGCGCGGTGCGGGGAACCGCATCGGTCAGTTCTACATCGAAGCGGCGCAGCGCGAGCTGGACCGCATCGGCGTGAAGCTGGTCGACCGCGATCTTGCGCATCTGACGGAAGGAACGCCGTTGTTCGAGGCCTACGTCGGCGCGGTCGGCTGGGCCCAGGACTACGCGCGAGCCAACCGGGAGGTCATGCTGCGGCATGCGCTCGAGGCGCTCAACGGCAAGGCGGGTCTTCCACGCTTCAAGCGCGCCGAGACGGTCGTCAACTGCCACCACAACTACGTCGCTCGCGAACACCACTTCGGCGCGGACGTCTACGTGACGCGCAAAGGGGCGGTTCGCGCGGGGCTGGGCGAGCTGGGGTTCATCCCGGGTTCGATGGGGGCGCGCTCGTTCGTCGTGCGCGGTCTCGGCAACGCGGAGTCATTCGAGTCGTGCTCGCACGGCGCGGGGCGCCGCATGAGCCGCGGCGAGGCGAAGAGTCGTCTGACGCTCAAGGATCTCGAGCGCGAGACCAAAGGCGTCGAATGCCGTAAGGACGCGGGCGTCCTCGACGAGGCGCCGTCCGCGTACAAAGACATCGGCGCCGTCATGGCGGCGCAGCACGATCTCGTCAGAATCGTGCACACGCTGCGGCAAGTGGTCTGCATCAAAGGTTGACGCGCGCCGGCGGAGGGCCGGACGCTCTCGGGTTATCCACCAACGGGCGGAACGCCGTTCCGTTCGCCAGGGAGACCGCATCGCGTGCCGTTCGCGGTACGCGATGCGGGTGAGCCGCTCGGAGTCCGGCTCGTCGCGATGCGATCCTCTCTTCCCGAAGCACAAACTCGTCCACCGCCGTTCGCGGGCCGATAGCCGCGGGTTCTCTGGAGCAAACGGTTCGATTCCGAACAGCCGGCGCACGCAGCGATGCAGCGCCCGTTGGCAAACCCCGCCGCACAGCACTCGTCCGCGAACATTGCGTCAACACGCTCAAGCCGGCCGCCGCGGGCCGGACGTTCGAGGTTATCGTCTCCAACGATCGTTCGCAAGAACACCGGGGACGGGTCTGCGGGTGCGTCTCCACTCCTCGAACACCATTCGCCCACGGTTCCGCTCGCGGGCCGAACGCCCGAGGGTTATCGCTGATAACGATGAGGTCGCGGGTTCGAATCCCGCCGTGCGCGAGCACGTAGCTCAGTCTGGTAGAGCGCTAGGAGCGCAAGCTCCGCCCTCGGACATCACTTGTCCGCGAGATCCGGCTCGCATACATCTACTACGACGACAATTCCCGAACGAAAGGAGGGACATCACCATGAACCTGCTCGCACGGATCTTCCGCGGCCGCGCCGCGGGGACGCTGCAGACGCAGCCGCAAGCCGACCGGGCGCAGGCGCGCAACGAGGCCGGCGGGTACGTCTACGCGCTCGACCGCTGGGCGCGCCTCGACCGCTTTCTGATCCTCGGTTCGGAAGGCGGCACGTACTACGCGACCGAGATGCAGCTGACCAAGGAGAACGCGGTCAACCTCGTCGAGGCGGTGCGCGAGGACGGCCGTCGCGTCGTCTCGCGCGTCATCGCGATCTCGGAGAGCGGGCGCGCACCGAAGGTGCAGCCGGCGGTCTTCGCGCTCGCGGCGTGCGCCGGTTTCGGCGACGAGGCGACGCGCCGCTACGCGCTCGGCGAAGGTCTGCAGCGCGTCTGCCGCACGGGCTCGCACCTGCTCACGTTCTGCTCGTACATCGAGCAGTTCCGCGGCTGGGGCCGCGGTCTGCGCAAGGGTCTGCGCGGCTGGTACGAGGCGAAGCCGGTGCGCGACCTCGCGTACCAGGCGCTGAAGTATCAGCACCGTGAGGGCTTCACGCACCGCGACGTCTTCCGCCTCGCGCACCCGCTCGCAGCGGACGCGGAGCGCGCGGCGCTGTACGCGTGGATCGTCAAGGGCGATGTCCCGAGCGACGAGTTCGCCGCGCTGGCGCTCCTGCGCGCGCACGCAACCGCGAAGGCGTCGGAGGACGCCGATGCGGCGTCGTGCGCGGAGCTGGTGCGCACGAGCGGGCTCCCGCGCGAGGCGCTTCCGAGCGCGTGGCTCAAGGAGCCGCGCGTGTGGGAGGCGCTGCTCCCGTCGCTGCCGATGACGGCGCTCATCCGCAACCTCGCGACGCTCACGCGCGTCGGTCTCCTCACGCCCAAGGGCGAGGCGACCCCGAACGTGATCGCGCGAATCACGGATCGCGCAGCGCTCCGCAAGGCGCGCATCCACCCGATCGCGCTGCTCGCGGCGCTGACGACCTACAAGGCCGGTCGCGGCGCGCGCGGCTCCGCGACGTGGACGCCGGTGCCGGCGGTCGTCGACGCACTCGACGCAGCCTTCGGGCTGGCGTTCGAGAACGTCGAGCCGACGGGTGCGCGCACGCTGATCGGTCTCGACGTGTCGGGCTCGATGGGCTGCGGCACGATCGCCGGGATCCCGGGGATCACGCCGCGCGTCGGCGCGGCGGCGATGGCGCTCACGCACGTTCGCACGGATCAAGACGTGCAGGTCATGGCGTTCGCGGAAGGGTTCGTTCCGTTTGCGATCGGCAAGACCGAAAGCCCCGACTCCGTCGTGCAGCGCACGGACGCGCTGCCGTTCATGGGTACGGACTGCAGCCTGCCGATGCTGTACGCGCTCGAGAACCGTCTCGCGATCGATCTGTTCGTGGTCTACACGGACAGCGAGACGTGGGCCGGGACGATTCACGCGGACGAGGCGCTGCGCCTCTACCGCGAGCGCACGGGGATCGCCGCGAAGCTCGTCGTCGTCGGAATGACCTCGAACGGCTTCACGATCGCGGACCCGAACGACGCCGGGATGCTGGACGTGGTCGGTTTCGACGCCGCGGCGCCGGCCCTGATCGCGGACTTCGCCCGCGGCGCATAACGGATCGGGACGGCAGATCTTCTGTCGTCCCGATCTTTCCATGGAGACGTGTGGTGTTTCTTCGCTTTGTCGTCGCCGAGCTTCACCGACAATCGGGCAAGCGGTGCGGTGCCTTCCAGGCAGCGTACCGCCTACGACGGTCGGGGCTCGTCTCTCCGTATGACGAGCAACGGCTAACGGAAGCGTTGACCTGGTTCGGTGAGCATCTGCCCAAGCCGGTGCGTCTGGCGCATTCGCGCCGGCCGAACGCAACGGATACTGCGATCTGCTGGTTTCGCGCCGGTGCGAGGGAGCATCTCTCCCGCATGCGCGAGCTCCAGTCCATTCTCGACATCTACGCAGTTCGACTCGAGATGGTGGTGACGCGCCGACCCGGCTACATCGTTTACGAGGATGCCTTCCAAGTCGCGGCATACCCGTTCGCTGAAACCGCAACATAGTGCCGGCGCGGAGCCTCTGGATGTCCGAATCCGCGACCTCCGTTCGTTCGTCTGTCGGTTCCGATTGTCAGGCTGCGCCGCCGAGGTACGCCGCGCGCACCGCTTCGCTGGCAACGAGCTCGGAGGCTGCGCCGGCGTGCGCGATGCGGCCGACTTCGAGGACGTAGCCGCGCGATGCGACCGCCAGCGCCTGGCGCGCGTTCTGCTCGATCAGGAGAATCGTCGTGCCGCGGCGGTTGATGTCGCGGATCACCTCGAAGATCGTCTGGACGAGCTTCGGCGAGAGTCCCAGCGACGGTTCGTCGAGCAGGAGCAGGCGCGGGCGCGACATCAGGGCGCGCGCGATCGCCAGCATCTGCTGCTCGCCGCCGGACATCGTCCCGCCCTTTTGGTTGTAGCGCTCCCGCAGGCGCGGGAAGACCGTCAGCACGCGCTCGAGGTCCTCGGCGATCTCGGGCTTCGCGCGGCGCGTGTACGCACCGAGCTCGAGGTTCTCGCGCACCGTCATGCGCGGGAAGATGCGACGGCCTTCGGGCGCGTGGCCGATCCCGGCGCGAACGATCTCGTTCGGCGCGAGCCGCGTCACGTCGCGCCCGGCGAACCGCACCGTGCCGGACGCGGCGCGCACCAAGCCGCTGATCGCGCGCAGCGTCGTCGTCTTCCCCGCGCCGTTCGCGCCGATCAGCGTCACGATCTCGCCTTCGTCGACGGTCAGCGAGACGCCGTCGAGCGCCGTGATCCGCCCGTAGCGCGCGACCAGCTCGTCGACCTCGAGCAGAGGCATCAGCTCGCCTCCGACGCCGGCGCGCCGAGGTACGCTTCGATCACACGCGGATCGCTGCGCACCTCGGCCGGCAGGCCTTCGGCGATCTTCTCGCCGTGGTCGAGCACCGTGATCCGTTCGCTGATCTCCATCACCAGCCCCATGTCGTGCTCGATCAAGAACACCGTCACGCCGCGCTCGCGGATCGCGCGAATCAGCGTGATCAGATCGTGCTTCTCGCTGGGATTCATCCCGGCAGCCGGCTCGTCCAGCAGCAGCAGCTTCGGTTCCGAGGCGAGCGCGCGCGCGATCTCCAGCCGCCGCTGCGAGCCGTACGGCAGGTTCCGGGCGTAATTGTCGGCCGCGCGCTCGAGCCCGACGAACTTAAGCAGCTCCATCGCGCGCGCTCGCGCGTAAGCTTCTTCGCCGCGCTGGCTCGGCGTGTGCAGCAGCGAGTCGACCAGGTTCGCGCGCAGCCGCGCGTGCTCGCCGGTCATCACGTTCTCGAGCGCCGACATGAACGCGAACAGGCGAATGTTCTGGAACGTCCGCGCGACGCCGAGCGCCGCGATCGTGCTCGTCGCCAGCCCCGTCACGTCACGCCCGTCGAAGACGATCCGCCCGGCCGACGGCTTGTAGATCCCCGTCACGAGGTTGAACGCGGTCGACTTCCCGGCGCCGTTCGGCCCGATCATCGCGACGATCGCGCCCGGCTCGATCGTGAAGCTCAGGTCGTTGACCGCGACCAGCCCGCCGAAGCGCTGCGTGACGTGGTCGAGCGTCAGAAGCGGCACGTCAGTGTGCCGCCCCGCCGTAGAGCTCTTGCTCGCGCGCCGCCGCGGCGGCGTCCGTGTCGCCCGCGTGCAGCTCCGCTTTGCGCTCGCCGCTCGGGATCAGCCCTTCGGGGCGGAACAGCATCATCAGCACGAGGATCACGCCGTACATCAGGAACCGCGAGTTCGTCAGATCGATGCTGTGGAAGCCGAGCCCGTGCAAGAAGTTCGTCCCCTGCGGCAGGATGAACCGCTCCAGCGCGGAGAGGATGAGACTTCCGACGATCACGCCGGGAATGTTGCCCATCCCGCCCAGGACCAGCATGGCCAAGATGAAGACGCTGACGTTGAACCCGAACTGATCGGGCGACACCAGCTGCAGCTTCGAGGCGAACGCGCAGCCGGCCAGACCGCTGAACGAGGCGCCCATCGCGAACGCGGCGAGCTTGGTCGTCGTCGTGTTGATCCCCATGTGCGCGGCGGCCAGCTCGTCCTCGCGAATCGCCATCCAGGCGCGGCCCAAGCGGCTCTGCCGCAGATTGCTCGCGATCCACACCGCGAACGCGATCAGCGCCAGGATCAAGAAGTAGTACGGCAGCGGGTTGAAACCGAAGCGGAGCCCGAAGAACACCGGCTGGTCGAGCGAGCCGATCCCGTTCGGGCCGCCGGTCCACTGCGTCAGGTTGAGGAACGTCTGCGGCACGATCTCGCCGAACCCCAGCGTGACGATCGCGAGGTAGTCCCCGCGCAGCCGCAGCGTCGGCGCGCCGAGCAGGATCCCGAACACCGCCGCGATCCCCGACGCGACGAACACGAGCACCCAAAACGGGACGTGCACGCCGAACTGCGGCGAGGCCAGCATCGCGAACGAGTACGAGCCGATCGCGAAGAACGCGGCGTAGCCCAGATCGAGCAGCCCGGCAAAGCCGACCACGATGTTCAGGCCCAGCGCGAGCAGCACGAACGCGCCCGCGTCGGCCAGGAAGTTCGTGAACGCGCCGTTGCGTCCCACGAACGGCAGCACGATTGCGACCGCGAACGCGATGACCGCGGTGCGCAGTCCCGGCGACAGCTTCAGCAGCGGCGTTCGTCCGGCAGCGCCCATCAGACTTTGTTCGGCAGCGACTCGCCGAGGAGTCCCGACGGCCGGAAGATGAGCACCAGCACGAGCACCGTGAAGACCAGCACGTTCGACCACTGGTCGCCGATGAACTGGGTCGTCATCGCCTCGACCAGTCCGATCAGAAAGCCGCCGAGCATCGCGCCGGCGAGGTTGCCGATCCCGCCGAGCACCGCCGCGGTGAACGCCTTCAGGCCGGCCGCGAAGCCGTTGAAGAACCACGTCGACCCGTAGTAGACGCCCGAGACGAAGCCCGCCGCGCCGGCCAGCGCCGAGCCGATCAGGAACGTCAGCGCGATCGTGGTGTTGATGTCGATCCCCATGAGCTGCGCCGCGTCCTTGTCCTGCGCGGTCGCGCGCATCGCCTTGCCCAGCCGCGTCCTGGTCACGAACGTCTGCAGCACGATCATGAGCACCACGGCGAGCAGGATCACGATGACCTGCTTCGACTGGATGCTGACCGCGCCGAGCGCGAACTGCGGGTTCGGGATCACTTGCGGAAACGGCACCGGCGAGGGACCGCGCCAGTACAGCATGAGGTTCTCGAGGATGAACGACATCCCGATCGCCGTGATCAGCGGCGCCAGCTTGGGCGCGTTGCGCAGCCGCCGGTAGGCGAGCCGCTCGATGATCACGCCGGTCAGGCCGCAGAGCAGCATCGCGCCCAGGATCGTGACCGCCACGACGACGATGAGCATCGGGCCGGTGACGATCCCCGTCACGCCGAGCAGCGTCAGGATCGCGAGCGAGAAGAACGTCCCCAGCGTGTAGACGTCACCGTGCGCGAAGTTGATCAGCTCGATGATGCCGTAGACCATCGTGTACCCGAGGGCGACCAGCGCGTACAACATGCCGTTCTGCAGGCCGACGAGCAGCGACCCGAGGAACCGGTCCGGGTCGGCGACGACGTTCGCCACCAGCCACACGGCGACCAGCGCGAGGATGACGTAGCCGAGGACGCGCTCGACGAGCGGGCCCAGCCGGACCTTGGCCTTGCGTTGTGTCCCTCCCACCACCAGCGAGGCTGTGGCCATCGGGTCTCTCCCTTCTTGGGCGTTGCGGCGCAGCGGACGTGGCTCGGGGGTACCCGGAGCCTAGAGCAGCAGCGCCGGGTCCGGACGGCTCCGGACCCGGCGACTGCCTTTCCCTTACTGGACCGCTTCAGCCTTCACGAAGGCTGCCTGGCCGCTCTTGACGACCTCGACCGTGATGTCCTTGGCGGACGTGTCACCGGTGGCCGGGTCGATCTTGATCTCCTTGCCGGTGACGGACTCCGTCGCCGGGATGCTGATCCCGGCGCCGCCGAGGACCGCCTCGGTGACGCTCTTGCGGGTCCCGTCCGACTTCGCGATCGCGGCCAGGATGACCTGGGTGGCCGCGACGCCGTAGAGCGGGTAGCTGCCCTCGGGGACCTTGCCGTACTTGGCCTTGAAGGCGTCCAGCAGCTTCACGCTGGGCCCGCCGCCCTTGGTCAGCTGGTCCTGCGACAGGCCGGCGAACGTGAGGTTCATGCCCTCCGCCTGGGGCAGCTTCAGCAGGTCGGGGTAACCGGTGAAGCCGTCCGGCGCGAACAGCTTGACCTTGCTGTTGTCGCCGAGCACGGCGACCTTGTCCTTGACCAGCTGGCCGCCGTTGTTGTCGTAGATGCCGGCGAGGTAGACGAGGTCGGCGCCCGAGGCCTTCACGGCCTGGAAGAGGGCGGTGTAGTTGGGCTGCTTGGCGTCCCACGACTGCTGGCCGACGATCTGGATGCCGGCGGTCTTGGCGGAGTCGGCGAACGACTTCCCCACACCCAGACCGTAGGTCTGGTTGTCGTTCAGCACGTACGCCTTCTTGACCTTGAGGTCGTTGGCGGCGAAGTTCGCGGCGGCCTGACCCTGGTAGTCGTCGGTGGTCACCACCCGGGCGTAGTTCCGGGTGCCGGTCGGGTAGTACTTGTCCGGCTCGCCGGTCTCCCACTTCTTGGTGAGCCCGACGTTGGTGTTCGCGTGGCTGACCATCAGCATCGGACCGGTGCTGTCCTGGTTCAGGGTGGGCACCTCGATCTTGGCGCAGCCGGAGTTGAAGGTGCCCATCACGGCCACCTCGTTCTCGGTGGCGACGTGGTCGGTCGCGTTCTTCGCGCAGGCCGCGTCGTCCCAGGCGCCCTTGGCGGCGGTGGAGTCGTCGTACTGCTTGAGGGTGATCGTGTAGTCACCGGCCTTGCCGCCGACCTGGTCGAGGTAGAGCTGGATCAGCTTGTTGGTATCGCCGGACTGGGTCGCCTGCGCTCCCTGCAGCGGCAGGTCGGTCGAGATGACCAGGTTCTTGCTGCCGGCGGTGCCGCTCCCCCCGCCGCTGTTGTTCGCGCAGGCCGTCAGCGACAAGGCCGCGACCGCGCCCAGGGCGACGATGCGGGTGATGGTTCGTGCTGGCAAAGCTCCTCCTCAGATACCACGGCGGAGCGCGTTGTGCGC
>DASWRW010000039.1:0-170783 GCA_036402975.1 Candidatus Elarobacter sp. | reverse complement strand
CCCGCGTCGCGGCCCGTGAACGCCGCGACGATCGCCGCGGCCGCGGTGGTGTTCGCGATCCCCATGTCGCCGAGCGCGATGATGTCGAAGGGCGCGCGCTCGTGGACCGCGTCGAACGCGCGCACGCCCGCCTCGAGAACGCGCTCGACCTCGGCGAGCGCGATCGCCGGCTCGTGCGCGAGGTTCGCCGTGCCCGCGCCGCAGCGCACGTCGACGAGACGCTCGTGCGGCGGGTGCTGCGTGCGCACGCCGAAGTCGGCGACGTACACCTCGGCGCGCACCGCGCGCGCGAACGCGCTGATCGCCGCGAAGCCGGCGATGAACCCGCCGACCATCTGCGCCGTCACGTCGCCCGGATACGCGCTGACGCCGTCGGCCGCGACGCCGTGATCGGCGGCGCCGATGAGAATCGTGCGCCGCTCGTAGCCGTGCTGCGGTATCCCGCCGGCGATCGCGCACAGGCGAACGGCGAGATCTTCGATGCGGCCCAGGCTGTGCAACGGCTTGGTCAGCTCGTCGATGCGCGCGCGCGCCGCCTCGCCGGCCGCGCGGTCGACCGGTGCGACGCCGGCACCTCCTTCGAAGTTCACAGCCCGCTCGTTCTGAACGGCAGCCGACGGTCCCCGCGCGGGGCACGCTCGTACCGATCGTGAACAACGCACCGGTGAACGAAGAACGGCGGCTGTATCCGACGCGCGCGGCGCCCCAGCGCGCGCTGGTCGTCGCGGTCGATCTGCAGGACCCGAAGCGGCCGCTCGCACCCGAGCTGGCCGAGTTCGTCGCGCTCGCGAAAGCCGCCGGTGCCGACGTCGCCGGAGAGATCGTGCAGAAGCTGCCGCGCGTCGATCCCGCGACGCTGGTGGGGAGCGGCAAGGCGCAGGAGATCGCCGAGCGCGCCGGCGAGCTGAAGGCGGAGGTGCTGCTCGTCTTCAACGACCTGCGCCCGCGCCAGCGCACGAATCTCGAAAAGGTCGTCCCGCTTCCGATCGTCGACCGCACGATGCTGATCCTCGACATCTTCGCCCAGCACGCGCGCTCGCGGGAGGGTCAGCTCCAGGTCGAGCTCGCGCAGCTCCGCTACCGCCAGTCGAATCTCATCGGCGCCGGCGCCGCGCTCTCGCGGCTGGGCGGCGGCGTCGGGACGCGCGGTCCCGGCGAGACGAAGCTCGAGACCGACCGCCGCCGGATCGCGCAGCGCGTCACGCTGCTGCAGCGGCAGCTCGAGGACGTGAGGAAGCAGCGCGAGACACGACGTTCCGGCCGCAGCGCCGATCCGTTCGTCGCGCTCGTCGGCTACACCAACGTCGGCAAGTCCTCGCTGCTGAACCGTCTCGCCGGGTCGGGCGCCGCCGAAGGCGCGTTCGTCGCCGATCAGCCTTTCGCGACGCTCGATCCGACGCTGCGCCGCGCGTACGTCGCGGCGGGCCTGAACGTGCGCCTCGCCGACACGGTCGGCTTCATCACCGCCCTCCCGCAGGAGCTCGTCAACGCGTTCCGCGCGACGCTCGAAGAGCTCGACGCCGCCGACCTGCTGCTGCACGTTCACGACGCGTCGAACCCGGATTGGCCGCGGCAGAAGGCGTCGGTGGAAGCGATCCTGCGCGAGCTCAAGCTCCACGAGAAGCCCGTGATCGAGGTCTTCAACAAAGTCGACCGCCTCGACCCGAGCGCGCGGGAAGCGATCGGCCCGGATGCGGTCGAGGTGAGCGCCACGACCGGCGAGGGGATCGACCGGCTCCGCGCGGCGATCGCCGCGCGCCTCACCGCGACTCCGGCGTAGATGCCTCCCCGGCGCGGCACGGCGCGCGCCGTCTCCGGATTTGCGGTAGCCGCCCTGGCGCTCGCGTGCGCGACGGCGGGCTGCGAGCAGCGTGCGCCGCAACCGCGAGCGCCCGCGAAGGACCACTACGTCGCGGCGTACGAGCGGCTCCATCCCTCGGTGGTGCTCTTCACGATGAAGATTCCGTCGGAGAAGCACAAAGGGCAGTGGGACGATGGATTCGGCAGCGGCGTCGTCGTCGAGAGCGGCTCGTGGGGGACGCGCATCCTGACCGGCGCACACGTCGTCGCCGACGCGAAGAACCTCGTTGCGACGATCGGCGACGGCCCGCACGCGCCGGCGCGCGTCGTGGCGACGACCGGTGATGCCGACGATCTCGCGATCGTCGACGTGCCGCTGAAGAACCAGCCGGCCGTGAAGCTCGGCAGCATCGCGCACGTCACGCCCGGGACGCCGATCGGCGTGCTCGGCTACCCGATCCCGGACGCGTTCGACGACGAGCACCTGGGTCGCACGGTCTCGCTCTACACCGGCCGGGTCGCGAGCGTCCGCAAAGGCGCGCTGGAGATCGACGTTCCGATCATCCCCGGCGAAAGCGGCGGCCCCGTGTTCGACGTCTCGACCGGCCAGGTCATCGGCATCGCCGAGTCGCGTTTCGACGAAGAGCGCGCCATCGGCTTCGCGACGCCGATCGACGCCGCGACGCGCTTTCTCGCCTCGCACCCGCGCGTCCAAGCCACGCGCCGCTAGCTCACCGCCGACGCGATCCTATGCGGAACGAGCGATTCTTAGCAAGATCGCCGAGCACTCCGCCAACCGGGACGGAAGGGAGATCAAAGCCGTGCTCCGATCCTCTGTGGCGACGCGCAGCGGTTGTGCCTCTGTAACGTCCGAGGAAATCATTGAAGCACTCAACGCCGGGGCCAAGAGCCCTTCGTCCCAGCTCACCCTGAGTAACGCCCCATCGGTGAACGTAACGGGTCCCGATTCGGAAAGCATCGTTACGATGAAGTCGGCGTTCCACAGCGCTGGGCCGGAAAGGTAGCGGTACCTGGCACGCCGCTCAGGAGAGAGGCGGCGAAAACTCGCGTGAATTGCCGGCACGACGCGCGGCGGCGGATAAACGAGATACGCCGTTGCCCCCGCGTCAACCCCGAGTTCCAGGACTCCGCCCTTCGTATCGATCGGAAGACCTCCATCCGCGAACACAAGGTTTTCTGCGAACGAACGTCCTCCGCCCGGCGCGGGCGGGCCGGAACATGTAACTTCGCCGGCCGACGCCCGCAGTGGCGCACCGGCGAGTGACCCAACGATGCTCAGCGCAGCGATGACGAGAGCGAAGTGCCTCATGGCGTGTACCAAGAGTACACGTAGTCGTAAACGGCGGGCATGACGGTAGGCGAAGTCGGTGCTGCGGTCGCGATAGGCGTCGGCACCGGGGTTGGTGTAGACGTGTTGCAGTCGACGCAGCACTGAATGAGTACGTTCACGACGCTCTGCGCTTTCGCGGACGGACAAGCTATGTTCGTATGGGGATACGCAACCGCCGCGAGCGCTCGGCCCACGCTCGATGTCGACTTGGTGCATGTGCCTGCGTAGCGATACTGATTCGGTGGGACTGACAGTGCCGCGGCGTTGCGCGCATTCGCACGTGCGAATACGGCAGCCGGTGACGAGGCACTGGGTCCTCCGGCAAGTCCGTCTTGGGCTCCCTGAACCGCACTCTGCAGCGCACCCGTCAGGTCGGAACCAAACGTGCTTACGAGATCGTTATGAATCACTGCATGCTCGTAGGCGCGCCACTGAGCGTCGACACTAAGGTTGTAGTTAAACGTCTGCCCGCCGACCGTTACGGACGCCATTCCATTTGCTGGGAACGAAAGGTCCCCTCGCTGCGGGACGCGATGATTTCTCGAACCGTCGGAAGCGGCCAGCGAGTCAAGCACGTGGTCATATTCGTGGAAAGCGATTTGTGTCGCATCCTGGCCGTTAGCGACCGCGGTCGCGACGCCTGCGTCGCTCCACGTCAAACTGTCATTCCGAGGCGAAAGATAGTCCACGTACATACTCGCAGCCTGCGTCACCGCCGCCGCTCGGGTCCGTTAGCGCGGTGCTGGACGAGCACCTGGGTCGCACGGTCTCGCTCTACACCGGCCGGGTCGCGAGCGTCCGCAAAGGCGCGCTGGAGATCGACGTTCCGATCATCCCCGGCGAAAGCGGCGGCCCCGTGTTCGACGTCTCGACCGGGCAGGTCATCGGCATCGCCGAGTCGCGCTTCGACGAAGAGCGCGCGATCGGCTTCGCGACCCCGATCGACGCCGCGACGCGCTTTCTCGCCTCGCACCCGCGCGTCCAAGCCACGCGCCGCTGAGCGCGGCGCGGAGCCGGGTCACCTTGCGGCACCGACGTTGACGTGCTGGCGGACGCGCGAGCGGTCGCCGATCCAGCGGGCCGGCGGGATTCGCCACCAGCGCGCCATCGCGTCGAGCGGGACGGCGTAGGTCGCGCGCTTCGCGCAGAACGCCGGCCAGGCGTCCTCGATCGGGCGCATCGAGGCACCCAGGTCGCGCAGCGTCGCATACGCGGTGACGAACTCGTCGTAGTCGATGTCGGCGCTGTCCGGGCTCGAGAGCCGGAAGAAGCCGGCGAAATCACGCACGAGGTGCGTCCCGAGCCGCAGCGTCATCTCGGCTTGGCCGCGATGATCCATGTCGAGCGTCGTGAGCAGCAGCGTCGAGGCGTCGAGCAGCGCGCCGAGCGTGCCGACCCACGACTCGTCGTCGTGGCTGCTGCGGAAGTACGTCAGCACGGGATAGGCGAGGTGCGTCTCCATCACTTCCGCGATCCAGCGCTGGGACTCGCGCAGGATCTGCCCGACGTCGTCCATCAGCTCCAGCTTCAGGTGGCGGATCACGAACTCGACGCCGCTCGGCGGCGCGCCGGTCCGCTCCGAGATCGTCATGACGAACGCTTCGCGCCGCTGAAACGCACCGAAGGTCTGAAACAGGAAGGTCGTCACGATCGCGAACGTCGCGAGCCCGCCGCCGGCCGCCACCAGCGCGAGCGCGCGGGTGTACCAGTGCAGCGGGACGATGTCGCCGTACCCGATCGTCAGCAGCGACGCTCCGGCGAAGTAGATCGCGCCGCCCAGCCGCGGCTCCGGTTGAAGCCCGGCGCGCAGCGCCCAGAACATCAGCCCGTAGCCGACGATCGCCGAGAGCACCCAGTACAGCAGCAGCGTCACGATGAAGGTCGGCGCGAAGACCGCCAGCGTGTCCTCGCGCTGTTCCGGGTCCGCGATCCGAAGCGCCACGCTGCGCCACGCTTGCCAGCCGTAGCGCGACAGCAGCGCGCTGGGACGGAATCGGCCGCCGACGGAGCGCGGCACGATCAGCGACATGAAGAGGTCGGCCAGCGACGCGACGACGATCGCCGCGCCGGCCAGCCCCACGAGAACGTCGACCACGAGCACGCCGCCTACGACCCGCGAGCGGCGCGAAGGGTTAGCCTGCCGCCGCTACAACCCGGTCGCCGAGGCCAGCCCGATCACGTTGAGCTCGGAGGTCTGCGCCTTGCGGACGACCACCTGGGTCGAGTAGGTCGTGTAGCCGGGCGAACTGATTTGGATCGTCTGCGTCCCGGTCGGCACGTTGTTCATCGTGAATTTGCCTTGGTCGGCGGGCGAGAGCCGGGTTACCTGGACGCCGATCTGGATCGTCGCGGTCTGCACCGGAATGGTGGGATTCTTCGCATCGACGATCGTGCCGACCACGCTGCCGGTGTCGGTGACGCCCTGGGGGTTGGGGTTCTCGCAGCCCTTGGCGCCGAGCAAGCCGACCGCGGCGGCGACGACCAGCCCGAGGACGGAGGCGCGCCGTAGCGGGTTCGTGTATACTTTCAGGTCGTGTCTCCCTATGGTCCGGTCGCTATCTATCTCGCCGTCGCGTTCGTCGCCGCGGTCGGATTCTGCCTGTTACCGGGCGTCCTGGCCCGCAAGAAACCGAATCCGGTCAAGTCGGAAGCCTACGAGTGCGGCGTCGAACCGACCTCGGACGTCTCGGGCCGGTTCCCGGTCCGCTTCTACTTGATCGCCATGCTGTTCGTGATCTTCGACGTCGAGGCCGCCTCGTTCTATCCGTGGGCGGTGCAGATGCACGCCCTGCGCCTGTTCGGTCTGGCGGAGATGCTCATCTTCGTGATCGTGCTCGCGGTCGGGTATGCCTACGTCTGGAAGAGAGGCGGTTTCCAGTGGCGCTAGGCGGCAACAGCGGCGGCGATTTTCTTCTGACGACGGTCGACTCGGTGGCGCGCTGGGCGCAGTCCTCGAGCGTCTGGCCGCTGACGATGGGGCTGGCCTGCTGCGCGATCGAGATGATGACCGCGACGGCGCCGGAGTACGACATGGCGCGCTTCGGATCGGAAGTCTTCCGCGCGTCGCCGCGCCAGGCCGACCTGATGATCGTCTCCGGCCGCGTCGCGCAGAAGATGGCGCCGATCGTGCGCCGTCTCTACGACCAGATGGCCGACCCGAAGTGGGTGATCTCGATGGGCGCCTGCGCGTCGAGCGGCGGCGTCTTCGACAACTACGCGATCGTCCAGGGCGTCGACACGATCGTCCCGGTCGACGTCTACGTTCCGGGCTGCCCGCCGACGCCCGACGGCCTCCTCTACGCCGTCAACCTCATTCAGCAGCAGATCAAACAAGGCGGCCGCGGCGGCATCCTCGCCCGCGCCTGATCACCGGAGCACCTCTGAATGCCGAGCTCACAAGCGCCGCCCGCGGGGGCGACCGCCCTCGACCCGACCGCCGTTCGCCCTGAGATCGCCGACGCGCGGATCGTGCGCGTCACGCCGAACGAGGTGCGCGCGACGCTCCAGGGCCTGAAGGACGACGGGTTCACGATGCTGCTCGACGTCGGCGCCGCCGATTATCCCGGCCGGGAGCCGGCGCGCTTCGACGTCGTCTACCATCTCTTGCGGCTCCCCGCGCGCGTCGCCGGCATCGCGGAGGTCGGCACGCCGGAACGCGTGCGCGTGCTGTGCGGCGTCCCGGAGAAGGCGCCGGAACTTCCGAGCGTGACCGACCTGTGGCCGAGCGCCGATTGGGCCGAGCGCGAAGTCTTCGACCTGTACGGGATCCGCTTCGCCGGCCACCCGGACTTGCGTCGCATCCAGATGCCCGACGACTGGGAGGGCTATCCGCTGCGCAAGGACTATCCGCTGCGCGGCCCGGCGCGCGAGCGCACGCCGCGCCCGTCGTTCGCGCTCAAGTCGAACGTCGGCGCGGGGACGCCGGCGTCGGGACGCACCGCCGCGGCGCTCCAGAAGCAGATCGCGCAGGCGCGCGGCCGCAGCGAGTTCCACGGTGCCGCCGACCCGGCCGCCGCGGCGCAGAGCGCGAAGCACCCGGGCGGATCGGTCACCGGCGGCGCCGCGACGCCGGGCGAGCTCGCGCAGCGCCCGGTCAACCTCAACACGCAGAAGGACGAACCGAAGTGACGATGTCGAGCGCCGCGCCGGAAGCCGCCGGCGGCTACGCCGTCGACGTCATCGAGCGCACCGACAGCAGCATGGTGCTCTCGATGGGGCCGCAGCACCCCTCGACCCACGGCGTGCTGCAGATCATCACCCAGATCGAAGGGGAGATCGTCACCAAGGCGTCGCCGGAGATCGGCTACCTGCACACCGGGATCGAGAAGAGCGCCGAGAACCTGTTCTGGTCGCAGGCGTCGACCGTCATCGAGCGGATGGACTACCTTTCGCCGCTCACGAACGCGCTCTGCTACTACCTCGCGGTCGAGAAGCTGCTCGGCATCGATACGCAGATCCCGGAGCGCGCGCAGCGCATCCGCGTGCTGCTCAGCGAGCTCTCGCGGATCGCCTCGCACTGCGTCTGGCTCGGCACCGGCGGGATCGACCTCGGCGCGCTGACCGGATTCTTCTATTGCTTCGACCTGCGCGAGCGCATCCTCGACTTGTTCGAGATGTCGGGCGGCGCTCGCATGCACCCCAACTACATCCGCGTCGGCGGGCTGGCGCAGGATCTCCCGCAGGGTTTCCTCGGAAAGCTCGACGCGTTGATCGAGATGTACGAGCCGCGGATGCGCGACGTCCGCCGCCTGCTGCAGAAAAACCCGATCCTGCAAGACCGCATGATCGACGTCGGCATCATCTCGGCGCAAGACGCCGTCGACTGGAGCCTGACCGGTCCGACGCTGCGCGCGACCGGGATCGCGTACGACGTGCGCAAAGCGTTCCCGTACTCCGGCTACGAGAACTACGAGTTCGACGCGCCGGTGCGCACCGAAGGCGACGCGTACGCGCGCTTCCTCGTGCGTCTCGACGAGATGGACGAGTCGATGCGGATCATCCGCCAGGTGCGCAAGGAGCTCGACGAGCCCGGCCCGTGGCAGATCACCGACACGAAGTTCGCGCCGCCGCCGAAGGAGACCATCGCGCTCTCGATGGAGGCGCTGATCCACCACTTCAAGCTGGTCTCCGAATCGTTCCGCGTCCCGCCCGGCGACGTCTACCAGGCCGTCGAGGGCCCGCGCGGCGAGCTCGGCTACTACGTCGTCTCGAACGGCGACAACCGCCCCTGGCGCGTCCGCACCCGCCCGCCCTCGCTCTACAATCTCCAAGTCCTCAAAAAGATCGCGATCGGCGAGCTCATCGCCGACATGGTCGTGATGATCGGCTCCCTCGACCCCGTCTTCGGCGAAGTCGACCGCTAACGCCCCGCCCCAATGTCAGCCTGAGCTTGTCGAAGGGTGCGACGCCATCGCGCCCGCACGTCCGCATCACGCACTCATGACACCAGCATCCCGGTGGATCACCCGCGCACAACTCGCCCGTGACGCCGCCACGATCGGCCTGGCACCGGGCGACACCGTGATGATCCACGCATCGCTGCGAGCCGTGGGGAAACCCATCCTGGGCGGCGCCGACGCGCTGATCGACGCGGTCTTCGACGCGATTGGGCCGGCCGGCACGATGCTGATGTACGTCGGCTGCGAGAGCCCCTTCGACGACGTCGGCCGTGCCTATTTCAGCCCCGAAGAAGAGGCGCTGTTCCTCGCCGAGTGCCCGCCGTTCGATCCGGCCACCGCGCGGGCGAGCCGCGAGTTCGGCGCACTCGCCGAGATCTTTCGCTCGCGCCCCGGCGTCCGCTGCAGCGCGCACGTCGGCGCACGCATGGCGGCCTACGGACCGCGCACGGACGATCTCCTCACGCCCGCGTCCCTCGCCGACGGGCACGGCATCGGCTCGCCGCTCGAGCGCCTGTATGCCGAGGGCAAGGTGCTGCTGATCGGTTCAGACCTCGACGAGGTCACGCTGCTGCACTACGCCGAGGCGATCGCGCCCATCGCTGACAAGCGGGTGGTGCACGTGAAAGCGCCGCTGCTGGTCGACGGCGTGCGGACCTGGGTCGAGTACACGGAGTACGACAGCAGCACCGGCGTGCGCGAGTGGGAAGAACGCTTCTTCGCGCAGATCATGGAGCGCTTCATCGCGAGCGGCGCGCCGCGCCGCGGCCGCGTCGGCGACGCCGAGTCGTATCTCTTCGGTGCGCGCGAGCTGGTCGACTTCGCCGTCCCCATCATCGTGCAGTCCGCTGCGCGGCTCGAGACGCGATGACGCGGAAGAGCGGCGGCTCGCGCACCTGCTACAACAAGAACGGCTCGCCGAAGGCCGCCTTCGCGACGAAGAAGCTCGCCGAACGCGCGATCCCGGCGATGAGCGCGCGACTCCATCTCTACGCCTGTCCGAAGCACGGCTGGCACCTCGGTCACGGCAAGCGCTCGCGATAGAGCTGCATGATCGAGCCGAAGCTGCCGGGCTCGTGCCCTTGCGCGAGGAGCAGACGAAACAGCGTCGTGACCGTTTCGGTCATCGGCATCGGCGATTTCGTGCTGCGCGCCATGTCTCCGACGATGTCGAGGTCTTTCAACAGAATTAGCCCCGGCGTGCGCCGGAACGTCGTGTCGGCGATGTCGTGCGCGTGGACGCGCCGGATCGCCGAATCGGCCCATCCGCCTTCGAGCGCGTCGATCATCACGTGCGGATCGAGTCCGCACCGGCGCGCATAGGCGATCACCTCGGCCCACAGCCCGACGCCGGCGGCGACGACTGCCTGATTGCACGACTTCGCGATCTGTCCCGAGCCGACCGGACCCATGTGCGTCACGCGGCCCGCGTAGGCGGCGATCCACGGGCGCACGCGCTCGACATCCGCATCCGCCCCGCCCAGGAACACCGAGAGCGTCGCCGCAGCCGCGCCGATCGCGCCGCCGGAGACCGGCGCGTCGACCCAGCCGACGCCGGCGCCGCCGAGCCGCCGCGACGCGAGGCGCGCCGTCTCGGGATGGATCGTCGAGTGATCGACGATCAGGCTCCCGCGCGGCGCGCCTTCGGCGACCCCCTTCGGCCCGAAGACGACCTCCTCGACCGCGTCGCCGTCGGTCACGCAGAGCAGCACGCTCTCGCATCGCGCCGCCAGCTCGGCGGGTGATGCCGCGGCGGTCGCCCCGGCGTCAAGCGCCGGCTGCAGCCGTTCGCGGGTTCGGCCCCATACCACGACGCGGTGCCCGGCGCCGATCAGCCGCAGGGCCATCGGCGTCCCGATGTCGCCGAGCCCGATCCATCCCAAGGTTGCCATGCCGCGCGCGTTCGCTCGCGGCCCCCGCCGCCCCGTCCTACCCGATTTTGTGTATGGGGCCGGCCCGTCGGAGCTCCTAGGCTACAGCGTAGGAGGAACCCGATGAACAAATCCGCGGCTCTCGCCGTCGTCGCCCTGATCGCAACCGCCTCGTGCTCCGGCGGCCACGGCGCCTTGTCGAGCCTTCCGCCGGCCGGCGCCTCCGCCGCGTCCGGGTCGGGGACGCTCTCCGGCGCACATACCACCCGGCCCAAGGCCGTCGCTGCGGCGCCCGCGGGGTGGGCGGCGACCGGCACCGGCGCGCTCGCGCTCGCGAACGCCTCCGACCTGGGGCAACTCGACCGCGCCAAGCAAGTGCAGGTCGTTCTGGCACTGCAGATGCGCAACATCGACGGCGCCAAAGCGGCGATCGCCGCGCACCAGCGCCTCTCCCGCGCGAGCTTCGTCAGCCAGTTCGGTCCTTCACAAGCGCAGGTCGGCTCGGCCGTCGCATACCTGCAGCAGCAAGGCTTCTCGAACGTCACCCCCGCCCCGAACAACCTGCTCATCACCGGCACGGCGAGCGCCGCGAACGTCGAGAAGGCGTTCAACACCTCGCTGCACGCCTACAACGTGAGCGGAAAGACGTACTTCGCGAACACGCAGCCGGCGTACGTCCCGAACGCGCTCGGCGGAAACGTCGTCGCGGTGCTCGGCCTCACGAACGCGCCCGGCTACAAGCCCGGGGCGGTGTCGCGCTCCGCCGGATCGGTGAAGCCGGCGACGTTCGGACCCGGCGGCCAGCCGAACCCGAACGGCTGCACCAAGGGCGTGAACACGACGACCGGCACGGCGGTCTGCCCGCGGTTCTACGATCCGGCGACCTTCAACATCGCATACGACGCCGGCGACACGCCGCCGGCGGCGAACACGCCGGTCGCGATCTTCACCGAAGGCGACCCGTCGGGCGCCGTCACCGACTTCCGCGACAACGAGACGAACTTCGGGATGCCGCAGGTTCCGGTGAACATGATCCACGTCGGCCCGGCCGGCACCGACACCGCCGGCAACAGCGAGTGGATCCTCGACATGACCTACGTGCAAGGGATGGCGTACAACGTCAAGCAGCTCGACCTGTACGTCGCGTCGTCGCTCGCGTTCTCCGACCTGGTGCTCGCGATGAACCGCTGGGTCTCCGACGATGTCGACCCGGTGATGAACGCCTCGGTCGGCGGCTGCGAAGCCTTCCCGTACATCTCCGGCGATATGCTCGCCGGCGACATGGTGCTGGTCGAGGCGGCCGTGCAAGGCCAGACGCTCTTCGCTTCGACCGGCGACACCGGCGCGTACTGCGGCGTCGCGGGCGTTCCGCCGAACGGCGGCGTCGGCGGCGTCCCGATGGTCGAGTACCCGGCCGCATCGCCGTATGCGGTCGCGGTCGGCGGCACCGATCTGTTCAGCAACGTCGACGGCACGTATCTGGGCGAAGACGCCTGGCAGTCGGGCGGCGGCGGCCTGAGCCAGTTCGAGTACTCGCCGTACTGGGAGCAAGGCGTGCAGATCGTCGGGACGACGCCGGTCGGGTACACCTTCCGCGGCGTCCCGGACGTCGCGTACGACGCCGGGATCGAGACGGGCGGCCTGACGTACATGGGCGGCGTCTCGTACATCAACGGCGGGACGAGCCTCGCCTCGCCGATGGCGGCGGGCGTCTACGCTCGCATGCAGAGCGCGCACGGCAACGCGCTGGGATTCGCGCCGCCGCTGCTCTACGCGATCTACGGCCGCAGCTCGCCGCAGCAGCTCGGCACCGCGCCGCCGACGCAGCTCTACGGCCCGTTCCACGACATCCTGACGGGGACGAACGGCGCGTACACGTCGCTGCCCAAGTATGACTACACGACCGGGATGGGCAGCTTCGACATCGCACGGCTGTACGCGGCGCTGCAGTGATCCGGCGGGGGCGCGCCTAGCGGCGCGGACAATCCCGGGCACGCCGCGAAGGCGTGCCCGGGATGGACGCCGAGCGCGGGACGTACTTTGACGCGGTGTGGGAGCGCCGCGTCGTGCAGGCGCTCCCCGGCGACAGCGCGCTGCTCTTCGCCGACCGCATCGTGCTCTACGAGCTGCTCGGCGCGAAGGCCGCGCTCGACATCGAAGAGCGGTTCGGCGGAAGGCTGTACGACCCGAGCCGCATCGTCGCGGTCACCGATCACATCGCGCCGGCGAAGGACGGCGACTCGGCGGCGCAGGCGCAGGCGCTCCGGCTGTGGGCGCGGCGCAACGGCGTGCGGATGTACGACCTCGGCGACGGCGGCATCTGCCACGTCGTCGTCGGCGAGCGCGGCTACGTCACCCCGGGGACGACGGTGTGCTGCAGCGACAGCCACACCTGCACGCTCGGTGCCTTCGGGGCGATCGCGCTGGGCGTCGGCACGACGTCGCTCGAGGGCGCGATGCTCGGCGGCGCGCTGGTGATCAAACGGCCGAAGGTGATGCGCGTCAATGTGACCTCGCGGCTCGCGCGCGGCGCGACCGCGAAGGACCTCGCGCTGCACGTTGCGCAGTCGCTCGGATTCCGGGGCGGCGTCGGCTACGTGCTGGAGTACACGGGCGAAGCGATCGACGCGTTGACGATGGATCAGCGCCTGACGCTGTGCAACATGGCGGTCGAAGCCGGTGCGACGACGGGGATCATCGCCGCCGATGCGACGACGTACGCATACCTCGCGGCGGCCGGCGCCGGCGTCGTTCCGGACCCGGCGCTGCGCGCCGATCCTCACGCGCGCTACGACGCGACGCTGGAGATCGACGCGGCCGCGCTCGGGCCGATGATCTCGTGGGGGACGAATCCCGGTGAGTCGATGCCGATCGACGATCCCATCCCGGCCGGCGCCGACCCCGCGGCGCTGGAGTACATGGGCCTCTCCGCCGGACAGCGGCTGCGCGGGCTCGAGATCGATCAGGCCTTCATCGGCTCGTGCACGAACGCGCGCCTCTCCGATCTACGCGCCGCGGCGGACGTGCTGCGCGGACGCCGCGTCAGCGTCCCGACGATCGTCACGCCCGGCTCGGAACGCGTGCGCCGCGCGGCGGAGGGCGAAGGACTGCACGAGGTGTTCGGGGACGCGGGCGCGCTGTGGACGCATGCGACCTGCGGAGCGTGTTGCGGGCTCTCGATGGGCGTCCTTGCGCCGGGGATGCGCTGCGCGTCGTCGTCGAACCGCAACTTCCCGGGCCGCATGGGCGAGGGCGGCCGCGTCCACCTGGCCGCGCCCGCCCACGTGGCGGCGAGCGCGGTCCTCGGACGGCTCGCGACCGCCGACGAGCTGGATGCGGTTCGCGCCGAGGCGCTCGCATGACGATCGCCGGCCCGGTGCTCCCGCTCGACCGCGCGAACGTCGACACCGATCAGATCACGCCGGGCCGCTATCTCGTCGGAATGAACACCGCGAACCTCGCCGCGATCGCACTCTCCGGCGTTCCGGGAAGCGCGGAGCTGCTCGCCGCGCACCCCGACGCGGTGGTGCTGGTCGCCCGCGAGAACTTCGGCTGCGGCAGCTCGCGCGAGCACGCCGTCTGGGCCTTGCTGCAGCGCGGGATCCGCGCCGTCGTCGCGATCAGTTTCGCGCGCATCTTCGAGGAGAACGCGTACAACAACGGGTTGGTCCCGATCGCCGTCCCGGCGACGGAGATCGAAGCGCTGCTCGCGGCGCCGTCGCTCTCGGCCGATCTGGTTGCGGAGACGCTGGAGCTCGCGCCGCGCGAGGGCGCGCCGGCGCGCGCGGTCTCGTTCGCACTCGATCCGCTGCGCAAGGAATATCTCGCCGGCGGATTCTTGCCGTTCGTCGAGCGCCGCATCCCGCTCGTGCGCGCGTGGGAGGCTGAACACATTCGCCGAACGGCCGAGGGATGAACGCCGCTTCGTCTCAGGGATCTTTGATGCGCCGCTGCGCCGGTCCGACCGCGCTCACGGTGACCTGCATCGTTGGAATCGCAGCGGCAGGCTGTTCCGGCGGTTCGTCCGCTGTCGCGAGCGCCGGAAGCCCGGGCTCACCGCCGGTTCTCTCCGCGAGCCCGGCGACGTTCACGTTCTCGGGTCCCGCTCCGTTCCCGTCGCCTCAGGCCGTCGCGCTCGTCGCGAGCGCCCCGCTCACCGGGACGTTCACCATCACCGTCTCCGACCCGACGGCCGTCGGTGCCTCGGTGACCGCCTCGTCGGCAACGAACGCGAACTTGCTCGTCTACCCCATCTCGCACGGCACGGGAGCCGCCGCCACCGTGACGGTGAGGGATTCGTCCGGCGGCGCGGCCGCGGTCTCCGCGTCGCCGCAGCTCTGCGGGAGACCCGACAATCTCACGCCGTCGTCACAGCTCGTCTATCCCCCGCCCGGCTCGACCGGCGTCCCGGCGACGACGACGGAGCTGTACTTCATGGTGACCTCACACGTGGCTCCCGCGACCGTGAAGCTGCACCTCATCGTCGGTACGAACGGTACGCTCGAAGGCGGCACGCTGGCCGACGCAGCGCCGCCGCCGGGCGCCGCGACCCCGTCGCCGCCGCCGTCCGGTGTGGTCACGCAGATGCGTGCGACCGTCCCCGCGCTCCAACCGGGAACGCACTACCAAACGCAGATCTACGACGACACGTGTCAGCTCGCAATCCTGACCGGAAGCTTCAACACGTAACCGGCCCGCAGCTCACTGCGGTCGTACGTCCTCCCGTCGCCTCGGGCGGTGCAGCGTTCCCGTGGGCTGTTCGAAGGCCGGTTCAAGGTGACGCCGCTCCAATTCCGCCACTACACGAGTTGGTGCTATAGACGTACAGCGCGTCTTCGGCGCGCCAATGCGGCCAGAGCAGCGTGATCTGTTCGCCGCTCAGCGGACGAAGCGCGTCGAGTTCCGTTCGAGTCGAAGAATCTGATCCGTTGCGGCAAGGCCAAGCGCTGGTTTCGCGCTGGGAGGACGCTGCTCCCGGCTTGCTTGCTCCCGGTGTGCGCGTCGACGCGACAATCAGCCGAAGGCACAGGCCCTTTACATTCCGAAGGCAGGCCGGTCCATGTCGCGGGTCCTTCGTCATCTTCCGTTTTTCCAGGCCGGTATGCGGTGAGCACGCAGGCCGACGCCGCGACCGGCGTGCATCCCGGACCGACGCGCACCGCCGGGGAAGCGCTCGCCTCATGGTCGCCGTACACGCGGCGGCAGGGCGACCCTTTCGATGAGCTCCACGCTCGTCTGCTCCCCGAGATCGAGCGCATCGTCGCGCAGTACGAGCAGCGCCGCTCCGCGCTGATCCCGCTCGCCCACCTGTTCCAAGAACACGAAGGGTTCGTCTCGGCGAACGCGCTCACCGCGATCGCCCACCATGTCGGCGAGACGCTGGCGACCGTGGAATCGACGATCTCGTTCTACACGCTGCTGTTCCGCAGGCCGGTCGGCAAGTACATGATCCAGATCTGCCGGAACCTCTCGTGCCTGCTCAACGGCGCCGAGGACATCATGGCCTACGCCCGCCGGCAGCTCGGGATCGCGCACCTCGAGACGACCGCCGACGGCCTGATCTCCTACGAAGAGGTCGAGTGCCTCGCCGCATGTGACCGCGCCCCGTGCGCGCAGGTGAACCTCGAGTTCGTCTACGACCTCACCCGCGAGTCGGTCGACGCGATGATCGCCGCGATCCGCGCCGGCACATACGAGATCAAACCGCTCGTCCAGACCCAAAAGCCGGGCCGCACGTGGAAAGTCGAGCAGGACACCGGTCGCAAGTCCGCCGGCGCGCTCGACCAGTCGAACCCGAACAACGCCGGCGGCATCGGCGACGCGTCCGGGATGCAGATGTTCGACCTGATCGTCGGCCGCCCGCAGTACGAGACGCGCTCGGCCGAGCGGCTCGTCCACGAGACGCAGCTCCGGCCCGAAATTTCGGGGAACGGACACCACTAGATGGCGACCGACCTGATCACCCCCGTCCTCACCAAGGGGATCGGCCAACTGAACCTGCGCGACCTCGCGGTCTACCGGGACCAGGGCGGCTACGAGCAGCTCCGCCGCGCCGTCACGGAGATGTCGCCGAAAGAGGTCTCCGATCTCTGCACCGGCTCGAACTTGCGCGGCCGCGGCGGCGCCGGTTTCCCGACCGGCCGCAAGTGGGCGTTTCTCCCAGCCGCCATCAAGACGCGCTACATGGTGTGCAACTGCGACGAGGCCGAGCCCGGCACGTTCAAGGACCACATGCTGCTCGAGGAGACGCCGCACCAGATCATCGAGGGCATCCTGATCGGCGCGTACGCGATCGGCTGCGACCACGCGTTCATCTACGTCCGCGGTGAGTTCAAGCGCGGCTACGAGATCATGCGCGACGCGGTCGCGCAGGCGCGCGCCTCCGGCTTCCTCGGGGAGAACATCTTCGGCACCGGAAAACGCCTGGAGTTCACGATCCACCGCGGCGCCGGCGCGTACATCTGCGGCGAGGAAACGGGACTGCTCAACTCGCTCGAAGGCAAACGCGGTGAACCGCGCCTGAAACCGCCGTTCCCGGCGCTCAAAGGGCTCTACGGGCAGCCGACGGTGGTGAACAACGTCGAGACGCTCGCGTACCTGCCGTACATCATGAAGAACGGCCCGGAGTGGTTCGCGAAGGTCGGGCCGGAGCGCTCGCCGGGATACAAGGTCGTCTCGATCTCCGGCCACGTCGCGAAGCCCGGCAACTACGAAGTCGCGATGGGCACGACGATTCGGCAGCTCATCTACGACTGCGCCGGCGGCCTGCGCCCCGGGCGGACGTTCATGGGCGTGCAGCCCGGCGGCGGTTCGTCCGCATGTCTGTTCGAAGAGCACCTCGACGTGCCGTACGACTTCGACTCGGTCTCGAAGGCCGGCTCGATGCTCGGCTCCGGCGCGATGGTCGTCTTCGACGACACGACCGACTTCGTCAAAGCGGCGTACACGCTGATCCGCTTCTTCTCGCACGAGTCGTGCGGCCAGTGCACGCCGTGCCGCGAAGGCGGCCACTGGATCCAGAAGACGCTGGAGCGCGTGATCGCGGGACGCGGCGTCGACTCCGACATCGACGTGATCAAATCCGCCGCGCACCAGCTCACCGGCCTGAACCTCTGCGCGCTCGGCGACTCGATCGAACCCTTCCTGGCTTCGGTGATCACCCGCTACGAGGACCAGTTCCGCGCGTACATCAAGCCGCGAGCACCCGAGAAAGTCGCCGTTTAAGTGTCCGCCACCGTTCCGCAGCAGCAGACCGATCTCGTCACGCTGACGATCGACGACGTCGAGGTGCGCGTTCCGAAGGGCACGCTGATCGTCGAAGCCGCGAAGACGATCCACACCGACATCCCCGTCTACTGCTACCACGAGAAGCTCGGGCCGGCCGGACTGTGCCGCATCTGCCTGGTCGAGATCGAGGGGATGCCGAAGCTGCAGATCGCGTGCAACACGACCGTCGCCGAAGGGATGAAGGTTCGCACGCAAAACCCGCGCGTCGACGACGGGCGGCGCGCGATCCTCGAGTTCTTCCTGCTGAACCACCCGCTGGACTGCCCGATCTGCGACAAGGGCGGCGAGTGCGATCTCCAGGACTACGCGATGGCGTGGGGCCCGGGCAGCTCGCGCATGATCGAGCCGAAGACGCCGAAGCCGAAGGCGGTCGACCTCGGGCCGACGATCGTGCTCGACGAAGAGCGCTGCATCGTCTGCCAGCGCTGCGTGCGCTTCGATCAGATCATCACGCGCGAGGACTCGCTGCGCACCGACGACCGCGGCGCGCACACGATCATCGCGACCGCCACCGGCAAGCCGTACGTCTCGGACTTCACCGGGAACGTCACCGAGCTGTGCCCGGTCGGCGCGCTCACCTCGAAAACCTATCGCTTTCGCTCGCGCCCGTGGGACAACCACCGCACGACCACGTCGTGCACGCAGTGCAGCGTCGGCTGCCAGATGCACGTCGACGAGCGCGGCAACACGCTGCTGCGCACGATGAGCGTCACCGAGGACGACGCCCTCTCCGACTCGTGGCTGTGCGACCGCGGCCGCTACAACATCGGCTTCGTCAACGACGACCGCCGGCTCACGATGCCGCTGCTCAAGCAAACGCCGTCGGGCGACGCGGGGGCGGCGCCGGCGTGGGTGCAGATCGATTGGGACGACGCGCTCGCGCTATGGGCCGACAAGTTGAAAGCCGCGATCGCGGCCGGCGGACCCGCGCGGATCGGCGTGCTCGGCGGCGGACGGCTGCTGAACGAAGAGATCGTCTACGCCGCGCAACTGTTCCGCGCGCTGGGCGTCGAGAACATCGATCACCGCGTCGGCGCGCAGATCCTCGCGCACCACGGTTCGTTCGCGAGCCACGTCGATCTCGAGAACGCGAAGACCATCGTCACGCTGGGCCGCCCGCCTTCGCAGCTCGCGCCGGTCCTCGATCTGCGCATCCGCAAGGCGGTCTCGCGCAACGGAGCGCGCCTGATCTCGGTCGGCGACTACACCGCGGACAGCTTCGTCGCCGAGACGCACGCGAACACCGTCGATGAGCTGCGCGAAGCGCTGCGCGGTGCGGAAGGCCCGGTCGCGATGATCTGGGACGGGGTGGCGTTCGAGGGCGGTCCGGAGCTGACCGCGCCGCTGCACGAGCTCGGCACGACGGCCGGCGGCGTGCAGTACTACGTGCTGCCCGAGGCACCGAACGGCCGCGGCGCCGACGCGCTCGGCCTGCGGCCGCGCGACGGCGGCTTGAACGCGAAGCAGATGCTCGAAGCCGCGCGCGACGGCAAGCTCGACGTGCTGGTGATTTTGGGCGCGAACCCGGTGCTGCAGCATCCCGACCGCGCGCTCGTCGAACAAGCGCTCCGCGCCACGCCGTTCGTCGTCGTCACCGATCTCTTCCTGACGGAGACCGCGGAGTTCGCCGACTTGATCCTCCCCGTGTGCAGCGCGTTCGAGAAGAGCGGCACGACGACCGATCTGGCCGGCGACGTGCTGCCGGTCGTCGCGAGCGTGCGGGCGCCGGACGGTGTCGTCGCCGACGGGGACGTGATCGTCGACCTCGCCGAGCGCCTCGGCGTCGAGCTGCCGTTCCCCGACACCCTCCAAGCGACCATTCACGAACAGGTTCGCACGGCGCCCGCCGAAGCGATGCCGCCGCCGATGTACGTGCGGTCGACAGCCGCGCCGGCCGCCGGCACGCTGCGCGTGATCCCCGAAGCGGCGATCTTCACCGGCGGCGGAACGCTCGCGTTCGACCCGGCGATCGCCGAGCTGCGCACGCCGCCGCACGCGAGACTCCATCCCGATACCGCGCGCGCGCTCGGCGTCGTCGAAGGCGACCGCATCGCGGTCACCGGCGCGAACGGCGCGACGCTGCGCGACCTCACCGTGCGCATCGGCGTGCACGTCCCGAGGGACGCCGTCGCGCTCGTCGCCGGCCTGGTCGCGGCGCCGCTCAACGCGCTCGGCCCGTCGCCGTCCGTGCGCCTCGAGAAGGCGCTGGTGACCGCATGAGCGCCGTGCCGATCTGGCTGATCGTGCTGATCAAAGCGGTCATCGTGCTGTTCGTCGTGATCACGACGTTCGCGTACTCGATGCTCGCCGAGCGCAAGGTCATGGGCTGGATGCAGCTCCGCCCCGGCCCCAACCGCGTCGGGCCGTGGGGGCTGCTGCAGCCGGCCGCCGACGCGGTCAAGATGATGTTCAAGGAAGACCTCACGCCGGAGACCGCCGACCCGCTGATCTACCGGCTCGCACCGTTCATCTCGCTGATCTGCGCGATGGGGACGTTCGCGATCATCCCGTTCTCGGCCAACGCCGACGGAACGCTGTGGTCGGTCGGGAACGTCAACGCCGGAATCTTGCTGATCTTCTCGCTGACGTCGATCGGCGTCTACGGAATCTCGCTGGCCGGCTGGGCGTCGGGCTCGAAGTTCCCGCTGCTCGGCTCCGTGCGCTCGACCGCGCAGATGATCTCGTACGAGCTGTCGATGTCGATGTCGGTGATCGGCGTGCTGATCCTGGCCGGCTCGACCGCGCTCGGCGACATCGTGAACGCGCAGTACCGCGTCTGGTTCATCCTGCCGCAGCTCCTGGGCTTCGTCATCTACCTCATTACCGCGATCGCCGAGACGAACCGCGCGCCGTTCGATCTCGTCGAAGCCGAGACCGAGCTGGTCGGCGGTTTCCACACCGAGTACTCCGGCTTGCGGTTCGGCCTGTTCTTCATCGCCGAGTACCTCAACATGATCACCGTCTCGTGCCTCGCGACGCTGCTGTTCCTCGGCGGCTGGAACGGGCCGTTCGGGCTGCCGTCGTTCGGGCTGCTCGGCCTTCTGTGGTTCGTCCTGAAAGCGGGCTTCTTTCTGTTCTTCTACATCTGGCTGCGCTCGACGCTGCCGCGCTTCCGCTACGACCGCCTGATGGACTTCGGCTGGAAGGTGCTGCTGCCGGTCGCGACGCTCAACCTCATCCTGACGGCCGTTGCCGTCGCCGTGTGGCCGACGCATGCCTGAGAACCTGCGCACCGAGAAGACGCGCGGCAACCGCAAGAACCTCTTCAACGTCGGCGCGCTCGTGCGCGGGATGACGACGACGTTCAGCTACATGTTCAAGAAGAAGCCGACGGTGGAGTACCCGTCGGTGCGCAAGGAGCACGCGCCGCGCTTCCACGGGCTGCACGAGCTGCGGCGCTACGCCGACGGCAAGGAGCGCTGCATCGGCTGCGAGCTGTGCGCGATCGCCTGCCCGGCGAACGCGATCACCGTCATCGGTGCGGAGAACTCGCCCGAAGACCGCCGCTCGCCCGGCGAGCGCTACGCGGCGCGCTACGAGATCGACGAGCTGCGCTGCATCTTCTGCGGCTTGTGCGAGGAGGCGTGCCCGACCGACGCCATCGTGCTGACGCCGCGCTTCGAGATGGCCGACTACCGCCGCGGCGCCCTGGTCTACGCGAAAGACCGGCTGTTGGTGCCGCCCGAGGCGGGGCTCGGCACGCCGCCCGACGAGCGCCCCAACGGCATCCCGGCCGATCTCGGCGGCGTGTTCCGGCAGAAGGACACGGTCGACATCATCGCCGGCTACGACGCCACGCACCGCGGCAAGGTGCTCAAGGAGAACCCGAAGGGACTCACGCTGCAGCGGACGCCGGCCGACGGACGCGCGCCGGGGACCGAGGGATGATCGCGTTCTGGATCCTCGCCGTGCTGCTGATCGCGAGCGCCGTCTTCACGGTGACCGCGCGGAAGCCGGTGTACTCGGTGGTCGGGCTGCTGGTGAACTTCGTGTGCCTGGCGGCGCTGTACCTCGAGCTGCAGGCGGAGTTCCTGGCGGTGATCCAGATCGTCGTCTACAGCGGCGCGATCCTGATCCTGTTCGTGTTCGTCATCGCGCTGCTCTCGAGCGGCGTGCGCCCGTTCGACGTCGGGCCGAACCGCGCGCGCTTCGTGCTGTACCCGGCGGTCGTGTTCGCGGTGCTGTCGCTGGCGGCGGTCGCGCTCACCGCGATCCGCACGCCGGTGCGGGTCGTGGCGGAGCAGTCCGGCGGGACGGCGCCGCTCGGCGTGACCGGCGACGCGAACGCGTTCGGCAGCGTCGGCAACTTCGGCGCGGCGCTGTTCACGACCAACCTGCTGCCGTTCGAGGTCACCGCGTTCATCCTGATGGTGTCGGTGATCGGCGTCGTGCTGATCGCCGGCGACGAGGACCCGGTCAGCGGCGTCCCGCGCCGCCGCAAACGCCCCGGCCGGCGCGAATCGATCGTCAAGGAGCCGGTCGGTCCATGAGCGCCAGTCCGGAGAACTACGTCGTCCTGAGCGCGGTGCTGTTCTTCATCGGCGTCGTCGGCGTCATCGCGCGCCGCAACCCGCTGATCATGCTGATGTCGATCGAGCTCTTGTTCAACGCCGCGAACCTCGCGCTGGTCACCTATGCGCGCGCCTGGGCCAACAACGCCGGGCACGTCTTCGCGTTTCTGGTGATCACCGTCGCCGCCGCCGAGGCCGCGATCGGCCTGGCGATCGTCGCGGTCACCTTCCGCCGCACGCCGTTCGTCGACGTCGACGAAGTCTCGGCGCTCAAGGGCTGATCATGCTGCTGTACTTCATCTGGCTGGTGCCGCTGCTGGGCGGCGTGCTGCTGTGGGCGTTCGGCCCGCAGTTGAAGTCGTGGGCCGGCCCGATCGGCTCCGCGCTGATCGGCGTCGCGTTCATCGCGACCGTGATGCTGTGGCGCGACGCGACCGCGCCGGGCGGCCTGCACGTCCCGCTGGTCACTTGGCTGCCCGGCTGGAGCTTCGGCTTGCAGCTCGACAAACTGTCGCTGATCTGGTCGCTGATCATCACCGGCGTCGGGTTCCTGATCCACGTCTACTCAATGGGGTACATGGACGGCGACCGCGCCTACGCGCGCTTCTTCGCGTACATGAACTTCTTCGTGTTCGCGATGATGACGCTGGTCCTCAGCGACAACGTCATCGGGCTGCTGGTCGGCTGGGGCCTCGTCGGTCTCGCCTCGTACTTCCTGATCGGCTTCTGGTTCGACCGCCCGTCGGCCGTCGCGGCGGCGCGCAAGGCGTTCGTGATGAACGTCGTCGGCGACGTCGGGCTCATGTTCGCCGTGTTTCTGCTCGTGCAGCACATCGGCTCGATCTCGTACGCCGACATCTTCACGCGCTTCGCGGTGCTGGCGTCGTTCTCGCCGCACGTCACGTTCCTGGTCTGCCTCGGGCTGTTCATCGGGTGCGCCGCCAAGTCGGCGCAGGTCCCGCTGCACACCTGGCTCCCCGACGCGATGGAGGGCCCGACCCCGGTCTCGGCGCTGATCCACGCCGCCACCATGGTGACCGCGGGCGTCTACCTGATCGCGCGGTTCGCGCCGCTGTGGTCGGCGTCGGCCGACGCCCGGGAGCTGGTCGGCGCCATCGGCGCGCTGACCGCGATATCCGGCGCGGTGCTGGGCTGCGCGCAGTGGGACATCAAACGGATCCTGGCCTACTCGACGATGTCGCAGATCGGCTACATGATCATGGGCGTCGGCATCGGCGCCTACGACGCCGGCGTGTTCCATTTCTTCACCCACGCGTTCTTCAAGGCACAGCTCTTCCTCGGCTCCGGCATCATCATCCACGCGCTGGCGAACGAACAGGACGTGCGCCGCATGGGCGGGTTGCGCACGCGGATGCCGTTCGCGTTCGTCGCGATGCTGGTCGGCGTGCTCGCGATCTCCGGCGTCCCCGGCTTCAGCGGGTTCTTCTCGAAGGACGCGGTCGTCTACGGCGCGCTCGAGAGCGGGCACGCGTGGCTGTACGCGGTCGGCGTCATCACCGCCGGCATCACCGCGTACTACATGTTCCGGCTGCTGTTCGTGACGTTCTTCGGCGCGTACCGCGGCGACGTCGATCCGTCGGATCTCGGCATCCGGCATCCCGAGCTCGCCGGCATGGCGTCCACGTCGCCGAGCACGGCGGCCAGCTCCGGCAGCCATCCCGAAGAAGAAGAGCCGCACCACCACGCGCCGACCTGGCTGATGTCGTGGCCGGTCGCGATCCTCATCGTCCCGACGATCTTCATCGGCTGGCTCGACGCCGGCCCGAACGGCCCGTGGAAGCAGTTCTTCGCCGGGTTCTTCCCGCGGCCGGCCGAAGCCGCCGCGACCGCGCCGATCCCGGAGCTCGCCTCGACGGCACTCGTCTTCGTCGTCGTCGCGATCGGCTTCGCGATCGCGTACCTGCGCTACGGGATGCCGCAGTCGCTGCGCGACGCGATACCGCGCCTGCGCACGGAGACCGTTCGCATGCCGGGCGTGCTGGTGAACGCATACTACTTCGACGCCGCCTACGAGGCGCTGCTCGTGCGCCCGGCGCGCGCGCTCGGCGCGTGGTTCTTCCGCTTCGTCGACCCGCACGTGATCGACGCCGGCGTGCGCGAGGCCGCCTGGAGCTCGCAGTGGCTGGGCCATCTCTTCCGCAGCTTCCAGACCGGGCTGGTGCGCGCGTACGCGCTCTCGCTGGCGTTCGGCGTGGTGTGCATCATGGCGTACTACGCGTACGCGTTCGCGTTCACGGGAGCCGCGCGATGACGGTCACCGCGCTGGTCCTCGGACCGATCGTCGCCGGGCTGCTGCTGTACTTCGTTCCGCGCAAGCACGCGCAGGTCGCCGCGACGGCCGCCGCGGTCGTCGCCGGACTGACGTTCGTGCTCGCGCTCGCCGATCCGCACGCCGCGGACGCGTCGGTGCGCTGGCTCTCGCGGCCGTTCGCCGCGTCGTTCCACCTCGGCTTCGGCCCGATCTCGTACTGGATCGTGCTGCTGCTCGCGCTGTGCACGTTCGGCGGCGCGCTCGCGATCCGCGGCGAGCGCGGCCGCGATCTGGCGGTGCAGCTCCTGGTGCTGCAAGGTGCGATGAACGGCGTCTTCCTGGCCAAGGACCTGCTGCTGTTCGCGCTCTTCTGGGACTTGATGCTGATCCCGGTCTTCCTCGTGCTGATCACCGGGCGCGGTCACGGGCACGTGGCCTGGAAGTACCTGATCTACAACCTGTGCGGCGGCCTCGCGCTGCTGCTCGCGACCGCCGCGTTCGGCGTCGTTGCCGGCACCACCGACGTGATCGGCACCGCCGCCGCGCAGACGGTGATCGGCACGACCTGGGGCTTCTGGATCTTCGCCGGCTTCGCGTTCGCGTTCTTGGTGAAGACGCCGGTCTTTCCGTTCCACACCTGGATGCCGGACACGTACGCTGAGCTGCCTACCGCGATCGTCGCCGCGGTCTCGGCGGTGCAGTCGAAAGCCGGCCTGTACGGCTTCATCGTGATCGGCTTGCCGTTCCTCACGCCCGAGATGGCGCGGTCGCAGACGCTGATGATGGTGCTGGGCTCGTTCGCGCTGATCTACGGCGCGCTGGCCGCGCTCGCCGAGCGCGACGCGAAGCGCATCGTCGCGTACAGCTCGCTCTCGCACCTCGGGCTGATCCTGATCGCGGTCTTCAGCGGCTCGCCGCTCGCGCTCGCGGGCGCAGTCGTCTACATCGTCGCGCACGGCTTGTTCAGCGCCGCGCTGTTCCTCGCGCTCGGCGCGGTCGAGCAGCGCGAGGAGACGCGCGACCTCGCGCGCCTCGGCGGACTCGGCCGCCGCAACCCCAAGCTCGCGGGTGCGCTGATGCTGGGCGCGCTGGCGGCGCTGGGCCTTCCGGGGCTGGCCGGCTTCAGCGGCGAGATCCTCATTCTGACCGGCATCTACAAGGCGGGCTTCGTCTGGCCGGCGCTGGTCGCGCTGGTCGCGATCGTGCTGGCGTCCGCGTACATGCTGCGCCTGTTCCAAGACATCATGAACGGTCCCGAAGTCCCCGATCTGCCGGAGCGCCGCGATCTGACCTGGACCGAAGGGCTCGCCATCGCGCCGCTCGTCGCCGGCTTCGTGCTGCTCGGCCTCAACCCGGGGCTGATCGGCTTCGCCACGGAGGTCGTGCGTGTCGTCGGCTCTCGGTAACCTTCCGTCGAACGCCGACTACGCGGCGCTGGTGCCCGCGTTCGTCGTCGCGCTCGCGCCGCTGCTGATCCTGTTCGTCGACTTGTTCTACCGCGAGAGCGGTCGCTGGCGGCGCGCCGTCGCCGTCGGGCTCGCACTGGTCTGGCTGATCGTCGCGGCCGCGCTCGAGGCGAGCCAGTACGGCCACGACTACGCGGCGTTCGGCGGCGCGTTCGTGCAAGGCGGCTTCTCGGTGGTCTTCAGCGAGATCGTGCTGCTCGCGACGGTCGCGACGCTGCTGCTCTCGCTCGGCGTCGGCCGCGACGACCAAGTCGCCGGCACGACCTCGCTGATTCTGTGGAGCGCGACCGGCGCGCTGCTGATGGCGGGCGCGGCGAACCTGATGATGGTCTTCCTCGGCCTCGAGCTGCTCTCGCTCGCGCTGTACTGTCTGTGCGCGATCTCCCGGCGCCGCACCGCGCGCGAGTCGGCGCTGAAGTACCTGATCCTCAGCTCGATGGCGTCGGGGTTCTTGCTGTACGGCTCGGCGCTGCTGTTCGGCGCGACCGGCTCGGTGCAGTTCTCCGCGCTCGTGACGGCCCCGGTGACGCCGCTGCTCGCGCTCGGCGCGGGCCTGTTCCTCGCCGGCCTCGCGTTCAAGCTGAGCCTCGTGCCGTTCCACGCCTGGACGCCGGACGTCTACGAGGGCGCGCCGCTGCCGATCACCGCGTTCATGTCGGTCGTGACGAAAGCCGGAACGCTCGCGGTGCTGGCGCGCTTCGCGTACGCCGCGCTGCCGTCGGATCACCGCGACGCGCTGCTGGCGCCGCTGTGGGTGCTGGCCGCGCTCTCGATGCTGGTCGGGAACCTCGGCGCGCTCGCCCAGACCGACATGAAACGGCTGCTCGCGTACTCCGGCATCGCGCAGGTCGGCTACATCGTCGCAGCGTTCGCCGGAACGACGGCGCCCGGGCTCCGCTACGCGCTGCTGTACCTCGCCGGCTACACGTTCATGAACCTCGGCGCGTTCGCGGTCGTCGCGCTGCTGTCGCGCGAGGGCGACGCGGTCGTCGGCCTGCCGCGCTTCGCCGGGCTGGCGTACCGCCGCCCGTGGCTCGCCGCCGCGATGACGTTGTTCCTGATCGGCCTCGCCGGCCTGCCGCCGACGATCGGCTTCACCGGCAAGATCCTGATCCTGGCTGCGAACGTCGGCGCCGGCTACGCCTGGCTGGGCGGCGTGCTGATCGTCGGGACCGCGATCTCGGCCTACGTCTACTTCAAGATCGTGCGCGCGATGTTCGCGCGCGTCGACCCGCAGCACGTGCGCGACGAGCGTTCGGCGAACGCGCTGCCCTGGATCGCGGTCGCGGTGTGCGCGGTGCTGACGTTCGCGCTGGGCCTCGTGCCGCTGACGCCGTCCAACGTCCTGCCGCTGGTGAAGTGATCCGGCTGCGCGCAGCGCACGCCGGCGACGAGGAGTTCGTCGCCGGTCTCGTACCGCGCTTCGTCGAGCACGGCGCCGCCGACGGCCATACGCCGGCGACCGTCATCGAGGGCACGGTGCGCGTGCTGCGCGAAGCGCTGCGCGCGCCGGAGGACGGCGACGTCTTCCTGATCGCGGAGGACGCGCGCGGCCGGCGCGCCGGGTTCGTCTACGCGGTGACCGTGCGCGACTTCTTCACGCGCGAGCGCTACGCGCACATCTCGGAGCTCGCCGTCGCCGAGAGCGGCGCCGGGGTCGGCGGCGAGCTGATGGACGCGGTCGAGCAGTGGGCGCGCGAGCGCGGCTATCGGATCATGAGCCTCAACGTCGTCGAGGACAACACCGCGGCGCAGCGCTTCTACGAGCGCCGCGGCTATGCGATGGGCCACCGCCACTACGTGAAGCGGCTGTAGGAATCCTCAGGCGGGAGTGCGCCGCTTGCCGGCCGCGAGCGCGAGCTCGGCGATCTCGGTGGTGAGCGCGTCGTTGGCGTCGAGCAAACGTTCCAGGATCGCGAAGTGGTTGTCGCCGGCGGAGTCGGCGTAGGACGCGTCGCAGCCCTGGGCGCTCCACGCTTCGGCGAAATCGCGCCCTTGCTCGTGGAAATCCTCGCTCTCGCGCGCTCCGGCGCGCGCGATCACCGTCGTCGGAGCGGCCGGCGCGAGGAGCGTCGGACTCAGCGCCGCGGCGCGCGCTTCGTCGAGCTGCAGCCATTCCTGCACGAACGAGTGCATCAGCGGCCGCAGATCGTGCAGCCCGCTCAGTGTCGCGACCGCCGAGACCGGCGCGTCGACGGCGCACATCGCCGCGAGGTGTCCGCCCGCCGAGTGTCCGGCCACGACCAGCCGCGAGGGGTCGGCGCCGTGTTCCTTCGCGTTGGCGCGCAGCCACGCGACCGAACGCCGCGCCTGCGCGACGATCTCCTCGAGCCGGATCCCCGGCGCGACGCCGTAGTTCACGATCGCGGTCGCGATGCCGTGCTGCGCGAAGCCGCGCGCGACGAAGGTGTTGTCGTCCTTGTGCAAGCGGCGCCAGTAGCCGCCGTGGAAGAAGACGATCAGCGGCGCGCCGGTGTGCGGGACGATCAGGTCCAGGGTTTCGTCGGCGCTCGGCCCGTAGCGCAGGTCGCGCGCGTGCAGCGTCGTTCCGCGCACTTCGTCGCTCCAGGCGCGCCAGCGCCGGAAGACGACGTTGACGTCGGCGACGCCGGCGGAGGTGTCGTACGGGTCGGCCGCGGCGGTCATCGCGCCGGACCGAACTGCAGCAGATCGACCTTCCCGGCCGAGTTCCATGCGATCCACTCCTCGACCACCGGCGGCTTCTCGAACTGGATGCGGAAGACGTAGACGGTCACCGCGCCTTGCGTGACCTTGCGAACCTGCGTGAACGTCTTCACCGGGCCGAGCGCTTTGAGGGTCTCCGCGGCGTTGGCGAGCGCGCGGTCCGAGATCCGGGCGTTCAGCTCGGAGGAGTAGCGCGTGCGGTCGATCTTCCCGCTGCGGTTCGCTTCCAGCTCGGCGCGCGCGCGGGCGGCGATCTCGGGCGACGGTGAGGTGGCGACCGGCGGGGCGAGTGACGCATCCGGAGCCGGTGAGGCCTCCGGTTCGCCGGCCGCATCGGCGCGCGCGAAGACGCGCGAGGTCATCGAGTGCGGAGGAACCGGGATCGCGTCTTTCGGCGAGCGCGGCGGTTGGGCGTGCGGCGCGGCCGCGAAAAGCGGGACGGCGAGCCCGGCCAGGATCACGCCGCTCAGAACTCGCCGCACGATCATCGCCCGCCCCTTCCACCTCCAAGGGCCGGGGCCTTGCGCCCGCACCCTGCCTATGCGGTTCGCGGGCGCCGGCGCACGGCGGCGAGCCGCACGCCGAAGGCGACGGCCGGCAGCAGCAGTGCGCTCGCGGCGACCGGCATGGCGGCGCGGTACGAGCCCGTCACCAGCGCGATCTGCGTGGCGACGAGCGGTCCGATGATCTGGCCGATGCCGTAGAGCACCGTGAGCAGGCCGATCGCGGCGGTGCTGCGCGCGGGCCGGTAGCTGCGGCCGAGCGACGTGCCGAGCGCGGTGATGCCCATGAACGTCGCGCCGAGCCCGAATGCGAGGACGAGCGCGCCGGCCGCGCCGCCCGCGAATGCCGGAACGATCAGCGCCAGTCCTTGCGCGAGGCACGCGCACAGCAGCGCCGTGGCGACGCCGGCGCGCGAGGCGACCGCCGTCCAGACCGCGACCGACGGCGCCGCGGCGAGTCCGACCGCGACCCACGTGTACTGCGCGAACGCCGCCAGGCCGGGCGTTTCCGCGACCAGCGCGACCAGGAACGTCGCCGGGATGATGTAGACCGCGCCTTCGACGCCGTACAGCACGGCGAGCCACCAAAAACCGCCGTCGCCGGCGGACGCCGGCTCAGCGGCCGAGACGCCGGTCGCGGACGCCCGATCGGCGGGAAGCCAACGAACGGCGACGGCTGCCGCAACCGCGGACGCCGCGCCGAGCGCAACCCACGCGCCGTGCGATCCGTTCGCGCGCGCGAGCACCGGAACGACCGCACCGACGAGCGCGATCCCGGAGCCGACGCCGCTGAAGAACAGCGCGAGCCCCCAGCGCGAGCCGCTCACCTTCGCGAGGTCCAGCATCGCGCTGACGCTCAGCACGAACACGAGCCCGCTGAAGATACCGGTCACCAAACGCGCGGCGAGCCAGACCCAAGCCGGCCCGGCCATCGCGATGGTGAGCGCCGCCACGCCGAGCGCCGAGATCGTCACGGCGAGCTTCCGGCGGACCCGGACCGCCGGGAGCATCGCGGCGAGCGCGCCGATGAGATACCCGGCGAGGTTCGCCGACGCGAGCAGACCCGCAGCCGGCACCGTCAAGCCGGCGTCCGCGCGCATCACGACGAGCAGAGGCGTGTACGCGAAGCGGCCGACGCTCATCGCGACGGCCAGCAAGATCGCCCCGGCGGCGAACGGCCGCAGCGCTGCAGCGGAAGCGTCGCGCGCAAGCGCCGATGCGGAGGACGCCATAGCTCGTGGTTTGACGCCGGTCGGGATACCGGCCTGTATACCGCTCGGGATCAGCGGTCCTGTGGCATCCGGCGCAGCGCAGTCGCCGCGCGTCGCGCCCGCCGAACGGTCTCAAAACGGA
Source organism: Candidatus Elarobacter sp. (assembly GCA_036402975.1). Classification (GTDB taxonomy): domain Bacteria; phylum Vulcanimicrobiota; class Vulcanimicrobiia; order Vulcanimicrobiales; family Vulcanimicrobiaceae; genus Vulcanimicrobium. The sequence goes on along the minus strand of DASWRW010000039.1, from coordinate 140,288 downwards.
GGGCGACGAACAACCTTCCTCAGTCGGTTCCGAACACCGTCACCGACGAGTTGGAGCGTTTCGTGCAAGAACAGCTACCCGCGAACTTCCGCAACAACGACGACGTCAAGTACGGCATGCTGCGCGTCGTCGACATTCCGGCGGAGGTCGCCGCTCAGGCGCCGTGGTTCAATCAGACGCTGACGACGGTCAACCAGGCCGTCGTGCGCCTAGGAATTTTCCAGGGCGATTTTCCGTGGCACAAGCACGTCGACCAAGACGAGTTCTTTCTGGTCCTCGAGGGCGAGATATCACTCGACGTCGAGGGCGGCGACACGGTGCTGCTGCGGCAACACGAGGGCTTCACGGTGCCGAAAGGGACCGTACACCGGCCGCGCTCGCCGGAGCGTTCGGTCGTCTTGATGGTCGAGTCGTTGGGGATCGTCCCTACCGGGGATTAGACGCGATGGCTAGGGATTGATGAGCGTTCCATCCCAGAAGCCGACCGCCTGACGCTGACCGTCGTATCCCCAAGCCGTCTTGAAGGCCGTCCCGGCGTTGTTGAAGTTCAGGTTGCCCCAACCGGACTTCGTCTGATCGTTGGAGCTGTCGCCCTGGCGCTCCACCCACGTGTACGCGACCGAGTTGTCGCCCGTGAACCGTCCGGTGATCCTTCCGGCGACGCCGTTTGCGCCGACGTAGATGCCCTCGACCCTGCTGTCGGTGGTCTGGACGAGGGTGATGATCATGTGTATCCCGGTTCTGGTCACGATGCGGAACGTGCCGCTGTTGTTGTCCGCGCGCGCGGGAAGCGCGAGCGCGAGGACCATCGCGATCACGCCCGAGACGCTCATCAGATTCCGCAGAATGGTGCGCATGTTCATCCCTACGACGTATGCCGAGTGACGCGCGTACCCCTTCACGTCTCGGCCGTCACGACGGTGGACGACTGACCGCGCCAGCCTTTGAAGAGCGAGCCGATCGTGCCGAGCACGCCGATCACCGCGCCGAGCAGGCCGCCGATCGCGGTCGTGTCCTCGGTCAACGACATGAGGGTCGTCGGCTTCGACACGCTGATCCGGTCGAGCGGCACCGCGATCTGCGCGCCGACGAAGGTGAGACGCACGTCCAGCGGCTGCTCCCCGGTTCCGAACGTCACGAACCACCGCCAGACACGTTCGTTCGGGCGCAGCGTCTTGGCGGCGGCGAACGCGGTGACGACCTTCGCGGCGTCCGGTCCGTACGATGCGGCGACCGCCGGCATGCCCTTCGCCGGTGCGTCGGGGCAGTAGACGCTCAGGTCGATCGGCACGTGATCGTCGGTGCGCGCGATGGACGGCGCCCACACCTTCGCGACACACGGCGCGACGGCGTCTTGACCGCGCAATCCGAACGTCGTGACCGACCGCAAGTGACCGATCTGCGGCGAGGACACGAGCGCGAGGCTGAACGCGACGATCGCGAGGCCGGCGAGCGCGGACCCGCGCCAGGCATGTGTGGAGACGGTCATCGGGCCCGCCGCGGTGGCGGACGCACCGGCGCGCGCCGCCGCGAGACGCAGCGCATTGCGGCGTTCGCTCGCGTCCGCGATCACCGCCGCGCTCGCGGTGAAGACGGCCAGCAGCGCCCAGCCGGCAACCGGCCCCAGAACCTGCCGGATCTCCGACCAGTCGTTCGAAGTTCGGACCTGCACCACGACCCACGCGACGACGCCGAGGAATACGACCCCGGCGATCAGCACGATGATCGAGATGATGCGCCGCACCCCGGCGGCGCTATCGGACCCGAGTCCCCGCAGAACGTTTCCGAGCATCGTCCGATCTGTTCGGACCGTGCCCTCCCTCGCCTTTCAGCCTGAGTCGGCCGCCTTCAGTGGAATCGTGCGGCTACGATAGCGATGTCGTCGCGCCGGCGACCCTCGCAAAACTCTTCGGCGTCGGCCAAGAGAGCTTGAACGATGACGGGTTCGGAATCCTCGGCGTGAGCTCGGACGACCTTGAGCATGCGCTCCATGCCGTAGAGCTGCCCTCGAGCATTCCGCGCTTCGGTGACGCCGTCCGTCGTAGCGACGAACAGCGCACCTTCACCGAGCTCGATGAAGTTCTGCTTGAAGAGGTGATGCTGATCGTCGAAAACCCCGATCAACGGTGCCGTTGGCTGCAATACCGTCACGCTGAGATCGGGCTGCATCACGAGGACCGGCTCGTGAGCAGCGCAGGCGTACGTCATCATCCTGCGACTGGGATCGACGATACCGATGAAGAGACTCGCAAAAGACTCCGTCCGCTCGAACGCATTGTTTTCCAGATACAGTCTGTCCAGCGCGCGCACGACCCTTTCCGGATTCAATCCTTGAGAAGCGTAGGCTCGCAGCCCGTACTTGATGAGGGCCGCATGGACCGCAGCCTGCGTTCCTTTGCCGGCAATGTCCGCTATCGAAATTGCGACCGAGTCGTTGTCGAAATGGTAAATGTCGATGATGTCCCCGCCGGCGTGTCCTTCGGCGAGCTTATACGTGACCGCATATGAGACACCCGGGATACTGGCGTCGGATTGAGCAAAGAGATGTTCCACGAGAATCTGCGCAGCGGCCGACGTTGCCGGGGCAGTTTCCAATTCCACCGCCGAGCGCCCAGGACTCTTGTCGGATACGTTGCGCTCGGGCGCTGTTGCAATACCCGGGTCGATGGCCTGACGGCTAATTGGCTGAAGACGTTTTCTCACCAGCAAGACTCCCGAAGTGAACCTTCCATCGCGAACATGCACCACTCGCATGAGAGCCCCACGCGAGCGCGTTCGCGGGTATAGTGCGGTGCCGGCGTCCCGCGGTCCCGTTTGGCTGATAACCAAAATACCGGACGCCCACGTCGGAACGCGGCGCTATCGCGACCTTGCCGTTCAGCAGGGACCGGCGGCGCGGCGAGCTTGACAACTAAGATATTAGGTAGCATACTGCATACAGTATGTTGCCCGAAGCAGCGCGCCCGAACATCGCCTCGACGGTTGCCGACGCGATCCGCGAGCGTATCGTCAGCGGCGCCCTGAAGCCGGGGCAGCGCATCAACGAGGTCGCACTCGCGGTCGAGCTCGGCGTGAGCCGAACGCCGCTGCGCGAGGCGCTCTCCGGACTCGCGAGCGAAGGCGCGGTACGAGTCGTGCCCCGGTCCGGATCGTACGTCGCCGAGATATCGGCCGAGGAGGTCGGGCAGCTCTACCCGATTCGCGCGATCCTCGACCCCATCGCCCTCGAGATGGTGGGGATACCAGGGGCCGACGGGATCCGCGACCTGCGCGCCCTCAACGCGCGCATGCGGCAAGCGCGCGACCCGAAACGAATCGTCGCGCTCGACGACCGTTTCCACGCCGAGCTTCTCGCCGGCTGTCCCAACCGCGTGCTCTTGCAGCTCATCGATCAGCTCGTCTGGCGCACGCGCCGCTACGAGCTCATCCTGATGTCCAACGATCGAACCGTGCGGCACGCGGCGGACGAACACGACAAGATTCTGGAGGCGCTGGAACGCCGCGATCTCGCCGGCGCGTGTGAACGCCTGCGCGAGAACATGGTGAGCGGCATGGCGCCGCTGCTCGCGCGGCTCGAGCGCTCGACTGAGGTGCACCGACGTTCCGCGCTCTCGAAGGAGGCGCGGGCACGATGACGCGCATTTTCGCGTACCTCGCGCTGCTCGCCGCGTTTGCGCTCGCGGGTGCCGCTCCGACTCCGGCAACGGGATCCGACGACGGCCTCATCGGTCTGTGGTCGTATCGAAAAGCGTTTCCCACGGGCCTTGCCGGCGAGCTCGCGATCGTCCGTTCGGGTGCGCGATGGCACGCCAGCATCGCCGGCGTTCGGGTCGACGCCGCCGCACGCGGCAACGCGGTCGACCTCGTCTTCCCCCGGGAAGGCGGCCGCTTTCGAGGCAGCTACGAGCGGGGCGTTCTGCGCGGGTTCTGGGTGCGGCGGGCGGTGACCGAAGACCCGCGCTACCCGATCGGTGAAGCGCTGTCCTACACGTCACCCGCGCCGCTGCGACAGGTGGCGCCGGCAACGTGGCGCGCGACGATCGCACCGCTCGACGACACGTTCACGCTGTACCTGCAGATCTTTCGCGATGAGCACGGCACTCTCAAGGCCGCGTTTCGCAACCCGGAGGGTCACTCGCACGGTGCGGCGATGCAGTTCTCGGTCGAACGCGACGGCGAGCACGTGCGTTTCGACCCGCCCGCGAACCCGGCGAGCGCGGACGGCCGTATCGACGCGACGCTCATGCATCAGCCGGAACGTATCGCCGTGCCGTGGAGCGACATGGCCGGCACGGTGGAGCTCACGCGCGGGGCCGTCGGCAGCGAACGTTTCCTGCCTGCGCCGCCCTCATCGCCGCCGTATGTGTATCGTGCTCCGGCTGCGCTCGGGGACGGCTGGAGCGTCGCGCGCGCCGGCGATGCCGGCATGGACGAAGCCGCGCTGGCTCGTGTCGTCAACCGGATTCGCGACATCGATCCAGCCAGCCAGAAAGCTTGGCTCATTCACTCGATCGCGATCGCGTACCGCGGGCGCCTGGTCCTCGATGAGTATTTCTACGGCTTCGGCCGCGACGAACCGCATGACACCCGGTCGGCGAGCAAGACGTTCTCCTCCGTGATCCTCGGCGCGCTGATGCGGGACGGCAGCCCCGTTTCGCCGGCGACGCGCGTATACGACGTGATGGCGCCGCGCGGCCCCTTTGCGCATCCGGACCCGCGGAAGAGTGCGATCACGCTCGGCCATGTGTTGACGCACAGCTCAGGTCTTGCTTGTGACGACAACGCCGATCATTCACCCGGGAACGAAGATGCGATCGAGGCCGACCGCACGCGGCCCGATTGGGTCAAGGTCACGCTGGATCTCCCGATGCAGTACGCGCCGGGAACGCACTACGCGTACTGCTCGATGAACATCAACCTCGCCGGTGCGGTGCTCAGCCGGGTGAGCGGCGAATGGCTGCCCGCGCTCTTCGACCGAACCGTGGCGCGGCCGCTGAGCTTCGGTCCGTACTACTGGAACCTCACCGGCAACGGCGAAGGGTACCTCGGCGGCGGCGTCTTCGTTCGCACGCGCGACTTCCTGAAGCTCGGTCAGACCTACCTCGACGGAGGAACGTGGAACGGCCGGCGCATCGTCACCGAAGGATGGGTGAAAGACTCGCTCGCGCCGCACATGCACATCTCGCCCGAAACGACGGGGCTCCACGGCGACGCGTTCCTCGAGAACTACTACGACGCCGATGAAGGCTGGGCGTGGCACATGATCGGGGTCAAGGCGCCCGATCGCACCTACGGGGCCTACTACGCGAACGGCAACGGCGGGCAGTTGCTCCTGGTCGTCCCCGAGCTCGATCTCAGCGTGATGTTTACCGCGGGCAACTACGGACAAGGTCTCTGGAATCGCGAGCGAGACGACATCGTCGGCGGAATGATCATCCCGGCGATCCGCGCAGCAGCCGTTCCGAAGCCGTCATAGCGTACGGCTACCCCGTGTCCATGAACGCGCTCGGCGACATGCCGACAAACGCGTCGCGATGGTGAAGGCGGGCGACGTCGACGGCTCGCGTACGATCCGGTCACGCGACGCGTCTTCGTGTCGGACGAAGCCGGCGGCAGCGACACCGTCATCGACGTTCGTACGGACCGCGCTCTCGGCGACGTCTCGATCGGCGGCGAAGCGGGGAACACGCAGTACGATCCGGTCTCGAAGCATGTGTTTGTCGGAGTGCAGACACGCGACGAACTCGCCGAGATCGACCCGACGACGCTGAACGTCGTGCGCCGGTACGCGTTGCCCGGATGCAGCTCGTCCCACAGCGTCGCGATCGACGCGCGCGAGCGTGCTGCGTACGTAGGATGCCAGCACAACGCGCGGCTCGTGCGGCTCGATATGAAAACCGGCGCAGTAACCGGATCGGGCGGTGTCGGCATCGGCGTCGACGTGCTGGCGCTGGATGCCGCCAGGCACCGCCTTTACGTCGCATCCGAATCAGGGGTCGTGAGCGTCTACGACGTGGGGAATGGCCACCTCGAACGCATCGCGCAGGCCTTCCTCCACCTCAACGCGCACGTCGTCGCGGTGAACCGGGCGACGCACCGCGTGTACTTCCCGCTCCAGAACGTGGACGGCCGACCCGTCATGCGAGTGATGCAGCCGCAGTGAGCAAACGTTCGCTCCTGGACCTCGTACGGTACTTCGTCATGCTTGGCGCGACGGGTTTCGGCGGTCCTGTTGCCCTGGCCAACTACATGCGGCGCGACCTCGTGGAGAAGCGCGACTGGATCGACGAGGCGACGTACGACCGCGGACTGGCGATCGCGACGGCGTGTCCAGGGCCGATGGCGTATCAGCTCGGGGTCTACTGCGGCTATGTCACGTACGGCATCCCGGGCGCGCTCGCGATCGCCCTCGCGTTCGCGGTGCCGCCGTTCGCAATCGTGGTCACGATGGCTGCCCTCTACGAGCGATTCGCAGGATCGGGCATCACGCGCGGACTGTTTTATGGCATCGGCCCGGTCGTCGTAGCTCTCATCTTGCGTGCCAGCTGGAATCTCGGGCGGAAGACGCTGAAGAGAGATTACGTAGCGTGGGCCGTCGCCGTCGCCGCTTGCGCCGTGACGATCGCGCTGCAGCTCGAGTTCATCTGGCTGTTTCTAGCGGCCGGCGTTCTCGGCGTCTTCCTTTTCGCAACCCGCGCGAAGCGGGCCGATGCCCGGCCCGCCGCGGCGGTTACGCCCGTCGCACCGAAAACGAACGCGTTGGCACTGCCGGCATTGCTCGGGCTCGTCAGCCCCGCGACCGGGCTGGCACCGTCCTTGTTTTGGTTCTTCCTCAAGACGGGGTTCCTCGTCTTCGGCAGCGGCCTGGTCGTGGTGTCGTTCGTGAAGACGTACGTCGTCGACCAGTACCATTGGCTCGACAACCAGACGTTCGTCGACGCCGTCGCGATCGGGATGATCTCGCCCGGTCCCGTCGTCATCACCGCAACCTTCGTCGGATACGCAGTGGACGGATTCGCCGGCGCGCTGGCCTCGACGGTCGGGATCTTCTTGCCGTCGATCGTTCTCACCATCGTCGCGACGCCGGTCCTATTGCGCTACGGATCGCATCCTCGCGTTGCAGGGTTCGTCCGCGGCGTCACCGTCGCCGTCGTCGGCGTGCTGGCCGGGACGACCTATCTGATCGGCCGCCCCGTTATCCTCGACGTCTTCACGGCCGTGCTATTGCTCCTCGTTCTCGCAGCACCGTTTGTCGTCAAGCGCGTCCCGGATCAGGCGTTTGTGGCACTGGGTGCCGTACTAGGGGTCGCCCTGCGCCACTGACGCCCCATGGCGGCCGACTCAGAGCGCCGGGATGAAAAGGAACACGAGCCCGACGAGCGCGATGAATGCGCCGCTCGCAACCTCGCCGTACTTCTCAAACGCGGCTAGCTTTACACGCTGTATTCTCACGCCCATTAAACGAGACGGGTAGAACGCAATCGAGTAAATGAAAAACCGCGCCGTAGCGCGGTTCTCGTGGTAGCCCCAACGGGATTCGAACCCGTACAAGTGGGTCCCGGCAGGTCCCTGGGAGTACCGGAGAATCCCGTCACGGCGCGGTTTCTCGCGCATTTCCGTCCCGGCGCGTCCGGCCAAATCCGGTTCAAAATCGACGCGTCTGTTAGACGGCTGTTAGATGCGTTCAAGCGACCACAGTGGTGGGTCGGCTCGCGGAAGAGCGCAGACCCGTTGCAACAGGTCAGGTTGGCCACTCCACCCAGCCGCCTTAGGCTCAGGCTTCCGGGTCTTCACCCTGAGATTCATCGGGTTCGGTGTATCCCGTCTGCCAGGGCCAAGCCTTCCTGCTGTGACGACGGTAGAATAGCAGTTCGCGATCCACCAAAACCAGTTTGCGCGAAACATCTCCATAACTCAGCACGGGCGGCTTGATCTCACGCCCCGCTTGCAAGCGGTCGATCCGGACGAGAGCCTTTTCCAGGTTCGTTGCGTCAGCGTCAGGCTCGTAGTCTTTCACTTTCGCAAGCATGGCCGCCTTGTCGATACCGTCGATTAACTCCTTATCTGTTGCATTGTCGACGCAGACACGCACAATCTGACGGTACAGTTTTAGTTTCGTTTTCTCGGGGTTCTTGAATCCCTGGCCAACGACGTTCGCAAAAACTTGGTAGCGGCGGTCCGATGCTTCACAGACGCGATCTCTGCAATGGCCAAGTTCTTCCGCGGTGCCAACCAGTTTGCTCTGAACGCTCGTTTCCCGCACGCCAGCGACGAAGCACAAACCTTCGAGCAGACGCTGGAGTAACCCGACATTCGCATTCGCGTCTTTGAGCAGTTCTTCCGTAATCAGCGGCGCAATCCGAATATTTAAGGCGCGCTCTCCCTTTGCAATAACCTCACGCAGTTCACCCTCGTTCCAACTAATGTCTATTTCCTCGATCCGTCCGGAGAGATCGTTATTGTAGACCGTTAGAAGATTTTGCTCTGCCCAGATCCCGATGATGACGACGAATACGCGAGCGTCCCACATCGCCTTCAGGGCATACGCGAGTTTTTTACGTTCGGGTTCAACCAGGTAGTGGAAGTCCTCGATAACAAGGCGTCGACGGGAACGCTTGACAGCATTGATCACAGCGTCAACGGTGACGCCGACTCCTAATGCATCCTCCGTCCGATCTGCCGAACGCTCAGAAGTCGTCTTACCAGCAAACTTCGCGCCAAACTTTGCGAAGAGACTTAGCCCCATTTGACCGTCTACTTCTACACCCGCCTCCCCTTTATTCGAGGATGCGCTTTTGACAGACTTAAGAGCCGTCGCGCCAGTATTTGCAAGGATGCGACTGAATATTGTCTCGACGGTATCGTCGGGCGAACACGGTATGACTATCGACTGCGCCTCGGTGAGATGCTTGCGCCGCAAGATCGTCTTACCTTGCTTCGAGCCGCCGTGCACCACGACGTGACGGTCTGCGTTTAAGAAATACTGGAACTGCCCATCGAGGCCGGATCGATCGACGTATGTATGCTGAGGGACGGTCGCCGATATTCCAAACACGTCACTTAAAGCGGGCATTGTTTCAACTATTCGACGGGCGGGCGAACGCGACTTGCAAAGTAGCGGCTAGCGAGCGAGGGACCGTCGAATCGGCCGAGGCAATACGCGAACTGCACTACTGGCAGTTGACGTAGGCACCGGGGCATGGTCGCCGAGCATGCGCTATCGAGCAAGCGCGCGCTTATCCGGCGCGTGCTGGAAGAGGCAGCGAACAGGCGCGCAGAATCCGCGAGCAGTGGAGACCTTTGGTCAGCGGTACGGTTACGAGCCGGTTCGGAGCGCGTTCCAGGTCGACGGCATGGACGCTCCCTTGAGGCACGGCCTCTGGAACGCTGTTCGGACGCAGATGCTGCCCAATCGAGATCAGGACGCGGGGTTTTATCTTCGTAAGACCCATGATCCGGATTACAACATGGCCGTTCGGCTGTATGACGAACTGTTCCATAAAGACATCGATACTATTCCGCAAACTTACGCGCAGTTCGTGGAGGCCGTCCGTAAGTGGTTCGCTGAGACGGAGTGGCATCGCGCTTATTCGTTCGTGCAGTTCTTGGTTGAGAACGGTCACGCGCAGCGGCGTGCAGCGTTGCAACAAGCCGCCGATGTCGTTATGAAGCGCGAGATGGCGGGTTACCGCTTTGTCGGGTCTAAGATTGTGCCGATAACGAATCAGGCCGAGATTGATACTGTTGTCGAAGCGATAGCGTCCTCTCCCGATATGGTTCAAATACATCTCCGAACTGCCGTAGATCGCTTGGCGGATCGCGCTAGTCCTGACTTCCGAAACTCGATAAAGGAATCCATCTCTGCAGTCGAGGCCATGGTTCAAAGCCTCACAGGCGATGATAGTAGTACTTTAGGGGCGGCATTGAAGGCATTGCCTCACGCGCTGCCGCCCGCCTTTGCTAAGGGCCTTAGCGCGCTCTATGGTTATACGAGCGATGAGAACGGAATACGACACGCCTTGAGCGATGAGCCGAACGTCGATATGGCCGAGGCGCGATTCATGCTTATCGTCTGCTCCGCGTTTGTCAACTTCATGCGCGACCGCAAGGCGGGACCCTAACCTGCACAGGTTATGATTGCGCGCGCCCGCCGCGCGCCAGTTCGGCGTCAAGGCTTCGAAGTTTGTCTGCTACGGCGAGCGCAGCCTTCTCTTGGTCGCCACAATCGTCCGCGGAAATGTGCCGCACAATAGCCCCATGCTCGCGCAAGAAAAGTACTCGTTTCTCCGCGTCGGCCGGGCTCTCCCAATGACTCCCGCCGTCGACTTCAAGCACGACGAGCCGGCCTTTATACAAGATACAGAAGTCCGGTTCGATACGCGAGTTAACACCGTTTGGGCGCTTCTTGCCGTTAGCGCGCATAACAACCGGAAGCGGCATGAAAGGATGCCCTCGGCGCAATAGGGCTTCGTAAATGTACTGCTCCTCGGTATGTCGGAACCAAAGTTCGTCATGCAATATTTTGGGCCGCGTCTGAACGTGGACGTTTCCCTGGTTTGTCACCCCGGCTCCCGCAAGATGGGATCGTGCGGTTTCACGCCATCGCGGATTGTCCAAGAGGTCGGCGCTCACCACAATATCGCTCGCCGCAATATTCTCCATAAGCGGCCCGGCTAGACGCCACGCTTGCGCGACAAAGTCGTCGCGGTCCTCGAAGAAGTTACCGTCGCCGCTTTGATCCTGCTCCTGATATAGTGCGTAAAGTGGGGGCGGGACGGAAATCAACCACCGGTAACGCGAAAACTGGCCCGCCTTTCCCCCCGACAAAAACTCCAGACGCTCGACGAAATGCTCCGCATTGACGAGCAGCCCGACAGCGAAATCGTTACCGCGAGCCGCGAACATGGCGGCCACCGTCGCCGCGAGCGATTCCCCGGCCTCGGCACCGTGGTGGCATGGTTCCCTGTCGGGATCGTCGGTGTAGTAGAACCGATCGAACGCTGGCATGAGGATGTATCAATTAGCGATGGACGGCTGCCCTCTCTGGTATTCTTCCGAATCCCGGTCGGGGGGCTCGGTGGGGGTTGGGTTCACGACTCGCTAAGGCGACATTTCCGGAATCGAAATGACGCCTGGACCCGCGCCGCTATTGGGCTCTCCGTCATTCTGACGCTACCCCCGATTCGAACCCTTTGAGGCGTGCGTGAACGTCGTTGTGGGCCGACCGAAGGGCGGTCGACCGATCCTGGGCGCATGTCATCCCCCGGCCCCGGGCTTCAGATAGAGTGTAACATAAGCCTTGACGCTCGTAGCGGCTCGCGTTACACTTGCCTCATGGGCTGCAAAATGGTGGCGTATTTCAGAGTTAGCACGAAGCGCCAGGAGGACAGCGGAGCCGGGCTCGACGCCCAGCGTGCCGCTGTTGCGCGCTACGTCGCGGACAACGGGTGCGACCTGATCGGTGAGTACGTCGAGGTTGAGACCGGAAAGAAGCATGACCTCGACAACCGGCCGGAACTGCGTCGTGCCGTGGCGCACACGAAGCGGTCGCGCGCGATCCTCGTCGTGAGTAAGTTGGACCGGTTGTTGCGGTCGACGGTGGTCCGAAACACGCTGAAGACCAAAGGCGTGCGGTTCGTGGCGGTCGACAACCCGCACGCGAACGAACTTACCATTGACATCCTCGCCGCTGTCGCGGCGAACGAGGTCCGGCAAATCGGAGAGCGTACCCGCGCCGGTCTCGCGAGCCTGAAGCGTAAGGGTGTGCTGCTCGGCGGTGCGCGTGCGGGCCATCCGAAGCCGACCCGTACGATGGCACTTGCGGGTGCTGCGGCGTCGGCATCGGTGCGGTCCAAGGCTGCGGCTGAAGCGTACGAAGACCTCATCCCGACGATCACGGAATTACGCGGAACGGGGCTGTCGCTGCGACAGATCGCGGCCCGGCTCAACGACGAGGGGCACACGACGCGCTCCGGCAAGCCGTGGAACCCGATGCAAGTCTCGCGGCTGCTCCACGCATGATTCGCGGATGCGGCTCGTTCTTCGTCGGCTTGGCGATGCTCGCGGTCGGCTTGGTCGTCCTGTGGCTCCCGGCGTGGCTCTAGGGCGCTCTGGGCCATAGGATCGCAGTCGCACCAAGGCGTGACCCGGAAATCGTGGTCCGCTGCGTTGCCGAGGCGGTCCGTGAGCACGAAGCGGGCTCCAGCGAGTCGTTCACCAGGGTTCGATCCGCACGCCTCTGTTTGGATGGAAATGCAATCTTTCCGGGCTGGGTGCATCGGACAAGGAGAAACGAACCAGGCGAATAGGAGCAGAAGCCGCCTTCGATGGTTCAGGATGTTACGCAGGTTGTATGACCCGTAGCAGAAATATCACTACGTAATGATTGTCGGTCTCGGCGTTGGGCTGATTTGCGGTGCTTTCGTATTGCTGTTGTACGGCAGCATTAAGTTCGGGATTTGGTTGTGCAATGTATTGGAGCCACGCGAGCAAAACGACCGGCCACGCATCCTCCGTGCAGACCAATGCCCTAAGTGCGGACGCTATCCGATCGCCAACGTCTGTTACGTCTGTGAATGGTCGCGCGATTCAAACGCTACGACGTAGCGGGCAAGGCTCAGCGCTTACATCGGCTAAGGTGTACACCGCGAACAACGGAGCGAAAATAGGTTCGTAACTTCTCTCGGTGAGAGGTTTTGGGTTGTCCCCTGCGTTCCGGCGGTCGCCTCTGAGCACGAAGACGGCTCCCGCCGGTCGTCATTGAGGGGTTCGGTCTGCGGCGCCGCTGTTTGGGGCGAAGACCCCACGTTCTCCGGGCGTGCGTACGCACTCAGAAAAGTACCGTGCGGGCCGCTGGACGCGTCCGAGCCGGCGTCCGGGTGTCTCGGATCACCACGAGTTTTTCAGCGGCTTCTAGGGATCGTAACGTCGCACATTTACGTCTCGGCGGTTCCGGTGCAATATAGGATCGAATCGCCTCGGGCACATCACCGAGTCAGAAGCCGCCGCTACTGCCGTTCGGCGGAGAGGTTTTGAACCTAAGTATTTACATTTCTCGACAAACGCAGTTCCTTCGCGGCTCGTCATATTCCGGTAAGTTCTGTTCCTCGGTTCGAACAGCGGTATGGCGCGGCTTTTTGCCCTTGGTTCACAACCTGCCAGGAATACGCTGCGATTTGCGACACTCGGGCAGTCCTGCTAGGATCATCGCGAAGGCGCGGCAAGCCGATTCGCAAGACGACCAAGAGTCTGCGACGAGGCAAACCGCGCCTGGCATGCCGATCGCCCGGGCGGGTGGGGCGAATCGTACGGCTTCAGTGTGAGCCGTTTGTCGTTATCCGATAGAAGAAGAGACTTGACCAACAAACTAGCAATGAAGACCGCCGCGAGGAAGAAAATCGAGCGGCCATCTTCGCCCGCGAGCCCGCGAGACATCCGAACTTATCCGCCAGACCGTGAAACGTTTGAACTTGTGCTTCTGTTCGCAGCGCGTCTGGGGTTAGAGGTAACGCGTGTCGAGCAGCATCAGGCGCACGCAAACATCTTCGTAACCGACGGCGTGACGCGCGGCGTGGTCTCCGTCTACTGTAACGGCACCCTGACCTGCGCACAAAGTGTCTTCGGCAAAGATCGTCCGGCAGGAGCCCCACCGGATAGCCGATCGTGCGGTGAACTTCTTCAGATGTTCATTGACGCGGTCGGTCGCGTGAAGTCGAAGCGCACTTTTAAGGCTCCCGTTCCGTCGGTGCGTGGCGCATGACGCGGCGCACGCTCACCGGCATGGACGCCGTGCTGTCTGATTCGCGGCTCTCGCACGCTGCGCGACTTACTTACTACTTCATCAAGTTCTACTGCGACGCGTTTGCCAATGATTGGACCAGCGTCAGTCAGTCGACGCTTGGCGAACTCGTCGGCGTGCATCGCGTCACGATCGCCGAGCACACGAAGGCTCTCGTCGCCGCCGGGTACATCAGCGAAAACGCGGCTCCCGCTGGGGCCGGCCGAACCGCGAAGCGGTATACGCTGAAGGACGTTCCGGCTCGTATCGTCGGTGAACCGATGTCAACTCAGCCGATGTCAGGTCAGCCGTACACGAATAATACTAAGAGTACGGAGCCTAACACCTCGAATAGCGCGACAACGTATTCCAATCGTGGCCAGATGGCCTCACAGCGGGATGGCCTGACTGTGGGAAAACGTGACGCTGGCGAGTACGCCGGTGCCGACGGTGGTGGGTCGCCGCCGCAGACGGCGGGGGGCGTAACTGCTGGCCGATGCAGGGTTTCGCAGCATCCGCAACAGGGTGACCCGGCGAAGACTCTCCGCAAGGTCGCGAACCAAGTGCGCTACCAAGGCGGCGATGAAAAGGCGATCCTCGACGCGCTCAAGGCGCATAACGATTTCATGTCGGAACCGTTCGAGGAAGCCGACCTCAAGCGGATCGCCGACAAAGTGTGCGCGTGGAAGAAGGGCGACCCCATGCTGATTGGGATGCGTGCGGCGTGAACTCGCGCGCCGTCTCACGTTCATCGCGATTCGACGAACTGCCGGAGGTCTTGACCGTTCAGGATGTCGCGCGGTTCGTCGGCATCGGTCGCAACGAGGAGTATGCCTTCGCGAAGGATAGCCTCGGCGCAATCCGCATCGGCCCTCGGCGACTCATTGTCACGAAGGCCGCCTTAGGAAAGTTTCTCGACGTGTCGAACAAGGCTGCCGCCGGGACCCCATAAGGAGCGAAACCTTGGGGTACATCAAGCGGCTCGCCGACAAGAAGTTCCGGGTCATGTACGACTTGCCGCGCAACGGCGACAAGCGACGCCAGAAAACCGAAACCCTGGTCGGCCTGAGCAAGAAACAAGCCGAACTCTACGTCGCGGAGCGCGAGAAAGCGGTGATCGGAGGTGAGTACGTCGAGGATTCAGGAATCACGCTCAACGACGTCTTCGACCGATTCATCGCCGCGAAGCGGCGGAAATCCGCGGCAACTACGCTGCACCGATACGAGGGGCTCCTCCGTAAGTACCTCCGTCCGACGTTCGGGCGCATGAAACTTCTCGAATTGAAGACGGCCGACATCGTTGCCGGATATGCAGCATGGGCAAAGGACGACGTGAGTGCGCGAACGCTGCTGCATGCTCACGACCTCATGCGGAACGTCTTGAACCGTTCCGTGAAATGGGGACTCGTCCATCGCAGCGTAGCCGCCAACATCGACACCGATGACTTGCCGAAGGCAACGAAGCCGGAGTCGACCGTACTGACGGAGCCGGAACTTCGTCAATTGCTCGACGAAGCGAAGACTCCGTCGGCGAGATCGCAGGCTCGCGGATACCTCTCCGCGATCCCGGCGTTCTATCCCGCCGTCGCCTTCGCAGCGTACACCGGAGCACGGCGAGGAGAAGTCCTCGCGGTGCGCTGGCGTGATCTTGACCTCATCGGCGGGACCGTGACCATCGCGCGCTCTCTCAGCGATACGCGCGGATGGCCTCGCGTTCAAGGCCCCTAAGAACGGCAAGAGCCGTGACGTGGAACTCTCTTCGTCGCTCGTCGCGATCCTCAAATCGCACCGGGCGGCGCAGGCCAAGGAACGGCTCGCGCTCGGCGCGGCATACGAGGATCATGACCTCGTCTTCGCAATACCGGACGGCAACCCAATTCGACCTTGGAACTTCGGCGCGGCGTTCGTCGACCTCGTCCGTCGCGCCGGGGTGACTCGTATCCGACTGCATGATTTGCGCGACACCCATGCGTCGCTCTTAATCAAGGCTGGTGTGCCGATTGAAGTTGTCTCGCGGCGACTCGGTCACTCGTCCATTGGTATCACGATGGATCGGTACGTAGTCCTCTATACGGAACAGGGTCGGGCAGCAGCCGACGCGTTCGACCGCGTCGTCTCAGGAGTCTGTTAGACGCCTGTTAGACGAGACGACAATAACGCGGTCGAGTGAATGAAAAACCGCGCCGTAGCGCGGTTCTCGTGGTAGCCCCAACGGGATTCGAACCCATAAATCGGGGTCCCGGCCGGTCCCGGCTAATACCGCGGAGTCCCGTTTTACAAGGGTTTTCCGCGTTCGCGGGCCCGGCTCATACCGTCTAATCCCGCCGAATCTCGGGGCGTCTGTGAGACCTTTGTGAGAGCCGGACCGGCCCGAAGCCGCTCGGGGGACGTCCGGAAAAGTGCCACCCATCTGGCACGGGGCTGGCCGAGAATCCACAGGCTGGGGTCTCACGGCAGCAGGGCCCGGAGCCACCGGCACCACTCTTTGACACATGGGACACCCAAATTCGATGACCAAGCAGAAGCGTATCAGACGTTGTGGGATGCGGTGTGCGAGGTGAATCCGAACCTCCGGCAACAGCGCCGCGGGCAAATCGGTAATCTCGGCCTCCGCATCGACGAACGAGGCGACTTGTTCGACGTTGGCTTCACGCGCGCCGGGCATCTCTATCCGATCGCGGAAGCCGCGCAGAACGCGCTCGGCTCCCGCTTCGGTACGGTTCGACTGTACCGCTGACTACGATCTCCAATCCGTTTCGCGCTGCGCGAGGATCATCGTAGCGTAACATAGCGAGAATGCGTACAAAGAGACTTGCGCGACTCGCGTATCTTCGATAGGATAGAGATGGAACGGGACGACGGCGCGCACGCGACCGACGCCCGACAACAGAATAGCGAGCCGAACGCGGCTCACCACGACGCCGGCTCTTTGAGGGCCGTGGTCTTTTTTCATCGCAACGAGTTCCCTGTGCAAGAGCACACGCGGACTTGGAGTCCGTATTGCTCCGGCGTTGTCGCCGAAGCCATCATCGCTAATCCGAACCGACCGAACAGCGTCATAGCGCGCGAGACGCGCGTCCGCAAAGAAACCGTGCGAAGGTTGCGGACGTACCTCGCAAAGCAGGGGCACCGCGTGAAAGGTGGCCGGCTACGTGGCCGCGGGAACGGCGCAGGCCGGTTCCACATACCCCGGCGGATACACGGCGGTCCCGAACCTCGTTCGGAGTTTGCCCGTCGCTATCGACGAGGCAATGAGCCTGCCCGAAGGGCTCTTACACGACGAGTACGCGAAGACGCGAAGCAAGTACCGCAGGCCATCCATAGCGAGCCTCGCCGAATGGATTGGCTCCAATCGGCGGAACGACCGCGGCACCCGGATAGTGCCAGAGCGTACCGCCGAAACCTGATCCCACGTCGCAACGGCCGGGCTTGCGGGACGGATGAGCCCGTACCTGTTGTGGTCACCGACCGCTGTCGCGGAGGACTGGTGCCATACACCACCGAGAGAAGCCGTGTGCGGGACTTGACGGGCTCCGTCGCGATCGTCACCGGCTCGTCGGACGAGATCGCCTTGTGACGGGCCATTGGTTGCAGAGTCGGCTGACCGATGCGTTCGAGAGCGCTTTGGTGGAGGTCGATCGTGTCTCGGCCGCGTCGGCGATGTACGCGTCGGCGCCCGCGGCGATCGACAAGGAAGGCCGTCGGCGCGATGCGGAGCGACAGGCAGCAGATCTCCTCGAGCGCGCTCTGGCGAACGGCCTCAAGGACGTCGCCTTTACCAGCGAGATGACGGCGGTCTCAGGCGGAGCCGCGGCGGATTTCGTGATTCGCGCGCGCGCCGGCTTGAGCTTTATCGTCAAAGTTCAAAACACGCCGAAGATTAAGGAGGAGGTGCGCTGGCTCAAGTACGCTCGATCGGGCGACGCCAGCCTTTGGGCGAAGCATCTTCCGCGCGTGTTTGCCGATCAAATGGAGCACCCGCCGTATGCGTACGTGATGGAGGACTTCCGCGCCGAAGACGGCTTTCGGGATCTGGCGACTTGGATCTTCGACAGCGAGCTCGTGCCCGAGGCTCGCGAGGCGCAGGCGTCTGCCCTCCTCGCGTACGCGGTGAACGTACTGCTGAGCATCTATCGGGGAACCGTCAACGCGAACAGCATAACGAACGTTGAAGGCGAGGCGTACTTAGGACGGATTCGAAACCGAATGCAGGAAGCGGCAGAGCTCTTCGCCGGCTTCGACGACGCGGAGGTCGTGCTGTCGGATGCGACGCTTCCGTCGTGGAGGTCGCTCTTGAACCGGCTCGCAGCGCACAAGGAGCGGCTCGTGCAGGTGATGGCACCGTTCGAGACCGCGGTGCACGGAGACCCGCATCCCGGGAACCTGCTGATACGCCTGCCGCCGAAGGGCGCCGGCGACGTGGAGATCGACTTGCGCATCATCGATCCCAAGGGCTGGAATCAAGGTGACTACATCTTCGATCTGGCGAAGCTCGCGCATTACCTAGAAGCGACGGGACCGCTCGAGCGCTGGAAGCTTTCCGCAACGTGCAGCTTCGAGCTCTCGTCCGGCCGCCTCAGCGTGCCGGCACTGTCCGCGGTTCCACCGTGGCTGAGCGAGCTTGCGAAGATGATTCGGCGCCGGGCCGAGTCTCTGAGTGAAGAGCTCGGCGATTCGGGTGCGGCGTATCGGTTCGAACTCGCCATGGCATCCAATCTGCTGGGCCTCGTCGCGACGCGATACAAATCAGATCCGAATCTGGCAGTGGCGCTCTACGTCCGCGGGTTGTCCTGGCTGAACACTTTTGTCGAGCACGTCCTCCCGCGCCGTGCTGACCCTTGACGAGGCGCGGGCCAGCGCGAAAGCGCAGTTCGACGCCCTAATCGCGTCCTTGCAAGCCTCCCCGGAGCTGGTGCCGGCTTTGCCGCGGATTACGTTTGCGGCGACGGGTCGCAACATCACGGCCCGCGTCTACAAGTCGAACCATGAATATCATGTCGAGATCGGCGACGGCTTCGTGTCACAACTGCTTGCATCGATCGAGCGGCTCGACGAGCAGCAGATAGCGTTGATCGTCGGCTCGAAGCGACGAAACGCCCGAGACGTGCTCGATCCCGGAGCCGTGCGCGCCGTTCTCTACGCGGTTGCCGAGAAGTTCGTGCTCTGTCACGAGCTGTTTCACGTGCTCTGCGGTCATCTGGACCACCGAATCAAGAGCAGCGGAGGGAGCGATCTGGCGCTCGACGAGTTCGCCCTTGCCGAAGAGACGGGCGCCCGAGCCTCCGATTACGACAGAAGCCCAGCCGAGCTCGATCTCGCCTTCTTTCGCGAGCTCGAAGCTGACGACACGGCCGTTCAGTTTCTGGCCGGCATGTCGCGCATCGAGGAACTCGCGGCGCTTATTCCGGCCCTCGATCCCGAACCGGATCTGTCTTCGATGCCGAAAGGGCAGGGCCGGCTGCTGGCGTTTCGATTGCTCTTCGCGGCGTTGTGGCAAGTCGTCTTACTGTTCGAAACGTCGCGTCCGCCCAAGCGCGAGCCCACGGTGCATCCGTTCCCCGCCTCGCGGCTCATGTCGCTGCTCTTCACGCTCATGCCCTACTATCTCATCGACGAGGAGACGCCCGAGTACGAACTCGGAGAACGCGTCAGGCTCACCGAGAAAACGGCCGAGCTCGCGCGGGAATACATGCGCGCCGTCGTTCAACCGGCGATGCTGTTCGCGCTCTCGCAGAACCATCGCTACGACGCGGCGACCGGCCCTGCCGAATCCGATCCCGGCGAGAGCAGCCTTTTCGGTGACACGTTGCGCGACCTAAAAGCCTTGATCGTCGATGCCGAGGTGCAGACGCCCGGGGGGCGTCAGTTGCGCAAGGCCTTGGAGCAGCGCGCCGAGCACGTGCGCGCGCTGCGTCCGTTTCGGCTCGTCTCTTTGTGAGGAAGACGTTGTCGTGACCGCGCAGATCGAACGTCGTGATCGATCGCAAGTGATCGAACTGCGTCGACGAGCGGAATCGATTCGGATTTCGCCTACGGCACGCTCTCCCTGTACACCCGGAATGCGGCGAGAAAGTGTTCGTCGTGTCCAAAGATGAAGACGCAAACGTTCGTCTCGACATCGATGGAGTGTCGCGGCCGACGCAACTGCTGCGGCCGCTGCATCAGCGGCGGCGCCCTATCGCCGAGTTCGTCTGGTGCGGTGTCCGATCTCTCCGACTCGGATGTATCTGACACGAACGCAAGTTCATCGACCGCGGCCGCAGCAAAAAAATAAGAGAGATGCGGCTTCGCACGGAGACCATTCGTCGGTTGCGGACATGGCTCGCGAAGCGCGGCTGTGACGTAAAGGGGTCATGTGGGCTGCCGTAGTCGCCGAACTGCAGCCGCTTTCAGCCGGCGGCTAAACGATCGCCGTTCGGCCTCTCACCCAGAGGTTCTCGGTCGCTTGTACTAGTAAGCGGCCTTAGGTGTGCCTGTCTTGCGTACCGTTGCTCATTGCGTTGAAACCCAACGTTTGGTAACGTGGGTTGGTGGGGACCGTACGGCACCGCGGCATTGCCTTTCGCGTCTATCCTAAAGACCACGACGAGTCCCCGACGCCGCACGTTCACGCTCGCTTCGACGCCGGCGAAGTCCGCATCGCGCTCCTCCCAAATGAACAGGTTGCTCTCTCGGAAGAACACATGCCGGCCGTGGCCGGTCGCGTCAAGCGGAACGAGGTGCGCAAGGCGCTCGAGGCGGCCGCGGAGATGTACGATGAGCTCGCCAGGGAGTGGGGGAGGATGCACCCGTGACAAAGCCCGGTAAAGTCAGCACGACCGACGCCGAAATCGAGGCGGCGATCGAGCGTGGGCGCAAGCACGATGAACACGCCACGAAGATCGTTCGCGCCGAATACGACCGCGACCGCGATCAGATCTGGGCCGCTCTGAACACCGGTGCGAGCATTACCGTTCCCCGCCGCAACTTGCCGAGCCTCGACACCTATCTGCCAGCCGATTTCGGGTCGGTACACATCGAGCCACCGGGCTACGCGATCTGGTTCGATAAACCCGACGTGGGCGTGCGCCTCGAAGGGCTGCTGCGAGCTGCGGGCGGTGAGGGGCTGATTCGCTCGATCGCGGCACAAGCAATGGGATCGGCAAGAACCCAGAAAAAGGCCGACGCTGCACGGAAGAATGGCATCGATGGCGGGCGGCCACCCAAGCCCGGCACACAGCCAAGGTACGAAGCTGCGATCGACCCCATGACCGGCCACAAACTAGGACGCAAATTGCTCCCGAACATGACCGCCCCGCGTAGCGGTGAATACCAGATCATCGGCCCTCGCGGCGGCGGCAACCCCGAGCGAACGATTGTGCGCGGCGAGCCACTTCCACCGGCCCCCTCCGCGGGAGCCAAATATCAGGTGTCCCGGCCAGCGAAAAATCAAGCCGGAAAGAAGAAGTAGCGCCGACAGACCCTCGCCGGCGTACGCCGAGGCTCGGGATATGCCGAGAGCACTCGCGCCAATCCTACGCGAAGTGCCTTGCCATGGACAGTCAGCCCGAGGCGTTGCCGGCAGTAGGCGCCTACCCGTCCCCGGGGCTCGCCGACGTGCTCTTGGCAGCCGCCGACGAGGCCCGGATCCCGGTCGAGATCCGCGGTGACGCCCTCTTGGAGTCGGCGGATCCCGTCTCCGCTGCCATCCATTTCGACCTCACGCCGTGGCTTCCATATGTTAAGGTTGCCGGCACCTATGTCGCCTTCAAGGTCCTCGACGGGGCATTCGGTGAGGTCGGGGCCGAAGTGCTGCGCCGTTTCGGTCGCATGGTGAACGATACCGTCGACCGCGCGCCGCGCAAACCGTTCGTCGACGTCATGATTCACTACGACGACGGGAACAAGCGCACGTACCACCTGCCGGGCGTCGACAAGGAAGCTGCTGCAGCAGCGATTCCCGTCGACGTCGGTTTCGAGGCAACGCACCCGCTTGACAACGCACGCTTTTGGCACGAAGGACGCTGGGTGGGAGGGCATGTCGCGCTCGAGCGCGAGCGCCTTGGCGCACCGTTCATGGAATCCGCCGGCGCGCGGCCCCGGCAAGAGACTTTCGCAGCACTCCAGGATCTCCGAGCGCTCCTAGGCGCTGACCTATGTTACGCCTCTCGCGGCCGGGACATCGGCATCCAATTGCCGGCCAAGACGCCAACGGATACGATCGAAAAGGCGCTGCAGATCGTGCGCGGACACTTGCCAAAGAGCGCCGTGGGGCTGAGCAATATCCGCAAGCACCTTGTCGTTGAAGATGCGCTTCAGGCGGACACGCACGACGTCGCAGCAGCGACGTCTTCATCCGATACATGGCCCACTTCGATCCTCACCCAGCTCCCGGACCGCTTGTACGCCGTCTGCATCGACAAGCATACAAAACATAGAGACGAACATACTGCAATCCGCTACGTTGGCTTCGCTCCGGCATCATACGCCTTGAGTGATGCGCACTATCTGCTCACTGTTGACGACGTGCTGAGCGTGCTGGACAACCACCTCAGTCTGCTGCTCTCAACCGACGATGCGGATCCAACTAAGGATGTGCGCTTGATCCCCGCCGTGCACGATGGAAAGCCATACGTAACGACTGAGGCGAATGACGACCTTCCGAACAATCTACTGCAGAAGCGGCCGCTAAACCGCGCAGAAAAGCTCCGCCTCGCCAATCCAGGGCCGCCCATTCCCGGCGGCGGCATCAAGCCGGCGCGGTAGATTCGGGGGCCCTTCCCGAGAGCAGCAGATGAACGATCTGACCCAGGCCGTGACAAATGCAGCGGCGTGCCAGTGCAGCGGCGTGTGCGCCGTAAGAAGTAACGCTTACGGCCGGAGCGGTGCTACGGGTGCGCGCGATGCAGAGTAAGGGATCTCAACGGCCCGTGTTGACGGTGGACGAGGCCGCAAAGTATCTCACTCTGTCGTGTCAAGCAACTTACGAGGCGGTGCGTCGACGAGAATCTCACGCGGTGCGAGATCAACGGCCGACGACTTGAGAGCAAGAAGCTCGCCGCGCCGAAAGCCGGTTAGCCTTTGATCAGAGTTGGGCTCTCGAGTGGCGTGCCGGCGAGCGATTCGAGCAAGGCGAGAATTTGATCGATCGTGTAAGCTTTGCCTTCGGGCGGCGCCTTCTTCGGAGCGCGTACGGCGTCGGCAGGATTGAGCGGAATGATTTGTGCGCGAACCGCATCGCCGATTAGCTGTTTGAGTAGCGAAAAGTGATGATGGATAGTACGATCGGCCAGTCGACCGTGCTTTCGATCGCGTCGGTCACCCGCACGCCACAGTCGGACGGCCTCCGAAACGATCGACGGCGAGCCGACGACGTCCGAGAATGGGCTTGATGTGATCTCGAATGATCCCCTCGTATCGCACGAGTGTTTCTCGCCGACTTCGCGTGATTCGGTTCGTTCGCGCAACCATCGGTCGCAATACTCGCCCACCGTCAGACGGGTGTTCGTCGGAACGGTGCCGGCGCGTGTCTCGGTAATGAGGACCGCCAACGCGTTCTCAGCCTCGCGGCGCGTGCCGGAAAACGAACGGAAGATTTTGGCGACGACGTCCGGTAGGTCGCGGGCGGCCGCGACGGTGAGCTGCCAGGTTCGATAGGGCCCTCGACGATTGCGCCGGCGATCGCGTTCGCGAAGGTAACCTTTCATATTCGATTCCTCCGAAGTGGGCCAATGGTGGGCCAAACGAAGGCGCGGTAAGCAAAAACCCTGCCACAGCAGGGTTTTCTTGGTAGCCCCAACGGGATTCGAACCCGTAAATCGGGTTACGGCCTGACGCGCCCGGTGGCCGACAACGCCACGGAGAGCGGTCGCGCGCTGAACCGCCGGGTGGAAGTGTCGCTGGTGAAACGCTAAAAGAAAAACCGAATCGCCGGCAAACGAAAAGCGACCCGGAGATCTCCGGGCCGCTCTTCGCGCTTGGTGGATGTTCGGCGCCGGTTAGAGCGTCGTGCCGACCGAGAGCTGCGTGGTGACCGACGGCTGCAGCGGGTCGTTCGAGTTGACGATGAACGTCGCGGTGTCGCCGGGCTGTGCGCTGGGCGAGAGACCGATCTGGAATTCCTGCGTCATCTCATGCGGCGCGAGCATCAAGCCGGCGAAATTCGCCGGGTCTTGTGCGGTGAGGCCGTTTCTCGCGAAGAGCGTGAACGACCCCGGGTTTGCGCCACCGAACGACGCGCTTTGAATCACGAGGCTCAGGCCGCCGACGTTCGCGATCTGCACGAGATTCGGTGCGCTCACGATGGGCGGAGCGTCGATGAAGTGCATCGAGCCGCCGATACCCGCGATGATCGGGCGATTCGGCAGGCCGGTGCCGTTGAGCGCGATGAGCTGCGTGCCGGCGTTCGAAACGAGCTGCAGCGTCGCGCTGCGCGCTCCCTCGCCGCCTGCCGTAAACGTCACCTGCAGCGCGATCAACGAGGGGTTCCGCACGGGAACGCCATTCATCGCCGTCGCCACCAAGCCGGGCTCGAGCTGGAAGTCCCCGGCGTTCGGGCCGGCGATCGAGAGCGACGAGAACGTCAGCGTCGATTTCTTGCTCGTATTGTAGACGTAGAACGTCGCGATCGAGTGACCACCGATCGGGATGGCGCCTTGCACCGTGTTCTGCTGCCCGCCGAAGTTGATCGCGAGCGGCCGTGTTACATTCGCTGACGAATCGGCGGGGAAGTAGAAGAACCAGCACGGCGCGTCGGTCACCTGCGCCGGCGGAATCTGCGGGAACGCGACCGCGCCCGGCGCCGTGGCGATCGCGGGACACGTCGCGGCGCCGCCACCACCGCCGCCTGCCGCACCACCACCACCGCCGCCGCCTGCGACACCACCACCGCCGCCAGGCGCGCCGTTTGCGGAAATGGTTCTGGCATTACCGTCTGCAGGTGACGGGATCGTGGAAACGCCGCCGCCGCTACCGCAGCCGGTCGACGCGACCGCGAGCACGAAAAAGCTCGCGACCAATAAGGCTCGCATTCAGATTCCTTTCACAACTATGGGCCGGCATAGGTCTAAGGCGCTGCTCGTTACACGCACAATACGGTCGACTTGTTAACATGACGTGAAAATGCACGGTCGTCACGCGCGCGCGAATGATGCCGATGACTCGGCGCCCGCGCACATTCCGACGCGCCCGATGTCCCCCGGGGGACGCATCTTCTGAAGAAGGATGCAGGTCTTGCCTATCGCGCGGGGCGAGGCGCCGCTCCGAGCCGCTCCTGCGCCGTCGCGGCGAGGTGGTGATCCGCGACGTCCGTCACCTGCGATGATGAGGGCACGGGCCTCGATGCGGAACCGGCGCTGCCAAATAACATCTGGTCGGAGTCGGGGCGCGGGCCTTTCCTGGTACAGGCGCTAGCCGACGCGGTCGTCGTACACCGGTTGCCCCAGTGCGGGAGCTACATCAAGGTGCTGCTGCCGGTCACTTCGTCGACGGCGGGCGTAGCGTAAGCGTCACGCAGAGCCCGCTCTCGTTGCAGCGTCCGCCAATTCGATCCAGGTCGGTGCGTGGTCGCTGGTCTTCTCTTTCGTGCAGACGCTCCGGTCGACGTCCGCGGACACGAGCCGGCCTGCGACCTCAGGGCTGAGCAGCAGATGATCGATGCGCAGACCCGCGTCGCGGCCGAACGCGTTGCAGAAATAATCCCAGAACGTGTAGATTCGCTCGCCCGGGTGCAGCGACCGTAGCGCGTCCGTCCAGCCCTGTCCCGCGAGACGATGGAACGCTGCGCGCACCTCGGGGCGGAAGAGCGCGTCGTCCACCCAGCGCTCCGGCTTATACACGTCGAGGTCCGTCGGCATCACGTTGTAATCGCCGGCCAGCACGACCGGAGTTTGGCGCGTCAGCAACGTTGACGCGTAGCTCGCGAACGCTTCAAACCATGCGAGTTTGTAGTCGAACTTGGGACCTGGAGCTGGGTTTCCGTTGGGCAGGTAAAGACAACCGATCAGCACGCCGCTCACCATCGCCCTCGATGTAGCGCGACTGCGCCACGTCGGGCTCGCCGGGACACCCGCGCCGCGTCTCGACGGGAGTCTCGCCGCGGGAGAGTATCGCGACCCCGTTCCAGCTCTTCTGCCCGAGCCAGATCGCGCCGTAGCCTGCGTTACGTAGTGCGACTTCGGGAAGCTTTTCTTGCGGTGCCTTCAGTTCCTGAAGGCACACGACGTCGGGCCGCGCTTCCGCGAGCCACTCCAGCAGCACGGGCAGGCGCCCGTTGACGCCGTTCACATTGTACGTCGCGATCTTCATTGGAGGCTAGACTAGAGCATTCAGTCAGGAATGTCTTTCTTGCCAAGCGGCGCAGCGTTGACGGCGGGCGTAGCGTAAGGGTCAGGGCCATACGGCGCCGCCGTTGGCGAGATAGTCGTGGACCGCTTCCAGCGCGTGATTCCGGTGCTTCTGCAGCGTCATGCCGAGCGAGAATTCGGCGAAACCCGCGGCAGCTTCGAGATCCCCGGCGATCGCGCCGCGCCGACGGCAGAAGATCCCGAGCAACAGCAGCGAGGTGAGCCCGTTCGGCACGCAGGAGGTCTCGTACGTGAGGAACGCTTCCCGCAAGATTCGCTCACGATCGCTCGCCGGTTCGCGGGTCCAGTCGACGCCGTAGCGCTTGAAGTTTTGGGCGGCCTGAACGGAAGGACGTTCATGCTACGTCCCATCGAAGTCACGCAAGAAGCAGACGGTGCGGTACTCGCCGGCCGCGGGCGTGTCGAGGTGGAACCCGGCTTCTCGAACCAGCGCGAGATCGCGACGGAAGGAGCGCAGCGAAACGCCGAAGCGGCGCTGGTAGGACGCGATGGTAACCGACTCGCGCCGCGCAAAGAGCGCGGTGAGCCAGATGACGCGAACGAGCCGGAACGCGGCGCCGTCGCGCTCGGTGTGGCGGAAACGCCCGCCACGGTGCGGTGGGGTTTTCGACGCGAGCGCGTCGAATCGGGTGTGTGTCATTCGGTGGCTTAGCTCCATCGGGTGACGGACTCGGTCGGTGTTATCAGCACCGGCCGAGTCGCTTTGATATGATGCGCGTTTGCGCGTAGCTAGATTATAGCATCTGCGAATGTCGCGGACAAGCGTCGGTAAATAAATTCGCGCCACCGAATAACCTGTCAAAATGGCCGCGACTGAACTGGGCGAATTCCAGTGAGTCGTGCCTCTTCTTTTCGCTTGAGTGGTCAAGGAGCGTCTATCCCTATGCCGGAAATGCGGTATTACGTAATGAACGCGGCGGCGCTATGCTGTTGCTTTTAACGCTTTCCCGGCAGCGCGTACTTCGCGCCACATCACGTTATCGAGAACCGAAGGACGAACGCCGATCGCGCGAGCGAACCGCAAGAACTGCTGCTCCATCTCGGGATAGTTGCGTGAGGGCTCCCACTCGCACGGAAAGACATCCATCAATCGGCAGGTGCCGATGATATGGACGTCCAGTACGGCGACGTCGTCCGATCCGTACCAATCCCGGACGATCCACGATGCAGTTTTAAGACCCACTCCAGGCAGCGCAAGAAGAGCTGCACGCATGGGCAACGCGTGGCTGAGCGTAGCCGGGAAGTTTGCGAGCCCGGCCGCGAGATATCGCGCGCGCTGTCGTGCGAAGCGATACCGGCCAACCCGACCATTCCGTATCGGTATCGGCTCCTCAAGCGCAAGAGTTAGTGCTTCCACATCGCCCCGGTACTCGAGTACTCCTCGTTCGCGAAGGCGGTGGAAGATCGCGACCCCAAATTCAGACGGTGTGCCGTACCCGCATAAGAGGCAGTACACATATTGCTCCAAGAGCGATGCGCCGACGGCTACCGGTTCAGCGTCGTGCCGTTCCACAGCGAGCGCCGCTTCCATCGCCCAGTAAGCGGGTGAAGGCGCCTCGTATGGCGCGCCCCATGCAACGCCGGGCAATACCTCGGCCTCCGGCCGCGGTAGGCGCATCGTGCGCCGACCGTATGGCGTCGACCATGTGTACGCCACTGATGTTTCGCTTCCTAGAGGGACAACTGCCATGGTCGTTATAATACATGTAATATGGCCATTGCGCAAGAGATGATCGTCGAGTTCAGCAAGTATCTTCACAAGCACAAGTATCGCGTAAGCACGCTTCTGCAATATAAAAGCGTCGCGAATTCGTACGAGCGCTGGCGCTCCGCGAACGGGACGCGTAGGGGCCGATCGAGTATGCGGCTATATCTCGAGACTTTCCCATCTCTCGCAACGCTGCGTCGAGGAGCCGCGGCCTTACGCGCGTATTATTCGTTCCTGAACGCGTCCGGGCGAAAAAGCGACCGCGTGCGCGAAGAGATGCTATCCCCGGCAGCTATCTGGCGACCGTGGACGACATCGAAAGCGAAGTCACTGTTTGGGCGTTTACACCTCCCGGCTGATGCGACGTGGATCGATGTCCTGTCGCGCGCGGCGAAGCGTGGAGGCAACAATTCGGCGCGCGAGGACCTCGTCCAATTTGCTGAACGGATGCTGCCGCTACGGCGAACGATATGCGACTCGCTACATCTGTGGCATGTCCCCGCACTGACGCTCGTCCCTGACGGAGGAACGTTTGTATCGGCAAACGTACCGCTCGTCTCAAAGGCTCGTTTTGCGGAGGGGAAGAGCAATGTCAGGATCGGGGGGCGGCGGCTATAAGCCGCCCGAAGGCGGCGGTGACAACGACTGCCGCATTGTGCGGCGAGAGTCGGTGACGGATCCTGATCCGACCGTCGTGGCTACTCTACGAGTCAATGATCGTTGCTTGCTGCAACTGGAAGAGCTTCCCGGCGGGCGGGCGCGCATCGACGTTCTTGAGCCGCGAGCCCAACACGTCGTTGGGGTTCTATTTTTTCGGGGGTACACTCGTCTGATCAAGTGCATGCGCGACGGTTTCGCCTATGTGGGAATCGTTCAGTCCGTACGCGGCGGATGGGTCGAGCTCGAGATACGGAACGAACAGTGAGGGTAGACGTTGTCGGCGGTTCGTACATCGAGCATTGCCTCGACCCTGAGTGGGATCGCTTGATGGGCTCAGGCGTTCGCGCTGCCAGCGCAATCGCGCGCCATGCTGACGTCACCCTTCACACGGTGATCGGCGCCGCTGAGCGAGAGGAGTTGTTGGATTTCTCCGCTCAGCGAGGATTCAGCTTGGACGCGATCGCCGGCGATCGCACCGTGTCGTTCGACTACGTTCATCCACTGTCGGACCCCCGCATCTCGCCTCGTCTCGACGCGATCAACCGCCGGCGTATCACCGTCGAAGGCGAGATGGTCCTTGTGTACGGCATGCTTGATGCGGACGTTGTCGTGAACGGCGGGACGGTTGTGTACGATCCCCAATCGCCCCATGCGCCCACTGGATTTCGTCGCGACGGGAGCAGCGCTACGCGTCTCGCGTTCTTGGGTAACACTCGCGAGATCATGCGCCTCGCGAACGCTTCGGACCTAGATTATGCCGCCGAGTTCGTGCGGAGCGAGCAAGACGTCGAGGTGCTAATCGTCAAGATGGGTTTACGCGGATGCCGGGTGTACTGCGAGTCAGGTGTCAGTCACGTACCAGCTTATCGGTCCTCACTCAGTTGGACGATTGGGAGTGGTGATCTCTTTGCCGCGGCTTTCTGTTATTTTTGGGGACTTCATGGTCTAGATGCGCCGCGCGCTGCGGACGGAGCATCGCGGGCCGTTGCCGTCTACGCACAGTACCGGTCGGTCCCCGTGATCTCTGATGAGCTATTTGCGAATCCAAATCTCCATGCCGTCCGTGTGCAGGAGGGGAGAGTATATCTCGCCGGCCCATTTTTCAATCTTCAGCAGCGGTGGATGATCGAAGAGGCGCGAGCTGCCTTTCGTCGCGCAGGTTTCGAGGTCGCTTCGCCCCTTCATGATGTGGGCGTTGTTGGTACGCCTGACGAAATCGCGAACAAGGACCTAAAACTTCTTGAAGGTTGCGATCGCGTCTTCGCGCTCGTCGATGACGGCGACATCGGGACAATCTTCGAAGTCGGCTGGGCACGAAGACATCGGCTTCCCGTCATCGCGTTCGGTCAACGCATCTCGCAGGAGGACCGCAAGATGCTGGTCGGCACGGGTTGCGAGATAGTGGAGGACTTCGCCTCCGCGGTTGCGGCGACGGTCACGCTGTGAAAACCGCTTTGTTGCTTTCCGGCGGCGTCGACTCCATCGCGCTCGCCTGGTGGCTCCGCCCATCTTTGGCCGTGACTATCAACTATGGACAACGACCGTTTGAAGGAGAAAGTCGCGCGGCAAGCGCCGTCTGTGATGCGTTGCAAATCGACCACCGTATCGTGGCCGTTGATGCGTCCCGCTATGGCTCAGGCGACCTCTCCGACCGGGCTGCGTTGGCGGTAGCCCCCGTTTCCGACTGGTGGCCTTATCGGAACCAGTTCATAGCGACTGTTGCCGCAATGGCGACGATCGATGAAGATGTCGATGCCCTCGCATTCGGTACAGTCGCCTCGGACGCCCAGCACGTCGACGGCAGTGCCGCGTTCATCGAGTCCCTTGATCGCCTGATCTCAATGCAGGAGGGAGCGATGCATGTCGTCGCGCCCGCACTCAGACTATCATCTCTCGAGTTGATTGAAGCCAGCGGAGTTCCGCTTGATATACTTCGATTCGCGCACTCGTGCCACGCAGCTGCGGTCGCATGCGGTGACTGCCGCGGCTGCAACAAATATCTCGACATCTTTGAAGCACTCCGTGGATCTAGCTGATCCCATTCGCAAAGACGGTGAGGCGCAAGGAATGGTTCACGTGAAGGGAAGGGAGCCACTCCCACCCCCTCGCACGACGCCTCCAGCGCAGCTTGACGCAATCCTCGACCTGCGAAGAAGCCTTTTGCCCACGTCGCCCCTTTCAGCCGCCGACCTGTCGACACTCCTTTGGCACTCAGCACGAATTCGTCGCGCGGGGCAGGACGAGTTGGAGAGGCCTTGGTCCTCACGTGCCGCTCCGGGCGCCGGCGGTGTGTGCGAGATCGACGTGGTGGTCGACGACGGTGTAACGGAACCTTGGCTCTATGATCCTCGACGCCATCGTTCCATTTTCCTCAACGGCGTCGATGCCAAATCACTTACGGCTGCGCGATCGCGGCTGCGCAATTGGACGCCGGACGCGGTCGGAACGGCTTTATATCTTGTCGCCGATTTCGCCGCGATGAGCGCGCAATATGAATTTCCGCAAACCTTGATCTGGCGGGACGCGGGTGCGCTCGTCTCAGTCGTCGCCTTGGTGAGCACGTGGCTCGGGCTTGCCTGCTGCCCGCTCGGGCTCAATGGAAGCGAGATGATCGCGGCCCTCCACTACGCGATGCCCGCTCACCAACCAGCTGGCGTGGTAATCCTGGGTCACGATGCTTAACATCCTTTCTGCGGCCGATGCCGCGATATGCGGGGAGGACGACTTACGTTTTGAGGATGTTCTCCTTCGTGCTATTGCCGAAAGGACGTCTGATGCATTCTCAGCAGTTACGAAGATGTTGCGCGCGAACTGGGCCGACTCGTTCTTCAATAAGCGCAACGCCCTCTCTGCAGCCCTCGTCGTTTTTGCGTGGGAAGCGCAGGCTGTCCGCGAACTCGTCGACTTTGTACGCAAGGGCTGGAACGAATCCTACGCCGTGGAAATCGTACGCGTCCTTGCATACCTCGCTGCCGGGCGTGTTGACATAACTGATCGTTTGCCGACGTCCGAGATCAGAGAAGCGGTTGCAGCATCAATACGGTTGATCCCTGACCATAGCGTAATCGCATGGATCGCTTTGCAGTCTCTATTAGGTGCAGAGCGGACAGAAGAGCCCATCAGAGTTGTCCATCAACTGCTTCCTTCGCTTTCAAGTAGCGTGGATCAACCGGTCATCAAGGTTCTCGTCGTCGCGTTATCGCTTCGGTGGTTGCGACTCGGACCGCAAGTCCTCGCAGAATACGAGCAACTAATCATCGCATCACCTAATGATGAGCCGGCTTTTCAGCGTTTCCTGGACGAACATCCGGCCCTCCTCGATCCACTCGCCGTTGAAGTCAACCCACAGGCGGTGGTCGCGTTCACTAATGAAAGGCCGGACTTCGTAGTACGGCGACTCGATGAGAGTTATCTAGTGGTAGAGATCGAGACGCCCGGGAAGAGACTGCTTTTGCGTGACGGGCAGTGGGCGGCCCATGCACGGCATGCCCAGCTACAGGTAGAAAACTATCTCGAGAATTTTGCTCAGGGTGTACAAGGACCGGACGAAATGCAGCGACGTCGGCACGCTCGCGGCCTTGCCGTTGTCGGGCTCGAACGGGCTCTATCAGATCGGCAACGGCTTCAATTTGTGCGAAAGAAAGTATACCTGCAGAAGATCGACGTTGTAGGATTTGACTGGCTCGCTGTCCGTGCGAGCAACATTCTGAAGAATATGCTTGACGAACCGCAAGTACGCAAGTCCCGGTTTGGTTAGCGAATTATTAGCACCGTCGATGGAAGAAGAAACGCAACGTAGCGCGGTTTTCGATTTAGTCCCAACCGGATTCGGACCCGTCCAAGCGGGTCCCGGCAAGTCCTCGGAGTACCGGAAAATCCGGTAACGGCGCGGTTTTCTGCGTTCGACTGTCCCACCCCAGTCCCGGCAAGTAACAGCGGAATCCGCCTCGTCTGTTAGACGGCTGTGAGACGCTAGCGCTTCGCTGGGCGCACGCGCTCATTTCGCCGGTTTCGCGATAGCAATGCGCTTTCGCGTTTTCACCGCATAGCCTTGGTCCTTCAAGACCCTCCCTAATTTCTCGTTCAATGCGTTGAATGGCCGAGGGTCAAGTTCATAGGTGGCGGTTATGAAGTCTACCAGTTCAGCGACAAGAGAAGCCGCCTTTCCCAGTTCGGAGTGAACATCAAGGTGTCGGCTATTTGGCACGACAGTCATGATCCTTGCTTCGTGGTCGATTTGCATCGTGTCGGTAATGGCCAGTGGCTTGCCGTGCGCGATGATGCTCGGGTAAGAGTAGTAGGTGAACCATTCCGCGTCGAAGTCGTCGCCAAGAACCTCCCTTGCCTTAGCGGTAAATTGTTCACGAGGACTCTTGTCGTCGAGTTCCGGGTGTTCGGCTTGCCAGGATTTGTAGGATTCGGCCAGTTTATCGCGTGTCTCAGCGGAGAAAGAGTGGGTCGCGTTCTTAAGTTCTTCTTGCACGGCTTTTGGCAAGGACTGCATCTGCCGGAGCGCGTCGCTCGGGTTCTTGTGAAACCACCGCAGGCGGACGCTGTATTCGAACGTGGAGCGCGACAAAATGTGCATCGCGCGCGGTAAGGTGTTCAACGACAACTGCGTCGTCGCGACCGAAGTCTCCCATGCCAACGTGCTAAGTATTCCAACGAGTTGAAACAAGGCTTGTTGCTCGGGCCTCTGATACTTCTCAAGACCGACGTCGTCCCACAGATGAGCCGTGATACTTTGAAGCAAGGCCGACGCTTCCGTGGCTAGGTCAAATAACGCGACAAACTTCGGATCATGGTTCACGAGTTTAGATTCGACTCTGAGGGGGCCGTCGTCGTGATGCGTCATTCGTTGATAGACTTATGCCCGCGTGTGGCGTTCTCCCTCTGTTTGAGTGAAAAATGCCTTCCCTATTTGGCACGTGTTCAGTGCAAACGGCGGCCGTAGATACACCGACTGCAACGGCGCCGGAACGACGGGTCCATATTTAAATTTGCTCATGATGCAACGGGTCGGGGCGATGCTATTAATGTTATGTCAGGGGCTGGCCGCTACTGCGCTTCCCGCTCCGCCGCAATTACTGACAACGATTGAATAATTATAAGATGCTCCGGCACGATCGTTAGGGCATGACGTAAAATCATCTCGGCTTCGTCAAGTCTTCCGAGCATCCACGCGGCGTTTGCCTGCTGACGCAGACCTTCAACGTTCGATGCATCCAGCGAGACGGCAAGCGATGCCACTTTGTACGCCTGCTCGAAGTCCCCTAGGGCCTCCGATACGGAGTGCTACATAAAGGCGTTTCCATCACCTCGGTCATTACATCTCGGAGATTGCCTCGGTAGCTGAATCGTTATGCTCCCGTATCAGCCGTTGAGCCGACCACCATGCGGCGTCCGCATCGGCACATGAGCCCGGCGAGTCGATTCTTGGCGGAGCCTTGCTAAACAGACTGCGAAGAAGCCGCATCTAGCGTACGCCTCGGTCTCCGGGTTTGAGTGCTACGCGCCTCGGACGTTTCCAACGCCGTTGGCCATATATCTACT
Source organism: Candidatus Elarobacter sp. (assembly GCA_036402975.1). Taxonomy (GTDB): domain Bacteria; phylum Vulcanimicrobiota; class Vulcanimicrobiia; order Vulcanimicrobiales; family Vulcanimicrobiaceae; genus Vulcanimicrobium. Next base: position 106,246 of record DASWRW010000039.1, on the reverse strand, counting down.
GCTTTTCCACCGTCGTCGTACCTGCTTCTACTATTTTTTAGGAACGGCCACGTCGTTCCGACGTTATCACAGGGCTTACGGCCTACGGAGTCCCCGTTGCCGGGTACCACAACAATGACACCACCTCGGATGACGGGATGCAACCTTCACGGCCGTTGATGAATGAAAACCGCGCCGTAGCGCGGTTCTCGATTTAGCCCCACGGGATTCGAACCGTTGCGCGGCCGTAGCTGAGTGTGCGCGCGGTCGGAAACCCCGACGCGACGAGGGACCGGAAGGCGCGGACGGCCGCAGACGGTCTCCCACGGAGCGGCGGTCCGTGACAAGGATGCATGGGCCATCCCTAGCGCGCGAGTTGCAAGTGCATCCTCGCCTGCCACGCCAAGCACGTTAAGCGCGCTTAAGCGCGCATCCGGCCTGGAGAGGATTCGGACACGTCGCCGATGCCGGTTTTATAAAGCCAGAGCGACCGCTCTGGTGGCGCGTTTCGATTTATGGTCTGGGTACCATCGAATCGAACCCGTCGTTACAGCGGTTCGGCGGGGTTCCGTTTTGTCGTCATCCGCCATCAGGATAGCCTTCGAGCGGCTTGTCTTGCGTGTCGGTCGCGAAATCGGCGCCCGTGACCCGGCAGAGCCAATCGAACACCGTGCCGTTTTCATCGTCGATGATTATTCGCTCGAGATGCCAGTCGTATCTCGGCTCTCCCGATTGGACTGATGATGACGGACCTACTCGGTACACGCGCGTTTGAAGCCACGAATCATACATCAGCCACCGGTTGTCTTCTAATCGCTTTCCCGGTATGCGACCCATAAGTGGAGTCGTTCGCGTGCGCAGGATGATCTTGTGGACCTCCGCGGTGGGCATATCGCGTTCGAACACGCCGGCGTCACGCGCGACGAACCGTAAGAATTGGGCATCATGATATACACCGATCGCCGCGTCAACTCTGCCCTCGTATTCCGGGCGCGAGTCGGAAAAGTGCTGGAAATAGCACGCCACGGCAGAATCCGGCTTCATCCCGTTCTTTGTGAGGAAGTCGTATGCCACGTTTTCCCACGACGACTCTCTCGGTAGCCAGCGATCGTGTTGACGCGCGGAAAAATCGATCCCCGTGCGCGGCGGGTCCTTCGTCGCGTTCGGCATGTACATGGTATCGCCGATGCAGCCGCAGCGAATGTCGGCGCCCCCCAGAGACGCCTTGTCGTTCGAAAACCATTTCGGGGGACGGCTGATGTGCCAGTAGGATCGTCCGGCGTCAGATTTCTGAACGTACGAGATCGGTTCGCTCTTTCCGCAATATTGGCACGTTACTTGAATGGTAGTTTCGCGTCTAAACCAACCCATGCGCACCTCTTCCGGCGTAGCTATTGTGGTTGTGGGCGTCGGCAGGACTCCGGTCGGTCCCACCTGCGGGCCGTCCCCCGGTGCCATGACCCTCCGCAGGACGAATCGTGTCGGTTATTTACAAATAGTCGGACAGCGCAGTGCTTGACTACCTTGAGACCGACGACAATAGTTTATACTGTCAAGCCCAAGGAGCGTGAGCTGACCCGGTCTTCGCAACGTCTTAGCGGCGGTAGGTAGCAGCATGTCTGATGAATCATGTCCAGCAGATCCAACGACAATAGGCCGGTTCTCGCAACGTGCGTCCTCGAATCCAGCTTGACTTCCCAGGTGTCTAGGCTCAGGCACGTCCGCAGGATTCGCGAGTGGTACGCGGCGCCGATTTCGTGCCGCATAGGTGTCCGTTTGGCTGTGGCAGTTCGGGCATAACATCCGCAAGTTTTTCTAAGCGGTGATCATCGCGAATCCCGTTCCGATGATCGAGCTGAATTGTGATTGACCGCCCCTGCCATTCGGATAGGCCGCACTGCTCACAAACATTCTTAAGGATACCGGCAGTCAGCAGCCTGCGCTTCACCGTATAGCGACTTCGTGATTTTTCAAGAACTCGCGAAATTGACCACCGTCTCGGTCTTACATTATCGAGCGTCGGCGAACGGCCTTAATCCATGTGTCTTTCGCGAATCCGAATCGCTTTCGACATTCCACATAGCCATGGCCCTCGTCGTAGTAGCGTTGAACGACTTCCCAATCATATTTGAAACTTCCGCGTGGCATATCATTATTGTCACACAAATTTTATTGCCGGGATGTGCTGCAAGCGATGCAACGACGCAGCGGAAAAAAGGAGCCGCATTTGCATGCGGCTCAAAAAAATTTAGCCCCAACGGGATTCGAACCCGTGTTACCGCCGTGAGAGGGCGGCGTCCTAGGCCTCTAGACGATAGGGCCGATGGCTCCCGGGCAGAGACTCGAACTCCGATAACAGGTTCCAGAGACCTGCGTCTTACCGTTAGACGACCCGGGAATGATTCTCGACTGGACGTTTTCGGTTTCGTGCTCCGTACGTTTCGGTCTGGCTGTGGCAATTCGGGCAGAGCATCCGAAGGTTCTCGATTCGGTGATCGTCACGAATCCCGTTGATGTGATCGATTTGGATCGAGAGCGGTTGCCCCCTCCACTCGCTTAGCCCACAAAAGTCACACCGGTTCACGAGGCGGCCCGCCATGAGCAAACGACGCTTTATGGTACAGCGACTCCGGCTCTTTTTCAAGATGACCTCGAGAGGCGGCTGGCGGGGCCGGCTGACGAGCGCTCCCCGGCGCACCGCCTTCGACCATGATGCCGCCGCGAACCCGAACCGGTCCTTGCACTCACGGTAGTTGTGGCCTTCGTCGTAGTAGCGTTGAACGGCCGGCCAGTCGACTGGCTTCTGGCGCTCCAGGTGCGCGTGCAGCTTCCCATGGCCGATCGCTCGGTACCAAGCAATGTACGAGAACCCGAACCGCGCCGCGCATTCGTCCCGTCCATGCCCCTCGTCGTAGTATCGCTGGACCGCATCCCAGTCGTATCTCACCCGCATGCCCGCAGCTTACTTGCCGAGGGTGCCAGCGTCTCGGCACACCGCGTAGGCGGTCGCTTCGGCAGGCTTCGTTAGGGCGGCGGGCGATACGACGTCTCCCGTGCAGGCAGTCGTTCTCGTCGGCGGCGAGGGGACGCGGCTTCGGCCGCTGACGCTCCAGACGCCGAAGCCCATGGTCCCCGTGATGAACATGCCGTTCCTCGAGCGCAGCCTGCGCCGGCTCGGCGCGGCCGGGATCGAGGACGTGATCCTGCCGGCCGGCTACCTCCCCGAGGCGATCACCTCGTACTTCGGCGACGGCTCGCGCTTCGGGCTGCGCCTGCGCTACGTCATCGAGGAGACCCCGCTCGGCACCGCGGGCGCGCTCAAGAACGTCGAGCAGTACATCGACGGGCCGTTCTTCGTCCTCAACGGCGACGTGCTCACCTCGCTCGACCTGCGCGCCATGACGGCCTACCACCGCGAGCGCGGCGGCATCGGGACGCTCCACCTCATCCCGGTCAAGGACCCCAGCGCCTTCGGCTGCGTGGTCCACGACGCCGGCGGCCGGGTCGAGGCGTTCGTCGAGAAGCCGCCCCGCGAGGAAGCGCCGACCAACGAGATCAACGCCGGCACCTACCTCCTCGAGCGCGAGGTCCTCGACCGGATCCCCGCGGGCCGCCCGGTCTCCATCGAGCGCGAAACCTTCCCCGCGCTGATCGGCGCGGGCGGCCGTCCGCTCTACGCCTACACCACCACGGACTACTGGATCGACCTCGGCAAGCCCGAGGCGTACCTGAGCGCCCACCGCCACGTCTTCGACGGCCTGATGCCGCTCGGGCTGACCCCCGAGATCGACGGCCCCGGCCGCGAGACGATCCCCGTCTCGGCGGTCCGCCCGCCGGTCTTCGTCGGCCGCGACTGCCGCGTCGCCCCCGACGCCGTCGTCGGCCCCTACGCCGTCCTGGGCGACGGCTGCGTCGTCGAGTCGGGGGCGGTCGTCGCCGACTCGCTCCTCTGGGACGGCGTCGCGGTCGGCCCGGGTGCGCGCATCGACTGGGCGATCGTGGCGAGCCGGGCCCGGATCGGCGCCGGGGCCCAGGTCGGGCACGGAGCGGTGATCGGGCACGATGCGGACATTCCGGCCGGTTCCGTCGTCGAGGAGAACGCACGGGTGGCCGCCGAGCGAGCGAGCTAGCTCACGGTTAGCAATCCGCCCTCGCCGGGTAGGAAACTCTCGTTCCAATCGAGCGGGTCCTTAGGAGACGTGAGCCTCTAGAGGTACCTCGGGGCTCGCCATCCCCGGCGCGGTTCCGCGCCGGGCTCTCTAAGGGGACGAAAACGTTGTCAGCGCAAGCGCCACGAATGCTCTTTCTGGGATCGTTCCCGCCGCGGGAGTGCGGGATCGCAACCTTCATGAAGGACGTGGTGGACAGCTTCGACGCGGCGTTCGACACGGGCAGCGCCGTCATCGCGATCGACGAGCCGGGCGGCGAAGGACGCGCCTATCCGGACCAAGTCGTCGCGCGCCTCGTGCAGCAGGACCGCGACTCCTACGCCGCGATCGCCGACTTCGTCAACGCCTACCCCTGCGACGCGCTGAACATCCAGCACGAGTACGGCCTCTTCGGCGGAGACGACGGCGCGTGGCTGCTCGAGCTGATCGCGCGCGTCCGCAAGCCCGTCGTCACCTCGCTGCACACGATCCTGCCCGACCCGTCGCCGGAGCATCTGCGCCTCGCGCGCGCCCTGTGCGCCGCGTCGACCGCGATCGTCGTCCTCTCCGAGACCGGCCGCGACATCCTGATCGACCGCTACGACGTCGATCCGGCCAAGATCCGGGTGATCCACCACGGCGTCCCGGACGTTCCGCTGCGCGACACGCTCAAAGCGAAGACGCGGTTCGGCTTCGGCGCGCGCACGACGATCACGACGTTCGGACTGATCAGCCGCGGCAAAGGGCTCGAGTTCGCGATCGAAGCGATGCGCGACGTCGTGCGCGCGCATCCCGAAGCGCTGTACTTGATCCTCGGCCAGACGCATCCGGTGATCAGGCGCAACGAGGGCGAGTCGTACCGGCGGGCGCTCGAGTCGAGCATCGCGGCGAACGGCTTGTCGGAGAACGTCGTGCTCGTCGACAAGTACCTCGACTTCGACGAGCTGATCGACTATCTGTCCGCGACCGACGTCTACCTGACGCCGTATCTCAACCCGGTGCAGATCGTCAGCGGCACGCTGGCCTACGCGGTCGGCTGCGGCAAGGCGGTCGTCTCGACCCCGTATCTCTACGCGCGTGAGCTGCTCGCGCACGGACGCGGTTTTCTCGTGCCGTTCCGCGATCCGTCCGCGATCGCGACGGCGCTGGTGGGACTGCTCGACGATCCCGCGCTGCGCGAGTCGACCCAGCGGCGCGCCTACAAGTACGGCCGCCGGATGACGTGGCCGAACGTCGCGAGCGACTACGGCGCACTGTTCACCGAGCTGCTGCCGGCCGAGCGGCGCGAGGAGCTCGCGACCTCCGCCTAGCGGCCGTCGCATACGATGTCTCCGATCCGGCGCGCGTCGCTCGATCATCTGCTCGCGATGACGGACGACGTCGGCCTGCTGCAGCACGCGGTGCTCGACGTGCCGAACCGCGCCTGCGGCTACTGCACCGACGACGCCGGCCGCGCGCTCATCGTCGCCTGCGACGCCGCGGCGCGCCGCGCGACGAAAGCCGACGGCGCCCGGCTCGTCTCGACGTACCTCGCCTACCTCCACGACGCGCAGCTCCCCGACGGCTGGTTCCACGACTTCATGGGCTACGACCGCCGCTGGCAGGACGACCGCGGAACGGAAGACGCCGTCGGCCGCGCGATCTGGGGCCTCGGCTACGCGGAGCGCAACGCGCCGCGCGAGACGTGGCGTACCGTCGCGCGCACGATGCGCCGCCGCGCGCACGACGCGATCGCCCGGCTCTCGTATCCGCGCTCGCGCGCCTACGCCGCGCTGGGCCTGTCGCACGTGCTCGCGTCCGACGCGCTCGCGCTCGACTTCGGAGCACAGGCCGCCGACGCACCCGGGCCGGCATCCCGTCCTCACGACACGTCCGCAGACGGCCTACCTGCCGGAACGAATGACGAATCTGAAGCGCGCGCGCTGCTCGACCGGATGCTCGCGCCGATCGCCGACGCGTTCGACGCCTGCGCGACCGGAGACTGGCGCTGGTGCGAGGACGTCCTCACGTACGACAACGCGCGGCTCTGTGAAGCGCTGCTCCGCGGCGGCGCCGTGCTGGGCGCGGATCGCTACGTGCGCACGGGGCTCGAGATGCTGGACTTCTATTCCTCGGTCGTGATCGAGAACCACGCAACGCTCGGGCGCATCTTCGTGCCGGTCGGCAGCCGCGGCTGGTATCCGCGCGGCGGCGAGAAGTCACGCTCGGGACAGCAGCCGCTCGAAGCAGCAGCGATGGTCGATGCCGCATTCGGCGCGGCCGATGTCACGGGCGACGCGCGCTGGTCCGAGATCGCCGAGATCGCGCACGCGTGGTACCTCGGCCGCAACACGCACGGCATCGCGGTCGCGACCGAAAGCGGCTGCTGCGACGGCCTCGACGACCTCCCGGCGAACGCTGTGCACACGGTGCTCAACGGCCCTTCGGCGAGCGCACCGCACGTCGGACTCAACCCGAACATGGGCGCCGAGTCGACCGTGTGCTACCTCATGAGCGCGAACGCGCTGGCGAACCGCTCGACGCCGTCGCTCCGCGTCGCGCGATGAGCGCGCGCGTCGCGCGGTGCGCGAGCGCCATCACCGTCAGCATCGGGTTCACGCCGCTCGCCGTCGGAAACGCCGAGGCGTCCGTCACGAGCAGTCCCTCGACACCGTAGACGCGCCCGTCCGGATCGATCACGCCCGCCTGACGCGCGCTGATCGCGCCGGTGCCCATTCGCGCGGTTCCCATCTGGTGCGCCGAGAACAGCGACAGCGGCATCCGCTTTTCGGCACGCCGGCGCAGCTCGGCATCGAACGCGTCGAGCGCCTCGGGCGTCGCCTCGGCGGCCGTGATCTCGAGCCGGTCCGGATAGAGCGTCGACACCGTCGTCGCGCCGGCCGCCAGCGCGATTCGCGCCGCACCGGCGAGCCCTTCGGCGAGTCGCAGCGCGTCATCGGCCGCGATACGGTACGACACGTCGGCGCGCTCGTCGAGCCCGACGCTGCCGTCGCCGCGGTCGCGCGCGATCGCGATCAGGGTCGCGCGGTAGCGCGCGCCGCTCATCGTCTCGGCGTGCGCGTCGCGGCCCGACCACGGCAAGCCGAGCGCCATCAGGCCCGGATGCGTCGGCGCCGCTTCGATCACCGTGTCGAAGCGGTCGCACACGGCAGTCTGCATCGGCCCCAGCCACGGCTCGACCGGCTGCGCGAACTGGGCCGAGATCGCGCTGACCGGATGCACGTGCAGATGCTTGCCGAGATGCGGCGACGCGACGCCGCTGCGCGCCAGAATCCCGGGCGTCCGCAGCGTCCCCGCCGCGACGACGACGATCGGCGCGTCCACGAACAGCTCCGTTTGGGCCGCCGGCGAGCCCGCCGGGTCGTCGACGACCGCGTCCACACCACGCACCTCTCCGCGTTCCGTCCGCACGCGAATCACCCGCGTTCGTGCGAACACCTGTGCGCCCGCGTCGACGGCGTCGCGCAGGTACGTCGCGGCGGTGGAGCGTTTCGTGCCGTAGGCGCAGCCGAAGCCGCAGTAGCCGCAGCCGTCGCCGGTGCACTCGGCGTTGCGCGGGATCGCGCGCACGTTCCAGCCGAGCTTCGCGCAGCCGTCGACGATCGCGCCGTTGTTGCGGTTGTGCGTCGTCGCGACCGTCACGCCGAGCCGCGTCTCGACCGCGTCGTACGCATCCGCCAGCTCCGCCGCGAACTCGGGCCGCCCCAGCAGCTCGCCCCACTGCGCGGCGCGCTCCGGCGGCAGCCGCAGCGACGTCGACCAGTTCACCGCCGTCCCGCCGCCGACGCACGCGCCCGCCAGCAGCGACACCGACAGATCCTCGCTCGCGCACAGCCCCGCTTCCAGATACAGCTCTGCGAACGACTCCGCTTCGCGCTGCCGCGCCGCGACCGGCTCGAACGCCGGCCCCGCCTCGAGCACCACCACGCGCAGCCCGGCCTGCGCCAGCAACGCCGCGGCGACGCCGCCGCCGGCGCCCGAGCCCACCACTACCGCATCCGCCGCGATCCGCGCACCCGCCCCGGCCGGCGGCGCTGCAAGCGGCAACGGCGCGCCGTTCACCGGCACGTCGCGGCGCGGTCCGGGATAGCCCAAACGATCCCACACCGCGCTGTGCCCGCGTTCGTCGGCCGCCGCGTACGCCGCGAACAGCGACAGCCGCGAGAACGCGTCGAAGGCCGGCCGCAACGGCTTGATCGCGGCCAGCCGCAGCATCGCGCGCTCGCGCCGCGCGTGGTCGAGCTGATCGAACGGGGCGAGCCGGCCAGCGAACGCGAGCCCGGCGAGCGGGCTCGCCAGCAGGTTCAGCACCAGCGTCAGCTTCGCGCGGCGGTGCGGCGCGAGCCGGTCCAGCGCGCCCGCCACCAGCTCACGCGTCGCCGCGGCGCCGGCGTCGGCGGGCGCGAACGTGTCGGCGAGCGCGTCCAGCACCGCGCGCTGCTTGTCCGAGAGCGGGACGTTCACGATAGGCTCTCCTCGCGGAAGCAAACGGGCGATTCGCCGCGACACGAGGCCCCTCCGGTCTTGAGAATGGTATCCAATAGGCCAAACAACTGTTGGTGGCGAACATTCATGTGATGCTGGCGCAGACCGAACTCCTCAATGACGTCCAGCGCGAGGCCGTCGAGCATACTGACGGCCCCGTGTTGATCTTCGCAGGCGCGGGGTCAGGGAAGACCCGAGTCCTCACCCACCGGATCGCTTATCTCCTCGAGAAGAAGAAGGTCTTCCCCGACCGTATCCTCGCGGTGACGTTCACCAACAAGGCGGCCGGCGAGATGAAGTCTCGCCTCGAGCGGATGGTCGGCCCGGCGGCCCGGGACCTGTGGGTCGGTACGTTCCACAGCATGTGCGTCCGGATGCTGCGCCGCGACGGCAAGAAGATCGGGATCGCCTCGAACTTCGCGATCATGGATGACGCCGACCAGCGCGCGATCGTCCGCGACGTCATCGCCGACCTCGACTACGACGAGCGCCAGATCGTCCCCGGCGCCGCGCTGGCCGAGATCTCGAAGGCCAAGAACAACCTCTGGTCGCCCGAGCAGTACGAGGAGAAGAATCCCTCGTTCGCCGGCGAGCGCTACGCCAACGTCTACCGCGAGTACGACCGCCGCCTCGCCGAGTCCAACGGGCTCGACTTCGACGACCTGATCGCCAACGCGATCAAGCTGCTCGACAACGACGAGGACGCGCGCACCCGCTACCAGACGAAGTTCAAGTACATCCTGGTCGACGAGTACCAGGACGTGAACTACGCGCAGTACCGCCTGGTCGCGACGCTGGCCAAGGAGCACGGCAACATCACGGTGGTCGGCGACGACGACCAGTCGATCTACTCGTGGCGCGGCAGCGACTACCGCATGATCCTGCGCTTCGAGGAAGACTTCCCGGGCGCCAAGGTCTTCAAGCTCGAGGAGAACTACCGCTCGACGCAGACCGTGCTGGAAGCGGCGAACGAGCTGGTCGCGCACAACGCCGGCCGCGAGCCGAAGAAGCTGTTCACCAAGCGCAGCGAAGGCGAGAAGATCACCGCGTTCCAGGCCGAGTCCGAGCGCGCCGAAGTGCGCTACGTGATGGAGAAGGTCAAGGAGCACGTGCGCGAAGGCGCGGCCTACCGCGACTTCCTGGTCCTCTACCGCACCAACGCGCAGTCGCGCTACTTCGAAGAGGGCTTCCTCGCCGAAGGCATCCCGTACCGGGTCGTCGGCGGGGTCGGGTTCTACGCGCGCACCGAGGTCAAGGACATGCTGTCCTACCTCCGCTACATCGTGAACCCGTCCGACGCCGTCGCCTTCCGCCGCATCGTCAACGTCCCGCGCCGCAGCATCGGCCAGCAGACGCTGGCCTCGCTGCTGGAAGCGGCGAACCAGGCCGGCGTCTCGGTCGGCCAGGCGGTGTTCGACTCGAACCTGCTCAAGCGCGCGGTGCCGAAGAAGCAGCGTGAGCTGGAGCGCTTCGCCGAGCTGATCAACGACCTGCGCGAGAAAGCGCAGTCGTTCGGCGTGAGCGATCTGCTGGTCGCGGTGATGGAAGAGTCGGGCTACCTGCGCGAGCTGCAGGCCGACGAGACGCCCGACGGCCGCGCGCGGGTCGAGAACCTGCAAGAGCTGGTCGGCGTCGCGCGCGAGTTCGAGAACAACCCGGAGACCGGCTCGACGATCGACGACTTCCTCTCCAACATCGCGCTGATCAGCGACATCGACACGCTCGATCCCGAGGCGTCGTTCGTCACGCTGATGACGATGCACGCGGCGAAGGGGCTCGAGTTCCCGATCGTCTTCCTGACGGGCCTGGAAGAGGGCGTCTTCCCGCACACGCGCGCGCTGACCGACATGACGGAGCTCGAGGAAGAGCGCCGGCTGGCGTACGTCGGCGTGACCCGCGCGATGGACCGGCTCTACCTGAGCTTCGCCGCGCGGCGGACGCTGTTCGGCAACACGTTCTCGCATCCGAAGTCGCGCTTCATCGAGGAGATGCCGTCGGTCGAGGTGATCGGCGGGGTCGGGATCGGACCGCGACCCGGCGGCGGGCGCTGGCGCGAGGTCTCGATCCACGAGAACGCCGGCGCGGGCGTCGGCATGGATCTCAATCCGGGCGACAAGGTGCGCCATCCCAAGTGGGGCGAGGGGACGGTCGTGAACACCGTCGGCGCCGGCGGCGACGGCTTGCTGACGATCAACTTCCCGAACGTCGGGCAGAAGATGGTCATGCTGAAATACGCCCCGCTGGAGAAGGTCTAAGGGCGGACGACGTGCTGCGCGTCGGAGTCGCCGGCGCGCTCGGAAGACTCGGGCGCGTCGCCTGCACCGCGATCGAGGCCGCCGACGACATGACGGTCGCGGCGGCGTTCGCGCGCGCCGGCGGCCGGCCGTTGTCGGAGGCGCTGAACGGCGTGGTCAGCGACGTCGTGACCGACGGCGATCTCGCCGCGTTCGTGGCGCGCGGGCTCGACGTCGTGGTGGACTGCACGGTGCAGCCGGTGTCGGTGGACGTCGCGCGGGCGGCGGTCGGCGCGGGGGTTCCGGTGGTGATCGGCGCGAGCGGATGGAACGACGCCGACCTGGCCGGGTTGTCGAGGCTGTGCGAGGCGAAGCGCGTGCCGGCGATGTTCGTGCCCAACTTCTCGTTCGGGGCGGTGCTGATGATGCGCTTCGCCGCGCAGGCGGCGCGCGTCATGCCGCGCGCGGAGATCGTCGAGCTGCACCACGACGCGAAGCGCGACGCGCCGAGCGGCACCGCGAAGCTCACCGCGCAACGGATCCACGAAGCGGGCGCGCCGCTGCCGCCCATCCACAGCGTCCGGCTGCCGGGGCTGGTCGGGCACCAGGAGACGATCTTCGGCGGAACCGGCGAGACGCTCACGCTCCGCCACGACTCGCTCTCGCGCGAGTCGTTCGGCCCCGGGATCGTCGCCGCGGTGCGCGCGGTGCGCTCGCAGCGCGGGCTGGTCGTCGGGCTCGACGCGATCCTCGAGGAGATGATCGCCGCGAACGGCGCGGATGCATCGAGCGCCGGGGCCGGCACCGCCGCAGCACCCGCCCGCCGCGAAGCCGGCGCGCCCTGGATACCGTTGCCGGGCCCGAGGCGGTGACCGGCCGATGAAGACTGCGGCGAACGACGCGATGGACGGCCGATGAAGATCGCCGTGATCGGTGCGACCGGCGTCGTCGGCGGGACGATCGTACGCGTGCTGGAGGAGCGAAACGTTCCGGTCGGCACGCTGCTCGCGTACGCGTCGCGCGACCGCGCGGACGGGGTCAGCTTCCGCGGCGCGAACGTACCCGTCGTCGCCGCGACGCGCGAGCGTCTGATCGCCGACCGGCCCGATGTGGCCTTCTTCGCCTCGAGCGATGACGCGAGCGCCGAACTGGCCGGAGCGCTCGCCGGCGCCGGGACGATCGTGATCGACAACTCCGCGACCTTCCGCATGGCCGAGGACGTGCCGCTCGTGGTACCCGAGGTCAATCCGCACGCGGTGCGCGCGGACCACCGCATCTTTCCCGTCGCCAACTGCACGGCGATCGTTCTGACGGTCGCGCTGTCGCCGATCGAGCGCGCCGTCGGCTTGCGCGGCGTGCGCGTCGCCACGTATCAGGCGGTGAGCGGTGCCGGCCGCGCCGGACTCGATGCGCTCGCCGGCGAGGAACGCGGTGGCGCGCCCGACGGGACGTTCGCGGCGCCGATCCATCGCAACGTCGTTCCGCAGGTCGGCGGCTACGACGGCGACGGCGATACCGGCGAAGAGAAGAAAGTCGTCGCCGAGACGCGCAAGATGCTCGGTCGCCCCGACCTGATGGTCGCCGCGACGACGGTGCGCGTGCCGGTGATGCGCGCGCACAGCGAAGCGGTGTTCTTCGAGACCCAGGTGCGCACGACGCTCGAAGCGCTGCGCGCCGCGCTGCGCGACGCGCCCGGCGTCGTGCTGCACGAGCGCGGGATCGTGACGCCGCGCGACGTCGAGGACACGGACCTGGTGCACGTCGCTCGCCTGCGCGCCGAGCCCGAGGACCCTACCGGAACGCATTTCCAGATGTGGGTTGTCGGCGACCAGCTCCGCAAAGGCGCGGCGACCAACGCGGTGCAGATCTTGGAATTGCTCTTGCGATCGCGTCCCGCTCTCGCCCTTGGACACGCTCAGGGCGACACCAATCGAACCGCGGCCCAAAATGTCACCCTGAGCCCGTCGAAGGGTGAGGGAAAACAGTGGATTCCGACGCGATGAACGTCGTCGTTTTGAAATTCGGCGGGTCGTCGCTGGCGACCGAGGCGTTGCGAGAGATCGCGGCGTCGCGCGTGCTCGACGTCATCCGCCGCGGCGATTCGCCGGTCGTCGTGTGTTCCGCGATGGGTCGCGCTCCCGACCCGTACGCGACGGATTCGCTCGCCGCGCTGCTGGGGCCGGTGCGCGACGGACCGAACCGCGACCTGATGCTCGCCTGTGGCGAAACGATCGCGTGCGCCGTCTTCGCGGAATCGCTGAGCGCGCTCGGCGTCCCGGCGCAGGCGATGACCGGCCTGCAAGCCGGCGTCACCACCGACGACCACTACGGCGAGGCGGAGATCGTCGAGGTCGATCCGACGCCGGTGCGCGAGCTGCTCGCGCGCGGAGTCATCCCCGTCGTGACCGGCTTCCAGGGCGGCACGCGCTCGCGCGCCACGACGACGCTCGGGCGCGGCGGCAGCGACCTCACCGCGGTCGCGCTCGGCGACGCGCTCGGCGCTTCGTCCGTCGAGATCTACACCGACGTCTCCGGCGTGATGACCGCCGACCCGCGCCGCGTCGCGGGCGCGCACCCGCTCGAGCGCGTGACGCAAGCCGAGATGGTGGAGCTCGCCGGGAACGGCGCCAAAGTCATGCACCACAAGGCCGCCGAGCTCGCGCACGCGACCCGCACGCCGTACGTGGTGAAGGGCCTGCGCAGCGGCGTCGGCACGATGATCGACGACGACGCCCCCGTCGACGCCGACCGCCCCGTGACCGGGCTGACCGTCATCCGCGACGTGACGTTCTGCCGCATCATCCAAGGGCTCACCGAGGACGCCAACCGCGCCGACGTCGACCGCGACGTGCTGGCGCGCGTCGCGGAGCGCGGCATCTCGATCGACATGGTGAACGTCAACGACGCGGGCCTGTTCTTCATCGTCGACGACGAGCACGCCGACGCCGTGCGGCCCGCGCTCGCCGACCTCAACTTGGCGCTGCGCATGCGCCCGCACTGCGCGAAGATCTCGGTCGTCGGCGCCGGGATGCGCGGCACGTCGGGCGTCATCTACCGCGTGGTGAAGGCCGTCACCGACGCGGGCGTCGAGATCATCCACTCGACCGACTCGAACATCACGATCTCGATTCTGGTCCTGGCGGACCAGGCGCCGGCCGCCGAACAGGCGCTGCACGACGCGTTCCGCCTGGGCCGAGGAGCGGTGGCCCGGTGAAAGCTCTCGGACGAATCGTCACGGCGATGATCACGCCGTTCGACGCGAACGGCGAGCTCGACGTCGCGGAAGCGGTCAACGTCGCGCGGTTCCTGGTCGACCGCGGCAACGACGGCGTGGTCGTCGCCGGCTCGACCGGCGAGGGCAACGCGCTCGAAACGGACGAGAAGCTCGCGCTCTTCCGCGAGATCAAGTCGGCGCTGGGCCCGAGCGGGACGGTCGTCGCGGGAACCGGCGGGAACAACACGCGCCAGTCGGTCGAGCTGACGAAGGCCGCCGAACAGTGCGGCGTCGACGCGGTGCTGCTCACCGTACCGGCGTACGTGAAGCCGACGCAGGACGGGATGCTGCAGCACTTCGGCGCCATCCTCGACGCGACGCCGCTTCCGGCGATCATCTACAACATCCCCGGCCGCACCGCCGCGAACATGCTCCCGGCGACGTTCGCCGAGCTCACGCGGCGTCACCGCAACGTCGCGGGAATCAAAGAGTCGACCGGCGACGTCAACCAGTTCACCGCGATCCTGCGCGACCGCGCGCGCGAGGACGTGACGTTCTGGGCCGGCGACGACTACATCTACCTGCCCTCGCTCGCGATCGGCGGGTACGGCGTGATCTCGGTCGCCGGGCACCTCGTCTCGCGCGAGCTGCGCGCGATGGCCGACGCGTTCGACGCCGGCGACGTCGACACGGCCGCGCGCATCCACAGCGATCTGTCGCCGCTGATCGCCGCGCTGTTCGCGACGACGAACCCGATCCCGGTGAAGTGGGCGATGGGAACCTACGGATTCAAGGTGGGCGCGTGCCGCTCGCCGCTCGGCGCGATGCCCGACGATCTGAAGACGCGGCTCGAACCGCTGATCGCGCCGTATCAGCCGTCCGCCGTCGCGAGCTGAACCGTCGGTAGGCGCACGCACGTGACACCGTCCGGCGCGGAAGGTTCGTTCACCGTGCTCGGCTGTCGCGTCGACGCGGTCGGCCTCGACGAAGCGGTCGCGCGCGTCGTCAGCGCCGCGAACGCCGGAAGCGCCGCGCTGGTGGTGACACTGGGCGTCGAGATGGTCATGGCGGCGCAGCGCGACGAAGAGTTTCGGCGCATCATCAACGGCGCCGCGCTCGTCACGTGCGACACGATCGGGCTGCTGCTCGCGTCGCGGCTGCGCGGCGGACCGCTGCGCGAGCGCGTCACCGGCGTCGAGCTGACCGGCGCGCTCGCCGCGCGCTCGGCCTCGCACGCCGACGTGCGGCTGTATCTGCTCGGAAGCTCCGGGGACACCGCGCGCCGCGCCGGCGAAGCGTTGCGACGCGCGTATCCCGGCGCGGCGATCGCCGGCGCGCGCGACGGATACTTCACCGAAGACGAGAGCGCCGCCGTCGCGGCCGCGATCCGGGAGAGCGGCGCGAACGTGCTGCTCGCGGGCCTGGGATCGCCGAAGCAGGAGAAGTGGCTCGCGCGCCACCTCATCGAGACGGGCTGCGGCGCCGGGATCGGCATCGGCGGAACGCTCGACGTCTTCGCCGGCAACGTCGCGCGCGCGCCGGCGCTGTTCCAGCGCGCGGGGCTCGAGTGGGCGTACCGCCTGGCGAAGGAGCCGCGCCGCTGGCGCCGCCAGCTCGCGCTGCCGCGCTTCGCGCTGGCCGCGCTCGGCGAAGCGATGACCGGACGAAAAGCGGGGAACACGGACCACTGATGCGCGCCATGATTCTCGCGGGCGGTATGAGCACGCGCCTCTACCCCCTCACCAAGCAGGTCCCGAAGCCGATCGTTCCCGTCGCCGGCGAGCCGATCAGCGGACACGTGATGCGCTGGCTCTCCTCCTTCGGCTATGACGAGGTCGCGATCAACGTGTTCTATCTCGCCGACCTGGTCGAGCGCACGTTCGGCGACGGCAGCCGCTACGGCGTGACGCTGCACTACCTGCGCGAAGCCGAGCTGACCGGAAGCGCGGGCGCGCTGAAGCAGATGGAAGGCTGGTTCGACTCGACGTTCGTCGTGGTCGGCTGCGACGACCTCACCAACGCGGACCTCGCGTCGCTGGTGCGCTTCCACAAAGAGCGCGGCGCCCTCGCGACGATCGGCTTGGTCGAAGCGGAGGAGGTCGATCAGTACGGGGTCGTGATCCTCGACGCGGACGGTCGCATCACCGGCTTTCAGGAGAAGCCCGCGAAGGGCACGGAGAAGTCGAAGCTCGCGAACACCGGGATCTACGTCTTCGAGCCGGCGATCTTCGCGCGCATCCCGGCGAACACGTTCTACGACTTCGGCAAACAGGTCTTCCCGGAGCTGCTGCGCGACGGTCTGCCGTTCTACGGAATGCACCTCGAAGGCGCGTACTGGCGCGACATCGGCACGCCGGACGAATACCGCCGTGCGACCGAGGACGTGCTGTACGGCCGCGTCCGCATCCAAGGCGCGCGCGCCACGGGTACCCCGGCGAGCGCGCGCGTCGCGCACGACGCACGGTTCCAGGGTCCGGTGCGCGTCGGCGAGGATGCGGAGATCGCATCGGGCGCGTGCATCGTCGGGCCCAGCGTGATCGGCGACCGCGTTCGCATCGGTCGGGGCGCGACGCTCGAGCGCGTGATCGTCTGGAACGGGTCGACGGTCGGCGCGAACGCGAGCCTGCGTGACACGATCGTCGGCGAACGCTACGTCGTCGACGACGGCGCCGTGCTGGACGGCAAGATCGTCGCGAACGAGCCGGCGCCGACCTGACCCGCGCTCCCGGCCCTAGCGGCACGCGAGCACGGCGTGATGAGACGGCGTGCTCGATTTTCTGCGAACCTGGCTCTTCCCGCCGGCGTGCGTCGCGTGTGACGCCGCCGGCCCCGCACTGTGCGCGGCGTGTGCGCCCTCACCGCGTGACGCCGTGGTCTTCGAGCTGGACGGCGTTCCGGCGTTCGCGCTCGGACGCTACGACGGCGCGCTGCGAAGGGCGATCGTCGCCATGAAGGCCGGCCAGCGAGATCCGCTCGACGCCTTCACCGAGCTGCTCGCCGCGCGCGCCGCGATCAGCGGTACCCTCATCCCACTGTCGACCTCTCGCGGCCGCGTGCTCGACCGCGGTTTCGACCAGAGCGTCGAACTGGCGAGGCGGCTGGCCTCGCGGCGCGGCGTCTCATGTGCCGAAGTCCTCATGAAGCGCGGCGCCCCCCAAGTAGGACGCACCCGGCAGCAGCGCATCGCCGCGGCCGGACGCTTCCGCCTGCGAAACGGTGCGGTCCTTCCGGAGACCGCGACGCTGCTCGACGACGTCTGCACGACCGGGGCGACCGCGCGCGACGCGGCGAGCGTCCTGCGCGCCACGGGCGTGGACGTTCGCCGAATCATCTTCCTCGCGCGCACCGAGCGGCCGGGTATAGCAAGACCGTCAAGAGATCATGAAGTATACACGTAACGTCGTGCGCGGACGATGGGGTCGCGCTCGTTTCAGCGTCCTCACCGTCATGGTTGCTCAGACACTTCTGGTGCAGCCGGTAGCCACCCGTGCGTGCGATGCTCTGCGCACTCAGTCCTTATACAATAACGAGCTAGCCGTCGATCTTGCGAAAGACTGGCGGATAACGCAGACGAACCCCAACGAGGATTTCCTCTACCTGGTTGAGGGTCGACTCGGAAAAGTGTTTGCAATCGACCTCGGCAACAATCGGCACATTGACGTAGGGCCGGGAGCGGTGAGTTCCGAGACGATGATCAATGGTTCTCCAGCCACTGAGTATCGCAAGAACGGCAGCATATCAGACATCGTGGTACGGCCCGTCTGCGGTGGCTTCTTCTATGCTTGGCTCCACGTGATCACCTCTGATCGTAAGGAAAGAGCGCGGGCGATTGCATCCATGAAAACCATGAGGTGTCTCGTGTCCCCTCGACCTCAGGCGAGTCCCGGCCCTCCTAGCTGATTGAAAAGCGAGAACCGCCGGTCACGCAATGGCGATCGGACGCTGTGCGAGTATCGTCACGTAGCCACGGGCGGAACCGCAACGACGGGGAAAGGAATGCCATGACGGGTTCTCTCCGGTGCGCCGTGTTCACGCTTCTCGCGCTGTGCGCGGCGCTGGCGCTGCGCGGCGAGGCGCAGGCGCAAGTCACCACGCCGGCGGGGCAGACGGGCGCGACGGCTGCGGCGGATGCGGGTCCGCTGCGCGCGCTCGCCGAGCGCCTCGCGCGCGAGAGCACGCTCGGGCCCAGCGACGTGAACCTGTTCGCGGGCACGATGCCCGCCCTGCCGGTCGCGTTCGTGCCGCCGGCGAGCGCGCAGGTCATCGGAGCCACGCTCGAACGCCCGCGCGCCGGCGGCGCCGCCGCCGCGCCGCGGTTCACGCGCTATCGCGTCTTCCTGACCGTTCCGGGCACCCCGCAAGAGATCGTCGACGCGCTCGTCGCCGGCTTCGCGCGCAGCGGCTATTCGCGCGCGCCGACCATCTTCGGTAACGCACCCGGCGGCTTCGCGTCGGCCAGCCCGATCACCGCGAACCTGTGCCGCGCAGCGGGCGATCCGCGGATCCTGGTGCGAGCGCGCAGCACGGGCAGCGCGAGCGACGTGGTCGTCGAGGAGACGGTCTCCGTGCTCGGCGGCGCGCGCGACGTCGGCGGCCCCTGCGATCCGGAGCGTCGTATCGATCCGCAAGCCGGTCTGCCCACGATCCGGTCCGCGCGCGCCGTCTCGATCGTGACGCGCGCGAACGCCGCGACACCGGACGCAACGTCGCAGACGGCTGACGTCTTCACGGGACTCGGCGCGCGCACGCTGGTCGAGGGCTGGGCCACGCAAGCCGTCGCGGACGGCTGGGCCCTGCGCTCCGTCACGTCGTCCGAGGAGACCGCCGTCGCGACGCTGGCGCGCGACCTCGACGGGCACCCGCGCCTGCTGCTGATCGCCGTCGCCCGGGTGCGTCCCGGGCAGTTCTACGCCTCGCTCACGAACGCGGCCACACCGGCGGAACCAAACCCCGTTCCGGCGGGTCGATGACGAAGCGATGAAAGCAGTATGGAACGGCACGGTCCTCGCCGAGAGCGACCGCACCGAAGTGGTCGAGGGCAACCAGTACTTCCCGCCCGACGCGGTCAAGCGCGAGTTCTTGAAGCCGTCGGAGACGCACACGGTCTGTCCGTGGAAGGGAACGGCGAGCTACTACACCGTCGAGGTGAACGGAAAGTCGAACCCCGACGCGGCGTGGTACTACCCGCAGGCGAAGGACGCGGCGAAGAACATCGAGGGCTACGTCGCGTTCTGGAAGGGCGTCGAGGTCGGGCCGTAGACCGCGACGGAACGTATCTCGCGCGCGCGGTCGAGCTGGGATCGCGCTCGGTCGCCGACGCGATGCCGAACCCGTCCGTCGGTTGCGTTCTCGTGCGCGACGGCGTGACGCTCGGCGAAGGCTGGCATCACTTGCGCGGCGAGCCGCATGCCGAGGTCGAGGCGTTGCGCGACGCGCGCGCGCGCGGCAACGACGTGCGCGCCGCGACGGCGTACGTGTCGCTGGAACCGTGCAATCATCACGGCCGAACGCCGCCGTGCAGCGACGCGCTGATCGCGGCCGGCGTCGCGCGCGTCGTCATCGGCGTGCTCGATCCGAATCCGAAGACGTCCCAAGGCGGTGTGCGCGCGTTGCGCGCAGCGGGGATCGCGGTCGACGTGATCGGGGATGAAGCCGCACGCGCGCTGATCGAGCGGTTTCGCTGGACCGTCACGCGCGACACGCCGTACGTCACGCTGAAGATGGCCGCGTCGTTGGACGGCTACGTCGCGTCGCAGGCGGGCGCGCAACAGTGGCTCACCGGACCGCTCGCGCGCGAGCGCGTGCGCGACCTGCGCGTGGAGCACGACGCGGTGATGGTCGGCGCGGGAACGGTGCGGGTCGACGACCCGCTGCTCACGGTGCGTCCGCACGCCACGCGCCGCAAACCGTACGCGCGGGTCGTCGTCTGCGAGACCGATGCGATCCCCACGACCAGCCGCGTCCTCGCGGCGCCCGACGAGGTGCCGCCCGGAGCGTATCGCCCGACGATCGTCCTGGCGCCGCGCGGCGCCCGCGCGAAGTTCGCCGCCCTGGAGCCGCTCGCCGACGTCGCCTACGTCGGGAGCGAGGATGACGCGCAGCTCGACTTGGCGGCGGCACTGCGCGCGCTGCGTGAGCGCGACATCGCGACCGTCCTGTGCGAGGGCGGCCCGACGCTGGCCGGCCGGCTTCTCGCGGCCGGGCTCGTCCAGCGGCTGGTCTGGCTGCTGGCGCCGACGCTGTTGCGGGCTGAGACCGCGGTCCCGGCCCTCGCCGGCGCCGATCTGCCGAGCGCGAACGGATGGCGGTTCGACCGCATCGAACGCGTCGGCGACGACATGCTGATCTCCGCGGACCTCACCACGTGTTCTCCGGCCTGATCGCGCACGACGGCCGCGTCGCCTCGGTCGACGGCGACGCCCGCCGCGGCATGACGCTGACCGTCGAAGCCCCCGACGCGATCGCCGCCGGCGTCGCGGCCGGCGACTCGGTCGCCGTGAACGGCGCCTGCCTCACCGTGGTCGCGTTCGACGCGCGCACGATGCGCTTCGACGTCGTTCCGGAGACCGTCACCCGCACGAACTTCGATGCGCTGCGCGCCGGTCAGCGCGTCAACGTCGAGCTGTCGCTGCGCGTCGGCGACCGGCTCGGCGGCCACCTCGTGTACGGCCACGTCGACGCGAGCGCCTCGATCCTTGCGAAAGAACCGGAAGGCCAAGGCTTTCGCCTGCACGTCGTGCTGCCCGACGCGCTCGCGCCGTTCATCGTGGAGAAGGGCTACGTCGCGGTCGACGGCGTGAGCCTCACCGTCGCCTCGGTCACGCCCGAACGGTTCACGATCGCGCTGATTCCGGAGACCGCGCGCCGCACGACCCTCGGCACGAAAGATGCCGGCGACCGCGTGAACCTCGAGGTCGACCCGGTCGCGCGCTACGCGCAGGGTGCGATGGCCGTCTACGCGCAGCAGCGCAACGCCGCGCCGACCGACGACGAAGTCGCCTGGGCCTACGAGATCTGAGCGTGCCCGACGGCACCGAGACACCGATTCGGGCCGGTCGCGACGGCACCGAGACGCCGATTCGGGTCGGTCCGGACGTGCGCGACCGCGTCCGCTGGAGCGACGTCGACGTGATG
Source organism: Candidatus Elarobacter sp. (assembly GCA_036402975.1). Lineage (GTDB taxonomy): Bacteria > Vulcanimicrobiota > Vulcanimicrobiia > Vulcanimicrobiales > Vulcanimicrobiaceae > Vulcanimicrobium. The sequence goes on along the minus strand of DASWRW010000039.1, from coordinate 85,052 downwards.
GGCATCGTCTACTACGGCCGCTACCTGCGCTTCATGGAAGCCGCCGAGACGGAGTTCTTCCGCGCTCTCGGCTACTCGTACGACCGCATCGCGGACGAGCTCGGCGTCTGGATCGCCCGCATCCGGCTCGAATGCGACTACCGCGCCCCGGCGAAGCTCGACGACGAGATCGTCTGCCGCGCCGAGCTGCGCAAGATCGGCGCCTCGTCGATGACGTTCACGTTCCCGATCGAACGCAGCGACGGCGCGCGTCTCGTCGACGGCATGCTCGTCCTAGCGGCGCTCGATCGCACGACCCTGCGCGCGACGCGAATCCCGGAGCCGTTGCGCGCAGCGTTTCAGCCCGCGGAGTAGCCTGCCCGTGTTAGCTCTCGTCCGAGGCGAGGAGCGAGTAAATCTCCTTGCGCGCCTTGTCGAGGATCTCGCGGATCTTGTCGACGGTCTTGTCGTCGTGGCCGCGCGCGTTCAATACCGCCGCGCCGAGCTTCATCGCCGACTCTCTGAGCCGTTGCCGCGCGTCGACCTCGTCGTCTTCGGCGTCCTCAGGTTCCGCTTCCGCGGCGCGGTCCGCAAGCAGCGCGCGACCCGCGTCCGTGATGGTGTAGACGCGCTTCCCGTCGCTCTGATCCGACGACACGAATCCGCCGTCTTCGAGCAACTGGAGCGTCGGATAGATGGAGCCGGCGCTCGGGCGCACTTGGCGCCGCTGCTCGATCGCGGTGATGATCTCGTAGCCGTGCTTCGGCCCGTCGGTGAGCACGTCGAGGATGACGAACTTCATCTCGCCGCGTCGAACGGGACGCCCCGAGCCGCCGCGCCACCCGCCCCAATCCTTGCCGAAGTCGAAGCCCCAGACGCCGACCCCGATGCGCCGCCCGTGGCGGCCGTGTGCGTGCCGGGCGAACCCCCGGCCGATCTCAAACATCATGTCGCGATACTAGGCGATATATCGCGATGCGTCAAGACTGTACGATTGCGGATGAGTCCGAGTAAGGCTACGGAGCCGTGGCGTGCGCGGCTGGTGTCGGGGTCACTACGATGACTTGCATCGTATACGCTGGCGGCTTGAGATATCGCTCATACGCCGCTACGGCGCCCGCGCAACAAGCAACGACGAAAATGGCGCCAAGCCATACGAACAGACGCCATACGGGTTGACGCTCGTCTTTCACGCGGGCCTCAGGATGACCGAGCGGGGTCCGAAAGTCAATGAGTCAGTATATCGCCTTGACAACTGTTAAGGCTCCGCGGGAGTCTTAGGGTGCGTGGAGCATTTTTCGAGCCAGTTGCGGACCGCCATGGCGGATGCGGGGCTGACCGCGGCCCAGCTCGCCGAGCGGACCGGACTCACCGAGGCGGCCATCTCGCTCTTTCGCAGCGGGCGGCGGGAGCCGTCGTTCCGCAGTGTCCGGGCGCTTGCTTCCGCTCTGCCGGCGCTGGGGCGTGGGCTCGATCCGGAACAGACCGCCCTGGACTCGATCGAGTCGGCGATCGCGGATATCCGGGCCGGCAAAATGGTCATCGTCATGGACGACGAGGACCGCGAGAACGAGGGCGATCTCGTCATGGCGGCCGAGAAGGTCACGCCGGCGGCGATCAACTTCATGCGCAAAGAGGCCGGCGGGCTGATCTGCGTCCCGATGACGACCGAACGGCTCGACCAGCTCCAGATCCCGAACATGGTCAACGACAACACCGCGCCGCTCGGCACCGCGTTCTCGGTCTCCGTCGAAGCGCGCGGCCGCGTCAGCACCGGCATCTCCGCGCACGACCGCGCCAACACGATCCTCGCGCTGGTCGACACGAAGACCGGCCCGTCGGACTTCCTGCGCCCCGGGCACACGTTCCCACTGCGCGCTCGCGAGGGCGGCGTGCTGGTCCGCGCGGGGCAGACGGAAGCCTCGGTCGATCTCGCCAAGCTCGCGGGCCTGTACCCGGCCGGCGTGATCTGCGAGATCATGGACGAGGACGGGTCGATGATGCGGCGCGACAACTTGCAGAAGTACGCGCAGAAGCACGGCCTGCGGCTCATCACCGTCAAGGATCTGATCGCCTACCGCATGCGTCACGAGAAGCTGGTCGAGCGGATCGCCGAGTTCACGCTGCCGACCACGAACGGCGTCTTCCGCGGCGTCGCGTACGAGACGAAGACGGATAAGACCGCGCACGTCGCGCTCGTCATGGGCGACATCTCCGACGGCAAGGACGTCCTCGTGCGCGTGCACAGCGAGTGCCTCACCGGCGACGCGCTGCACTCGATGCGCTGCGACTGCGGCCCGCAGCGCGACGCCGCGCTGGCCGCGATCGCGCGCGAAGGCCGCGGCGTCTTCCTCTACCTGCACCAGGAAGGCCGCGGGATCGGCCTCGCCAACAAACTGCGCGCGTACGCGCTGCAGGACGCCGGCGCGGACACCGTCGAGGCGAACACGCTCCTCGGACTTCCCGCCGACAAGCGCGACTACGGCATCGGCTCGCAGATCCTGGTCGACCTCGGCGTGCGCGAGATGCGCCTCCTGACGAACAACCCGAGGAAGATCGCCGGCCTCGAGGGCTACGGTCTCACCATCAAGGACCGCGTCCCGATCCAGATCACGCCCACCGTGCACAACGTGCACTACATGGAAACCAAGCGCGACAAGATGGGACACATGTTCGGCGCGCCGAACCCGGTCGGCGCCGAATGAAGAAGACCGACGCCTCCGCCAAGCCCGCGAGCACCCAGAGCCTCCCCGATGCGAGCGGCAAGAAGTTCGTCATCATCGTGGCCGACTTCTACGCCGATCTCGCGGCGCAGCTCGAAGACGGCGCACGCCGCGGTCTGCGCGCCTGCGGCGCCGCCGACGAAGACGTCGAGCTCGTGCGCGTCCCCGGCTGCTTCGAGCTGCCGCTGGCCGCACGGCGCATGAGCACGGGTGAGATCGCGGGGATCGTCGCGCTGGGCGTCGTGATCCGCGGCGACACGCCGCACTTCGACTACGTCGCCGGCGAGTGCGCGCGCGGCATCATGAACGTCCAGCTCATGACCGGCATCCCGATCGGCTTCGGCGTGCTGACGACCGAGAACCGCGAACAGGCCGAGGAGCGCGCCGATCCGGCCCGCGGCGACAAGGGCTACGAGGCCGCCGTGGCGGCGGCGACCGTGGCGCTGGTGAGCCCGGCCCAGGAGAAGAAGCGGGTCGGATTTCGCTGACCCCGGGCGATTGCCAAGAAACGTTCCCTACCGTATACTTCCGCCTACGACGCCGCCCGGCATTGGGATGGCGCCGCGTTTTGCATCCGCTTCCATCATGGGGAACTCGGCGGTTACGCCGCCGGGCCAAGATCGGTGTACGAGAACAAATCTCTGACTTGCAAAGACTGCGGAAACCCGTTCGATTTCACGGTCCGCGACCAACTGTTCTATGCGGAGAAGGGCTTCGAAAACGAGCCGCAACGCTGCCGGGACTGCCGCTCGGTGCGGAAGACGCAGCGCGCCACCGGCCTAGGCCAGGTGCCCTCGTCGACCGCCGGGCTGCGCGAGCTGTTCGACGCGGTCTGCGCGCAGTGCGGGACCGCGACGACGCTCCCGTTCAAGCCGAGGGGTGACCGGCCGGTCTACTGCAGGAGTTGTTACACCTCGCTCAACGCCGTCCGGGCCTGACGGTAGTTCGCTGACCTCCGCCGAATCCGCCTCGCGTGGATTCGGTCTGGTACGACGGCGACGCCGTCGGATATCTCGATCAGCGGGCGCTTCCCCAAGCGGTCGCGCGTGAGCGCGCAACGACGGTCGACCGCGTCGTCGACGCGATTCGCACGCTGGCCGTGCGCGGCGCGCCCGCGATCGGGATCTTCGGCGCGTACGGCGTCGCGCTCGCGGCCCGGCTGCATGCGGACGATCGCGCGGCGTTCGAGGACGCCGCCGCGCGGATTCGCGCGGCGCGCCCGACCGCGGTGAACCTCGCCTGGGCGGTCGACCGCGTCCTGGCCGCGCCGCCCGGCGACGAGCTCGCCGAGGCGACCCGCATCCACGACGAGCAGCGCGACGTCGACCGCCGCATCGGCGAAGCGTCGGTCGAGCTGTTCCCGGAGCGCGGCAACGTGCTGACGCACTGCAACACCGGACCGATCGCCACCGGCGGCGACGGCACCGCGCTGGGCTGCTTCATCGCCGCCCACCGCGCCGGCAAGTCGCTGCACGTCTTCGTCGACGAGACGCGCCCGCTGCTCCAGGGCGCGCGCCTGACGATGTTCGAGCTCAAAGAAGCGGGCGTCCCCTCGACGCTGATCGTCGACTCCGCCGCCGCCATCACGCTGCAGCGCAAGGCCGTGCGCGCGGTCGTGGTCGGCGCCGACCGCATCGCCCGCAACGGCGACACCGCCAACAAGATCGGCACCTACGGCGTCGCGATCGCCGCGGCGCACCACGGCATTCCGTTCTACGTCGCCGCGCCGCGCTCGACGTTCGACTTCTCGCTGGACTCCGGCGAGCAGATTCCGATCGAGGAGCGCTCGCCGGACGAAGTCCGCATCGCGGCCGAGGACGCCGTCTACAACCCGGCCTTCGACGTCACGCCGGGCCGTTTGATCACCGGCTTCATCACCGAATACGGCGTCGTGCACCCGCCGTACGCCGACGCGATTCCCGATCTCGAGTACCGCCCGCGCGTCCCGCTGCCCGTCGCATGAAGTTCTACGAGTTTCTCGACAAGAGCCCGAAGATCGACGGGCTCGTCATCATCGAGGGCGAGGACCCGCTCCTCGCGCAGCGCGCGCTCGACGCAGTTCTCGACCGGCTCCTTCCCGAGGACATGCGCGCGCTCAACTGCGACGTCTTCGACGGGCCGGAGTCCGATGCGATCGGTCGCGCGGCGGGCGACGCGGTGAACGCGATGCCGTTCCTCGCCGAGCGGCGGGTCGTCGTCGTTCGGAATTGCCATCGGCTGCGCGCGCAGCCGCGGCGCGATCTGTGGGCGGTGGCGGAGAACGTCCCGGCCGGCAACACCCTGGTTCTCGAAGACCTCTTCTCGCCCGCGAAAAAGACGAAGCCGGAGCCGTTCGGGGTCCTCGCGGGCCGCAAGGCGCTGCGGATCGACACCACGCCGAACGCCGACGTGCGCGAGCGTTTCGTGCGCGAGACGCTGGAGCGGCTCGGCGCGAAGGCCCAGCCCCGCGTCGTGATGATGCTCGCCGAGAGCGACTCGGACGTGGGCTCGATCCGGAACGACCTCGAGAAGCTCGCGCTCGCCGGCGGCACGATCACGGTCGCCGACCTCGAGCGCGAGAGCCTCAGCGTCGAGGATCCGAAGGCATGGCAGTACGCCGCCGCGGTGGTCGAAGGGCGCGCGGCCGATGCGCTCGGGATCGCCTTCGAGCTGTTCGCGGGCGATCCGCGGGGCGCGGCCGTCCCGCTGGCCAGCGCGTTGGCCGGGGAGTTCGCGCTGCTGTGGGAGCTGGCCCGGCCCGGCGGCGGGGACCTCCCGCCGCGCCACCGATGGCGGGAGCGGGTGCTGCGGCCGATCGCGCGGCGCGTCGGCGAGCGGCGGGCGCGGTACGGCTACGAGGCGGCGGTTCGCGGATTCGAGGCCGTCGTGACGGGGCGGATCGACGATCCGCGCGGGATGATCGAGCTCCTGACCGCCGATCTGGCGGTGCGGCTCGCCTCGCAACGCTGACGAACCGGAGGATTCGCGGGGACCCGAATCCAACGTCGCGCACGAGCGCAGGTTGCTTTTTATGGGGTGACCGTGCGTCGTCGCTCGCCTTCGGCTCTCTGAGAGGTCACTCCACGCATGCGTAGTCTCCTCGCTCGTCTGGCCGTGCTCGGCGCGTTCGCCGTCACGATGGCCGGCTGCTCGAACGGGAACGCCAGCTCGTTGCCGTTCGCGGGTCCGCCCAACAACGCCGGCGGCGTTCCCGGTACGGTGCAAGCCGGTTCGAACGGCACTGCGCTGATCCGGTTCGTCCAGGGTTCGCCGACCTCCGGAACCGGTGGAACCGGTTCGGTCGACGTTTGCATCGACAACCTGCCGTTCGGGATCACCGCGCCCACGGTCCAGTACGGAAGAGCCTCATCGACACTGTACGGGATCGCCGGAGGCGTCACGCACACGATCTCGGTGTTTCCGTCGCTCGTAGCGCCGCCGCCGGGCACGCCCGCGACGCCGCCGGGCTCGCAATGCTCGACGGCTCCCGGGCCGTACTTCGGCGCTGCCCCGATCGCGATAGCGACGCTCAGCGTCGGAAACAACGTTCGTTGGACGGTCGTCCTCGGCGGCACCGGAGCCACGCTGGGCTTGTATATCTTCAACGAGCCGACGTTCTCGGCAGCGCCGGCCGGCGCCGCGGCCATCTCGCACAACGCCGCTCCGGCGTTCAGCACCGGCAAACCGAACGGTGTCGGCTTCGGCATCTGCACGACGACGGTCGCACCCTGCGCAGTGCCGGTCGGATTAACGGGCGCGCAAGGCGTCGCCAAGGCGAACCCCTCGTCGCCGACCGCCTCGGTCGTGAATAGCCCGGTCACGTCGGGACTCAACAGCATTCCGGCCGGCTTCTACGACGGCATCGGCGTCCCAGCGGGAACCCCAGTACCCATCACGTCGATTCCGGCGCCCAGCGAGGTTGCGGGACAACCGTACGTCATTCAACTCTACGCGATTGACGGCCCCGCGGGTGGGCTAAATCTCGTAGGAGTGCTAGAGCAGACGCTCGGGTTTGGATTCTAGTTCTCTCGCGCGTCGAAATATAAGAAAGAGGGCGGCCAAACGGTCCGCTCTCTTTCTTATTACGTTCGTTGAAAGATAGCGAACGAGAGCACCACCCCGGCAATCCCATACTGGCGTTCGCCGCCCGGGTCTCGTTCGCTGTCGCATCCGGGAAAGTCTGGATGCCACTGAACGTACGCGCCATTGCTGGGATCATCGCCCGAGTATGTAAAGCTATACGGCTGCCCAACTACTTGCCGCGCAACATTTGCATACAATTGCGAGAGTGTTGTGGTGCCATTCCAGCTTGGTGACAAGTCGTAAGCGCCAGAAGAACTCCAATCACGAAAGAGATGATTGTCGGTCAGAAACAAGGACGGTTCGCCGAAGCCATCTGGTGCGTCAACGGGAGAGCCGACGCCAGATCCGCCCCAATCAATCGGATTCGTTCCCGGCACCAATTGGATGTACGAGAACGGCCGGCATTGTGAGTGCACTGTATTAATCGTATAGATTACGAAATACAATTCGGTTCCGGGCGTGATCGCAAGCGGCGTTTGAAAACCGTATCCTGGAGTCAGGAAGATTTGCTTTGTTGAGTTTAGATATGAGCATGTCATAGAGCCGTCAACATTTTCGCACTGCGTATCTGGCATCACGTATTTCCAAAACGTCCAAGACGTGCGGTCAACGATGCGGCTGTAGCATTGCCCATTTACTTGAAGATCGCAACTTATAGTCGGTGGCGCACTGGTTGCCGTTGTGCTGACGTAAAGATCGAACGAGGCCGAGTCTGCTGAAGCGCCCGAAATGGTGCTAGTGTCCGCTTGCACTTTTATACCGCACATTCCGGATATTAAGCCGACCAGCGTAAACGCGCTTGCGGATGCTTGCGCAGTTGCTGGCGTTACGGAGCAGATTGGCGGTGTCGGCGTGACCAATACCGGTATCGTGGACGGCGTGCCGGCGGGGGCGGTATTCGGGTTTGTCAGCGTCGCCTGGGCGGTGATCGTATCTGTGCCGCCGACATCCATTGTTGGCGACGCTAGCGACGCCGTGACATGATAGTTTGGCCCCGATCCCGATCCGCCGGATGGGGTGCAGCCGTTAGGCACGGGCGCATAGCTGGGCGGACAGGTCGGGGAGCTCGATGGCGCGGTCGGCAATGCGGCCGGTGCGCACGGGCCGCTGCACGGCGTGGGAGGCGGGGCGATCACGGCGGGCGGCCACGTCGCGAGCGAGACCGGTCCGTTCGTTGCGAGATCGATCCGGCACGGGATGAAGCGATCCGCGGTCGCGCCGGCGGCGTGAATCGCGAAATGGAACGATCCGCTGGCGGGACAGCCGATCTCGCTCGCGATCGGCGTCGCGCCGAGGCGGAAGCCGGGGCGGCCGCCGAGCGAACCGCTCGCGTGCACGACGAACGCGAACGGCGCTTTGCCGAGCGTCTGCAGCTCTTCGATCGTCGCCCGCGTGTGGAAGACCGGGAGTGTCGTCGCGGTCAGCGTGCCGTCCGGTCCTGGCGCGAGCATGCGGACTTCGGTGCCGTCTCCGTAGGCGTCCGGTGCGAACGCGAGCGTGGCGCCTTCCGTCTCGCGGGCGATCGTCCGAGCGCTGTCGAGCAGATGGTCGAACTCCGCGGCGGCTGCGGAAACAGCGAACGACCGTGAAGCGAGCGCGATGCCGAATCCCGCGGCGACCAGCGTCGCCACGACCGCGACGGCGATGACGATCTCGATCAGCGTGAAACCGCGCTCTGAGCATCCTCGCGCGCGGCAGCTCGTCTCCTCCACTACGAAAGCCGGTGCCCACCGCCGCGCGGCGCATTCATGCCGACAGTAGCAGGGCCTTCCTTCCTTTCGACGTTTCTCGTCGAGGCCCGTCGCTTCGGTTCCGCGAAACCGACGCGCCGGACCGTGAACGACACCACCTATGCCTCGCCGTTCTCCTGGCGCTACGCGCGCCCGTCGCTGCGCGAACTCTTCTCGGAACGCGAACGGCGCAAGCTCTGGCGCGCGGTCTGGGTCGCGCTCGCGGAGGCGCAGCAGCGCGCCGGTTTGGTGAGCGACGCGGAGCTCGCGGACTTGCGCGCGCACGCCGAAGAGATCGATCTCGACGCGGCTTTGGCGATCGAGCGAGAGATCGGCCACGATTTGATGGCGGAGATTCGCGTCTACGCGCGGCAGGCGACGGTCGGCGGCGGCAAGCTCCATCTCGGCGCGACCTCAATGGACGTCGAGGACACCGTCGAGACATTCCGCATGAGGCTCGCGCTCGAGCAGATCGCCACGGCGCTCGACCATCTTCTCATCGCGTTCGCCGCGCAGATCGACCGCTACGCCGAGCTCGTCTGCATGGGCTACACCCACCTCCAGCCGGCCGAGCCGACGACGCTGGGCTACCGCCTCGCGGTGTACGCGCAAGATCTCCTGATCGACCGCACGATGCTCCGCACCGTGCGCGAGCAGCTCACGGCGAAGGGCATCCGCGGCGCCGTCGGGACGTCGGCATCGTATACGCGGCTGCTCGATGGCACGACGCGCACGCCGCAAGAGCAAGAGAACGACGTGCTCGCGCGCTTCGATCTGACCGCGCGCGACGTGGCGACGCAGACGTATCCGCGCAAGCTCGACTATCTGCTGGTCTCGGCGCTCGCCGGGCTCGGCGCGTCGCTCTCGAAGTTCGCCTTCGACATCCGTGTGCTCGCCAGTCCCGGGTTCGGCGATCTCGCGGAACCGTTCGGCGCGAAGCAGGTCGGCTCGAGCGCGATGCCGTTCAAGCGCAATCCCGTCATGGCGGAACGGATCGACTCGCTCGCGCGCTTGCTGCCCGCGTACGCGGACGTCGCATGGCAGAACGCCGCGACGAACCTGCTGGAGCGCACGCTCGACGACAGCGCGAACCGCCGCACGATCCTGCCCGAGGCGCTGCTGTGCGCCGACGAGATCGTCTCGCTGGCGAAGAAGATCGTCGACGGCCTGCGCGTCGACGAGCGCCGCATCGCCGAGAACCTGCGCACGTACGGCCCGTTCGCCGGAACCGAAGCGGTCTTGATGGAGGCGGCGAAGCGCGGCGGCGACCGCCAGGAGTTGCACGAGGTCATCCGCGAGAGCGCCATGCGCGCGTACGACGCGCTCGCCGCCGGAGAAACGAACCCGCTCGCGCGGCTGCTCGCCGACGACGACCGCATCGCGCAGTGGGTCGATCCCGCCGAAGTGCGCGACCGCCTCGATCCGAGCGGGCACGTCGGCGATGCGCCGGAGCGCGCGCGCCGGCTCGCGCAGCGCGTTCGCGACACCGTCGGCACGGCGGAGAAGAACGATGGATAAAGGACACGAGATCGCCCGCGGCAAGACCAAGGTGCTCTACGAGCTGCAGGGCCAGCCCGACATGGCGGTCGTGCTCTCCGGCGACGCGATCACCGCCGGCGACGGCGCGCGGCGCGACGTGATGGACGGCAAAGGACGGCTCGCCGCGCAAACGGCGGCCCGCGTCTTCCGGCTGCTGAACCTGGTCGGTCTGCCGACGCACTACCACAACGGCGGCGAGGACGACGACAACAACGAGATGCTCGTGCGGCGCTGCCAGATGCTGCCGCTCGAAGTCGTCGTGCGCGGCATCGCGGCCGGCTCGTTCGCGCGCCGGCAGCCCGACGTTCCGCGCGGCGCGGTCCTCGTTCCGCGCGTCATCGAGTTCTTCCTGAAGGACGACGCGAGCCACGATCCGCTGATCACGCCGGCCGAGATCGTCGCGCGCCGCATCGCGACCCCGGACGAGATCAGCGCGATGAGCGAGTACGCGCGCCTGACCTACGAGATCCTCGCGCACGCCTGGGGACGGCGCGACGTGGCGCTGGTCGATCTCAAGCTCGAGTTCGGACGGCTCGCGTCCGGCGAGAACAAGGGTTCGCTGGTGATCGCGGACGTGATCGACAACGACTCGTGGCGCATCTGGCCGCAAGGGCGCGAAGAGCTCGCGCTCGACAAGCAGAACTACCGCAACTTGGAAACGGTCACCGACGAGGCGCTGGAGCGCATCAAGGACGACTACGAGTCGGTGGCGGTGATGGTCGGAAGCTTTCCGCAGCTCCGTCAGGGCATCGTGGCGATGCTCGTCGACGGCCCGGAGCTGCTGGAGGCCGGCGACGCGTTCGCGCGCGCGCTCGGGCGCTACAGCATCGGCGTCGCGCGGCAAGTCACCTCGGCGGGACGCATGCCGGATCACGCCGCGACCATGGCGGCCTCGCTCGACGCGAACTTCCGACGCCAGCGCGTCATCTTCGCCGTGGTCGGGCGTGCGGGCAGCGCGCTGCCCGAGATCGTCGAGCACGCCAGCGGACAGCCGGTCGTGCGCTTCGATCCGGTCGCCGACGGCGTCGACGACGCCGCGATGCGCTGCGCGAAGGTGCTCGGCGTCGACGACACGGTCGTGTTCGGCCGGGTGCTGCTGCTCGACGCGCAGGCGCGCACGCACATGCTCGCCGTGAACGCGCAGCTCAACACGCCGCCGCCTCCGCCGGCGCCGGGAACGGCGTTCGCATAGCATGACGGCGGTGCTCGACGACGCGCTCGCGCGCGCGCGCCGGCTCGGCGTCGCGCTTTCGGACGACGAGCTCCGCCGCATCGCCGAGCACCTGGGCCGCGTCCCCACCGCGACGGAGCTCTTCGCGTTCGACGCGCAGTGGAGCGAGCATTGCTCCTACAAGTCGTCGCGCGAGCATCTCAAGAAGCTGCCGACCGAAGGACCGAGCGTGCTGCTCGGCGTCGGCGAGGACGCCGGGATCGTGCGGCTCGGCGAGTGGAACGGCGACACGTACGGGATCGTCGTCGCGCACGAGTCGCACAACCATCCTTCGCAAGTGGTCCCGTTCGAGGGCGCGGCGACCGGCATCGGCGGGATCGTCCGCGACGTGCTGTGCATGGGCGCCGAGGTGATCGGCGTCGCCGATCCGCTGCGGTTCGGGCGGCTCGAGAACGAGCACTGCCGCTACGTCGCGCAGCAAGTCGTCGACGGCATCGCGGCGTACGGCAACGCGATCGGCGTGCCGAACGTCGGCGGCGACGTCTTCTTCGACGAGTCGTTCGACGACAACGTGCTGGTCAACGTCGTCGCGCTCGGCCTGGTCAAAGAGAAGGACATCATCCGCTCGCGCGCCCCGCACAACAGCGCCGGCTGGGACATCGTGCTCGTCGGCAAGGCGACGGACCGCAGCGGCTTCGGCGGCGCGTCGTTCTCGTCGCTCACGCTCGATGAAGAGGATGCCGAGCAGAACAAAGGCGCCGTTCAAGTCCCCGACCCGTTCCTGAAGAACGTGATCATGCGCGCGTCGTACGCCGTGTTCGCGGAGCTGCGCGCGAACGGCGTCGAGGCGGGCTTCAAAGACCTCGGCGCCGGCGGGTTGGCGGGCTGCAGCGCGGAGCTGTGCGCCGCCGGCGGCATGGGCGCGGAAGTCGATCTCGACCGCGTCTCCACCGCGCAGCGCGATCTGCCGCCCGAAGTGATCGCGATCGGCGAGACGCAGGAACGCCTGTGCTGGATCGTGCCCCCGTCGTTCACGCCGCTGCTGCTCGCGGTCTATAACGAGATGTACTCGCTGCCGCGGATCGCGCGCGGCGCGTGCGCCGCGATCATCGGCAAGGTGACGAACACCGGCCGCTACGTCGCCAAGCACCGCGGCGAGACCGTGATGGACGTCGACCTGGAGTTCCTCACCGGCGGGATCCGGTACTCCCGCGACTATGTCGTTCCCGTCGCTCCGGACGAGCCGTACGAATCTCGACATGCGGCGACGCGCGAGCTGCGGGATGAATCCGCGTTGCCTGCCCTCGAAGGCGTTCTCGCGCACCTCGACGTGTGCTCGCGCGCGTCGATCTACCGCCGCTACGACGGCGTCGTGAGAGGATGCACTGCGATTCCGCCGGGCTTCGCCGATGCCGGCGTCCTCGTTCCGATTCCCGGTGCGGCCCTCGCCGTGGCGTTGGGCATCGGTGGTAACCCGAGGTACGGGAAGATCGATCCCTTTCATGCCGCGCAACTGGCGGTCGCCGAGGCCGTCACGAGCGTCGCCGCCGTGGGTGCGAAGCCGGTCGGCCTGACCGATTGCTTGAACTTCGGCGATCCGACGGTGTCCGAGCAGATGGGTGAGTTCGTGCGCGCGGTTGACGGCCTCGCAGCCGCTGCGCGGGCACTCGGCGTTCCATTCGTCTCGGGAAACGTCTCGCTCTACAATCGCTCGTCCAACGGAAAGCAAGTCGCGCCGTCGCCGATCGTCGGCTGCGTCGGAGCGATCGAGAACGTCGCGAACACCGTCGACGGACGGCTCAAGGCGGTGGACTCGACGCTGTTCCTCGTGGCGCGAGCGGTGCCGTCGGGCTTCGAGCTGGGAGGCTCGGTCATCGCCGAACTGCGCGGTCTGGCCTGCCGGACCTTACCGCCGGTCGATCTCGGTCTGGTGCGGCGGGCGTGCGACGCCGTCGTGAACGCCGTTGCGGAGGGGGTCGTTCTGGCTGCGCGCGACGTGAGCGACGGTGGAGCGCTTTGCGCGATCGCCGAGATGGCGATCGCATCGCTGGACGTCGAGCCCGTCGGCGTCGCGCTGCATACCGCGGATGTGTGGGCCGGCGACCAGCAAGGCGGGCTGGACGCATGGTTCGGCGAGTATCCTGGGTTCGTAGTGCAGACGCGCGATCCGGAACGGTTCCGCGCCATCGCGACCGCTCACGATGTGACGTTGCACGAGGTCGGCACCACGATCCGGATGCCGGAGCTGATCGAGCTGGACATGTCGAAGACGCTCGATGAGCACGGCGAAGGCGCGATCCGGTGCCGCGTCGCGGTTGCGAGGCTGCGCGAGGCATGGGAAGCTCCGTTGCGCGACTTCTACGGAAGCGTCGTCGCTTGAGCGCGAGACGCGTCGCGATCGTCGTCTTTCCGGGGACCAACAGCGAGGACGAGACGTTGCGCGCCGTCCGGGCCGTCGGGCTCGACGGGGAGCTCGTGCACTGGTCGCAGCCGGAGCGGCTCGCCCGGTTCGACGCCTTCGTGCTGCCGGGCGGGTTCGCGTACGAAGACCGCATCCGCGCCGGCGCGGTCGCGGCGCACGATGCCGTGATGGACCCGGTCATCGAGGCCGCGCAGGCAGGCAAGTACGTTCTCGGCATCTGCAACGGTGCGCAGATTCTCGCCGAAGCGGGCCTCGTGCCCGGCACCGGACCGCTGCGGTCTCCGACCGCCGCCTTCGCGCCGAACGCGAGCGGGCGTTTTCAATCGGTGCACGTCCACGTCAGGCTGACGGTCGCGCCGGAACGCATCCCGATCCTCGCCGGTATCCCGGCGAACGCCGTCGTTCCGGCTTGGGCCTCGCACGGCGACGGCCGGCTCGCGGCGCCGCCCGACGAGCTCGCGCGCATCGGGCGCGAGGACCATCTCGCGTTCGTCTACTGCGACCGCGCCGGCAACGACGTGCCTGCGCCGAACGGCTCCGCGTTGAACTGCGCGGCGCTGGTGAACCGCACCGGCAACGTACTCGGAATCATGCCGCATCCCGAGCGCGACGGCTGGACCTACCAGCACCTCGACGCGAGCCGCGACGCCGCGCGCGGTGACACCGCGGCGATGTTGGCGCCGTCGGGCGGTATCGCGTTGTTCCAGCACTTCGCGCGCGCCGTCCGCGGCGAGATCGCGGCATGACGCGCGCGCGCACGTTCGCGATCACGCTCACGATCCCGGACAACGAGGCGTTCACCGCGTTCGAGACGCTCGGGCGGCTCGGCATCCCGGTCGCGCGCGTCGTGCGCGCCGACATCTGGCAGTTCGACGTCGACGTCGACGGCGCCGGCGCGGATCTGGCGAACGCGGTGGCGTCGATCGAGACCATCTACAACCCGAACAAGCATCGCTTGGCCGAACGGGAGTCCGACCGGCCGCTCCCGGGCGAGGTATGGATCGCCTCGGTCGACGAAAGGCCGGCGACTTCTGTCGCAGGCCGCGCTCTTCCGGGGGTTCGCGCGATCCGGCGGCGTACGGCATGGCGATTGCTCGACGATGCCGGGCGGGACGTCGCGCCCGCCGATCTCGACCGAGCCGTCGCGACGTTCCTCTGCAATCCGGCGTTTCAGGTAGCAATCACAGCATGACGATGATGATCGAACCCCTGCCCCAGACCGACCGCCCGCGCGACGGCGTCGGCGAGATGTACACGATCGCGACGCTCGGCTCGCACTCGGCGCTCCAGATCCTCAAGGGCGCGCACGACGAAGGCTTCCGCACGCTCGCGATCGCGAACCGCGATACCGAGCGGCTCTACCGCGCGTTCGCGTTCGTCGACGAAGTGATCACGATCGACCGCTACAGCGACTTCATGGGCCTCGTCCCCGAGCTCGAGAAGCGCAAGATCATCATCGTCCCGCACGGCTCGTTCGTCGCGTACCTGTCGCTCGAAGAGCACAAGAAGATGCGCATCCCGTACTTCGGGAACAAAGCGGTGCTCGACTGGGAGGCCAGCCGCGAGCTGCAGCGCGACTGGCTGCTGCGCGCGGGGCTCAAGCTGCCGCGCCAGTTCAAGAGCGGCGCCGAGATCGACCGCCCGGTCATCGTGAAGCTGTACGGCGCGCAGGGCGGCAAGGGCTACATGTTCCTGCGCGACGCGATGGACTTCGAGGAGCGCGCCTCGCTGCTCGCGCGGCAGAACTACATCCTGCAAGAGTACATCATCGGCGTCCCGCTCTACATCCACTACTTCTACTCGCCGCTGACCGGCAAGCTCGAGATCATGTCGATGGACCGGCGCTAC
Source organism: Candidatus Elarobacter sp. (assembly GCA_036402975.1). Classification (GTDB taxonomy): domain Bacteria; phylum Vulcanimicrobiota; class Vulcanimicrobiia; order Vulcanimicrobiales; family Vulcanimicrobiaceae; genus Vulcanimicrobium. The sequence goes on along the minus strand of DASWRW010000039.1, from coordinate 69,578 downwards.
GAGACGAACGTCGACTCGCTCGGCCGCATCCCGTCGCAGGCGCAGGCCGGGATGGACCTCGACCCGTCGTACGTCGTCGTCGGCAACCAGCCGATCAGCCTGCGCGAGTCGATGCTGGCCGAGGCGTACCGGATGGGCGAGGACGTCGTCCGCGTGAGCCAGGAGATCTGCGGGCCGAAGGGTCTGTTCGGCGCGTTCTGCATCGAGACGATCATCACGCCCGACACGCAGTTCTACATCATGGAGATTTCGGCGCGCATCGTCGCGGGTACGAACCTCTTCATCGACGGGTCGCCGTACTCGTACCTGAACTACAGCGAACCGATGTCCACCGGGCGCCGTATCGCGCGCGAGATCAAGAATGCGCTGCTCTCGAACTCACTCGACACCGTACTCGACGATACGACCGTTGCCGTTCCGTAAGCTCGCGGCCGCGCTGCTGGCGGCGCTCGTCATCGTGCTTCCGTTCGCGCCGGCGCGGGCCGCGCTCGACATCGACCCGGCCCAGCTCTACCGGCAGATGAAGGCCTCCTACGACAAGGGCGCCGCCGCCGGCTGGCATCTGGCCGATCAGCTCGACTACATGTCGGCCGTTCTCGACGCCGGGCGCGGTTACGAGCTGCGCCGCCGCGACGATCCGCAGAACCTGGCGATCAAGGGGATCGCCGTCGACATCGCGTCGCAGCTCTCGTACGACCCGCTGATCAGCAACGACGCGGCGGAGTGGTACATCCGCCTGGCCGCGCAGCAGTGGAAAGACGATCCGCAGCGCGGCCCCACGGCGCGCGCGCTGCTCGCCAAGCTGGACGCGGAAGACGCGAGCATCATCACGCTCGCGCACGACGCCGACGCGGACGCGACCGCGCTGGTGCAGAAATACCCCGGCGACGTCCAGGCGCTCGTCAATCAAGTCGACGCGGACCTGCGCGCGTTCGCGCTCACGCAGAACGTCGCGTGGCGAACGCTGGCGTTCACGCGCGCGGCCTCGAGCACGTTCCCGATCGCGATGGTGCCGCCGGACCTCGGCAAGCTGCTCTTCCCGATGGTCGACGCGGCGCGCAACTCCGGCCCGGGCTATACGCCGACCGAGCGCGAGGCCGCGCGCGCGATCGCCTCGCACCGCGCCTCGACGCGCGGGCTGCCGGTCATCGGGCGCGTCACCTCGCACGAGGCGTTCCTGATCATCACGGCGCCGGCCGACGAGTACTTCGGCCGCACGAAGCTCTCGCCGATCGGCGTTCGCAACGCGCTGACGCACATCGACAAGTACCTCGACGCCGGGTGGGGCGACCGCATGACGAAGGAAGCCGTGTGGGTCGTCGACTCGCTCGACGACTGGCAGCACCAGTACCCGCGCGACTACGAGCTGCCGCGCCTCTACAAGCGCGCGTACGATACGCTGGGACGCGTCGGGTCGGCCGAGGCGAAGCAGGCGCAGCAGGACGTCCGCCGCACGCTGCTCGTCAACTACCCCACCTCGACCGAGGCGCGAAGCTTCATCTCGTCGTAGTGGTTCGGCGTGTCCGCCGAACCCGTCGCGCCGTTCGATCTGGCCGGGACGCTCGCGTCCTACGACGCGAGCCGGCTGACGCTGTGCTCGATCGGCAGCCACTCCGCGCTCGAGGTCGCGTCGGGTGCGCGCGCCCAGGGCCTGCGCAATCTCGTCGTGACCGAGCGCGGCCGCGACCAGACGTATGAGACCTACTACGCGCGCCGCTTCGACGGCCCGCCGCGCGGCTGCGTCGACGCGACGCTGGAGCTGGACGCGTTCGCCGACGTGCTGCGCGACGACGTGCAAGCGCGGTTGCGAACCGAGAACGCCGTGTTCGTGCCCAACCGGTCGTTCGAGGTCTATCTCCACCAGCGCTACTCGTACGCCGAGATCGAGGACCGCATGCGCGTCCCGTTCTTCGGCAACCGCCGGCTGCTGCGCGCCGAGGAGCGCGACGAGCCGGAGAACCAGTACGCGCTCATGGACCGCGCGGGGATTCGTTATCCGCGCCGGCTGGAGTCGCCGGATCAGATCGACCGGCTGGTGATGGTGAAGGCGCCGCACGCGAAGGTCTCGTTCGAGCGCGCGTTCTTCCTCGTGCGCGACGAGCGCGAGTACACGGAGACGGCGGCCCAGATGCTGCAAGCGGGCACCGTCACGCCCGAGGGGTTGCGCGGCGCGGTGATCGAGGAGTTCGCGCTCGGCCCGACCGTCAACCTGAACTTCTTCTGGTCGCCGGTGCTCGGCGAGCTCGAGCTGATGGGCACCGACACGCGCCGCCAGACGAACCGCGACGGGTTCATCGGCTTGCCGTTCAAACAAGCCCGCGATCTCGCCGACGAGCCGATCCGAATGGAAGAAGCCGGCCACATCGCCGCGACGCTGACCGAGTCGATGCTGGAGAAAGCGTTCGACTTGGGCGAACGCTTCGTCCGCGCGGCGAAGGACGTCGACGGCATCGGCGTGATCGGCCCCTTCGCGCTGCAGTGCGTCATCGTCAGCGGCCCGCCGAAGGACTTCGTCTGCTACGACGTGAGCCTCCGCATCCCGGGCTCGCCCGGCACGCGCTACACGCCGTATACGTCCTACCGCTGGGGACGCGACGTGTCCGTCGGCGAACGCATCGCCATGGAGCTGGTCTGGGCTCGGGATCAAAACCGGCTCGCGGAGGTACTGACGTGACGGTCGAGAGCCTCCAGGCGCCGCCGGCGACCGTCATCATCCTGGACTTCGGCTCGCAGGTCAGTCAGCTCATTGCGCGCCGTGCGCGTGAAGCGAACGTGTACTCCGAGCTGCTGCCGTACGACTCGCCATGGGAACAGATCGCGAAGCGCGAGCCGGCCGCTATCGTGCTGAGCGGCGGGCCGGAGTCGACGTTCGGCGACGACGCGCTGGAATGCGACCCGCGGGTGTACGAGAGCGGTGTGCCGCTGCTCGGCATCTGCTACGGCATGCAGCTCATGGTCAAGCACTTCGGCGGGAAGCTGGCGCGGCTCGCGCACAGCGAGTTCGGTCCGGCGCAGCTCGTCGTCGACGAACCCGCCTCGCCGTTGTTTTTGGGCGTGCCTGCCGAGTCGCGCGTGTGGATGTCGCACGGGGACTCCGTGCAAAGCGTTCCGCCCGGCTTCACCGCGCTCGCGCACACGCCGAGCTCGGCCGCGGCCGCGATGAGCGACGACGTGCGCAAAGCGTACGCGGTGCTGTTCCATCCGGAGGTCGTGCACACGGAAGCGGGGACCGCGATCCTCGAGAACTTCCTGCACACGATCGCCGGGATCCCCGCGTCGTGGCGGATGGATTCGTGGGTCGACGACGCCATCGACAACGTCCGGGCGCAGGTCGGCGATGCAAATGTCCTGTGCGCACTCTCCGGCGGCGTCGACTCCGCGGTCGCAGCGACGCTCGTCGCGCGCGCCATCGGGAAGCAGCTCACCTGCATCTACGTCGACACCGGCTTGATGCGGAAGAACGAGTCGCTCGGCGTCGTCGCGGCGTTCCGCGACGTGCTGCATCTCAACGTGATCCACGTCGACGCGCGCGAACGCTTCCTGAACCGGCTGGCCGGGCTCGACGATCCCGAAGAGAAGCGCATCGCGATCGGGCACGAGTTCATCGCCGTGTTCGAGGAGGAGTCGAAGAAGATCCCGGACGTGCGCTTCCTGGTGCAAGGAACGCTGTATCCCGACGTGATCGAGTCGAAGACGCCGGGCTCGAAAGCCGGCCACAAGATCAAGTCGCATCACAACGTCGGCGGCTTACCGGAGCGCATGGCGCTCGGGCTCGTCGAACCGCTGCGCGCGCTGTTCAAAGATGAAGTGCGCGAAGCCGGCCGCGTTCTCGGCTTGCCGAACGCGATCGTCGAACGGCAGCCGTTCCCCGGCCCGGGCCTCGCGGTGCGGATCATCGGCGACATCACCCCGGAGCGCCTGGACGTCGTGCGCGAGGCGGACTTCATCGTGACCAGCGAGATCGACGCCGCGATCGCCGACGGCAAGCTCTCGCCGCGTCCGTGGCAGTACTTCGCGGTGCTCACGCCGGTGAAGAGCGTCGGCGTGATGGGCGACGGCCGCACGTACGGGAACCTGGTCGGCGTGCGCGCGATCACCAGCGAGGACGGCATGACCGCCGACTGGGCGCGCCTCCCGCACGATCTGCTCGAACGCATCTCCGCGCGCATCGTCAACGAGATCCCCGGCGTGAACCGCGTCGCCTACGACATCACGTCGAAGCCGCCCGCGACCGTGGAGTGGGAGTAAACAGACGTCACGGTGACGGGGTATAACGCCGTGCGCGAGACGGCGCTGCGAGCGCTGCTGTTCGACTTCGACGGCTTGCTGCTCGACACCGAGAGCACCGAGTTCCGGGCGTGGTCCGAGGTGTACGAGCGCCACGGCCACGTGCTCGAACCGGCGCTGTGGGCCAACGCGATCGGGACGATCGGCGGCTTCGACCCGGTCGCGCACTTGGCGACGCTCGGCGTCGTGCTCGACGCCGACGCTGTGGCCGCTCAGCATCTACGCAACCTGGATCTGTGTGCGCTGGAGCGGCTGCGCCCCGGTGTCGCCGAGCTGCTCGATGAAGCGGATCGGCGGGGGATCGCCACGGCGGTCGTCTCGTCGAGCTCGCGCGGGTGGATCGTCGGCCACCTCGAGACCCGCGGTTTGCTCGAGCGTTTCGCCGAGCTCGTCACCGCCGACGGTGATCCTGAGCGCGCGAAGCCCAGACCGGCGCTCTATCTCGAGGCACTCGACCGGCTCGGGGTCCGCGCGCACGAGGCGATCGCGTTCGAGGACTCGCCGAACGGCATCGCCGCGGCTACGGCGGCGGGAATCTACTGCGTCGCCGTGCCGAACGCGATCACGAGCGCGCTCGACCTGTCACGCGCCGACCTGATCGTCGGCTCATTGCATGAGATCGATCTGAATGCGCTCGCTCCGCACTGCATCGACACGTCGTAGGCGTCTCGCGCTCGCCGTATCGAGACGCGTCGATCGCGCTAGCGAGGCGCCCCGTCCGCGCCGGCCGCGGCCCACGTGATGCGCTCCCGGCCGTCGATGCGAACGACTTCGCCGCGCCGCCGCAGGTGTTCCAGGTGCGCGAGCGTCTCCGCGACGGCGAACTGCTGGTGTCCGGGAGGCAGTTGATCGAAGCGGTCGCCGCGCCGGCGCCAGCGCAGCGTCCCGGCGACCTGCGCGCCGGTCAGCGGTCCGCCTTCGAGCGCGCGCGCGACGTCCGCTTCGCGCGCCGTCTCGTGCGCGAGCAGCTCGTCGACGCGGCGCGCGAGGTCGGGGAACGCCTCACCGTGCGCGGGCAGCGCGCCGCTCGTCTCGAGCGCGCCGACGGCTCGCAGGGAAGCGACGTACTCGCCCATCGCGTCGCGGCCCGACTCGTGCCACATGCCGACGTGCGGCGTGACCGGGTCGAGCACGTGATCGCCGGTGAACGTTCGTCCCGATACCGTGTCGACGAAACAGAGGTGTCCCGGCGAATGTCCGGGCGTCCACATCGCGCGCAGCCGTCCGATCCGTTCGCCGTCCTCCACCAGACGCGTCGGCTGCACGTAGTCGAAGCGCTCGTACCAGCCGTCGTCGTCGTCCGGCTCGACCGGCAAACCGTTGCGCTCGAGCCACGCGTCGACGACCCGGTCGTCCTCGCCGCGGCGCTCCTTGCGCGCGACGAGGAAGTTCCAGTCGCGCGCGTGCATTCCGAGCTCCGGGACGCCGGCCGCGACCAGCGTACCGGCCAACCCGTAGTGGTCGAAGTGGAAATGCGTGATCAGCAGCCGGCGCACGTCGCGCAGCGCGTGGCTGGCCAGCTCGAGTCCCTGCTCCAGCGCGGCGAGCACGTCGTCGGCCTTCCAGCCGCAGTCGATCAGCGTCAGCCCGTCCTCGTCCACGAGCAGGTAGCCGTTGATGTAGCGCATCGGGTTGCCCGTCATCGGCAGGCGGATTTGCACGATGCGGTCGCCGATGTCCGTGATCGGCGGGAGGTTGCTCGGTATCGACAAGGAGTAGGCCGTTAGACCGGCGGAAGCGGAAATCATCCTCGTCGGAGTTTGGACAGCGCATGAACGAGCGGCATTTCGCGTACTGGCCGAGGTGGCGGCCGAAAGAGTTCCCCGTGCCCGCGACCAGCGTCGCGCACAACCTCGCCACGTCCGCCGCGCGCTGGCCTGACCATCCGGCGATCGTCTACTACGACACCCCGATCCCGTACGGGCGCGTGTGGCGCGAGGTCGAGCAGCTCGCCGGGTATCTCGAGCACCGCTCCGGCGTCGCGCGCGGCGACCGCGTGCTGCTCTTCATGCAGAACTCACCGCAGTTCGTGATCGCGTACTACGCGATCATGCGCGCGAACGCGGTCGTCGTGCCGCTCAACCCGATGCTGGTCGCCGAGGAGCTCGGCACCTACATCGACGACAGCGGCGCGAAGCTCGCGATCGCCGGACAAGAGCTCGCACCGCGCTTGCGCGCGTACGTCCCCGGTATGCTGCGCGACGTCGTCGTCGCGGCGTACAGCGACTACCTCGAGCGGCCGACCGATCTGAAGCTGCCGCCCGGTGTGGGTCTGCCGCGCGCATCCGTGGACACGGGCTTCACGGCGTGGAGCGACGCGCTCGGCGCCGACCAGCGTCCCGGTCCGCTGGTGACCGGCGGCGACGACATGGCGCTGCTGCCGTACACGTCGGGCACGACCGGACGCCCGAAAGGCTGCGTGCACACGCACCGCTCGGTGCAGACCACCGCGTGGGCGACGCCGATGTGGCGCGGTGCGACCGGCCCCGGCGGGCGCATCCTCTCGGTGCTGCCGTACTTCCACGTGACCGGGATGACCGGCGACATGAACGCCGGCCTCTGCAACGGCGCGACGATCGTGATGATGACGCGCTGGGATCCGGTCACCGCGCTGACGCTGATCGAGCGCTACCAGTGCACCGGGTTCACCGCGATCAGCACGATGGTCGTCGACCTGCTCGCGCATCCCGCCTACCGCGCCGAAGCGCTCGCGTCGCTGAACGCGCTCGGCGGCGGCGGCGCACCGCTGCCCGCGGCGGTCGGCATCGAGCTGAGCGAACGGCTCGGCCTCAACTACATGGAAGGCTACGGGCTCACCGAGACGATCGCGATGACGCACGCCAACCCGCCGGAGCGCACGAAGCTGCAGTGCCTCGGCATCCCGACGTTCGCCGTCGACTCCCGCGTCATCGATCCCGAGACGCTCGACGAGCTACCGCCCAACGAAACGGGCGAGATCGTGATCGCGGGCTCGCAGGTGATGCGCGAGTACTGGAACCAGCCCGAGGCGACGGCCGACGCGTTCATCGAGCGCGACGGCAAACGGTTCCTGCGCACCGGCGACCTCGGCTACGTCGACGAGGACGGATACTTCTTCCTGGTCGACCGTCTGAAGCGCATGATCAACGTCGGCGGTTTCAAAGTCTGGCCGGCCGAGGTCGAGACGAAGCTGTACGCGCATCCCGCGATCCAAGAAGCGTGCGTGATCGGCTCGTACGACCCGCGGCTCGGCGAGCACGCCAAGGCGCTCGTCGTGCGGCGCGAAGGCGCCGGCGACGTCACGCCGCAGGAGATCATCACCTGGGCGCGCGGCCACATGGCGGCGTACAAGGTGCCGGCCGAGGTCGCGTTCGTCGACGCGCTGCCCCGCTCGGGGACCGGCAAAGTCCAGTGGCGGCTGCTGCAGGAGGAAGAAGACCGGCGCACGCGGACCACGCAGCCGGCATGAGGATTCTGGTCGTCGGCGGCGGCGCGCGCGAGGACGCGCTGTCGTGGCGGCTGTCGCAATCGCCGTCGTGTGACGCGCTCTTCCACGCGCCCGGCAACGCCGGCACCGCGTCGCGCGGGACGAACTGGCCCGACGTCGCGGCGACCGACGCGCGGACGATCGTGCGCGGCGCGCAGGACGCGCAGATCGACCTCGTCGTGCTGGGGCCCGAAACCGCGATCGCAGCGGGCGTCGGCGACAAGCTGCGCGACGCCCGGATCGCGGTGTTCGGGCCGAATCGCAACGCCGGCCGGCTCGAGACGAGCAAGGTCTTCGCCAAGCGCTTCATGGAGCGGCACCGAATCCCGACCGCGCGCTTCAAGGTCGTGCACAATCTCGACCAGGCGCAGCGCGCGCTCGAGGACTGGCGCGGCGGCGCGGTGGTGAAAGCGGACGGGCTGGCGGCCGGCAAAGGCGTCGTCGTGTGCGACGACGCCGCGAGCGCGCGCGCGCTGCTGACGCGCTGGTACGAGAACAACGCGATTCCCGGCGGCGGCCACGACGTCGTCATCGAGGAGAAGCTCGCCGGGCGCGAGGTGAGCGTGTTCGCGATCGGCGACGGGCGCGCCATGGTGCCGGTTGCGGCGGCATGCGATTACAAGCGCGCGGGCGACGACGACAAGGGCCCGAACACCGGCGGCATGGGCGCGTACTCGCCGCCGGCCGGGTTTCCCGAGGATCTGATGGAGACCGTGCGCGAGCGCGTCGTCGCGCCGGCGCTGCGCGGGCTGCTCGGCGAAGGCGAGGAGTACCGCGGCGTCCTCTACTGCGGTCTGATGATGACGGAGCGCGGGCCGTACGTCATCGAGTTCAACGCGCGCTTCGGCGACCCCGAGACGCAGGTGCTGATGCCGCGGGTCGACGGCGACTTCGCGCGCTACCTGCGCTCCGCCGCGGACGGTGCGCTGCAGCCGGACGCGGCGACCTGGGGTGACGACGCGTGCGTCGGCGTGGTGCTCGCGTCGTCGCGCTATCCGTACGAGAACACGGCGGTGAGCGGCCTGCCCGCGGAGCTCGCACTCCCCGACGGCGTCGTCGCGTTCTGGGGTACCTCGTCGCGCGAGGACGGCACGGTCAGCTCGCCCGGCGGCCGCGTGCTGACGGTGTCCGCGCGCGGCGCCGACGTCGCGAGCGCGCGGGCGCGCGCGTACGACGCCATCAGCGCGCTCAAAGCCCGTTTTCCGCCCGGCACGCCGCTCGCGTACCGCGGCGACATCGGGCGCGTCTAACGGCGTGGTCGCCGGATGACCGCCTTGCGCGAGCTCGCCTCGCGGCCGGCGCGAACGTTCTTCACCGTCGCCGGGATCGCGATCGGCATCCTCGCGCTGACCGTCGTCGGCTCGCTCGCCGAACGCCTGCACACGATCGTCGCGCGCTCGACCGCGCTCAACACCGACGTCGTCTTTGCGACGATCCGGCGCTCGGCGCTGACGGGACCCGACGCACGGCGGACGGTCGAGAAGGCGTACGCGCGCGTGAAGGCGCTCGACGGCGTGCGGACGGCGGTGCCGGAGGTCATCGTCCCGTACGAGAGCGCCCGCGCGAACATCCGCTTCGGGCCGCCCTCGCTGATCTTCGGCTTCCCCGAGCAGGCGCGCGCGCTGCGGCGGGAGCTGCTCTCCGTCGCGCGCGGGCAGATGTACGCGCCGGGCGAACGCCACACCGCGGTCGTCGGTCCCGACTTCGCCGCCGCCGAGCACGCCGATCTGGGCGACGTGATCGCGCTGCAGGGCAACTCGTTCGTCGTCGCCGGCGTGCTCGACAAGACGTTCACGATCTTGGACGCGGCGGTCGTGGTGCCGTTCGCCGACGCGCAGGATCTGCTGCGCCAGACCATCCCGCCGACCGCCGAGACGATTCCGCCCGATCCGCTCTCCGCGTTCATGGTGGTCGCGAAGCCGAAGACCGACGTCGGGTTGCTCGCGCGGCGGATCACGCTGATCGACGGGCTGTCGGCGCGCGACCCGCGCGAGGCCGCGAACGCCGTCCGCTCGACGCTCGGCATCTTCGACGCGATCGTGTTCGGCGCGGCGCTGATCGCGCTGCTGGTCGGCGCGTTCTCGGTGGTGAACACGATGACGATCGCGGTCGCCGAGCGGACGCGCGAGATCGGGATCCGCAAGGCGATCGGCGCGACGGACACCGACGTGCTGCTGACGTTCGTCGGCGAGGCGGCGGCGATCGGCGCGCTGGGCGGGATAGCCGGGATCGTGTGCGGCTTCGCGGTCGTCGTCGCGATCGACGCGCGCAGCGCCGCCGGCGGCAACCTGCAGCTCTTCGCGATCTCGCCCGCGGTCGCGCTCGGCGCGTTCGCGTTCGCCGTCGCGCTGAGCGTCGTCGCCGGGTTCGTTCCGGCGCTCGCGGCGGCGCGGCTGCCGCCGACGGTCGCGCTGCGCCGATGAGCGCGCTCGCGCACACACCGGCGCTGCAGGCGATCGTCGACGCGCGCGACGTGGTGAAGATCCACGCGCCGGGAACGCCGACCGAAGTGCGCGCGCTGGACGGGATCTCGTTCGCGGTGCGCGCGGGCGAGTACGTCGCGATCGTGGGCGAGAGCGGGAGCGGGAAGACGACGCTCATGCACGTGCTCGGCGGACTGGACCGCCCGACCTCCGGCGACGTGATCGTCGATGGCCGTTCGCTCGCCCGAACGTCGCGCCGGGAGCTCGCCGCGATTCGGGCGCGCGCGATCGGCTTCGTCTTTCAAGGCTTCAACCTGCTGCCGAACCTCGACGCGCGCGAGAACGTCGCGCTTGCCGCGCGCTACGCGCGCCGGGGCGGCGGCGAGTCGCTCGCGCGCGCGGAGCGCGTCCTGCGCGACGTCGGCTTGGGCGACCGCATGCACCATCGCCCCTCGGCGCTCTCCGGCGGTCAGCAGCAGCGGGTGGCGATCGCGCGCGCGCTGGTCAACGACCCGGCGCTGCTGCTCGCCGACGAACCGACCGGCGAGCTCGACTCGCGCACCGCCGAGACCGTGCTCGAGCTGCTCGGCGCGCTGAACGCGCGCGGTCAGACGCTGATCGTCGTCACGCACAGCGAGGCGGTCTACAGCCGCGCGCGGCGCGTGATTCGCCTGGCCGACGGCCGGATCGTCGCGGACGATGCGGCGTAGCGCGGTGCTCGCGGCGCTGGTCGGGCTCGCGGGCTGCGGCGCGCCCGGCCGCCGCCGCGCCTCAGCGCCCGCGATGGTCCCAGGCCGCCCGGTGCACATCGTGGTGCTGGGCGACTCGCTGGCGCTCGGCACCGGCGCGTCGGCGCCGCGCAACGGCTTCATCTTTCGCTCCTTTCTCAGCGTGCTGGCGAGCCGGCCCGGCAGCGTCATCGACTCCTACGCGATCGGCGGCTCGACCGCCGCCGACGTGCTCCGTCTGCAAGCGCCGCGGCTCGCGCACGCCCGCGCCGACGCGGTGATCATCTGCGTCGGCGGCAACGACGTCGTGCGCCGCGTGCCGGCAGCCGACTTTGCCGCGACGTACGTGCGGCTCACCGTGCGCGTGCGCGCCTTGCAGCCGCGCGCCGCGATCGTCTGCTGCGGCGTCCCCGACGTCGGCTTGAGCCCGCTCTTCACCGGGCTCGATCACGACGCCGTGACGAGGCTCTCGCGCACGGACGACGCGGCCGTGCGCGCCGTCGCGCGCCGGTTCGGTGCGGCGTTCGCCGACCTCTATGCCGCGACGGCGCACCCGCGCGACGACGGTGCCCGGTACGTCTCGGAAGACCGCTTCCACCCGTCCGACGCGGGCTACGCCGTGCTCGCGCAGACGCTCACGCCGGTGCTGCTGGCCGCGCTTGCGCGCTCCGGCGCGCCGCGCGGACGATAGCGCGGAGGCGGTGCGCCCCGGAGGGACGCGCACCGTTGCGGACCGCGCCATCGCCGCGTGCGTCGGCCTGGTGGTGCTCGCGTTCGTCGAGGCGGCGACGCGGCTCACGCCGACCGTGATGAACAACTACACGCTGCTCGCCGATGCGTGGCTTCACGGCCGTTCGTGGATCAACTTCCCCGGCCCCTGGATCGACGCGGTCCCGTATCACGGTCGGGCGTACATCGTCGAGGCGCCGCTTCCGGCGGTGCTCATGTTGCCGGTCGTCGCGCTGTACGGCACGCACGCCAACCAGAGCGTCCTCGCGGCCGCTCTGGCGGCGGTGTCGGCCGTCGCCGTGTACTATTTCGCTCGCGACAGCGGGAACGGTCGGATCGATGCGCTGATCCTCTGCATCTTCGCGCTCTTCGGAACCGGTCTGATGTACGGCGCGTTGAGCAGCGATGTGTGGAACGTCGCCCATCTTTCGGCCGTGACGTTCACCCTGCTCGCGTCCTTGGAGCTAGTCGGAAAACGAAGGCTCTGGCTCGTAACGCTGTGCGGGCTTGCCGCGGCGCTGTCGCGGTATTCCATGGTCCTCGCTTTGCCGGTTTATTGGTGGCTGCTGCGCGACCAGATCACCCGCGCCCGCTCCTTGGCCGCGACCATCGCGGTCGCCCTCCCGGTCGTCGCGCTGTGGTCGGCGTACAACTGGAGCCGTTGGGCGACGCTGTACGATCCCGGTTACACGATATGGTATCGCACGATGGACCCGCGCTCGAAGTCCAACGCCGCGCTGCTCTCGGTCACGCACCTCAGCCATCAGCTGCGGCTGTTCTTCGTCGAGCGGCCCCGGCTGATGCACGGCTTTCCGTGGATCGCGCCCGGAAAGTTCGGAACGGCGCTGACCTATGTGAGCAGCGGTCTCATCGTGGCGTTTGGCGCACCGCGGCGCGACCGCCTCACGGTGCCGTTGGCGCTGCTCACGATCTTGCTCGCGATCCCGTCGCTGCTCTACTACGACGGGGGCGGCGTGCAGTTCGGCGTTCGGCACGCGCTGGACTTCGAGCCGTTTCTCCTGTGCCTGATCGCGCTGTCGCTGCGCGAGCGGCCGCGGCTCTGGAAGCGCGTGCTGCTGATCGCATCGGCCGCGTTCGGCGCCTATCTGCTGTACGTCTGGCGCGCGTTTCCCTATCTGATCGTCTAGATCAGCGCGAGCTGCGCGCCGGCGTGATCGCGCGGCAGTCCGCGGCGGCGCGGGAAGCGCGTCGCCCGGCAGACGGTATGGAAGCGCTCGGCCACGTCCCGCACGTACCCGGATTCGGCGTAGCGGCCACGCCGGAAGATGCGCTCGTAGCGCTCGACGAGATCGGGACGCGCCGCGCGGAGGAACGCGAAGTATGCGTCGCGCGTGACGTCCCCGAGGTTCAGCGCACTATGCCAGACGTGGGAGGCGCCGGCCTCCGCGGCGGCGCGCACGACGTCCGCGAGCGACTCGGCGCCGTCGGTCATCTCGGGCAGAATCGGCGCGACCGCGACGCCGACCCGGATCCCGGCGTCCGCGAGCGCCTGCATCGCACGCAGCCGCTGCCGCGGCGGCGCCACGGTCGGCTCGATTTGGCGCGCCAGCGCTTCGTCGAGCGTCGCGATGCTGACCGCGACGCCGACGTCGGCGCGCCGCGCGCACTCCGCGAGCAGGTCGAGATCGCGCACGACGAGCGGCGAGCGCGTCGTGAGGTGGAACGGCGCGCGCGCGTCCCGCAGCGCCGGCAATATTGCGCGCATCAAGCGGTACCGTCCTTCGAGCGCCTGGTACGGATCGGTCGCGGTCCCGATCGCGATCTCCTCACCGCGATACGCCTTGGCCGCGAGCTCCGCGCGCAGCACCGTCGCGACGTTCATCTTGACCGTCAGCACCGAGCCCCACTCGCGGATACCGTCGAGCTCGCGGTACGCATGCGTGCCGCGCGCATAACAGAACACGCATTGGTGAGCGCACCCGGTAAAGGGATTCAGCGACCAGGTGAACCCCATCCCGCGGACGCGGTTGAGCGCGCTCTTCGCCGCCACCTCGGCAACCCGGACTTCCCCAGGCCGCCGAACGACCGGAATCCCGTCCATCGAACATATGTTCGAGGATCAGGCGGCGGGTCCTATGCCGCCCGCGTCTACTTGAGATCGCGGCCGGCGGCCTTCCGGGTCCATTTGTTGGCCACGAGGACGACCCGCGAGCTCGCATAGTCGAGATAGACATCGAACGCCCGCAGCACCGAGGCTCCGGCCAGGCCGTCCGCATCCTCGCCCTCGAACTCGGCCTGGTCTCGGAGGAGCACGAAGACGATGAAGTCGCGGTAGAGCACGTTGCCGAGCTGCATGCGGTCGAGCATCGTCGCCTGCATGCGCAGCTTGCCGCCGACGCCTTCCGCCGTGACGCCGTTGAAGTAGCGCGACGCCACCTTGTTGACGCTGTGGTCGTCGAGATCGGCTGCATGCTGTTTCGCGAAGCCGGAGAAGGCGATCACGTCGTCGGCGCCGGTGTCGAGAATGAAGTGCGAGCCGACCGCGTTGTTCATCTTGAGCTCGATCATCGGAACACCGTCGTCGAGCGTCGCGTCGAGGACGATGGCGTCGGCCGGAACCTGAAACGCCGACCATGGAATGGCGTCGACCCGTCCGTTCGCGTAGTCGATCTTCACGACGCAGCCGGCGATGAAGTCGTAGCCGAGCAACCCGACGATCTTCGTGTCGAAGTCCTGCTGCGACGCGAACGGCAGCGCCTCGACGGTGACATCGGTCATCGATATGGCGCCGATATCGATCCGCGGAATGACCGCGCGCGTGTTGGCGAACGTTCCGGCGACCGTCTGGCTCCAGCGCCCGTACGTCGTCAGCCCGAGCTGCGAGGCGACGTCTTTGTTCAGCACGATACCGGAGGCGCCCGAGTCGAGCTGGAAATCGAGCCCGCGTCCTTTGACGACGAGCCGAACGATGATGTGCCCGTCGCGGTCGATCCGCGCCGGCAGCCGCACCGAGCGCACGCCCTCGGGCAACGTGACCGGCATGCGCCGGCTCGTCGGCACGGCCAGTTCGCTCGCATCGACCGGGCCGCCCACGCGGATGCTCGTCAGCGTCTCGGTCTGGTCGTTTTCGGCCCGTCCGTCGCTGAGCGTCGTCTTGTACGGAAGGGTAACGCCCTCGACGGTTCGGTAGTCCTCGAACGTTTCGACGATGAGCCGGTTCAGGTACGAGAATTCCCGGCGCACCAGCCGCATCGTCGTCGCGTCATAGAAGCGGCGCTCTTCCCGCCCGTCCGGCGGTGCGACGCGGAGGACGAACACGTCGGCCGGGGTCCGCAGCCGTCCGAGCAGCTTGACGGCGCCGGAGTCCGCGCTCCTGAGGGCGCGCGCATTCGCTTCGCCGCGCTTGTGAATGCCGCGTTTGAGCAGCGTGTAGCCGTTTTCGTTCGTCTCCCAGCGCTGCTCGCCGTGGCGTCCCCACGCCGTGACGAACGGCCCGACGGTCGAGTCCATGCGGTAGTCGTCGCCGTTCCAGATTTCGCGTCGCGTTCCGCTCAGCCCGCCGTCGCGGAACGTGTACTCGAGGCGCATCGTTTTCGCGCCGTCGAAAGCACCCGCCGACCGCTTCACGGCCGCCAAGAGCTCCGCTGCGTCGAGCGAAGCCGCTTCGTACGAGACCGGCCACGCGCGCGGGTCGGCCGCCGCGGCGCTCGCCGCCGCATATGCCGGCTGCGCCGCCGGAACGGAAAGCGAGCAGAGAAAAAAGACGCCCGTCAAGGCGCGCCACGCCCGTGTCGTCATGACGCCTATTTCGCCGGACCTCGGGCGTCCGCATCCTTAGCACGCCGACGTGCGTTCCGTCACGCGTTCTAAAGCTTCACGTCCCGGTGCGGACGAAGCTGTTCCAGTACCAGACGCCCCAGGCGCCGACCAGGGCTGAATAGACGATGAGCGCGATGCCCCAGCGCGGGAGGCGGTCGCGGACGCCGATGCACATCAAGGCGAAGACGTAGGGCATGAAGTCGAGGAAGTGACGGTTGCCGAACTGGACCCAGCCGTTCAGGTAGTACAAGAACGCCGGCAGCGCCACCAGACCGGTCGTGATCCACAGCGCGGTCACGACGTTGCGCGGGGTCTTCGCGAGGAACGCCAGCACGACCGCGGGACTGGTGAACGTGATCGCGATGCCCTGCGTGTCCGGTTTGACGTACGGCCACTGCACGTGCTGGAGCCACTCGACCAGCACCGGCGCGCGGAAGAAGAACGAGTAGATCTGGTACGGCATGTAGGAGATCTGGAACGGCGAGCCGTTCGGCGAGCCCCACGCGTCGGCGTGGTAGTAGACCGTGTGGCCGATGTCCCAGAACGTGCCCCACATCAGCTCGTCGTAGCCGACGAACACGATCACCGCGCAGGCGAGCACGATCCCGGCCGAGCGCGCGCGAGCGATGCGCTCGGCGCGCGCCGGCTTCGTGCCGCTCAGCGCACCGGTCCACAGCGCCCAGGCGAAGAACGGGAACGCCGCGACCTCGGGAAAGCGCGCGCCGGCGGCGAGCACCGCGCACAGCGTCACGAGCCACGCGCGCGAGCGCCCGCACAGCTCCACCATCGCCGCGAGCACGAAAGCGTCGGCGCACAGATGCGCCAGGAACCAGACGTCGCCGAGCTGCGCGCACCACCACACGTCCGTGCCGGCGACGAAGAACAGGATCAGGAAGACTTTGGTCGAGAGATCGGTCACGCCGAGCCGCTCGGCGAGAGCCCACGCCAACCCGGCCGCGACGGCGGCGAAGATGATCGCGACGGTCGTCTGGTTGGCCGCGTAGCCCCAGACCGCCACGGCGGGGACCATGAAGATCGCCGGGACCGGGCCGTCGACGCCGTAGTAGTGCCCGTTGTACTGGACGGCGTCCATCCAGCGGCCCGGCCACTCGATCCACATCCGGCCGTGCAGCCAGGCGTACGCGACGCGGACGTAGTTGTTCTGGTGGGTAGAGCGCAGGTGCGAGCTCGCCAAGATCACCAGAAACGTGGCGGCGGCGGCGGTGAAGGCGCCGGCGAACCGGTGCAGCGACACCGCCGTCGCCCGAGAACGGAGCGCGGCGACCATCGGCGCGTCGGATTCGTCCGAGCGTAACTCCAACCCCGCCGCCGCGGTACCAAGGAGCAGCATGTACCAACCACGTCAGCCCTATCGCGGCGGCTACAGCGTCGGGGCCGGACCTGCCGTCGGCACCTCCGCCCTTCTGGGCCAAGTCCTCGGCATCACCGGGGTCGGCTTCCTGATCACGGCCTGCGCCGCATACCTGTTCCGCGGACTCTCACCCGGCGCGGGGCTCATCGCGTTCTTCGGCGGGCTCATCCTGCTCTTCGTGATGGGCGCCGTGCGCAACAACCCGCAGGTTGCGCTGCTCCTGTTCTACGCCTTCACGTTCCTCGAGGGAATGGGGCTCGCGCCGACGATCTCGCGCTACGTCGCGCTGGTCGGCGGCGACGTCGTGGTCGAGGCGGCGGCCACGACCGGCTTCGGAATGCTCGTCCTGGGCGGGGTTGCGTTCGTCTTCTCGGTCGACTGGCGGCGCTTCCAGGGCATCGCCTTCGGCGCGCTGATCGCGCTCGTCGTGGTGGGCCTCATCTCGGCGTTCACGCACTGGATCCACCCGTCGACGTACTCGTGGCTGACGCTCGGCGTCTTCACGCTGATCACGCTGGTCGACTTCAGCCGCATCCGCGCCGGCGGCGACGGCCTCTCGCCGGTCCAGCTCGCGGTCGCGATCTACCTCGACGCGATCAACATCTTCCTCGCCCTGCTGCAGCTCTTCGCCGGCCGCCGGCGCGACTGATTTGGCGGCGCGCGCCGCGACGGGCTGAATCCCGGCGCGGCGCGGCGAAGTCGTAGGAGCATGGCGCGGGCGTACGATGACGAGGCGGTGCAGCCGGCCGGCGACGTGCTGCACGAGGCGTGCGGCGTCACGGCGATCTACGCACCCGGCGAGGACGTAGCGCGGCTGGCGTACTTCACTTTGTACGCGCTGCAGCACCGCGGCCAGGAGAGCGCCGGGCTCGCGGTCGGGAACGGCCGCACGATCGACAGCCATCGCGAGATGGGCCTGATCACCGGCGTCTTCGACGAAGAGATCCTCGGCCGGCTGCGCGGCGACGTCGCGATCGGCCACACGCGGTACTCGACCACCGGCAGCTCGGTGGTGTGCAACGCGCAGCCGTTCGTGGAGCAGTCGAACCTGGGCCCGTTCGCCTTCGCGCACAACGGCAACTTGACGAACGCCGAGGAGCTGGCCGCGCGCCTGCCCGACGACGTGCGGTTGAGCGCGACGTCGGACTCGGAGATTCTCTCGAAGACGATCGCGCTGGCGCCGGGCGAGACGTGGGCCGAGAAGATCAAGGCCGCGATGCGCGTCGCCGAAGGCGCGTATTCGGTGACGCTCTGCACGCCGGACGCGATCTACGGGTTCCGCGATCCGTGGGGCGTCCGCCCGCTGTGCATCGGAACCTACGGCGACCAAGGATACATGATCGCCTCCGAGTCGTGCGCGCTGGCGACGGTGGGCGCGCACTACCTGCGCGAGCTTCAGCGCGGCGAGGTCGTCTGCGCCGACGCGCGCGGGCTGCGAACCGAGCACACCGAGGTGGTGAAGCCGTCCTCGCTGTGCATGTTCGAGTACATCTACTTCGCGCGGCCCGACAGCGTGCTGAGCGGCCGCTCGATCTACATGGCGCGCTACGAGATGGGCCGCGCGCTGGCGCGCGAGCACCCGGTCGACGCGGACGTCGTCATCGCGATCCCGGACAGCGCGATCCCGGGCGGCATCGGCTACTCGGCCGAGAGCGGTCTGCCGTACGTCGAAGGGTTGATCAAGAACCGCTACATCGGGCGGACGTTCATCAGCCCCGATCAGAAGATGCGCAGCCAGGGCGTGCGGCTGAAGTTCAACCCGATCGTCGAGAACCTCGCCGGCCAGCGCGTCGTCGTCGTCGACGACTCGATCGTGCGCGGAACGACGACGCCGCGGATCGTCTCGCTGCTGCGCGATGCCGGCGCGCGCGAGGTGCATCTGCGGATCACCTCGCCGCCGATCGTGCACCCGTGCTACCTCGGCGTCGACATGGCGACCTACGCCGAGCTGATCGCGGCGAACCTCTCCGTGCCGGAGATCTGCGCGCGCGTCGGTGCCGATTCGCTGGGCTACCTCAGCATCGAGAATCTCGTCGCATCCACCGGACGCGACCGCCGCGATTTCTGCCTCGGGTGCCTGAACGGTCGCTACCCCAGCGTGCCGACGGCATCACACGGCTTGATGGCGGACCTGCAGCCCGCGTTGAAAGCCTAGCCTCGCGCTACGTGGCGCCCGGCTCCGACGCCGCGGGCGGGTCGCTGGCCGGGAACGACTCCGCGACGGCCTGATCGTAGTCGTCCAAGCCTTCGTCGTCGTCGCGGCCTTCTTCGCGTTTGATCGCCTCGTACTCGGCCATGCCTTCGCTGTAATCCGCATCGCGGGCTTGGTACTCGCGCGGGCGTTCGGGCAGGCTGGGATCGCTGACCGGGCCGCCGGGCTGTTCGCCCGGCCGGTCCGGATCGGGAACGACCGGTTCTTGCGGGTTCATCAGACGGTCGCCGTGACGGCGCTCTTCGCGACACCGTTGGTCGGCGTGCCGTTCTTCGCGAGGTCTTCGACGATGTTGACGAACGCGCGCACGGGCGTGCCGGTGGGGCCCTTCGCCATGAACGCGGACTCGCTGTCGAGATACGCGGTGCCCGCGACGTCGAGGTGAATCCACGGCGTGTCGGCGACGAAGTTCTTGAGGAACGCGCCCGCCGTCTCGGCGCCGCCGGGGCGGCCGCCGGTGTTCTTGAGGTCCGCGATGTCGCTCTTGATCTGCTGGTCGTAGTCCGGGTAGAGCGGGAGGCGCCAGTAGCGCTCGCCGCACTCGGCGACGACCTTGAGGAAGCGCTCGACGAACGCGTCGTCATTCGACATCGTCCCGCTCGCCGCGTGGCCGAGCGCGATGACGCACGCGCCGGTCAACGTCGCGGTGTCGATGATCTTGGTCGCGCCCAGCTCGCGCGCGTAGCACAGCGCGTCGGCCAAGATCAGCCGGCCTTCGGCGTCGGTGTTGATCACCTCGATCGTCTTGCCGTTCATCGCCTTGAGGATGTCGCCGGGCTTCATCGCGCGGTGGCCGGGCAGGTTCTCCGATGACGGGACGAGGCCGATGACGTTGATCTTCGGGCGCAGCTTGCCGATCGCCCACATCGCCGCGATCACGCCCGCGCCGCCCGACATGTCGTACTTCATCTCGTGCATGTTCTCGGCCGGCTTGATCGAGATGCCGCCGGAGTCGAACGTCAGCCCTTTGCCGACCAGCGCCAGCACTTCGCTCGACGACGGGTCGCCCTTGTAGGTGATCACGCTGAGCGTCGCCGGCTCGTCCGAGCCGCGCGAGACGCCGAGCAGCGAGCCCATCCCCTTCGCTTCCATGCGCGCTTCGTCGAGCACGTCGACCTCGAGGCCGGCGTCGGCGGCGAGCTCTTTGGCGCGGTTCGACAGCACGGTCGGCGTCATGTCGTTGCCCGGCGTGAGCGCCATTCTGCGCGCCGCGTTGACCGCTTCGCCGATCACGCTGCCGCGCTTGACGCCGCTCTCGAGCGTTTCGCGGTCGTACGAGCCGGTGAGGACCGTGACGTCGGTGGTCACGACGGGCTTGTCGGCTTCGGTGCGGTAGATCGTCGTGTCGAGCGTCGCCGCGATCGCGCCTTCGGCGGCGAACGATGCCGCGAGCACGCCGTCGACGCCGTCCGGAAGCGCGAGCGCGATCGACGCGGCGCCGCGCTTGCCGAGGTAACGCACCGCGGTGCCCGCGTACTTGGCGAGCGCCGCGGCGGTCAGCTTCTGGCGCTCGCCGAGCCCGACGACCAGCACGCGCTTGAACGGCGTGTCCTTCGCGTGCACGAGCGACGTCTCGTTCGGTTTGCCGGCGATCTCGCCGCTCGCGAGAACATCGGCGATCGCGCCGCCGAGGAGCCGGTCGATCTCGGCCGCGACGCCGTCGACGGCGCCTCCGGCGAAGACCGGGACCACGAGCGCACCGGTCGAGACCGACGTCGCCGCGTCGCTCGAGACGTGGACCTGCATGGATTCCTCCGGAAGGACAGAAGCGGTCGAACCGACCGTGTTGGACAACCTGTTTGCGATTACGCGCGCCCTTCGCGCGTCCTGCCCCGTTCGACGAGCTCGAGGCAGGCTGTGAGCGACGCCCTTCGACCGGCTCAGGACAGCGCCTACGCGCGCGCCGGCGTCGACATCGACGCCGGAAACGTGGCAGTTCAGCGGTACCGCGACGTGACGTCCGCTTGGACGCATCCCGACCAGATCGGCGCGCTCGGCGGCTTCAGCGGGCTGTTCCGCCTGCCGGGCGACGCCAAGCGCGCGCTCGTCGGCTCGACCGACGGCGTCGGCACGAAGATCCTCATCGCGGCCGCGCTGCGCCGCTACGACACGGTCGGTGCGGACCTCGTCAACCACTGCGTGAACGACATCCTCGTCACCGGCGCGGACCCGCTGTTCTTTCTCGACTACCTGGCGGTCGGAAAGCTGGATCCCGAGGTCGCGTCGCTCGTGGTCGCGGGCGTCCACCGCGCCTGCCGCGCGAACGGCTGCGCGCTGCTGGGCGGCGAGACCGCCGAGATGCCGGGCGTCTACCGGGCGGATCACTTCGATCTCGCCGGAACGATCGTCGGGCTGGTCGACCTCGACGCGGTTCCCGATCCGAACCGCGTGCAGACCGGCGACGCGATCGTCGGGCTGCCGGCGGTCGGGCTGCACACGAACGGGTACACGCTCGCGCGCGCGCTGATCGCCGAAGACGAGTACGCGCAGCCGTTCGGCGCGACGACGTACGGCGACGCGCTGCTCGCGCCGCATCCGTCGTATCTCGAGGCGGTGCGCGCGATCCGCAGGGTCGCCGACGTGAAGTCGATGGCGCACATCACCGGCGGCGGGCTGCTCGAGAACGTGCCGCGCACGCTGCCCGAGCACGCGGCGGCGGTGTTCGAGCCGGCGCGCTGGGAGACGCCGCCGATCATGGACGAGCTGGTGAAGCGCGGCGACCTTTCGCACGAAGAATGCTACCGCACGCTGAACATGGGCGTCGGCTACACGCTGATCGTGCCGATCACCGGCGTCGACAAGGCGTTGGCCGCGGCGCCCGGCGCGCGCGTCGTCGGCTTCGTGCAGCCGCGCCGCGACGGCGACCCGCAGGTCGTCGTGCGCCGGCCGCGCGCGGCGTAGCCGGCCCGCGGTGCTATGAGCCCCGCACGTCGGTGCTATGAGCCCGGCACTTGGTGTTCGCGCAAGCTGGCTCGATGAATCGATAGATGCCGGTCAATCTGCTGGCGGCGCTCGACGATGAGCGCTACGGCCCGAGCGCGCTCGCGCGCGCGCACGACGACGCCGCCCGCGCGGGATACGTTCTCCGGCGCGCGGACGGCCCTGACGATCGCCTCGCCGCGTGGATCGATCTGCACTTCGGCCCGTCGTCGTGGTCGTCCGAAGCGCGCGCCGGAAGCGCGTGGTTCGCCGAGCACGACGGCGCGCTCGCCGGCTTCGCGGCGTTCGGTGCGCGCGGGTTGCGGTTCCGCTGGCTGCGCCGCTGGCACGACCGCGCGGACACCGGCATCTTCGGCCCGTACGGCGTCGCCGCGGCGCACCGCAAGACGGGGCTCGGTGCGGCCCTGTTGACGGCGGCGCTCTGCGGTTTGCGGGAGTCGCGCTACGAGCAGGCGCTGATCCCCGCCGTCGACGGCGACCGGCTGATCGCAAGCTACGTGCGCCGGACGGGCGCGGCGGTCGCCGACGAGTTCGTGCACGATGCGGGGCCGTTTCGCGCGACGATCCTCGCGTCCGGCGCGGGGACCAACGCGCGCAGCGTCCTCGAACGCGTTGGCGACGGAACGCTCCCGCTCGACGTGCGCGCGCTGGTCGCGAACGATCCGAACGCCGGCGCGCTCGCCGCAGCGCGCGAGCACGGTGTCGACGCCGTGGTGGCGCGGTGGGACCGCAGCGCCGAGACGCGCGCGAGCTACGACACGCGCTTGATCGAGACCGTCGCCGAGACGGAGCCGGAGCTCGTGCTGCTGCTCGGCTGGATGCACCTCGTCCCGGCGGCGTTTCTGCGTCGTTTCCCCGAGACGATCAACCTGCATCCGTCGTTCCTGCCGCTCGATCCCGCGGCCGACGAGGTGGTCGCGCCCGACGGCACCGTCGTTCCGGCGCTGCGCGGCGCGCACGCGCTGCGTGACGCGCTCCGCGCCGGCGTCGCGTGGACGGGCGCGACCGTCCACTACGTCACCGAGCGCACGGACCGCGGTGCGGTGCTGGTGCGTTCACCGCTGCGGACCGACGGCGCGCCGACCGAGGAAGCGCTGCGCGCGAGGGTTCGGCCGGTCGAGTTCGCAACCGTCGCGGCGGCGATTCGCCGCTGGTCGTTCGAGCGATAAGGTAGTCATGGAAAACGAAGGCCTCATCCGTCTCGCGGTCCCGGTCGGGCCGGACGACCACGTGCGTGGCGCTCCGGACGCACCGGTGACGCTGCTGGAGTACGGCGACTTCGAGTGCCCCTACTGCGGCGTCGCGTACGCGGTGGTCAAAGCGCTCGAGCAGCGGTTCGGCGACCGGCTCCGGGTCGCGTTTCGCAGCTTCCCGCTCGCGCAGCACCCGCACGCGCAGCCCGCGTCCGAGGCGGCCGAGTTCGCGGCGGATTACGGCAAGTTCTGGGAGATGCACGACACGCTGTTCGAGCACCAGCGCGCGCTCGGCGAGCGCCATCTGCTCGGCTACGCGCGCAATCTCGGGCTCGACGCCGCCGCGCTCGAGACGGCGCTGCGCGAGCGAACGTACGCGCCGATCGTCGACGAGCAGAAGGAGAGCGGCGAGGCGAGCGAGATTCCGGGCACGCCGGCGTTCTTCCTCAACGAGGTCCTGTTCGAGGACGAGCCGACGGAAGAGAACCTCACGCACGCGATCGGCTGGCTGCTCGAGCACGGCAGCGCGACTTAGGCGGCGCGGATTTCGTCAGCGGTGAACGGTAGGTCACTAGTTGAGCCAGCGACGTTGCACTTGACGACGCTATGAAGGAAAGCGATTCAGCTAGCCCCACGCACAGTTACAGTTAGCGCGGACTGAACAGAACACCATGTGGAGCAAAGCGTTGCCTCCCTGAAGACTCCGTTTAGAAATAGCTTAGAACGGTGCGAGCGAGATAAGGTCAACCACTGGGCAACCGACGCGCCCCGCAATCCAACCGGCGGCCAAGCTACGGTGACAGGCCTCGGGACGTCGTTCTACGCAGAATAAAGATGGCTTGTCGCCGCCAATTCGCAATAGATCTCCTAGATCAGCCTCCGAAAATTGCCCGAGCACGACATCGACGTACGCAGCGGCGAAGAACTCAGATAAAGACGCCCGGGAACGCTTTGCTACGCTACCAGAGCGATCTGCATCTCGCTGTAGTGAGCGGATCTCAGTGGTTGGCGCTAAAGTTCGAAGTGGGACATACGCAATACCGTTGTCTCGAATAAGAGATTCCAGGGCTGTCGCATTCGCAAAACGATACAGCGGGCCGCGCACGGCGCGGCGCTGGCGGATGTCGATCAGAGATGTGACGTTAGCGCTACGAAGCGCCTCAACAAATGTGTCGGCGGTAAATCCGTATGCTCCGATCGTGTAGAGAATCAACGATACGCTCGACGTGAGCTCTTTTGAGGATCTGGATATTCCTTCCCAAGTAGGCTCAACGGTGTAGCAAGGCGCTTCATTGCTGACTGCTGATCGAGTTCGGTCCCATCGGCATCGATGTGCAAGACTGAAACGCCCGCGTCTTCTAAGGAACGCCCAATCGCTTTGCTCCGATGGCAAAGTTCCGGGCGACCTTCACTACAGAACAACGCAAGGAGATGTCCGTCGCAGGCTCCCTGAACCACGCGTTCAATGCCACTTTTGAAGTGATCTGAGCATATCAGGCGATCGTAGCTCACCCTGCCGCTGTCGTCATATAGTTCAATGCTCGTTGGTCTACCGCCCAGAGTATCACTAAAACTAACGTACGCGATTTGTCTTGCGCGGAGCGCGGCTTTGAGTTCGTCCCGACAGAACTCGGGTGCATAGTTCGATATTGGAACGCTGCGCACGTCGCAGAGAAACCGAATTGAACGCACCTCGAGTTCCGCGATCAAGCCCGAGACAGACCGTGATCCTTGGCCGATCGTGTAGACCCGAACCGCTCCTAGCATAACGTCCCTAACACTAATAAGTACCAGAAAGCTGCAGCCAGCAGACCGGATGGTCCATGGATCCCTCGAACGCGCGACTGAGCGAGACACGACAGAGATCCCCCGCGGGAATCCGGTCAGGCGGGTCTGCAGCGCCAACCCAGAGTATTCGGCGTTTCGTTTCGGGCTCCCAAAACACGGATCGGCCGGCGTTGTTGGCATCCTCGTATCGTTGTAGAAAGGAACTCGGACGCCAGAACTGAGTGCTATAAGGAGACGGATCATCTGGGTCGATGTAGCCCTTATGTCCCTGCCATCGCAACATTCCGTCGTATAGGCTGTCCGTATCGCCTTGAGCGATGTCAAGTGCATTGTCAACATATTCTTCGACATCTGCATCGCGCACATATCGGCTTGGCTCGGCGTCGCAGTCCTCCACGAATGGACGTGCTGAGCCGCGCATCGAATAGCGAATTTCCCAGATCCCACCTATTTCGAGCTTTGAATCCGGAGGCTGAGCATTGCGCCCTGGCGGCGACAGTCGAAGTGATTGATTTGTGCGAATGTCGTATCCGCCTATACAGACGCCACCGCCCATTACAGTTCGAGATACGATTAAAATCTCCGGCACCCGAGACACCTCATTCGGAACGGAACGTTAGAGCAAACGATGGTAGGCGGCGAGGTTCAGCTCTAGGTGTTGGCTTAGGCTGATGTACGACCTGTCCGGCGGCCTTACCTACTAATGGCTCAGGGAATCAAGAAGGGGAGGTTCGGGTCGGCGACCAGCGTCTTCGGATCGACGCGGGCCACCGCCGCGCGCCGCTCCGCCGCGCCCGCGATCATCGCCGCGTTGTCGGTGCAGAAACGCAGCTCCGGAACGAACGCCGGAACACCGCGCCGTTGTCCCAGCGCGAGGAATGCCGACTGCAGGGCGCTGTTCGCTGCGACGCCGCCGCTGAGCACCAGCGCCCGGTAGGCGCCCGCGTCGAGCGCGCGCGCGACGCGATCGATCAGCACGTCGACCACCGCGGCTTGGAATGACGCCGCCACGTCTTCGCGGCGCGCGTTCTTGCCTTCGTCCGACTCCAAGAAGTACCGCACCGAGGTCTTGAGGCCCGAGAAGCTCATGTCGAGCGTCCCGGGATCGGGACGGTGGCGCGGGAACGCGAACGCTTTCGGATCGCCGGCGCGGGCGAGCGCCTCGAGCGCGGGACCGCCCGGGAACGGAAGGCCGAGCAGCCGCGCCGTCTTATCGAACGCTTCGCCGGCGGCGTCGTCGCGCGTCTTGCCGATGATGCGCAGCTCGACCGGCGACCGAACCTCGACGAGCTGCGAGTGCCCGCCCGAGACGAGCAGCGCGAGGAACGGATACGGCGTCGGCTCGTCACGTTCGAGAAACGCCGCGAACAGATGTCCGTGCAGGTGGTTCACCGCGTACAGCGGCAGGCCGGTCGCGAAGGCGAGCGCTTTCGCCGCGGCGACGCCGACCACGAGGCTGCCGATCAGCCCGGGTCCCGCGGTGACCGCGATCCCGTCGAGCCCGGCGAGCTCGACGTTCGC
The DNA here is from genome assembly GCA_036402975.1 of Candidatus Elarobacter sp. GTDB lineage: Bacteria > Vulcanimicrobiota > Vulcanimicrobiia > Vulcanimicrobiales > Vulcanimicrobiaceae > Vulcanimicrobium. Next base: position 43,139 of record DASWRW010000039.1, on the reverse strand, counting down.
GCGGGTCAGCGCGTCGTCGACCGCGGCGGAGAGCAGCGCGGCGTGGCGGCGCGAGGCGATCTCCGGGACGATGCCGCCGTACTTGGCGTGGAACGCGTCTTGGTTCGTCGAGACGTTCGAGAGCACGCGCACGCCGTCGCGGACGACCGCGGTCGCCGTGTCGTCGCAGGACGTCTCGATCCCGAGCAGCAGCATCGCCGCGCGCTCTTGCACCGCGACTCGGGGCCGCCCTGCGAGGCGGCGGCGACTCCCCGATGAACAACGCATCATGGCCGGCGCTCCAGGGGTTCCGTGTCTGCGTCGGATCGCGCTCTTGCGTGACAGCCGATCGACTGGATGCGGTATCCCTTCGACGTCCCGGCGGTCCGCGCGTTCGTGCCGATTCGCGTCAACAGCCGCGTCTTGTGCTTCGTCGGCGAGAACGGCAGCGGGAAGTCCACCGTCCTGGAGGCGCTCGCGATCGCTTGCGGATTCGGGGCGGAAGGCGGAACACGCAACTTCCGGTTCTCCACGACGCGCGGCTCGAGCGACGGCGAAGAGCCCGATACCGCCGTCGAGCGGCTCGCCGACGTGCTGCAGCTGCGTTGGACCAAGCGCCAAAGCGACGGCTTCTTTCTCCGCGCCGAGAGCTTCTTCAACGTCGCGACGTATCTCGACCGTCTCGCTCGCGAGCCGGGCGTCGGCGCCAGCGCGCTGGCTCCGTATGGCGGCAAATCACTGCACACGCGCTCGCACGGCGAGTCGTTTCTGACGCTGTTCCTCGAGCGGTTCTCGGGCGGTGGTTTGTACCTGCTCGACGAGCCTGAGGCTGCTCTCTCGCCGGCGCGACAGCTGGCGCTCCTCGCGCGCATGCACGACCTTCTCGAACACGCCGACGGGACGCAGTTCGTCCTCGCGACCCACTCGCCGATCCTGCTCGGTTTCCCGGGCGCGCAGATCGTGTCGTTCGACGGCGGAATGCACAACATCCCGTACACGCAGACCGACGCCTACGTGATCACCCGCCGCTTCCTCGAGAACCGCGACCGCGTATTCAAGGAGCTCTTCGAAGACTGAACCAGCGCCGAACCATGCAGAGGACGGACCTGCGCGCATCGAGCGCCGAACGCTTCGGCGTGCGCGTCGATCCGCGGTACCTGGCCGTCTCCGCGTGCGGCGGCAGCGCGTTCCTCGACATGTACGCGACGCAGCCGCTGCTGCCCGAGCTGCGGGTGGAGTTTCACACCGGCGAAGCGGCGGTCGGCGCGACGATCTCCGCGCTGACGTTCGCCTGCGCGCTGGCGGCGCCGTTCGTCGGCCCGCTCGCCGACGCGCTCGGCCGCAAGCGCGTGATCGTCAGCGCGATCTTCGTGCTCGCGGTCGTGACCTTCGCCGCCGCGGGCGCGCAGTCGCTGCACGCGCTGATCGTCTGGCGCTTCGTGCAGGGGCTGTGCATGCCGGCCGTCTTCGCCGTCACGCTGGCGTACATCGCCGAGGAGTTTCCGCCGAGCGTGGGCGGGCGCGCGGTCGGCGCGTACATCGGCGGCAACGTCTTCGGCGGGTTTCTCGGCCGCTACGTCGCAGCGGTCGTCGCCGGCCATGCCGACTGGCACGCCGCCTTCATCGTGCTCGGCGTCCTGAACCTCGCCGGCGGCGCGATCGTGTGGGCGTTCTTGCCGCGCTCGGCGCGGTTCACCCGTCAGCCGTCGGCGCGCGGCGCGCTGCGTGCGGTCGGGCGCTTCGCGCGCGATCCGCACCTGCTGGCGACGTACGCGATCGGCGGCAGCGTGCTGTTCACGCTGGTCGCCGCGTTCACGTTCGCGACCTACCACCTCGCGGCGCCGCCGTTCTCGCTGGGCACGATCGCGCTGGGCAACGTCTTCTTCGTGTACTTGGCGGGTGTCGTCGCGTCGCCGCTCGCGGGCCGGCTGATCGACCGCCTCGGCCACCGCGTCACGGTGCTGCTCGCGATCGCCGCCAGCGCCGCCGGGATTCTGCTCACGCTCGTCCCGTCGGTCGCGACGATCGTCGCCGGACTGGCCGTCATGTCGACCGGCGTCTTCGCGGCGCAGGCGGCCTCGCAAGGCTACATCGGGATCGTCGCGCGCGAGCGCCGCTCGACCGCGGCGGCGCTGTACCTCACCGTCTACTACACCGGCGGCGGGCTGGGCGCGGTTCTGCCGGCGGCGGTGTGGACGCGCGGCGGCTGGCCGGCGACCGTCGCGCTGATTCTGGCGGTCCAGATGCTCGCGGCGGTGCTGGCCGGTGTGTTCTGGCGCACAGCCGCGAGAACTGGCCGCTGCGACCAAACGGCCGAAAACGTATAGAGACCCAGCCGGCCGGGTGTCGTCCAGGGTGAACGCAGGCAGGGAGGCCCAGTGCTCAGTGTCGCGACGGCGCCCGTAGACGCGCGCCAACGACTGGTCGCGACCGCGGTCATCTTCGTTTTGACCGCGGCGTCCTTCGCGCTGCTCCCGGTCGCGGCGACGCCGCTCCCGGTCGCGCCCGCGGTGGTCCCGTTCTTCATCGGGATCGCGGTCGCGTCGCACTTCGTCACCGCGTACCTGCTGTTCAGCCAGTTCGTCGCCAACCGGATGCTCGGCACGGCGTTCCTCGGCGGCGCGTACGTGCTGGGCGGCGTGCTCGCGCTCGCGTACATCCTCTCGCTGCCGACGGCGTTCGGCACGCTGGTCGCGCCGCAGGTCGCACCCTGGATCTGGATCGTCTGGCATTTCCAGTTCCCGCTGACCGTCTGTCTCGCGCTGTGGTTCGATCACCAGCAGCGCGTCGTCCACGAGCCGGAGAGCGTGCTGTGCTGGATTCGCTCGATCTGCGGCGGAGCCGTCGTCTTCGCGCTCGCCCCGATCGTCACGCTGATCCTGCGCGGACACGCGCTCGGCTCGCTCGTCGAGGGCGTGAGCTATACGTGGCTGAGCCGTTCGGGCGTCGGCGAGGTGCTGGTGGTCGTCGACCTCTTCGTGCTGGCGCTCGCGATCGTCTGGACGCGCGGGCGCACCGTGCTGCACACCTGGCTGATCGTCGCGCTCGCCGCGGCGTGTCTCGACGTGCAGACCGCGATCGCGGGCGGCGCGCGCTTCACGCTCGGCTGGTACTTCGCGCGGTTCCTGATCGTCTGCTCGTCGACCGCGGTGCTGTACGCGTACCTGCGCCAGATGCACATGCTCTTCGCGCAGCTCAGCGATCTCTCGATGGTCGACGGCCTCACCGCGCTCGCGAACCGGCGCTACTTCGAGCTGCGCCTGCACGAAGAGATCCGTGCCGCGCGGCGGACCGGCCGCCCGCTGGCGGTGGTGATCGCCGACGTCGACGCGTTCAAGCAGTACAACGACACCTACGGGCACCTCGCCGGCGACGAGGCGCTGCGCGCGGTGGCGTCGGCGCTGCGCGTCTCGGCGATGCGCCCGGGCGACGTGCTGGCGCGCTGGGGAGGCGAAGAGTTCGTCGCGTTCCTGGCCGAGACCGATCGCGAGGGCGCGTATCAGGTCGCCGAGCGGCTGCGCGCCGCGGTCGCGGCGCTCGGCATCCCGCACCGCCGCACGCCCGTCGGCAGCGGCGTGGTGACGATCAGCGTCGGCATCGCGACGCTCGGCGGCGACGCCGACGACGCGGATGCGCTCCTCGAACGCGCCGACACGGCGCTCTACCGCGCGAAGAACGCCGGCCGCAACACCGTCGCGGTCGAGCTCTCGCCGGCGGCCGGCGGCGTCGCCGGTGCGGCACCGTCCGAGCAGTCCGAACACCACCGCGTCCGCTGAGGCGCGGCGCCGGCCTCAGCGCTTGGAGGCGATCCGCTCCGCGAGCTCTTCCGCGAACGCCTCGACGCTCACCGTGCGCTTCTCCTCGACGCCGCGCTCGTTGACGTTGACGGTGCCCTCTTCGGCTTCGCGCTTGCCGACGACCAAGATGTACGGAATCTTCTGCGTCTTCCAGTGGCGGATCTTGTAGCCGAGCTTCTCGTTCGAGGAGTCGGCGTCGGCGCGGAAGCCGCGCGCGCGCAGCGTGTCCCGCACCGTGTACGCGTAGTCGAGCTGGTGCTCGGAGATCGGGACGACGATCGTCTGCGTCGGCGCGAGCCAAGCCGGAAAGTTGCCGCCGAAGTGCTCGATCAGCACGCCGAAGAACCGTTCCATCGAGCCCGCCAAGGCGCGGTGGATCATCACCGGGCGATGGTCGGCGCCGTCCGAGCCGCGGTACTTGAGATCGAACCGCTCGGGCAAGAGGAAGTCGACTTGCACGGTGCCGAGCTGCCACTTGCGGCCGATCGCGTCGTGCAGGTTGATGTCGAGCTTCGGGCCGTAGAACGCGCCGCCGCCTTCGTCGATCCCGTACGGCAAGCCGCGCGACTCGAGCGCGCTGCGGATCGCCGCCTCCGCGACGTCGTCGGTCGGACCGCGCTCGGCGCGCGTGCTCAGAAAGTACTCGAAGCCGCTGAAGCCGAACGCGTCCATCAGCCGCAGCGCCTCGTCGAGCGTCTGCTCGAACTCGGCTTGGACCTGCTCCGGCGTGCAGAAGAGGTGCGCGTCGTCCTGCGTGAAGCCGCGCACGCGCGTGAGCCCGTGCAGCGTCCCGCTCAGCTCGAAACGGTACACGGTGCCGAACTCGGCGTAGCGCAGCGGCAGGTCGCGGTACGAGCGGCCTTCGTGCTTGTAGATCAGGATGTGGCCGGGACAGTTCATCGGCTTGAGCCGGAAGCGCTGGCCCTCGACCTCGATCGGCCCGAACATCGAGTCGGCGAAGTTCTCCAGATGGCCCGACGTCGCGTAGAGGTTCTCGTGCACGACGTGCGGCGTCACGACCGGCAGGTAGCCGCGCTCGCGCGTTCCTTCGCGGATGAACTCCTCGACCAGCGCGCGCATGATCGCGCCCTTGGGGTGCCAGAAGATCAGCCCGCCGCCGGCGAGCTCGTCGACGTGGTAGAGGTCCAGCTCGGCGCCGAGCTTGCGGTGATCGCGCTTCGCCGCCTCGGCGAGGAACGCGTGGTAGTCGTCGAGCTCCTGCTGCGTGGCGAAGGCGGTGCCGTAGATGCGCTGCAGTTGCGGGTTGTCGGCCTTGCCGCGCCAGTACGCGCCCGCCACCGACTCGAGCTCGACCGCGCCGATCGCGCCCGTCGACCCGGCGTGACCGCCGCGGCACAAGTCGGTGAACTCGCCGATCGTATACAGGGTGATCGGTTCGCCGTCGGGGATCTCGCGCGCGATCTCGACCTTGTACGGGTTGTCGCGGAACTGCTCGATCGCTTCCTCGCGCGTCACGCGCCGGCCGGTCATCGGGTAGTCCGCGCGCACGATCTCGCGCATGCGCGCCTGCAGCTTCTCGAGGTCTTCCGGCGAGAACGGCGCGCCGCGGTCGAAATCGTAGTAGAACCCGTTCTCGATCGCGGGTCCGATGGTCGGCTTCGCCTCCGGGAACAGGTCCTGGACGGCGTACGCGAGCACGTGCGCCGCGGTATGGCGCAGGTGCGCGATGTCGACCGGGTCGCGGTGCGGCCGATCGGAGGGCGCGGCGGTCGTCGAGCTGCTCACCCGCGGCTCTTCGCCGCGCGCGTTCGGCGTGCCTCACGATCCCGGCAGGCGTGACGAAGTCGCCTCGGTCCGCTACGATCGCCCGATGATCCAAGCCGCCGACCACGAGCACCACGGCGCCGGGACGCAAACGATCCGCGACCTGGTCCTCGGGATGGCCGACGGGCTGACCGTCCCGTTTGCGCTCGCCGCCGGCGTGACGGGCGCGGTCGCGGCGAGCGGGATCGTGCTGACGGCCGGGCTGGCGGAGATCGTCGCCGGCGCGATCTCGATGGGGCTGGGCGGGTATCTCGCGGCGCGCAGCGAGGTCGCCCACTACGCGAAGGAGTACGCGCGGGAGGTTCGCGAGACCGAGGAGATTCCGAACGAAGAGAAGGCCGAGGTCGCGCAGATCCTGCACGGCTACGGCGTGCGCGAGCCCGTGCTGACGCGGGTGGTGAACGAGATCGCCAGCGACCGCGAGCAGTGGGTGCAGTTCATGATGCGCAACGAGCTCGGCCTGGAGAAGCCGGACGAGCGCGCCGCGCCGCGGAGCGCCTTCTTGGTCGGCGGCGGCTACGTGCTGGGCGGCATCTTCCCGCTCGCACCGTACGCGCTGGTGTCCGACGCGCACGACGCGCTGTGGTGGTCCATCGTCTTCACGACGTTCGCGCTGCTCCTGTTCGGCGCGGTGCGCGCGCGCGTGCTCGCGATGCCGGTCCTGCTCGGCGCGCTGCAAACCTGGGTCATCGGCGCGATCGCGGCCGGCGCGGCGTACGGGCTCGCGCGTCTCGTCAGCCACGGTATGTCGTAGCGCACGGCGTCTCTGCCGAACTCTTGACGGAACTGTACGGTAGCGAGAGCTCGCTCGACCAGGGACGGCTCATCCGTCATGGCAAGGACGAACCTCCCCTTTTGGGAGGGGTCATGAATCGTTTGAGCGCGCTTCGTAGAAGCGCCGGAGTTTTTGCCGTGGTCGCGCTGGCGGCGTGCAGTGGCGGCGGTGGTGGCGGCGGCGGCGGCAGCACGCCGCCGGTGACGATCGCGAACACGTCGTCGCCGTTCTTTCTTCCGTCGAAGGCGGGCAACCGCTGGGTCTTCAGCACCGGCGGCGCGTTCACGGACGGCGGTCGCGGCACGATCTCGTGCACGTGCGCGGTGAACGGGCAGGTCACCGAGCGAATGGATCTGACCGATCCGAGCGGCGCCTATCCCGGCTCGTTCCTCTTCTCGAAGTCGACCGGCGGAACCAGCACGATCGACACGCTGCTCGGCAGTTCGTCGGATCACGGCGCGACGGTCTCGCTGCTGACCGACGGCGCGGGCCACTACGGGATCCCGGTGAACGACAGTAACGCGTTCGTCGGCGAGAACTGGGCGAACGCCGGCGGCACGTCGCGGATGACCGGCGTCAACGGGACGCAGTCGTACGGGAGCGGGATCATCCAGAGCATCAACACGGACACGTTGGCGGCCACCACGACGTCGCTGACGTGGGGCTTCGCGCGGGGCGTCCGGCTTCACGTCCGTCACATCCGGCAACCAGACCACGACGCTCACGTCGTTCTCGATCGACGCGACCGGCAGTCAGGCGTTCGACCGCAGTCCGGCGTCGGCGCGCACGGCGGTCGTGACGGGCGTCTCGACGCCCGAGATGGCGGCGTCGCTCGTGCGCGCGCTCTTCTAGCGCACCCGCGACGGTTCACCCGCGAACGGGGCTTGCGTGACGGGTATCACGTGAGCCCCGTTTTCTTGCCGGGTAGGACGACGCGATGTGATGATCGGATCGCGCCGTGCCGATGACTACCGCATGGAACGGATCAGGGACGATCAGTTCGATGCGCTCCTCGGCTGGGTGAACCGTGAGCGGGCCATCGACCGCCTCATGTTGCGCGGAAAGCTCGGCTTCGGCGAGCTGCTGCTGCGCCGCCAGATGAACTACGACCGCCTCGTTCGCGAGTCACGCCAGGCTCCGCACTAGGGCGCCCGCACAGGCGGGCGCTGCGCGCGCGTCCCGATCTTATTGACCGTTTCGGGTTTCGCGGTTGCCGGCGCCGTCGGCTTCACGGCGGCAGACGTATGCGCCGGCCTTCGTGTTGCCGTACCAGCGCATCCCTTTGTCGTGATAGATCCCGCTGTTCGTGTTCAGCCAGACGACTTGGTCGCGCGGGCAGTGCGCCTGCGCGGCGCCTTCCGTCGCGAAGAGCAGCAGCGACCCGCTGGTGACCGGCGCGCTCGCGGTCGTGCGGCCGTGGGACTTGCTCGCGTCCGCAGCGGTCGCCGTCCATAACAGCGCCAGCGCGAACAGCGCGGCGACGATGCGAGATTTCATCGGCCGGCCCGGTTCAGCGGTGCTTCCGCTCGGTCAGCGGATGGACGTACGTTCCGTTCGGGTGCTTTCGGAAGCACGATGCGGACTTGCACTTCGACGTACGGAAGCCGTAGATGCGGCCGGAGGAACGGTGCCCGTAGGAATGATGGCCGCCGTACGCGTGGCCCCCGCCGTGCGAATGTCCGCCGCCGTGGCCGCGGGCCATCGCTGGGGTTGCGACGCCGAGAAGCGCGAACGCGGTAAGCGTCGCGACGAGCCGTTGGAGCATGGCATCCTCCGGAATTGGACGAGGGCCGATATTGGCTATCGCCCCTCCTCGACCTTCTAGGCAAGTCGAGCGATCTGGACCGCTTTCCAAGGGACATGAAAAAACCGCGCCCGGTAGCGCGGTTCTTCCGTGATGGTGGGCGGCAGAAGGATTGAACTTCTGACCTCCACGATCAGCTACGACCGCCTCGTTCGCGCGTCACGGGAAGCCCCGCGCTAGCCGACGCGGCAGCGCGAGCTCTCTTTCGCCGATCGGCGCGAACGAGCGTCCTGGCGTTCTGATGGAAGCCTATTCCGAGTAGGATGATGAGCAGGCTTGCTGGAACGGACGCGCTTCGCCCTTGACGGCTACCGGGAGGTCGTATGCGCGTATCGATTCCTCGCGTCGCGTTGTCACTGCTCACCAGCGCCGTGCTGGTCCAAGGCTGCGCGGCAAACCACCATACCGCTCCCGTGGTGTCCGCGACCTCGGCACTCGCGTCACGCGTCGCCACGCCGACCTCGGTCTCGCCCGGCTCCGTTGCCGCACCGCCGATGGCGCGGACCTCGAAGCAGCCGGCATCGCTGATCGCACTGTCCGGGAAGCACGTCCGTGCGGCGATCCAGCCGGTGACCTGGAGGCAAATCGCGCAAGCCGCTTCATTCGTCGCGGCCGCGCCTGACGGAACGCTGTGGGCGCTTGCGACGTCCGGGCCGAATGCGAGCGACAAGTACATCTTCACGTACTCGCACGGCGTGTGGACGAACGTCGAGGGAGCGGTGACCCGGCTCTCGGTCGGGCCCGACAACACCGTTTGGGCGGTGAACGCAGCCGGCGGCATCTACCGACGGCCGCCGGGGCAGACGTGGCTGCCGATCGCAGGCGGTGCGAGTGACGTCACGGCCGCTGCGGACGGCTCGATCTTCGTCATCTCGAACCAAGGGCAGAACCAGTACGGATACGGCGTCTACCAGTATGCCGGTGGAGCGTGGACGCAGCTTCCGGGCGCCGGTGTGCGCGTGGCGGCTTCGTGGGACACCGGAACGTACGCCGCAACGGGGATCGCGCCCGGCGGTTTCTACGTGCTGAACGCGCTGGGAAGCATCTATTACTACACGCCGCAGACGAGCTACGTCCAACAACCGGGCACGGCGTCGGAGCTTGCCGTCACCACCAGCGGAGGCTACTTCATCCTCGCAAATCCGGCGAGCGTTCAGGGCGAGGGAATCTCCTACCGCGATCTTGCCACGACCGGCGGTTACGCGGCGCAGCCTGGTGCAGCGATCGCGATCGCGACCACCGCCGGCCTCGTCTACGTGGTCGGGAGCGACCACATGATCTACCAATCGCCCACCGTCACCGGCCGCGTTCTGTGGCAAACCGGCAGCGGCGCCACCGGTCAGTTTCTGACGCCCGGTCAGAGCGACGGACAGTGCCCGAGCCCGGCGCCGGTGGTGAGCGGCAGAAACATCAGCTTCACGGTGCTGCGCAACACCAACGGCTCGTATACGGACGGCAACGGGCACACGACGCCGGGCACCAGCACGTGCTGGCGCAACCAAGTGAACCCGGTCGACCCGAACACGAACACGAACCTCAAGTTCACGATGGGGCAGCACTACACGTTCTTCTTCCAAACGGTCGTCACCCTGAACGGCAACACCTATTACGGGGCCGCGCCGGACGGAAACTACGCCGTCAACATCCCCGCGATCATCTGGCAGACGCACAGTTGGGGCGAAAACCCGGGAACCGGGCCGTGCGACATGCTGGACATCTCGAACACCCGCCGCGAGTACAACGCCGGCTATACCGGCTACGGCACGGTGACCGGCGGCGGCCGCCCGATCTGGACCTTCCACACCTGCTCGGACCCGAGCGGATACACCGGCCCGGGGTACTACTCGCCCGATTTTCTGTACGACGGTGAAGTGGACAACTGGCAGATCGACATCGACGCTCAGTACGATACGCACGGCGGGCATGTCACGGTGCGCCGTGACGGTGCGGTGGTCTACGACGCCGTGGCCGGCGTGTGTGACAACACCGCGGTCGGCTGTTGGTGGAACTTCGGTCCGTACATGTATTTCTGGCAGACGACCGAGAAGCCGTCCGGATTCAACGAGGCCGGCGTGACGATCAACGTCAACAACATGACGCTCACCACACCATGACGCGGCAACCCGGTCTTCGCTAGCGTACGCCTCTCCGTCTCCTCAACAACCCGAGCGCTTCTTTCTCTCCGGCATCGGCCGGGATGACGCAGAAGAACCGCGCCGTTTCCGGCGCGGTTCTTTCGTCATGGTGGGCGGCAGAAGGATTGAACTTCTGACCTCCACAGTGTCAATGTGGCGCTCTCCCACTGAGCTAGCCGCCCGCCAAGGGGTGAGTCTACCCGATATCACCGGGCTGCGTCAAACCCCTCTCGATCAGCTCGACGGCCGAAATGCGGCGCCGACCCGGCGCTGAAGCGCGCCGCCCAGGCCGCCCGGAACGAACAGCACGAGCACGATGAACAGCACGCCGAGCAAGAACAGCGGCTCGGAGAGCGGGATGCGCAGCACGCCCGGCAGATCCTTGAGCGCGGCGGTGTTCGCGAGGGCGACCAGCCGGAAGTCGAGGTACTCGTAGAGGATCCCGCCGAGCACGGCGCCCCACAGCGTGCCGACGCCGCCGAGGACCACCATGACCAGCAGCGCCAGCGTGAACTCGGCCGTCGTCACCTGCGGGTTCGCGCCGCCCTGCAGCAGGAGATAGACCACGCCGGTCGCCGATGCGAGGAACGCCGAGAACACGAACGCGCCCAGCTTGTACAGGTACGGGTTCAGCCCGAGCACGCTGACGCGCCGCTCGTTCTCGCGGATCGCCTGCCACACGCGTCCGGGCGGCGAGTTCACCGCGCGCCATGCGATCGCGTACACGACGATCAACAGCACGAGCGCGATCCAGTAGACGTTGCGGGTGTTCGCGACGCCGACCAGCGCGGCGGGCAGCGTCTCGCCGCCGAGCGCGAGCCCCTCCTCGCCGCCGGTCAGCCCGAACGGGTTCTGCAAGACGAGAATGGAGCCGGCTTGCGCGAACGCCAGCGTCACCATCGCGAACGGAATGTCGCGCATGCGCAAACAGACCGCACCCAGGACCAGCGGAAGAACGAGCGACACGACGGCGGTGAGCGCGAGCGCCGCGGGGAGCGACCAGTGCCAGCGCGTCAGCGCGATCGCCGTCACGTAGACGCCGGTCGCGAAATAGAGCGCGTGCCCGAACGAGAGCAAGCCGACGTAGCCGAACACCAGATCGTACGTCAGCGCGAGCGCGCCGAACACGAAGCACAGGCCCAGCAGGTTCAGCGTTCCCGGCGCGTTGAGCGCTCCGGAGAACACGCCGGGGATCGCAATCCCGGCGAACGGCAGCAGCGCGAACACGACGATCGCCGCCGTGACGCCGATCGCCACCGCACGGCTCGAGCGCGCGAGCCGCGTCACGCGGACGTCCTCGATACGAACGCCGCGGCGCGCGTCACGCGGAGCTCCCGGCGAAACCGCCCGGCCGCACCAGCAGCACGATCGCCAGCAGCAGCACGACCGAGAAGTCGCCGACGCCGGCCGCACCGTAGAAGTTCAGGAACTGCTGCACCACGCCGACGACGATCGCCGCGACCGCGGAACCGGTCACGGAGCCGAGCCCGCCGATGATCACGACGATGAAGGCGAAGATCAGCATCGCCGTCCCGCGCCCGGGGTCGATCGTTCCGTAGTACGTCGCGGCGAGCATCCCGGCCAGCCCGGCCGCCATCCCGCCGATCGCGAAGACCAGCGTGAACGCGCGTTGGACGTCGATCCCGAGTGCCTGCACCATCGCGCGGTTCTCGACGCCGGCGCGCACGATCAGCCCGAAGCGCGTGCGCCGCAAGAAGAAGATCAGCAGCCCGAACACCAGCGCCGCGACGACGATCACCAGCAGCCGCGTGTTCGGCACGTTCGCGCCCAGGATGCCGGTCGTGTTCGTCATCCACGCCGGCAGCACGAGCCGCTGGGGGTCGCTGCCGAACCCGCCCTGCACCAGCGAGATCGTCGCCAGCGCGAGCCCGACCGTCACCAGCACCTGGCCGACGTGGCGCGCGTAGAGCGGGCGGATCAGCACGACCTCGGTCAGCGTCGCGAAGACGCCGCCGACGATCACCGCGACGACGACGCCGACGATCCACTGCACGCCGGGCGGCGCGCTCGCCGCGAGCTTCGCCGCCGACCAGCCGGCGTACGCGGCGACCGTGAAGAACGCGCCGTGCGCGAAGTTCAGCACGCGCATCAACCCCCAGATCAGCGACAGCCCGGCGGCGATCAGGAAGTACAGCGCGCCGAGCCCGAGCCCGGTCACCAGCAGCAGCGCGATCGTGGTCATCGGCTAGTGGCCTCCGACGGCGGCGAGCCCGAGATGGCGCCGCGCGAGCGCCGGGTCGCCCATCAGCGCGTCGACCGTGCCGGTGAACGAGACGCGGCCTTGGTCGAGCACGATCACGTCGTGCACGAGCTTGTGCGCGACGCTGAGGTTCTGCTCGACGAGCAGGATCGTCGCGATCTCGGCGGCGCGGCGCAGCGCCTCGACCACGTGCCGCACGACCAGCGGCGCGAGCCCCTTCGTCGGCTCGTCGACCAGCAGGATGCGGTTGTCGGCGTTGAGCAGCGCGCGCGCCAGCGCGACCATCTGCTGCTGTCCGCCGGACAGCGTCCCGGCCTTCTGCGCGGCGCGCTGCTTCAGCTCGGGGAACAGCTCGTACACCAGGTCGTAGCGGTGCTCCGCGCCGGCGCGCTCGGCGAGGGCGAGGTTCTCTTCGACCGTCAGCCCGGCGAAGACGTCGCGGTCTTCGGGGACGTACGCGACGCCGCGGCGCACCACGTCGTGCACGGCGAGGCTGCTCGTGTCGACGCCGTCGAGCAGCACCTGCCCGGTGCGCGGGACGAGCCCGAGGATTCCGCGCAGCGTCGTCGTCTTGCCGACGCCGTTCCGCCCGAGCAGCCCGGTGATCCCGCCGCGCCGCACCGCGAACGAGACGCCCTGCAGCACGTGCGACTCCGACAGGTAGGCGTGCAGATCGCGCACCTCGAGCAGCGGCGTCGCGGCCGCGGCCGCCGCCGCGGCGCTCACAGCGGATCTCCGAGATACGCCGACTGGACCGTCTCGTTCGCGATGATGCGGTCCGGCGTGTCGACGGCGAGCAGCGAGCCGTGGTGCATCACCGCCATCCGGTCGGCCAGGCCCATCACGAGGTCCATGCGGTGCTCGACCATCAGCACCGTCTTGTTCTGGTCGCGGTGGATGCCGCGGATCAGCGCCATCATCTCGGGGACGTCCTCGACCGCGATCCCGGCCGTCGGCTCGTCGAGCAGCACCACCGCCGGATCGCTGCACAGCAGGATCGCGAGATCGAGCTTGCGCTTCTCGCCGTGCGAGAGCGACGCCGCCTTCGCCGCCGCGCGCGACTCCAGACCGACCGCCGCGAGCGCGTCGTGCGCGCGCGCGAGCGGCGCGCGCTGCTGATCGGCGAGCGCCCAGACCGCGCTCGACCCGCCGAGATGCGCCTGCGCGGCGAGCCGCGCGTTCTCCAGCACGCTCAGCTCGGCGAAGATCGTCGACGTCTGAAACGTGCGCCCGAGCCCGAGCCGCGCGCGCACGTACGGCGGTGCGTGGGTGACGTCGGTGCCGCGGAACTCGATGCGCCCTGAACTCGGGCGCGTGACGCCCGAGAGCAGGTTGAACAGCGTCGTCTTGCCGGCGCCGTTCGGACCGATGATGACCAGAAACTCGCCCTCGGTCACCGACAAGCTGACGTCGTCGACGATCGTGACGCTGCCGATCTTCAAGCCCAGTCCGGCGGTCGCCATGACCGCGGCCGGCGAGGTCTCGGTCAGCGTCACTCCGACGTCACGACGTTATTTGAACGGGCGGACCGGCGGCGAGACCGCCTCGAGCGGGACCGTCCGCACCAGCTTCGGCTCGAGCGACGAGCCCGAGCCTTCGAGCTTCGCGACGAACATCGGCTGCAGCATCGCGTGGTCGGCGGCGCGGATCCGCTGGCGCCCCTTCGGCGCGTCGAAGCTCCAGTTCTCGAGCGCGCCGATCATCTTGCCGACGTCCTCGCCGTCGGCCGCCTCGACCGCGTGCACGATCATCTCCGCCGCGACGAACCCGTCGGGATGGAAGAGGTCCGGGACTTTCCCGCTCTTCTTCGCCGCCGCGATCAGCGCGTCGTTGACCTTGTTCTTCGGCGCGCGGTAGAAGTAGTGCGAAAGAAACTGGATCTTCGCTCCGGCGCCGCCGAGCGTCTCGTACGACGAGCGCTGGTCGAGGCCGCTGACGACCGTGATACCGCTGCCGAACATCCCGGCGTCTTCGAGCGACTTCCACATCGCCGGAGCGGTCGCACCCGCCCAGGCCGGCATCAGCAGGTTCGGCCGCGCGTCCTTCACCTTTTGGGCGAACGGTGCGAAATCGTTGGCGGACAGCGGCGCGAGGACCGCGGTCACCTCCGCGCCGCCGCCGCCGAGGACGGTGCGGATCGCGGCGACGTTGGCTTGTCCGAACGCCGAGTCTTGCGCGAGGACGGCGACGCGCTTGCCGCGCAGGTTCGTCCCGACGATCGTCCCGGCCGTGAGGATGTCCTGATACGTCTGCCGCCCGGAGCGGAACGTGTTGCGGTTGAGCCCGGTGACCGCGTCGCTCGCCGCCGCGCCGGAGACGAACAGGATGTTGTTCTCTTTCGCAACGGTCGCCATCTGCAGCGCGACGCCCGACGCGGTCGAGCCGGCGAGGATCTTGTAGCCTTGCCCGACCAGCTCTTTGCCGGCCGCGACGGCCTTCGCCGGATCACCCGCGTCGTCGCGCTCGGTCACCACGATCTTGTGACCGGCCGCCATGCCGGTCCCTTTCGTCGCGTAGTCGAGCCCCGCGGCGAAGCCTTCGGCGTACTGCGCGCCGTACGACGCGAGGAGCCCCGTCTTCGAGTAGACGAGACCGACGTTGACCGGCGATTTCGGACCGGCTGCGCGCGCCGGCGCAGCGCCGCCGAACGCGATGAGCTCGGCGATCAGCGCCGACGCGGACAGCGCCGCGAGAATAGCACGTACTTTCACTTTGCGCCCGATACAACGGCGCCGGTCAATCTCATGCAGCCAGCGAGGAAAATATTTCTCCCCGCGAAACGACATGCGGACAACGGCACGCCATTGCGGGAGAGTATAGACGCGTGAGACGTTCTCATTTCATCGCCGGTACGACCGCGCTCGGAGTCGCGGGCTGCACGAGCGGAGGCGCCACCGTCGGGACCGGCGTGCTCCCGCCCTCCGGGATCGGTCAGGGTCACGTCCCCGATCTGCGCTGGAAATCCGCGCCGCTGCCGGTCGCGGGCAACGGCTTCGACCCGCTCGCCGACGCCAACGCGCTGATCCTCGGCACCACGGCGTCGCCGGCGACGAGCCCGATCCCGGGCGTGCAAGTCCTGGGCTCGTACGCGACCGACGAGCGCTACGTGATCCGGGTCCCCGACGCGTGGAACGGCAAGTTGATCGTCGCGGGGACGCCGTCGCAGCGCAGCGAGTTCGCCAACGACGGCATCTGGAGCGACTTCGCGCTGGCCAACGGCTACGCGTACGCGTCGAGCAACAAGGGCCTTCCGTTCAACGCCTTCGTCGAAGCGATCGCCGCCAGTCCGAACCCGAACATCTCCTGGCCGGTCTGCTACGACCTGCTGAGCCTCGAGACGTTCAAGTTCTCGTTCCGGCTCAGCGAGATCTGGCCGGCGAAGAAGCCGATCACCGGCTGGAACGACGACATCTATCAGCTCACGCTGGCGGCGAAGGCGTTCCTCACCGCGAACTACCACGCGCCGACGAAGACGTATGCGGTCGGGCTCTCGAACGGCGGCGCGCAAGTGCGCGCGCTGCTCGAGCAGCACCCGGACGCCGTCGACGGCGGCGTCGACTGGTCGGGACCCTTCTGGTCGCCGGCGCTGAGCATCCTCGACTACCTGCCGACGTTCCTGAGATGGATGCCGCAGTACGTTGCGAGCGGCTTCAGCGACCCGGTCGCGGCAGCCGCGATCATCGCCGCGGGCTATCCCGCCGACGTGAAGACCGGCTCGGCGGCGAACCCGTCGCTGTGGCTCGAGTACTACTCGAACCAGGCCTCGTTCTACTCGGATCTCACGCTGTTCGTCTACGCGCTGCTGATCGACCCGAACGCGACCTCGACGCTGCCGCCGGCCGCGGGGTTCACGCCGAACCCGGTCAACCCGGTGTGGCTGCCGGGGACGCCGTCGGCCGGCGTCGCCGGGCTCGCGCTGCCCGCCGCGCGGCAGACGTACGTCCCGTCGGCCGCGGCGCGCACCGCGATCGGCACGTTCAAGCAGACGGGCAACATCGGAAAGCCGCTGGTCTCGATCGCGGGCGAGCGCGACATGTTCATCACGCCGCAGAACAACGCGACCCCGTATCTCGCGGCGGTCAACGCGTCGGGCAAAGGCGCGATGTACTGGCAGTACATCGTCAAGGGCGGGACGCACGTCGACACGTTCGCGGCGCTGAACGCGGGCTACGGCCTTCAGCCGCAGGTGACGTTCGCGTGGGCCGCCTTCCGGCAACTGGTCTCGATCGTCGAAGGCGGCGCGCACCCGGCCGGCGCCGGAACGCAGCAGACCGTGACCGTCCCGACCGACATCCACGCGGTGGCGCGCGCGGGGGCGTAACCTCCGCGCGCTCGCGCGCGTCGTTACCGGCATGCGGATCCGTCCAGGTCTCGGCGTGCTCATCGCCGCGTGCGTCGCGCTCTCGGTCGGCTACGGCGTGCGCCAGTGCTTGGGGCTGTTCATCACCCCGCTCGAGGGCGTCCGCGGCTGGTCGGCGGGCGTCTTCGCGCTCGCGTTCGCGCTGCAGAACCTCATCTGGGGGCTGGCGCAGCCGTTCGCGGGCGCGGTCGCCGACCGGTTCGGCGCGCGCGCGACCGTCGCGACGGGCGGCGCGCTGTTCGCGCTCGGGCTCGGCGTCATGGCGACGACGCACGACCCGACGGTCTTCTCGTGGGTCGGCGGGACGCTGCTCGGGCTCGCGCTCGCCGCGGTCTCGTTCGGCGTCCTGATCGGGCCGGTCGCCGCGCTCGTGCCGCCGGAGCGGCGCAGCGTCGCCTTCGGCCTGCTCGGCGCGGGCGGCTCGCTGGGCCAGCTCTTCTATCCGCCGTTCGCGCAGATCGCGATCGGCGGCGCGGGCTGGCTGCCGACGTTCATCGGGCTGGCGGCGATCGGGATCGGGATCATCCCGCTCGCCTTCGTGCTGCGCGAGCCGCCGCGCGCGCTCGCCGCGGGACAGGGCCTCTCGCTCGGCGCCGCGCTGCGCGAGGCGTTCACCGTCCCGAGCTACGGGCTGCTCAGCGCGGGATTCTTCGTGTGCGGATTCCACATCGCGTTCTTCCAGACGCATCTGCCGGCGATCGTCGCGCGCGCCGGGCTCTCGCCCGGCATCGGCGCGGCGGCGCTGGCGATCGTCGGCGCGTTCAACGTCATCGGCAGCTACGCCAGCGGTCGGCTCTCCGACGTCTTCCCGAAGCGCTACGTGCTCTCCGCGATCTACGGGCTGCGCTTCGTCGCGATCCTGATCTTCGTGCTGGTTCCGGTGAGCGCGGTCTCGGTGATCGCGTTCTCGTCGGCGATGGGGTTGCTGTGGCTCTCCACCGTCGCGCCGACCAGCGGCGTGATCGCGGCGAAGTTCGGGATGCAGTGGGTCTCGACGCTGTTCGGGGTCGCGTTCCTCGTGCACCAGATCGGCGCGTTCTTCGGCGCATGGCTGGGCGGCGTCATCGTCGACCGCACCGGCAGCTATAACCTGATGTGGGTCGTCTCGCTGGCCGTCGCCGCGTTCGGCTTCATCATCCAGTTCCCGATCGACGAACGCCCGCTGGCGCGTACGCTCCCGGCGACCGGCGCGTCACCGGCCGCCTAGCGCCCGCGAACCGTCAGAAGAGCGCGCGCGTCAAGCCGCCGTCGACCGCGATCGTCTGGCCGGTCACGTAGGCCGCGCCCTGGCCGCACAAGAACGCGACGACCGCGGCCAGCTCTTCCGGCGTCCCGGGCCGTCCCGCCGGGACGCCTTCGCGCATCGACTCCTCGTTCGGGTGCAGCGCGCGCAGCCGATCGGTTCGGATGCGCCCGGTCGCGATCGCGTTGACGGTGATGCCGTGCGGCGCGACCTCGTTCGACAGCGTCTTGAGCGCGGAGACGAGGGCGGTGCGAAAGGCGTTCGAGAGCGCGATCGTCGCGATCGGCTGCTTCACCGACGTCGACGTGAGCGCGACGATGCGGCCCCAGCCGCGCTCGGTCATCGCGGGCTGCACGCCGTTCACGAGCTGCAGCATCGCGCGCAGCGTGGTCCGGTATGCGCCGTCCCAGTCGGCGAGCGTCATGTCGCGATAGGTGCCGGCTCGCGGTCCGCCGCCGTTCGCGATCAGGATGTCGACGCGCCCGAAGCGTTCCGCCACCGCGCCGAGAAGCTGCGCGATCGACGCCTCGTCGGCCAGATCGACGCGGAACGCCGCCGCGTCCGGCGCACCGCCCGCCAGCGCCTGCGCGGCCACGCCGTCGAGCAGCTCTGCGCGGCGGGCGGCGACGGCGACGCGCGCGCCTTCGGCCGCGAGCGCCAGCGCGCAGGCGGCGCCGATGCCGGCGCTCGCGCCGGTGACGAGCGCGACGCGACCGCGAATGCCGAGATCCATGCGGCGCGGTTTCGCCGCCGCGTCGAGGTCCCTTCGCCGGTGAGCCGAATCGTCGCGCGATGCGCTTCGTCGACGTGCGCGAGCGGGCCGTGCCGATCTCGCGCTACAGCGACCCGTCGATCCCGTCGGGCGGCCTGGACACGAGCGCCGTCGCGCTGACGACCGACGTCGTGCGCGACGGAACGCCGGTCGTGGGCTACGGCTTCGGGTCGATCGGGCGCTTCGCGCAGAGCGGTCTGATCCGCGAGCGGTTCGCACCGCGGCTGCTGCGCGCGAGCGACGCCGAGCTCGCCGGCGCGGACGGCACGAACGTCGACCCGTTCCGCGCCTGGGCCCTCATGATGAAGGGCGAGAAGCCGGGCGGGCACGGCGAACGCTGCGTCGCGGTCGGCGCGCTCGACATGGCGGTGTGGGACGCCGCCGCGAAGATCGCCGGCGTTCCGCTGCACCGCTTCCTCGCCGAGACGGTGCAGAGCGAGCACGCCACGCCGCGCGTGCGCGCCTACGCGAGCGGCGGTTATCTCTATCCCGCCGGCGACGAGGCGCGGCTGCGCGACGAAGCGCGCGCGCTCCTCGCCGGCGGTTACACGCATCTGAAGATCAAGATCGGCGCCGCGCCGCTGGCGCAGGACTGCGCTCGCATCGAGAGCGTGCTCGCGCTGCTGCCGTCGGGCGAACGCCTGGCGGTCGACGCGATGAACCAGTACGACCCCGCGCGCAGCCTCGAAGCCGCGCGCGCGCTCGCGCCGTACGGGTTGTGGTGGTTCGAGGACGTCTGCGACCCGCTCGACTTCGAGACCCAGGCGGCGGTCGTGCGCGCCTACGACGGACCGGTCGCCGTCGGCGAGGCGCTGTTCTCCGATGCCGAGGCGAAGCTGATCGACGCGTTCGGCGGCCTGCGGCGCGAGCGCGACATCTTGCAGTTCGATCCGGCGCACTGCTACGGCGTTCCGGGTTATCTGCGCATCGTCGACGCGATGCTGGCCCGCGGTTGGCCGCGCTCCGCGTTCTGGCCTCACGGCGGGCATCTGTACACGCTGCATCTCGTCGCCGCGCTCGGGCTGGGCGGCTGCGAGATGAACCCGCGCTCGTTTCAGCCGTTCGGCGGACTGGGCGACGGCGTCACGCCGAACGACGGCTGGGTCGCGCCGCCCGATGCGCCGGGAATCGGCTTCGAGACGAAGCCGGCGCTGGTCCGGCTGTTTCGCGAACTGTGATCTGAAACGTAAAGCGCACGCTAAGGACCGGCCGGCGCGGCGCCGATAGCAATGAGACAAGCACGGATGCTTTCCGCCGCTGCATCGTCACCATGCCATGAGGGCTCTCGCGTGTCGTATCATCGTTCTTTCGCTCGCACTCTGACCGTTGTCGCCGCCGCCTCGCTGCTGGCGGCATGCCAAGCCGGCGGGGCGACCGCGCCGCCGCTCCCGGGCCAGCCCGCGGCCCTCGGCGCGCAATCGTCGGCGAGCTCGCCGCTCACCGCCGCGCGTGCCGTCGCCGGCGCGCAGCACGACTCGGACCGTCACGAGAAGACGCCGGAGCTGGCCGCCAACCCGTCGAGCTTGCATTTCACCGACGCGCAAGCGACGGCCGGAACGCCGCAGAGCGTGACGGTCAGCGCGAAGTCGTCGGACAAGCTCTCCGTCTCGATCGCCGGTACGGGGAACTGTCCGACCGTGTCGCCCGCGAAACTGAAGAAGTCGGGCGTCATCACGGTGACGCCGAGCGGCGCTGGTCCGGCGGCGTGCGTCATCACCGTCTCCGAAGGCGACAGCGATCATCACGCCGGCGGCGACAACGATCGCCACGGCGACAACGATCGACACGGCGACAACGATCGCCACCGCGACACCGATCACCACGGCGACACCGATCACCACGGCGACAACGATCGCCATGGCGATGCCGACGACACGCTGACGATTCCCGTCACCGTCGACGCGGCGCCGGTTGCGACGCCGACTCCGTCGCCCACGCCCGTGCCCTGCGGCGCGCGCGGGTGCTGACGCTCTCGATCTAGCCGACGGGCATCGAGCGCGGCGCGCCGCCTTCCGCGGCGGCGAGCCGCGCTTCGAGCTCGGCGATCCGCGCGCGCAGCGGCTGCAGCATCTCTTCGAGCTCGTCGGCGTCCCAGCGCGTCGCGATGTGCTGCGAACAGTTCCAGCTCGTCGCCTCGACGTCGAAGACGACGACGCGCTCGACGCGCGCGCCGTACGCCGGAACGGCGACCGCGTCGAGCAGCTCGCGCGGCGCGTCGTCCGCTTCGACGGTGCGCGCGCGAGCGAACATCTTGAGCCGCACCCGCTCGCGGTAGTCCATGAAGAACAGCGCGACGCGGTCGTCCTGGACGAGGTTGCCCGTCGTCAGGTACTGGCGGTTTCCGGCGTAGTCGGCGAACGCGAGCTGCGCCGGCCCGGTGACGCGCACGAAGCCGCGCGGCCCGCCGCGGTGCTGGACGTACGGCCAGCCGTTCGCGTTGGTCGAGGCGACGTAGAAGCTGTCGCGGCGGCCCACGAAGTCGACCTCGTCGTCGGTCAGCGCCTCCGGCACGGCGCGGCCGCTCGGGCGCGCGTAGACCGCGCGGCTGCCGCGGGCTTCTTGGACCGCCTCGACGGCCGGCGTCAGCGCGATCTCGCGATAGGCTCTCATGGTTCGGCTGCTCGAACACGCGCGAGGCCGGCCGCGTTGCACGCCGAACTGCCGCCCTCATGCCCGACCTGCACCTGCGTTACGAGTCCGTCGCCCCCGTCATGATCGTCGAGCGCGTCGAGCCGACGCGCGACTTCTTCCGCGACCGTCTCGGCTTCACGCAGACGGTCGAGGTGCCGCACGAGGACGCGCTCGGGTTCGTCATCCTGGAGAAGAGCGGTGTCGAGGTCATGGTGCAGTCACACGCGAGCGTCATCGCCGACGTCGGACACGACGCGGCGCGAGCCGTCAACGAGACGATCTCGGGCCGCGGTGCGGTCGCGCTCTATTTCTCGGTGAGCGACGTCGAGCTGGTGGTGCCGGCCGTCGCCGACGCCGACGTGATCGTCCCGCTGCGCAAGACGTTCTACGGCGCGCACGAGATCACGGTGCGGGAGCCCGGCGGCCACGCCGTGACGTTCGCGTCCCGGCTCCCGCAGTGATCCGCTAGCCTTTCTGCTGTTTGACCGGGTGCTCCGTGCGGTTCAGCACGAGAATGCGGTTCGGCATGGTACCCGTCAGGCGGCCTTCTTGCCGCCGGTCGCTTTCTTGCTGCGTGAGGCGCTCTTCGGACGGCCCGAGGTGCGCGAGCGTTTCGCGCGCTCGCTGCGGACCGATTTCGCGAGGACGTCCGCCAGCGGCTGGTTCTCACGCGTCACGATGCGCTCGATCAGCGTCACCACCGCGCGCTCGTGGCGGTCGAGCGCGTGCGGCGACGCTTTCTCGACCGCTTTCTCGATCAGCTCGAGCGCGCCGTTGCTGAGGAACTCGTCGACGACGCCCGGATAGACGTACGACTTCTTGCAGACGGCCGGCGTGTTCCCGAGGTGCTCCGCGACCTTGCGGATCACTTCGGTGACGAGCTGCTTGCGCTCGGTCTGGTTGTGCTCCTCGGCGCGCAGCGCGGCCAGCTCGAGCGCGCACATCATGGTCGCTTCCCACGTGCGGAAGTCTTTCGCGGTGAACTCTCCGCCGCTGACCGTCTTGAGGTACTCGTTCACGTCTTCCGAGCGGACGGGGCGCGCGGTGCCGTCGTCGTCGAGGTACTCGAAGAGCTGCTGGCCGGGGAGATCCTGGCTCTTCTGGATGATGCGCGCGATGCGCTTGTCGCGCACCTCGACGTCATGCTCCTTGCCGCTCTTGCCGCGGAAGTGGAAGCGCACGGTCGCGCCCGTGACCTCGACGTGCTCCTCGCGCAGCGTCGTCAGCCCGAACGAGTCGTTGTCGCGCGCGTACTCCTCGTTGCCGACGCGGATCGCGGTGCGCTCCATCAGCGAGACGATCGTCGCGAGCACTTTCTCGCGCGGCATCCCGGAGAGCGCGATGTCGCGCCCGACCGCCTCGCGGATGTTCGGCAGCGCCTTCGCGAACTCGATCATCCGGTCGAACTTGTTCTCGTCGCGGACCTCGCGCCAGCGCTTGTGGTAGCGGTACTGCTTGCGCCCGCGCGCGTCGCGGCCGGTCGCCTGGAGATGGCCGTTGGCGATCGGGCAGATCCAGACGTCGGTGTAGGCCGGCGGGATCGCGAGCGACTTGATCCGCGCGATCTCGCGCTTGTCGGTGATCGGCTTGCCGTCCGAGGCGATGAAGGAGAAGCCGCCGCGCCGCTTCACCCGCCGGATGCCGGGGATCGCGTCGGTCGTGTAGCGCAGCCCCGCCGCCTTGGCCGCCTCCGGACCCTCGTCTG
The DNA here is from genome assembly GCA_036402975.1 of Candidatus Elarobacter sp. GTDB lineage: Bacteria > Vulcanimicrobiota > Vulcanimicrobiia > Vulcanimicrobiales > Vulcanimicrobiaceae > Vulcanimicrobium. The sequence goes on along the minus strand of DASWRW010000039.1, from coordinate 19,932 downwards.
GTAGCATCGAGATCGGTTTACCCGCCCTCCATGTCATCCTGAGCCTGTCGACGGATGAGCGAGCGCCGAAACGGCCCCTTGGGCGGTTGACAGGGGCGGGTCCGGTCGGGGAGAATAGGCCGGTTCGCCTAAAGCGAGTCGACGTGGGCGCGTAGCTCAGTGGGAGAGCATCCGCTTCACACGCGGGGGGTCGTTGGTTCAATCCCAACCGTGCCCACCATCTCGTCGATGGCGCTGTAGCTCAGTTGGTTAGAGCGCCGCCCTGTCACGGCGGAGGTCGAGGGTTCGAGTCCCTTCAGCGTCGCCAGTAACCGGACGCCGGATCTTGCACGAGGTCCGGCGTTCGGCGTTCCGAACACCGCGAGCGGTGGCGTCGATCGCGGTCGAGCACCTGGCGAAGGCCTACCCGAACGGGACCGTCGCGCTCGACGACGTGAACCTCGAGATCGCCGACGGCGAGCTGGTCGCGGTCGTCGGGCCGAGCGGCTGCGGGAAGAGCACGATGCTGCGCATCCTGGCCGGTCTGGACCGCGCGACCGGCGGGCGCATCACGGTCGGCGGCGCCGCGCCGCGCACCGACGAGCTGCCGAGCGCGACGGTGTTCCAGGAGCAGTCGCTGTTTCCGTGGATGCGGGTCGGCGAGAACGTCGCGTTCGCGTTCGACTCGCTCGCGGTTCCGCGCGCCGACGTGCAGCGGCGCATGCGCGACGTGCTCGCGCTGGTCGGTCTGACCGAGTACGAACGCGCGTGGCCGCATCAGCTCTCGGGCGGGATGAAGCAGCGCGCCGCGGTCGCGCGCGCGTTCGTCACCGATCCGCCGGTGCTGTTCATGGACGAGCCGTTCGGCGCGCTCGACGAGCAGACGCGCGTCGGGCTCGCGAACGAGCTCATGCGCCTGTGGGAGCGCTCGCCGAAGACGATCGTGTTCGTGACGCACTCGATCGAGGAAGCCGTCACGCTGGCGGACCGCGTCGTCGTCCTGAGCGCGCGCCCGGGGCAGGTCAAAGAGATCGTTCCGGTCGGCTTTCCGCGGCCGCGCGACGCGGTGACGATTCGCGGCGAGCCGCAGTTCGGCCGGCACGTCGTGCACATCTGGGAACTGTTGCGATGAGCGCGACGCGTCTGCTCAAGGTCGCCGCGCCGCTCTCGCTGGTGCTGCTGTGGCAGCTCGGGGTCGCGACGAAGTTCTTGAACCCGGGGCTGTTTCCGCCGCCCAGCGCGATCGCGATGAACTTCCTGCAGTACGCCGCGAGCGGCGAGCTCGCGAAGCACGCCTCGGCGACGCTCTCGCGGCTCGCGATCGGCCTCGTGCTGGGGGGCATCCCCGGAACGCTGATCGGGCTCGGGATGGGGATGAACCGCTGGGTGCGCGCGTACTTCGGCCCGGTGATCGGGCTGCTCTACCCGATCCCGAAGATCGCGATCCTGCCGCTGTTCTACTTCCTGTTCGGCGCCGGCGAGGGCGCGAAGTGGGCCGCCGTCGCGGTCGGCGTCTTCTTCTTGATGGCGATCAACACCGAAGCCGGCGTGCGCCAGATCGAGACGATCTATCTCGACGTCGCGCGCGCGTACCGCATCCGGCCGGCGTCGTTCTTCTTCCGCGTGCTGCTGCCGGGCGCGCTGCCGAACATCTATGCCGGCGCGAAGCTCAGCATCGGGATCGGTATCGTGCTCGCCGTCGCGGCGGAGTACCAGCTCACCACCACCGGGCTCGGCTACGCGATCTACAACGCGCAGCAAGTCCTCGACGTCGAACGGCTGTACGCGGCGCTCGTCGCGGTGTCGCTGCTCGGGTTCGGCCTCTCCGTGCTGGTCGACCGGGTCGAAGCGGTCGCGATCCCCTGGCGCTCGGAGCGGCGAACCTAGCCGCTCCACGCGTCGCCGGGACGGTGCCGCGCAGGCGACGCCAGCCGGGGCAGCGTGACGGGGCGCACGATGCTCGGCGGCGGGCGTTTCGGCACGCCGTACGGTCGCTCGGGTGGGAAGACTCCATGCGTGGAAGTTGACGGAGCGACGATGCCACGCAAGCATGTCCGCGCGCTGCTCGTCACCGCGGATGATGATGAAGCCGCGCTATGGCTCGACGCGGCAGGCGACGAGCTGACGATCGGCGCGACGCGCGCCGCGACGCTGCGCGAGGCGCTCCGTCTGCTCGAGCTCTCGACGTGTATCGACGTCGCGCTGATCGCCGCCGGCGTCCCCGACGGTTCCTTCGCCGCCGTCCTGCGCGCGCTCGGAGCGGCGCGCGAAGACGTTCCCGTCGTCGTCGTGGGAGCGCTCGACCACGCGATGCTGCGCGAAGCGTTCGCGCTCGGCGCCGCCAACGTGATCACGCCGATCACGTTGACCCGCCTGGGCGTGACGGTTGCGCGCGCCGTCCACGACGGCGAGATCGCCGCCTCCCTGCGCGTCGCGCGAGCCGAAGCCGCCGCCAGCGCGCGCCGTGCCCGGCACGATCACGACCCGGTGACCGGGCTGCCGCAGCGCGCCGCGTTCGAGCACCACGCCAAAGACGTCCTCGCGAGGTGCGAGCGCGAAGGCAAATCGCTCGCCGTGCTGTTCGTCGACGTCGACCACTTCCGCGTCGTGAACGATCTGGGCGATCACACGGCGGGTGACGCGGTGCTGCGCGAGGTGGCCGCGCGCTTGCGGGAGGCCGTCCCCGACACGTACGCCGGCCGCTTCGGCGGCGACGAGTTCGTGCTGCTGTGCTGCGAGGACGTTCCGGGCGCCGCGCTGGCGGCCGCCGACAACGTGAAGCGCGCGTTCGAGGTCCCGTTCGTCGTCGCCGGCAAACCGGTCCATCTCACGGCGAGCGTCGGCGTGGCGAGCGCGCCCGACGACGCGCCCGACGTCGGAACGCTGATCGCCACCGCCGAAGCGGCGGTGTTCGAGGCCAAGAGATTCGGCCGCAACACCGTGCACTGGTACCGCTCCGACGGCACGTCGACGTCGGCCGAGCGCGTCGTGACCCGGCGCGAGCTGCACGGCGCGATCGAGCGCGGCGAGCTGGACCTCGACTACCAGCCGATGTACGATGCGGCGACGCGCGCGATCGTCGGCGTCGAAGCGCTGCTGCGCTGGCACCATCCCGTGCACGGCGTCGTTCTGCCGGACCGCTTCGTCCCGGTCGCCGAGCAGTTCGGTCTGATCGAAGAGATCGGCGCGTGGGTGCTGGACCGCGCGCTCGGCCAAGTGCGGGCCTGGGCCGACGCCGGGATTCGCGGCGTTCGCGTCAGCGTCAACGTCTCGGCTCGGCAGCTCTACGGCGAAACGCTCCCGGGGCTCGTCCGAGCGCTGCTGATCAAGCACGACGTCGCCGCCTCGTGCCTCGAGATCGAGGTGACGGAATCGTCGATCATGCACGACGTCGCGGCTTCGGTGCGTCTGCTCCAGGCGCTGCGCGAGATCGGCGTGCGCGTCTCGATCGACGACTTCGGCACCGGCTACACGTCGCTGGGATTTCTCAAGCGCTTTCCCGTCGACGTCCTGAAGATCGACCGCAGCTTCATCGCCGACGTCACCGACGGCGCGTTCGACAGCGCGGTGGTGCGCGCGGTGACGACGCTGGCGCGCGGGCTCGGCGTGCGAAGCGTCGCCGAAGGCGTCGAAGCGCAGAGCCAGCTCGACCGGCTGCGCGCCCTCGACTGCGACGTCGTGCAAGGCTTTCTGCTGTGCCGCCCGCTGCCCGTCGCCGGCTGCACGCCGCTCCTCGCCGAAGCGCGTTCCGCGTAGGAACCGGCCCCCGCAAGCGGCCGGGAGGGCCGCCATCCGGTCCGACGAATCGGGGACGGTCCCGCCGAGATAGCTCAGCTGGTAGAGCACGGCTCTGAAAAAGCCGGGGTCCCCGGTTCGACTCCGGGTCTCGGCACCTGTGCGGAAACCCCGCCACGAACGTGGCGGGGTTTCTCGTCGCGGAGCCGATGCGACGGTACGCTACCGTACCGGGGGCGCCCCGCGTCCGAGCCGGCGTGGTATACTGAGGGTCCTGACCCGCTCCTCGGCGGGCGATGGTGTCACGCCACTCATCACGCGCGCGCACTAGCCTCATCGGGCCTTTTCTCCGGATGATTTCCGGCGCTACCGATCCGAGGCGACCTTGGCTATCCGCAACAATCGCGTCGTCCGGCCCAATGGGCTGCTGGCGACGCTCGACGCCCGGGAGCGCGACCGGCTGGCGCCGTTCTTCGAAGACGTCGAGCTTCCGCTGCGAAAGGTGCTGACGACGGCTGGCGAGCTGATCAGCCACGCCTGGTTTCCGCACGAAGCGGTCGCGTCGACGCTGATCGAGCTTCCCGAGGGCGATTCCGTGGAGCTCGGGCTGGTCGGCGCGGACGGCTTCGTCGGGCTCGATCTCCTCTTGGGCGCTTCGACGGCGACCTCGACCGTGCTCTGCCAGGCCGAAGGCCACTGCGCGCGCATCGCGACGGACGACTTTCGGCGGGAGATCGTCCTGCACGACGGTGCGCTGTTCCGGTTGCTGCTGAGATACAGCCGCACGTTCCTGGGGTCGGTCGCGCAGTCGGGTGCCTGCAACGCGAGCCACGCGCTGGAACAGCGCTTCGCGCGCTGGCTGCTCATGATGCAAGACCGCGTCCAAAGCGATCGTTTTCCGCTGACCCACGAGTTCGCGGCGCTGATGCTCGCCGTACGGCGCGCGAGCGTCACCCAGGCGGCGAACGGGCTGCGCTTGGCCGGCGCCATCGAGTACGAGCGCGGCGAGATGCACGTCCTCGACCGGGACGCCTTGCTGAAGCTGTCGTGCGGATGCTACGGCATCATGACCGACCTCACCGATTGGACGTTCGCAGACTCGGGGGGGGGTCGGGGTCGTCTAGGCCGGGAGAAAACCTGACTCGCTGAGCGGTGAGAACTTGTCCGGGTGGGAACAAGCCCCCGGGACAACAGCCCACTGTCCTACGCCCCGGGTCTTTCCGAAGCCGGGGCGTTGCTTTGCTCGGGAGACGGCCGCCGCGCGCAGAACGAGGCGAGCCGATGACCGACCCGACCACCGCAGACCTCGACGGCCTGGAAGCCGGCGCCATCGCGATCGTGCGCGACGCGTACCGGCTCTTCGCGCCGTGCTGCGTCCTGTGGTCGATGGGGAAGGACAGCACCGCGCTGCTGTGGCTGATGCGCAAGGCGTTCCTCGGCGCGGTGCCGATGCCGGTCGTCCAGCTCGACACGGGGATGGAGCTTCCGGAGGTGTACGCGTTCCGCGACCGCATCGCGCGCGAGTGGGAGCTGGACCTGCGCGTCGAGCAGTGCCCGCCCGAGGAAGCGTGCGATCCCGGCTTGCCGCCGCAGTCGCGCGCCGCCGCGCGCAAGACCGAAGGCTTGCGCGCGCTGCTGGCGCGCGAGGGCTACCGCGCGGTGTTCGTCGGGATTCGCCGCGACGAGCAGGCGACGCGCGCGAAGGAGCGGATCGTCAGCCCGCGCACGCTGGACGGAAGCTGGAGCGTGCGCGAGCAGCCGCCGGAGTTCTGGGGCTACACGCTGAGCGAGATCCCGCACGGCGGCCACGTGCGCGTGCACCCGCTGCTGGCGTGGACGGAGCTCGACGTCTGGCGCTACACGCGCCGCGAGAGCATTCCGATCGTGTCGCTGTACTTGGCGCGCGACGGAATGCGCTACCGCTCGCTGGGCGAGAAGAACATCACCGTGCCGATCGCGAGCCACGCCGCGACGATCGACGCGATCATCGAGGAGCTCGCCACGACGCGCGAACCGGAACGCGCCGGGCGGACGATGGACTTCGAGAGCGAGGCATCGTTTGAGCGGCTTCGCGGCGCGGGGTACATGTGACGCGCGACGCGCGCGTGGTCGTGCTCGGCCACGTCGACCACGGCAAGTCGACGCTGATCGGGCGGCTGCTGCACGACACCGGCTCTCTGCCGCAGGCGCGCATCGACGAGATCGTCGCCAGCTCGCGCCGGCGCGGGCTCGAGACCGAGTGGTCGTTCGCGCTCGACGCGCTGCAGGACGAGCGCGATCAAGCCGTCACGATCGACACGACGCGGGTGTGGTTCCGGCTCGGCGAGCGGCGCTTCGCGATCATCGACGCGCCCGGCCACGAAGAGTTCCTGGCGAACGCGATGACCGGCGCCAGCGACGCCGACGCCGCGGTCCTGGTCGTCGACGCGCAGCGCGGCGTCGAGGACCAGACGCGCCGGCACATCTACCTGCTGAGCCTGTTGGACGTGCCGCACGTCGTCGTCGCGGTGAACAAGATCGACGCGCTCGCCGACGCGCGTGCCGCGTTCGACGCGACCGCCGAGGCGGCGCGCAGCGCGCTCGAGGCGGTCGGCGTCACGGCGCGCGCGGCGGTGCCCGTTTCCGCGCGCGACGGCGACAACGTCGCGAGCCGCTCGCCGCGCACGCCGTGGTACGAGGGTCCGACGCTGGCGGAGCTGCTCGCCGCGACCGCGCCGCGGCGCGAGGCGGCGGAGAGCGAGCCGCTTCGGGTCTGGGTGCAAGACGTGTACCGGCGCGACGAGGAGCGCGTCGTCGCCGGAACCGTCCGCAGCGGCCGCGTCCGCGTTGGCGACGTCGTGCGCTTGGCGCCGTCCGGGAAGACGGCGCGCGTCGCGGCGCTGCGCGCGTGGCCGCGCGACGCGGAGTCGGCCGGCCCGGGCGAGGCGGTCGGCATCGTGTTCGACGCGCCGCTCTACGCCGACCGCGGCGATCTGATCTCGGGCGAGGACGACGCGCCGCCGGTGGTCCGCTCGCTGCAGGTGCGCGCGTGCTGGTTCGACCGCGAGCCGCCGCACGTCGACGAGACGGTGCGGCTGCGCGCCGGCAGCGCCGACGTCTCGGCGCGCATCGTCACGATCGCGGAGACGATCGATCCGCGCACGCTGCGGCCGCCGCAGCACGGCGAGGCGTCGCGCGGGATGATCTACGCGCTGGCGCTGCAGACCGCGGTGCCGCTCGCGCTCGACCGCGGCGAGCGCTGCGCGATCGCGCGGCGCGGCGTGCCGATCGCGGCCGCGCACGCCGTCGCGCTGCAGCCGCTCGGCGCGAACCTGTTCGCCGTCTCGCACTTGGTGAACGCGCACGCGCGCGCCGCCCGCAACGGACACCGCGGCGTCGTGCTGTGGCTGACGGGCCTGCCCGGCGCCGGGAAGACGACGATCGCGATGCGGGTCGAGCGCGAGCTCTTCCGGCGCGGCTACCAGGTGTACGCGCTCGACGGCGACCTCGTCCGCACCGGCCTCAACAGCGACTTGGACTTCTCGGACGACGGCCGGCGCGAGAACATCCGGCGGGTCGCCGAAGTGGCGAAGCTGCTCGCCGACGCGGGGACGATCGCGTTGATCTCGCTGGTCTCGCCGGCGGCCGCGGACCGCGCGCGAGCGCGCGAGATCGTCGGCGGCGCGTTCCACGAGGTGTACGTCGACGCGTCGCTCGCGACGTGCGAGGCGCGCGATCCGAAGAACCTCTACAAGCGCGCGCGGGCCGGCGAGATCGCCGGCTTCACCGGCGTCGGCGCGCCGTACGACGCCCCGCAGAGCCCCGAGCTGGTCTTGAACACGGAGCGCCATGACGTCGACCGCACGGTTGCCGATGCGGTCGACTACGTCGTGCGCGCGGCGCGCATCGGCGCGGCGTCACCGCTGCTCAGCGGTTCCTGACCGGGCTATTTTTTCATATACGGCAGCGGCCCGCCGCGGTGCTGCTCGCCCGGCGGTTCGGTCGGCTGCGGCGCGCCGGCGTGCGGGCCTTTGTCGTGCTCGGTGGTCGGGTGATGCGGCGCGCGCTCGAGCTGCTCGAGCCCTTCGCGATGCGCGTCGACGGGATTCTTCGGGTGCTTCTGGTCCATGCGAAGCGCGTACCCCGAACGACGATGACCGCCCGTCGCGCCGCACGACGTTCAAGCGACCGCGAACACGGGTATCCCGTGTGCAAAGGAGGGACTGCCTATGGCGACCCGTCGTTCATCGAGCACACGCAAGAAGAGCTCAGCCAAGAAGTCGTCCGCCCGCAAGAAGAGCACGAGCCGTAAGAAGAGCACCGGCCGCAAGAAGACAACCACCCGGAAGAAGAGCACCGGGCGCAAGAAGAGCACCAGCCGGAAGAAGACCTCGGCCCGCAAGGGCACGAGCAGCCGCAAGAAGAGCACGAGCTCGCGCAAGAAGAGCACCGGCGGTCGCAACAAGAGCACCAGCTCGCGGAAGAAGAGCACGTCGCGCAAGAAGAGCAGCGGCGGGCGCAAGAAGGGGTCGGGCTCGCGCCAGAAGAGCGCGGGCGGGCGCAAGTACAGCCGCGCCGCGTCCGACGACGTCGGCGAGGAGATGCGCGAGTACAAGAGCGGCACGGCGCGCAGCGGGCGCAAAGGCGGCAAGGTGAAGAGCCGGAAGCAAGCCATCGCGATCGGGCTCTCCAAGGCGCGCCGTTCCGGGAAGCGAGTCCCGCCGAATCCCAACCGCGGAGGACGGAAGAAGAAGTCCTAAGGCACGCCGTCGCGCATCCTTCGACTAGCTCGGGATGACGTTACGGTAAGTCGTAGTCTATCGTGACGGGCGCGTGATCGGAGAAGCGCTCGTCGCGATAGATCGACGCGGTGCGCACGCGCGGGGCGAGATCCGGCGTGATCATCTGGTAGTCGATGCGCCAGCCGAGGTTGTTCTCCCACGCGCCCTTCCAGCCGGACCACCAGGTGAACTGTTTCGTGTCGGCGGGCCGCACGACGCGAAAGCCGTCGACCCATCCGACGCGGTCGATGACGTCGTCCATCCAGGCGCGCTCCTGCGGCAGAAATCCGGTCACGCCGGCGCAGCGCGCGGGGTTGAAGACGTCGATGTCGAGGTGTGCGATGTTGTAGTCGCCGCAGACGATGAACGGATGGCCTTCGTTCTTCATCTGCGCGAGGTTGGCGATGAACCGGTCGAGGAAGTGCTCTTTGACCGCTTGCCGCGCCGGCCCGGTCGTCCCCGACGGAACGTAGAGTGACGCGACCGAGAGACCGCCCTCGAAGTCCATGCGGACGAAGCGTCCTTCCGCGTCCATGTCGTCCATCCCGAGCCCGCGCACGACGCGCAGCGGCGGCCGCTTCGCGTAGACGGCGACGCCGCTATAGCCTTTCTTCTGCGCGTCGACGAAGGCCGAGTGGTAGTGCGTCAGATCGAGCGCTTCGGGCGGAAGCTGATGCTCTTGCGCCTTCGTCTCCTGAAGGCAGACGACGTCGGGGTCCTGCGCCTCCATCCAGCGGAAGAAGCCCTTGCGGGCGGCGGCCCGGACGCCGTTTAAGTTACAGGTGATGACGCGGAACACGGAGACGAGGATTGAGCCCGGAAGCTTCCCGATCCCTCGCGACCGGGAGGCGGCCGTCGTGCGCCCCGACGGCAAGGACGTCGCCCTGACGAACCTGCGGAAAGTCTTCTTCCCCGAGACCGGCGCGACGAAGGGCGACCTGCTCCAGTACTACGCCGACGTGAGCCCGTTCCTGATCCCGTACATGCAAGGCCGCGCGCAGGTGATGAAGCGCTACCCGAACGGCGCGGCCGGCGACTTCTTCTACATGAAGCGCACGCCGTCCAACGCGCCGCCCTGGCTCCGCACCTGCTCGATCGAGCACGGCTCGGGCAGTATCATCGCGTTCCCGATCGTCGACGATCTCGCCGGCCTGTTGTGGCTGGTGAACCTCGGCTGCATCGACTTGAACGAATGGTACTCCCGCTGCGACGACACCGACCGCCCCGACTACCTGCACTTCGACCTCGACCCGGTGAAAGACGGTTCGACGACGTTCGCCGTCGTGCGCAAAGTCGCGCTGTACGTGCACGAAGCGCTGGAAGAGCTCGGCATCCCCGCCTACGCGAAGACATCCGGCTCGTCCGGCATCCACGTCTACGTCCCGATCGAACGAGGCCCGTTGCAAAAGGAAGTCTGGACCTTCGCCAAAGCGTTCGCCCAGACGATGGAGCGCCTGCATCCCGACGTGATCACCGCCGAATACCGCATCGCAAAACGCCCGTCGGGCCGAGTCCTCGTCGACTACAACCAAAACGCCTGGGGCAAGACGCTCGCGTCGGTATATTCGGTGCGCGCGAAGCCGAAGGCGAGCATCTCAACGCCCGTGACCTGGGACGAGATCGCATCCGGACTCGAGATCGACGACTTCCGTCTGGACAACATCCGAGAACGGCTAACGAAGGTCGGCGACCTGTGGTCGCCGATGGCCAAGCAAACCGGCAGATTGAACCTGGACCGGTTCATCCCGCAATCCGAAAAGAAACCCCGCCGCAAAGCCAAGCCCGCTTAGCCGAGATCGTGCCGACCGCCACCACGGGACCGTTTGACGGGTAGACCGTCCTCGTGATCCCCTTCGGCTATCCCCCCATGGAGATGCGCGCGGTCTCCGACGTGCCCGACGGCCCGCAGTGGCAGTACGAGCCGAAATGGGACGGCTTCCGGTGCCTGGCGTTCCGCGACGGCGGCGAGCTGGCGCTGCAGTCGAAGGCCGGCCAGCCGCTGGGGCGCTACTTCCCCGAGATCGTCGCGGCGCTGGCGGGACTCGAGACGAAGCGGTTCGTGCTCGACGGCGAGCTCGTCGTCCCGCTCGCCGGCGCGCTGTCGTTCGATGCGTTGCAGCAGCGCATCCACCCGGCGGCCTCGCGCGTCGCGATGCTGGCCGCGCAGACGCCGGCCTGGTACCTGGTCTTCGACCTGCTCGCCGAAGACGGCCGCGACCTGGTCGACCTGCCGCTCTCCGAACGCCGCGCGCGGCTGGAGACGTTCGCCGCCCAGCTCGACGGCGAGACGCTGCGGCTTTCGCCGGCGACGCGCGACCGCAAGGTCGTGGACGACTGGTTCGCGCGAGTCGGCGGCGCGCTCGACGGCGTGATCGCGAAGCGCGCCGACGCGCCGTACGCGAGCGGGACGCGCGACGCCGCCGTCAAGGTGAAGCGCGTGCGCACCGCCGACTGCGTGATCGGCGGATTCCGCTGGGCGAAGGGCTCCACAACGCAGGTCGGCTCGCTGCTGCTCGGCCTGTACGACGACGACGGACTGCTGGACTACATCGGGTTCTGCAGCTCGTTTCCGGCCGAAGAGAAGCGCGCGCTGATCGACAAGCTGCGCCCGCACATCGGCGAGCCGGGCTTCACCGGCGGCGCGCCCGACACGGCGCCGAGCCGCTGGGACCGCGGCCAAGACCGCGACAAGAGCTACGTGAAGCTCAAGCACGACCTCGTGCTCGAAGTCGGCTTCGATCTCGTCACCGCGGGCCGCATCCGGCACGGTACGCGCCCGATCCGCTGGCGCGTCGACAAAGCGCCGCGCCAGTGCACCGTCGAGCAGCTCGCGACACCGGACCGCGCGCTCGCGCTGCTGGAGTGACCACGGCCGGCGCGTAGCGCGCCAGCGCACGACACCGCCCGAACTGAGACGCCGCGTCCGCGGGCACCGGCGCTGGCGTGACCGATGCGAACGTCGACTCCGCGCCCGCCGAAGCGCGCTGGGATGCTGCCGTCGAGCTCGTGCTGGAACGCCAAAACGGCCTGAATTGGTGCTGGGCCGCGGTTGCGAAAGGGATCGTCGAACACTATGACGGTCCTATCAAGAAGCAATGTCAGTACGCGACGACGTTCTTGGGTTTGAAGAAGACGTGCTGCCGGGTGGGCCCGCTGCGGACGCGCTGCGACGCGCCGCGCGACGTGGACGGCGTGCTGCAGCACTTCGGCATGTACGCCGCGCCGCCGTACCGGAGACCGGTCAGCCTGGACATGCTGCGGCGGGAGCTCGAGCGCGACCGCCCGGTGATCGCGCTGATCAATTTTCCGAGCTCGGTGCACGCGCTCGTCATCACGGCGGTCGACCTGACGAACCGCCGTCTCCGCATCTCCGACCCGGCGTTCGAGCCGCGCTGCGCCTCGATCGACCTCGCGACGTTCTCGCGCGCGTACCGCGAGAACGGCCGGTGGTTCTACACGGTCCTCACGAAGCCGCCGGCGCAGTCGGCGCCGCGACCGCGGATCTCGCTGCTGCGCGACCGCTTTCCGCACCAGGAGCCTGAGCCCGTGTCGATACCGTTCCCGATCGGCGGACCGCTGGAGATCGATCTGTACGAGGCGGATCCGTACCGGCTCGCCGACGGAACCGGGCTGCAGACGGCGGAACGGTTCGCGCGCAAGACGATTCGCCTCGACGTGGGTGAGAGCGACGACGCATCGCGCTGGCTGGAGCGCGAGCTGGCACCGATGCGCGTGGAGATCGAGCCGCGCGTGGAGCGGGGGTTCGAACCGCGCATCGTGCGCTGCTTCGCCTACAAGCTCGAAGCGCTGTGGTTCGCCGACCCGCGCGACCCATCGCACCGGCACGACCACTACATCGCCGTCCCGCCCGTCCCGTACTATCTCGAGGCCGGCCGGGAGTACACGCACGCCGAGCTGCGCGACGCCTTGATCGAGATCTCGCCCGTCTGCCTGCGCGCGATCGAGGAGAACCAGCGCTGGATCGACCGCCTCGACCGCGAGACGGTCTACCAGCGCGACGAGTCTTGACGCGGGCCGAACACTCCGGCCGAAACGGAAGAACCGCTCGCCTCCTGCTCCGTAAAGTCCTCGCACGGTACGCGCGACGTCGGAGGGACACGCCCGCCGGGAGGGCTATCCTCCGCGTGCACTTCTCACCGTACATGGAGCTTATTCTCATGCGCCGCTTCGCCATGCTCGTCGCCGCCTTCGCCATCGGGGCGATGCCCGCGGTCGCCTCCGCTCAAGACGTCAAGGTCGTCATCCCCGAAGGCACGCTCGTCCTCACGCACCTCGTCGACACGATGAGCTCGGCGAACGTCCACACCGGCGACGTCTTCCAGTTCGTCGTCGTCAAGGACGTGGTCGTCGACAAGATGGTCGCGATTCGCGCCAACTCGAAGGGCGTCGGCCACGTCACCGAGGCGCACGCCGCCGGCTCGCACGGAAAGTCGGGCGGAGTCCGCCTGGCGTTCGACTACATCTTCGCCGCCGACGGCTCGCAGATCGCCGTCGCGCACAACAAAGAAGCCGAAGCGCAGGACCGTTCGACGCTGGGCGCGACCGCGCTGGGCGTGCTGCTCACCGGCGGCCTCGGGCTGTTCTTCCACAACTTCGTGCACGGCAGCGACGTGACGATCCCGACCGACGCGCAAACCTTCGTGACCACGGTCTCGAACCGCAACGTCGTGCTGGACACCGTCAAGGACGCGGCCCCGGAGGCCGCGACCACCACGACGACCGCGACGCCGGCCGCTCCCGCGGTTCCCGTTCCGTCGGCTTCACCGGCCGCGGCCGCGAAATCGAACTGAGCTACGCGGCGATCCGCGGCGCCGGGGTCATCCTGATCTCGAAGGCCAGGTCGATCTCGATCTGGCAGTCGAGACAGCGGACCCTGTGGCCGAGGGTCGCCTCCGCCGGCTCCTCATGGCCGGCGCCGCAGTCGGGGCAGAGGTACGTCTCCATGATTGCAAGGTACGACCGGCCAGTGCCTACTGGGTGGCATTGTGCGACGGCCTGTCCGGACTAGGGACCGGCTCGCCGCACGCCGATATTCTGATGGAATGTCGGTTGAGCGGCGTTTCGAGCGCGTCCTCGAGATCACGCGGGACATCTTGCGCCTGCGCGAGCTCGATCTCGCGCTGGAGTCGATCGCGCGCGGCGTCGCCGACCTGTTCGGGTTCCGCTACGTCACGATCGTGCTCGCCGACGGCAACCAGACCGGCGAGATGACGCGCCGCGTCCTGCTCGGCTACGACGAGTCGATCACGGTCCAGCGCAAGAACGAGCGCGTCGCCAAGGCCGACATCCTGAGCGTGCTCGTCCCCTCGTACGAGGTCTTCGAGAACGCGTTCTACATCCCGGCGGAGCGCGAGTTCACTTGGGACCGGGCGATCTACGCCAGCGAGGCCGCCGACCGCGACTCGCCGCGCGAAACACCCGACGCCTGGCACGAGCGGGACTCGATCTGCCTGGTGCTGCGCGACCCCGACGGCGAGATGATCGGCTATCTGAGCCCCGACGGCCCGGCCGACAACAAGATTCCGACCCGCGAGACCTTGCGCGGCCTGCAGCTCTTCGTCAACCTGATGGGCTTGGCGCTGGCGAACGCGCAGGCGCACCGCGCCGAGGTCGAGCGCCGCCGTCTGCTCGAGGCGAACCAGGCGCGGCTCCGCCACGAGGCGACGCACGACGCGCTGACCGGTCTACCGAACCGCACGTTCTTTCAGGAGCGGCTCGCCGCGACGCTCGAGCACGCGCGCGCCTGCCCCGAGCGCGTGTTCGCGGTGCTCTTCGTCGACCTCGACGAGTTCAAGTCGATCAACGACTCGCTCGGCCACATGGCGGGCGACGCGATGCTGATGTCGGTCGCCGACCGGATGCGCTCGACCGTCGGCGACGACGACTTCATCGCGCGGATCGGCGGCGACGAGTTCGCGATCCTGCTCGCGCACCGGCACGATCTCGGCCAGGTCGAGGACGCCGTCGAGGCGATCCAGGACGCGCTGGTCGCCCCGATGCTGATCGAAGGCCGCGCCGTCTACAACACCGCCTCGATCGGGATCGCGGTGATCGAGCCGACCGAGGAGCGCATCGAGGAAGTGCTGCGCAACGCCGACACCGCGATGTACCATGCGAAGTCGCTCGGCCGCGGTCGCCACGCATTCTTCGACCACCACATGCACTACGAGGCCGCGCGCCGCCTCGCGCTGACCAGCGACTTGCGCGCGGCGATCGAGAACGAGCAGTTCACCGTCGTCTACCAGCCGATCGTGCGTCTGGGCGACAGCACGCTGGTCGGTTTCGAGGCGTTGGTGCGCTGGCGCAACCCGTCGAGCGGCGACGTGCTGCCCGGCGAGTTCATCCCGCTGGCTGAAGAGGTCGGCCTGGTCGTCCCGATCGGCCGCTTCGTCTTCGTCGACGCGTGCCGCCGGCTATCGGAATGGCGCCGCCGCGCGCCGCTGCTCGACTTGCGGATGCACGTGAACTTATCGGTGCAAGAAGTGCTCGAGCCGGATCTCGACGCGTTCGTCGCGCGCAACCTGCGCCGCTTCGGCTTGTCGTCGGACGACATCGTGCTGGAGATCACCGAGAGCGCGGTGATCCGCTCGAACACGCTCTCGCTCGGCTCCCTCGCGCGCCTGCGCGCGACCGGCGTCCACCTCTGCATCGACGACTTCGGTACCGGCTACTCGTCGCTGCGCTACCTGCACCAGCTCCCCTTCGACGCGATGAAGATCGACCGGTCGTTCGTGGAGAGCGCCGACGGCGGTCTCGGCAGCGCGCCGATCGTCCGGATGCTGATCCAGCTCGCGCGCTCCTACGGCATCGACGTCGTCGCCGAGGGCGTGGAAACGGCCCGCCAAGCCGAGGAGCTGGTCGCGCTCGACTGCGAGTACGCGCAAGGTTTCCACTTCTACCGCCCGATGAGCCCCGAAGCCGTCGGCGGACTGCTCGATACGACGACCGTCGCCGCCGCCGGCTAACCCACTTCAGCGCTGCCGAAGCAGCCGTTCGTCGAACGCGAACGGTCGCACCTCGCCCACCCGCACCGCAGCCTCGAAGTCCGGATGGTCGGGATTCACGACGTAGTTCCACTCTGAGGGAATCATCACGGACGGCACGCGCAGCACAACGCTCCGCCGCTCACGAGCCCGTCCGTCGCCGTACCGAACAGAGATATCGGGCGGCGTCGTATCCCAGCCTGGAAGCGTTGCTGGATCCAGGACCTCGACGGCGCGCTCATCGATCTCGGCACGGACCGAAACCAGGTCCGCGGGCGCGCCCTCGAGGTCGACCAGCGTTCCGAGATACTCGAGCGCCGCGAGCGACAGCGAGCCTGACGCATATGCGGCGCGCACGCGGCGGGGATTCCACCGCTGACGGTTCCGCGCAGCTCCTACGCCGTCGAACGCGCGCGCGGCAGGACCGGCGTACAACCGGCGTGCGAGGCGCCCAAATAGCGATCAGGCGACGCCGCCGTACTGGATGCGGTCGAGCGCCGAGAGAACCTGCCGTGTTCCGATCTCGGTTCGCAGCAAGTCGATCGGGCGCCGTCCGCCAAGCGAAGGAACGGCACGCTTCATCCAGCGGAGTCCTCGTTCGACGTCACCGGAGGCGTGCACGGCCGTGGCGACCATCTCGAACAGCCGGTACGCGCGATCCGATTCCGCGGCGCCGAGCCGCTCGTCGTGCACCACCTTGCGCGAAATCGTGCGGTCCGACGTCCCCAGAATCGCGGCCAGGTCGCGAATCGAGATCTCCGACGCGGTGCCAAAATCGACGATGACGCCGGCTGGGAACCCCGCTTCGATCACGTCACCGACCGGCGTGCCCGGCGCGACGTCGAAACCGACCCCGAGCAGGACGTTGCTCGGTTTGATGTCGCGGTGCGCGACAAATGTTTCGAGGTCGGGCTCACGGACCGCGACGCGAATCGGGCCGCGGAGGTACGACACCTGCGGACGTTTCCGCCCGCCGGCGCGCACGAACTCGACCGGGCGGGGTGCGGCGTTTGGCGAGTTCCGAGCGGTCATTTGTCGCCAGCATATCACGGACCGCCGCTCGCACCGAGATACGTATCGGGCGCCGAGCGGCCAAACCGCCGGGCGCCCGGCCCGACATCGTGGTGCGTCCCCGGGGCCGCTGGGATCAGCCGCCGGCGGTTTGCCAGAGTCCGAACACCGCGCCGCTCGGGTCCTGAATGAGGCTGAACGAACCCATCTCGGCCACCGGCGTGATGTCGCGAATCACGGTCCCGCCGAGAGAACGAGCCTTTTCGGTCGACGCCGCGAGATCGTCGACGAGCACGTACGGAATCCACACGGACGGTGCGCCCGGCATCGGATGCTGCATCATTCCGCCACCCGTTCCGTCGTCGCCGACGCCGATGGTGGTGTACGTCCCCATCGGCCCCATGTCCATGTCGTTGAGCTCCCAACCGAACAGCGCCGCGTAGAACGGCCGTGCTTTGCCGACGTCGCTCGAGTTCAACTCGATGTGCACGAACGGATTTGCCATGATGTTCTCCTCGCTCTGGTGAGGGATGTTCCGCGAAAGCTCCCCGCCGTTCCCCCAAGCCCAATTCGCTGGCACAATGGTCGCTCGCCCTTCGACAAGCTCAGGGTGACACACGCGCCACCGTCGTGCCTCGTGTGAAGCCGCAGTCGTGCCTCGTGTGAAGCCACCGTCGTGCCTTGTGCGGAGCCACGATCGTGCCTGGTCGCGGGAGCGGCACGGTACCATGGCGGGCCGTCGTGAACGAGCGTGCGCAGGATGCGCGGAAGCGATGTGAGCGAGAGCGGCCCCGGACAGGAAGTCCGGGGCCGCGTGCCCGCCATGGTACCGTGCCGCTCCCGCGACCAACCACCGCAGCAGCCGAAGCCGAAGCCGCAGCCGCACCGGCGTTAGTGCACGAGGAATCCGACGAGCAACAGAGCGACGATGTTGAGCACCTTGATCATCGGATTGATGGCCGGCCCGGCGGTATCCTTATAAGGATCGCCGACCGTATCGCCCGTGACCGCGGCCGCATGCGCCGGCGACCCTTTGCCGCCGTAGTTGCCGTCCTCGATGTACTTCTTCGCGTTGTCCCAAGCGCCGCCGCCCGCCGTCATCGCGATCGCCAGGAAGAGCCCGGTGACGATGGAGCCGACGAGCACGCCGCCCATGATCTTGGCCCCGCCGTTGAAGGGCAGGAAGTACGACGCGATCACGATGAGGATCGGCACGCCGACCGGGATCAGCGCCGGCAGGATCATCTCTTTGAGCGCCGCGCGCGTGACGATGTCGACCGTCGTCCCGTAGTCGGGTTTCTGGGTGCGGTCCATGATCCCGGGCATCTCGCGGAACTGGCGCCGGACTTCTTCGACCACCGCACCGCCCGCGCGCCCGACCGACTCCATCGAGAGCGACGCGAACAGATACGGCAGCAAGCCGCCGAGGATGAGCCCGCACAGCACGTACGGGTCCTGCAGCCCGAAGGTGACCGGATTCGTCGCGCAGTTCAGCGTCGCGTCGGCCTTGCACTTGTCGCTGAGCTCCTGGAGGAACGAGGCGAACAGCACGACCGCCGCAAGGCCGGCGGAACCGATCGCATATCCCTTGGTGACGGCCTTCGTCGTGTTGCCGACCGCGTCGAGCGGATCCGTCACCGCGCGCACGGCTTCGGGCATGTCGGCCATCTCGGCGATGCCGCCCGCGTTGTCGGTGATCGGCCCGAACGAGTCGATCGCGACGACGATCCCGGCCATCGAGAGCATCGACATGACCGCGATGCCGATGCCGTAGAGCCCGGCGAACGAGTACGAGATCAAGATACCGAGGACGATGACGATCGCGGGCAGCGCCGTCGACTGCATCGAGACCGCGAGACCGCTGATGATGTTCGTCGCGTGCCCGGTGATCGAAGCGCGCGCGATATTCTTCACCGGCGGGTACGCGGTCCCGGTGTAGATCTCGGTGATGTAGGTGATGAGCCCGGTGACGAGCAGCCCGACCACCGCGCAGCCGAAGATGCCGGTCCACGTGATCGTCTGGTTGCCGACGATCACGCCGTCGCCGAACTGCGCGCGCGCGGCCCACGCGAAGGCGGCGGCCGAGAGCACGCCGGCCAGGACCATGCCGCTGTAGAGCGAGTTCATGATCCCGCCCTTGGTCACGTTGCCGCGGCCGACGACCAGCGTGCCGACGATCGAGGTGATGATCGAGAGCGCGCCGAGGATGAGCGGGAACGACGTCGCGCCGGCGACGCGCCCGAGGATCAGATGACCGAGCAGCATCGCGGCCGTCGTCGTGACGACGTAGGTCTCGAACAAGTCGGCCGCCATCCCGGCGCAGTCGCCGACGTTGTCGCCGACGTTGTCGGCGATGACCGCCGGGTTGCGCGGATCGTCCTCGGGGATCCCCGCTTCGACCTTGCCGACCAGGTCGGCGCCGACGTCGGCGGCCTTGGTGAAGATCCCGCCACCGAGACGGGCGAAGATCGAAATCAGCGAGGCCCCGAAGGCGAGTGCGACGAGCGCATCGACGACGATGCGGTCATTGGGCGCATGGCCTGCAACCGCGGTCAGGTACCAGAAGAAGACGGTGATCGCGAGCAGGCCGAAGCCGGCGACGAGCATGCCGGTGATCGCGCCAGAGCGAAACGCCAATGTCAGGCCGCCCTGCAGCGACGTCCGGGCCGCCTCGGCGGTGCGCACATTGGCCTTCACCGAGACGTTCATTCCGACGAAGCCGGTCACACCCGACAGCAATGCGCCGATCAGGAAACCGATCGCGGAAACGATTCCGAGAAAATAGAATACCAGGGCGACGACGAGCACGCCGACAATCGCGATGGTCCGGTACTGGCGGGCGAGATAGGCGCGCGCGCCTTCCTGGATAGCGCTGGCGATGTCGCGCATCCGCTCGTCGCCGGCGGGCGCCTTTAGCACCTGCATGCTCGTGAAAATTCCGTAGAGCACGGCGAGGAGGCCACACAGGATGGCGATGTAAAGCAGGTTCATGAGTTGTTGCGTCCCCGTTGGTTGGACAGGCGAAAGCGACCGCCTTGTGGGCGGTTACCCCGAAAACGGGCGCAGCTTTAGGGAGCGTTTTCGCGGCTGGCAACCGCGCCGGTTGAACGTTTAGCGGATCAGCAATGCGACCAATGCGCCGCTGGCCAGCCCGCTAAGACCGATCAGCCATTGGCGCAGTGCGAAACCCGCCATCGTTGGTGCCCTGGTGCTCAAATCCCAGCCTCTCCGGAACCTCGACCGGCTCACCGCCGCACGTCAGCGAGTTTGTCGCCTCACCCGCGGCAACGCCGCCGATCCGGGTCATTCTCGTCCCGTCGGGTAAAGAAAGCGTTCCCGGCTCGAATTCGGGCGGAAATGCGCCAAGCAGCGCGTAATCGTCGCCACCAGTCGCCGCGAACATTCGCGCGGCAATTTCCTGCCCGCGCTCGGCGATGAAGGCG
>DASWRW010000038.1:0-468417 GCA_036402975.1 Candidatus Elarobacter sp. | reverse complement strand
GCGGGCGCCCGACGATGAGATCGAACATCGTGATGCCGCTCGGATCGCCGATGCCGCCCGCGTTGTTCGGGTCGGAGACGCCCATCGCGCCGGCCGACTTCGGGCCCGTGCCCTGCTCGACACGCCACGTGCGTCCCGGCTTCACCGTCTGCGCGAGCGGCGCCATCGGGATCGAACCGTCGCGGATCGCATCGATCATCTCGTCGACGCGCTCGCGCGTGAGGTCGTAGACGAACTCGAGGTTGACCTGCGCGCACGGCGCGCGGTCGCAGGCGGCCAGGCACTCGACTTCTTCATAGGAGATCAGGCCGTCATCGGTGGTCTCGAGGTGGCCGATGCCGAGCTGCCGGCGCGCGTAGCCCATGATCTCCTCGGCGCCGTTGAGCAAGCACGAGAGGTTGCGGCACACCTGGATCATGTACTTGCCGACCGGCTTGCGGAACAGCAGCGTGTAGAACGAGATCGTCGACTCGACGGTCGCGAGCGTCTCGCCGACGTGGTAGGCGATCGCGGCGACGGCGTCGGCCGAGACGAAGCCCTCGTGCTCCTGAAACAGCTGCGCGAGCGGGATCAGCGCCGAGCGCTTCTGCTCGTACTGGGCGATCAGCGGCTCGATCTCGGGGAGCAGGCGAGCGTGGAGATCGTCGAACGGGTTGCCGGGGCGACGGCTGTACGGGGACCAGCCGGGAGCGCCGTCGGCCGAGGAAGCGCCGGCTCGGCCGGGATGGACGCCGGTCGCGGCGTCGGTCTGGGTGCTCACCGGAAGTCCGCCTTGAGGTTCGATGGAAGAGGATAGGCCCGCGACATGGACCGGTTTGCCTTCGGAATGTAAAGGGCGTGTGCCTTCGCTTCCGGTCAGGTGGTGAGGGCGCGCCCCGGTCCCGAAGCTCGATCGCCTCGCGCGGCCCGTGGGTGATTTCCGTCCGGACATCACCCGCCATGCGCCGGAAGACGCAGCCCCCGACGCGCCGTACATCGACGAGCATGTACTGCTGAGTTGTGAGAACAGAATTACGACGCGGCAATCGCTGCGCGCCGAAACGCGCCGCGCGGGCTTCGCGGCGTTACTGCCGAACGATGGACGACGGCCATGGATCGCCTTCCCGAACTCAAGGCGCGACTTGATGCGCTTCGACCGCTGTCCCCGGACCACATCAAGCTGCTCTGGCCGCAGTGGCGTGCCGAGGACGCACTGTTCGTCTACGCAACGAACGCGGTCGAGGGCAGCACCCTAACCCTGGCCGAAACGATCGTTGTTCTCGAAGAAGGCGTGACGGTCGGCGGCAAACCCGTTCGGGATCATCTCGACGCCATCAACGGACAGAAGGCCTACTCCCTCATGCTCGATCTCGCGCAGCAGCGCGCGCACGTCGACCTGGCGCTGATTCTCGACCTTCACCGCGCTGTGGTGGGGGATGTACCCTACGCGGGGCAGCTACGCGACCAACCCGTCTACATTCGCGGTTCGATGCACGTACCGCCCAACTACGCGAAAGTCCCGAGACTGATGAATGAGCTCCTCGAAGGGCTCCGCTCTACTCCGCATGTTCATCCCGTTGCCGCATCGTCCCAGATGCACTTCGATCTCCTGACAATCCATCCGTTTGTGGACGGAAACGGTCGCACGGCCAGACTTCTTCAGAATTTGTACCTGATCCGTGAGGGCTTCGTTCCGGTCCTCATCGGACCCGACGAAAAGATGCGGTACTTCGACGTGCTTCAGCGCGGACAGGTCGCGGTTCCCGGGATTGGAGACGCGACGGAGTTCATCGGCTATATGGCCGAGCTCGAACGACAGCAGATGGAGCGATACCTTGCCGCGCTGAGAACGGCGCACGGCGATACCCCCGCGGACAGCGGCGGCATGTCATGATCGCCGCGTTCCGCGGTTGACGCCGATCGTCGTTCGCTCGCTCAACGTCGGCTGCGTCGAGGATCTCTTCGACGAGCACGGCCGGGCGTTTCGGAGCGCCGTCCGGAAGCGGCCGTGCGACACCGCGCAGTATCTCGGCGAGCGAGGCTTCCCGGGCGACGAGAGCTTCTACGAAGACCATCACACGCCGAACATGGCCGTCCACGTGTTCAGCCTCGACCGATATCCGTACTTCGAGGAGTTGGCCGGTAAGCGGCTGTCGATTCCGACGTTCGGCGAGAATCTCTCCGTCGACGGCGGAATCGAGACCGAGGTCTGCATCGGCGACGTGTTCGAGGTCGGCACGGCGCTCGTCGAGGTCTCGCAGCCGACGGAGCGCTGCGGCACGCCGGGGCGCTCGGCGCACGTCCACGGCATCAAGAAGTGGTCGTTCGCGTCGTTGTATACGGGCTATTACCTGCGCGTCATCCGGCCGGGGTCGGTGAGCGTGCACGATGAGATGCGGCTCGCAGATCGCCGTCTGCCGGAATGGACCATCGAACGCGTCAGCGCCGCGATGGTCCGGTATTTGGACGACGAGAGACTCTTCAATGAGATTCTGGCGCTGCGGGTCCTCTCAGAAGAGTGGAAGGCGCGCATGCGCGTCTTGCGCGCACGGCTACTCGCTGGACGACAGCGCCCGGCGTCGTAGGCGTCCGCGGGTGATAGGCCACACGTATCGAAAAGGCATCCTAGGGATATCTTGGAGTAAATCCGATCGTCCGGTCCTGGAGCGGGGTCGCCGCTCTCGAGAGAGATTGGCGTTCGCGGCCAAGCGTCGGTACGTTCGCATCAAGAGGCTGGCGGCTGCGGTGGACGCACGATGACGAGCGCGGAAGCGTCGTCGACAAGTCGCGCGGCAGCTATACGTGGCGATGTTAGCTCCGCGATCGCGCTGCGAAGTGTTTTACGATCAACCGACGCGGAAGGGTGCTTGTGTGGAGCGCTTGGTCCACGAGCAGCATCGCGGCGTCTTCGGTAGTATGCGGTACATCGGACGCTGCCGTGAGAGCGCGCTCCTGTTCCCAGCCAATTCGCCACAGCAGTTCCGCCGTGACCGCGACCCGCTTCGCTGCGCCGTGGCGCCGCTCCCAGAGAATGTTGCCGAGGTAGTCGGCGCCGAGACCCGGTACGAAGACTTGGCGCAACTCGTGCGAATCGGCTGCGGCTTGGAGCAGTTGCGCGAGGTCGTCGGTGCTCCACGCGCTGATCTTGTGCGTCTTGACTTCCGAGTTGAACTCCGTGTCGTACTCCGCGAACGCCGCGCGACGAGCAGCGCGACCTAGGCGTGGAACGATTCGCGGTACTTCGCCGCTTCGGCGACATCAAGGCGCGGAATTCGAGAGCCCTTCCACGTCTTGCACACCAGGACCGCGCGATATGCCAGCGGCCCGAGCGGTGCATCGAGCGTCCCGTCCGGCGCCTGATGGCCGCCGACGTGCGTCGCGACGAACCCGAGCGCTTCGAACGCTCGGCAGACGGCGATCTCGAATGCCGTCGGGTCGTCGCCGCCGCTGGTCGCTCGGAGTCGTGCAAGGAGATCCGCCGCGCCCGGCACCGCAGGCCAAGTGGCCACCCGGCTTGCCGACCTCACACCGTCGTGTTCGCGCTAGCCGCGATACTCACTTCCGCTCTCGACGACGCCTTGCTCCAGGCGACCGAGCTCGATGTCTTCGTAGAGGTCGTTGACACGAATCTCCAGCGGGATCGTTTCGAGCCGGAACGACGACCCGGGACCGTACTCCTTGAACGTCCACAGGTCGTTGCCGCGGCGCAGCACTTCGACTGAGACTTGGGTCGAGTCGATCAGCAGGTACTCTTCGAGCGTCGGAATGCGCCGATACTCCTCGAACTTCTGCCCGCGATCGACGGAGGCCGTGTTACGGCTGAGCACTTCGACGATGAGCTTGGGAAAGCGCGTGATCTGCTCGTCCGCCATGTCACGCGGATCCCACGTCAGAACGAGGTCGGGATAGCGAACCGAACGCTGTGACGGCGGGATCACCTTCATGTCCGAAAGATACGCCCGGCATCCCGTTTTTCGAATAGCCGGCCGAACCAATGCCGCGAGGTTCAGCGCGATCGTCCCGTGCGTGCGTGACGCGCCGGCCATCGCGTAAACCTTGCCGTCTACGAATTCATGCTTCGTTGTCTCTGTGGCGTCCCAAGCGAGGAACACCTCGAGCGACATTTCAGGTTGGCGCGGAGCGATTGCCATTCACCTCGGAATACCTGTGGGACACTGACGTGTCAATACCTCACTCTTCGTGCGGACGGTGACGACGGCCTATCTGACCGTTCGGCTCGGAATAGGGGAGGACGGAGCTCAAAACCGGTACGACTGTCCACGCGATATGAAGAATCCGTGGCCGTCGGCGTTCAGGCAGCGAAGGCCGTTTGGGGACGATGCGCATGCGATCGCTCCACGATGGAACGTCGTGCCGTAGCGGAGCACCGTTGCGGTCGGGTTGAGCGCCGTGTCGCCGGCGCAGACGATTCGCGCCGGGCCGCGCTGGCTGAGGTTGAACCCTTGGCCCCAGTCGAACTCGCACGACCGCGGGTGCGGAGGCAGCGGGACGACACCGCCGCGAACGTCGCAGCGCAGCACGGCGTCATAGTAGCCGCAACCGATCGCCCCGGACGGCGTCCGGAATGCGATGTAGTCCGACGCTCTCACGAGCGCGGGCGCGAACGTCACCGCGATGAGCAGCGCCGCGGCGGTGAGCGATCCGAACCGAACGTTCATGGAGCGGTGCTCCGAGGCACGCTCAGGAGTTGCCTGCGGCCTGCCGCCTGCCGCGCGAGCGCGTGCGAGACGATCACCAGATACTTGGGCGTCCCCTCACGGTCGAGAACGATGCTGAAGGGCTCCCCGTCCGAGATGAATCGGCCCGGTCCTAGCTTCGAGACGACGGTGGGCGGATCGGTGGAACCGACCTGCTGCAAGTAGAGGCCGTCGCCGCGCGCGGTCAGGTCGATCGCGAGATACTTCAGATCGTTGACGTAGCGGCCGGCGTAGGACGTTCGTTCGGCGGCGCTCATCGCAAGAGGCTCCGGCGACTTCACGGGTGCGGGAACGGCATACCCTAAGACACTTCGCGACACAGACCGGTACGTCTCCAACAGGAGACCCGACGTCTTGTTCGTCAGGATCACGATCGCAAATTTCGACGTAGGCTCGAAGCGCACGAGCGAACCGAACCCCGCGATCGATCCGGCGTGCTGGAGCACTCTTGTCCCGCCCAGGTCGACGAAGTTCAAGCCGCTGCCGTACGAGGACGGATGGTCGTCGCCCGGCTCGCTTTGGGCTTGCGGCGACAAGAACGCTCGCACGGCGGACTCCGGGAAGATCTGAACGTCGCCTGACCGGCCGTGATTCATGACGATCTGCAGGAAACGGCAGAAGTCGGACGCGGTTGTGAACACGCCGCCGCTCGGTCGCTGCGCAGCGTTGTCGGGGAAAGGACGGACCAGCTCCAGAGCGTGCGACCGGTTGTTGCGATAGCCCTTGGCGAACGGGAAGGTCACCGCGGTCGTGAGCCTAGCGGTCGTTTCCATCATGCCGGCGGGCGCGAACACGACATCGTTCAAGGCGTCGGGAAACGGCTTGCCATGCACGCGCTCGAGCAGATAACCGGCGAGATCGAATCCCAGGTTCGAGTACGAGAAGATCTGGCCAGGCTCGGTAAAGAGCAGATCGGGCGCGGACGCCGCGACCGCTTTCCCGAGTGCGTCGTCGTCGTGTAGCCCGAGGTCCGTCGCACCGTCCTTCACTCCCGCGGTATGGCTCAGCAGTTGAAACAGCGTAGCGCGCCCGAGCGCCGCCGGCAGTCCCGGATCGTAGCGAGAGATCGGAGCCTTGAGATCGACGATGCCTTTCGCGGCCAGCACCTGCAGCGCGAACCCGGTAAACATCTTGCTGTCGGACGCGATGAGCATCAGCGTGCGCGCCGTCATCGGCGTCTTCGCCTCGACGTCGCTGAAGCCGAACGCCTCATTCAGCACGACCTCGCCGGACCTCAGGATGCACACTTCCGCACCGGGTACCCCCATTGCGGACATCTCTTTCGCAACGGTCGCTGCGGCGTTCGACGAGGTCTCATCCGGCGTCGCCGCCGCAAGGAAGTACAGTGCTAGCGCCGCGCTCGCGATGCGGAACGCCGGCGATTTCATCTCGTTACGTGCTGAACGATCCGGCGAGGATCGGGAGCTGGCAGGTGTCGTCATACAATTGCGTGGCGTAGGTGGTACTCGGCTGCAGAGACGGCACCGTGGCCCTCATGTACGTGACGACGCCCGATGACGGCGGCGTGGGTGACGCGGCGCCCGGCGGCGGCGGCGCGACGACCAGCGTGCCGCCTTCGAGGGTGCCGTTCGTGCCGACGATGAGGTGCAGCTTCACGGTTGACACCGCCACGTGCGACGTGACCATGAAATACAGCGTCGTCGTCGTCGCAGCGGCGTTGCCGGTCGAACCCGGGCTCGGGAAGATCAGTTGTGTCGACGGCGTGAGATTGTCCGGGCGGCCGCAGACCCAGGTGGAAGCGGAGACCGTGGCCGGCGTTGCACCCGAACCCGACACCGTGAGCGTCGCCGCCGCCGTGGTGCCGTGCGAAATCGGGTAGACGGCGAACGTCGCCGTCGTGCCCGAAACGACGGGCGCCGACGCACCGAATGCGGTCGGGTCGGAGACCGCGACGGTCAACGCACCGCTGAGCGGCGACGTGCTGGTGACGGTCACCTGCTGCGGCGACGGCAGCGCATCCGTTCCGCCGAAAAACACGCTGTTCGGGCTCGCGCTGAGCACCGGAACCGGAGTCGCAGTCGGGCTCGGCGTCGCCGGCGCCGACGCCGTTCCGGACGATCCGCCCGCGCATGCGCTCAGCGCGCTCACCGCGACGGCGGCACCGACGCGCCGCGCAAAAGCCGAGAGTCGGTGCACGCGGTTGCCGCGCTGAACGTCCACTTGACGGTCTGCGCGCCGCGTGGCGTCGATCCCTGCGGCCGTGATGCCTGACGAAGGAACCGAACCCGGGCGGGGCGCAGACATCTGCATGCATCGCCGCCATTCCGCCGCGCTCATCGGGCTCGCGATGGTCGCGATTCCGCTCGCTGCGAGCGCACACCGGCACATCGCCGCGACGTGGTCGAACCCGCCCGACGCTCCGTTCACCATGTACAACTGCCGCGGCGAGGACGGTTTCAACACACCGTTTCTGCTCTCGATCAACGGCTACTACACGAACGTCAGCGGCAAGGACATCACCGAGCTGGGCGTCCATTTCCGGCTGGTGCGCGCCGACGGTTCGCAGATCATCGGCTTCACCGTAGCGGCCGCCAAGCGCGTCACGTCGGGTACGAAGAACGACGTGCAGTTCGGGCGGCGCGTTCCGTTCACCGGCATCGACCATATCGAGTGCGCGCCATCCTTCGCGAAGTTCGCGGATGGAACGGCGTGGAAGGCCGAGCGCTTCAACGACCGCCCGGAAGACCCGCGGACCAGCGCGCCGCCGTCCTCGCCGTCCTGACGCGGAACCTCGAGACCAGCGTCAACGCACGAAAGCGCCGGCCGCGAACCGCGACCGGCGCTTCGTGCTTCCGCGCCGGGCGTTACAGTTGTCCGCTGAGCACCGCCACGTCGAGCGTTCCGACGCCGGTGGTGTAGTCGTAGCCGGGGAGCGCGGTGTACAGGCCGTTGCCGCCCGTGATGATGTCGTGGAACCCGCCCAGGGTCTGCGTCGGCGGCGGTCCGTTCACGGTGGTCGTGCTGTTCTGGTTCACGTAGTAGTTCGCGTAGAACAGCGGTGCGGCGAAGCCGAGAGCGTTCCCGTGCGCCGACTGCAGCCGCGCGAACGCGCCCATCGCGAGCGGCGACGCTTCGCTGGTGCCGCCGACCGCGCAGCCGGTGCTGCAGTCGCCGACGCCCGGGATGTTTGCGCCGTACACGAAGTACGCGCCGGAGAACGCGTCGGCCGCCATCGCGATGTCGGGCAGACTGCGCAGGTTCGTCGCCGCGAGCCCGGTCGTGTGCGGCGTCGACGTCTGCTGCCAGCTCGTCGAGTTCTCGAACTGACTCAGCCCGCCGCCGCCCGCGTTCCACGCGGCTTCGCCGACGTAACCCGCACTCGTATCGGAGACGACCGTCGTACCGCCCACGCCGACGACGTACGGCGAGACGGCCGGGAACTCCACCATCGGCGGGCCGGACATCGGCGCGCCGTTCGTCGGCGCAAGGGCACACGACGATCCGGTGTCGCCGGTCGACACGAACATCGTCTGCCCTTGCGCCGCCGCCTGCATGAACAGATGGTCGTCGACCTTCATCGAGCCGTCGAGCCACGCTTGGTACTCGCACTCGCCGAACGACGAGTTTCCGAGCCGCGCCAGGTTGTCGCCGACCCACTTCGAGTACGCGTTCGCGATGTCCGAGTCGGTCAGCGACGTGGTATCGTAGAGGTAGAGCTGTTGCACGTTCTGCGCCATTCCGGTCGAGCTCTGCGTGTCGAGATCCCACTCCACGACGCCGGCCGTGTCCGGGCTCGGCAAGCCGACTTTGACCACCGTCACCGGCACCGCCGGCAGGCCTTGCTTCGACTCCGCCAGGCGCAGGTCGGTGATCACTCCGGAGACGTCGCCTTCGGAGATGACCGCGACCGTCGTGCCGGAACCGTCCGCCGTCGAACCGGCGTCGTAGAACTTCTGCACGTCGGCCGCGTTGAACGCCGGCGCGCACTGCCCGGTCGGCGTCGACGTGATCAGGCACGAGGCGTCGTGACGCGTCGCGCGCGGCGTCAGCGCCATCTTGGCGGTGTCGTTCAGCCCGAGGACGGCGCTGACGATCCCGCCCAGCGCGGCCGGGACGAACGCCGGCTGCGTGTTGACGAACACGTTCGCGCCGGCCAGCGAGAACGACTCCAGCGTCGTGTTGAACGCCTTCGTCGCTTGCGCCGCGGTCCCGTCGGCGCTGACGATCTGCGCGCTCGTCTTCACGTTCGTGAAGCCCTGCGACTGGAGGTACGAGACGACGCTCTGGGTCTCGCTCGCCGTCGGCCCGTACTGCGCGTTGAACTGCGCTTGGCTCATCTTCTGCCGCGCGGCGATCGCCGCGCGCAGACCGTCCTCGTTGTGCAGGTTCAAGCCGACGCGGACGGTCAGCGGCGTCGACGGCGCGAGCGGTCCCCTGTCGGTCGCGTTCGGGATCGTCGCGCCGCGCGTCGCGGTCGACGACCAGCCGGGCGGAGCCACGATCGCCTCGGTGCGCGCGGCACGCGCGGCGGCGGAGGCGTTGGCACCCCCGGCGGTCGGGAGCAGGTGGCCCGCGCCGCCGCCCGAGCAGGCGGCGGTCGCGAGGCCGGTCGTGATCGCGAGTGCGAGAAGTCGCTTCATCGTTCGGGTTCCTTCGTTGAAAGAAGAGCGGTCGAAAGAAGCGCGGTCAGTTCGCGATCTGCGCGTTCATGACGCCGACGTCGATCGTGCCGAGCCCGGTCGTGTAGTCGTAGCCGGGCAGCGCGGTGTAGGCGCCGTTGCCGCCGGTGATGACGTCGTGGAACCCGCCCAGCGCTTGCGTCGGCGGCGGCCCGTTCACCGTCGTGGCGCTGTTCTGGTACTTCAGGTAGTTCGCGTAGAGCAGCGGCGGCGCGAAGCCGAGCTCGTTGACGTGCGCCGAGAGAATGCGCGCGTACGCTCCCATCGCGAGCGGCGACGCTTCGCTGGTTCCGCCGACCGCGCAGCCGGCGCTGCAGTCGCCGACGCCCGGAATGTTGCTGCCGTAGATGCGGTACGCGCCGGCGACCGCGTCGGCGGCCATCGCGATGTCCGGCAGTCCGCGCAGGTTCGTCGCCGCGGCGCCGGTGCTCGACGGGATCACGGCACGTTGCCACTCAGGGGAGTTCTCGAAGAGGCTCAACCCGCCGCCGCCGGCGTTCCACGCGGCTTCGCCGACGTAGGTCGAGTCGGCGGCGTTCGCGAGCGCCGACGTTCCGCCGACACCGACGACGTACGGCGACGTGGCCGGATACTCCACCATCGTCGGTCCGGACGCGGGCGCACCGTTGGTCGGCGCGAGCGCGCACGACGAGCCGGTGTCGCCGGTCGAGACGAACATCGTCTGGCCTTGCGCGGCCGCCTGCATGAAGAGGTTGTCGTCGACCTTCATCGACCCGTCGAGCCACGCTTGGTACTCGCACTCGCCGAACGACGAGTTTCCGAGCCGCGCGAGGTTGTCGTGCACCCAGCGATTGTAATCGTTGGCGATGTCCGAGTCGGTCAGCGACGTGGTGGCGTAGAGGTACAGCATCCCGACGTTCTGCGCCATGCCGGTCGAGCTCTGGGTGTCGAGATCCCATTCCACCACGCCCGACGTGTCGGGGCTCGGCAAGCCGACCTTTACGATGCTGACCGGAACATTGGGAAGGTTCTGCTTGCTCTCGGCGTAGCGCAGGTCGGTGATCACTTGCGAGACGTCCCCGGTCGACATGACGGCCACCGTCACTTGGGTTCCGTCGGCGGTGCTGCCGACGTCGTAGTACGTCTGCACGGATGCGGCCTCGAAGCGCGGCACGCACTGCCCGGTCGGCGCGACGGCGCCCTTGAGGCAGTTGACGTTCGGCCGCACGGACATCTTCGCGGCGTTGTTGAGGCCGAGCACGGCGCTCACCACGCCGTTCAGCGACGCCGGCACGAACGCCGGCTGCGTGTTGACGAACACCTTGGCGCCGTTCAGCGAGAACGACTCGAGCGTCGTGTTGAAGGCTTTCGACGCCTGCGCGGCAGTGCCGTCGGCGCTCACGAGCTGGCCCTCGGCCTTCACGCTGGTGAAGCCCTGGGCTTGCAGGTACGAGACGACCGACTGCGTTTCGCTCGGCGTCGCGCCGAACTGCGCGGCGAACTGCGCGCCCGTCACGCGGCCGTGGCCGGCGATCAGCGACTTGAGCTGGTCCGTATTGTGCAGGTTGAGCGCGACGCGGACGGTGAGCGGCGTCGAGGGGGCGAGGACGCCTTGCGACGTCGCGTTAGGGATCGTGGCGCCGCGCGTGGCCGTCGCCGACCAGCCGGGCGGCGCGACGATCGCGTCCGCGTGCACCGCGCGGGCGGTCGCGGCGGTGCCGGTCCCGTTGCCGTGCGGCAGGAGGTGGCTCGCGCCGCCCGAGCACGACGCGGTGAGGAGCCCGACGCCGGCGCCGGCGGCTGCGAGGATGCGGTTCATCGAAGCACCTATTGCAGCGCCGCGTACAGGCGGGCGATGTCGAAGCTTCCGAGTCCCGTCGTGTAGTCGTACTTCGGAAGCGCGGTGTATGCGCCGTTCGTTCCCATGAGGATGTCGTGGAACGGGCCGTAGAGCTGCGTCGCGGGCGGGCCGTTGAGCTGCTGCGCCGAGCTGCGGCCGTACACCGCATAGAGCAGCGGCGGCGCGAAGCCGAGCGCGTTGCCGTGCGCACTCTGCATGCGCGCGTACACGCCGGCTGCCATCGGCGACGCCAGGCTCGTTCCGCCGTTGATGTACGAGGCGCCGCCCTGCCAGGTCAGGCCGCCGGTCTCGATGCCGGCGTCGTATGCGACATCCGGAACGCCGCGGAACGTGTAGCCGACGGGCGTCGTGCCGACCGGCTGGATCCCGCTCTCCCAGTACGGCGAGTACTCGAACTGGCTCAGCCCGCCGCCGCCCGACTGCCAGGCGTCTTCGCCGAGATACGTGCCGTCGACGTTGCTGAAGAGATCGGTTCCGCCGACCGCGACGGCGTACGGTGACGACGCCGGGTATTCGACGAACGGCGCACCGCCGACGCCGCCGTTCGGCGGCACGCCCGCGACGCCGCAGTACGCGCCGGTGTCGCCGGTCGATGCGAAGAGCGTCTGCCCTTGCAGCGCGGCTTGCACCAGCACCATGTCGCCGGCGAGCATGTCGCCCGACTGGTACGGGAACACTTCGCAGCCGCCGACCGACGCGTTCAGGATCGGCGCCGTGTCGTCGGTGACCCACCGGTTCAGCGCCTTCACGAGATCGGAGTACGCGAACGACGACGCCGCGTAGAGGTCGATCTCTTTGACGTTGTAGGCCATGCCCTGCACGTACGTCATGTCGAGGAGCCACTCGCCGTTGCCGCTCGCGTCCGCGGTCGCGGGGCCGGCGTGGATGATGTTGATCGGAACGTTCGGCATTCCGAAGCGCGGCTCGCTGTCGCGGAAGTCCGCGATCGCGCCGCTCGGGTCGCCGACGACGAAGATCCCGACCGGCGTGTTGGTCGCCGGCGGCGTGCCGCCCGCATCGTACGCGATGTTGAACGAGGCGGGATCGTAGAAGCGGTGGCACACCGGCAAGCCGGTGGTCGTGTTCATCCCCTTGGTGCAGGGCGTCGGGCTCGGGTTGCCGTTCGCGTCGAACGTGCCGGGCGTAACGCCGGCGGCAGGCTTCGACGAAAGCGGGCCCGGCTTGAAGCCCGGTGCGTTCGTCAGGCCGAGCACCGCGACGACGTTGCCGCCCAGCGCCGACGGAACGAACGCCGGCTGCGTGTTCGCGAAATACGATTTGCCGCTGATGCTGAACGCGTGCAGCGATGTGTTGAAGGCCTTCTCCACCGTCGCCGCGGACGCGCTGCCGCTGACGAGCAGGTTGTTGGGCGACGCCGAGACGTTCGTGAACCCTTGGTCGCGCAAGTACGAGACGGCCGAGCCGACTTGGCTCGACGACGGCGCGTACTGGCTCATGAAAGCGGCCTGCGAGATGCGCTGGCGCGCCGCGATCGCGGACTTCGCGCCGTCGGCGTTGCGGAGCTGAAGGGCGAGGGTGACCTCCACCGTCTTGCTGCGGTCGAGCTGGCCGGCGTCGGCGGCGTTGGCGAGCGCGAGCACGCCGGTGCCGGTCGAAGCCCAGCCGGCCGGCGCGGCGGCCACGGCTTTCGGCTTGGTGCTGTGCGCGCCCGAGAGGGGCGCGGACGAGCCGCCGACCTGCATCGGCGGCAAAGAGCTCATGGCGCTGTGGGCGCCGGAGCACGAGGCGGTCGCGAGCAGCGCGACGACGGCGAGAGCCGCGAATTTCGTCATCCAGGGTTCCTCCTAGGTCCCAGACTAGGCGCGCGGCGTCGACTCCCCCATACACAAAATCGGGTAGAACGGCGACGCACCGCTCGCTTGCCGTGGCGGCTGAGCCGACGGTGCGCCGCCGGAACGGTGCGGGCCGCGTCGCGCGCGAACGGCGGCGCATGGCGACGTTGGGATGGATCGGGCTGGGCGACATCGGGGCGCCGATGGCTCTGCGGCTGATCGGCGCGGGGCACCGCGTGATCGTGTGGGGCCGCACGGCGTCACGGTTGGAGCCGGCCCTCGAGGCGGGCGCCGAGGCGGCCGGCTCGGCGGCGGAGCTCGCGGCGCAGTGCGAGGCGGTGCTGTTGTGCGTGACCGACGGGGATGCGGTCGAGGAGGTCGTCTTCGGGCCGCGCGGAGTCGCCGAGGGGGCGCGGCGCGGGAGTCTGGTCGTGGATCACTCGACGATCCATCCCGAGACGACGCGGCTCGCGTCGCGGCGGCTCGGGTCGGCCGGCATCGGGTGGGTCGATGCGCCGGTCTCGGGTGGCGCGCTCGGCGCCCGGGCCGGGACGTTGTCCGTCTTCTTGGGCGGCGAGGCGGCGGACGTGGAGCGCGTTCGTCCGTGGGTCGCCGCGTACGCCGGCCGCGTGACGCACATGGGTCCGGTCGGAAGCGGGCAGATCGCGAAGTCGTGCAATCAAGCCGTCGTCGCGGCGAGTGTCGGCCTTTGGGCAGAAGTGATCTCCTACGCGCGCCGGTGCGGCGTCGACCCGCACCTGATGATCGACGCGCTCGAAGGCGGCTGGGCCGACTCGGCGATCCGCCACGTCCACGCGCACGACATCGCCGACACGCGCTACCGCCCGACGGAGCGGCTCATCCTCCTGAAAGATCTCGACATCATCGGCGACATGGCGCGCACGACGAAATCACCGATGCCGGTCACCGAAGCGGTGACGACGTTGTTCCGGCTGCTCCTAACGCAAGGCCACCAACCCGGCAGCTTCGGCGCGATCGGGCAGTTGTACGCCAAGCGCGACGGTCCGGTCGATCATCCTTCGACGAGCTCAGGATGACATTGCGCGCGGCTCGCACGGACGCCGGGTTCAGCGCTTCGCGTGGCCGAGATGCCAGCCGTGCTTCGCGCAGGCGTAGGGCGCGAGCCGGACGCTGGTCGCCGGGATCGCGCGTTCGGCGAGCTTCTTCGTTGCGAACGCGGCCTTGGGCGAGCCGTTCTTGTTGAAGCACGTCCGCAAGCCGCCGCGCTTGCGCGGGAGCGTCAGCGGTCGACTTCTCCGAAGACGGGGTCCAGCGAGCCGATCATGACGACCATGTCGGCGATGAGCTCGCCGATCGCGATCTTCTTCAGCACCTGGAGGTTGTAGAGCGACGGCGGGCGGGTTCGCACGCGCCACGGGCGGTTGTCGCCGTTGGAGACGACGTAGTAGCCGAGCTCGCCGCGCGGGCCCTCGACGGCTTGGTAGATGTCGCCGGGCGGGACCCGGAACGACTCCGAGACGAGCTTGAAGTGGTGGATCAGCGCCTCCATCGAGAGCGCGATCGTCTCCTTCGGCGGCGGCGCGAACTTCGTGTCGGTGATCTGCCAGGGGCCGGGCTCGTCGAGGTGCTTGCGAACTTGCCGGATGATCCGCATCGACTCGTCCATCTCGTCGAGGCGCACGAGGAAACGCGCGTAGGCGTCGCCTTCGGTCCGCACGGGAACGTCGAACTCGTAGTTCTCGAAGCCGCTGTACGGCGTGGCCTTGCGGACGTCGTACGCGATCCCGGTCGCGCGCAGCACCGGGCCGGTGAGGCTCCACGCGACCGCGTCCTCCGGCGAGATGATCCCGACGTCGATCATGCGGTCCTGGAGAATCGGGTTCTTCTGGAGCAGGCGGCGGAGGTCGCGCATGCGCGGCTCGAACATCGCGATGAACCCGTCGAGCTTCGCGAGGAACCCTTGCGGCAGATCCTGCCCGACGCCGCCGATCCGGATGTAGTTCGGGTGCATCCGCGCACCGCCGGACATCTCGAACAGATCGAGGATCCGCTCGCGCACGTCGAACGCGTAGAAGAACCCCGTCAGCGCGCCGAGGTCGATCCCGCCGGTGCCCAGCCAGACGCAGTGCGAGGCGATGCGCGAGAGCTCGCTGAGCAGCACGCGGATGCGCTGCGCGCGCACCGGGATCTGCGTGTCGATGCCGAGCAGCTTCTCGACCGCGAGGTAGTAGCACAGCGCGTTGGTGAGCGGCGAGAGGTAATCCATCCGCTCGATGACGGTGGACGCCTGCGACCAGAAGAGGTTCTCGGCGCTCTTCTCGATCCCGGTGTGCAGATAACCGATCTCGGGCGACGCCTTGGTGACGATCTCGCCTTCGATCTCGGTGATGATCTGCAGCACGCCGTGCGTCGACGGGTGCTGCGGCCCCATCGAGAGCACCATGCTGGTGTCCGTGCGCTCGACGACGTCGACGGCATAGCCGCCCGCGGCTTCGGGCGCGACGCTCGACATCGTCACCTAGAGATCGTCCTTCTTCGTCTTGAGGTTGACCGGCCGCTGCGCGAGCTCTTCGGGCGTCGCCGAACCCGCGGTCACCGTACCGCCGGGGTGCTTCGCGCTCTGCGCGGCCGCGATCGGATCGGCCGCCCCGTGGAACTCGTTGCGGCCGCGCGCCTGCGCGATCTGCTTCTGCAGCGCGGCGGCGGTGCGTCCGGAAGCGGGCGTGCCGGCGCCGACGTTCGACTTCAGCGCGAACGACGGGCGCGGCGTGCGCTCGCGCGCCGGACCGCGCAGCGGATAGTCCTTGCGCAGCGGATGGCCTTCCCACTCGTCCGGCATCTGGATGCGCCGCAGATCGGGATGGCCGTGGAACCGGATGCCGTACAGGTCGAAGACCTCGCGCTCGGCCCAGTCGGCGCTCGGCCACAGGTCGCTCACGCTCGGCACCGTCGGAGCGTTCTCCGGCACGCCGCACAGCACGCGCACGCGCTCCGGCGCGCCGACCTCGGCGACGCTCGCGATGCGCGGCGCCAGCCGCAGCAGATGGTAGACGACGTCGTAGCGCGCCGGCTCGCGGCCCGGGTAATCGGCGGCGCCGACGTCCAGCAGCATCGCGAAGCCGTCGGCCTTCAGGCCTTCGAGCGTCGCGCGCACTTCGGCGGGGGTGACGCGCAGGATGCGCGCGTCGGCGATGTCGGGGCGGACCGCGGTCGGGTCGAGGGCGGTCGCGCCCGCCGGCGGCGCTTGTGAGCTGGGCATGCGTCCTGTCTCTGCGGTGCTAGGCGCGGGCGAGGATGCCGCCGCGGCCGCCTTGTTTGATCTGCTGCTGGATGAGGTTGACGGCGTACAACAAGCCGTCCGGCGTCGGCGGGCAGCCCGGCACGTACACGTCGACCGGCACGATCGTGTCGACGCCTTGGACGATCGCGTAGTTGTCGAAGACGCCGCCGCTCGAGGCGCACGCGCCCATCGAGATCACCCACTTCGGGTCGGCCATCTGGTCGTACAGGCGCTTCACGATCGGCGCCATCTTCTGCGCCACGCGGCCGGAGACGATCATCAGGTCGGCCTGCCGCGGCGACGCGCGGAACACTTCCGAGCCGAAGCGCGCCATGTCGTACTCGGGCGCGGTCGCCGTCATCATCTCGATCGCGCAGCAGGCCAGACCCATGGTCAGCGGCCACACGCTCGACGACTGCGCCCAGCGCGCCACCGAGTCGACCGTCGTCAGGAGAAAATCGCCGCCGCTGTTCCCTAGCGCCACTGAAAACCGCCTCGCTTCCAGACGTACGCATACCCGATCGCGAGCACGATGACGAACATCAGCATCTCGAGCAGACCGAAGACGCGCAGGGCGTGCATCTGCACCGCCCACGGATAGAACGAGGCCGCCTCGACGTCGAAGATCACGAAGAGCATCGCGATCAGGTAGAAGCGGACCGGGAAGCGGCCGGAGACGTCGGAGGTCGGCTCGACGCCGCACTCGTACGCTTCGGACTTGACCGGGTTGGGCTTCTTGCGAGCGAGCAACCCGGGCAAAAGGCAGAATCCGACCGACGCGACGAACGCGACGGCGAGATAGATGGCGACCGGACCATAGGGAGACACGACCTGAAAGTATACACGAACTTCACCCGGCGCGCCTCCGTCCTCGGTCTGGTCGCGGCCGCCGCCGTGACCTTGCTGGGCGCGAAGGGCTGCGAGAACCCCAACCCGCAGGGCGTCACCGACACGGGCAGCGTCGTCGGGACGATCGTCGACGCGAAGACGCCGACCGTCGCGGTGCAGACCGCGACCATCCAGATCGGCGTGCAAGTCACCCGTCTCTCGCCCGCCGACCAAGGCAAATTTACGATCAACAACGTGCCGACCGGCACCCAGACGATCCAGATCAGCTCGCCGGGCTACTCGACCTACTCGACGCAGGTCGTCGTCCGCAAGGGCCAGACCTCGGAGCTGAACGTGATCGGGCTGGCGTCGGCGACGGGATTGTAAACCGCCCCGCCCGCCGGATCGGCGACCGCTCGCGCGGGCGCACTCACCTCAACGTCGGAGCGTCACGCTGACCGAGCCCGTCGCGCTTCAGCAGCAGCGCGAGCTCGCGCTTGATGCGCGTCACCAGGGCGGTGCCGCCGTAGATCAGCCCGGTGTAGATCTGCACCGCACTCGCTCCCGCGCACAGTTTCGCGTACGCGTCGGCTCCGCTCGCGACGCCGCCGACACCGATCAGCGTCACCGCGCCGCCGGTGAGCGCTCGCACCTGCGCCAGCATCGCGGTCGACGGCCCGAACAGCGGCGTTCCCGACAGACCGCCCGCCTCGCCGGCCGACGCGCCGCGCAAGTCGGAAGATCGTGCGCGGGTCGTGTTCGCCACGACGATGCCGTCGATGCGCGCGTCGAGCAGCGTTGCGACCAACCGCTCCAGCAGCGCGTCGTCGACGTCGGGAGAGAGCTTCGCGACCAGCGGCGGGCGCGCCGGACTCCACTCCACCGCGGCGAGCCGCGCGAGCAGGTCGGCGAGCCGTGCCGGGTCGAGAAAGACCTGACCGTTCGCGGTGTTCGGGCACGACACGTCGAGCGTGAGGTAGTCGGCGTACGGCGCGAAGCGCTGCGCGAGGCGCACGAAATCACCGGCCGGATCGGCGCTCTCGGCGTTCGAGGCGAGGTTGACGCCGAGCGCGATACCGTTCGGGCGTCCCTTCGCCCGCAGCCGCGCCTCCATCGCGTCGGCGCCTTCGTTCGGAAAGCCCATGCGGTTGATCACCGCGCCGTCTTGGGGCAGCCGGAACACCCGCGGCCGCGGGTTGCCGGCCTGCGCCAGCGGCGTCACCCCGCCGACCTCGACGAAACCAAAGCCTTGCGCCGCCATGCGTTCGTACACGCGCGCGTTCTTGTCGAACCCGGCTGCGAGCCCGACCGGGTTCGGGATCGCGCGCCCGAACAGCGTCGTCGCCAGAGCCGGATCGTCGTCGCGCGGCTGGTTCGGCACGACGTGCATCTCGAGCGCGCGCAACGTGAGCTCGTGCGCGTCCTCGGGATCGAGCGCGTGCAGGAACGGCTTCACGAACGGATACGGATCGAACACCGTTCTACGGACTCCCGACCGGCGCGAAATGGCTCCAGGCGTCGATCACCGGCCCGCCGATCCGCATCCCCACCGCGCTCGGGCGCCCGCCGGCGACGAAGCACGTCATCAGCTCCTCGCCGTCGATGGCGACGCCGTCGGCGCGCCGCACGCGCCGCCGCGGCGCGCGCACGAAGCGCTGGTACACCGCCGGCTGCTCGCCGTACGCGCGCGGTGCGCGCTCGCCGCGCGCGATCTCGCGCCCGTCCGCGTCGAGCACGGTCACGCCGATCCCCTCGCGCCCGAGCACCGGCTTGCGCACGTAGGTTCCGCCGTCGTCCGGCCGGTCCAAGTAGGTCGGCAAGAACGCGCGCGCGATCGTCGCGCGCTCGCCCGCGTCGAAGAGCTCACCGCGCTCGTACAGCCCCCAGATCAGCGCCTGTGTCGCTTTCGACTGCAGCGCCAGCGCGGAGGGCGGGTTCAGCAGCCGGCACGCGCCGCGGGCGACCGCGTCGAAGAGCGCCGGGCCGTCGCGGTCGGCGGCGATGTGCTCCAGCGGATAACAGCGGTACAGCACGTCGAGCGGCCCGTCCGCATCGCACGCGACGCCGTCGATGACCGCGAGCTCGTGCACCGGCACGAACGCGACCTCGGCGTCGACGTGCTCCGCGATCAGATCCCGCAAAAAGCACGCGGTGCCCGCATCCTCGCGGTACACGTTCGTCGCGACGACGCCGATGCGGGCGCCGCCGGCCAGCGGCTCCAGCGCGGCAGCGATCGCGGCGCCGAGCTGCGCGCGCTCGCCGTCGTTCGGATCGCGCAGCCCCGCGGCGCGCGCGCGCACGCCGTTCTCGACGAACGACTCCACCATGAAGAACGGCGTCTCGGCGTTCAGCTCGACGACCCGGTACTCACCGTCCTCGCGCAAGAAGTCGAACCGCGCCACCAGCGTCTCGCCGGCGCGCTCGTCGCGCAGCCGCACCACGCCGTACGCCGGTGCGGGGATCCCCAGCGCTGCGAGTCCCTCGTCGGGCAGCGCGCGCACGAGCGGCGCCACGCGCTCGTAGATCGCCCACGCGCCGCGCGCCGCGGCGCGAACCGCGTCGACGTCGGCCGCTTCGAGCACGACCGCGTCCGGCAACGCGTAGTGATGGCCTTCGTAGCTGTCCCAGAACGCGACGGCGTCAGCCGCCGAAGCCACGCGCTCCCGACCCACCGAAGCCGCCGCCGCGCCCGCCGAAGATCCCGCCGCCGTTGACGCTGCGGTTTCCGCCGAGCGTCCGGTCCACCGTACCGCCGCCGTACCCCGGGTGGTAGCCGGCGGGCGGAGCGGCGTTCCGATGCCGTCCCAACAGGATCCCCGCCGCGGCGCCCGCCGCGAAGCTGCCGTGGTGCCCGCCGTAGTAGTGCGAACCGTGCCCGGCCGGCGTCGGCGAACCGCTCGCGCCCGGCGCAGCGGCGTGCTGCGTCGACGCGCCGCGGCAGCCGTCGAGCGCGAGCACTGCCAGCGCGATGGTCAGCAGCTTCTGCGTCTTCTCCACGTCAGCGACCGCTCCGCGATTCCATGCGCATCCGCTACCCGCCCAGCGCCGCCTTCACCTGCGACGCCAGCCCGGCCGTCATGCCCTTCACCGCGGCGATCTCGTCCACCGACGCGTTCTTGATCGCGCGCACCGAGCCGAACACGGTCAGCAAACGTTTCTTGCGCACCGGCCCGACGCCGTCGAGCGTGTCGAGCACCGAGCGCGTCATCGCCTTGCCGCGCTTCCCGCGATGGTGCGTGATCGCGAAGCGGTGCGCTTCGTCGCGCACGCGCATCACGAGATGCAGCCCCGGCGAGTTGGGCGGCAGCACGATCGGCTCGGGATTCCCCGGGACGAACAGCCACTCGTGCTCCTTCGCGAGCCCGGCGACGGGGATGCCCCACATGTCCATCTCCTGCATCACCTCGACGACCGCGTTGAGCTGCCCCTTCCCGCCGTCGATCAGCAGCAGATCGGGCTTCTCGTGGAACCGCTCGTGCTTGCGCGCCTGCGCCTCGATCGCGGCGGTCGCCGCGTCGCTCTCCGCGACCGGCGGACGGTCCGCGTCGCGGCGAAGATACCGCAGCCGGCGCCGCAGCGTCTCCTGCATCGAGGCGAAATCGTCCGGACCTTGCACGGCCTGGATGGTGAAGTGCCGGTAGTCGCTCTTCTTCGGCCGCCCTTCGACGAACACGACCATCGACGCGACCGAGTTCGTGCCTTGGATGTTCGAGATGTCGTAGCACTCGATGCGGTGCGGCGGCTCCGGCAGATCGAGCGCGGCCGCCAGCTCGGTGAGCGCGCTGGCCGACGCGCTCTCGGTCGCCTCTTGGTGCACGAGAAACGCGCGCAGGTTCTGCTCCGCGTTCTTCTTCACCAGCTTGAGGTAGTCGACGCGGTCGCCGCGCTGCGGCTCGAGGACGCGCACGCGCTGACCCTTGATCTCGGTCAGCCACGCTTCGATGACGCTCGCGTCCTCGGGCCGCGCCTCGACCAGGATCTCTTTCGGGACCGCCGCCTCGAAGCCGCGCCGCTGCCGCGCGCGCGCTTTCAGCGCCACGGGCGCCTGCTGATCGCGCGCGGCGCGCAGCGCGAGCGGCGAGCCGGTCATCTCGGCGCTGTACGCGGCGTCCTGGCCGAAGTTGCCGGTGCGCGCGGTGTAGAACTGTTTGATGAACTCCGAGATGATCTCGGCGTCCTCGCGCTCGCCGGCGCCTTCGAGGATGAAGTACTCGTTGCCGAGCAGCTTGCCGTCGCGCACGAGGAACACTTGCACGCAGGCTTGCCCGTGCGCGCGCGCCAGCGCGATCAAGTCCACGTCGATGCGCGAGCGCCAGACGACCTTCTGCGCCTCGATCGTGCGCCGCACCGCGATGATGCGGTCGCGCAGCCGCGCCGCCGCCTCGAAGTTGAAGTGCTCCGCGGCGTCGGTCATCTCGCGCTGCAGCCGCTCCATCAGCGGGGCGTAGTGCCCTTCGAGGAAGAGCACGACCTCGTCGACCAGCCGGTCGTAGTCCTCTTCCGACTGGTAGCCGACGCAGGGCGCGAGACAGCGCTTGATGTGGTACTGCAGACACGGGCGCTTGCGCCGGCCGTCGATCGGCTCGCGGCACGTCCGCAGCGGGAAGACGATGCGGACCAGATCGATCAGCTCGCGCAAGCCGTGCGCGTTCGTGTACGGCCCGAAGTAGCGCGCGCCGTCGTCCTTCACCACCCGCGTGAACACGACGCGCGGGAACGCCTCGCTGGTGACCTTGAGGTATGGGAACCGCTTGTCGTCGCGCAGCCGCACGTTGAACGGCGGCTGATGGCGCTTGATCAGGTTCGCCTCGAGGATCAGCGCCTCGACCTCGTTGGTGACCACGATCGTGCGCACGTCCACGACGCGCTCGACCATCTTCACGGTGCGGTACGGGTGCGCCGCCGAGTCCTGGAAGTACGACCGCACGCGGTTGCGCAGCGAGACGGCCTTGCCGATGTACAGGATGCGGCCGTCCGCCCCGATCATCATGTAGACGCCGGGCAGGTCGGGAAGCTGCGCGAGGGTGCGTTCGAGCCGCGTCGGTTCGACGGCCATCTTCTCTATGATACGCGCGCGGAAGCGGCGGTTCCGCGCCCCGGGCGTGCGGCCGCGGCGGTGCTAGGCGCGGCCGGCGCGGCGCCGGCGCAGGATGACGAACGCCAGCACGGCGATCACCACGACGCCGGCGAGGATCGCGAGCCCGGCCTTGTGCACCAAAGCCAGGATCGCGTCGAGGTTGTGGCCGGCGACGTCGCCCAGGTACGCGAGGCCGAATGAGAAGATCGCCGAGCCGAGCAGCGTGAACGGGAAGAAATAGCGCTTCTGCATCCGCGAGACGCCCGCCGGCAGCGACGAGAACCCGCGGATGAACGGCACGAACCGGCACCAGAACACGGTCGAGCGGCCGTAGCGCTCGAAGAAGGCGTGGACGCGCTGGTACTCGTGCTCGCGGAAGCGGATGTACTTGCCGTAGCGGTGGACGAACGGCAGCCCGCCGTAGTAGCCGATCGCGTAGAAGATCGTCGTCCCGACGAGCTCCCCGAGCGTCGCCACGATCCCGACGACCGTCCACCCGGGCAGCGCTCCCACCGCGGGCAGATAGCCCTGCGCCGCCAGCCCGCCCGCGGTCGGCACCATCACCTCGAGCGCCGCCGGCATCCCGAGATTCCCCAGCAGCACGACGATGAACAGCCCGAAGTAGCCGAAGTGGACGATGATGTCGCGGAGGGTCGTGGTCAGGTGTTCCATGCGCGCCTCAAGATCTCGGCCGCGAGCCCGCCGCCCTCGGCGCGGATCGCTTCGAAGAGGTCGATCGGCTCGACGTCCCGGTCGCCGGCGAGCCGCTCGGCGATCTCTACGATCTTGCGGACCCGAGGTGTCACCAGGATGCCTTCCCAGGTCCGGCCCTCACCGGTCCCGAGCGCCCGCTTCACCTCGGCGTGAACCTGCGCCGGCTCGACCCGGTCGGCCGCGAGGCGCTCGTCGACCGTGCCGTCGTGCTCCTCGAGCAGCGCGTACAGCATGTGCTCGGCCCCGACGTAGTAGTGGTTGTGGTTCCGGCATTCTTGCTCGGCGGCACGAAGCACGCGCCGGGCAGCGGGACTGAAACGTGAGAACAACGGCGACCCCGCTTGGCGCCGCCGTCGCGGTGAACCTGCCCTCGTCGCGGGCGGGAGCGCCGCGAGCCGCCTGGAAAACCGAGCGGGCGGGTGGTCGGGCTTGCTCCCAGGAGGAACCGCATGCGAACGACCCTGCTCTCCGTGCTCGTCATCGTCGTCGGCGCCGCGGCGCTGGCCGGCGCCCAGCAACCCGCTTCTCGCGCGGCCGTCGCGCCCGGGGACGGCGGCGTCCGTCCCCACCCGCCGGCGCCGCACTGCTGCCGCGAGAAGGTCTGGGACAAGAACGGCAAGGCGCTCGGAGATCTGATCACCTACGACAACAGCTACGGCCCGCAGCCGCTGGTCGGGTACCTCGCGTACCGTCTGAGCGGCGGAGACGCGGTCGCGTTGAAGGTGACGCCGGACTCGGTCTCCGGCCTGCAGGGGACGGGAGGCAGCAACACGCTCTTCACGACCCCGGACTGCAGCGGGAACACGCTGTTCTCGGTCCTCGCGTGGCCGCCGCTGGCGAAGCGCTACGCGACGGTGACGCTCGAGAACGGCGGCTCGTATCCGACGATCTATGCGACCCGCGCGTGGCTCTGGGTGACCGATCCGCTGCCGCCGCGCGTCGTGCCGGG
This sequence comes from Candidatus Elarobacter sp., assembly GCA_036402975.1. Lineage (GTDB taxonomy): Bacteria > Vulcanimicrobiota > Vulcanimicrobiia > Vulcanimicrobiales > Vulcanimicrobiaceae > Vulcanimicrobium. Next base: position 444,635 of record DASWRW010000038.1, on the reverse strand, counting down.
CGCCGGAACGGTCTTCCACTCACAGTGGTACGACAACAACACGTGCCAGCCGTATCCGGCTCCGGGCTTCACCATGACGTCGCAGCCGGGCGGCTTCTGGATGCACCGCGTCGAGGACGTCTACGCGAAGTTCAAGCGCCCGTTCTACATCGACTACTGAGAAAGAAAACCGGCCCTCGCGAGGGGCCGGTTTTCTGAGGTGGTCGGGGCGGCAGGATTTGAACCTGTGACCTCTGCGTCCCGAACGCAGCGCTCTACCAAGCTGAGCTACGCCCCGCGGCTGTCACCCTGAGCTTGTCGAAGGGTCGGACCAAAACCCCCGAGTTCGCAGACCGGTGCACCTCTCCTTCCCGCGGGAACAAGCCTTACCGCACCGAAGGCTGGGGACGCCCCATGAGATACTTGATCGTCGGCTGCGGGCGCGTGGGCTCGACCCTCGCCAAGCTGCTCGTCGCCGACAAGCACGACGTCATCGTCGTGGACGAGAATCCGGCCGCGTTCAAGCGGCTGGGCAACCGGTTCGGCGGACAAGTCGAAGTCGGGACCGGCGTCGACTACGACGTCCTCAAGCGGGCGGGCGCCGAGCGCGCCGACGGCTTCGTCGCCGTGACCGACGGCGACAACCGCAACGTGATGGCGTCGCTGATCGCGCAAAAGATGTTTCGCATCCCGAAGATCGTGTGCCGCATCTACGACCCGCCGCGCGGCCAGCTCTACCGCGAGCTCGGCATCGAGACGTTCTCGCCGACCACGATCGGCGCGCAGCTCATTCGCGACCGCCTGCAGGACGTCGCCTACGCCTCGGTCCCGTTCGACTTCGGGAAGCTGAGCTCGCTGATCGCGACCGTGACGCGCGCGCAGGCCGGGAAGTTCGTGAACGAGGTGGAGGAGGATCACAAGATCCGCATCGCCGCGATCCGGCGGCTCGGCAGCGTCAGCGTCCCGGCGCCGACCGACGTGCTGGTGGAGGGCGACGAGATCAACGCGATCGTCTCGCCGGAGTCGCTCTCGCAGTTCGCCGCGATGTTCTCATCGGCGCGGCCCGAGTCACGGCTGAGCGCCTGATGTTCATCCTCATCATCGGCGGCGGCAAGGTCGGGACGTACCTGGCGCGCGGGCTGATCAAGCAGCAGCACGAGGTCGTCGTCATCGAGAAGGACGCGCGCAAGGCGCAGCTCATGACGAACCTGCTCGAAACCGACGTCGCGGTGGTCGGCGACGGCTGCGACCCGAACGTGCTCATGCAGGCGGGCGTCGTGCGCGCCGACGTCGTGGTCGCCGACACCGGCGACGACGAAGACAATCTGGTCGTCTGCATCATCACCAAGAAGCATTCCAAAGCGCGCTGCATCGCGCGGGTGAACAACCCGAAGAACAAGCTGATCTTCGAGAGCCTGGACGGCGATCATCCGATCAGCCTGATCTCGTCGACGGAGCTGATCCTGGAGCTGATCGACGAGCGCGTCAACGCCGGCGTGCTGGAACCGCTGGCCCGCGTCGGCCGCGGCGACGTGGAACTGGTGCAACTGCGGATCGCGGACGACTCGCCGGCGAAGGGCAAGCGGATCGCGGACGTGCGGCTGCCGCGCGGCAGCGTGATCGTCGCGGTCGACCGCGGCAACGGCGACGTCGTCGTGCCGAACGGCGACACGGAGCTGCAGCGCGGCGACGACGTGATCGCGATGATCAAGCGCGACACGCGGCGAGACGTCTGCAGCGCGCTGGTGGGCTGATAACGATGCACGTCATAATGCTGGTCCTGGCGGCCGTCGTGGCGCTCGAGCACCTGTACTTCCTGTATCTCGAGATGTTCGCGTGGACGCGGCCGTCGACACGCCGCGCCTTCGGCACGACCGCGGAGTTCGCCGCCGAGTCGAAGACGCTCGCCGCGAACCAGGGCCTCTACAACGGCTTCTTGGCGGCCGGCTTGATCTGGGCGATCGCGGCCGGCCCGCCGCTGCAGCAGCCGCTCGTGATCTTCTTCGCCGCATGCGTCGTCATCGCAGGGGTCTACGGCGGACTGACGGTGAGCCGCCGCATCATGGTGATCCAGGCGCTTCCCGCAGCATTGTGCCTGCTCAGCGCGTTGCTCTTCCGGTAGCGGGATAGGGCGCTCGGTCAGGTACCACGACGTCCGGCGCGTGGAAAGCGCGTGCTGTCGATCTCCTCCATAGACATCGCCGAGATCAACTGGAAGCGTTCTCTCGTCCCTGTTTCGCACAAACTTGTCGTCCGAAGAAGGCCCTCACGCACCGGTTTGGTACGTGCTAACCGTCCATCCGCTTATGCGATCGTCAGCTGCAAACGTCACCTCGATGAGGTCATAATTCCATAAGAACAGTCCACCGAGCCGGTGAAACGCCATATGCACACCGGGGTTCGGATCGCTCAGAGAGGGAAGCGGGAAGTCCCGGTTGTGAATCCGCGTTCCACGCGCGTCCCGGCGAATGAACGAAGAGTTCCGCGGCGTTACGCCAATCGCTCTCATTGCGCGGTAGAAGTCGTCGCGACTTTCGCCGCGGCGGAGGACGCGGAGTACCGCGTCTTTGCGAGCTTGCTCGCCGCTCGCGTTCACGATCCGAACGATGTTCCAGGCGACGACCGCAGCAATCACAACTGCGGCGGCGACTATTGCGACTCGTCGAATCAGTCGCATGACATCACGGCCGCGTCGCTTGTCGAATTTGGTCGAAACTCTCGCCACCAAGCTCTGCGGCAAGATCGTGCGGCTCCTTCTCGCGATTGAGCAGATTACGTAGGCCGGGCGCCATGTGTTCCGTCTCGTCCATTTTCTTGCAGTTCGCGCCGCCGCCGCCTTTGACGCATAACGTGTACGCGGCCGAATTACTGTTCTTCCAGGGCCAGTACGTCTCATGGAGATCGTTGATCTTCTCCGCATTTTTCCATAGACTGATCTCGTCGAAGCCACCATTCTCGCGCGTACACGTCCCGTTGCAGTCCGCCAAGACGATCGTAGCAACGGTATTTGCCCCCTCAGTCCAGGCCTGGTCGTAGCGCTGGTCCTTACGCACCAACGTGCTTCCAAAGGCAAAGATCCCGTCTCTCGATGGTCCGAAGCTGAATCGAAACGAAGGTCCGTTATCGTCGAATTCGACCTCAATGAACCAATGCACAACGCCCGGGAAGCTGGTCCTTCGCGCGTACATCGTTATCGTATCAAATCCGGACGGATCGCTGTAAGCATATGGGTTGTTCTTGTTCCACATGTACGGCTTCTGCGAAGCGGGGTCGTGAACGTTCCCTCGATACGCATCCGGCGTATTCCACGCTTCAACGCTATTGTCGTACGACCGCACGCCTTGGAATGCATTGTACCCGTCGGTAAAGCCGTCGCTGCGCCCTGTCCAGAAGAGGCCTCCGCGTCCCGGATTTCCCGTGCCGGCAGTGATGCCCACGAAGCCGCTTGTCGCCCAGACCCCGCACATCGCTTCCGGAGCGGTTCGGAAGACGGTTGAGATCCAGCGCGCATTGACCTGGCTCATAAAGCCGTAGCCCGTCGCATTGTGGCAGCCGACGACTTGACCCGTCACGTCACGGTCCAGCGTCGTTACCGTACCCGACGCAGCCACGTAGATCGCAGTACTCCCAATGTAGACTGCATCCACGACGCCGCTGGGTGCCGTCGTAAAGAGCAGCTTGTCATCATCCCAGTACAGCGAGTCGTACTGGAAGTCGCTGGGAAATGTTGTGTCGCTCGTGTTGACGCTCGAACTTCCCATGCGAAACGGATGGCCGCCGGGACCCCAAACGTAGCTTACCTGTGAATAGCCTGCTTGGCTCCCGTTTCCTGGCCCCACATTAGACTGCGTTATGAGATGGTCTTCGACGTCGTACGTCTTCGTGTACGCGTCGCCCGTCGTACCGTCCAGGATTGTTCCGGTGTTCTTGCCAGTGAGGCGGCCAACGGCGTCGTAGTCGAATGTCTGCTCCTCGTCCGAGCATCCACCACCTTTCGGGGCACAGAACCGTCCAAGGTGCCGAATCGACGTCACGGCGAGCACCGGGTCGAACGTGTTGTCGGCTGTTCTGATCGTCGAACCGGGATAGAGAGTCGACTGCGAAAACGGAATTCGCATGCCGTTCGCGTACGTGTCCGGCTTGCCGCCAAGGTAGTTCGGAGACAGGAGCTCACCACGACTTGTGTATGTAGCACCGCTCGTATCCGGCGCTTTACAGCAGGTGTAGGACTTACTCTGCTGTGTTACTTCATGCTCGGGATCGTACTGAATACCAGACTCCTGCAAGGTCGGCCCCGAGGTGGCCGACGTTCGACCGTATGCATCGTACGTGAACTGGCGCTGGCCTAAAATCGTGGAATCACTCAGCAACGACAGCCGCCCTCCGGATGTGTACGCCTGAGTCCACGTTGCCGTCGATGCGGCCGCTAGGGCGAGGGTCTTCATCTTGCCATCCGGACGATACGCCATCGACAACATATTGGTCCAGGGTGCCGCACCTGACAAGTCGACCGCGGACCGTTTGCCATCCGGATAGTAATGGTATGTCAGCGTTGCACTCGCTGCTCCGGTGACGTTCTGTACGCGGGTGGCCTTTCTTCCTTCCACGTCGTAGGAATCCGAGAGAGTCCCGTTGGCGGAGGAAGCGAGTGTCTGCCGGCTCGCTTCATCGTATGTGTATGTCCGATCGGGAGTCGTCGTACTACCGAACACGGAGCGAACGATATTGCCCCGTTCGTCGTACGTAAACGAGGTGCACTCCGAGTTAGCATTACAGTGCGTTGCAACTTCCCCGCGCGCCGCGGGTGCATCGTACGTCATGGAGAGCCTTTGCATTCCCGCGCCACGGTATTGAGTAACGGCGCGGTCCAGGCCATCGTACGCGGTCGAGGCGATATCGCGCCACTGCTGCGACGGAATGGTCGATGCACCGAACGTCGAGTTTGGCTCCCGCCAGATGACGACATCGCCGGGAAGATATTCTTGCGTTTTGGCGAGATTTCCGTAGGCGCGAAAAGCCGGCGCCGAGCCCGTCGTGATTGTTCCACCGCCGGTAAGGTCGTAAAGGTATCGCGTCATCCACGCGAACGGGTACAGGTCGTGGCTGTCGCGGGGCTGGCTCACTTCGACAAGACGGTCAAGGCCGTCGTACCATTTCGTCGTCACCCCGTTCGTGCTGCCGAAATGCTGGGTTACCGTCTGGACGTTTGAGTTCGCGTCATATGTATACCGAACGCCAGTCGCTGTCGCGTGCTGGAACGCTGTTTCTGTTAGCGAGACTGTCGAATCGGGATTGTATGACCGATACGTGCTGACACCGTCCGGATCAGTGCTCGTAAGTAGTCGCCCGAGCCCGTCATACGACAGCGCCGTCGTTCCGACGCCGTTGTTGTAAGTCTGAACGTTTCCTTGCGCTTCGTAAGTCAGCGTTAGGTGTTCCTGGTTTGAGGTTCCATCAACGGGCTGCGTGTATGCTGAGCCGACCTCATTGGTGGGAAGCCCATAGTCCGCGCCCTGCTGTCCCGCGGAACTGTAACTGAACGTCCGAGAGTACCCGCCTGCAGTGACAATGGACGCAATTTGCCCATACGGCTCGTACGCGGGATGCTGATAGGCGATGACTAAATTGGTCGGCGCAGTTGCCGTGCCAATGGCGGTCGGGCACAGAGTGTCGGACGGTGCCGGGGGACCCGTTATATTCCAGTCACCGGCATGCGTGTGCGACCAATGCTCGTCGCAGGCCGCGATCACGTTGTTGTAGGAATCATACGAGTACAGCTGGGTTGGGCGAAGAATCCCTACCGAGGTCGTCGAGCTTGGTCCAGCGGTCGCGACCAAATTGCCGTTGGCGTCGTAGACGTTGTCCGTTTCCTTCCCGCGCTCGTTGACCGTGGCGATGATGTTGTTATGCGCGTCCCATGATTCCGAAGACGAGAGCCACTGGGACCCGGTGTAGAGATAGCGCGTAGTTGGCCGGCCAATGGTATCGTAGTACTGCTGAAAGCTGTGACCGTCGGTGTCGGAGAACGGTGTGTACCCGGGGTAGCCGAGACCGAAGCTCGTGGTCGACATGATGATGCCTGACGAGACTCCGGGCTGTATGGGCAATCCTGTGCCGTCCTGCGGCTGGAAATTCAAGATTCCACCTACGACGACGGCGCTGAGCCGTTCCGTTCCCGAACTCATGAAGAACTCTGCGCCGCCTCCCTCGCTTCCGCCGGAACGATTCCAACGCGCATTTGTGATGATCAGCGTTCCTCCGGCGCCATATCCCGTATACGCCTCATTCCTTGCCGGGCTGCCATTACTCGCCGTGCTGCCATTCGAAAGCAACTGTCGCGAATTCAGATTTCCGCTTGCGTCGTAGCCGTAATAGATATAACTGGTCTGGTCCGGGTATTGAAGCCATGCACACAAGCGCCGCCCGCCGCTGTCCGCGAATTGCAGGACCGCATGGGCGCCGTTTTCTGCTGTCACGACCGTCTGGTAGAGATGCGCATTTGTGGACGCGTCCCCGCCGTCCCAGGCGTAGCCGAACCGCAGATAGGCGTTTCGATTGCGGCCGGAGATTTGGAATAGGCGACCGCTGTACGCTGCAACCGACCCACTGTACTGGGGCGCGTAGAATGCGTATTGCGTCCCCGATTTCTTCGTCCAGTAGTACTCCGCACCGCCCTCGTCGACGGTCATGCTCGTTCCTTCCATGCCAGCGGGCGGAGTGAAGTTTCCGCTCGCGTCAAGGGAATAGTCATAGCGCGTGCCATCACCATCGTAAACGGACACGCCACCCGCGGAATTCGGCGCGATGTGCGCGTCGAACGTGTTTGTCCACCCGCTTCCGAACTGGCCTGCGAGTGGAGCCCCATCGCTGCCTGCGTAGTCGTGCGCGCTTTGCGAGTTGTACGTTCGCTGGAAAGCGAAGTCGATTCCCCGGTGGTGAACCGCCATATCTTCCGTTTGCACGAGCAGATTTTGATTCCAGACATTCACCATGTACCGGCCAACCCCCGGAATCTGGCCGGTCACGTAGCTCCACCAGCGATTGATTCCAGTGCCGTTCGGTTGAGAGACGTCGACGGAGGACGTTCGCCTTCCGACTTGAACGGAACGTCGTGACGCAATAGGAGCGCGCAGCGACGACGGCGGGAGGATCCCCTGCGAACCGCGGAAGCGGTCCATTGCTGCGCGCGCGTTCGCATGCGTCTTTCGCTCGTTGATCCACGGTTGCGGGAATGGCGGTCCCGAAAGGCGGACACCGGCGAGCGGAGGCGCTGGTCGCGCGACCTGTTTGAAAATCGGAAACCGGACGAACGGTGCCGCCGTGGGATGAGGCGGCGGAACGTTGCGAGGGACCGCGGTCGCGCCCGGTGCGGGTACAATTGCGGCAATCGCTCGTTCAAGTTCCGATGGCTCGCGTGAAAGCGCTGGAGCGAACGGTTTCGCTCGCTGCGGCGCGTTCCTTGGAATTCCTGTTGATGAAGACGCCAGAATAGCGGCGCGCTGAGGCAAGTAGAATTCGGCGGCGCGTGCCTCGGACGAGGGCGACCGTAAAGTGCCAAGGCTCAGAGATAGGCCTTGGGCGAGACAAAGAAGCACCGCCGTGCTTACACGCGGAGAAACACGCACACCAAATCCTCTCGCTACATTGCGGTAGAAAGCGACTTAGAATTGCACGCATGGCGTGAAGCCGGAGGATAAACCGGCGCAACACCCGTACGGACGACCCTAAGCCGTACGATACTCGGACGCGCTCGCTCGGTCAAGTGGTGTGCAAAATGAACGGTTCTGGCGTATTCGATCGCGGGCTATGCGCGATCGTGCTGTCCGCTGTTGCAGCCTCGGCGAATACAGCCGTAGCAGCGCCCGCGCACGCGGGGCACCAGCAGAAGATCACCGTGCACGCACAAAACGAGCCGGTTCGCACGGTCCTCATCCGCATCGCGCGCGCTGCGGGCGCAAACCTCGCGATCACCCAAGGGGTTTCCGGCTACGTTACGGTCGAGCTCCGCGACGTTCGTCTCGCCGGCGCATTGCATGCCGTTCTCGATCCACTCGGTGCGACGTACCACGTGCGCAATGGTGTCTACGTCGTGGAGCGCGGAAGCGAAGTGCTCGCCGGTGCGGTGTCCGGTCCGGCCGTGGTGCCGGTCACGATGATGCCGGTGAAGCGCGCCGCCGCGATGCTCCGGCCCCTCTTTCCGAGCGTTTCGATCAGCGAAGACGCGCGCTCGAATGCACTCGTCGCGATTGGCTCGGCAGCCGACGTGCAGGCGCTGCGCGCCGTCTTGCAAGGCATCGACGTCAAGAGCGCGTCGGCTCCACTCACCGAAGCGTACGCGCTGCGTGGTCCCGTTCAGGCCTCGGCGCTGGCGGCGAAGCTACATGCAGCGTTTCCATCGGCGGCATTCGTGGCGGCGGGCACGAAGCAATTGCTGGTCACGGCCCCCCCCGCGGACGCCCAACAAATCAGGTCAGCAATCGCGGCGCTCGATGCTGTAAGCGCGACTCCCTCGCCGACTCCGACGGCCGCTGAGGCGGTCGCAATTGCGCGCCGGTCGCCGCGCGATGTGGCGCGCTCGCTCAGCGCGCAGGTCCCGGGGCTCCGTGTCGCCGTGTCGGGCAGCGCCGTCGTCCTGTCGGGGCCGCCTGAGGCGGTGACGCGCGGAAAGACGCTTATCGCGCAGCTGGATGTTCCAAGCTTCGGCGAGCGCTACACCCAGCTCTATCGGATTCGAGCGCTTGACGCCTCGTCGGTCGCCGATCTCCTCAGGCGGAGCTTTCATGAACTCGAAATCACCGTCGACGCCTCATTGAACGCGATCGCCGTCACCGCGACAGCCGCGCAACAGCAACGTATCGCCGACGCACTTTCGCAGCTCGACCCGGCTCCGGGATCCCCGGGTGTGCCCGGTGGCGCCGGAGGCCCTGCGTCCGGCGGGTCGACGGATCTTCTCACGTTGAAGTCCTTCGTACCGGGCCAGCCTCAGGGCGGGGTCGACGCTGTCGCATCGTTCACGCAGGCGCTTCAGATCGTTACTCCGGATGTGCGCGTGGTCCAGTTGCCTACGCCCGGCCAGATCGCATTGGTCGGGCCGCCAGCGAGCGTTCGCACGGCACGAGAGTTCATCGACAAGGTCGATGTCGTCGCGCCGCTCGTGGTCTTGGATACTGAGATCCTCGAAGTCGACGAGACGGTCGCGAAGAACCTCGGCCTGCAGCTCGGCACCGCCGCACTGAGCACGACGTTCAGCGAGGTTCAGCCGTTGCCGAACCCGGATGGTACGCCAACGCGTATCGGCCAGTTCCAGGCACTCACGCGCACGCCGATCTCTTTCACTGCGCAATTGAACTTGCTGATCCAGAACGGCAAGGGCCGCGTCCTCGCTGATCCACGGATCACCACGCTGTCCGGCCGCACGGCCTCCATCCGCGCCGGGGACACCATCTCAATCCTCACCACAACGGCTGGAAACGCGGGTACCATCGCAACGACGCAGGTACAAAGCTTCCAGACGGGCGTCACGCTCGATATTACGCCTTCAGTGACGCCGGATGGTGGGATCACCGTAGTCTTGCATCCTGTCGTAAACAGCCTCATCGGGACGAACGCGGGCGTCCCGGTGATCAGTACGCGTGACACGCAGACCACAGTTCATTTGCATGACGATGAGACGCTGGTCATCGGCGGGCTAATCCAAGAAAACGACACCCGGACGACGACCAAGATTCCGATCCTGGGCGATCTGCCGCTCGTGGGGCGCGTTTTCCGCAACGAGAACGTGCAAGGTCAGCGCAACGAGCTCATCATCGTCGTGACGCCGCACGTCGTCAAACCCGGGAAACCGATCGTGCCCGGCCCCGCCGTGCGCGCGATTCCCACGCCGGCGGCGTTGCCGACGCTGCCCCCCAACGCGCATCTTCCACTCCCAAGCGGCCAGCTATCGGCAAGGTCGTCGACTGTGCCGGCCTCAGCCGGAAGCGGTTCGTTTGTCGCGGCGCCGATCCTCAGCGCAGCAATGCTGCCGGTCCGAGCTTCGGGTCCGGCGCCGCCGACACCGAATCCGGTCCGGAATCCCTCGCCGGCCGCCTTCGCGCAAACGAACGTCTTTACGTTCGGTAGCGCGCCGCAAAGCAACTTCGCAAAGCCGTCCGATCCAGTCCAAATCTTCTACGCGACGCTCTTCCCGACCGTGCTCGCGAACGGCACTCCGGTTCGGATCGCCGTGGTTACGACAAGCAACGCCACCGCGGTGAAGCTCCAGATCGGCACGCAGAGCATCGGCCTGAGCCAAACCGGCGCGGGACAGTGGCAAGCCGCGTTCCCGTTCCCGGCCGGCGCGCTACCGGTCGGGCAATCATCGATCGCAGCCACGCTCATCGCGAGCCGCGCGGACGGGACCTCCGCTTCCATTCCAATTCCCCTCAACCTCGCTACGCCGTGACCCATGAGAGGCTACGCGGTGTCGAGCTCGCATCAGCGACGAAGTCAGCAGCCTGGCTACGGAATGCCGAGCCCGAACTGCAAGCGCGCCGACGGATGTGCGGTCGTTCCTTGTATGCAAAATGACCGGACCTTTGACCGGAGGTTTGGGGCCGTCCCGTCGCCGCAAATCTGTTCCGTGATTGTGCCAGAGAGGCGGTGTGCGCAAAGTCCGCGCGCCACGGTACCTGAAACCTTCATCAAGTTCATGTGCCGCGAGGTGCTCAACGGCGGAGGAAGGGTGGGACAGGCCCGACGCCGGGTGTGGGCTGCACAGAGGCAGCGCGCCGGACCCGTCCGCGCGCAATCCTTTCGTCATTGCCGGCACCGGATTCCCCCTAGCATGCTACGAATTTTCTGCACGACGTTCATTGGAGAAACACTAGTACGACCGTTCTACTCTACGGCCGCGCGGGCGCTTCTCGAGGGCCGTTCTCAGCGCTTGTTGCGCGACTTCGACGGCGCGGAGTCGATCGACACCACGTTGTCGGGCACGTCCGAGTCGGAGTCGGGCGCGACCGTTCCGTACTGCGCTTTGTAGTACGTGTCGCGCAGATGCCCGAGCTTCATGTCGCGCGCGATCGGCTCTTCGTCACCCCGGTACACGGTGACGCTGCGGAAGACGAGCACGTACGGCGCGAGGCGGACGCGCTTCCAGTCACTGACGGTCCACGCTTGCGGGGCCATCACGGGATAGTCGTACGGCCGCAGCTCGTCCTTGCCCGCGCCCAGCCGCTCGAACGAGACGCGGAATCCCTCGCGCTGAAAGATCTGATCTTGCAGCTCCGTGATGCTGAGCCCGGTCCGGCGCGCCACCAAGCGGGCGTACGTGCCGTGCGCCGGAACCCCCTCCAGCGATCCAGCGAGCCGGCAGACGGGATGAGAAACGCGAGCATGACCAGCGATGACGAACCGGCCCGCGAGCCGGACCACACCGGCGGCGACCCGGTATGCTGGCTGCATCTCGTGTGCGAGTCGTGCGGCGCGCTGATCGAGCGCGAAGGCGACGCGCACCGGCCGGGCTGCGACGCCGCCGCGGCGGCCGAACCCTAGCCGATCGTGCGCCGTGCGTGATGGACGGGCGACCACCCTCCAGGAGACACGCACGATGATGCAGACCCAGTGGCCCGGACTCGGGCCGACGATCGACCTCTCTTCCCTCGACGTGGCGGCCGGCGACGGTCGCCGCATGTGGCCCGGCGACGGCGCGATCGGTTCCGCGGCCGCCCCGCAGTCCGCCGACGCGGTGGCGCGCCCGTGGTGGAGCTGCGGGACCGGCAGCGTGAACGCGGGCAACGCGCTCGGCGCGCTGCTCGGCGGCGGCGGCGGCGGCGCGGCGAGCGGCGCGGGCGGCGCGCTCTTCGGGCTCCTCTCGGGACTCGCGAACCTGCTGCAGCAGCTCGTCGGCTCGCTGCTGAACCAAGCCGGCTCGGGGAGTCCGTACGGTACGGGACAGCAGACTCCGACCGGCGCGCAGCAGTGCGCGCCCGGCGGTGCGCGACCGGGCGGGACCGGCGGCGCGCAGCAGCGGTTCTCCGACGTCGACATCAGCTCGACCGGCGATCCGCACATCGGCGAGGTCGGGACGCGCGACGACGTTTCGGGCGCGCACGCGGTCGACGCCCACTGGGACAGCATGACGTCGCACGACGATCTCGTGCACAGCGACCAGATTCCCGGCGGCTACCGCGTCTCCACCGCGGTCACCCCGGCCGGCGCGAACGGCGTCACCACGAACCAGTCCGCGACCGTGCACACGAACTTCGGCCAGGACGCGATCACCATGAACCGCGACGGGTCGTTCGCGATCTTCGACGACGGCGAAGCGCTGGAGCTCGGCGCCGGCGAGTCGGCGACGCTCTCCGGCGGCGAGCGCGTCAAGGCCAACCAGGACGGCTCGCTCAGCGTCACCGCGCGCACGCGCGGGGGCGGCAGCATCGCCACGACACTGCGCGCGACCGGCGCCGGCGTGGACGTGACGACGCACGCGCACGAGCTCTCGCTCGGCGGCGACGCGATCGCGCACGATACGCCGCAGACGAAGCCGCAGCCGCCTGTGACGCCCGTACGCAACGGCCACCCGCATCATGCCCGCGCGGCGCGGCATCCGGTCGCGCCGGAGCAGCTCTAATGCGTGTGGGTGAAGTTTCCCAGCGGGATGCCGAGGCGTTCGATGCGGAGTAACGCCTCGCGCATCCCGAGCGGCTCCGCGGGGCGACCGACTTGCGCGAAATAGCGTTCGGGATCGATGTTCAGCGTGCGCGTCTGCACGAGGTCGACCGGGTGCGCGCGCAGGAAGCGCTCCAGCGCCTCGACCTCGGCGCGGTCGTCGGTCACGCCGGGGTGCGTCAAGTAGTTCAGCGAGACGCGCAGGCCGCGCTGCACCGCCAGCGCGATCGACGCCAGCACGTCGTCGAGCTCGTACCCGGCGGGCCGGTAGTACGCGGCGTAGACGGCCGGCCGGAAGGAGTTCAGGCTGACCCGCACCGCCTGCAAGCCGGCGTCGATCAGGCGCGCCAGGCTCTTCGGCAGCGAGCCGTTCGTGTTCAGGTTGATCGTCCCGTTCCGGCGCGCCGCGCGGATCCGCGCGATCGTCTGCTCGATGGTGACGACGCGCAGCAGCGGCTCGCCTTCGCAGCCTTGCCCGAACGACACGATCCCGTCCGGCACGCGCTCGAGGTGCCGGATCGCGATGCGCGCGACGTGGTCCGCGTCCGCCTCGAACGCGATGCGCGTCTGCGGCGAGGGCATCCCGGCGTCCGGCGGCAGCTCCGAGATGCAGCCGACGCACGCGGCGTTGCAGGTCGGCGAGACGGGCAGCGCCGCTTCGCCGCGCTCGATGAAGACGTTCTGCGCGGTGAAGCAGCCGTACTCGCGCGCGCAGATGCCGAGCTGCGCCAGCGTGCGGTTGCGCGGGTCCTCGGCTTGCCGCCCGCGGACGAGCGCTTCGAGCTCGCCTTCGCGGAAGTAGCGCGGCGTCCAGTCCTCGCTCTCGTCGGTGCGCATGGCGGCGACGTGCAGCTCGTCGGCGACGACGCACGCGAACGTGTAGCCGAACAGCGGCAGCTCCGGCGCGTTCGTCTGGCGCCGGTAGGCGGGCAGCAGCAGCCGCGTGTAGCCCGACGGCAGCAGCGCGGCCAGCGCGGTGCGGCGCGACGCGACGCCGCCGCCCGCGAGCACCGGCATGCGCCCCGGCAGCATCGTCGTGACGGTTCCGGGCGGCGCGGGGATCAGCTCTTCACGGCGGGGCGGCCGCTCGAGCCCGCCGTCGGCCAGCGGCGAGCGCGTCTCGTCGTAGAAGATACGGCCGCGCGAGTCGGTGTACGCGAGTCCCGTCATGCGATCAGCGCCGCTCATGCGACGACGCGCTCGAACTCCCGCACCGCGTCGCCGATCAGCGTCGCCCGCTCGCCGGGCGTCCAGATCGCCTCGAGCACGCCGCCGGGTACGTGCAGCGCGACCGGCGACGTCGCGTCGCCCGCCGCGATCAGGACCGCCGCGACGGCGACCGCGCCGGTTCCGCACGCCTGCGTCGCGCCGGCGCCGCGCTCCCAGTGGCGCACGCGCCAGCGCCCGTGCTCGTGCGCGACGAAGTGCACGTTCGTGCCGTGCGGATACCGCGCGTCGCGCTCGATCAGCGAGCCCGTGCGCGCGAGATCGATCCCGTCGAGGTCGTCGCGCTCGAGCCGGATCACGACGTGCGGGTTACCGAGGTCGACCGGGATCGCGCGAAAGCCCGCGACCAGGTGCGGCGCGCCGATTCGCGGCTCGCCCATCTCGACCGCGACGGTGTACGGCGCGCGCGAGAGGATGCGCGTGCCGATCGGCCCGGCCAGCGTCTCGACGGTCGCGGTGTCGCGGCCGCCGTCGTGCTCGTCGAGATACCGCGCGACGCAGCGCATGCCGTTGCCGCACATTTCCGCCTCGCTGCCGTCGGCGTTGACGATGCGCATGCGCGCGTCGAAGCGCTCCGACGGCTCGACCAGGAGGACGCCGTCGGCGCCGAGGCCGTGCTCGCGGTCGCAGACGCGGCGCGCGAACGCCGGCGCGTCGTCGAGCGGCGCGACGCGCTCGTCGACCAGGACGAACTGGTTGCCGGTCCCGCTCGTCTTCACGACCGGGACGCCGGTCGTCACGGCGCGACCGCCTCGGCTTGCTCGGGCACGAGCGGCGCGCTGACCGGGCCGTTCGGCGAGATCGTGGAGACGGCGTGCTTGTAGATCAGGTGCGCCTTCTTCTCGTACTCGAGGACGATCGTGAAGGGGTCGAAGCCCTTCACCACGCCGCGAAGCTGAAAGCCGTTGACGAGGTAGATCGTCACCGGCACGGCCTGCCGCTTCACCTCGGCCAGATAGGCGTCTTGGAGCGGCTGCGGACGTGCGATGGCCATGATCGTTCTGCCTTACGCCCAGCCGGGGAGCGCTCCCGCTTCGGCGGACGCGCGCTCGAGCGCGCCGCCGGCCGGAACCCGAACGAGCCCCGGCTCGGTTCGGAACCACGTCGCCTGCCGTTTCGCATAGCGGCGCGTGTTCCGCACGAGCTGCGTTCGAAGCTCGGCGCGCGTCGACCAGCCGGCGAGGAACGCGAGCGCTTCCCGGTAGCCGACGGCATCGGCGGCGACCGCAGCGGCGCCGACGCGCTCGGCTTCGTCGAGCAAGCCGTTCGCGAGCATGGCGTCGACGCGCGCGGCGATGCGGCGGTCGAGCTCGTCGGGCGCCACCTCGAGGTACAGCTTGCGGAACGGAATGCCGCGCGCGCGAAGGTTTTGCGCCGTATCGGGTGCGTCGTCGCGGCGCGCGCCGGCCCGCTCGGCGAGCGCGATCTCGAGCGCGCGCGTGATCCGGTACGGATCGTTCCGCGCGACCGCCGCCGAGCGGGCGGGCGCGAGCGCGGCGAGCCACTCCGCCAGCGCCTCGGCCGGATGGATGCGCGCCTCGCGCGCCAACCGCTCGCGCAGCGACGCGTCGTACGCCGGGGACAGCGCGACGTCGCCGGTCAGCGCGCGCACGTAGAAGCCGGTGCCGCCGGCGACGATCGCGCGCCGGCCGCGCGCGTGGATCGCGTCGATCGCGGCAACCGCGTCGGCGACGAAGCGCGCCGCCGAATACCGCTCGCGCGGATCGAGGAAACCGACGAGATGGTGCGGCACGCGCGCGAGCTCGGTGGCCGCCGGCGCCGCGGTGCCGACCGGCATGCCGCAATAGATCTGCCGCGAGTCGGCGCCGACGATCTCCGCGCCGAACCGCTCGGCGAGCTCGAGCGCGAGCGCGCTCTTCCCGGACGCCGTCTGCCCGGTGAGGATGAGGACGCCGTGGCTCACGTCCGCGTCGCCGCTCAGATGCGCTTGAACAGGCGCGCGATGCGGTCCGCTTCGAGCCGCACGATCGTCGGACGGCCGTGCGGGCAGTGCATCGGGTTCTCGCAGCGCTGCAGCCGCTCGACCAGCGCGGTCATCTCCGGATACTCGAGCCGTTCGCCCGCGCGCACGACCGAGTGGCACGCCAGCGAGGCCCACACGCGCTGGTCGCCGTCGAGCCCGCGCACCTCGTCGGCGAGGCACTCGACGAAGTCGGCGACGTCGAACGGCCGCGTTCGGCCGGCATGCACCAGCCGCGCCGGCGTCGCGGTCACGCGATAGGCGCGCTCGCCGAAGTGCTCGACGTGCAGGCCGCCGGCGGCGAGCGAGTCCAGCGCGGCATCCAGCCGGTCCGCCTCTTCGGGCCGTACCTCGAAGGTGTACGGCACCAGCAGCGGCTCGGCCGTGGCGCGCGCGCGCGCGTTGGCGACAAGCTGCTCGAACACGATGCGCTCGTGTGCGGCGTGCTGATCGATCAGCACCACCGCGTCGCCGTCGCTCGCCAGAATGAAGGTGCGGTCGATTTGGGCCAGCACGCGCAGGGTCTTGTGGGCGGCGTTCGGCTCGGCCGGAACGAGCGTGTCCGCCCAGTCGATCGCGAGCGAGCCCGTCCCGCCGGCGTACTCGCGCGTCGGCGGCGCGAACGAGATCGAGCGCTCGAGCCGCTCGACCGCGCCGCGCCGCAGCGCGCTCGCGATCGCGTCCTTGACGACCGAGACGACGCGGTCGCCGTGCCGCAGCCGCACGTCGCTCTTCGTCGGGTGCACGTTCGGATCGACCTCGCCCGGCGGGACGCTCAGGTAAAGCACGCCGTACGGATACCGTCCGACCATCGCGAACGTGCGGTACGCCGCGGCCCACGCGCCGCTGACCAGCGTGCTGCGCAGCAGCCGCCCGTTCACGAACAGGATCTGGTTCCGCCGGTCGGGACGGTCGTCACCCGGCGAGCTGACCCAGCCGTCGACCCGCGCGAACCGCTCGTCGCCGCGCACCGGAACCAGCGCCGCCGAGGACGCGCCGAAGACGTGCCGCAAGCGCGGCGCGAGATCGTCGCCCGGTGCGAACGCGAACGCGGTCTTCCCGTCGTGCTCCAGCGTGAAGCCGGCCTGCGGATACGCGAGCGCCAGCGTAGCGAGCCACGACGCGATGCGCGCGAACTCCGCCGGCGGCGAGCGCAGGTACTCGCGGCGCACGGGGACGTTGCCGAACAGATCGCGCACGACGACGCGCGTCCCGGGCGGCCCCGCGAGCGGCCGCGGCTGACCGATCTCTTCGCCGTGCGCGTCGATGGCGGTCGCTACGTCGGCGTCCGCCGTGCGCGAGACGATCGTCACCTTCGCGACCGCGGCGATCGACGCCAGTCCTTCGCCGCGGAAACCGAGCGTGTCGACCTGCGTCAACCCGGTTGCGTCGGCGATCTTCGAGGTCGCGTGGCGCCGCAGTGCGAGCGGCAGGTCCGCGGGCGCGATCCCGACGCCGTCGTCGGCCACCTCGATCTCGACCAGCCCGCCGCCGCGCACGCGCACGGCGACGCGCGTCGCGTCCGCGTCGAGCGCGTTCTCGACGAGCTCCTTCACGACCGAGAGCGGCCGTTCGATGACCTCGCCGGCCGCGATCTGACCGATCGTCTCAGGGTCCAGAAGCCGGATCACCCCACGGGGTTCAACGGAGCGCCGTCAACCTCCGGGGCACCGCTCTCGCACCGCTTCAGCGCTTCGGCGGCAAGATTTCGTCCGCGACGATCGTGTCGTCCGGGAACGCCTGCGGCGCGATCGTCTCGCCGCGCTGGACGATCAGATGCTTGGCATAGCGTTCGCCCCAAGGACCGCGATACACGTCGATGCGGTCGTTGATCAGGTTCACGATCCAATACTCTTGCACGTGCCGCCGCGCATAGGCTTTCAGCTTCCGGCCTCGGTCGAACGACAGCGTCGACTTGGACACCTCGACGACGAGGAACGTCTCATCCGGGGTCGGGTGCGCGTGGAGGTACCGCTCGGGCGGTGGGACGTTCAGCATAGCGTCGGGCTTCGGTTCCGAGATGTCGTCGAGCGTGATGGGACTCTCCACGCTGACGCATGCTCGGTCCGCAAAATGGCGGTGAAAGTACGTTGCCACGCGGCGGGCGCTATATGCGTGCACGGGGCTCATCCGCGGAACCATGATCAGTTGCCCGTCGAGCAGCTCGACGCTCTGATCGTGTCCGAAGACTCCCGCATCCGACATGCGCGCGAATTCGGCCACCGTGATGGGGTGGTCGGGAACGAATATTCCGGGTTTTCTTGCTTGCATCTCACTCACCACATCGTCGCGCACCGGTGTTGCGGGCTGGTTGCCGCGTTGTGAGCGTCGTGTGAACCGGTCCTTGTCAGCCATCCCTTCCGGATGGCACATTGGCCGGATTGGCGGTCTGCAGCCGGGCACCGTTCCCGTTCGCCGTTCCGGGCGGCGACGCGTCGTTCGGCTCGTCGCGCTGGCGAACGCGGTCCACCGGCAACGCCTGCGGCTGCTCGTCGCGCAAGTACGCGACCAGCGCTTCGCGGACGAAGCAGCGCAGGTCGAACAGGGTCGCCGAGTCGGGCGCGCTGACCAGCGCGCGAATCTTCACCGACTTCTCCGTCGTGTCGACGACCTGGACCGTCTGCACCTGGCGGTCCCACAGCGGCGTGCGTTCGAGGATCTTCGGGAGCGCGGCCCGGATGGCGTCGACGTCGACGCCGTAGTCGGCGAAGAACACCACGTCGCCGACCAGGTTCGCGGTGCGGCGCGTCCAGTTCTCGAACGGCGTGTTGATGAAGTACGTCAGCGGCACCACCATGCGCCGCAGATCCCACAGCCGCACGACCACGTAGGTGCTGTGGATCTCCTCGACGCGGCCGAACTGCTTCTCGACGATGACCACGTCGTCGATGCGGATCGGCTGCGTGAGCGCGAGCTGGATCCCGGCGACCAGGTTCTCGAAGAGCGGGCGCGCCGCGAGCCCGACGACGATCCCGGCCAGCCCGGCCGACGCGAGCAGCGTCGTCCCGAGCGCGCGGATCGGCGGGAACGTCATCAGGATCATCCCGGCCGTGACGATCACCACCACCGTCACGCCGACGCGGCTGAGGATGTCGACGCGCGTGCCGAGCTGGCGCGCCAGCAGGTTGTCGGCGACGTCGACGCGGTGCCGCGCGACGACGATGTCGCCCCACATGCGAATCAGCGCGATCAGCGTCCACCCGACCGCGGCGATCGCGAACAGGCCGCTGACGTGCGTCGCGGTGCGCACCCATCCGGCCGGCAGATCGAGGAACTGCATCGTGACGAGGATCGCGACCAGCGGGAAGATGTACGCCGCCGGGCGCTGCGTCCGCCGCACGACCGAGGCGGCGAACCAGCTATGCGAACGCTCGGCCCAGCGCGAGAGCGCCCAGCACGACGCGCGGTGCAGCACGAGCCCGACCGCGATCGCGATCAGAACCCAGATCAGCTCCGTGAGCGCGGCGAGCTGGTTCTTGCTCAGCCAGACGGTATGGTCCATCCCGGACGTCGTACCCGCCGATGCTCCGACCCGGGTTGGACTCCGGTGACGCTAGCGCAGCTCGAACAGCAGCGGCTGCTCGATCGCCTCCGGCTTCGCGAGCTTGCCGCGCAGCGGCGCCGCCGCTTCGACCGTCGGACGCCCTTCGAGAGCGGCCGCGACCTCGCGCGCGCGGGCGACGACGGCGGGCGGCAGCCCGGCCATGCGCGCGACCTCGATCCCGAACGAGCGCGACGACGAACCGGGCAGCACGCGGTGCGAGAACACCGGCGCGCCGCCTTTCGTGCTCTCGACCGCGGTGATGTGGAAGTTCGCGACCAGCGACCACTTCTCGGCGAGCGCGACCAGCTCGTGGAAGTGCGTCGCGAAGAGCACCATCGGCGCGCGCGACTCGCGCTCGAGCAGGTACTCGCAGATCGCTTGCGCGATCGCGAGGCCGTCGACCGTGCCGGTGCCGCGGCCGATCTCGTCGATCAGCAGCAAGCTGCGGTCGGTCGCGCGCCGCAGGATGTTCGCCGCCTCGGACATCTCGATGTAGAACGTCGAGTGGCCCGACGCGAGGTCGTCGCCGGCGCCGATGCGCGTGAAGATGCGGTCGACGATGCCGAGCTTGGCGGCGCGCGCGGGAACGAACGAGCCGATCTGCGCGAGCACGACCAGCAGCGCGGTCTGCCGCAGGTACGTCGACTTCCCGCCCATGTTCGGGCCGGTCAGCAGGATGAAGCGCGCGCGGTCGACGCCGGCGTGCAGATCGTTCGGCACGAACGACGACCCCAGCAGCGCCTCCATCACCGGATGGCGCCCGTCGTTGACGTCGACGACGCTGTCGGCGACGAACGACGGGCGCACGTACCCGCGCTCGCCGGCGATCTGCGCCAGCGAGCCATACGCGTCCAGCTCGGCCAGCGCTTCCGCGGTCACCAGCAGGTCGTCGACGCGCTCGGCGATGCGCTCGACCAACTGCTCGTACAGCGCGGTCTCGAGCCGCTGCTGGCGCGACTCGGCCGAAGCGATCGCGACGTCGAGCTCGCGCAGCTCCGGCGTGACGTAGCGCTCGCCGTTGGCGAGCGTCTGCCGCCGCGTGTAGTCGGGCGGAACGTTGCCGGCCTGCGCTTTCGGCACCTCGATCGCGTAGCCGAAGGCCGAGGCGTACTTGACCTTGAGCGCCTTGATCCCGGTGCGCGCGCGCTCGCGGTCCTCGAGCGCGGCGATCCGCGTGCGCGCGTCGGTGCGCAGCGCCACGCACTCCGCCAGCTCCGTGCCGGCCTCGGCGCGGATCACGCCGCCGTCGGCCAGCGTCGCGGGCGGGTCGGCGACCAGCGTCGCGTCGAGATCCCGCCGCATCGCCTCGAAGTCGCCGACGCGCTCGGCGATTCCGCGCAGGCCGGCCGGCAGCGCCGGCTCGCGCAGCGCGTCGGCGATCGGGTCGAGCAGCGCCAGCGTGCGGCGCAGCGAGCCGAGGTCGCGCGGCTGCGCGCGCCGGAAGCGCACCTTCTGCGCGATCCGCTCGAGGTCGAAGCAGCCGTGCAGCACGTCCTGCATGGCGATCCGCCGGGCCGCGTCGCGCACCAGCGCCTCGACGCAGTCGGCGCGCACGCCGATCGCCGCGGCGTCGACCAGCGGCGCGAGGACCCAGCGTCCCAAGAGCCGGCAGCCCATCGCGCTGCGCGTGCGGTCGATCGTCGCGAGCAGGGTCGCCTTCGGGTTCGCGCCGAGCGCCTTCGTCAGCTCGAGGTGCTTGCGCGTGTTCGGGTCGAGCGCCAGGAACGTCGCCTGCTTGTAGTAGCGCGGCTCGCGCAGCGCCGTCTCACCGTTCTGCTGGATGCTCACGCGGCGCACGAACCCGCCCAGCGCGTCGAGCGCGCGGTGCATCGCGAGCGAGGCGTCGAACGAGAACCCGTCGAGCGTCTCGCGCGGGCGGTCGCCGACCGCGGCGAGGACCGGCGTGGTGATGCGCGTGCGCGCGTCGTCGAGCGCCTCGTCGAGCGCGCTGCGCACGTCGACCGGGACGTCGGCGACCAGCTCGGCCGGATCGAGGCGCGCGATCTCGGCCAGCACGTCCTCGAGCGCCGAAGCGCCCTCGAACGCCGTCGCCGCGACGTGGCCGGTCGAGACGTCGGCGTGCGCCAGCGCGATCACGTCGTCGTACGCGGTGATCGCGGCCAAGTAGTTGTGCGCCGAGCGCTCGAGGATGTGCTCCTCGAGCAGCGTGCCGGGCGTCACGACGCGCACGACGTCGCGCCGCACCAGCTTGTTCGGGATCGGCGCTTCGAGCTGCTCGGCGAGCGCGACGACCCGCCGCTGCGACACCAGCTTCGCCAGGTAGCCGTCGAGCGCGTGGTGCGGGACGCCGGCCATCGCGACGCGCCGCCCGCCGCCGGCTTCCTTCGACGTCAGGGCGATCGAAAGCGCCCGCGCGATCGTCTCGGCGTCGTCCCCGTACGCTTCGTAGAAGTCGCCGACGCGCGAGAGCAAGATCGCTTCGGGATAACGGTGCTTCATCCCGAAGTACTGCTCGAGCATCGGCGACCACGCCGTGGTCGTCATGCGACCCGTGACCGCATCCGCCGCCCGTTCCCGGCCGCCGCGGTGGTATCCCTGTGGACAAGCCCGTGTATAACTGCGCCCTCCCGTATGCGGTGATCTCGGCTTCCGCATCACGCGCGGCGCCGCCGCGGCTAGGCGGTCGGGGCAGGGCTTCACCGCGCGCGGAGCGGAGGCAGCGCGGTGCCTCGCCGCCTGATCGTCACGGTCGACGACTTCGGACTCTCCGTCCCCGTGAACGAGGCGATCGAGCGCGGTCACCGCGACGGCATCGTCACCGCCGCCAGCCTGATGGTCGCCGAGCCGGCCGCCGGCGATGCCGTCGCGCGCGCCCGCGGCAACCCGCGCCTGGCGGTCGGTTTGCACGTCGTCGTCGTCGCGGGCCGCCCGCTGCTGCCGCCGGAACGCATCCCGGACCTGGTCGGCGCGGACGGCGCGTTCTCCAGCGATCTCGCCCGCGCCGGCGTGCGCTACTTCTTCCGCCGCAGCGCGCAGCGCCAGCTCGAAGCGGAGATTCGCGCGCAGTTCGAGGCGTTCCGCGCCACGGGTCTGCCACTCGACCACGTCAACGCGCAGTGCCATTATCACCTCCACCCGACGGTGCTGCGGCTGATCCTGAAGGTCGCGCGCGGCTACGGCCGCCCGCCGATGCGCCTGCCGCACGAGCCGTTCGGCGCGTCGTGGCGGGCGACGCGCGAGAACTACCGCGGCCGCCTCGCGCACGCGCTGTTCCTCGCGCCGTTCTTGCGCGTCGTGCGCGCGCGGCTGCGCGCCGGCGGTGTCGCGCACAACGACCACGTCTTCGGCTTCAACGACACCGGCCGCATGACGGAAGCGCGCGTCCTCGGCTTTCTGCGGAACCTGCCCGACGGCGCGACGGAGATGTACTTCCATGCCGCGACGCGCCGCTGGCCGGGGATCGCGCGCGATCTGGCGTCGTACCGGCTCGAGGACGAGCTGGCGGCGCTGCTCAGCCCGCGCGTCGCGGACGCCGTGCGCGCGAGCGGCGCCGAGCCGATCGCGTTCCGCGGCCTGACCGATGCGCGCTGATCTGCGCGGCGCCGCCGCCGCGCTGACGTTCGCCGCGGCCGCCGCGAGCGTCGCGTACACCGCGTTCGCGATCGCGCGCGTCGCGGCGTTCGGCGTGCGCCTCGCGCGCGTTCGCCGGCGCGGCCGGCGGCTGGATCGTTTCGGCGCATCGTCGCGGAGACCGTCGATCACGGTGCTGAAACCGGTGCGCGGGATCGAGCCGGCGCTCGAGCAGAACCTCCGCTCCTTCTGCGACCAGCGCTATCCGTCGTTCGACGTGGTGCTCGGCGTGCTCGATCCCGCCGACGCCGCGCTACCCCTGCTGCGCCGTGTGGCGGCCGAGTTTCCGGACCGAACGACGGTCGTCGCGGCGGACGGCGTCGCACGCTGCCGGAATCCGAAGATCGCGACCCTGCTGCCGCTGATCGAGCACGCCAAGGGCGAGCTGCTCGTCGTCAGCGACAGCGACATGCGTGTGACGCCGGACTATCTCGACGCCATAGCGGACGCCTTCGACGACCCGCGCGCGGGGGCCGCGACGGCGCTCTACCGCGGCGAGCCGGTCGACGCCGGCGTCGCCTCGGCGCTCGGTGCCATGTGGATCACGGAGCAATTCGCGCCCTCGGTGCTGGTCGCGAACGCGCTCGAACCGCTGCGGTACTGCTTCGGCTCGACGATGGCGGTGCGCAGCACGGTGCTCGAAGCGATCGGCGGCCTGCGGGCGCTCGGCGACCATCTCGCCGACGACCACCGGCTCGGACGGCTCGTGACCGAGCGCGGCTGGGTGGTGCGCCTGGTGCCGTATGTCGTCGCCAACACGGTCCGCGAGCCGCACTTGCGCGCCCTGTTCGCGCACGAGCGCCGTTGGGCGCGCACGATCCGCACCACGCGCCCGGCGAGCTACACCGGCATCCTGCTGACCTACCCGCTCGCGCTCGCCCTCGCGCATTTCGCGCTCGCTCGCGACAAGCGGCGCGCGCGCGCCGTCTTCACCGCGGCGTTCGGGCTGCGCATGGTGCTGCATACGCTCGCACAGGCCGTCTTCGCAACGCCGAGACGGCGCTTGGATTGGCTGGTGCTGCCGCGCGACGTCTTCGGCGTGGCCGTCTGGGCCGCGGGACTGTTCGGCGGCGGCGTGCGCTGGCGCGGCGACGAGCTGCGCGTCGGCGCGGACGGCCGCCTCGCCGCCACCGAAGACTGAAACCGCGCTAGCGCAGGCGGAGCCAGAGCGGCGTGTGCGCGTACCCGTCGCGCCGAAGCTTGTCGAAGAAGAACAGCGCTATCCCCAGCGCCAGGTAGGATGAGAACAACAGCGAGCCCACGATCCCGATGCCGACGGCGATGCTGCCCGACTTGGTGCGCCAATACACGACGGCGATGAGGAGCAGCGCCGACACGATGAACGCCGCGCTGCGCCATGCGATCGAGAACAGGCCGCGCGAGTACCGCGCGCTGAGCCACAGGCCGGCGACCGCCGCCCGAACCGGATCGACGTCGTCGATGGTGATCGCCACGAGCGCCGCGACGTAACCGACGTATTGAACCCCGTACAGGAACGCGGCGAGGCTCACGAACAGAAGCGCCGCGACGAGGTCCGATACATTGGTATCGGGGATGGCGTCCAGCATCGCGAAGAG
Organism: Candidatus Elarobacter sp.; assembly: GCA_036402975.1. Taxonomy (GTDB): domain Bacteria; phylum Vulcanimicrobiota; class Vulcanimicrobiia; order Vulcanimicrobiales; family Vulcanimicrobiaceae; genus Vulcanimicrobium. The sequence continues at coordinate 420,088 of DASWRW010000038.1, read as the reverse complement.
CGCGTTCCGGCACAGGGTGAAACCGGCGAACCAGACCAGACCGAACTGGGCGTAGGTGAGCCAGTTGCGGAGGACCGGGAAGAGGCAATCCCGGAAACGCGCGCCGTCGTTGACGATCACGCTCTTCAAAAAGAGAATCGTCACGGCGACCGCAAAGGGGTAGATCAGAGCGCTGAACATCGCGCCGAACGCCCAGATCAAATAGTCCTGGCCGCTCGGGTCGATGCGGTTCATCGCGCTGGAAAACGCGGTCGAGAGCTCCGCGCCGTACCGGCGCGAGTCCGCGAACGTGTCGAAGGCATTGACGAATCCGACGTAGTCGAACGCGCTCGGTATGGCCATCGCCGCGGCATACGCCGCCACGATCACCCAGAACCGGCGCACGTAGATGTGCCGCGCGATCGCCATCGCGCGCGCCATGCGCAACGGGCGCGAAGCCGGGACCATCCCGGCCGGAACCGTCGCACTCGTCATCGGATCGTCTCCTCGCCGTCCGGCGAGCTGCGGCCGTCGATGGCCAGCTGAATCTGCGCGCGCACCGCTTCGATGACGATCGCGGCGCCGAACGCGATGAACGCGCCGATGACGATGAGCATCACGTCACGGAACTCGGAAACGTCGAGCGGCTTCCAGGCGATCTCGACGAAGTCGTCGGGGACGACCGTTCGCTCGTCGTTGCTTTGGCTCGGCCGCGCCGCGAGCGTCAGCAGCCGCGCTTCCGAGAGGTACGGCGCCGCCGCCGAGAGCGCGAGCGGCGGATCGGCGTGCTTCGGCGCGTCGCGCACCGGCCCGGGATCCACGTTGTTCACGCGGACGCGGTAGCTCGCGAACGATGTGCGCTGCGGCTGCCAGCTCACCCGGCACGTGATCTCCGCGACATCCACCTTGCGCCCGTACAACGGCATCGCACGATAGTGGATTTGGTTCCCCAGGTCGATCTGCACGCGGCGCCCGGTTACCATTTGGTTGTCGGCGGGGTCCAGGAACGGCGCGTCGTCGTACCAGATACCCGAACGAATCGGTACCGGCTCTTCGGCGGCATGCTGCACGCACGCCTGACCGGAAGCGACCGCGCCGAGGCGCACGGCGCTCGCGCCGCGCGGCAGCAGAAACCGCACCGTCATCGCGTTCGCCTTTCCACCGATATCCGTGATGACCGGATCGTCGGTTCGTCCGACGACGAGAATGTCGTAGTCCGGCATCGCCAGCTCGTCGGCGGAGAACGCGATGTACTTCGTGAGGATGAACGTCGCCCAGAAGATCAAGATCGCCAGCGGAAGCCAGCCCCAGAGCGATCGCGCGGCCCGGCGTTGCCGCTCGCGCATCGCGGCCGCCGAAAGCGCGCGCTCACCCGTACAGCTCTCGAGCCATACTCGTAGATCGCTTTGCCGCTCGCGCCAGTCCACGTCGGACTGCCCGGTCCCCGCCATGCTGCCGGGCCTTTGGCGTCCGGGATAACGCTTGTCCTGCCATACAGCAGCAGTAAGCGTTAAGAGATCGTTACGCGCAAAAAGGGCGGACCCCGTCGCACGCTGCGGCCGGGGTCCTTTGTGTCTAAGCCATTGGATTTCTCCACCCTCATCCTACCCGCGGGGACGTGCTCGAAACACGCTCGCCTGCCGCGCGAGCGGGCGTGGAACGGCGTCAGACGGCGAGCAGATCGATCGGCGGCGGCGCGACCGGCTCCGCCGCGCCGTCGTAGGTTGCCGCGCGGCCGATGCACGTGCCGCGCACGCCCCACACCGACGCAGACTCGACGCGCACGTCGACCCATGGGCGCGCGACGTCGGGGACCGCCTCGACCAGCGGAAAGTTCACCGTGACGTTGTCGAGCGTCTTTGCGCTCAGCTTGGTCACGTCTTTGCGCGACACGCCGTGGATGAGCGCGCGCACCGTGCTGCCGGCCTTGCGGTCGTGGTAGGCGCGCACGGCCGCGTCCTGCACCGCGACCAGCCGCTTGAAGCGGTCCTGCGCGACGTCGCGCGGCACCGGGTTCTTCTCGTGCCACACCGCGGCCGGCGTGCCGCGCCGCGGCGAGTACACGAACATGTAGGCGTTCGCGAAGATCCCGGTCGCGCAGACGTCGACCGTCTGCTGGAAGTCCTCTTCGGTCTCGCCCGGGAACCCGACGATGAGGTCGGTCGTCACCGCCCAGCTCGGGTTGTGCGCCTTGAACGTCGTGATGCGCTCGAGGAACTGCTCGATCGTGTACTTGCGGTTCATCTTGCGCAGCATGACGTTGGAGCCGGACTGCAGCGCAAGGTGGAAGCGCGGGTTCATCTTCGGCAGCGTCGCGCAGACGCGCGCCAGCTTCTCGTTCAGATCCTTCGGGTGCGAGCTGATGAACGTCACCCGCTCCACCGCGTCCAGCGCGCAGACGGCTTCCAGCAGATCGGCGAAGTCCGCGCCCGTCGCCGGCTCCTTGTACGCGTTCACCGTCTGGCCGACCAGCGTGATCTCGCGCGCGCCGGCCGCGGTCTTCAGCCGGATCTCGTCGAGGATCTCGCCCATCGGCCGGTGGTCGAAGCGCCCGCGCACGTGCGGCACGATGCAGAACGTGCAGTAGTACGAGCACCCGCGCTGCACGTTGACGTACGCGCGCAGGAAGTCGTACGGTCCGGCGATCCCTTCACCGGCGCCGCCGAGCATCGTCTCGATCTCGCGGTCGACGCTGAACCCGTCGTCGGGGTACTCCGCGCGCCACGCGGCCAGCGCGTCGCCGAGCGCGCCCAGCTCGCGCGTCCCGAAGATCCCGTCGACGTGCGGGACGATCCGCTGCATGCGGTCCTTATCCTGTTCCGCCAAGCACCCGGTGACGACGACCTTCACCGACGGATCGGCGTCCTTGACCGCCTTCCAGTGCGAGATGCGCCCGTACGCGCGCTTCTCCGCGTTGTCGCGCACCGTGCACGTGTTGAGCACGAGCACCGAGGCGTCTTCGGGCCGCTCGGCCAGCGTGAAGCCGGCCGAGACCGCACGGCGCTGGATGTCCTGCGAGTCGGCCTCGTTCATCTGGCAGCCGTGCGTCTCGATGTAGATTTGCGCCATGGCGTGCGGTCCGGTTCGACGCGCGGTCGCGTTTGGCCTAACGCTTGTCCGCCGAAAGCATGGTGAGCAGGTCGAGCGGGAGGTAGAGGCGGCGGCCGATCATCGTCGGCGCCTCGCCGTAGTCGACCGTCTTGCCGTCGACCCGGTACACGGTCGAGCCGAGCCGGCCGGCGACCTCGTGGTTGCCGTAGCGGATCACGACCCTTTCGGCGACGATCTTGATCGCGTCGTGCGGGACGTAGTCCTCGGCCGGCGCGACCACGCTGGCGCGCGGCGCCTCCACGTCCGCCTGCAGCACGACGTCGGTGCGGGTCTGCGGCCAGATCGTCACCGTGCGGCTCAGCCGCCCGCGCGGGGTCCGGAAGGTCAGCTCGTGCGTCCCGGCCGGGACGGGGTAGGTGCCGTCCTTCGAGGGCGAGGCCGGGACGCCGTCGACGAAGACCGCCTCGGCGACCAGGCCGTGGACCGCGACCGTCCCGGGGAGCCGGAAGCCGCTGCGCGCGACCGGCTCGAGCTTGGTCGAGGTCAACGTCGTCTGCGCGGCCACGACGCTCGCGTCGAGCTGCTGCGGGGTCCAGCCGGTCTTGGCGAGGCCGACGCTGTGCCGCCCGGCCGGCAGGCCGCCCAGAACCAGCGGGCTGCGGCCGACGTACGTTCCGTCGATCCAGACGTCGGCGCCGCTCGGCAGGGTGGTCACGTAGAGCGAGCCGGTCGGAACGGCGGCCAAGAGGATCACGCACGCGACGGCCGCCGCGAGGCGACGGAGCATATCGCTGTGAACCTTGGGCGGTCATGTCCGAAGCCCTCGCACCCTCCCTGCGCGTGCGCCCGGCGACCGTCGCGGTCGTCGGCCGCCCCAACGTGGGGAAAAGCGCGCTGTTCAACCGTCTGGTCGGGCAACGCCTCGCGATCGTCGAGGACACGCCCGGCGTCACCCGCGACCGCCTCTACGCGCTCGCCGAATGGCAAGGCCGCACGTTCACGCTGGTCGACACCGGCGGCATCGAGACCGACACCGATCCCGAGGACTTCATCGCGCAGGGCACCCGCGCGCAAGCCGAGTCCGCCGCGCGCGACGCCGACGTGATCGTGTTCCTCGTCGACGCGCAGGACGGCCTCACGCCGACCGATCAGGACATCGCGCAGATCCTGCGCCGCAACCGGCGGCCGGTGCTGCTCGTCGCGAACAAGATCGAGTCGCCGCGCGCCGCCGCCTCGATCCACGCCGAGTTCAGCGGGCTCGGGTTCGGCGAGCCGCACGGCGTCTCGGCGCTGCACGGCGAGGGCACCGGCGACCTGCTCGACGCGATCGTCGAGAAGCTGCCGCCCGAAGACGCCGGCGATCTCGGCGAAGCGGAGCTGTCGCTGGCGCTGATCGGCCGCCCGAACGTCGGCAAGTCGTCGCTGCTGAACGCGCTGTTGAACGAGGAGCGCACGATCGTCTCCGACGTCCCCGGCACGACGCGCGACGCGATCGACACGCTGTACACCTGGAAAGGCCGCACGTTCCGGCTGATCGACACCGCGGGCGTCCGCAGACAGCCCGGTCACCACGGCTCGATCGAGTACTACTCCTCGCTGCGCTCGCTCAAGGCGATCGCGCGCAGCGACGTCGCGATCCTGCTGATCGACGCGCTGACCGGGCCGACCGCGCAGGACCGCCGCCTCGCCGGCATCGCGCTCGAGGAGCGCAAAGCGCTGATCATCGTCGGCAACAAGTACGACCTGGTGCGCGAGCTCGGCGAGTACTCGCAGAACGAGCTCGCCAACGAGATCCACGCGCAGTTGCCGTTCGCGTCGTTCGCGCCGGTGACGTTCCTCTCGGCGAAGACGAAGCGGCGTCTGCAGAGCCTGATGCCGCTGGTCGAGAAGGTCGCCGAGAACCTCGACCGGCGCGTGCCGACCGCGAAGCTCAACACGATCATCCGCGACGCGGTGCTCGCGCACCCGCCGCCGATCCACTCCGGCAAACCGCTCAAGGTGCTGTACGTCTCGCAGCCGCAGACGCACCCGCCGCTGTTCGTCTTCCACGTCAACGACCCGGAGCTCGTTCCTGCGTCGTACCGGCGGTTCATCGAGAACACCCTGCGCGGCGAGTTCGACTTCGAGGGCGTCCCGCTGACCTTCGAGTTCCGCTCGCGGCGCGACGCGGGCGACCACGGCGAGCGCTACGAGGAGCGTCCCCAATGAGCGAGCCGTGGCTGTCGGTCGCGGCGGCGGTGATCGGGTTCTTCGCGGGCGCGGTTCCGTTCGGGGTGCTGGTCTCGCGCGCGTTCTACGGGACCGACATCCGCCGCAGCGGCAGCGGCAACATCGGCGCGGCCAACGCGCTGCGCACGCTCGGCAAGCGCGGCGCCGCGGCGGTGCTCGCGCTCGACGCGCTCAAAGGCTTCGCGCCGGCCCTGGCGTTCGGCGCGCTCGGCGGCCCGGTACCGGCGACGGTGGCCGCGTTCGCGTCGGTGGTCGGGCACTGCTGGTCGCCCTTCCTGGGCTTCAAGGGCGGCAAGGGCGTCGCGACGTTTCTCGGAGCCACGATCGCGCTGTGGTGGCCGGCGGGGCTGGCCTTCGGGCTGGTGTGGATCGCGGCGGTGATCGCCTGCGGCTACGCGTCGGTGGGCTCGATGCTGGCCTCGCTCGCGATGGCGCCGGTGCTGTGGTTCGGGCTCGGGCGCGTCGGACTGGCCTACGGCTTGGTCGCCGCGCTGCTGATCGTCTGGCGTCACCGCGACAATATCGGCCGCTTGCGGAACGGGACGGAAAACCGGTTCAGTCTGCTGAAAGCGCGTCGCCAGAGCAATGATTAGTTCGAACGACTTTCGCAACGGCGTCACCATCGTGATCGACGGCCAGCTTTGGACCGTGATCGAGTTCCTGCACGTGAAACCAGGCAAAGGCTCGGCTTTCGTGCGCACCCGGCTGAAGAACGTGAAGTCCGGCGCCACCGTCGAGCGCACGTTTCGCGCCGGCGAGAAGCTGGAGCGCGCCACGGTCGACAACCGCGACATGCAGATGCTCTACAACGACGCCGACGGCTACCATTTCATGGACAACGAGACGTACGAGAACTTCACGCTGCAGCGCGAACTGATCGGCGACCCGGCGGACTTCCTCAAAGACGGGATGCGCATCGCGGTCCAGTTCCACGACGGCACGCCGATCGGCGCCGACCTGCCGGCGCACGTCGAGCTGAAGGTCGACGAGACGGACCCGGGCTTCAAGGGCGACACCGCGACCGGCACGACGAAGCCGGCCAAGCTCGAGACCGGCGCGACGGTCAACGTGCCGCTGTTCGTCAACCCCGGCGACCTGATCCGCATCGACACGCGCGACCGCCGCTACATCGGGCGCGTCCAGAGCTGACGTAACGCGGCCGGCGGAAGCAAACCAGCATGCGCATCCGCCGGCTGAAGATTCTCGGCGTCGCGACGGTTCTCTCCGGGATCGCGGCGCTGGCGGGCGCGGTGCTGTACCTGCTGCCGCGCGAGCAGGCGCCGTCGCTCAACCGCACGGCCGACTTCGTGCTGCTGAACGAGGCGGTCGCGTTCGCGCGCGCGCATCCGCCGCTCGGGAACGCGCTCGGCGTCCCGGACCGCGAGGACGAGAACGAGAGCCTGCGCCTGATCGCGATCGACGAGCGGTCGCTGCGCGACCCGCGCGACCGCACGGCGCCCGGCCTCGGCCAGTTCCCATGGCCGCGCTCGCTGTACGGCACGCTGCTGACGAAGCTGCACCGTGCGGGCGCCGGCGTCGTCACGTTCGACGTCGCGTTCTTCGAGCCGTCGGCCGATCCGCGCCAGGACGCGGCGTTCGCCGCGGGGATGCGCGCGCAGCGCACGGTCCTCGGCGAGTCGCTCAACATCACCAGCGGCGGCGTGCTCGGCGTGCAGCGTCCGCCGCCCGCGCTCGCGTCCGCGGCCGGCGCGATCGGGTTCACCTCGGTCGACACGGTGGGCGGATGGCTGGTCGGCCAGCCGCTGACGATCGCGGCGGGCGGCACGTCGTATCCGTCGCTCGCCGCCGCGACGGCGTCGGCGTTCCTCGGCGTGCCGGTCCGCACGGCCGACGCCTGGAGCGCGCGGCTCGGCGGGACGCCGGTTCCTCTCGACGGCGAGCGGCTGATGCTGATGCTCCCGTTCACGACGCAGGAGACGGTCACGCCCTCGGGCGCGCTCTCGCAGACGGCGCCGTTCTTCCAGTCGCTCTCGTTCGCCGACGCGCTGAAGCTGGACGACGCGTCGCTCAAAACGTTCGCCGGCGGCAAGATCGTCGTGATCGGGGCGACCGCGACCGCGCTCGGCGACTACGTCGCGACGCCCGGCGGCCGCGCGCCCGGCGTGTTCGGGAACCTGCGCATGATCGACCAGCTCGTGCGGCACCGGTTCATCGCGCGCGTCCCGCCGGCGCTCGATCTGGCGCTGATCGTGCTGCTGCCGCTGCTGATCGGGTTCGTCGTCACGCAGCTCCGGCCGCTCTTCGGTGTGGCGATCGCGCTGGGCGCCGTGGCCGGCTACGCGGTTCTGGCGGTGGCCGTCTACGGGGCGACGCTGCACTGGCTGAACCTGGTGCACGTCGCGACGGCGACGCTGTTCGCGGCGCTCTTCGTCGCACTGTACCGGACGATCACGGAAGGCGCCGACAAGCGCGTCATCCGCGAGATGTTCGGCAAGCACGTCTCGCCGGCGCTGGTCGACGAGATGCTGGCGCGCGACGACCCGATGCAGTCGCTGGCGCTGGCCGGGAAACGCGTGCGCGTGACGATCTTCTACTCCGACATCCGCGGCTTCACGTCGATGTCGGAGACGATGTCGCCCGAGGAGATCTACGCCGCGCTCAACGAGTACTTCGAGGAGATGTGCAAGCTCGTCTTCGAGCACGGCGGCTACGTCGACAAGTTTATCGGCGACTGCGTGATGGCAGTGTTCTCGGCGCCGAACCCCCGCCCGAACGACGCGCACGAGGCGGTGCTCTCCGCCTGGCGCCAGCAGCAGCGGATCCTCGAGATGATGGCCGTCTGGGCCGCGGCGGGCCGCAAGATCTTCACCGTCGGAATGGGGCTGAACACCGGCGAGGTCGTGATGGGCAACCTCGGCTCGCGCGACCGGCTGAACTACACGGTGATCGGGGACAACGTCAACACGGCGGCGCGGCTCTACAACGTCGCGAAGGGCGGTCAGATCATCATCAGCGAGTCGACCTACGAGGACGTGAAGGACCACTTCATCGTGAACGAGCTGACGCCGGTGTTCGTGAAAGGCAAGGTCCTCGCGCTGCGCAACTTCGAGGTCGTCGGCCTGCTGAAGCCCGGGGAGGCGAACCCGTCGCGGCTGCTCGATCCCGCGAACCTGCCCGCGCCGAGCACCGCGGAGGCGCACTGATGCAAGCACGTGCATTCGCTTTTCCGGCAATCGTGCTCGGCGCAGCGCTGGCCGTTGTCGCCCAACGAGCGTTGGCGGAGACGACGAACCAGCTCGAGCATCTCCGCGGCGACGTCTCGTATGCGGTGCCGGCCGCGTCTGCCACGACGCGACCGCTCGCCGGGCGAATCGCGCTGAGCGACGACGCGCGCGCGATGACCGGCTTCCACGCTGCAGCGCGCGTGACGCTGCCGGATTCTTCCGTCGTCGAGATCGGTGACAAGACCGACGTGCGGCTCGACGCGTTCCGCGACGCGGCGGCGCGGCACACGATCGTGCTCAACCGCGGCGCGCTGCGCTTCACGATCCGGCATCCGGCGGGCGCGCAGTCGAACTACGTCTTCAAGACGCTGACGACGCAGCTCGCGGTGCGCGGCACGCTGGCGTACCTCGTGAGCGGTCCGAACGGCGATCAGATCTACTGCGTCGACTGCGCGCCCGGCGACGTGGCGGCGACCGCCGCCGGCGAGACGTATCGCGTCGAGAGCGGCCAGACGCTCAACGTGCGGCGCATCGGCGGGCGCGCGTTCGACGCGGCGATCGTCGCGAACCCGGCCGTGAACAACCCCGCGATCGATCAGTTCCTGCACGGTTTCAGCCCGTTCGGCCGGCCGTCGTCCGAAGGGACGGACCCGACCGGTTCCGACAGCGGGCGGTGACGCCGCTCGACGCGCTGGCGATCTTCGTGGTCGGTCTGGTCGCGAGCATCTTCGGCTCGCTGGTCGGGCTCGGCGGCGGGTTCGTCATCATCCCGGTGCTCCGGATCGCATTCGGCGTCCCGCCCGCGCAAGCCGCAGGGACGTCGCTCGTGATGGTGCTCGCCAACACCGCCGCGGCGACCTACGGCTATCTGCGCCACCGTGTCGTCGATTTGCAGCTGGCCGTTCCGTTCTCGATCGGCGCCGTTCCGGGCAGCATTCTCGGTGTCTTCGCGGTGAAGCGCTTCACGCCGACGGGGTTCGACGTCGCGTACGGCTGTTCGCTGATCTTTCTGTCGATACTGGTGCTGCGCCGGCGCTCGGTGCAGTCCCGGCTCCCGACGGACCGAACCTTCGCGCACGACCCGCGCGTCGGTGTCCTGGCCGGTGTCGGCGTCGGCTTCTTCTCCTCGCTGTTCGGAATCGGCGGCGGCGTCGTGATGATCCCGCTGCTGCTCATCGCGGCGCGCATGCCGCCGCACGTCGTGACGGCGACGAGCGCGTTCGTGATCACGCTGACCGCGCCGGTCGGTGTGGTGACGCACGCGCTGACCGGCGACGTCGACTGGATCTTCACCTCGCCGCTCGTGGTCGGCGGCATCGCCGGCGGTAGCATCGGCCCGATGATCGCGAAGCGCATCTCGTCGCCGGCCTTGATCACGCTGCTCGCGGTGGCACTGATCTGCGCCGCCGTCGGCCTCGCGGTCAGACACCTCCTCTAAAGAGGCGAGCACCGCGCCTTGCGACGCGGTGCTCGTTCGATGGTACGTCAGACCCGAGACCCAGAGGGATTCTAGCACACCACCGCCGGCCGAACAACCGACCGGGCTGGACCGGACGGGAATCGAACCCGTACACGCCAGATCTCGGGTCTGACGCGTCGAACCATCGAACGGCCCAGCGCTGCTCTCATCACGTACGCGCTGACCGTAACAAGGGGCGGCTCGAACATTGCGGAGACGTGGTATTGTAGGGCCATGAGCACACGGAAGGACTTTCTGGCCGCCGGGGCCGTCTCGGCGCTCGCGGTCGGTGCGGCGGGCACGCCGGCGCCGGCGCAGGCGGCGCCCACGATCCTCGACGAGGCGGCGTTCAAGGCACGGATCGCGAGCGGCGCGCAGCACCGTCAGGCCATCGGCGCGGCGCGCGTCAACGACGCCGCGGCACTGCAGTTCGCGGTGAACACGCTGAACGGCTTTCAGAACGGCTGGAACGAGCCGCCGGCGAACGTGCAGATCGCGGTCGTGCTGTTCGGATCCGCGGTCGTTCTCGGGCTCGACGACACCGCGTGGCGCGAGCACCGCATCGCCGAGCTGGTGCGCAAGTTCCAAGGCGACTGGCTGACGCCGGACGCCGCCAACGCGAACCCGTGGTCGCGCCCGTCAGCAAACGCAGGCCCGCGCGGTGATCGGTCGGTCCCGGCGGTGCTCGCGCGCGGCGTGAAGATCTTCCTCTGCAACACCGCGCTGGGCGAGATCTCGAACCGTATCGTCGCGGCCGGCACCGGCAACGGCATGACGGATGCGTTCGCGATTCAAGCGCACCTGCGCGAGCGCGCGCTACCCGGCTGCGACATCGTCCCCGCCGGGATCAGCTCGGTCGCCGTCCTCCAGGAGAACGGTTACAGCTACTTCAGCGCCGCGCTCTAGACGCTGCTCGCGCCAGCTCGACCGGGCGCATCTCGACGACCTCGAACGCGATCAGGTGCTTGCGGCAGCGCGCGCAGACCAAGTTCGCCGATGGCTTCTTCTTGCGCAGGACCTCCATCGTGCACTTCTCGCAGCGGACGATGTAACGCTTCGCCGACTCGTTGAGCGGCGCCGCGCGGCCGAGGTCGTGATAGATCGAGCGCAGGCCGATCTCGCGCATCTTCTTCTTGAAGGTGTGGGTGTGGCCGGGCTTCTCGCCGCGCGCGTGCAGCCAGGCGTGGATCATCTCGTGCAGCAGCGTCTCGCGCAGCTCGTCGGGCTTGTCCGCCAAGTGCTTCGGTGAGAGCTCGATCAGCGGCGGCTTGTACGTCACGCGGCCGGCGAGGTTCGAGAAGCGCGCGTTGTACGCGATGCGGTGCGACGGAATCTCGCCGGCGAAGTACAGCAGGTTGTACTGCGCGAACATGAGCTGCAGCTCGGCGACGTCGGGCAGACCGGGGAGCATCGGCCGTCTTCTTCGCCGCCGCGCTGCAAGAACCCGGTCGCGAACGGCGTAGACCGTGGGGGTGGGTCTCCCGCCGCGCATCGCGATTCCGATCCTCGCCCTCTTCGCCGTCGTCTTCCTCGGCATTCTCGGCTGGTTTCTGCGCATCGGTTTCGGCACGACCGGCTCGGCGTTCGGCCCGACCACCGTCGCGCAGCAAGGCGACGCGCGCATCCAGGCGACGCCGGCGCCGATCGCGACCGATCCGCCCGGGACGTTCACCGTTCCGCAGACTGGCACGGGGCCGGTGCGCGGCGCGAACGCGCTCCCCGGCGCAGGGGTCGGCGGCGGAACGCCGGCCGGTCCGCCGGGCCCGGTCGCCGAGGAGCTGAGCGAACTGCGCGCGCGCCTCGCGCGAAACCCCAAGGACCTCGCTGCGCTGGTGCGGCTCGGCAACATGGAGTTCGACGCGCAGAAGTTCGACAAGGCCGCCGGCTTCTATGCGCGCGCGCTCGCGCTCGACCCGGGCAATCCCGACGTGCGCACCGACTACGCGACCGCGCTGCACCAGGCCGGCCGCGACCTCGACGCGCTCCAGCAGCTCGACGCGGTGCTGAAGGAACGGCCCGGATTCAACACCGCGCTGTTCAACCGAGGCGTCGTGCTCCAGGCGATCGGGCGGCGCACCGACGCGATCGCCGATTTCAAACGCTACCTCAAGGTCGCCCGATCGGACGACCCGCGCGCGGTGGACGCCCGCGCGGCACTGCAGCAGCTAGGCGGATGAGCAACACGACGAACGCGGGGCTACGGCTCTACATCTCGGCCGACATGGAGGGGACCGCCGCGGTCTGCTCGTGGACGCAAGTCGACCCGGCCAATACGACCGAGTACCCGTACTACCGCCGCCTGATGTCGCAAGAGGTGCGCGCGGCGATCGACGGCGCGCGCGAGGCGGGCGTCGGCGACGTCCTCGTCAACGATTCGCACGCCTCGATGCGCAACGTGCTGTGGGACGAGCTCCCGCCCGACGTGCGGATGATCTACGGAAACCGCAAGCCCTTCTCGATGTCGGAAGGGATCGACGGCACGTTCGACGCGGCGTTCTACACCGGCTACCACGGAGCGGTCGGAACGCAGGACGCGACGCTCGACCACAGCTACACCAGCGAAACGCTGCGCGAGACCCGCGTCAACGGACGCCCGTGCAGCGAGGCGATGCTCAACGCCGCGGTCCTCGGCCTGTCCGGCGTCCCGGTTGTCCTGATCACCGGCGACCGCGCGTGCATCGAAGAGACGAAGGCGGTGATGCCGTGGATCACCGGCGTGGTCGTGAAGGACTCGATCGGCCGCTACGCGACGAACTCCGTCTCGCCGGCACGCGCGCGCGAGCTGATCCGCGCCGGCGCGAAAGAGGCGATCGGCCGGCTATCCGAAGCGCAGCCGTTCGTGTTCGAGCCGCCGGTCGCGCTGGAGCTGGATCTGGTCTGGACGCACAACGCCGACTACGTCGAGCTGATCCCGGGCTTCGAGCGCATCGGCCCGCGCAGCGTCCGCTTCGTTCACAATGACTACCGCGTGGTGTTCAAGGCCTACGTCGCGGCGTTCCGGCTCGGCGCGGCGGCCAACGCGCCGGCCTGACCGGTGCCGTCCGTCGCGTACCAGGGCCATGCGGGCGCGTTCAGCGACGTCGCCGCGCGCGAGCTCGTGCCCGGCGCCGAGACGCACGGCTACCCGTCGTTCGAGGCGGTCGCGGCGGCGGTCGACGCGGGTGAGGCGGAGTACGGCGTGCTGCCGGTCGAGAACGCGATCGCCGGCTCGATCCCGCGCAACTACGAGCTCTTGTGGGAGCGGCCGAACCTCCGCATCCGGAACGAGGCCGTGCTGCGGATCGAGCTGTGCTTGATCGGCGTCGGCGGCGCCACGGTCGACGGCATCGCCGAGATTCGCTCGCATCCGGTCGCGTTGGAACAAGTCTATGAGTACGCCAAGGCGCATCCGAGCTGGCAGAAGAGCACGACGACCGACACGGCCGGCGCGGTCCGCGAAGTCGTCGCGCTCGGCGATCCGACGCTCGCGGCGATCGGCCCGGCGCTCGCGGCGGAGATCCACGGCGGAACGATCCTGGCGCGCGGCGTGCAGGATGAGACGGAGAACTACACCCGCTTCTTCCTGATCGCGCGCGGCGACGGTAACGCGGACGCACCTGGGGACCGTGCGTGCGTCGGCATTCGCATCGAAGACCGGCCCGGCTCCCTGCGCGACGCGCTCGACGCGTTCGCGAGCAACGGCATCGACCTGCGGTTCTTGATCGCGCGCCCGGACCGCCGGGAGGCGTTCCGGTACCGGTTCTTCGTCGAGCTGGCCGGCGTCGACGACCTGCATCTTCGCGACGCGCTCGCCGTCATCGGCGGCGAACAACGCGTTCTGGGCCGCTACTAGCGAACGAGCCGCGTCCCGTTCACACCGGCGTGATCGCCGCCGCGAGCCCGCTGAGATCCTGAACGTTCGGCAGCGACGGCGCGCGCAAGACGCACGATTCCGCGTGATGCGGCAGCGCTTCGGCGACGAACGCCGCGCGAACGCGATCGATCCACGGCTGCCCGAGATACGACGCGAGGCTCCCGAGCACGATCACGTCCAGCACCAGCAGGTCCGCTAGCATCGCGCACGCCGCACCGACCGCCGCGGCGTTCTGCTCGAGCGCGGCTCGCGCGACCGCATCGCCGTCGGCAGCGCGCTCGGCGACCGCGGCGCCGGTCGTCGCATCGAACGCCGCGTCGATGCCGCGCGCGATCTTCGGCAGCGCGCTGGCCGCGCCGTACGACTCGAACGAGCCCGGTTTGCCGAAGACGTTGGGACCGTCGTCGCGGTATCGCACGTGGCCGATCTCCGGCGAGTAGCCGCGTGAACCGTAACGAGGCCGTCCGTCGATGACGATCCCAGCGCCGAAACCCGTCCCGCAGGTGAGATACGCCAAGCCGTTCGCACCGCGGTCCGTGCCCCAACGATACTCCGCCAGCGCGCAGGCCGCAGCGTCGTGATGGACGGTGACCGGGCGCGCGAGCTCTTCGCGCAGTCGCGCGGCGAGCGGAAACCCGTGCATCCCGGGCAAGTGAGGTGGCGCGATCACGGTTCCGGTACGAGCGTCCATCGGGCCGCCGATCGCGACACCGATCGCGTCCACGTTCGGCGCAACGGAGACGAGTGCGGACACGATTGCGCCGAACAACGCCGCGCCATCGTCCGCCTGCGTCGCCCACGTACGCCTGCCGATGATGGCGCCGTCCGCAGTACCGAGCACGACGCTGGTCGCCGTTCCGCCGACATTGACTCCAGCAAGCCGGCCGCTAGAAATCGTTGTCTCCGCCGGTTCGGTGTAGTACGATCGCGCTCGGCTCAGGCGTCGCTACACCATCGCGGGCACCGCGATCGAAAGATCGCAGTGCCCGTTGCTCGTCTCGTCGTCTCATATCACGATGACCTCGGCATCAGGTTCGCTTGCGTGAAGGCGCCCGAGCGCCGCCGCACGTTCACCGGCCTGCGGCGGTTCTTCGCAGATCAGCGCGCGACTTGGCCCTTCCGGCCAACCCGCCTTGCGTACGCGGCGTATCGCGTCGGCAATTTGCGCGCGCAGTACGTCACGGTCCAGAAGCCAACCGTCTGAAGTGGGCCACACCAGCAGGCCAACCTCTTCACGTCCATCGCCACTGACGACCGCGTCGCGGACGTCGCTGCACTCGGCCAAGAACGCCTCGCGTAGCGTAGCGCCGCGCACCCAAGCTCCGGAGCTCAGCTTGAAGCGTCCGTCGAGCCGGGAGACGAACGCGATGCCGCGCTGCGGCGAACGCCGGTGAATCGGCCGGACGACGTCACCGATGCGGTAGAAGCCCTCGTCATCGAACGCGGCCGCGGCATGATCCGGCCGCCACGAGTAGCCCGCCATGACTTGCGGTCCGCGCACGCGCGCCTCGTACGCATCGCCGCGCGGCACGAGCTTCATCTCCACGCCGGCGAGCGGTACGCCGAGCTCGTCGTACTTCGGATCAGCGCCCTGCGTAACAGCCACCACGGCTGCCGTTTCGGTCGAACCCCACGCCGCCGCGAGCGGGACGCGAACCGCGCGCAGTGCGTCGCGCGTCGCCGGCGCGAGCGTCGTGCCGCTCCAGCAGGCGAGATCGAGCCGGGACAGCCACCGCCTGCGCAGCGCGTCGTCGCCGCGCAGGTGCCGCACCCACGCCGACCATCCCAGCGGCACGTCGAACGCAAGCGTGGGCGGAATCTCCGCGCGCAGCCGCGCGGTCCGCTCGAACCGCTCGGGCGTCGGATTCCCGTCGTCGATGTACAGCGTGCCGGCATGTCGGAGCACGATCCCGAGTACCGCGTTGCCGCCGAGGCAATGGCTCCACGGCAGCCAGTCGACGACGACCGGCGGGTGCGCGTCGAGGAACGGCCACGCTTGCGAGATGCCTTGCAGCATGCCACAGATCATGCCGTGCGTCGTGATCGTGCCTTTCGGCTCGCCGGTCGAATCGGACGTGACCATGATCTTCGCGATCGTCTCGCCGCGCACGGCTTCATGTGCCGTCAGCGGCGCGTGCGTGAGGAGCCGGGCGTAGTCGAACGCGCGCACACCGGGCGCCGGTTCGTTCACGCAGACGTAGACCGCATCGGGGGCCACCGCGCGCACGGCCGGACCGCACGCCGCCCCGTCGCGCGCAAAGACGACGCCCGGCCGCACCGCCGTGGCGACGGCGCGCAGCCAGGTCGATTCTTCCGGCCCCGTTGCCGCGGCGACCGGCACGACCGGTATTCCGGCCCACAGCGCTCCGAACATGACCAGCGCGTGATCGATGCCGTTCCCGCTCAGGATCATCACCGGCCGTTCCGCCGACGCGCCGAGGGCGAGCAGCGCGGCCCCGACCCGTCGCGAGCGCTCGGCGACGGTCGCGAAGCTGATCTGATGCCACGCGTCGCGCGCGTCGCGCTCGACCAGGAACACGCGGTCCGGCGCGCGCCGCGCCGCATCATCGAGCAGTGCGATCAGCGTCGTCGCGTGCTCGCTCAACGGCTCGCCGCGCAGCCGCAGCGTGCCGTCGTTCTCGCGCTCGACGTCGATCAGGTGCCGGCGGCCTCCAGCACGGTGCCCTTGATGCGGTAGCAGACGCCGCGGAACAGCGCCACCACCTCGCCTTCGCCGCGCGTGACCGTGATGTCGTAGACGCCGGTGCGGCCCTTCGAGGAGCGCTCCTGCGCCTCGGCGACCAGCACGTCGCCCAGCTTCACCGCGCTGATGTACGAGATCGACGCCTGCAGCGCGACGTTGGGCTCGTTGCGCGAGTTGCAGGCGAACGCGAACGCCGAGTCGGCCAGCGTGAACGTCATCCCGCCGTGCGCGATGTCGTGCCCGTTCACCATCGACGCGACGATCCGCATCGAGACGCGCGCGAACCCGGGTCGCGCCTCCTCGATCGTCATGCCGAGCCCGCGTGACGCCGCGTCGCGCGCGTACATCGCCTCGGCGCAAGCGCGCGCGAGCGCCTCGCCGGTCAGCTCGACGGCGCTCACGCGACCGGCGTGCGCGTCTCGATGATGCGGAAGCGGTTGGCCACGAACGCCGCGTCGGTCAACGAGGCGTTCCCCGCCGGGTTGCCGCCGGTCACGTGGAAGTCGCTGAACGCCGCCGACTGGTTCACCAGCAGCGTCCCGGTCAGGTTCACCGCGAGGTTGACCTTGCCGTCGCGCGCCCACCGCTCGGCCTTCGCCAGCACCTCGTCGCTGGTCGTGTGGACGATCGCGGTGATCGCGCCGCGCCGCTGCGCCTCGCCGGTCGCCAGCCGCAGCGACTCGTCCGTGTCGGCGGTGCGCACGACGAACGCGATCGGCCCGAACGCCTCGCGGTCGTAGCGCTCGCGGTCAACCGCGTCGACCACGGCGACCAGCGGCGAGTGGACGCGCGCGTTCGGGAACTCCGCGTTCGGCATGGGCGTGCTCTTGCGCACGACGCCGGGCTTCGCGTTCTCTTCCTCGATGCGGCGCAGCGTTCCGTCGGTCGCGATTGCGCCGAGCACGCCGGCCGCGCGCTCCGCGTCGCCGAGCAAACCGTCGATCCCCTTGACCACCGCGGCGACGACGTCGTCGAACGCGATCGTCTCGCCGCCGGCCGTGATGCCGTCCTTCGGCACGAACAGGTTCTGCGGCGTCGTGCACATCTGTCCCGAGTACAGCGAGAGCGACATGCCGAGGTTGCGCGCCATCCCTTTGAGGTCGTCGGTCGAGTCGATGACGACGCTGTTCACGCCGGCCTTCTCGGTGTAGACGAGGGCGTGCGAGTTGCGCTCGAGCCAGTCGCCGAACTCGGTCGACCCGGTGTAGTCGAGCAGCGCGACCTCGGGCCGCTGCGCGAGCACCTTCGCGAGCGGCTTCTCCGGCGTGTCGACCGCGAGCTGCACCGCGCGGGGGTCGTAGCCCGCCTCGCGCAGCACGCCCTGGATGATCTCGACGGTGATCGCGAGCGGTAGCACCGCCTGCGGATGCGGCTTGACGATCACCGCGTTCCCGGTGACCAAGCTCGCGAAGATTCCCGGGTAGGCGTTCCACGTCGGGAACGTCGAGCACCCGATCGTCACGTCGATCCCACGCGGCACGATCGCGTACGTCTTCTTCACGCGAATCGGCTCGGGCTTCGCCGGCTTCTCCCACACGACGCTCTCCGGAACGCGCGCCATCTCGTCGTACGCGTACGCCACCGCTTCGAGCGCGCGGTCGAGGGCGTGCGGTCCGCCGGCCTGAAACGCCATGACGAACGCCTGTCCGGTCGTGTGCTGGACCGCGTGCGCCATCTCGAACCCGTGCGGCACGTTGAGCCGCGCCAGCGCTTCGAGCGCGACCCCGGTGCGCGCGTCGACCGGCACGGTGCCCCACGACGCGACTGCCGCTGTGGCACCGGCGATCAGCGCGTCGACGTCCGCCACCGGATAGCGCACGCCGAGCGCGATCCCGTAGGGCGAGCGCTCCGTCGCGACCGTCTCCCCGTTCGACGGCTGGTCGAGTGCGAACGGCTTTCCGAGCCGTGCCTCGAACGCGGCTTTGCCTTCAGCGGCCGCGGTCTCGCCGTAGATGCGCGGGCTCGGGCTCTCGGGGAACGCGCTGTAGAAGGCGCGAGTGCGGATCGCGTCACGGGCTCCGTCGAGCTTCTCACGGTGGCGCGCGAAGAGGTCGGCGCCGGCGGCCAGGGTCGTCGTCATGCCGAGCGCTTCGGCAGCTCTTATTGGAGCCCCGCGTGCGATTCAAGGGAACAGGCGCTGCTAAGGCGGAATGGCGGTCGGTTGTGTCGCTCGCTTTTCATTTTGCTGCCGAGCCGGGGTAAGGCACTGCACGCTTGATTCTGTATGCTTCGGCCGCCCTTGCACTGGCGACGGCTGCCGGTAAACACGCTGCTGCGGACTTGTCGCGCCGGATATCGCCGACTGCCGCGCCAACCCCCGATTTCGTCGAGCGATTCGGCGGCCTCCCGGGCGTTGTGGGCATCGTGCTCGGCGTCGTGGCGATCATCGTCGGACTTGCTGTTCCCATTGGGTTGCACGTATTACAGGAACGGAAGCGGCGCGAACAGCATGCCGCAGAAACCGCCGCTCAAGATGCTGAGGATCTCGAGCGTGAACGATTGCACGTCGCGGGAATCAAAGCGAAGCTCGAGGTTGACCGCGAGAAGCGCCTGACGATGCAGTGGCAACTGTCCGAGCAAATCTTGATAGAGTCGCTGTTTTCGGGGCAGCCGGAGCACATCACAACGGAACTCGTCACCAAGATCATTACGCGCATAGACGAGAAACTGCCAAGCAGGGAAGACCTGTTCCTCGCAACGCGCTTGTTGATCGAGCGCTGGCTCTTGGATACGGTCCGCACACGCGCTAGAACCATGAGCTCCATGTCGGGCCATGCAATCTGTGCAGAAATCCTCACTATGATGGATGAGGTCTTTCGTACGCGGCATGATCCACGCGTCATTGAACTCGAAAATTCGTTCGTAATCGACGAAATAGAAAAGCGTCACCCGAATGCGACGACTTACTTGCAGTCCCTCACATCCATCGCGAAAGGCTACGAATCACACGGAACGATTCCGAACTTTGACTCCTTCATAACAAGAATAGAAATCAAGGACGGATTCGTGGCGCCAGCATATCACATCGATAGCATAACCCGATCGCTCCCGACCAGCTCGGGCGGCGCCCTGAGCGCGTTTCACGAAATCTACGGCGAAACGCCCATCAAAGACTTCAATTTGCTGTCTTGGTTCTTATACGGTGCAAGCATTCCGATGTGCACGTGCAGACGTTGGGACGGCGACTTCAAGGTTTTGCAATATGGATACGACAACGAGCAGCTTTCATTTCCGCTCATCTTGGAGGAGCGCGTTTTAAAGGAGTCTTGGGAACGCATTCGCAGGGAGCTACTGCATCTGCCGGGCGACCATCTTCCGCTCGCGATAGGCAGCAAATTCACGGGTCGAATCGTTTGGGGGCCGCAGTACTACAAGCGGCAAACCGATTTCTCGCTCGTATTTAGCGTGAAAGATCAGCGCAGCAAACAGAAGCTTCATTTGCGCTACTATCGCGACATGCCACGGCGGTCATACTTCGATGGTATTATGCTGCTGGCAGACTCCGTTGATCGCTTGCCATCGCCGAGGCGGCTCTATCATACGCATCTTTGGATATTGCTCGAGATCATCAATGATGACGGAACAGCCATCTACCAAAATCGTGCAGACCGCTGGCGTGCCCTATATCCGGTGCTCGAGAGCGCGAACCTAGCAGACGGGACGGTGCTGATCTCGGCGAAAGAGGATCTCGCCGAGAAGGCATGGCGCCAAATCACAGAATTCGAGAAGAGCAATCGTGGGAAGCTACTACGATATCTGTGCGCGTTCGATGACCCGGGATCCGTGCAGAATGCGGATGATTGGCACAACTTTGCGTTGGCGGTACATGGGCCGCAAGGCAATGTACAAACGCCGGACGTGGCACAGCCGCTAGGTGAAAACCGTCTCAGAACGTTACTCGCCCAGCGTGCTCCCCAGCGCCTATTCACACCGGCTTCGGAACGTTCGCGCATCATTACCGCCTGCGACCTTCCTCAAATCGTCACCGACTTCTGCCGTGAATTTTCCCGGCGGGCGCGAGGTGACATGGACGAAGATCGTTCGACGTAGGTAGGCTCGACCGGACTCACTTCGCTCATGTTCCGAGCGCCGCGGTCAGTGATGCTCCGGCCGCATCGGAGAACGGCCCGGAGCCGCGCCATGTGATCCGGCCGTCCGGCTCGACCAGCACGACCGTCAGGTGCGCGCGGTCCGAGATTCCGAGCGCCTCCGCGAACGCGGCGACGTTGACGAACAGCGGGATCGTCGACGCGCGCAGCTCAGGGGCGCCGACCGCGGCCTTCATCGCCGTGACGATCGCACCGCGCATCATCTTCGGGACGCCGATCGCGGGGAACAGCCGCGCGCGCACACCGGCCGCCGAGCGGACGAGCGCATCCATGTACGGCACCCAGCTCTCGACTTCTGCGCGGTGCTCGAGCGCGAACGCGATCAGCGCGACCGTGCGCCCGGCCGCCAAATCACGCGGTGCCACGAACGGCGTTCCGTCCAGCGCCTCGCCCGAGACGGCCGGAAAGCGTGGAGCATCCATGCGCGGAACCGTACCCGTACCGTGACAGATGCTCTCCGCCGAACGACGCGCGTCGTCGTCACGCTCAGCGGCCTCGTGCAGGGGGTCGGCTTCCGCTTCACCGTGCTGCGCATCGCGGCGCGCCATCCGGTTGCCGGCACGGTGCGCAACCTGCACTCCGGCGACCGGCTCGAGATCGATACCGAAGGCGACGCCGTGGAGGTGGAGGCCTTCTTGCGTGAGGTACTCGAGAACCCGCCACGCGGCGCGCGCGTCGACCGGGTCGAGCGCCGAACCGCGCAGCCGCGCGGCGCGACGGGCTTCACCGAAGCATCCTCGGCCGAGGCGTAACGCATGACGATCGGCGAGGTATTCGATCCCGTCATGGTTCCGATCGCCTTCGCACTTGCAATCGCGGCGACGCTGATGCTATTTTTTCGGCTGTGGCGGCGCTATCCGGCCGTTCCGGCCCGCGTTCCGATGCGGATCCGGGTCGACGGCCGTCCCTCGAAGCGCTCGGTTCCGAAGATCGCGCTGTGGACCGCGCCGGTGATCCTCGCCGCCCTGCTGGCACTGCTCGGGGCGGCGTTCTTCGGGTTCGCGCGCCCGGCCGAGGACGTCCACGTTCTGATGGCGCTCGTGTTCTTGATCGTCGCGGAGTGCGCGTGGTACGCCGGCTGGATGATCGACCGCCAGATCGAGGTCGCGCGCAAGATGACGTACCGGATCGCGCCGGTACGGATCTTCCGCGCGGCGCTTCCGATTCTGCTCAGCGTCGTCGTCGTGCTGGCGGTCGCCGTCCGCCTCTGACGGATCGCAGTGCGCACACCGCGTGAGCTAGAAGACCGGGATGATGTCTTCCGGGCCGATGTGGCCGACGTCGACGCCGTCGAGGTCGAGCTCCGGAATCGCGGGGAACTCGATCCCCCACTCCCCGACGATCGCGCGCACGCGCGCCAGCGCGGTCTTCCAGTTCTCGGCCTGCTCCTCGAACGTCAGCACGCCGAGGCCGGCGTCGCGCGCGTGCTGCACGAGCACGCGGTGGTTCGGCAAGAAGTAGTCCGGGATGTCCCAGAACTGGTTCGGCGGCTCCCACAGGATCATGCTCAGGAAGACGAAGCCCGCGCGGAGCTGCTTCGTGATCATCGTCTTGTACTCGTCGGAGAGCCCCGGCCAGTCGCGCTCAAGGACCGTGAGGCAGATCGCGAGGTGGCGCGCCTCGTCCTGACCGACCTTCTTGAAGATCTCCTTGAACAGCGGGTGCGTCGCCTTGCGCGACATCCCGAAGAACAGCGTCGACGACGCCACCTCGCCCATCATGAACGAGGTGAACAGCACGCTGAGCGGATACTTCGCGAGCGACGCGCTGTAGCCGGTCCAGTAACGGCCGCCGTTGTGGTAGAGCCAGCCGATGTTGTTCTGTGCCGCCTTCGCGAGATCGCTCGTCGGCTCGAAGTCCATCGGCGCGCCGGGGATCAGCGTCTGGATCGCGCGCTGACAGACCTCTTCATGGTTCATCTCGTCGTGGGTGATCGAGAAGAAGCACTTGCGAATCGGATCTTCCTGGTGCGTCTCGAACGCGTGGATCGTCGCCTTGGCGAACACCGCCGGACCCGAGCCGTCGAAGTTCGCGAGCACCGCGTACCAGTACATGATGCCGAGCCGCTGCTCTTCGGTGAAGTCCTCGGGGCGCAGCGTGTCCCAGGCGAAGTCGGACGGATTCCAGACGTGCCGCTTCGCGCGCTCGTAGAGCTCGGCCAGCTTGGGCGTCTCGACCCGCCACTCCATCGGGAAGATGTTGGGCTGCGGCACCTCCGGGTACGGCGCGAAGCCGGCGGCCGGGACGACGAGCTGGTTGTGCTGGGGCGCGGTCAGTGCCATGGCGTGCGTCCGTTCTCCCTACCGAATGGTTGGTCAGGGAGAGTATACCCGCCGCGGGCCGCCGGATCAACCGGGGCCCGGCGGCAGCGCGGAGCTAGCCGATCTCGGAGAGCCAGTCGTAGAGCGTGCGGCGCAGCTCGTTGGCGACGTGCGTGAACGTGCCGCCTTCCGCCAGCTCGCTCTTCGCGCGGGGGTCGCGCGCCAGAGCCAGGCCGAGCGTGCGGGATGCTTCCTTGTGGAACTGCGCGTGGAGCGTGCGCGTCCGCGTGTAGAGCGGGCGGGCCTTGAGCGACGGCGAGATCTCGCGCGTCAGCCAGATCCCGATCGGGCACACGTCTTCCTTGGCCGTCGTCTCGACGTCGACGCTGCTGCGCCCGTACTCGGAGGCGGTCTTGAGCCGCCCCATCCACGCATGATGCGCGGCGATCGCCGCGGTGATCTGCTGTTTGAGCGTGCTCTTGTCGGAGTCCGACAGTACACCCGTGGTCATCCAGGGCCACCCTTCCATGGAAACGAGGCGAGCGATCTAAGGTCGCTCGCATGGTTATGGTATCGGCAAAGGAGAACGGCGCTTGAGCGTGGAGGCTTCCCCCCGTTTCGTCCAGATCGAGCCCGTCGGCGAGTGCAACCTGCGCTGCCGCATGTGCCCCGTGCGCTACCGCGAGGTTTCGCACGCCTACATGGCCTGGGACGCGTACACGCGCGTCGTCGACCAGCTCCCGCAGCTCGCGGAGCTCCACTTGCAAGGGCTCGGCGAGCCGCTGCTCCATCCGCGCTTCTTCGACATGGTGGAGTATGCGGTCGGGCGCGGCGTCGACGTCAGCGTCAACACCAACCTGACGCTGCTCACGCCGGCGAAGGCCGAGCGCGCCGCAACCTGCGGTCTCTCGGCGATCTACGTCTCGGTCGACGGCGCGACGGCGGAGACGTACGAGCGGATTCGGGTCGACGCGCGCTTCGCGATCCTGGAGCGCAACGTCGCGCGGCTGCTTGCCGCGCTGGCGCGTCACGGCAGCCCAACGCGGGTCCAGATCACCGCGGTCGCGATGCGCGACAATCTTGAAGAGCTCGCCGACCTGGTCGCGCTGACGGCGCGCTGGGGACTGAAGACGCTCTCGGTGCAGCACTTGTGCCACGACTTCGGTGAGTCGACGCTGCCGGTCCAATACGCGCCGATGCGCGAGTTCGTCGCCGACCAGACGCTGGTCGGTCTGGATGAAGCGCGCGTCGCGCGCGCCTTCGACGCGGCGCGCGAGACGGCGCGCGCGCACGGCGTCTCGCTGCGGCTGCCGCGCGTGCAGCCGGTCGCGCATGCGGCCGGCACGCCGGGCCGCTCGCGCTGTGACTGGCCGTGGCGCGGGCCGTACGTCGCCTACGACGGCACCGCGATGCCGTGCTGCATGGTCGCGACGCCGGACCGCGCGTCGCTCGGCAACGTCGTTCACGAAGGTGTCGAGGCGATCTGGAACGGTGCCGCCTACGAGGACTTCCGCGCGCGCCTGAACTCCGAGGACCCGCCCGAGATCTGCAAGTCCTGCAGCGTCTACGCGCACGTCTTCTGAACGTAAGGCACCGGAACTCGCCGGTATCTCGCCGACTGCGGAGGCGCCACGCGTGGCGCTGGGTTCGCGTTGCGTCGCTTGCGACGCAACATTCTAGCAGAGTTTCTCCGCGACGCGGGCGAGGAGCTCGCTCATGGTCGGGTGCAGGTGCGGCATCTCGGCCACCTCGCGCGCCGTCGCGCCGCGGTCGATGAGCGCGATCGCTTCGCCGGCGAGGTCGATCGCGTCGTCGAGCACGAGCGTGACGCCGGCGATCCGGCCGTCGCCGGCGCGCACCAGCATCTTCACGAAGCCTTCGGCCTCGTCGGAGACGAGCGCTTTGCCGACCTCGCTCGCCGGCACCGTCGCGACGCGCACGCCGATCCCGCGCTCGCGGCACTGGCGCTCGGTGAGCCCGGCGACCGCGACCTGCGGCTGCGTGTACAGCGCGTGCGCCTCCCAGCGCGCCCAGTCCGCGTCGACCGGCTCGCCGGCGAACGCGTTCACCGCGGCGAGCCGGCCCGCGTACGCGGCGCTGTGCACGAGCGAGCGCCGCGCCAGGACGTCGCCGGCCGCGAAGACGCGCGGGTTCGAGACGCTGCGCAGCGCCGCGTCGACGACGATGCCGCGCGCACGGTCGCCTTCGATCTCGCCCGCGGCCAGAACGAGGTCGTCGACCCGCGGCCGGCGGTTCGTGGCGAGCAGCACGACGTCGGCGCGCGCGCCGTGCGCCCCGCGCGCGGTCTCCGCGAACAGCACCGCGACGTCGCCGTCACGCTGCGCGCGGCGCACCGCGGCGTCGAGCACGACTTCGACGCCGTCGCGCTCGAGCGCCGCGCGCACCGCCGTGCCGACGTCGGGATCGTCGGCGCGCAACAGCTCCGGTGCGTCCTGGAACAGCGTCACGCGCGCTCCCAGCCGGGCGAAGAACTGCGCGAAGGCGCAGCCGATCGGGCCGCCGCCGATGATCGCGACGCTGTGCGGCGCGCGCGTCATCTCGAGCACGTCGGTGCTGGTGATCGTCGGGACGCCGTCGAGCCCCTCGATCTCGGGCGGGATCACCGCGGCGCCGGTGGCGATCACGAAGCGGTCGGCGGCGATGCGCCGCTCGCCGGCCACGATCGCGTCCGGCGCGACGAAGCGCGCGTCGCCGCGCACCAGCGGATACGCTTCGAGCTCGTGCAGCCGGTCTTCGGCGAAGTAGTCGACCAGCGCGCGCTTGCGGCGGATGATCGCCGGGAGGTCGAGGTGCAGCGCGCCGGTCCGCACGCCAACGTCGTGCGCCTTCTCGACCTCGCCCTCGTACTGCGCCGCGGCGAGCACCGCTTTGGCCGGCATGCAGCCGCGCAGGATACACGTGCCGCCGAGCTCCTCGCTGCCCGTCACCAGCACGACGTCCCGCCCCGCCGCGCGCCCCGCCTCGGCGGCCGCAAAACCCGCCGTCCCGGCGCCGATGACGCACAGCTCGTGCCGCTCCTGATCCATCCCGGGCAGCGTACCCACCCCGCCGGCCGAACGCGGCCGCGGTACGAAAGGACTAGGATCGAACAGGTGTTCGATAGTCCATGCGCGAAGGGTGGGCGTCCGATGGAAGCACGAGACCGTTTCCGGCCCGACCCGGCGGCCGAGCCGCCGAACCTTCACGAGGTCCAGCGCCAGATCGAGCGGCTGGACCGCCAAGACCGGGCGATGCTGCGCCCCTGGATCCTGGCGCGCTACGACGTCCGCGGCTACCGCGCGACCGGGGTCGTTCGCCCGCCCGGCGCGGCGGCGCGGCCGTGAACGGGGTCGCGACGCGCGTGCCCGTCGAGGGGTTCGGCGAGCGTTTGCGGCGGCTGCGGACGGCGTGCGGGCTGAGCTGCGCGCAGCTCGCGCACCGGGTCGGCGTGACCGAGGGCGCGATTCGCCAGATGGAAAGCGGCCAGACCAAGATGGCGAGCTTCGTGATCGGCCTGCGGCTCGCCAAAGAGCTCGGCACCGACGCCTGGTACCTCGCCAACGGGATCGCCGACACCGCAGAGGCGCGTGCCGGCGCCGATGCGCTCTCGCTCCGCGTCGCCGCGCTCGAGCAGCACATCGCCTCGCTGCGCGACGACCGCGAGCGCGAGCCGTAGCCGCGGTCAGCGCGCGGCGATGCCCTCGAAGGCGACCGCGACGACGGCGTGCGCGATCGCCTCGCGCGAGAGCGAGCCGCTGCGATACCACTCGACCACGGAGTTCGACATCCCGAAGATCAGGCGTGCAGCGAGCCGGGGATCGAGGTCCGCGCGCACGTCGCCTTCGCGCTGCGCCTGCACGATGATGTCGGTGACGAGCCGGTCGAACGCGCGCCGCCGGTCGAGCGCGCTGCGCTCGCTCTTCGAGTGCCCGTGGACGCGCGTGAGCACGGTCAGCTCCGGCAGCAGGTGCAGCGTCGTCTCGGCGACCCGGGCGACGATGTGGCGCAGCCGCTCGATCGCGCGCCCGTCGCGCGCGGCCGGCTCGTCCATGATCGCCACGAGCGCGTCGAGCGCGCGCCCGAGCCCCCGCTCGAGCAGCGCCTCTTTGCCGCTGACGTGATGGTAGATCGACGCTTTGGTGATCCCGGCCGCGCGCGCGACGTCGTCCATCGACGCGCCGTCGTACCCCCGCTCCGCGAACACGCGCAGCGCGACGTCCGTCAGCGAGTCGATATCGTACGGCTTCCGCGGCTCCATCGTCGTCAGGGCGACGCGGTCGGCGACGGCTTTGGCGCCGTGATGATCGCTCCGCTCGGCGTCGTCTTCGTGTCGAGGTGCTGCACGCCGAGCGACTCGGCGAACTGCGCGCCGAGGACGCCGGCGATGCGGGTGTACGCTTTGGCGAAATCCAGCTTCAGCGCGTCGAGGGTGGCTTGGTGCTGCTCGAACGGCGGCTGGAGGTTGCCCGAGAGCGGATAGGTCAGCGTGAGGACGCGCTCGCGCAGGCGGTCCGGTTTCGCGACCGAGTCCTCGTCGTAGCGAGCATCCGACGTCAGCTCGTCGCGCAGCGCGGTCAGCGCGTCGCGGCCGGCCGGCGCGGGGTGCTGCTTCAGCCGTGCGCCGATCTCGTTGAGCGCGCGGTTGATGACGTCGACACAGCGGTACGCCGTCGCGAGATAGGCGTGGCGCGCGACGCGCTGCTCCGCGGTGAACGGGCTCTGCGGGTCGTCGGCGAGCGCGAACGGCTGCTCGTAGGTCTTCCCGTCGAGGTGCAGCCGCGCGGTGTAGCGGCCGGGCAGCGCCTCGGGGCCGCTCGACGGCCCGCCGTTGCCGAACGACGTCCAGCGCCAGCGCGTCGGCGCGTCTTCGTTGCCGTCCCACGTCACGCGGTTCAAGCCGGCGTCGTTGCTCACGTACCACCGCGCGCGCTCGTCCTTGGGCGGATCGCTCGGATCGTACGGCACCCGGCCGCGCAGCGTGCGCACGACCTTGCCGTTCGCGTCGACGATCTCGAACCACGGCCGCTGCTGCGCTTTCGTGCGCTGGTAGAACGTCATGACGGCGCCCGCCGGCGCGTTCGGCGCGCTGAAGACGTTCGCCGGCAGCGACGCCGCGTCGCCGGTCTCGATCGACGGCCAGCCCGCCCACAGCGTCGCGTCGCGCACCGGGAAAAGCTGCACGCCGGCCCGGCGCGCCGCGGCCAACTGCTGCAGCGCCGCGAGGTCGTCGAGCACGTAGAACCCGCGCCCGTGCGTCGCGACCAGCAGATCGTTCGCGGACGGATGCACGTGCACGTCGTACACCGGCACCGCGGGCAGTCCCGCGCGCAGCGGTTCCCAGCGGCCGCCGCGGTCGTACGAGATCCACAGCGCGTTCTCCGTGCCGGCGTACAGCAGGTTCGGCTCGCGCAGGTCCTGGCGCACGACGCGCACCGGCGCGTCGAGCGGAAGATTCGATGCGATCGAGCGCCAGGACGCGCCGAAATCGTCGGTGACGAACACGTAGGGCCGGCGGTCGCCGAGGTCGTGCCGGTCGAGCAGCGTGAACGCGGACCCTGCCGCGTGCGGGCTGGCCTCGATCACCGCGACGCGGCCGTAGCGCGGCCAGCCGGCCGGCGTCACGTTCGTCCAGTGCGCGCCGCCGTCACGGGTGAGCTGCACCAGACCGTCGTCGGTGCCCGCCCAGATGACGCTCGCGTCCTTCGGCGACGGTGCGAGCGCGAGGGTCGTGTCGTAATTCTCCGCGCCCGAGACGTCGAGCATGACCGGGCCGCCCGAGGCGCGCTGGTGGGCCTTCTCGTTGCGCGTCAGATCGGGGCTGATCGGCGTCCAGTGGCGGCCGCGGTCCGTCGTCTTGAACACGACGTTGCCGCCGAAGTAGACGACGTGCCCGTCCTGCGGCGCGAACGCGAGCGGTGCGTTCCAGTTGAAGCGGTACGGCGATTCGGCCAGTGACGTCAGCGAGGTGAACAGGTCGCGCGGGTACGGCGACACGTCGACGCTCTGGCGCGCTTTCCGATCGTAGATGCCGAGCACGCCGTCCTGCGTGTTGGTCCAGATGAAGTTCGGGTCGACCGGGTCCGGGACGGCGTACATTCCGTCGCCGCCCGCGATCGCGAACCAGTCGCGGTTCAGCAAACCGATCCCGTTGCGCGAGGTCGCCGGCGCGCACCAGGAACTGTTGTCCTGCAAGCCGCCGCAGATCAGGTACGGCCTTTCGTCCGAGAACCCGACGTGGTAGATCTGCGCGAGCGGGATGCGGTCGAGGAAGGCCCAGGAGTCGCCGCCGTTGCGGCTCAGGATCGCGCCGCCGTCGTTGCCTTCGATGATGCGCGTCCCGTCGGCCGACCACCATAGCGCGTGGTTGTCGACGTGCACGTTGCCGGTCAGGTGCTTCCAGCTCCGGCCGCCGTCTTTCGAGACGGTCAGGTACATCGAGACGGCGATCACGCGGTCGCGCTGCTTCGGGTCGACCGCGAGGTGGCTGAAGTAGAACGGCCGCTGCTCCGGGCGCGTGTCGCTCGAGACGCGCCGCCACGAGTCGCCGCCGTCGTCGGAACGCCACACGGTGCCCTGCTTCGACTGCACCACCGCGTACACGCGCTTGGGATCGCTCGGCGCGACCGCGACGCCGATGCGCCCGAGCGTGTCGGTCGGGAACCCGCGGCCTTGCAGCTTCGACCACGTCCGGCCGCCGTCGCGCGAACGGTACAGCCCGTCGGCCGGTCCGCCGCTGCTCGCGATCCACGGCTCGCGGCGGAACTGCCAGATCGCCGCGAACACCGTCGACGGCGCGCTCGGGTTCCAGGCGAGATCCGCCGCGCCGCTCGCCGGGCCGGCGTACAGCGTCTTCGCCCACGAGCGCCCGCCGTCGTTCGTGACGTAGACGCCGCGCGACGCGCTGTCTTTCCAGGGATCGCCGAGCGCCGCGACGATCGCGCGCCGCGGGTTCTTCGGGTCGACCAAGATCTTCGAGATCAGCGCGGTGTCGGCGAGGCCCGCGTGCGTCCAGTGCTTCGCGCCGTCGCGCGTGAGCCACACGCCGTCGCCGTACGAGACGTCGTTGCGCGGGTTCGCCTCACCGGTCCCGACCCACACCGTCTTGTCGTCGCTCGGCGCGACGGCGATCGCGCCGATCGCGCCGAACTTCGACGCGCCCTCCCACACCGGTGCGAACGATGTGCCGCCGTCGGTCGACTTGAACACGCCGCCGCCGGCCCCGCCGACGTAGTACAGCGCCGGATCGCGGTCGCTGCCCGCGACCGCGGGGACGCGGCCGCCCGAGATCGCCGGCCCGATCGCGCGAAACTTCACGCCCTCGGTGTCGGGCCGGGGCGACGGCGAGACGGCCGGGTTCGGACCCGGCTTGCGCGGCGCCGCGGGCGTCGCCGGCCCGGCCGGGGCGGCGTGCGCGACGACGCACGCGCATGAGAGGATCGCCGCGAGCGCGGCGCCGGCGGCGAGAGCAGACCCGGTTCGCATCGCGTGGCAGTTCCGCTGCCGGGCCGTGCCGTTCCCGCCCGACCGCTCGGTAGGGGCGCGACCGCACGCGCGGAAGGCATCCCGCGATGGCGATCGGCACCCCGCCCGGCACCGAGCTCTCCCGCGAGCAGTTGCTCAAGCTCTACCGCGACATGCTGACCCAGCGCGCGGTCGACACCCGCGGCTTTCAGCTCAACCGCCAAGGGAAGATCGGGATCGCGATGGGCTCGGAAGGGCACGAGGCCGTCCAAGCCGGCACCGGACTCGCGTTCGAGCGGGGCCGCGACCTGCTCTACCCCTACTATCGCAACACCGGCATCATCCTCGCCTGCGGCTTTCCGCTGGTCGACCTGTTCCGCTCGCAGCTCGCGCGCGCGAACGACACGACCGGCGGCCGCTCGATCATCAACCACGTCACCGCGAAGCGGCTGGGGATCGCGTCGATCTCCTCGATCATCGCGGCCCAGTGCACGCACGCGGTCGGCGCGGCCTGGGCGATCAAGCGCGGCGGCGAGGGCGACCGCGTCGTCTTCTGCCAGTTCGGCGAGGGCGCGACGTCACAAGGCGAGTGGCACGAGGCGCTGAACTTCGCCGCCGTCCACGCGCTGCCGGTGGTGTTCCTGTGCGAGAACAACCAGTGGGCGATCTCGACCCACATCAGCAAGCAGATGCGCGTCGACACCGTCGCCTCGCGCGCCGCGGGCTACGGGATGCGCGGCATGAGCGCCGACGGCTTCGATCCGGTCGCGGTGTACACGACGGTGCGCGAAGCGCGCGCGCAGGCGGCGCGCGGCGACGGCCCGGTGCTGGTCGAGTCGAAATGCTACCGCTTCCTCTCGCACACGACCGACGACGACGACCGGACGTACCGCACGCGCGACGAGGTCGCAGGGTACCGCCCGAACGACCCGGTGCCGAAGTTCGAGCGCCGGCTGATCGACGGCGGCGCGATCACCGAAGACGAAGCGCAGGCGATCAAGCGCGAGATCACCGAGCTCGTCAACCGCACCACCGACGAGGTCGAAGCCGAACCGTACCCCGACGGAGAAACGCTCTACGGCAACGTGTACGCCGGCCCCGACGACGCGTGGGTCGAGTCACCCCGCTGACCCGGATGGTATACTAGCCGTATGAGCGTTCCGCCGTTTCGGGTCGCGACGCCCGACGAGCGGGCGCACTACGAGGCCGTCCTCTACCCGCTGCAAGACCGCATCCTCTCCGTCGCCGCCACGTACGGCGACGCGCTCGTGCTCACCGGCGGGACGGCGCTGGCGCGGCTGTACCTGCGGCATCGCTACTCGGACGACATCGATCTCTTCAGCCTGGAGCCGAAGCCGGGCGAGCTCGGCCGCGCATTCGCGAACACGCTCGCGGCGCACGGGTTTCGCGTCGAGCCGGTGACCGAAGCGGTTGCGTTCATGCGAATGTGGGTCGGCGACGCCGAGCACCGCATTCAGGTCGGCATCGCACCCGACAGCCCGCGCATCGAAGCGCCGCGCGCGTCGCGGCTGGGCGTCTACGCGCACGCCCTGCGCGACATCGCGGCGAACAAGATCGGCGCGTTCGAAGACCGGTCCGAGCTGAAGGACGCGGTCGACCTCTATCACCTTACGCGGCGGTTCGCATGGTCCGACCTATTCGCCGATGCGGAACGCAAGCGGGTCCCGATCGCATACGAGGACTTGCAGCATTTTCACGACACGCCGCTGCGCGGCTCGGCGCTGTTGACGGAACCGATCGACGCGTCGGCGTTCGAGCGTTTCGTGGCCGAGCTGCGCGACGAGATCGGCGCCGAGATCAAAAAAAAAGTCGCTGAGTACCGGGAGGCGCTCGCCGCGATCGCGGCGAGCTTGTTGTGGGACACTCCGAGCGAGTTGCGCACGATCAACGAGCGCACGCGCGCGGTCCTCGCGCGCCGCGCGGCGCAGCTTCCGCTTCCGCAACGCATCGTTCTGCTCGAAGGGCTCGCGGGATAACCGCTGCGCGGCGCCTCAGGGAGGCGGCGGCGCGGGCGGGATGAAACCCGCGTCGCGCTCGGCTTGCAACTGACCGCGCTCGGTGTACAGCCGCAGCTCGGCGATGTCGCGCGGAAAGATGATGCCGAGAGCCCAGTCGAGCGCGACGCGCACTTGGCGGTCGAGTCCCGGTAATCGGGCGAGATAGTAGCTGCGCCACATCAGCCACGCGAGGAATCCCGTCAGGACGAAGCCGCCCGGGAGCTGTGCGACGCCGCGGCGCGCGCCGAGCGAGGCCATCGTGCCGAGCGTGCTGTAGCGGAACGGCTTCGTCGGTTGCCCGCGCAGCGTTGCGATGATGTTGTCCGCGAGCGACGGGCCTTCGCGGATCGCGTGCTGCGCGGTCGGCGGATACCACGCCGCTTTATCCGCTTGCTCCGCATCCGGTTTCATCGGAATCCACGCGCAGTCGCCGATCGCCCACACGCCCGGGCTCCCTTGCACGGACATGTCCTGGTTCACGAGGATGCCGCCGTTGCGCGCATGCGGCACGGGCAGATCGCGCAGCACCGGCGACGGCCGCACGCCGGCGCTCCACACGACGGTCGCGCACGGGATCGTGCGCCCCGAGTGCAGCACGATGCCGTCGCGGTCGATCCGCGTGACGCCGTCGCCGATGATGAGCTCGACCTTGCGGCGCGCGAGGTTGCGCGTCGTGTAGCTGCCCATCTTCGGCGGCAGATCGGCGAGCAGGGTCTTGCCCGCTTCGATCAAGATCATGCGGACGTCGCCGAGGCGCAGCGGCCGGTAGAACGGCACGATCGAGCGAAAGAAGTCGACCAGCTCGCCCGCGCACTCGCACCCGGTGTAGCCGCCGCCGACGACCGCGAACGTGAGCAGCCGGTCACGGCCCGGGCCGGGCGGCGTGACGACGGCCTGCTCGAGCGCGGCGATGATGCGGTTGCGCAGCGTCTCCGCATCCTCCAGCGTCTTGAGCGGCAGCGTGTGCTCCGCGACGCCGGGGATCCCGAACGTCGACGTCACCGAACCGAGCGCCAGCACGACGTGGTCGTACTCGAGCCGCGTGACGTCGCCGGTGATCGGGTGGCGCGCCTCGACCGCGCGCGCCGCGAGGTCGATCGACGCGATCTCGCCCAGCACGAACGTCGTGCGGTGCAGCTGCGCGCGCACCGGCGTCGCGACGTGCCGCGGCTCGAGCCCGCCCGAGCTGACCTCGGGCAGCATCGGCGTGAACAGCGTGAAGTTGTCGCGGCCGACCAGCGCGATCTGCGCTTCATCGCGGCGCAGCTTTCGTTCCAGGCGGCGCGCGACCGCGACACCCGCGAAGCCGCCGCCCAACACCACGATCCGCGCCATGGGCGGCGAGTTCTAGATGACCTGGAAATACTCCGTGACGGAGTGGCCGAGGCCGTCGCTGATCGTCGCCGTCTCGATGTGGCCGTCTTGCACGCACACCAAGCCGCACTGAAACGCGAAGGCGCCGCCGCTGGGGAACGTCGTGGTGTTCGGCGGCGAACCGGCCGGCGGCGTGGTGCCGTTCGTCGGCTTCAGCGACGGCCCGAACGTCTGACAAGCCGACGTCGAACAGGCGGTCGAGACGGTGAACGTTCCGCTGAAGCCGCTCTCTTGCGCGGTGAAGATCGGGCTGAAGCCGCTCGACATGTTCACCGGATACGGGTTGGCCGGCGACGACGTGATCTGCTGGCCGCTGGCGAGTCCGAACAGGATGACCCCGCTCGGACCCGGCGGCGTGACGGAGCTTCCGCCGCCGCCGCCGCCACCACCGCCGCCGCAGGCCGCGAGCAGGGCCGCGGCCGCCGCGGCGACCGCGAGCCGCCGGATCGTGTGCGTGATCTGCATGCTCGGATGCATACCCCGACCCGGGAGCGGTTCATGCGCGACGCGACCGAAAGCGCGCGAAAACCGTCATCTCCGCACGCCGGTCCACGGCGTCACCCACGGATGCCACGTCGCCAGCGCGACCGTCACGATCAGCGCCGCGAGCACGAGCCATAGCAGCGCCCGCGTGGCGTTACGCACGTGCCGCCGCGCGGATCGCGTCCGCGTTCGCTGCGATCTCGACGACGCGCGCGGCGTAGCGCGGTGCTCCGCCGACGTCGCCGGGGACGCGCTCGCCGTGGCGTGTCACGACGTACCACACGAGCGTCGCGGCCCGGCGCAGCATCGCTTCGGGCACGAGCTCGCGCTCGGCGGGCGCGAGCGGCGCCTCCGCGGCGTAGGCGGCGACCAGCGGCGTGACGCGCGCGAGCTCGAGCGGCGCGTCGTCGCGCGCGCGGCCGAACTCGTCGAGCAGCGCGCCCAGGTCGTAGACGCGCTCCGTCTCGTGCGCGAAGTCGAAGTCGATCAGCCCGCGCACGAGACCGGGCTCGGAGGTGACGACGTTCCCGGGATTGGGGTCGCCGTGGACGACGACGTGCGGCAGCGCCGCGGCGCGCTGGGCCACGCGGACGGTCGCGCCGGCGGTCGCCGTGACCAGCGCGCTCCAGTCCAGCGCGCGCGCCACGAGCGGATCGCTCGCGAAGCGGTTGAAGCGCTCGCGCAGCCACGGCAGGATGCCGAGAAAACGCGTGCTGCGCATCCCGCTCGCGACGTGCACGTCGTGCATCGCGCGGTGAAACCGCGCCAGCACGCGCGCCGCCGCGGCGGCCGTTTCGAGATCGCGGCGATCGGTGACGCCCTCGACGTACGGCAGCACCGCCGCCATCCCGCCGTCCGGCGCGCGCGCGATCGTCGCACCGCCGGCGCCGCGGAGCGGCGCGACGACCTCCGCCATCCGCTGCGCCGCGTGCGCGCACACCGTGTGCTCGAACGCGACCGCGGCGCGCGTGACGTGCAGCCGCCCGTAGCGGCGCACGACGAACGAGCCGGCGCGCGCGTCGACGCGCACCGAGTCGTTCGAGTACCCGCCGGCGAGCGCCGCCGCGCGCGCACCGGCGACGTCGATCCCGAACCGCGCCGCGACGGCGAGCGCGTCGGATTCGGTCAGCGGCCGCGCGCGATCAGCGCCGCGATCCGCGCGCGGAACCAGTCGCCGGTCGCCGTCGCCTCGGCGGGCCGCAGCGGTTCGGGCGACGAGCGCAGCCGCGCGATGTCCCAGCGCTGGCTCGCGCCGCCCGCGCCGAAGTAGCCGTCGTCGAGCGCGGCCTCGGCGTGCGTGCGAATCGCCGCGGGCGCGATCCCGTAGAAGCGCGCGAGCCGCGCGGCGACCGCGCAGAGCCCGTCGAGCTGCGCCTCGGTGATCGGGTACGGACCGAAGTCGGACGGGGTCGCCTCGTGCATCGCCGCGATCGACAGCCCGATCGCCCACGAGTTCCGGCCGCGGGTGTGCGGCGCGTACGGCGCCTCGGGGTCGAGCTGCACGTCGCGCATGTTCTCGCGCAGGTCGTGCGTGTGGTGGACGAGCACGTCGTCGGGCCGGCTGATGCAGAAGTGATAGGCCGGGAAGACCTGGTCGTAAGCGTGGCCGGTCCAGTGCAGCCAGATCGCGCGCAAGTCGCCGGGCGGAAGCTCCGGGCTCCATTCACGGAGCGGGACGGGTCGAGCGAGAACTACGGGCTGATGCACGACGACGATCCGCGGCTCGACCAGCCGAGACAGAACAAAGGGCGAGCCGGCACGGCAGGCGGTATCCTGGTCGCGCTCGGGCTGATTGCGGCAAAGTTCAAGGTTCTGCTGGGCGTCCTGTTCAGCTTGAAGTGGCTCGTGCTCGCGCCGAAGCTTCTCCTGAGCTTCGGCTCGATCTTCGTCTCGCTGTGGTTCTACGCGCTGCTCTTCGGCTGGAAGTTCGGGATCGTGTTCATCCTGCAGATCCTCGTGCACGAGATGGGCCACTACGTGACGTTCCGCAACTTCGGCGTGCCGGTCTCGCTTCCGCTCTTCATCCCCGGCCTGGGCGCCTTCGTCAGCGCGCCGATGACCGCCGATCCGGCGCGCAACGCCGTCGCGGCGATCATGGGCCCGGTCTTCGGCGTCGCCGCCGCCGCGGTCTGCTGGGGCTACGGCGCCGCGACCGGCGAGCCGTTCTGGATCGCCGCCGCGTACGTCGGGTTCTTCCTGAACCTGTTCAACTTGATCCCGGCGTACCCGTTCGACGGCGGCCGCGTCGCGGGCGCGATCGACGGGCGGCTGTGGCTGCTCGGCGTCGCGCTGCTGCTCGGCTGGATCGTGTGGTTCGGACACTTCAGCGTGTTCACGCTGCTGATCGTGCTGTTCGTGCTGATGAACTCGATCCCGCGCGGCATCGCGGCGTGGCGCGGCGAGGTGAACCCGAGCGAGCGGATCGCGTC
This sequence comes from Candidatus Elarobacter sp., assembly GCA_036402975.1. Classification (GTDB taxonomy): domain Bacteria; phylum Vulcanimicrobiota; class Vulcanimicrobiia; order Vulcanimicrobiales; family Vulcanimicrobiaceae; genus Vulcanimicrobium. The sequence continues at coordinate 383,493 of DASWRW010000038.1, read as the reverse complement.
GCCGGCGCAGCGCGCGGTGCTCGCGGTCACGTACTTCGCGCTGATCGGCATCGCCGTCGCCGGAGCGGCCGCCACGGTGCACCAGCCGGTGCTGCGATGAGCGGCGACGACCCGGCGCAGCGCGCGGAGCCCGGCCTGGGACGTCACGCTGCGGCGTGAGCTCGCGCTCGGCGGCGCGCTGCTGGCGGTGCTGCTGGCGTTCACCGTGTTCCGGCCCGCCCCGACCCCAGGCCCGTTCGGACGCGACTTCGAGGCGTACTACGCGGCGGGCGCGACCTGGAACGCCGGCGGCGACCCGTGGTCGCGCGACGTTTGGCGGGTCGAGCGCACGATCCCCGGCGTCGATGCAGCGCGCGACGAGCTGCTGCCGTACGTCGGACCGGCCGCGGCGCTGCCGCTGCTCGGTGCGCTGGCGCGGCTGCCGCACGCCGTCGCCGAACGGATTTGGGCGGGATCGCTCGCGGCCGCCGCCGGCGCGCTCGTCCTGGCCGCGCTCGCGCTCGCCGGGACGCGGCGCCCGGCGGCGCTGCTCGCGGGACTCGTCACCGGCATCGCGAGCGGTCCCGGCACGAGCGCGCTCGCGCTCGGCCAGGCGGCGCTGATCGCGGCGGCGGCGATCGCCTGCGCGCTGGTGGCGTTCGAACGCCGTTCCGTCGCCGCGGGTGCCGGCGCGACCCTGCTCGCCGCGATCCAGCCGAACCTCGCGCTCGCGCTGGTCGCGCGGATGCGCGACCGCACCGCGCTGCTCTCGGCGGCGCTGGGCGCGGCGGCGTTCGCGGCGCTGACCCTGGCGGCCGGCGGCGGGGCGAGCGGCTTCGGAGCGTACGTGCGCCGGCTCGGCGAGCACGGCCGCGCGGAGCGCTTCGCGACGATCCAGCATACGCCGGCCGCGATCGCGTGGGCGTTCGGCGCGCCCGAACAGCTCGCGGTCGCGCTCGGCGCCGCGTGCGCGCTGGCCGCGGTCGCGGCGACCGTCGCCGTCGCCGTCCGCGCGCGGCTGGGCGCGCTCGACGGGACGCTGCTCGGCATCGCCGCGCTGCCGCTGGCGGTGCCGTTCTTCCACGAGCACGACTTCATCGTGGAGATCCTGCCGCTGTGCATCCTCGCCGTGCGCGCGCAGGGGACGGCGCGCGCGCTCGGCGCGCTCGCGCTGATCCTGATCGGCGTCGACTGGCTCGGCCTCGCGCAACGGGTCGACGCCGTCCCGCAGATCCTGCTGCTCGGCACCGCCGTCGCGTTCGCGTTCGTCGTCCTGGGCGGCACACCGCGCGCGACGCGCGCCGACGCGGCGCCGTTCGCCGCGCTGCTCGCGCTCGCGTGCGTCGCCGTGCCGCTCGCCGTCGCGCACCCGGCCCCGACCTGGCCCGAGGCGCTCCCGTCGGGCTACCGCGCGCCGGCCGCCGCCGACGCGAGCGCCGTCTGGGCCGACGAGCAGCGCGCCGCCGGCCTCGACGTGCGCCAACCCGCCTGGGGCGCGCTCCGCGCGCTGCCGCTCATCGGCTGCGTCGTTCTGGGGGTCGCGATCGTCAGATGTCGACGTTCAGGAAATCGTCGAACGGCGTGAGCTGGTTCGGCGTGAAGCCGCGCAGATCGGCGTTGTAGGCGTAGATGTCCTCTTGGATGCTGGTCACGACGATCGGCGCGTCCTTCGCGATCCCGGACTGCACGGCGTCCGCGTACGGCTGCCGCTTCTGCGGGTCGTACTCGGTCTTGAACTTCTCCATCGCGTCGGTGACCGCGCGGTTGCAGTAGCGCGGATCGTTCTGGCCCTTCGGCGGGATCGTGTTGCAGCTGTAGAGCAGCGACAGATCGCCGATCGGGTCGCCGCCCCAGCCGAACACCACGAAGTCCCACTTCCCGCCGTAGATGACCCCGTTGTCGGCGAACGGCGCGAACATCATCGGGCTCGGATAGCGGCGAACGGTGAACGTGACGCCCAGCTTCTTCCAGTTGGCGCGAATCAGCTCGATCATCGAGTCGGCGTCCGGCGTGCCGGTCGACGTCGCGAACACGAAGCTCATCGCGTGCCCGTTCTTCGCGCGGACGCCGTCCGGCCGCATCGTCCAGCCGGCTTCGTCGAGCAGCTTCCCGGCGGCGTCGAGGTCGAACCGATCGGTCGGGACGGCGTTGTCGAAGGACGGGTGCGCAGGCGAGATGGGATCGTCCTGGACGATGCCGAGCCCGTGGCGAATCTTCTGCTTGAGCTCGTCGCGGTCGATGCCCATGCGCAACGCGCGGCGCACGCGCGGGTCGTCGAGCCCGGGGTGCTGCGTCTGGAAGTCGAGATGGTTGAACCCGTAGCCCGGCTGCTTCAGAACCGCGACCCCGGGGACTCCCTTGACGCGGTCGTAGAACGCCGCGGCGACCGGCGTCCACAGATCGATCTCGTGCGTCTCGAGCTGCGTCATCACCGTGTTGCGGTCGGGGACGATCTTGAAGGTGATCTTCTGCAGCTTCGGCCGGCCGCGGAAGTAGAGCGGGTCCGGTACCATCGTGACCGAGTCGCTGCGCTTCCAGGACGCGTACTTGAACGGCCCGATGCCGACCGGAAGCGCGTTGTACGGCGCGTTGTTGATGTTCGGCAGCCCGCCGAGGATGTGCACCGGCAGCACGCTCGGGTTCGCGCCGCCGGAGCTGAAGTACGACGCGACGTACGGCGCGTACCGCTTCTTCAGGTGGTACACGACGGTGTACTTGTCGGGCTCGTCGATCTTCGTGATCAAGTCCCAGCCGTCGCGGCTGACCTCGTTGTTGGCCGGGTTGAGGACGACCTTGGTCGAGAAGACGACGTCGTCGGCGGTAAAAGGCACGCCGTCGGACCACTTCGCGTCCTTGCGCAGGTGATACGTGATCGTGAGGCCGTCCTTCGAGATGCCGCCGTTGGCAGGCGTCGGCACCGCGGTCGCGAGCTCGGGGACCGGCCGGTTCTCGTGGTCGAACTTCACCAGCCACGCCATCGTGAGCGACGACATGTAGCTCAGGACGGTCTGCTGGCTCAAGTGCGGGTTCAGCCCGACGATGTCTTCCGCGGTCGCGTAGCGCAGCACGTGCGGGACGGTGTACGGGTGGCGCCCGCCGGCGCCCGTGCCGGCCGAGCTCGAGCCGGACGGCGAGACCTGCGCGACCTTGGTGCACCCGGCGATCAGCAGCGCGGCGAGCGCCGCGGCGGTGAGCTTCTTCATGCTAGATGTCCACGTTCATGAAGTCGTCGAACGGCGTGGTGTTGTTGGGCTTCCAGCCGGTCAGGTCTTTGTTGTACACGTGCACGTCCTCCAGGATGTAGAGGACGATGTACGGCACGTCGTCGGTGATCATCGTCTCCGCCTTTCCGATGATCGCCTTGCGCCTCCCCTCGTCGTAGGTCAGCTTCTCCTCTTCGAGCAGCGGCTGCAGCTGCGGATCGCAGAACCGCGAGATGTTCTGACCGTTCGGCGGAAACAGCGTGCACGAGTTCTCCGGGTTGAGGTCGGCGTCCGGCGTGAGCTGCCAGGAGAAGTTGGTGACGTCGAACTTCCCGCCGTACACGATCCCGCCCGTCACCTGGAAGAACAGCGCGGAGTTGTAGTGCCGGGCCGTCAGGCCGGCACCGACCTGCTGCCACATCGTGCGGATCTGCTCGATGCGCGCGTCGTTGTCCTGACTGCCGGAGATGGTCGCGTAGTCGAAGTTCAGCGCGACGCCGCTCTTCGCGCGGACCCCGTTCGGCCCGCGCTTCCAGCCGGCGGCGTCGAGCATCGCGTTTGCCTTGGCCGGATCGTACGGGACCTCCGGAACATCGGCGTGGAACGGGCTGGCCGGCGTGACGGCGGACTCCTGAAGGATCCCGATCCCGTGGTTCACTTTGTCGCGGAGCAGCTTGCGGTCCGTCGCGAGCCGCAGCGCTTGACGCACGACCTTGTCCTTGAGCGCGGGATGGCTCGTATTGAACGTGATGTGGCCGTACAGGTAGCTCGGTCCGCGGACGTTCGCGACGTTCGGCAGCGAGGTGACCTGTCCGACGTACGCCGACGGGACGAAGGTCCACATGTCGACCTCGCCGGTGCGCATCTGCGTCGCCAGCGTGTTGCGGTCCGGGATCACCTTGTAGACGACCTTGTGCAGCTTCGGCATCCCCCGCCAGTAGTTCGGGTTCGCCTCGAGCGTGATGTGGTCGCCGCGCACCCACTCGACGTAGCGGAACGGTCCGATCCCGACCGGCTTGCTGTTGTACGGCGCGGTGTTGATGTTCGGCAGCGCGCCGAGGATGTGCTTCGGGAGCACGCACGGGTTCGCGCCGGCCGACCCGAAGAAGCTCGGCAGATAGCCCGAGTACGGCTTCTTCAAGTGGAAGACGACGGTGTACTTGTCCGGCTCGTCGATCTTCGTGATGAGCTCCCAGCCGTCGCGCCCGACCTCGTTGTTCTTCGCGTTGTTGACCGCGTTGGTCGAGAAGACGACGTCGTCGCCGTCGAACGGCTCGCCGTCCGACCACTTCACGCCCTTGCGCAAGTGCCAGGTGATCGTCTTCCCGTCTTTGCTGATGCCGCCGTTGGCCTCGGTCGGAACCTCCGTCGCGAGCTCGGGAACCGGCCGGTTGTCGGCACCGTAGCGGACCAGATACGCCATCGTGAGCTGATTGAGGTTACCGAGGATCAAGGAGGTCGACAGATGCGGGTTGAGGTTGTCGAAGTCTTGGTTGTCGCCGATGCGGAGCTCGTGAGGGGTCGTGTAGGCGTTCTTGCGGCCCTCGGCGCCGCCCGTCGCGCCGCTCTGGCCGGTGCTCGTGCTGGTGGCGGTTTGGACCTTGGTGCAGCCCGCCAGCAGCAGCGCGGCGAGCAGGACGCCGATCGTTTTCTTCACGGTCTCCCTTTCCTCGGTACGGGCGGTCAGATGTCGGCTTCGACGAGGTCGTCGAACGCGGTGACCTGATTCGGATCGAAGCCGCGCAGGTCGTCATTGTAGGCGTACAGGTCCTCGCGCGCGTCGAGCACGATCGTCGGGACGTCGCGGACCAGCGCTTCCTGGACCGTGCGCGACGCGGCGCGCTGCTGCGCGAAGTCGTACGTGAGCAGGAACCGCTTCATCGCGGCGTCTGCGTCGCGGCTGCAGTAGCGCGGAATGTTCTGCCCGCGGGGCGGGACGCGGTCGCACGCGAACAGATTGGTCAGATCGCCGTTGGGGTTCGTCGTCCAGCCGAACAGCGCGACGTCGAACTTTCCGCCGTACAGGATTCCGCCCGTCTGCAGCGGCGCGAAGAACAGCGGCGACGGATAGTGCTTGACGTCGAAGCGCACGCCGATCTGCGTCCACGAGGCACGCATCAGCTCCAGGATGGCGTCGGCGTCCGGACTGCCCGACACGATGGCGACGCCGAAGTCGAGGCGCTGCCCGCCCTTCGCGCGCACGCCGTCGGGTCCGCGCTTCCAGCCGGCCGCGTCCAGCAGGCGGTTCGCCGCGCCGGCGTCGTACGGGACGCGCGGCAGGTCGACGTGCAGAGGGTGCTGCGGCGCGAACGGCGTCTCCTGGAGGATGCCGACCCCGTGCCGGACCTTGTCGCGAATCGTCGCGCGGTCGAGCGCGAGCCGCAGCGCGCGCCGCACCGTGACGTCGCGCAGCACGGGATGCTGCATCTGGAAGTCCATGTGGTTGAACGCGTACGAGGCGTGGCGCAGCACCGCGACGCCGGGCAGCGCGCGCACCCGGTCGTAGTAGGCCGCCGGCATGTTCGCCCACAGATCGATCTCGTGCGTCGTGAGCTGGGTCAGCGTCGTGTTGCGGTCGGGGATCACCTTGAAGACCACCCGCTGCAGCTTCGGCTTGCGCCCGAAGTAGAGCGGGTCGGGGACCATCTCGACGCTCTCGGCGCGCTTCCACGAGACGTACTTGAACGGGCCGATCCCGACCGGGAGCGCGTTGTACGGCGCGTTGTTGATGTCGCGCAGGCCGCCCAGCAGATGCTTCGGCAGGATGCACGGGCTGGCGCCGCCCGAGCTGAAGAAGTTCACGAAGAACCCGCTGTACGGTCGCATCAGCTTGAACACCACGGTGTACGGGTCGGGCGCGTCGACGCGCACGATCTGATCGAACCCGAGGTGCGTCTGCTCGTTGTTGGCCGGGTTCCGCACGACGTCGACCGAGAAGCGGACGTCGTCGGCGCCGAACGGCACGCCGTCCGACCACTTCGCGTCGCGCCGCAGATGGTAGGTGATCGTCTTGCCGTCGGCCGAGATCCCGCCGTTCTGCCGCGACGGAACCTCGGTCGCCAGCTCCGGAACCGGGCGGTTGTGCTGATCGTAGCGCAGCAGCCACGCCATCGTCATCGAGCTCATGTAGGACAGCGTGAGCTGCGAGTTGAGGTGGTTGTTGAGCCCGACGATGTCCTCGCCGGTCGCGAAGCGCAGGACGTGCGGCACGGTGTACGGATGGCGCGGGTGCTCGCCGGCGGCGGCGCTCGGCGCGCACGGCAGCAGCACCGCGGCGAGCATCAGCGCGCGCGCCGCCGCGCGCGCGCCGCCCGGCGGCCTCAGTAGTGGTACTCCCACGTCCGCCAGAACGGCGTCGTGATCACCGGCGTCGGCGTGAAGCCTTTGAGCGCGCTCGTGTAGACCTCGACGTCCTTGCGGAACCACAGGATCACGGAAACGTCGTCGCTCGCGAACTCGCGCTGCACGATCTTGTAGTCGTCGACGCGGCGCTTCAGATCGGTCGTCTGGTTGGCGTCGTCCATCGCCTTGGTCGCCGTCTCGTTCGCCCAGAACAGCGCGTTCTGCCCGTGCGGCGCGAAGTTGTGCGCCGAGTAGATGGCGCTCTGGTCCATGTCGGCCGCGCCGACCCAGGCGAAGAACGCCGCGTCGTACTTCCCGCCCTGCAGCACGCCGTTGGCGGTGTTGTCGAAGAACAGCGGCGTCGGGTAGTTCTTCACCACCGCGTCGACGCCGACCGCGCGCCAGTACGACTGCACGAGCTGCTCGTTGGCCTGGCCGGCGATCGACTCGACCTGCGTCGAGATCTGGAACGTCAGCTTCTGGCCGTTCTTGACGCGAATCCCGTCCGGACCGGGCTTCCAGCCGGCCTCGTCGAGCAGCGCCTTGGCCTTCTCGACGTCGTACGGATAGCGCACGATGTCGGGGTTCTGCGCGTCCGGGTAGAGCGTCGGATCGAGGAACGTGTCGCTGAGCTCGCCCAGCCCGTGACGCACCTTCTCGAGCATCGCCTTGCGATCGATCGCGTACGTCAGCGCGCGCCGGAGGCGGACGTCCTGGAAGATCGGCCGCCGCAGGTTGAAGTCGAGATGGTCGTAGGTGTAGATCACCGGGGTCACGACGGTGTCGCCGGGGACGTTCTTGACCCGCTCGTACGACGACGCCGCGAGGCTCCAGGCGAAATCGAGCTCGTGCGTCTGCACCTGCGTCGCGAGCGTGTTCTGGTCGGGGATGATCTTGTAGACCACCTCGCGGATCGCGGGCTTGCCTCGGTAGTAGTCGGGGTTCGCCTCGAGCTTCACCTGGTTGCCGCGCTGCCACGAGACGAACCGGTACGGACCGCTGCCGACCGGCGCGGCGTTGTAGGGCGCGGTGTTCAAGCTGCCCTTGTCGTCGTTGAGCTTGCCGAGGATGTGCTCGGGCAGGATCGGGCCGTTGCCGTTCAGGCTCCAGAGCTGCTGGAGGAACGGCGCGTAGACGTGCTTCAGATGGACGACCGCGACGTACGGATCGCTGCAGTCGACGTCCTGGATCTCGCGCCAGCCTTCGGTCGTGTTGACGTTGTTCTTCGGGTTCACCATCACTTGCCAGGTGAAGCGCATGTCGCGGCACGTGACCTCGGGTCCGTCGTGCCACTTCATCCCGTGCCGCAGCTTGTAGGTGAGCGTGCGCCCGTCTTTGCTGACGCCGCCGTTCTCCGCCGTCGGCAGCTCGGTGATCGCGTCGGGCACCGGCTTGGCGTGATCGTCGTAGATCACCGTGTAGGAGAACAGAAACGCGGACAGCTCGAGCACCGGCGAGGCCGACGCGAGCGCCGGGTTGAGGTTCTTCGGATCCGACGCGCTGGACATCACCAGCCGGTCGGGGTGCGGGCCGCTCGGCGCGTTCCCGCCGGTGTTCCCCGACGACGAAGCGACGGTGTCGCCGACCTTCGTGCAGGCGCAGAGGACGAGCGCCAGCGCGCCCGCGATCAGTCGTCGGTTCATCAGCGCATCGTCTCCGGGTCGAGGCCGTGCTCGGTGCAGAACTGCAGGTACGCGGCGGGCGCGATCTCCGAGGGCTTGATCTCGCTGCGCCCGCCCCAGAACACGTTGGTGTAGTCGAAGCCGATCCCCGCTTCGCGCAGGTGCTCGTCGATCGCGGCCTTGTGCGCCAGCACGCGCTCCTTCTCGGTACCGTGCGCGACGCCCATGATGTTGACGCCGCGGAACTCGGGACCGCCCTCGCGCCAGTACGCGTGCGTCATGACGTAATGCCGCCCGACCTCGCGCCCCGCGTCGATCTCGCGCCCGAGCGGCACCTTCCAATGGAACAGCGCGTTGTAGCGCGTCACGCTCTGCCCGCCGGCGTTCGCGTTCGGCTTGACGTGCTCGAGGAAGGTCGAGAAGCGCCCGACGACGCCCTTCGCGTTGAGCGCCTTGCCGACGCGCACCAGCTCGTCGAGCGAGACGCCGGCTTCCCGCGCGCGCCCGGCCCAGACGTCGCGCACGATCTCCTCCGGCGACAGCTCGCGTTTGATCGCCGTCAGCACCCGCCACTCGAGCGGGTCGAGCGCGACGATCTCGGTGTCCTTGACCTCGGCCGGCACGTCCGCGCGCGCGCCGGGCTCGAGCCCGCGCCGCCGGACGTGGCCGACGCCGAGCGCGAACAGCCGCTTCGCCGGCATCAGCCGGTACGCTTCGGCGCCGATCGTGCGCGCCAGGAACGCCGCGTGCTTCTCGAGCGCGAACCCTTGTGGCACTTTTAGCGTCGTCCAGAGCCGGTAGTTCGAACCGGCCGTCGCGGCGTCGGTCGTGCGGATGACGACGTGGCCCGAGAACGGGTCCTCACGGAACAGCCACTCGAACGCGTCGTTCAGGCGCTCCGGCGGAACCTGCCACGCGCACAGCGCCCCGCCGGCGAGGTTCGTCGCCATCAGCGTCTGCCGCACGCGACGGATCGTCCCGGAACGCAGCATCGCGACGATCCGCTCGAGGACCGTCGCGATGTCGATGCCGCTGCGCTCGGCGATTTCGCCGAAGGGATCGAGCTGAAATCCCTGGAGGCGATCCTCGCTCACCGCGAGGATCGCCGCGTTGGTCGGATCGTCGATCCAGACCGGGACGGTGGAAGTCATCGCCGGAGGACTTCACCCGGCGGCGTTCGCGCCCTCCGCGAAGAGCAGCGCCTGCTCCGCTTGCCGTACGGTGTACACCGCGGTGACCTCGTCGGTCAGCGCCTGCGTCAGCCCGACCTGCGCGTTGAGCAGCAGCGGCAGCGTCGTCACGCCGGCGCGGTACTGCGCCTGCGTCGACTGCAGCACTTGCTGCGCTTTGCTGAGCTCGGCGTTGGTCTGATCGAGCGCCGCGTACGCGGCGACGAGGTTGACGAGTGCCGTGCGGACGTTGAGCTGAACGCCCCGCTGCGCGATCGCGAGCTGCGCCTGGCCGCGCTCGAGCTGGCCTTGCGCTTGCGCGGTCTGCGCGCGGGTCACGCCGCGGTCGGAGATCGGGATCGTGAGCGTCAGCCCGACCGAGCCCGCGTTGCGGAACGATCCGCCGCCCGGATCGGTCGACGACGTTCCGTAGCTCGCCGCGCCGTTCACGTTCGGGAAGTTCCCGAGGCGCGCGGCGCGCACGCTCTCCTGCAGCGCGATGATGTTCTGCTGCTGGGCGGCGAGATCGGGGCGCAGCGCGAACGCGCGCGTCACCGCGGTCTGGTACGTCGGCGTCGGGAAGGCCGGATTCACCGTCAGCGTCCCCGACGTAGCGCTCAGCGCCGGGACGTCGTCCTTCGGCTGCACCGCGACGTCGGCGTCGAGGCCCAGCGTGTTCGCGAACGTCGCGAGCTGCACTTGCTCCGCGGCCTGCGCGCGCACCACCGCGACGCGCGCCTGCGCGGTCGGAAGCTGCGCCGTCGCCAGGTCGGCCCGCGCGGCCGTGCCGGCGCGGATCTGCGCGTTGACGAGGTTCTCTTGCACCTGGTCGAGCGTCACCGCGGTCAGCCCGACCTGCGTCTGACGCTGCGCCGCGAGCGTGTTGTAGTACGCCGTCGCGACGTCGAACGCGACCGTCTGCAACTGCCGCTGATAGGTCGCGAGCGACGCCGACTGCGTCGCTCGCGCGCTGCGGATCTGCGCGGCGACCCGGCCGCCGTCGAAGATGAGCTGCTGCAGGTTGAGCGAGAGGTTGTTGCTGGTCGCGTCCGGGCTGAACGACGACGCGGTCGTCGTTCCGGTCGTCGTTCCGGTCGTGGTGCTGCTCGACGACGCCTCACGGTGCGTGCGCGTGGTCGACGCGGTTCCGGTGACGGCCGGAAACAGCGCGCTGCGCGCGAGCTCGACCGGCGCGCTCGCGATCGCGACGTCCGCGCGCGCCGAGGCGAGCACCGGCGAGCGCGCGTACGCGATCAGCACCGCTTGCTGCAGCGTGATGATCTGCGGGACGCCGGGCACGGCGCGCGTCTCGGTCACCGGCGCCGGCGTACCGTAGGCCGGGAACGGCAGCGGCGAGCGCTGATCGGCGGGCGCCAGCGTCGGGATCGCGGCGGCGTTGATCGCCGCGCCGCCGCCCGACGCGTTGGTCGTCGCGCCGCGCGGCGCGCCGGGGACGGCGTTCGGGGCCGGCGTTCCGGCCGCGCCGGGGAGCGCGCTGGGCGTCTGGCGCGTCGCGCCGGGCGACGACGCGGCGGACGGCGCGGCCGGCGACGGCGTCGCGGCCGGGCGGATCGTCGCGGCGGCGGCCGGCGCCGGAACGCCGGTCGACGGCGTCGTCGTCTGGGCGAGAGCCGGCTGCGAGCCGAGCACGAGCGCCGCCAGCGCGACGCCGGCCAGCGCGCGCGAGACGGTGGACGGCGGCATCACTGCGCCCCGCGCGTTCTGCCGCCGGCCGGCGCGCTGATCGCGACGGTGCTCTTGTCCTGGAGCGCGTCGGGCCGCGTCGTGATGACGGTCGTCCCGGGCTGCACCGCCGCGCTGCGGATCTCGGTGAGCGTGTCGGTCTGCAGGCCGACCTGCACCGGCACCATGTGCGCCTGCATCAGCTTGACCTGCGGGCCGCCCGCGCCGCCGGCTCCCGCCGCGCCGCCGGCCCCGCCCGCGCCGCCGCGGCGGCCGCCGCCCGCACCGGCGGCCTGACCGCCGCCGCCGGCCGCGCCCGCACCGCCGGCCGGCGCGCCGGAGGCGCCCGGAGCCGGCGACGGCAGCGCCGCGACCGTGTACACGTTCGCGCCGGTGTCGCTCTGGAACACCGCGGTGCGCGGCACGACGACGGCGTTCGGGTGGAACTCTTTGCGCACGTTCACGCTGACCAGCATCCCGCCGCGCAGCCGGTCGCCCGGATTCGCGACCCGGATGCGTGCGCGGTACGACAGCGTCCCTTGCGTCGGCGTCGCGTTGACGTCCATCACCGCGGCTTTGAACGGCTGGTTGCCGAGACTCGACGTCGTGAACGTCACCGGCGTGCCGCGGTGCACGAACGGCAGGTCGTCGTCGGGCACGTTCACGTTGACGTACACCGTGTCGATCTGCGAGACGCGCGCGACGGGCTGGTTCGGGCTGGCGAACGCGCCGGGATCGAGCAGCCGCTGCGTGACGACGCCGTCGAACGGTGCGGTGATCGCGGTCTGCGCGATCTGGGTCTCCAGCAGCCGCACCTGCGCCTGCGCGGCGGCGAGCTGGCCTTGATTGACGGCGATCTGCTGACCCTGGATCGGCATCATGTTGCGGCCCTGCGTCTGCGCGTAGCGCAGCCCGGTCTGCGCTTGGCGCTCGCTCTCGCGCGCGTTGTTCAGCGCCTGCTGCGCCTGCACGTACTGCGAGCGCGCCTGTTCGAACTGCGTCTGCGCGACGTAGCCTTGCGCGAGGAGCTGCTTGTCGGCGTTGTACGTCGAGAGCGCGCTCTGGTACGCGGCTTGCGCGCTCGCCACGCCGTTGTGCGCCGCGGCGAGCTGCTGCTGCGCCGTGACGACGGTGTTCGAGGCTTGCGCCGCGGTGACGGGCGCCTGCAGCGTCGACGAGCCGAGCTGCGCGCTCTGCTGCTGCACGACGGCCTGCTGCTGCGCGAGCGAGGCGCGCAGCGTCGAGTCGTCGAGCTTCGCGACCACCTGGCCGCGCGAGACGTGCTGCCCTTCGTTGACGTAGACCGCCGCGACGTTGCCCGACTGCGGCGAGCCGAGCGTCGACTCCTGAACCGGCGCGATCTGCCCGTCCAGCGTGACGAACGTGGCGATGTCCTGACGCTGCGCTTGCGCGACGTCGACCGCCAGCGGCGGCGGTCCTCCGCGCGCGGCGCCGCCGCCTCCGCCCTTTCCGCACGCGGTCACCGCCAAGGCGAGAACCGCCGCGGCCAGCAACGTGCGCTGACTCCGAATCATGCTGCTCCTTCTACTATCGTTCGCTGACAATGCGCTCGGAACGGCGTTTCTACGCCGCGTCCGCCGGTACTACCGCGTGGAACGTGAAAATGATTCGCCCGGTTGCCGGTCGTAAGGTGCCCCCGGGATGCGCGGGAAGATCGAGGTTGGGGGGACCTACCAAAGCCAGACCCGGGTGGAAGAGTGGATGACGGCTGAAAAGGCCGGCAACAAGGGTGTACCCGTTCTGTCTACCCCGATGCTGCTCCAGATCGTGGAGGAAGCGGCGATGCAGTGCGTCGCGGCCGCGCTGGCCGCCGACGAGATCACGCTCGGTACCCACGTCGACCTGACCCACCTCTCGCCGACCCCGGTCGGCTTGATCATCCGCACCGAGGTCGAGGTCCTCAAAGTCGACGGCCGCCGGATCGAGTACGCGTTCACCGCGTTCGACGAGCGCGAGAAGATCGCCGAGGGGACCCACGAGCGCTACGTCACCTCGCGCGAGAAGTTCCGCGAGCGCCTCGACGACAAGCTCGGCTGAGGCGTCCGGCCCTTCCGGCCGCGGAAGGCGGAGCCCGGAACCTTCGCGTGTAAAGGTCGCGTTACGGGGACGACCCGCCGACGTTCGGTGCCCAAAGCGGAACCCAGGGCAGCCGAGCGGCGTTGTGGGACCAAGATGCGAGGCGGAAGCCTCCGCCTCGTGATTAAGGCGCCTGACACGTGGGTAGGTCCGAAGATGGCTGAGCAAGCGAGTACTCTCGTGCGCTCCCGTCACCCCGGGCCGGCCACGCCGGCGCCAACGCCCTTCTCGACACAACACCTTAGCTAGGGAGTATTACGTGAAACGACTGAGCACCGGGCTTCTGGCCGCGCTTGTCGCGGTCGGAATCGGTACGACGTCCGTCTCGGCCCAGAACACTGCGCAGGCGAAAGGCAACATCGGAACCTTCGCGCCCACGCAGATCGCTCAGGCCGGCGGCTCGACGTCCATGCCGCCCGCTGACTTCGGCACGCCGCCTTCCGGCGAGGTCCCGATCCTCTTCAACGACCGGCACGTCTATGCGAAGCCGGACCGCCTGAAGGCGAACCGCGTCCTCGCCGCGCTGGTGCGTGGCAATACCATTTTGATCCCGCTCCGCTCGATGTTCGAGCAGATGGGGGCCACGGTTTCGTACGATCCCGCCTCGAAGACGGTCGACGTCTCGAAGCCCGGCTCGGACGTCAAAGTCACCGTCGGCCGCCCGGAAGTCGTCATCAACGGCGAGAGCCGCCCGCTCGACGTACCTCCGGAGATCTACAAGGGCGCGGTCGTCGTACCGGTCCGTGTGATCTCCGAGGGCATGGGCGCCTACGTGCAGTGGGTTCCTGACCGTCGCATCGTGGTCGTCCGGTACGTCCCGGCGCCGGTTTCGACGCCGCCGCCGACCCCGACGCCGGCCCCGGTCGTGACTCCGGTCCCGACCCCGGTTCCGACCCCCGTCCCGACGCCGACCCCGGCGCCCCCGGCCCGGAACCCGTACGAGCACTTCATCGTCGGTGACTACATCTTCGCTCCGAAGGTCTACAACGAGTTCTCGCCGGGCAACACCGGTAAGGGCGGCTCGTACGCAGTCCGCGGCGCGGTGGAGTTCCCGCTCTTCGGCCTCCCCTGGATGCTCGAAGGCGATTACCGCTCGTACAGCTATCCGCACAACAGCGGCATCGCTCCCGGCGTGTTCGCGCCGGGCTTCAACCCCTGCCCGAACCCCACCACGGTGGGACCGTTCCCGGCAGCGGGTGATCAGGGCTGCGTCACCGTGATCGGTGCCTACGGCCAGACCGCGGTCCCGTCGTTCACGGCGCGGGACACCGATTTCGACGGGCGCTTCGGCCTCAAGATCGCCGAACCGCGCATCTACATCGGCGTCGGCTACCTGCACCGTGAGGAGAACTACGGCTATCCGAAGCAGAACGGCTTCGGCTTCGGCGCCGAGAAGCTCCCCGACCTCGACCAGCCGATCTCGATCTACGGCAGCGTCTGGTACTATCCGAGCATCTCCGGGAACTTCACGTTCCCGGCGGGCGCACCGGGTCTTCTGCCCGGTACCACGGACAAGTTCCAGCAGCGCTTCCTCAAGTACTCGATCGGCGGCACGCTGAACCTGGGTAACTCCGGGCTCTTCCTCGACGCCGGTTTCCTCGGCGACACGATCCGCGGCAAGAACATCTCGCCGTCCGACGCGTCGCACGCGGGCGGGTACGTCGGCCTCGGTATCAAGTTCTAAGCGCTCACGCGCAGACGAACAACGAAAGGCCCCCGGCTCACGCCGGGGGCCTTCTCTTTTGCCGAACCGTGGTGCGGTGGGGCGCTACTGGTGCGGGGCGGCGGTCGGGGCCGGGCTGGGGTTCATCGCGTTGATCACGCTCTGCGGCGCGGTGCCCGGGACCGGCGTCGGACCGGCCTGGCCGGGGATCGGCGCGGTCGCCGAGCTCGAGGCGGGCGGGACGTTGGGCGCCTGGGTCGTCGCCCCGGCGGGGCCGGCGGAGATCGCGGCGACCGGCGGGCCCGGCGGCGTCGCGGACGCCTCGCCGTCCTCGCGCTTGGCGAGCTGGACGAAGCGGCTCTTGGGGTAGTCGTGGCGCAGCCAGGCGAAGGTCGCGTGGACGTGCTTCACGCCGTCGGCGGTGTGGATCTTCGTGTAGAAGTGCTGCAGCGAGTACAGCGTCCCCGGCAGCCAGCCGTCGCAGGGGTACTTGCGCTGCCAGTCGTGGATCGCGTCCTCGGTCAGCGCGATCGAGCCGAGCGTCGAGGGCGCCTTGTCGGGGTCGACGTCGATCTTGAGCCCTTGGTCCTTGATCGTGTTGCGGATGCCGAGAATGCTCAGCTTCAGCTTTCCGAAATACTCGTCGGCCGGCGCGATCTTGCACTTGGGCGCGGCTTTGGCGACGATCTTCTTCGCGGTGGTCGCGGGCGGCTTGTTGGCGCTGCTCGCGGCTGGTTTCGGCGCGGCGGCCTTGGCGGCCGGTTTGCTCGAGTCGGTCGACGGCACCGCCGCAGTGGTGGCGGCGGCGACGAGCGAAACACATGCGATCAGTCGTTTCACTCTGGGCATCCTCGTTCGTGATATGCGGATGTCGCGAGCGGCGATATCCGTCTCGCCCTCGTGCTTGGAGACGTTCATTAGGTGAGTGCTCGTCCGACACCCGTCGCCGCCGTGCAGACGCGTGCCCACGATCGTTCCGATTTCGTAACGCGGTGGCCCGCGCTGCTCGCGCGAATCGCCGCCGCGGCCAAAGCCGGCGCGAAGCTGATCGTCGTCCCCGAGGGGACCGTCCCCGCCTATGTCATCGGCACCGAGCCGGTCGATCCGCACCAGATCGAGGCCGCCGCGCGCGACGTGATCGCGGTCGCAGAACGCACCGGCGCGACGATCGTCTACGGCGGCGCGCGCGCCGGCGAGCGCGGCCTCGCCAACAGCGCGTACGTCGTGACGCCGAACGGGATCGCGGGCTTCGCCGACAAGTGCTTCCTCTGGCACTTCGACCGGCGCTGGTTCACCGCGGGCGACGCGCTCGAGCCCGTCGACACCCCGGCCGGCCGCCTGGGCGTGTTCATCTGCGCCGACGGACGCATCCCGACGATCGCGAGCACGCTGGTGGAGAAGGGCGCCGAGGTCCTCGTCGTGCCGACCGCATGGGTCACCAGCGGCCGCGACCCGCGCGCGCTCGAGAACATTCAGGCGGATCTGATGATCGCGGTGCGCGCGCGAGAGAACGGCGTCCCGCTGGTCGTCGCCAACAAAGCCGGCGTCGAGGCGCGCAGCGTCGCGTATTGCGGCAAGAGCCAGATCGTCGCGGCGGACGGCGAGATCGTCGCGATCGCCGCGCAGGACGAGGAGACGACCCTCGCCGGCACGGTCGCGGTCGGGCCGTCGATCGCGCGCCTCGGCGCGCAGCCGCCGCACGTCGAACGGCTGGCGGGCGACGCGCTGCCCGACGTCGTGCGCGTCGCCGTCGCGACGCGCGCCGATCCCGCGCTGCACGCGCTCGCGCTCGTCGCCGACGCGGGGCTCGTGCTCGATCCGCACGCCCGGCCGGCGAGCTCCGACGTCGCGCTGGTCGAGGACGAGGCGATGCTGGATCCGCGCGCGCTGGTCGCGCCGCGGCTCGCCGGCGCGCGGCTGTTCGTGTGGCGCTGCTCGATCGACGCGGCCTGGGTCGTGCCGTTCGCGCGCACGCGCGCGGCCGAGCTGCGCGCGTACGTCGTCGTCTTCGACACGCCGCGCCGGCGCGCGTTCGCCGCCGATCCCGACGGCGCCGTGACCTGCGGAACGTTCGGCGACTTCGAGCTCGCCGCGTTCACCTTCGAGCGCGCGCGCACCGAGGCGTGGAGGGTTGCGCCCGCGACCGACGTACGTGAGGCCCTCGTGCGGATCGGCAGCTTCTCATCGCGCGCGGTGACGCCATGAGCGCGAACGCGGCGAAGTCGTTCGAGGACGCGCAAGAACGGCACGAGCACCACGGCGGCCCGCGCTGGGTCCCGATCGCCGCCGCCGTGCTGGCCGTGCTCGCCGCGGTCTCGAGCTACTTCGGCAACCTGCGCTCGACGCAAGCGCTGGTCGAGAAGAACGACTCGATCGTCGCGACGACGCACGCTTCGGACACGTGGTCGCAGTACCAGGCCGAGCGGGTGAAGTTCTACATCGCGAGCACCGCGATACATCAAGGCGTCAACGCCGGCGGCGACGCCGGCGCGCTCGCCGATCTGGCGCAGAAGGAAGCCGCCAAAGCGCCGCCGCTGATGGAGAAGGCGAAAGGCTTCGAGCACGAGGCGGAACGCCACAACCAGCGCTCGGAGCGCCTGCTGCAGCAGCACGAGACGATCGAGGTCGGCACGACGCTGTTCGAGGTCGCGATCGTGCTCGTCTCGATCACCGCGCTGGTCGGTTCGCGGCTGCTTCCGGTGAGCGCCGGCGTCGCCGCCCTGCTCGGCGTCGTGTTCTTCGCCTACGGGCTGGTGAAGTAGCCGCGCCGCTGCATCGCCTGTACGCGCTCGGCGCGCTGCTCGCGCTGGCGCTGCCCAACGGCGCCGGCGCCGCCGCGCTGCCGGCCGCGCTCGCGCCCGCCGCACCGTTTCCCGCGGTCAGCGCGTCAAGCGTCGAGCGCGAGCCGGTCGCGCCCGGCGTCACGCGCGCCACCTACCGGCTGATCACCGCCGACGGGCCGCTGGTCGTCTCGGTGGTCACGGTCGATCCCAAGGAGCCGACCGTGCGCCTCGGGACCGTCCTCGCGCACGACACGATCGTCTCGAAGGACGAGCCGGCGTCGTCGATGGCGCGCCGCACCGGCGCGGTCGCCGGGATCAACGGCGACTACTTCGACATCAACGCGACCGGCACGCCGCTCGGCGTGCTGATTCGCGACGGAGCGCTGCTGCGGACGCCGAGCGCGCGCGCCGCGCTGACCGTCACGCGCGACCGCGACGTCCGCTTCGAGACGTACCGCTTTTCCGGCTCCGTCAGCGCGCGCACCGGTGCGGGGAGCGCTCCGCTGAGCGCGGTGAACGAGTGGCCGCCCCAGGACGGGGTCTCGCTGCTGACGCCGGCGTTCGGCGCCGTGCCGCCCGGCGGCGGCGGCGCGAACGTGCTGCTCGAGCTGGACCCGCTGGCGGCCGACCGGGCGAGCGGCGCGGAGTACCGGGTCGCGGCCGTGACGAGCGGTCCGCCGTGGCCCGCGCCGCCGGGTCCGTTCGCGCGCCGGCTTCGGCTCGCGTACGGCGCGGCCGCGCAAGCCGCCGGCCCGCTCCCGGACGTCGGCGACGTCGTCGCGCTGGCGTTCGACACGAGTCCGTCGCTCGCGACCGTCGCCGCCGCGCTCGGCGGCGGACCGCTGCTGCTGCAGGGCGGCGCCGCGGTCGACGACCCGGCCTCGCCGAACTACGGCGACCGCGGGCGCCGGATTCCGGCTTCGGCGGCGGCGCGCTTCGCCGACGGGACGCTGGCGCTGGTCGTCGTCGACGGGCGGCGCCCCGCGACGTCGATCGGCGTGAACCGCTTCGAGCTGATCGCGCTGCTGCGCGCGCTCGGCGCCACCGACGCGCTGCTCTTCGACAGCGGCGGCTCGGCGACGCTCGTCGCGCGCGCGCTGGGCGACGCGCAGGCCGGCGTCGTGAACGAACCGTCGGACGGCGCGGAACGGCCGGTCGCCGACGGCCTGTTCGTCTACAGCGACGCGCCGCTCGGCCCACCCGCGCGGCTCGTCCTGCGGCCGGGGCGCATCCTGGCGCTGCCCGGCGCACGGGTGCCGCTGCGGTCGCGCGTGATCGACGCGAACCTGCACGGGCTGGGCGACGCGCGCGGTGCGTGGCGCGTGCAGCCGTCGGCGCTGATCGCGGCGATCGGCGACGACGACGTGCTCGTCGCCGGCGCGCATCCGGGCGCGGCGAGCGTGCGCGTCGCGCGGGGCGCGGTCGCGACGGAGCTGCCGGTCGAGATCGTCGACCGCGTCGCGCGCATCGTGATCGGGCCGGACCGCGCGAACCCCGATCCGCACGCGGCGCTGACGCTCGCCGCGCAGGCGTTCGACGCGCGCGACCGTCCGGTCGCGGTCGACGGGCTCGTCCGCTGGAGCGCGCGCGACGCCGTCGTCGACGCGCGCGGCCGGCTCGTCGCCGGCGACCGCGACGCGACGGTAACGGCGAGCACGGGCGGCGCGAGCGCGACGGTGCAGATTCCCGTCGGACGGCACGACGTGCCGCTCGACCTCTTCGCCGAACGCCGGCGGATCACGTGGAAGCTCACGACCGTGCCGCCGAACGGCCCCGGCGGCGCGAGCGCCGACGACGGCGTCCTGCGCATCGGGTACGATTTCTCGTCCGGCGAGCGCGCCGCGTACGCGGTGAACGAGGTCGTGCTGGGCACGCCGCTCGCGCTGGCGTGCGCCGTCGACGGCGACGGAAACGGCGCGGCGCTGCGCGCGACGCTCGCCGACCGCTACGGCGACCGCCAGCCGATCACGTTCGCGCGCGCGCTCGACTTCACCGGGACCCGGCGGCTCAGCGCGAAGATTCCGGCGTCGCTCGCGCCGCCGATCGCGATCCGCAACTTCTACGTCGCCGGCACGCTCGCGAGCCCGCCGGTGACCGCCGCCGGAACCGTCGGCATCCACGACTGCAGCGCGACCGTCCCCGGCACGGCGCCTGCTCCTGCGGCGACGCCGTCAAGTCAGACGCGCTGAACCGAGCTCGGCTGCAACGTCGGCCGGCGGCTGTACCGCGGTCGCGGCATCGCGGCCGCCGCGCCGCAGCGTGCTCCACACCACACCCGCGACAAAGAGGATGATGCCGCTCACGAGCGCCCACGTCGCGGGCGCCGCGGCGACGGCGAGCGCGGGATAGCTGCCGACCGCGGCGCGCACGCGGATGCCGGCCAGCTCGACGGTGTGCCCCGAAGAGACGAGCGTGATCCCGAGCTGCTTGCCGGCATCATCGGACGCGGTGAGAATCAGCGCGGGGCGCGTCGGATCCGCGACCGCACCGGCATGCGTGAACCGTTGGAGCTGGTCGGGCCGGAAGTAGATCGCGCGCAGCACGCGATGCCGCGCCGGCACCGCGAACGTGTCGAACGGAACGTCGAACTCGCCGATGCGCTGCTGCTCGCGGAACAGCAGCACCGGCGAAAGGAACGACGCACCCGCCGGCTGCGTGACGGTGAGACGATCGCCGTGCGCGCCGAACGCCTCGACGAACGCCGCCGGGTGCGGCTCGAGATACAGGAGCGACTCACCGGTGAGGCGGCGCGAGCCGGGCGCGAGCACGATCTCCGGGGCGCCGCGGCGTCGCACCGTCACGCCGGCGCTACCGCGCGCCAGCGCGGCGGCATCGGCGGGTGCGAAGAACGCTGCCGCGCCGAGCGCGGGGATCGGCGTCACGGTGCCCGGCGTCCCGATCACGGGCGCGGTGTCGGGACCGAGCAGTCCCGACGCCATCCCCGCGACGCCGACCACGACCGCGCCCGCCACCGCGACCAGGAGACGTTTTCCGGCAGCGCCGTCCGCGCCGCGCCGCGCGCCGTTGGCGTACGCGAGCAGGATGACGAGCGCGATCGCGAGCGCCAGCGCGTACTGCCAGGTGTGGTAGAGCGGCGTGCGCGGATAGACGTCTTGTGCCAGCACGAGCGCAATCGCGAGCGCGGCGACGGCCAGCGCGGCGATCCGCGACGTCACTTCGCGGCGAGCGCCGGCGCGACGGCGGCGCGCATCTGCTCGATCGTCATCGGGCCGTCGACTCCTTTGATCACGCGTCCGTCGCGGGCGATCACGACGCTCGTCGGCAAGCCCAGCGCCGTGTAGGCGCGGCCGTACTGCTGCTGCTCGTCGAGCAGGATCGGGAACGTCACGCCGTGCTCGCGCGCGAAGGCCGCGGCCGACGCCGCCGACTCGCCTTGATCGACGCCCAGCACGACGACCTTGCCGGCGCTCTCGCGCGCGAAGCGTTCCAGCGCCGGCATCTCCGCGGCGCACGGCGGGCACCACGTCGCCCACAGGTTCATCAGCACGACCTGCCCGCGCCGGCGCGCCAGCGAGTCCTTGCGGCCGTCGGTGCGCGTCAGCTCGAACGACTGCGCCGGCGCACCGACGAGCCCGCCCGGACCGCCGCTCCCGCCCTTGCCCCCGGGATCGGGGGCGCTGTAGCACGCGCTCAAGAACACGAGCGACGCGATGACGAGGAGCCTCCGCACGGCCGAGTCCTTCGGGACGGACGCAGCCGTTCCGTCCGCCTGGCGCACGAGCCGCGTGCGCGCCGCGGGCACGACGCTGGCCGCGTACGAGACCGGCAGCACCGCGACGGACGCGCAAGCGGTGCTGCTGCTGCACGGGCTCGGCCACTGGACCGACGCCGCCTGGGGACGGCTGATCCCGCATCTCGATCCGGCACTGCGCTACGTCGCCTTCGATCTGCCCGGCTTCGGCGCGAGCGAGAAGCCGGCGGTGCGCTACGACCGCGCGTTCTTCCGCCGCGTCGTCGGCGCCGCGGCGGGCGCGCTGCACTTGCGGCGCTTCGCGCTGGTCGGCCACTCGCTCGGCGGATTCATCGCCGCCGACTGGGCGGGCGAACATCCCGAGCGCACGACGCACCTCGCCCTGATCGCGCCCGCCGGCTTCACGCGCTCACCGCGCCACCTGCTCTACGCGCTGCTCGCCCGCGCCGCCGCAAAGCCGCTCTCGTCGCTGCGCCCGTCGAAGCGCTTCGTCGAGCGGATCCTGCACGGCGCGGTCGCCGATCCGGCCTCGATCGACACGCAGCATCTCGAACGAGCGTACGAGCTCGCGCAAGACCTCGCCGTCCGCCGCGCCTTCACCGGTATCTACGCGAGCGCGGCGGAGACGCTCACCAGCACGCAAGCGCTGCACGCCGACTTCGCGCGCTACACCGGGCCCGTGCTCTGCGCCTGGGGCGCCGAGGACCGCTACCTCCCGATCGCCTCGCTGGGCGACGTGGTCGCATCGTACGGAACGGCGACGACACTGATCCTGGAGCACAGTGGCCACCTGCCGATGCTCGAAGAGCCCGAGCGCCTCGGCCGGGCGCTGCGGTCGCTGCTCATGACGAGTCGAATCAGCGAAGAGCCAGAACCGACTGCGTGAACACATCGGCGCCGTTACCAATCCCCCATCCGGTCTTCGTCGACGTCGCCTTCGAAGACGATCGTGCCGGGGGCGAGGATCGACGAGGTGACCGGGATGCCGTCGTAGCGCAGGTCGCGGCGCAGCGCGTCGTCGGGTGAGCGCGCCGTCAGCGCGGCGAGGCGGCTCAGGACGTCGGGCGCGCAGAGCACGCGCTCGGGCGCGACGTTGTAGAGACGGCGAAAGCCGGCGAACGCCGTTTCGAGCGCCGGCTCGTCGAACGCCGTGCCGATCGAGACGGTCCAGCGGACGCGTTCCAGGGCTCGTCTCCTACGCGCCCGAACGGCACGCGCGATGGCCGCCCGAGCTCTGGACGGACGCGCGCTCGCCGCCGAGCTGCGCGAGGAAATCGCCGTGCGGGCGCAGCGCTTGCGCGCGCGCGGCGTCGCGCCGTGCCTCGCGGTCGTTCTCATCGGCGAGGACGCGGCGAGCCTCGCGTACGTGCGCAGCATCGAGAGCGCCGGCGCCAAGACGGGCGTCGGCGTGCGCGTCGAGACGCTCGACGCCGACATCGGCGAGGACGGCGTGCGCGCTCGATTGCGCGCGCTCGGCGAGGATGCGCTCGTACACGGAGTCATCCTGCAACAGCCCCTTCCGCCGCACCTGGGGATTCGGCGCATCGCCGAGGCGATGCCCGCGCACAAAGACGTCGACGGAGCGAATCCGGTCAACCTCGGCCGGCTCGCGTTCTCCAGCGGGACGGAGTTCGTCCCCGCGACGCCGCTGGCGTGCATGCTGCTGCTCGAGCGCAGCGCGCGCTGGCCGCTGCGCGGCCTGCGCGCGTGCGTCGTCGGCCGCTCGAACGTCGTCGGCCTGCCGGTCGCGCTGCTGCTGATGGCGCGCGACGCGACGGTCACGATCGCGCACAAGGAGACGCGCGATCTCGCGCGCCACACGCGCGACGCCGACGTGCTGGTCGTCGCGACCGGAGTGCCGGGCTTGATTCGCGGCGACATGGTCGCGCCCGGCGCCATCGTCATCGACGTCGGCACGACGTTCGTCGACGGCAAGCTCGCCGGTGACGTCGCGTACGATGAGGCGGCCGCGGTCGCCGGCGAGATCACGCCCGTGCCGGGCGGCGTCGGCCCGGTCACCAACGTCGCGCTGATGCGGAACGTGGTGCTCGCCGCGGAGCGGGCGCAGTAGGGCTGAGCGGAGCTCGGACGCGAGCGCGAAGGCGTCGCGGCACCGCAGCCACTCAATTGGACGAAAAGTGCTTGCCGAAGAAGCGCTGCTGGTGCGCGCGGAACTCGCCGCCGGGCGCGTCGTCGCGCACCACGTCCGCCTGCTTCTTCTTGCGCTCCAGCAGCGTCCGCAGTTGGGGCAGCAGCCGCCGCAAGAAGCCGAGCTCGGCGGCCAGCCGCGCCTCGGCGGTGCGCAGCTCCAGCAGGCGCTGCTTGAGCGCATCGGCGACCTGCAGCGCGTCGCCGACGACGTAGCTCGCGTCGACCGGATCGTGCGGGATCTCGACCTCGGTCGCGTTTCCGCTGAACGCGACGAGCAGCTTGACGTACTCGCGGAACTCGCGCAGCACGCGGTGCGTGAGGTCCGACGCGCGCGCCTCCGCGTCGTCCGCGCCGTCGTCGATGAACTGCACGTCGGCGGTCAGATACGGGTCACGGCTGACGATACGCACGATCCGGAAGCGCCGCCCGCCGGTCGTGCTGACGGAGTAGCGGCCGGCCGGCAGCGGCGTCACTTCGGAGATCTCGGCGGTCGTTCCGACCTCGTGCGGCATCACGTCCGGATCGCCGGCTTCCTGGCCTTCGCGGATGAGGACGACGCCGAACGCCTCGTTGGCGTCGAGACATTCGGCGATCATCCGGCGGTAGCGTTCCTCGAAGACGTGGATGTTGAGCACCGCGCCCGGAAACAGCACCGTATTCAGCGGAAAGAGACGAAGCCGTGTCACGGCGGCGCGGACCGCAGCGAAGCGAGGACCGCGAAGGCTTCGCCGCAGGCGAAGCCGCTCAGACGGTGCGGCCCGCCTTCGCCGCGTCGAGACGCTGCTGCACGACGTTCCAGTCGACGTTGGCGAAGAACGCCTCGATGTACTTCGAGCGCTCCGCCGGCTTGTAGTCGAGCAGGAAGGCGTGCTCCCACACGTCCATGACGAGCAGCGGCACGAAGCCCGCGACGTTGCCGTCCTCGTGCAGCGTGATCCAGTGGTTCGAGACGCGCTGCGCGTGCGGATCGTAGTACGCGATCGCCCAGCCGACGCCGCGCATCCCGCCGACGGCGCTGAAGTCTTTCTTCCACGTCTCGAAGTCGCCGTAGGAGCCGCCGAGCAGATCCTGCACGCCGGAGCCCGGCTGAGCGCCCGCGTTCTTGGTCATGTTGCCGAAGTAGTACTCGTGCAGCACCATGCCGTTGTACTCGAAGCCCAGGCGGCGCGTGATCTCCGCGAAGCCGGGATTCGCGCCGGCGGCGTTGCCGTTCTTGATCTGCTCGGCGATCTGCTCGTTGAGCAGGTTCGTGTTCTTGACGTAGCCCTCGTAGAGCCCGAAGTGGACCTGCAGCGTGTTGTCCGAGATGCCTTGCAATCCGGCGAGGTCGAACTTCTTCGGCGTATACGGTTGTTGGGCGAGCGTTGCCAACGGAAGCCTCCTACGATCTGTCTCTGTTGGGGTGGACCGGAGGGTTCGACGGATCGCGCCGCGCCCCCGCGGCCCGGCAGGTTCCCGCTCCCGGCGAGCGGCAACCATGACGCATCGTGCGCGACCTGGCCTACCTCACGCGGCTCCACCGGGAGCCGTCGCCGTTGCTCCTCGAGCTCGAACAGCATGGCGTGCGGGAGGGGATTCCGATCGTCGACCGCGCCGCCGGTCGCTTCCTCTCGGTGCTCGTCCACTGCATGCAGGCCAATCGCGTCCTCGAGCTGGGCACCGCGTACGGCTACTCGACGCTGTGGATGGCGCTGGCGCTCCCGCCCGCCGGCCGCATCTGGACGATCGATCCCGACATGGAGCGCACCGAGATCGCCAGCTCGTACTTCCGGCGCGCCGGCGTCGCCGACCGCATCGAGATCATCAACCAGCCCGCGCTCGACGTGCTCGGCTCGTTTCCGCAGCGCAACCTGGACATCGTCTTCATCGACGCGCTCAAGACGCAGTACGCCGAGTACCTCGAAGCGGCGGTGCCGATGCTCAAGCGCTCGGGGATCGTCGTGATCGACAACCTGCTGTGGTCCGGGCGCGCGGCGACCGCACCGAAGTCGTCGGACGACCCGGAGACGAAGGCGATCCGCGCGTTCAACAAGACGTTCCTCAACCATCCCGCGCTCGACGCGACCATCGTCCCGATCGGTGACGGGATCGGCATCGGTGCACGCGTCGACTGACGCGTTCCGGGCGGCGATGCGCCGCTTCCCGACCGGCGTCGCGATCGTGACGACGTCGCTCGAGGGCCGCATCCACGGCTTCACCGTGAACGCGTTCGCCAGCGTCTCGCTCGAGCCGCCGACCGTGCTCATCTGCGTCAACCGCATCGCGACCGCGCACCGCCTCATCACAGCCGCGCAGTGCTTCTGCGCCAACGTCCTGGCCGTCGAGCAGCGCTCGCTGGCCGAGCGCTTCGCCGGCGGGGAGCCGCACTCGCGCTTCGCCGGCGTGACGTACCGGCTCGGTCCCAGCGGGTCGCCGGTGCTCGACGGAACGGTCGCGCACGTCGACTGCCGCATCACCGAGGAGCTCACCGCGTCGACGCACACGATCTTTCTCGGCGAGGTGCTCGAAGCCGGGGCGCGCGAGGGCGCACCGCTGGGGTACTACGACGGGCGGTACCGCGACTTCCACCTTCCATCCGGCACGCCGCAGGACGAGCGATGATCATCGACATCTTTCCGGTCGGCGCGCTGGCGTGCAACTGCACGATCCTCGGCGACCCGGCGAGCGGCGACGCGATCGTGATCGACGGCGGCGACGAGGTGGCGGAGATCGCGCGCCGGCTGGAGTCGCACGGGTTGCGCGCGCGGCACCTCGTCCACACGCACGCGCACATCGACCACATCGGCGCGCTCGGCCCGCTGCGCGAGCGCGTCGGCGGCGACGGCCGGCTGCACCACGCCGATCTCCCGCTGTATGCGACGCTCGCGCGCCAAGCGGCTTGGCTCGGGCTGCCGGCCGCGCCGGACGTGGTCGAGATCGACGGCGATCTGACCGACGGCGACGAGCTGCGCGCCGGCGCGGTGACGCTGCGCTGCCTGCACACGCCCGGTCACACGCCCGGTTCGACGTCGTTCGCGCTCGAGCAGGACGGCGAGACGATCCTGTTCACCGGCGACACGCTGTTCCGGGGAGCGGTCGGACGCTGGGACCTCGGCGGAACCTCGCTGGCCGACATCGTGACGTCGATCCGCCGCAAGCTGCTCGTGCACGACGACGCGAGCGTGGTCGTTCCGGGCCACGGACCGGCCACGACGATCGGCGCGGAACGCCGAGAGAATCCGTATCTTCGCTAGAACCGCGCAGGGGAAGCGGGTCGAACGCCCGTACGCCGCAACGATGCTCTACCGGATCCCCAACGCCACGGTCGCCTCGGCCGCCGCCGCGCTCGTCGTCGCCCTCGGCCTCGGCGGCTGTTCGAGCGGCGGCAGCACCGCCACCGTCACGCACACGCCCGCGCTCCAGACGCCGGGCGGTCGCGCGACCGCGCGCAGCGGCGTGCAGGCGGCGATCTTGATCGCGTCGACCTCGAACGGGATCGCGCTGCCCGGCGGACCGACGCCGGCGACGATCGCGCGCCGCGTGATGAGCATCGTGCACGACCGCGGCCGCACGCCGTCGGCGACCGGAACCTCGAACGGCGTGTGCATCAACGGCCAGAAGCAGAGCCAGGCGACGAACACCAACGGCTCGCAGACCACCATCACCGACTACTACTTCGACGCCATCTGCACGACGCTCGAGACCGAAGAGTCGATCACGGTCAACAGCCCCGCGACGCCGGGCGCGACGACCGGCAGCGGGACGATCACGAGCTACAGCAGCGCCGGCGCGGTCCGCGTGGTGCAGGCGCTGACGCTGACGGTGACGACGGCGGCGGCGACCTCGACGACCGCGCAGCAGGAAACGTTCACGATGGTCGACAGCGCGTCCGCGACCGCGGGCGGCACCGCAACCTCGGCGGTCGGTGCGACGTGCGTCGGCAGCCCGCCGTCGCCGAGCGTGACGTGCTCCGTCGCGCACTACGGCACCAGCGGCGGCGCGACGGTCGGCGAGGCGATCGGGATCACCGCGACGGCCGGGAGCGGCGGCGGCTCGAACAGCGCCGCGATCAGCATGGGGTTCTTCACCGCGAGCGCGCTGGCGATCGTGCAGAGCGGAGCGTCGTGGGGGATCAGCGGCGCCTCGGCGTTCAACGGCGCGACCGGCACCTACACGTACACCACGACCGGCTCGTCGGGCAGCGGCTCGCTGACGCTCGCCGACAGCCTCTACACGTACTCCGAAACGGCGAACCTCTCGTCGAGCGGGCTGACGGTCACGATCATCCAGAACCCGAACTCGGCGTTCAACACGACGACCCCCATCGCGACCGCGACGGTCGACGTCGGCGGAACGGGAACGATCTCGTTCTCCGACGGCACCTCGGAGACGATCGCCGGCGGGCTGATCGGTTTCTGATGCGGCGCGGGACTTTGGTCCTAGGTTCGTCGCGACGTTCGCTCCGTAGGACCACACCCTTCGGCGGGTAGCCCTTGCGTATACCGACGCGGATCAGGAGGACCCAACTCGTGGCTCATCGCGCTCTCTCGGCCTTGCTCATCGCCGTGCTGTCCGGCTCGCTCGCGGCATGCGGCGGCGGCAGCAGCACGAACACCGTCATCGTTCCGCCGGGACCCCAGCCTCAGGGCTCGATCCAGGTGAACCCGAGCTCGCTGACGTTCAGCGCCCCGGGCGCGGCCGCGCAGTCGTTCACGGTCAGCAGCACGGCCGGCGCGGTCGCCGCTCCGGCGTTCGACAACCTCGGCTGTTCGCCGGTGGCGACGATCTCGGGACCGTCGTCTCCGACGCTTCCCGCGACGTACACGGTGAGTCCCACCGGGATCGGCACCTGCTCGTTCGTCGCGCGCCTCGGGAACGCGACCGCGGCGCTCGGCATCAACGTCGCGAGCGCGCCGCCGTCGGTCACCTCGAACGCGAGCACGGTGAACCTGTTCGCCGGGGGCACGTCGGGGACGATCCTGACCGGCTCGAGCAGCGGCACCTTCACCGCCGACGCGACGGCCTGCAACGGCCTCGCCACGGTCAGCTCCGGCCCGTTCGCCGGCTCGGCGACCTACAATCAGGCCTTCACGATCACGCCGGTCGCGGCCGGGACCTGTCAGATCGCGCTGGTGAACGGCTCGAGCTCGCTGATCGTCACGGTGATCATCAACGCGTCGCCGTCAGGCCCCGCGGCACTGCAGATCAGCCCGTCCAGCATGGACTTCGCCTCGACCGCGGCGCCGCCGCAGCACGCGACGATCAACTTCACCGGCAGCGTCGGCCAAGTGAACTTCAACGAGGACGATTGCATCGGCCTGACCGGCAAGCCGAAGATCGCGTTCTTCACGCTCGACAACGTCCCGCCGGGGACGCCGGTCTCGCTGCCCGCCTCGCTCACGGTGACGCTCTACGGCACCGCGACCGGGACCTGCGTCATCCGCTTCATCCCGCAGAACGGCAGCGAAGCCGACATCACGGTGACCGTCCACTAGGGACGGTCACCCCACGGACGGTCAGTCCTCGGGCAGGATCTTTCCGTCGTCGTCCGCTCCGAGGAGGAGCGGACGGAGCAGCGGGATCGCCGGATCGCCGTACTGCAGCAGATCACGATGGAAGCGCGCCAGGGTGTACGCGCTTCCCATCTTTTTCTTGTAGTCGTCGCGCAGCTTGAGGATCTCGAGCTTGCCGAGCGTGTAGTAGCCGTAGGTCGCGTCCTGCGTGCCGCGCTTCGCCTCGGCGCGCGCGCTGGCGGGATCGAGGAACGCCTGCGTGCGAAAGAACGTCTCGGCTTGCGCGACGGTCATCCCCTGTGTGTGCATCTTGACGCCGGCGACGTAGCGCGCGTTGCGCCAGATCGCCTCCCGCAACTGCATGAGCCGCACGCGCGGGTCGCCGTTCCCCCAGCCTTCGTCGACCATCATCTGCTCGTCGTAGTGCGCCCAGCCCTCGACGAACGACGCCGCGCTGACCAGCTTCTCGGTCAGCGTCAGCGGCAGGTGCTTGTCGATGGTGAAGTTGACGAAGTGGCCGGGATAGACTTCGTGCGCCGAGATGATCGGCCGCTCGAAGTCGTTGAACTGCTCGAGATACTGCGCTTGCACCTTGGGCGGATCGTGCGGATCGACGGGGGTGACGTTGTAGTACGCCTGCGTCGCGACGCGCTCCAGCGGACCCGGCGAATCCATCGACGCCACCGTCGTGGCGCGCAGGAACTCCGGCGTCGGCGTGAGCTTGATGTCGGCGTCGGGCGGAAGGTCGATGATGCGGTGCGCGATGATGAAGGAGCGCAGCTTCACCAGATCGCCTTGCGCCGCGGCGAGCAGGTGCGCCGAGTCGGGATGCACTTTGTAGAGCCGGGCCAGCACCTGTTCGGTCGTCGCGCGCGGGTCGATCCGCTTCGCCGTCGCGATCATCTCGGCGCGCGTCTTCGCGAGCGCGCGCTCCCCGATCGCCAAATACCGGTCGAGCGGCATGTCGATGCCCTCTTCGTACTTCAGCCGCGCGCTGTAGTTCGCCGCACCGATCGCGTACGTCCCGGACGGATGCGCGACCCAGCGCGACCGGAGGTGATCGGCGAAGGCTTTGGTCGCCGCGGTCGCGGCCTGCGTCGAGCGCCGGAAACGGGCGCGCGTCGCGGCGTCGCCGGCGCCCGCGAACGCCTGCGGCACGGTCTTGGCGAAGAACTGCACGCTGCCGAGCGCGTCCTCGGCGGCGATCGAGGCGGTGTCCTTGTCGACCGCGGTCAAGTTCGCGCGCGCCTGCGCGAACAGGCGCGGGATCTGCTCTTCGCGCGCGATCACCGCGCGCAGACGGGCCTCCGGCGGCGCGAACTTGCGCGTCATCAGCACGAACACCGCCGCGCTCGCCGTCTGCACGTAGGCGTCGGGCTGGTGCTTCCAGAGCTGCATCGTCTCGTTCAGCAGCAGGTCGTCGCGCAGCGCGTTCTCGAGCATGCGGCGGTCGAGCGCGATGCGGGGCGAAAGCGCGGCGGCATCGATCGTGCCGAGCCGGTCGAGATAGCGGTGATCGCGGGCGAGCTGCGCCGCGTAGTCGGCCGCGGCGTACGAGCCGAGCTGCGCGTCGTAGTCGTGGACGCCCGCCGCGGTCGCGCCGACCGGGCCGGCTTTGAACGACTCGGCAAAGTACGCTTTCGCAAGGTCCGCGTACGCGGCGTCCGCCGCCGCGGTTCCGGCCGCCATGGGCGGTGGCGAGGGCGCGGGCGAGGCGCCCAACAGAACCGCCAGCGAAACGAACGCCAAGAAACGAGAGTTTGGAAGCATCACACGGCGCTTGGCGCGACGGCCTTCGCGGTCCTCGCCCGCCGTTTCCGGGTCAGACTTTTCTCATCACGCTGCGGTACGCTGCGGCCGTTCCCTTTGCCATCGGAGGAAGCTTTGGTGCTACGCCGCTCCGTGTTGACCGCCGCGCTCGTCGCCGCGCTCACCGTCCCCGCCTTCGCCGCCGACTACGCCGTCGACGCGAACCACACGCAGGCGACGTTCGTGGTGACGCACCTGGCGATCACGCGGGTGAGCGGGAAGATCCCCGTGACGAGCGGCACCGTGACGCTCGGCTCGAACGGCTTGCCGTCCGCGATCACCGTCACGCTGAGCGCCAAGGACCTCGACACCGGCAGCGCGGACCGCGACCGGGACTTGCGCGGACCCGATTGGTTCGAGGTCGACAAGCACCCGACGATGACGTTCGCCGCGCGCTCGGTCACCGGCACGCCGCAGGCGTTCACCGTCGTCGGCGACCTGACGATGCACGGCGTCACGAAACCGGTCACGCTCTCCGCGAAGGAGCTCGGCAAGATGACCGACGCGCGGAACCGCACGCACGTCGGCTACAGCGTGACCGGACAGCTCGACCGGCGCGAATGGGGCCTGAACTGGGGCCGCACGACGCCCGGCGGCTCGCTGGTCGCCGGCAACGACATCACGCTCGACATGACCGTGGAGATCGTCTCGAAATAGCACCGTTGCATGTCAGGCTGACATGTGGCACCGGCGCCGGCTTACGTTGAGAACGTCGACCGGGTACGGCGACTACGCCGAGGGGATCGCGCAGTCGCGGCTGATCCAGTAGTGCGCGTTGCGCGCGTAACCGGGCTCGACGACCGGGATGTCCGTTTCGTAGTATTGCGCGCTCTCGAGCGTGGTGCGCGGGCCGCTCACCAGGCCGAAGCGCTGGCCGAGCGTCACGTCGAACGTGTGCGCGCGCAGCGGGCGGTCGGTACCGCTCAGGAAGACGTACAGCGGCGCGCGCTGGCAGACGACGCTCAGCGTCCGCGCTTGCGCGCTCGCCGAGGCGGTCGGGACGGGGCTCGGCGAGGCGGCGAGCAGCGCGACCGCGCCGAGCGCGAGCAGCGAGGCGGCGGCGGTTCTCATGGCGACGGTTCTCATGACGATCATTCTCCCCGTCGTGGAAACGCGGCTCAGTGCAGTTTGATCGTCAGCATCCCGGCGTCTTCGAGCACCTTCGGGCCGGCTTTGGCGTCCTCTTCGGTGGTGCCGGTGCCGTTGCGGTTGGCGGCCGCGGCGGCCGCCGCGACGGTCGCGCGGGCCTCCTCGAGCATCGCGTCGGTGATCGCGCCGGAGGCGCGCTTGGCACGATAGTCCTCGACCGCGGCCTGCAGCGCTAGGCGCGACCGCTCGGGGTAGTCCTTCTTCTTCTCGGGATAGCCGTCGAGCGCCGCCTCGATGTCGGCGTCGGTGATCGCGAGCGCCTCCTCGATCGTCTTGCCCTTCGCCAGCTCGACCAGCAGCGAGCAGGTCGCGGTCCCGAAGCCGCAGCCGGTCGTGAAGTACGAGACGTCCTCGATGACGTCGCCCGGCCCGATCTTCAGGAAGAACGTGTAGAGGTCGCCGCACGAGTCGCTGAAGTACTCGCCGCTGGCGGTCGGGCTCTCCATCGTGCGGAACCCGGTGCGGTGCTCGACGAGCTGCTGAAATTTGGCGAAGTTCATGCGGTTGCGGCGGTCTTTCCGGGCGAGGTGCTCACGTCGATCTCGAATCGGCATTCGCTGCCGCCGGTTGCGAGGCTC
Organism: Candidatus Elarobacter sp.; assembly: GCA_036402975.1. Lineage (GTDB taxonomy): Bacteria > Vulcanimicrobiota > Vulcanimicrobiia > Vulcanimicrobiales > Vulcanimicrobiaceae > Vulcanimicrobium. The sequence goes on along the minus strand of DASWRW010000038.1, from coordinate 351,061 downwards.
TCCACCTGCTGCGCCTTGCCGGGCGCGACGCTCTCGAGGATGGTGTGGATCGCGCTGCACGCCTCGGGGTGCTCGGCGACGACCGACGCGTACGGGCAGGCGTGCTCGTGCAGGACCAGCGTGCCGGCGTCCGTCTTCTGGAGCTCCGCGTTCACGCCCGACGCCTTCAGCGCCGCGACGACCTGCTCGAGCCGCTCCTCGGCCGGGCGGTCACCACCGGGCGGGCCGAGCTTGGCCGCCGAGCGCTGGCCGATCCGCTCGAACACCGCTTTGACGGCGTCGTCGCCGCCCGCACTGCGGATCTCGCGCAGCACCGCGTTGAGCATCTTGTCGTAGCGCTGCGGAAAGTACCGGCCGGCCTCCGCGGTCAGCGAGTACTCGACCGTCGGCTTCGTCTTTCCGCGCCGCACGCTGCGCCCGGCGACGAGGCCGTCGCGCTCGAGCACCACGAGCTGCTGGCGGATCGCGTTCGGCGAGAGTCCGAACCGCGCCGCGAGGTCGAACGCCGAGGCGCGACGCTCGCGCAGGGCGCCGACGATCTTCCCTCGCGTCGAGTCGAAGAAGCGGTCGTGCATATCCAGCCTCCACGGTACCACGGACGTCGCAGATAGTCCAGAGTTTCCTTGACTTTCTCCCCCTTGCGCTTTACGATACCGTAGCATGTCGAACACGCGCGGGCTCGTCGCGCGCGACCTCCGGGTCGCCGTCGAGAACAAAGAGATCCTCAAGGGCATCAACCTCACCGTCGAGCCGGGGCGCGTCCACGCGCTCATGGGGCCGAACGGAAGCGGAAAATCGACGCTGGCGTTCACGCTCGCCGGCCATCCGGGCTATCAGGTCCTCGGCGGCTCGGCCAGCCTCGACGGCGAGGAGCTGCTCGAGCTTCCGCCCGACAAGCGCGCGAAGGCCGGGCTGTTCCTCTCGTTCCAGTACCCGGCGGCGATCCCGGGCGTCTCGGTGGCGAACTTCATCCGCACCGCGCGCCAGTCCGTGCGCCCCGACGACCTGACGCCGGCGAAGTTCCGCAAGCTCGTGTTCGACAAGCTCGACACGCTCGACATGGATCCCGCGTTCCTCGGCCGCTACGTCAACGACGGCTTCTCGGGCGGCGAGAAAAAGCGCCTGGAGATGCTGCAGCTCGCGATCCTGGCGCCGAAGTACGCGGTGCTCGACGAGACCGACTCGGGGCTCGACGTCGACGCGCTGCAGTCGGTCGGCAAGAGCATCGGCGCGCTGCGCGCCAGCGACGAGGGCCAGGACATCGGCTTCCTCGTGATCACGCACTACCCGCGCATCCTGCGCCACGTCGCCGCCGACGCCGTGCACGTGATGATCGACGGCCGCATCGTGAAGAGCGGCGGGCCGGAGCTCGCCGAGCAGATCGAACGCGACGGCTACGACGCGCTGCGCGACGAGGCCACCGCGGCGCGTGCCTAGCGGCATCAGCGAGACGGTCTCCGCGCTCCCCTTCGCGCCGTCGAGCGAGACGCTCGAGCGCGCGCTGACGGTGCTGGCCGAGCACCCGCAGGCGGGCGGCGCGAACGATCCCGCGCTGCGCCGCGAGGCGCTGGCGCACTTCGAGGCGCTGCCCGCGCCGGGCATGAAACCGGGCCGCGGCTGGAAGTACGACTACGCCAAGCTGGGCTACGACGATCTGGTCTGGACGTCCGACCGGCGCACCGTCGCGACGATTCCGTTCGGCGCGCCGCCACGAGACGCTGATCCGGACGCCGATCGCCCCGCGCTCGAGACGGCGAACGCCGGCGGTCTGGTCTATCTCGGCGCGACGCTGCTCGAGCCCGAGGACGGACCCCGCGTCGATCCGCGCATCACCGTGGTGCCGCTGAAGGGCGGCGCCGCGCGCGATGCCGCGACCGTGTTGGCCGGCGTCGCGCACGCGATCGTCGACTGGCGCGCCGACAAGTTCGCCGCGCTCGCCACCGCGTTTCAGAACTGCGGCGCGCTCGTGCACGTCCCGGACGGCGTGCGGCTCGACGCGCCGGTGCAGCTCGTGTTCGCCAACTCGGAGGCGCAGGACGAAGCGGTGTTCCCGCACGTCGTCGTCGTGCTCGGCAAGGGCGCGCGCGCGACGGTGCTGGAGCGGCACGTCGGCGAGGGACATGCGTTCGTCTGCGGCATCGTCGAGGCGCACGTCGCCGAAGGCGCCGAGCTCGACTACGCGGTCGTCCAGCAGGCCGGCGAGGCGGCCCGCGTGCTCTTGTCGCGCGGCGCGCGGGTCGAGCGCGGCGCGACGATGCGCTGGCAGCTGGCCGAGCTCGGCGGCGCGCTGGCGCGCACCGTGCTCGACGCGAAGCTGGCCGAGCCGGGCGCGCGCGCCGAGGCGTCGGCGCTGTTCTTCAACACCGGGATGCAGCACGTCGACCTCCTCTCCGGCGCCGACCACGTGGTCGGCCCGACGGAGTCGGACACCGTCGTGCGCAGCGCCGCGACCGGCCGCGGGCAAGGGCGCTACGTCGGCAACATCATCATCCGCCCGAAGGCGCACGGCAGCGACGCCTCGCTGCGCGACGACGCTCTGCTGCTCTCGAAGCACGCGCACATCGACTCCATTCCGGCGCTGGAGATCGCCGCGAACGACGTGCGGGCGTTCCACGGCGCGACCGTCGGCTCGCTCGACGAGGACGCGCTGTTCTACGCCGGGACGCGCGGGATCGCGCGCAGCCAGGCGCTGCGTTTGATCACGCTGGGCTTCTTCGAGCCCGTCGTCGCGCGCTTCCCGAGCGAGGCGCTGCGCGACGAGGTGCGCACCGCGCTCGACAACAAGATCGACCAGGCGACGGAGATCGACGGATGATCGCATCCGCCGACCCCAAAGAGGCGCGCATCGTCGCGGACTTCCCGATCCTGGCGAAGCCGACGTCGCGCGGCAAACGGCTGGTCTTTCTCGACTCCGCGGCCTCCTCGCAGAAGCCGCGCGCGGTGATCGACGCGCTGGTGCGCTACTACGAGAACGACAACGCGAACATCCACCGCGGCGTCTACGAGCTCGCCGCGCGCGCGACCGACCAGTTCGAGGCGGCCCGCGCCAAGGTCGCGCGCTTCGTCAACGCCGCGCACACCGCGGAGATCGTCTGGACGCGCAACACGACCGAGGCGATCAACCTCGTCTCGTTCTCGTGGGGGCTGGCGAACCTCGGCCCGGGCGACGCGATCCTCACGACGCAGCTCGAGCACCACTCCAACCTCGTGCCGTGGCAGCTCCTGGCGGCGAAGACCGGCGCCGAGCTGCGCTTCATCCCGGCCGACGCGAACGGGGTCCTCGTGCTCGACGACCTCGACGAGCTGCTGGCCGGCGTGAAGCTGGTCGCGATGACGCACGTCTCGAACACGATCGGCTCGATCGCGCCGCTGGAGACGATCGTGCCGCGCGCGCACGCGGCCGGCGCCGTCGTGCTGGTCGACGCGGCGCAGTCCGTGCCGCACATGCCGGTCGACGTGCAGGCGCTCGGCGTCGACTTCCTGGCGGCGAGCGGTCACAAGATGTGCGGCCCGACCGGGATCGGTTTCCTCTACGGAAAGCGCGCGCTGCTCGAGGCGATGCCGCCGTTCCTGACCGGCGGCGACATGATCAAGCGCGTCTCCTACGAATCAACCACGTTCAACGAGCTGCCCTGGAAGTTCGAGGCCGGCACCTCGAACATCGCCGACGCGATCGCGCTCGGCGCCGCGGTCGACTATCTCAGCGCGATCGGCATGGACTGGGTCCGCGCGCACGAGATCCGCCTCACGGCGTACGCGCTCGAACGGCTGCGCGCGCTCGAGCCGCGCGGCTTGGCGATCTACGGTCCCCCGCGCGCCGAGGACCGCGGCGGCGTCGTCTCGTTCAACCTGGGCGACATTCACGCCCACGACCTGGCTTCGATCCTCGACGTCGAAGGCGTCTGCGTTCGCGCCGGGCACCACTGCACGATGCCGCTGATGGAAAAGATGGGCTGGCCCGCGACGGCGCGCGCGTCGTTCTACCTCTACAACACCGAAGCCGACGTCGACGCGCTCATCGCGGCACTGGAACGCGCCGCCGCCGTGTTCCGGCTCGGCTGACCATGGACGACTTCTACAAAGAGTACATCCTCGACCACTACCGGAACCCGCGCAACTTCGGACACCTCGAGCACGCCGACGCGAGCGCCGAGGACCTGAACCCGCTGTGCGGTGACACGATCCGGATGGAGCTCGCGCTCGACGACTCAGGGCGCGTCGAGGACGTGAAGTTCAGCGGCAAAGGCTGCGCGATCTCGCAGGCGTCCGCGTCGATGCTGACCGAGTCGATCAAGGGCATGCAGCTCGAGGACGTCGCCCGGCTCTCGCAAGAGGCGGTGCTGGAGAACGTGGGGATCGGGATCAGCCCGACGCGCATGAAGTGCGCGCTGCTCGGGCTGAAGGTGCTCAAGAGCGCCGCGCTCGGAGAGATCGCGTCCTGGCCGGACGCCGCACCGTAACCCGCCCGGCGTGAACGCGGTGATCGTCCTGCGCTTCGCGGTCGCGATCGTCTTCGACGCGCTCGGGTTCATCGTCTGGGACGTCGGCACGCGGCCGCCGACCGATCTGGCCCGCGACGTCGCGCGCGGCGTGCGCAAGCCGGCCGTTTTCGCGCGCAGCCTCGTGCGCTTCTTCCTCGGCGTCGCGCTGCTGCTGCTGGCTGCCATCGTGGCGCGCCCGGCGATTCCGACGCTGCGCGCGTTCACGCTGATCGAAACGGGGATGCTCATCGCCGGGCTGCTGGTCGAGAACCTGATCGGACCCGACGTGCGGCGGCGGCTGCGCCGCGCGTTCTAAGCCTGGCGGCGCCCCTCGATGCAGACGTTCTGCACGTCGTAGGCGCGCTCGAGCACCGTCACGGCGCCCTTCGGCGTCGCAAACGTGAGCCACACCGAGCGGTAGGGTCCGGTACGGTCCTTGTCCGAGCCCTGGATCTGGTTGGTGATCACCGCGCGCTCGAGCAGCGGGTCACCTTGCACGCCGAGCGCCTTCGCGGTGTCGGGCGCGCGGAACGGCTGGTCTTTCCAGTACGCGAAGACGCCGCCGCCGCGCTTGATCGCGTTGCGCAGCGCGGCGTCGCCGGGATACGCGCCTTCGCGGACCGTGTCGTCGACCGACGCGACGATCGACTCGATCGCCGTCTGCTTCACCGACCGGCTCTCGCAGCTCGCCTCGGTGCGAAGCGGCAGGTGCAAGCGCGGTGCCGACGGCGCGCACGCACACAGCGCGAGGAGGCCGGCGAGCGGCACGAGACGATGCGATTTCACGGGTTCGCAGCTTCCGGTCGCAGCGCACGCCGCCCTGGCACCGCGAACCCGTGCGAACGCTACGCCAGCTTGCCGGAGGTGCGCTCCAGCAGCGCCCAGGCCTGCGCGCCGAACTTGTCGCGCCACTTGGTGTAGAACCCCGAGCCGGCGAGCTTGCCGCGGAAGCCGCTGGTGTCGGCGCGGTTGATCGTCATCCCGCGCCGCGCGAGCTTCTCCGAAAGCGACTCGTTGCGCAGGTTCGTGTCGCGCCGCTGCAGCAGCGCGTACTTGGTGAGGTTGCGCTCAACGACGGCTTGCACGTCGCGCGGCAGCGCGTTCCACGCTTCTTGGTTGCCGAGGAAATGGTACGCCGACCACATGTGGTTCGTGACGCTGAGGTACTTCTGCACCTCGTACAGCCGTGCGGTGTCGATGATCGCGTACGGGTTCTCCTGGCCGTCGAAGACGCGCGTCTGCAGCGCGGTGTAGACCTCGTTGAAGTTCAGCGGCGCGGGCGCCGCGCCGAGCGACTTGAACAGGTCGACCCACAGCTCGCCGGGCGGCGTGCGGATCTTGAAGCCGGCCAAGTCGGCGGACGTGCGGATCGGCTTCGCCGACGAGGTGATCTGGCGCATCCCGTTCTCCCACATCCGCGGGTGCACGTACAGCCCGGCGGCGCGGATCGCGGTCCGCACGTGATCGCCGAGCGCGCCGTCCATCGCGCGGAACGCTTCGCCGGAGTCCTTGAACGCGAAGCCGACGCCCTGGATGGCGGCGACCGGGACGACCGACTGCAAGATCCCGCCGTCGAGGGTGAAGAACTGCAGCGCGCCGCTGCGCAACTGCTGCAGCGCTTGGGTGTCGCCGCCGAGCTGGTTGTTCGGGAAGATCTGGACCTCGAGCCGCCCGCCGGTCTCCTTCTGCACCGCGTTCCAGCACTCGCGCATCCGCACGTTGAGCGGATGGTCGAGCGAGACGTTGCTGGCGTACTTGTACGTCCACTGCGCCGCGCGCGCGGGCGCTTTCACCACGGCGATCGACGCGAGCGCCGCGGCGCTCCCGGCCACGAAACGGCCGCGCGAGAGAGGTTGGGTCATGTCATCATCCTTTTCGTGGTCGGAGTTCAGTCGAGCATGAGTCCGCCGTCGACCGTCAACGTCTCCCCGGCGACGTACGACGAGCGCGGCGAGAGGAGCCACGCGATCGCCTCGGCGATCTCGTGCGCTTCCCCGGAGCGTCCGAGCAGCGTCAACGCTTCGACGCGCTCCCGGTTGGCGGCGATGCTGAACGGCTCGTCCAGCATCGGCGTGAGCGTCGGACCCGGCGCGACGCAGTTGACGGCGATCCCCTGCGGCGCGAGCGCGCGCGCCGCGCTGCGGCTCAGCGCCAGCACGCCGCCCTTGCTCGCGGCGTACGCCGCGGTACCCGACAGCCCGCCGCCGCGTTTTCCGGCGACGCTGGCGACGGTGCAGATGCGGCCGCCCGCGCGCATGCGCTTCGCCGCCTCGCGGATGCACAGGAACGTTCCGATGACGTTGATGTCGTGCACGCGCCGGAACGTCTCGACCGGGATGTCCATGAACGGCGTCGTGTCGGCGATCCCGGCCGGCGTCGCGAGCGCGTCGAGCGTTCCGCCGAAGACCGCGAGCGCCGCGTCGAACATCGCGCCGACCGACGCCTCGTCGGCGACGTCGACCTCGAACGCGTGCCCGTCGATGTGGTGCGCGACCTCTTCGGCGCGCGCCTTGTCGCGGTCGGCGACCGCGACGCGATACCCGTCCTTGCACAGGAGCTCGCACAGCGCGCGCCCGATCCCGCTCGCGCCCCCGGTCACGATCGCCGTCGGCGAGTGCTCCCCAAACCATTCCACTAGAGAAGGACTCCCGGATCCGCGAACGCGCGGGCGAATGCGGCGAGGAAGCGTGCGGCGGGCGCGCCGTCGATGAAGCGGTGGTCGAAGGACAGGACGCAGGTCATCATCCAGGCCGGCACCACCGCGCCGTCGGCGACCGCGGGACGCTGCGTCGCCGCGCCGATGCCGAGGATCGCGGTCTGCGGCGGGTCGGGGAGCGGAGCGACGCGTTCGACGCCTTGCGGTCCGACGTTCGAGATCGAGAAGCACGCGCCGCCGACGTCGTCGGGCGACAAGCCGCCGTCGCGCGCCAGCGCGGCGAGGCGCACGATCTCGGTCTGGATCTCCGCCAGCGAACGCATCTCCGCGCCGCGCACGACCGGAACGATCAAGCCGTACGGCGTGTCGGCCGCGACGCCGACGTCGATGCGCTCGAACGGCCCGCCCGTCGTCGCGTCGGTGCGCAACTCGGCGTGCTCGCGCAGCAGCCGCGCCACCGCGTACACCGCGAACGCGGTCCAACCGAAGTCCTTGCGGCGCTCGATCAGCGCCTTCACCGCGTCGGCGCGCGCGACCGTTTCGACCTGCGCGAGCGGGAGCTGCCCGACCTCCGTCATCTTGCCGTAGATCGCGCGCCGCGACCGCGGAAGCCGGGGTGGTATCTCACCCTTCGACAGGCTCAGGGTGACCGGATGGCGGGTTGCGTTCGACACATCGTGACGCGCGGTACCGTCGCCCTCAGATTGTCGAAGGGCGATCACGTCGGCCATCGTGATCCGCCCGCGCGGGCCCGTACCGCGCACGCTGTCGAGCGCGATACCGTGCTCGCGCGCCAGCCGGCGCGCGGCGGGCGACGCGACGACGCGCGCGCCGGACGATTCGGCCGATGTGGCGCCGCCCGGCGCCCGTTCCGGCGCGGCCGCGTGCGAATCCGCCGGTACCGTCGGAGCGACGCCGTTCGCGCCGGCCGGGATCCGCGGCGCTTCGACGATGCGGCCGCCGTCGGATCCCATCATGTCGGGCGCCGTGCTCGTCGCCCTCACCGGCGGCGCCGCGGCCGCAGCGTCCGGCGGCGGGCTCGCCGCGACCGGCGTGTCCGGCTCGCCGGCGACCGCGATCGTTCCGATCACGTCGCCGCAGGCGAACTCGTCGCCGTCGCTGCCCAGCGCGCGCGCGACCGTGCCGCTCGCCGGCGACTCGACCTCGTAGGTGATCTTGTCGGTCGCGACCTCGACCAGCGGCTCGCCCGCGCGCACCGCTTCGCCGGGGCGCTTGATCCAGCGCGCGATCGTCCCGCTCGCCATCGTCAGGCCGAGCTTCGGCATCACGACCTCGACCGGCATCAGACCCGGCCTCCGCGCCGCATCACAGCTCGCGCCGCACGAGCCGGCGCGCGGCGTCGGCGATCATCGGCGCCTTCGGATACATCGCCTCCTGCAGCACCGGCGCGAACGGGACCGGGACGTGGGCGGCGCCGAGCCGCACCACCGGGGCGTCGAGCTCGTCGAAGCAGTGCTCGCCGATGAACGCCGCGATCTCCGCGCCGACGCCGCCGACCTGCACCGCCTCGTGCGCGACCACGACCCGATGGGTCCGCGCGACGGCGTCCACAATCGCATCGTAGTCGAGCGGCCATACGGTGCGCAGATTGATCACCGTCGCATCGATGCCGTCCGCCTCCAGCGCACTTGCCGCCTCCATCGCGCGGCCCACCGTGATGCCGTACGTAACGATCGCAACGTCGCGTCCGTCACGCATGGTCTTCGCTTTGCCGATCGGCACGACGAAGTCCTCATCGTCCGGGACCGCGCCCTTCTGCGGAAAGAGCGCCTTGTGCTCGAAGTACAGGGTCGGGTTGTCGCTGCGGATCGCGGCCTTCAGCAGGCCTTTCGCGTCCTCGGCGTCGGCGGGGACGACCACCTCCAGACCGGGCGTGTGGACGAACCAGCCTTCGAGCGCCTGCGAGTGCTGCGAGCCGGCCGACTTGGTGATGCCGTCCGGCGCGCGCAGCGTCATCGGGACGACGCACTGCTCGCCGAACATGTAGCGCAGCTTCGCGGCCTGGTTCACCACCTCGTCCATCGCGCAGGTGATGAAGTCGGCGAAGTGCATGTCGACCACCGGACGGCAGCCGGTCAGCGCCGCGCCGACCCCCGCGCCGACCAGCGCCGCCTCGGAAATCGGCGTGTCGCGCACGCGGTCGAAGCCGAACTCTTGCGGCAGCCCTTTGAACTGACCGAAGATGCCGCCTTGCTTGGCGATGTCCTCACCGAGCAGAAACACGGTCGCGTCGCGGCGCATCTCCTCGCGCATCGCCTCGAGCGTCGCCTCGGAGAACGAGATCGTGCGCGGCATCAGTGGCCGCTCCCCTGCGAGCCGGCGCCGATGTCCGGCGCGAACGGCATGAACCGGTCGCGCTCGCGGGTCTCGATCGCATGGACCGGGTCGCCGGCCGCGCGGTCGCCGGTGTAGGCGCCGAAGAACGCCTCCTCGCGCTCGGGCGACGGCGAGCTGCGCGCGAACGCGACCGCGTCGGCGAGCTCTTCGCGCGCCTCGCTCCAGATGCGCTCGAACTCGTCCGGTGCGAGCGCGTCGCCGAGCAGTCCCTGCATCCGCACGATGGGATCCGAGGCGTTCATCACGTCCTCGACCTCGGTTTTCGCGCGGTAGCGCTCCGGGTCGCCGATGTAGTGCCCGCGCGCGCGGTAGGTCTTGCACTCCACGAACGTCGGGCCGCCGCCGGAGCGCGCCCGCGCGACCGCCTCCGCCACCGCGTCGTGCACGGCGAACGCGTCGAACCCGTCGACGATCGCGGACGGCATCCCGTAGCCGTCGGCGCGGATCGCGACGTCGGTGATCTTCATCGTCTCGGCCGTCGACGTCGTCGAGGCGTAACGGTTGTTCTCCAGCACGAAGATCGCCGGCAGGTTCCAGACCGCGCACAGGTTGAGGTTCTCGTGGAACGGACCGCGGTTGGTCGCGCCGTCGCCGAAGAAGCACACGGCGACCTGGTCGGTCTTGCGCTGCACCGCGCTGAGCGCGGCGCCGGCAACGAGGCCGAAGCCGCCCGCGACGACGCCGTTCGCACCCAGCATCCCGACCGAGAAGTCGGCGATGTGCATCGAGCCGCCCTTGCCCTTGCAGATCCCGGTCGCGCGCGCGAACAGCTCGGCGACCATCCCGCGCATCGACGTCCCCTTCGCGAGCGTGTGGCCGTGGCCGCGGTGGGTCGAGGCGATCGCGTCGTCGGTGCGCAGGTTCGCGCACGTCCCGGCGGCGACGGCCTCCTGACCGATCGAAAGGTGTGCGAAGCCGGGGATCTCGCCGGCCAAGAAGTGCTTCTCGATCCCTTCCTCGAGGACGCGGATGCGGATCATCGTGCGGAGCAGCGCGACGCCGAGATCGCGGCGCGTGCCGGCCGGGGCGGCCGGAAGGGTCTTAGCCAAGGGAGATTCTCCGGGGGACGGTGTCGAGGACGGCGGTCGCGGCGCGCGCCGCGTCGAGGACGGCGTCGCGGACCGCGCTGCGGACGGTGCGGAAGCGGAACGACGGGACCGAGACCGAGACCGAGCCGGCCGGGCTGCCGTCCGCGGCGAAGAACGGCGCGCCCAAGCAGCACACGCCCTCGCAGAACTCTTCGATGTCCTCGGCGTAGCCCCGCCGGCGGACGCGCTCGAGCTCGGTCTCGATCGCCGTCATGGTCACGAGCGTGCGCGGCGTGATCCGGCGCGGGGGCTGCGCGGCGAAGTGCTGGCGCACGGCGGCCGGCCCGCGGTGCGCGAGGACCGCTTTGCCGAGCGCGCGCGCGTGCAAGTCGGCGGAGTAGCCGCGGTGCAGCGCGTGGACGCGGACCCGCTGGCGGGACTCGACGATGTCGGTGATGACGACGTCGTTCCCGTGGACCAGCGCCAGGTATGCGTTCTCGCCGGTCCGCGCGCCCAGCTCGCCGACGATGCCGCGCAGCTCCGGCTCGACCGGCCACGAGCGCGCGTAGGCGTCCCCGAGCCGGGCCGCCTTCGCGCCCAGCCCGTACGCGCCGGAGCGGTCGTCGCGCGTCGCGTAGCCGTCGGCGACCAGCGTGTTCATCACGTGGTAGGCGCTGGAGATGTTGAGCCCGAGCTCGCCGGCGAGCCGCTTGATCGGAACCGGCTGCTCCGCCTCGGCCAAGTAGTCGAGGACGCGCAGGGCGCGGCGGACCGTCCCGAGCAGCTCGGCCATTTCAGTATCTGAAAATCCGTTCGAGATGGTCGAACACGGTGCCGCGACGATACCGCCGTCACGCACGAGTGTCAAGCCTTTTCCGTGACGCGCTCGCTCGGGCCGCAGGGAAGTTTCCTGAGAATCACCTAAGAGGCCGATCCCACACCTCACGCTGCCTCTCAGGAGTTCCGCTCGTGAAGCAATCCCTTTCGCGTGGACGTTTCGTCGCAGGCACTGCCGGGGTCGCCGCGCTTACGTTCGGTGGAGGCCCGTACGTCATCGCGGCCCCCACCAAAGAGATCACCATCGGCCTGAACGTCCCGCAGTCGGGACCGTACGCCGAACAGGGCGCCGACCAGCTTCGTGCCTACCACCTGGCGATCGACGAGATCAACGCCAAGGGCGGCATCATGGGCATGAAGATCAAGGCGACCGAAGGCGACGACCAGACGAAACCCGGCGTCGCGACGGAGAACGCCCAGCGCATGATCGAGCGCGACGGCGCGGTCATGATCACCGGCGGCTCGTCGACCGGCACCGCCGTCGCCGTCTCCGGCCTGTGCCAGCAGAAGAAAGTCATCTTCATGGCGACGCTGACGCACGGCGACGAGACGACGAACCAGAACTGCCACAAGCACACGTTCCGCCGCTACAACGACGCGTACATGAGCGCGCAGTCGATGGCGAAGACGCTCGTCACGAAGTACGGCACCGGCAAGTGGTTCCACATCACCGCCGACTACGCGTGGGGCCACTCGGTCTTCGACAACATCACCGCGGTCGTCGAGCCGAAGGGCGCCAAGACGGTCAAGAACGTCCTCACGCCGTTCCCCGGCACCAAGGACTTCTCGCCGATGCTCCAGCAGGCGCAGGCGGCGAAGCCCGACGTCCTCGTGCTGACGCAGTTCGGCGGCGACATGGTCACCTGCCTCAATCAGGCCGCCCAGTTCGGGCTCACCAAGTCGACGAAGATCCTCGTTCCGCTGGTCGACGAGTACATGGCCAAAGGGACCAAGGACAACTTCGACAACGTCGTCTCGACGGCGCCGTGGTACTGGAAGTACCACGGGGTCGACAACGCCGCGAAGTTCCCCGGCGCGAAGAAGTTCGTCGATGCGTTCTCGGCCAAGTATCCCGGGCTGAAGCCCTCGAACGGCGCGGAGACCGCGTACGCCGACATCTACATCTACAAGATGGCGGTGGAGAAAGCCGGCTCGATCGATCCGGCCAAGGTCATCGCGGTGCTCGAAGGGACGAAGTTCCAGTTCACCAAGGAACAAGAGTGGTACCGCAAAGAGGATCACCAGGGCGTGAACTCGTGCTTGGTGCTCGAAGGTATCCCCGAGGCGCAGCGCGGCGCGGGCGGGTTCGGCTTCGCGAAGGTGCTCGAGGTGCACGAGGGCCCGAGCGTCGTCGCGCCGGTCGGCGGCCTCGCCTGCAAGATGGAGACGGCATAAACCCAGTTTCCGTCTAACCAGCTACGGGCCGGCGCCTTCGGGCGCGCCGGCCCGTTTCCTTATCCCTGCGAGGAGTCACGTGGAAGCGCTCTTGCAAGCGTTGCTCGGCGGCCTGATTCTGGGCCTCGTCTACATCGCGATCGCGGTCGGCCTCACCATCATCTTCGGAACGCTGCGGCTGGTGAACTTCGCGCACGGCGCGTTCTACGCGATCGGCGCGTACGTCGGATTGGTGATCGCGCAGCGGGTCGGCGTCGGCTGGGCGTTCATCGCGGCGCCGATCGCCGTCGCGCTGTTCGCCGTCCTGCTCGACCGCGTCGTGCTGCGCTCGTTCTACGACAAGGCGCCGACGGCGCAGTTGCTCGTCACGTTCGGGATCGCGCTGGTCGTCGAGGAGACGCTGCGGCTGATCTTCGGCGCGACGACGCAGCAGTACGCGATGCCGGCGGCGCTGCAAGGCTCGGCGACGCTCGGCCCGATCACGTATCCCGCATACCGGCTGCTCTTCGCCGCCGGCGTCATCGTGCTGCTGGCGCTGCTGTGGCTGTTCATCGAGCGCACCAACTACGGGCTGCTCGTGCGCGCCGGCATTCGCGACCGCATCATGGTGCAGTTGCTGGGCGGGAACATCCGGCAGGCGTCGACGGTGATCTTCACGCTCGGCGCGGCCGTCGCCGGTTTGGTCGGCGCGGCGGCGACGCCGATCTACGGGATCGACCCGGCGACCGGATTCGCGTTCCTCGTGCCCTCGTTCGTCGTCGTCGTGGTCGGCGGCCTGGGCAGCTTTTGGGGCGCCGTCCTCGGCGGGCTGCTGATCGGCGAGCTGCAGAGCGTGACGAATCTGGCCTACGCGCCGGCCTCGCAGGTCGTCATCTACCTGTGCATGGCGCTGGTGCTGCTGTTCCGCCCGCAGGGGCTGCTCGGCGAGAGCGAGGTCATCCGCCAGTGATCCGCGCGAAGAGCTCGGACTCCGCAGCGGCCGGCTCGAGCCGGCCGAATCTGTTGGCCCAGGATCTCCGCTTCGCGCTGTTGTGCGCGCTCGGCATCGCGCTCTTTCCGTTCGTTCTGCACCCGTTCGGCGGCTACTCGACGCTGGCGACCCAGATCGCGATCGTCAGCGTCGCCTCGATCGGCTTCAACCTGCTGCTCGGCTACGCGGGGACGCTGTCGTACGGACACGCGATGTTCTACGGGGGCGGCGGCTACGTCGCGGCGATCTTGATTCTGCGGACGATGCCGGAGCACCCCAACGTGTGGCTCGCCATGCTCGGCGCGATGCTGGTCACGATGCTGATCGCGCTGCTGGTCGGCGCGCTGACCGTCCGGCTGTACGGGATCTACTTCGCGCTGCTGACGCTGGCGTTCGGGCAGATGGTGTACTTCATCGTCGAGCAGGCGAAGGACTGGACGAACGGCGACGACGGCCTGCAGGCGCTGCCGAACACGATTCTGCCGCTCGGCCCATGGCACATCGACCTCACCACGCACCTGCCGACCGTGAACCTGGGGTTTTTCGGCGATCTGGGCGAGCTTCGGGTCTGGTACGTCTTCGCGGGAGCCGTGCTCTTGGCGGTGCTGCTGTTCTTCCGGGCGCTCACGCGCTCGCAGTTCGGCGAAGTCCTCGACGCGATCCGCGAGAACGAGCAGCGCAGCACGCTGATCGGGTTCAACGCCGCCGCGTACCGGCTGGCCGCGTTCACCATCTCCGGTGCGCTCACCGGGCTCGCGGGCGCGTTGCGGGCGCTCTACGACGGCAGCGTCCCGATCGACTCGCTGAGCATCGACCGCAGCGGCTCGTTCGTGATCTACACGGTCGTCGGCGGCGTCCAGACGATCTTCGGTCCGGTGGTGGGGACCGCCGTGATCATGTTCCTCGAGAACGTGCTGTCCGCGAAGACGCCGGCCTGGCGGCTGATCGAAGGCTTGATCTTCGTGGGCGTGATCGTCTTCTTGCCGCGCGGCGTGTTCGGCATCTTGAAGCGGCCGGAGAAGAACCCGCGCGCGCTCTTCGCGCGGTCGCTGCGGCTTCCGACCGAGGAGCCGGACCCGCTGCTGAAGCCGGCGGCGGAGGGGCACCGCGCCGGCCCGATGAGCATCATCGAAACGTTCAAGCTGGGCAAGTTCTTCGGCCACTTCGGAGCGGTTCGCGACGTCGATTTCCGGGTCGAGCCCGGCGAGCTGCGCGCGGTGATCGGGCCGAACGGCGCGGGGAAGACGACGTTCTTCAACCTGATCTCCGGAACGACGGCGCCGACGAGCGGAACGATCGACTACAAGGGCCGCGACGTCAGCCGCACCAGCGGTACGGCGCGCGTCCACCTCGGGATCGCCAAGGCGTTTCAGACCGCCAGCCTCTATTCCGACCAGACGGTGCGCCAGAACTGCCGTCTCGCCGCGCTGGCGCACGTGCAGGGACCGTTCGCGCTGCAGGTGTTCCGGCGGTCGTACCGGCTCGATGACGTCGACGCGATCGCCGAGCGCGCGATGTCGCGCCTCGAGCTGCTCGATGTGGCGGACTCTCGCGCCGGCGACCTCGCGCACGGCGACAAGAAGCGGCTCGACATCGCGATCGCGCTCGCGACGCAGCCGCAGGTGCTGCTGCTGGACGAGCCGGTCGCGGGCATGTCGAAGGACGAGGCGCGCAAGACCGAGGCGCTCATCCGCAAGCTGTCGACGGAGATGACGGTGCTGATCATCGAGCACGACATGGAGATGGTGATGGGTCTTTCGGACACGATCACGGTGCTGCACCAAGGCACGGTGCTCGCCACGGGGACCCCGGCCGAGATCCGCGACAACCCGAAAGTGCAGGAAGCGTATCTCGGCGGCCACTCCGAGGCGGAGCTGGCCCACCCGTGAGCGCGCCGACGATCCCCCCGAGCGCGGTGCAGGCGCGCCTGCGGGTCGACACGATCAACACGTACTACGGTGAGAGCCATGTCCTGCGCGACGTCTCGCTGACGATCGGCGCCGGCGAGACCGTCGCACTGCTCGGGCGCAACGGCGTCGGCAAGACGACGACGCTCAAGAGCATCGTCGGCTGGCTGAAGCCTCGGACCGGCAGCGTCACGCTCGACGGCGAGGAGCTGGTCGGCCGCGACATGATGACGATCGCGCGCATGGGCATCTCGCTGGTCCCCGAGGAGCGCCGCATCTTCACCAACCTGACCGTGGCGGAGAATCTCAAGATCGCGCAGGTGACGGCGCGCAAACCGGGCTGGACGCTCGACCACGTCTACGAGAAGTTCCCGCGCCTGCGCGAGCGCCTCAGCCACAAAGGCGACGAGATCAGCGGCGGCGAGAAACAGATGCTCGCGATCGCCCGCGCCCTGCTCCAGGACGTGAAAGTGCTCTTGCTCGATGAGCCCACGGAGGGTCTCGCGCCGCTCATCGTGCGCGAGGTCGAGAGCGTCATCCGCGAGATCAAGTCCGCCGGCATCACGACGCTCCTCGTCGAGCAAAACCTCTACTCAGCCCTCGCCGTAGCCGACCGCTGCTACATCATCGACCAAGGCGAGATCAAATTCGAAGGCACCCCCGACCAAGTCCGCAGCGACGAGGAACTGCGCCGACGGTACCTTCACGTGTGAGCCAGCGGAAACAAGCTTAGTCTGCGCACGCCCTTGTTCTGGCTGCAAGCGCAGGTGAACGAACAGAGTCTCACTAACGATGGCTAGATGACGGGTGCTCAAGAGTTTCCTCGCAGCGACGTGCACGAACGGTAACTGAGAATTATCGCGATGGGGCGGCGATTTAGCCTAAGCTTAGGTGCATTTCGATGGATCGCTATCGTCGTTTCGCCGGTGATCGCGTTGGTCGCATTCCTCGTGAACTACTGGTGGGACCCGTTGCGTCTAGGTAGCCACCAGCAGCCCGCCGCGGCGCCCGCCTTTCTCTTTTCGGCTCTCGTGCTGGTGCTCGGGCAAGCCATCACCAACGCACTTGAGCTGAAGAACGCGAACGCGTATTCAGATCGAATCTATAATGCGATCAAGGACTACCTTCATGTAACCCCGATCGGGCCACCGGAAGAGGCTATCAATTACATTCATAGTCGGCTTTCAGCGCTGAGAGAAGTACAGAACACCTGCTTTACGACGCGCGACGAAGCCGAACGGGCCACAGAGAAGCTGTACGAGACGGACATCTATGACAAAATGCGTCAGGACCTCGCATACCACTGCGGCAACGGGCTGATCTGGAAAGACATCGGCGACTCTATCTCGGTCGTGCGGCTGCGCCAAACGCGGAGTCTCTACAGCTCTATTTCAAAAGGCAAGAAAAACTGCTACCGGTTCAAGCTGATCAGCCATCTCGATCCACAGATCAGCTTCATCATCCTCGAGTATCGAGACGGAGCACGCGAAGTTCTCTTTAACTGGGATTTCCGCGGAAACGGTCAAGACCCCACCGTCCTGATTTCTCGGGACAGACAGATCGTCGAGATGTTCGCGATCCACTTCACATTGTTATGGCGACGGGCTAGCGAGGATCACGATAGCCAGGCTACTAGGTCGACCTCCATGAAGTAGGACGGAGCCGAGAATCCCGATTGCGCATGAATTTCATACCATTCTTGTAATGCGGGCCGTGCAAAGTCGCTTACGTAATCCATCATCCAGTCGATACTGTTTTGTAGATATTCGAGGAACTCCGGTGGATATGGCGATACCCTTCTGAACAGTTCAAAATCGATACGACGCGCTGCAAAGCTAGAGGACGCGAGGGCCACAAAGACGCGGTCCATATCGTAATGTCGAAACTGTTCGCTTCCGAGAATCGCCGCCTGCAGCGAAAGGTCGACCGAGTTTCGTGTTCTATGAGGCATCGGACCGAGCCTGAGCAAGCTACCATCGTATTGCCTGACCGCGACGACGCCTCCGAGGCGCGTCTGCCGGTGCAAGTGATTCAAGAATTGGGTTGGGTCACTGAGATACGGGAAGAGGTTGAACGCTAGGAATACGTCCGCTTCGGGTATCTCATGGCTCGCCGCCTCGATATCCAATTGCATGAACGCCGTCGGCCGCGACCAGGTAGCCGCTCTCGTCCGCGCAAGCTCTATCGCAGCCGTGTCGACATCGATACCGAGGAATTCGCAGCTCGGTGCGGCTTCGCTGTTGAACAGCTCGAGCCACAGCCCAGGACCGCAGCCCAGGTCAACGATCCGTTTGGGGTTCGTCTTCAATACTGAACGTACGAATGCCGTCCGTTCCGCGAGTTTCGCCCGGTGATGCGCCTCCAGCCAAGAGATAGCGCTGAGCGGCCGACCCGACGCATTTCTCCAGTTTGACATCGATAATTCTCAGTTATCATCGCGGCCATTACCGTTCGATTGCGGCGAAATGACCGAAAATATCGGCGCGGCTTAGCGCCGAGCGGAGTGCGCGGTCGCTGACATGGGTGTAGATTTGCGTGGTCAGGATACTGCGGTGCCCGAGAAGGCGCTGCACGATCCGGATGTCGGTGCCGGACTCCAGCAGCATCGTGGCGGCCGTGTGGCGCAGCATGTGCGGCGTGACGCGCCTCGGCAGACCGGCTTCGCGCGCGACGGCGGCGATGGCCGCACGAATCCGCGCCGCCGAAAACGTCCGACCGCGTTTGTCGACCAAGAGCGGCCGTTCCGAGCGCTCAGCGCTTCGGCCATGGCGTGCCGCAACGTAGGTGCTGAGCTCTTGACGAAGGTTGACGTCCGTGATGAAGACGGTGCGCTCGCGGCTCCCCTTGCCGAAGATCCGCAAGCGGCCATCGGCATCCACGTCGCAGAGACGAAGCGCCGCCAGCTCACCGATGCGAATTCCCGTTGTGACCAGAACGCCGACCGCGAGGGCGCATTCAGGCCCCAGCGCGCTCCGCATCCGCATCAACCGGCGCAGATCGCGCGCCTCAAGACACCTTGGTAGCCGCGCGGGAACGCGAATGCGAAGCTCGGTCTTGGCGAACGGCGACGCGGCGAGCACGTCGCGGCGGACGAGCCACGCGAACATGCTGCGCAAGCATGCGAGGCGCCGCTTCACCGACGCTGGTGCGAGGTTTCGGCGTGACAACAGCTCGTTGCGATAGGCCAGAATATCGGCGGGGCGAACCGACGAGACGGATTGTGAGCCGCGAACGCAGCGCCGGAATTCGGCGATGTCCTGGCGATAGGCGTTCAACGTGTTCGGACTGAGATGTTTCTCTTCGGCGCAATAGCGGAGAAACGCGTCGGCTGCTGCGGAAACGCGCACGGGACCTCCGGTTGGTATGGCGAGCGCAAGGCCGGTCACCCAACCGGTTTTTCGTTTGTGGACACCAGCCCGACCAGTCCCTGCTTTGGTTGCCTTTCCCTAGTGATGGCTGCTCCGATGAATGCACGATCCCGGGCGTTGCGACAAGGGCGCAGCAGCTACAGACGCCGATAGAACCACCATGCAGACATTCGGAGCCGTGCGTATCGCGACGGCGCTTCTCTCATGCTCGTTGCTGGCCGCGTGTGGCGGCGGCGGCGGGGGCTCCCCCGCCCCCGTGCAAACGGTCTCGCCGCCCGGCGGTGGGGCGACGCGCGCCGTCGTGCGGTCCGACGCCCAGACCGGGCTGACGGTCGCGAAGCTCCTCGGCGCCGACAACTACTTTCCCGGCGGCCAGCCGTTGGGCGCGATGGCGATCGCGCGGCGTATCCTCGCGCACAAGCGTCCGGAAGCGGTGAACTGCAGCCCCGGCGGCGCCAGCGGCGTCGGCAGCGTCTCGTTCGATGAGACGGTCGACGCGCAAGGCAACGACACGCAGAACTATCGCGACTACTATGACGCGAGCTGCGCGCAGCCCGAACGCGTCGCGACGCTGGTGTTTCCGAACGGCACGAACGTCGGCTCCGCGTCCGGAACGATCACCGGGTCGACCACGCAGTTCGCGCGCTCCGGCGGCGCCGTGACCGGCTACGCGACGCTGCAGATCTCGTGGACGTCGACGACGCTCACCGTCGTGGCGAACGATGAGGCGACGGTCGGGGGCTCGGTCGTCGGACGGTCCGGCGTGACGTGCGTACAGACCGGGAGCAACACGGTGCAGTGCGGGACCTCCTCGTACCAGACCGTCGCCGGCACCACGACCGGTGTCGTGGCGACGATCAACCAGACGCTCACCGGGAACGGCAACGGCTCCGGTAGCGTCAGCGCTACGCTCAGCGCGACGACGTTCAGCGGCTCCGGGCTCGCGCTCGTGCCGCCGACGTCCGGAACCAACTGGGGCCTGAGCGGCGGTACCGCGCTCGACACGATCACCGGGAACGGCAACGCCAGTTTCAGCGGGTCCATCGTGACGAACGGGAGCTACTCGTTCACCGACTCGACGCAGGGCATCTCCGCCTCCGGCTCGTTCAGCAACGCCGGCCCGCTCACCGTGACGCTGACGCAGAGCGGCGCCACCGTCGCCACGTTCACCATCGACGTCGACGGCAACGGCAGCGTCACCTACGCCGACGGCACCTCGAACGTCGTCGCCGGCTACGTGATCTTCGGCTAAGCCGGACTGCGCCTCAGACCTCGCGGCCCTCGGGGACTACTCCTCGAGGGTCGTAACGTCTCCGAGCTCCTGCCCGGTCTCCTGCGCCTTGAGCAACCGGCGCATGATCTTGCCGCTGCGCGTCTTGGGGAGCTTCGCGGTGAAGCGGATCGCCGACGGCGTCGCGATCGGGCCCAGCTCGTGGCGAACGTGCTCGACCATCTGCTTCGCCAATTCGTCGGACTGCGTGTAGCCCGCGCGCAGGACGACATAGGCGACGATCGCTTCGCCTTTGATCTCGTCGGGGACGCCGCACACGCCGGCCTCACCGCAGGCGGCGAACGACACCAGCGCGCTCTCCACGTCCGCCGTCGCGATGCGGTGGCCCGCGACGTTGAGCACGTCGTCGGCGCGGCCGCGCACCGTGATGTAGCCGGCCTCGTCGATCGTCGCTACGTCGCCCGCGACGTACGTTCCCCAGCGGAAGTACTGCGCGTGGCGCTCGGGATCGTTCCACACGGTGGAGAACATGTACGGCAGCGGGTTCTCCACGACGAGCAGCCCGCCGGCGTTCGGCGGAACGCGCTCGCCGTTCGCGTCGCGCACCGAGAACGCGATCGGCCCGAGCGCCTTCCCGCTGCGGTCGGGGTGGATCGGCGCGGTCGGGAAGTAGCCCAGCGTCGGCGCGGCAAGCTCCGTCTGCCACCACTGGTTGCAGACGGCGACCTTGCCGCGGCCGATCGCGTCCCACATGAACCGCCACGCTTCAGGGTTCAGCGGCTCGCCGGCGCACCAGATCCCTTGCAGCGACGAGAGATCGTGCTTCGCCGCCACATCGGGGCCGAGGCGAAGCAGCATCCGCGCGAGCGTCGGCGCGGTGTAGAACTTCGTCACGTTGTAGCGCGCGATCGTCTCGTAGACCGCATCGGTGCTGGGGAAGTCGGCCGATCCCTCGCGCAGGATGCAGCGATACCCGTTCGCCAGCGCGCCGTACACCATCATCGTATGGCCGACGATCCAGCCGATGTCGCTCGTGCACCAGTACGAGTCGCGCGGCGTCAGCCCGGTCGTCAGCGACAGCATCGCGGCCGCACCGACCAGATAACCGCCGTGCGTCATCACGACGCCTTTCGGCTTCCCCGTCGTGCCGCTGGTGTACAGAATGAACAGCGGGTGCTCCGCGCCGACGATCTCCGGCTCGCACTCCGCCGGCTGCTGGTCACAGTACGCCTCGAAGTCGACCTCGCGCGGGTCGCTGGGCGCCGCGCTCGCCTCGCGGCGATGGAC
This sequence comes from Candidatus Elarobacter sp., assembly GCA_036402975.1. GTDB lineage: Bacteria > Vulcanimicrobiota > Vulcanimicrobiia > Vulcanimicrobiales > Vulcanimicrobiaceae > Vulcanimicrobium. The sequence goes on along the minus strand of DASWRW010000038.1, from coordinate 329,543 downwards.
CACGATGCGCCGCACGAGATCCAGCCCGCGCACCGCGTCGCCGACGATCGTCTTCAAGTCGACGACCTTGCCGCGCCGGTACGTCACGTCACCGACCAGCAGCACCTCCGCGCCGGCGTCGACGATCCGGTCGCGCAGCGCCGTCGCGCCGAGACCCGCGTAGATCACCGAGTGGATCGCGCCGATGCGCGCGCACGCCAGCATCGCGACGATGCCCTCGATCGTCAGCGGCATGTAGATGCAGACGCGGTCGCCGCGCTTCACGCCGTCGAGCTTCAGCGCGTTCCCCAACTGGCTCACGCGCGCCAACAGCTCCGAGTACCTGATCGTGCGCTCCGTGCCGTTCTCGCACACGTACTGGTACGCCACCGTGTCATGGCCGGCATGACGGTCGAGACACGAGACGGTCGCATTGAGCATGCCGTCCGGAAACCAGTGCTGATCCTGGATCGTCCCGGTGAAGACGGTCTCCGGCTCCGTCGACCACGCAACGTCGCGCGCGCGCCGGCGCCAGAACGCGAGCGGATCGCGCAGCGACTCCGCGACGAACTCGTCCTGATCGGAGAGCTCGAACCAGCGCTCGACTTCGGGCGGGGGCGGGATCACCTCGCCGGTCGAGAGCAGACCTTCGATGTGCGACGTCGGTTCCACGCGGCTCCTCGGAACGTCAGACTTTGATGTAGTCGTGCTGGTCGATCACCGGCCCGCCGGGGCCGTTCGACACGTGATACGTCGCGAAGTACGAGCCCCGCGACGAGCTGAGCTCGACCTCGACCGTCGCGCCGTTCGCGTCGCTCGCCGTCGTCCGCATCGACGTGATCCGCGTCCCGCGGTCGATGAACGCTTCCTCGGACAGCGACGCGCCCGGCTCGCCCGGCGCTTTTCCGAGCTCCGCGTACGCGGCGTTCTCGTTCCCCGCGATCAAGCTGGTCAGATACCGGCGCACGGTGCTTTGCGCGACGCCGGAAAAGCCGAGCGCCGGCGTCGCGCGCGCCACGACGGCGGTCGTCACGACCGGTCGGGGCGTCGCGGGGCGCGCCGTCGGCGGGTGCGGCGTGACGACGACCGGCGCCGGTGTCGCGGGCGCGCGTGTCGCGGGCGGCTGCGGCGTCGCTTGCGCGCGCGGCGTGGGTGCCGGCGTTTGCGCCGGACGCGGCGTCGTCGTCGCGCGCGCGGTGGCGGTGGGCGCGGCGGTCGGCGTTTCGGTTGCGGCAGGCGTCGGCGTCGCGGCCGGTGTCGCGGTCGGCTGCGGCGTCGCGGTCGGCGTCGGGTGCGCGACCATCGTCGCGACCGCGACCGCACCGCGCGTCGGCCGCGCGACGGGTGTGACGACCGGTGCGCTGCGCGCCGTGGTCGTCGACGTACTCGTCTGCGTGTCCTTGTGCTGCACCGCGGACAAGAACGCGCCGATCCCGAGCCCGGCGACGACGACGCCGATTCCCAGCGCGATCGTCGGCAGCATGCTGGACGACTGCGGCGGCCGCGGCGGCGGCGGCGTCGAGCGACGACGGCGGGGCGGTTCGGACATCGCGGCGATCTTTCAGTGCGGCGTGCGGGAGGCCCCCCGCAATTTTCGGGAAAGAGCTTCGCCGGTATGCTCCGGGTAGCCGTCCCGATCGACGTCACCGCGGTCGCTCGCACCGCCTCCGCCGCCTTCGCCCTCGCCACGCCGCTGCGTGTCCGCGAGCTGGTCACGACCGCGGTGATCGAGGCGCTCGGTCCGCGCGCGCCGCAAGACAAGCGCGAGCGCGTCGTGCGTTCGACGCTCGCGGGCCTCGCCGCCGGAACGTACGTCGTCGAAGTCGACGGCCGCGTCTACACCGATCCCGACGAGGTCGCGGTCTGCTCCGGCACCGCGACGCTGCGCTTCTTCGTCCGCCGCGCACTGCACGCGGCGTGATCGACGGCGACGAGCGACGCCTCCCGTCCTCGATCGGCGGGCTGGTCGACTACGCCTTCGGCGCGCTCGCCGAGCGCGCCGGGTTCTACCTCGTCGTCAGCGCGATGGTCTTCGTGCTCGAAGCCGCGGTCGAGTTCGCGATCCCCGTCGCGAAGGCCGACTCGCCGCAAGGCGCGGTCAAGCTCGAGGCGCTGTTCTACGCCGCGATGCTGGCCGACTCGCTGGCGACCGCCGCCGTCGCACTCGGCGTCGCGAGCCGGCTCGCCGACGAGCGGCTCGGCTCCAAGCGCATCGCCGGCGCGGCCGCCGAACGCTGGCTGCCGGTCTTGCTCACGACGGTCATCGTGCAGACCGTGGTGCGCCTCACGAGCGGGCTGAGCGGGCTGGGACCGATCTCCGATCCCGCGGCGCTCGTCTTCGTCACCGCGCCGTTCGTGTGGGTGCTGTGGGGCGTGCTGTCGCTCGCGGTCCCGATCACCGCGCTGAGCGGGGAGCGCCCCGCGTTCGCGGTGATTACCGGTTTGACGCGCGCGATCGGCTTGTCGCTGCGCTCCTACAACCTCCTGCGGCTGTGCCTGATCTCGTTCGTCTCGATCGCCCCGCTGTTGCTGCAGACGATCGCCTACGACGTGATGCAGCGGCACGGGGTGCCGCGGATCTTCTTCTGGGCCAACACGCCGATCGACGCGCTCACCGTCGTCCCGGTCGCCGCGCTGCAGACCGTCTTCGCGATCGACTTCGCGCGGCGCGTCGCGGCTCAGCGCTCGGCGTAGAACTGGCCGCGCCGCGTGAGCACCAGCTCCGCGTAGAGCGCGTTCGGCCAGGCGAAGTCCTCGCGGGTGTACGACTCGGGCCACTCGGCGTTGAACGACTCGTGCAGCCGGTGGTCGCCGACGTCGGAGGCGGCGATCCAGCCGAAGACCTGGTCGACCTCGCGTTCGTCGATCGCCGTCAGCGCCTGCACGCACAGCGCGAGCGGCCAGACGTAGCCGTGCGGCGTGTGCGGGCTGCCGATGCCCTGCGCGTACTTGCCGCGGAAGAAGTACGGGTTCCGCTCGGAGAGCGAGAACCGGCGCGTCGCCAGGTACAGCGAGTTCGACTTCGGCAGATAGCCGAAGTACGGAATCGACAGCAGCGAGGGGATGTTGGCGTCGTCCATCACGTTGGCGTGGCCGCGCCCGTCGACTTCGTAGGCGTAGATGCGGCCGAACGGCTTCAGCTCGAGCGTGCCGTACTGCTCGATCCCGCGCTGAATCTCGATCGACATCCCCCAGGCGTTCTGCGCCATCTTGTCGTCGCGCCACACCTCGCGCGCGATCGTCGTCAGGTCCTTCATCACGACCGAGGCGAACATGTTCACCGGGATGTTGTAGTGATAGCGCACCGGGTCGTCCGACGGGCGGAACGCCGTCCAGACCATGCCGGTGTACTTCACCGGGCTGCCGCGGCCGTTGTTGGCGAGCTGCGGGTGCCGGTAGTGCGAGCGCTGGTCGTGGTGCTGCTCGTCGCGCATCGTCGCGAGCGTCTTCGCGAACGCCCGCCGCACCTCGGGGGTGAAGATGGAACGGTCCCCGGTCTGCTTGTAGTAGTCGTACGCGAACCAGATGGGGTAGAGCAGCGAGTCGACCTCGAACTTCCGCTCGAAGACGTGGTAGTTCGGCTTGAAGGCGTTCGCGTAGGGATCGACCAGAATGTACTTCGCCTGGCGGGCCACGACGCCGCGCAGCGTCCGCCGGATCTCCGGATCGCGCTCGGAGAGCCCGATGTACGGGCGAACCGTGGCGCTGGCGTCGCGCAGCCACTGGGCGTTGATGTCGCCGGTCGTCACGTAGGTCGTGCCGTCGCGCTGGGCGAGCGCGTGCCGCTGAATCGTCTCGTCGAACGCGCTGCGGTAGAGCACGTCGAGCTTGGCGTTGAGCGACGGGCTCAGCGTCAGACCGTCTCCGGCTCGGGCGGGAGCGGCGGTTCCGAGCACGGACAACGCGACGACCACAGCGAGGAAACGGCCGCGGATGAGATTCAGCAACTCACCATCCGTATCGGCACGTTTCCGTAGTACCATAATCCGGGAACGTAAAACACACCATTTCGTCCGCCGAGGCCCGCCCCCGATGAATTTCCGCCGCGCCGTCGTCGCCGGCTTCGTGCTTCTCGCCGCGGTCGCGGCTACCGCGGCGGCCGCCCGCGCGGACCAAGCCTATGCGGTCGAAGGGCGCGACACGTTCCGGGCGGGCAACAGCGACGTCCGCAGCGAGACCGTCTACCGCGGCGTTCAGAAGCTGAAAATCCGGCGCGCGCACGGGCAGACGACGTACGACGCCCGCGTCGAGTACGACCGGGAAGGTGACGGCGGCAAGCAACACCAGCGCGCTTCGTTCATCTCGACGCTGCTCCCCTCGGGCGAGCAAAAGGACGGCCCGGGCAACGATCCCGACTATCTGACCGTCCTCAACCAGCCGTTCGCGGTGCAGCTCGACGCGCCCACGATGCGTGATCTGCGTCACGTCACGCGCACGGTTCCGTTCGACTTCCCCTCGCCGATGACCGGCGCGACGCTGCACGGGACGCTGCGCCGGCTGCCCGACGCGATGGTCGGGACCAATCGCGCGATGGGGATCGCGTTCGAGGCGAAAGGGCCGCTGCACGGCGCGCTCCCCGACCGCCCGGCGATGCAGCTCGCCGGCTCCATCACGATGAAGGGCACCGCGTACTACTCCTACTCGAGCGCGCTGCTGCTGGCGCTCGACGCGACGCTGGCGATCGACGGGAACATCGACGACAGCGCGCGCCGCGCGCCGGTCTCGATCGTCTACTCGCGCTCGATCCGCAGCGCCCTGGGCCGCGAGGCCGCCCGCCTCACTCCCGCCCCGCGCCGCACCTGAGAGCGGGCAGGCTGGCGGCGCGCGAGCGCGAGGGAACACCCAAGCTATACGGAAACCGCGCAACCGGCGCTTGCCAGGGTCCGGTCATGGACCCCGATGAGTGCGCTCGCAGCACCGTACATCGGAGAGCTCTACCGCGTGACCGCACCGGCGACGGTGTCGCACCCCGCCCATCCCGTCCCCGGACCCGAAAACTTCGAGTCGATCGTCGACGACTACCAGCGACGGCTCTACGGGTTCGCCCTCCGCATGACCGGCAACCGCGAGGACGCCGAGGAGATCGTGCAGGACGCCTTCGTGCGCGCGTACCGGGCGCTCGCCAAGATGGACCCGCAGCAGCGCGCCGAGCTGCGCCTGCAGCCGTGGCTCTACACGATCACCCTGAACGTCACCCGTAACCGCCTGCGCTCGAAGCGCCCCACCAACGTGGCACTCGACGCGCTGGCCGACCCCGACGCACTCCTCAACGAGACCCAAGAAGGCCCCGATCAGCCGGAGCAGATCGTCGACCGCGCCGCCGACATGGTGCTGGTCGAGCAGGCGCTGCTCCAGTTGCCGATGCACCTGCGCGCCGCCGCGACGCTGCGGTTCATCGAGGGCCGCAGTCATCCCGAGATCGCCGAGATCCTGAACCAGCCGATCGGCACGGTGAAATCGCACGTCCACCGGGCGGTGCGAATCCTTCGCCGCATCCTCGGGCCCCAAGTCGGCCGGATCGTTCCGAGCGACCGTCCGTCCGCCGAGGAAGAGGAGTAACTTTCCAGATGCGCTGCTGCGACGTCGAACGACTGTGGGACGAGATGCGCGAGGGGGTCGAGCCCCAGCGCGAGCACGTCATGGCCCACCTGCGCGCGTGTCCCGAGTGCCAGGAGATCTACCGCGAGAACGAGGGCATCGCATACTGTCTGACCTGCCTCCCGCCGGTCGACCCGCCGCAGAGCCTCGTCCCGAAGATCCTCGACCACATCAAGCTGACGGTCAAGATCGTCGCGCCCGACTCGATCTGCAGCGTCGAGTCGCCGATCGGGCGCCTCTACGTCGCGTTCCGCCACAGCGGGATCACGGCGGTCGCGCTCGATCGCGGCGAAGGCGACGAAGCGGTCTTCGCCAAGCTGCAGCGCCGGCTCGGCCGCGGTCTGATCCCGTCGCAAGCCCCGCAGTGGGTGAGCGACACGGTGGCCGCCTTCTTCCGCACCCACCAGCCGGACCTCGGCAAGGTGGACATCAGCGAGCTCACCCCGTTCGAGCAGTCGGCGCTGCGCGCCGCGGCGGAGATTCCGCCCGGCCAGGTGCGCTCGTACCGCTGGATCGCCGAGAAGCTCGGCCAGCCGGCCGCGAGCCGCGCGGTGGGTCGCGCGATGGCGCGCAATCCCGTCCCGCTGCTCTACCCCTGCCACCGCGTCGTCGACTCGAGCGGCGCGCTGCACCAGTACGCCTACGGCGTCGAGGTCAAAGCCCGCATTCTCAAGCTGGAAGGCTACGAGCCGGTCCGCCGCTAGCGCGGCCGGAAACCGGACAATTCGCGCCGCTCGACCGGGAGGAGAACGCGCGAGCCCCACGCGAAAGCCCGCCTCACGATACGTCCGCGGACCCTTCAGACGATAGATCAGCGAAGGCTAACAGGCGGACAAGAGGAGGTGGTCATCGTTACTAGCGACAGTCCCAAACAGTGTCTCACGATGATCGGAGGTCTCCGGACGTAAGTCCGGACTCCGCAAACCGAACGACCTTGTCCGCCGCCCCGTCCGGGGGCGGCTTTTTTTGTGCGATGCTGGCCGGAGGTCCCTTGCCTTCGCCGCAGAAAATCTCGGGTTTCGTGTCCCGGCACGTCCTATCCAGCGGGCTCTTCCTACGTTGAGCGATTCCAGCCAGCGCGACCCGCGCCTTTACGCGATTCCCGACACCCACGGTCATGCGAAGGGTGAGCACAAGCCGTTTGTCGAGGAGCGCCCGCTGCCCCTCACGGCCAGGATGCTCTTCCTGTGGTTCTATCACGCCTGCAGGCGCGGTTACCCGCGGTTCCTGATGGTGGCGGACCACATGAACTACCTGACCTTCGAGGACCCGGCCGCCGTCAATCTGGTGCGCCGGGCGCTGAAGCTCGCCCAGGCGGGCGATCTCTACGGCGCCGCCGAGACCGCGAACGTCGAGGTCGGGCACGCGGCGGTGGTGAGCGAGGGGCTCCGGCGCGGGATGCGCTACTCGATCGGCGCCGAGGTCGACAACGACCCGCGCTCGCGCCCCGACGCGCAGAACATCGTCGACGCGATGAAGCCGGACGGGATCGTCCGCTCGGTCCACTTCATCCCGGTCCCGCACCCGGTCCACGGCGAGAACTGGCCCTGGCCGTTCGACAACCCCGAGTTCAAGGAGCACTTCGAGACCGTCGGGACCGAGCGCACCTGGGAGCTCTACGTCAACGCGCTGGTCGACGCGATCGAACGGCTGCCGGGCCAGATCGTCGGGCACTTCTTCGTCCCGGCGGTCTTCGGGCACTGGCCCGACGACGCGACGCTGAGCGCGTACGAAGACCGCGTCCTGGCCGCCGCGGACGCGCGCGGGATGGCGGTCGAGTTCAACACGCGCTTCCTGTACCGCACGCAATCCGAAGCGGAGCGCGAGCGGTACCTCGCGGCCAACAAGCGGTTCCTCCGCAAGGCCCGCGACCGCGGCGTCCAGATCGCGATCGGCTCCGACGCGCACTCGCCGAAAGACCAGGGCGGCGCGTTCGACGTGGTGCTGAGCGTGCTCGACGAGCTCGAGATCAACGAGATCGTCTTCCCGATGGGCGGCAGCCTGCGCCGCGTCGCGCTGCGGGTCGTCCGCGAGCCGGAGCCCGAGCCCGAACCGGCGCCGCAGCCGGAGCCCGTGGCCGCCGCGCCGGACCGCGAGAGCGCGCCGCCCGCGAAGCCCGTGCGCAAAGCACGTCCGGCGGCGAAGGCGACGCGCCCGCCACAGACCTCGCCGGAGCGCCCGCCCGAACGACCCGAGCATCCGTCCCCCGCGCCGGAGGGGTCCACGCCGGAAGCAACCGCGCCGGGAGCAACCGCGCCCGGAGCGGGCGTGAGCGAAGCCGGCATGGCGGAGGACGCCGTGAAGGGCGAAGCCGCGCTGCCGCCGCCGCCGCAGGAGCCCGCGCTGCCGGAGCACGCAGGTCAGTCGACGGCCCCGGCGCGGGCGCGGAAGAGCCGCGCGAAGCCGAAAGCCGTGGAGCCGGCCGCGGAGCCCGCGCCCGCGGCGAAAGCCGCGGAAGCACCGCCTGAACCCGCCCCGGCGGCACCGTCGGCGACCGCAAAGCCGGCCGCCGCAAAGCCGGCTCCCGCAAAGCCGGCTCCCGCAAAGCCGGCCGCTGCGAACCCGGCCGCTGCGAAGCCGGTCGGCGCAAAGCCGGTCCCCCCGGCGGCGGGGAAGCCGGTCGCTCCGAAACCGGCTGCCGAGAAGCCGGTCGCGAAGCCGGTCGCGAAGCCGGTCGCCGCCGCGGGGAAAGCCGCCGCGCCGAAGGCTGTGACCGCCAAGTCTGCAGCCGGCAAATCGGCGGCGGCCAAACCGGCCGCTGGAAAGGGTGCCGCGGCGAAGCCGCGCGCCAAGACGGCAGCGAAGGGCAGCGCGAAGCACGCGCCGGCGACCGCGAAGAGCGCGGCCCCGAAGAGCCCGCCGGCGAAGAAGGCGGCTCCGGCCAAGGGCGGCGCCAAGAAGGCCGCGCCGGCGAAACCGGCGGCGAAGAAAGCGACCCCCGCGCGGGCGGCGGCGAAGAAGACGACGACGGCGAAGAAGGCGGCGCCGTCGAAGCGGCCGGCGGCGAAGAAAGCGCCGCCGGGACGAGCGCCGGCCAAGAAGGCCGCGCCGAAGAAGCCGCCCGCGAAGAAAGCACCGGCGCGCGGCAAGAAGACGACTACGAAGAAAACGGCGACGAAGCGTCGCTAGGAGGGGACCGGATTGCGAAAACTCGTGATCGGCGCGCTCGCGTGCGCGCTGTCCGTCAGCGCGTGCACGAAGGTTGGCGATCAGAGCGCGACGGCCGTCAGCGTCGGCAGCGGCAACGGCAACGCCGGCGGCGTACCCGGTGAGCTGCGCGTCGCGATCCAGCGCAGCCCCAACACCCTCAACCCGATCCTCTCCGCCAATACGACGGAAGGCTTCATCAACCGGCTCACCTTCGACACGCTGGTGATGGTCGACGGGCGGACCAAGAAGATGGTCCCGAGCCTGGCGACCGAGGTGCCGACGCCCGAGAACGGCGGGATCAGCAAGGACGGCCTGACGATCACGTACCACCTGCACGACGGCGTGAAGTGGCACGACGGCGTTCCGTTCACCAGCAAAGACGTCAAGTTCTCGTGGCAAGCGATGATGAACAGCGCGAACAACGTGAACGCGCGCGTCGGCTACGAGGACGTCAAGTCGGTCGACACGCCGAACGACACGACGGTCGTCTTCCACCTCAAGCACAAGTTCGCGCCGTTCGTGAACACCGTCTTCACCGACAGCGACAATCCCGTCTGCATCATCCCCGAGCACTTGCTTGCGAAGTATCCCGACGTCAACCGGGTTCCGTTCAACCAGCAGCCCGTCGGCACGGGTCCGTTCAAGCTCGCCTCATGGGTGCGCGGCGACCACGTCGAGCTGGTCGCCAACGACGACTACTTCAAGGGCAAGCCGAAGCTGCGCCGCATCATCGCGCGCGAGATTCCCGACGAGAACACGTCGCTCAACGCGTTGCGCTCGCACGACGTCGACTGGATCTTCGAGGCGTCGCCGCAGCTCTACAAGCAGCTCAAGACGATGTCGGGCATCAACGTCGTCCTCAACGACCAGCCGCAGACGCTGGGGATGCAGATGAACACGTCGCGCCCGCTGCTCGCCGACCCGCGCGTGCGGCGCGCGATCTCGTACGCGATCGACAAACAGGCGCTGGTCGACAAGAACACGGCCGGCAGCGCGCTGGTCGCCTGGGCCGATCAGCCGCCGTTCTCGTGGTCGTACGAGCCGAACGTCGAGAAGTACCCGCACGACGTGGCGAAAGCCAAGGCGCTCCTCGCCGAGGCCGGCTGGGCGCCGGGCGCCGACGGGATCGTGCGCAAGAACGGCCAGCCGCTCTCGCTGCAGATCGCGTACAACGTCGAGAACGCGACGCGCCGGCTCGTGACCGTGCAGATCCAGGCCATGCTCAAGGACGCCGGGATCGACACGCAGATCAAGACCTATCCCGCCAACATTCTCTTCGCGACGTACGGCCAAGGCGGGATCATGACGACCGGCAAATACGATCTGGCGGTCACGGGCTGGATCGCCGGCTTCGACCCCGACGACCACTCGCTGTTCCAGTGCGACCAGATTCCGCGCCCCGGCCACCCCGACGGCGTGAACTACACGCGCTACTGCAACCGGGAGATGGACGACGCGCAGAAGCTGGCGCTCTCGTCGTACGACGAGCCGACGCGCAAGAAGGCCTACTCCACGATCCAGAAGCTGCTCGCGCGCGACGTCCCCGAGGACTTCATCTGGTACCCGCGCCAGGCGCAGCCGATCGTCCCGTCGTTCAAAGGCTTCGCCCCGAACCCCGTCAACGAAGCCTGGAACGCGCAGGAATGGGAGATCTGACGACATGTTCGACGAGTCGCTGAGTCCCATCGCGCGGATCCCGGAGCTGCGCTGGCTGAAGAACATGATCGTCGAGCGCGCGCTCACGCGCGGCGACTACCTGCTCTCCGGCGGCGCGCGCAGCGACTACTACATCGACAAGTTCAAGCTCTTCGCCGACCCGCACGTGCTGCGCCGCATCTCGCGGCTGTTCGCGCCGATCATCGCGGAGCTGAACCCCGACGTGATCGGCGGCACCGAGCTCGGCGGCGTCATCATCGCGACGGCGGTGTCGCAGATGACCGGTCTGCCGATGATCGTCGTGCGCAAGCAGCCGAAGCAGTACGGCGCGTTCGCCGAGGAGTACGTCGAAGGCCCGATCGTCGCGGGACAGCACGTGCTGCTGCTCGAGGACGTCGTCACCAGCGGCCGCGAGCTGCTCGGCGCGAAGGCGCGCCTCGAGGAGCTGAACCTCAAGGTCACGCCGTACGCGGTGATCTGCCGCGGCCTCGCGCCGGTCGGCTCGCTGATCCAGTTCTCGCTGCCGCGCGGCGAGGGCGGCCCGCGGCAGAACTAGCTCGCGCTAACCGAGCTCGAGCGTGCGGTGGTCGTCGGCGACGACGATCTCCCCGCTGAAGATCTCGCGCGCGGCCTGGTCGAGGTCGCGCGAGGTCGACTCCTCGCCGTAGTGCGTGAGCACCAGCCGCCGGACGCCGGCGTCGCGCGCCATCGCGGCGGCTTCGGCGGCCGAGGAGTGGCCGCGCAGCCCGGGCTCGGTCTGGCCGTGGCGCAGCGTCGCCTCGCAGAGGAACACGTCGCATTCGCGCGCCAGCGCGACGACGCGCTCGTCGGGCGCGGTGTCGGCGGAGTAGACGACGCTCGTTCCGGCGCGCTCCCAGCGCATCGCGAAGGCCGGGATGTAGTGCGCCGTGTGCGCGAACCGCAGCGTCGCACCGCCCAGCGCGAGCGGGCGCGCCGGGTCGTACTCGGCCAGGTCGAAGACCGTCTGCAGAAAGTCGTCGCCGGCTTCGCGCGGCAGCGCCGAGACCATCCCGCGCAGCAGCGCGATCCCGCCCGGCGGGAGGTAGACCGGCAGCTTCGCCGGGCGGCGCCGCGCGCCGTAGCGCAGCGCGTAGCGCAGCGGGATCAAGTCGATGAAGTGGTCGGCGTGCATGTGGCTGATCACGACCGCGCCGAGCCGGTCGTAGTCGGCGTGCGCGCGCAACTGCGCGAACGCGCCGGTGCCGAGATCGAGCACGACCGGCGTCTCGCCGTCGTCGACCAGATACGAGCTGCAGGCGCGGTCGGGCCGCGGGATCGAGGAGCTCGATCCCACCACCGTCAGCCGCGCCGTCGTCGTCAGAGCGATCGGACTGCCTCGAGCACTTGCGCGTCGTGGCCCTCGACCGAGACGCGCGGCCAGACTTTGGCGATCGTCCCGTCCGGTCCGGCGAGGAACGTCGAGCGCTGAATCCCCATGCTCTTCTTGCCGTACATGTTCTTCTCGACGATCACGCCGAACGCGTCGCAGATCGCCGACGAGGTGTCGGCCAGCAGCGGAAAGTTCAGCCCGTACTTCTCCGCGAACTTCTTCTGCGCCGCGACGTCGTCGCGGCTGACGCCGACGATGTCCGCGCCGGCGGCGTCGAGGTCGGCCTTGGCGTCGCGAAACGCCTGCGACTCCGTCGTGCAGCCCGGCGTGTCGGCTTTGGGATAGAAGTACACGACCAGCTTGCGCCCCGTGAAGCCGCGCAGCCGCACGTCGTTACCGTCCTGATCGCTGGCGCCCACATCCGGCAGTTTCGCTCCCGCTTCGAGCACAGGTCCTCCTCGTTCGTTCGTCAGATCGTTCCCGCCGCGACCGCAGCTTCGCTCCCGGCCGCCGCCGGGTTGAACTGCGAGAGCGGCACGAGGAAGAGCAGCCGGTCGAAGGGCTCCATCTCCTCGAAGGCGTCGATGTGGAGGAACGTGCCTCTACGCCAGACGGCCAGCGGGATGCAATCCTCCGCCGGAGGGGGTTGCGGAACCTCTCCCTGGAGCCGCTCGCCGACGTTGTAGCGCTCGTCGCCGAACGCGATTCGCCCGCGCGTCCCCGGGAAGCGCGACAGCATCGCGAACGCCGGCGCCGCGAGCGCGGTCGTGGAGTACGTGCGGATCGCCTCGAACTGACGCGCGATCGAGCCCGCGAACGCGTCGTCCTGCACGCGCATCACGACCGGCACCTGCGGGTTGCGCGCGCGCACGCCGAGCGCGACCTCGAGGTTCGCGGTGTCGCTGTCCGTGAGCGCGATCACAGCTCGCACGTTGGCGATGTTGCAGAGGTCGAGCGTGGTGTCGCGCGTCGCGTCGGCGGTCAGCAGCTCGATCTGGCGGCGGCGCGACATCTCGACCAGCCGCGCGTCGGGGTTCGGGTCGACGACGACGACGCGCTGGTGCAGCGCGCGCAGGTACTCGATCACGCGCGACCCGACGTTGCCGGAACCGCACAGCAGCACGTGGCCGCGGGTGCGGATCTGCCGCAAGCCCTGAATCGCGGTGAACTGCGCGCGCGTCACTGCCGACGTCGCGAAGGCGATGAAGATCCCGGTCACCGCGACGCCGACGAACATGACCAGGTTCGCCGCGATCATCCCGAGCACGTGGTCCTTGGGGGTGATGTCGCCGTACCCGGTGCTGGTGAACGTCGTGGCGACGAAGTAGAACGCCGACACGCCGTCCAGCTTGAGCGCGAACGCGAAGTACCACGCCGCGACGATGAAAAAGACGACCGTCGCGAGCACGATGCGGGTCAGGACGGGATTCAGCGTGCGCAGATCGCGCAGCCGCTTCTCGGCGGCGACGCGCAGGCGCAGCAGCCGGCGCTTGCGGCGCTCGACCCGCGGCAGCGCGCGCTTCCCGGCGGTCGTCTCGAGCTGCGCGACCGCAGCGAACGCGATGACGCGGTCGTCCGGCGCGAAGACGTGCCCGGCCGGGATCGCGGCCGAGCCGCCGAGCGCGACGATCCGGCCGCGCAGGCGCTGCTGCGCCGCGCGCGGCGCGAGCCCGGCGATCCCGAACGCCGCGGCGCTGCGCTCCGCGAAGCCGGCCTGCGTGCCGTCGATGTCGGGAAACTGCAGCGCGTAGAAGCACGACGGGTCGAGCGCCGCGCCGACGAACGTCGCGGCGGAGTGCGAGGCCAGCGAGAGGACCGAGCAGTCGGGCAGGTTCTGCTCGAGCTTGCGCCCGAGGACCGGGTTGAACTGGCGCAGCACGACACGGATGCCGGGGTTGAGATCGCGCGCCTTCAGGCCCACCTGGAGGTTCAGGCGGTCGTCCTCGGAGACGGCGAGGATCGAGACCGCCTCGTCGACGCCGGCCACCTGCAGCATGTCGTAGTCGTTGGGCGGGTGGGGAACGTAGTCGCAGCCGAGGCGTTCGAGCTTCGCGGCGAGGCTTTCGTCGTGCATCCAGATGAGCGCGACCCGGTGTCCCTGCGTTGCGAGCATCTCCTCGCAGACCCGCACCGCGAGCGCGTCGCCGCCTACGACTATCACCAGAGGGACCGCAGTCATGTCATCGTCATCGGCACAGAACGCGCACCCGCTCACCGAGCGTCTCATACGCTCCACGCGGGAGCGCCCGCTCGACGGACCCGTCATCGAGGTAGGCACGGGTTCGGGACGCAACACGCGGGCCCTGGTCGCGGCCGGGATTCCCAACGTGAGCGTCCCCGACGAGACGCCGTACACGCAGCTCCCCGCCTCGCGCGAGAGCTTCGGTGCGGCGCTCTCGACCCACGCGTACCTGCACGGCACGACGTCGAAGCTGCGCGCCGGGCTGGCCGAGCTGCGGCGGGTACTGCTGCCCGGCGCGCCGGTCTACATCACGCTGGGCTCGATCGCGGATGCGCGCTACGGCCTCGGGGTCCCGCTGGACGACCGCACCTTCGCGCCCGGCGACGGCTCGGAGGCCGGAATCCCGCACGTCTATCTCGACCGCGACGGCGTGGTCGAGATGCTGTTCGGCTTCGAGCTGGTCTCGCTCGAAGAGGTCGACGTCGACGACATCGTCGGCCGCTGGGCGCACGCCGACGAGGAGACCACCGGCCGCGTGCACTGGTTCGTCGAGGCCCGCCGCGCGTAAGAGTCTCCCGCGTTGGATGCCGGTTGCGGCGCTAACCGTAGCACGTCTTGAACTTGGCGCCGTCCTCGCAACAACGCGTGCTTAACGCTGTCTTTTCATTCTGACGGAGGGCAACTCAAATAGGGGCTCAGAACACGAGAGGCCGTCAAAAGCTGCCACTACCGTCGAGCGGATCCCGTGACACAGTTGCAGCTTCATCGCCAGTATCCATTGGAAATAAGCAATGCGGGTGCAGATCGCAATGGCCGCCGTGGTATTTGCCGGAACACTCTTGATGTCCGCTGGCGTCGCACGCTCGTTCGAAAGCCCGGCAACGCCGAGTCCAACGCCGTACCCGCTTGCTTCAGCGCCGCCAATGCTCGCAGATCCGCGATATTTCTACATCGCTGCGTTGAATGACCCGAAGAAACATCCGGTGCCGATGGAAGTCCAGACTGGCCCGACTCGTGATATTCACATGCAATGTCTCGATTGGTCGCGAGCTCGGAAACCGACCGCGAAATTCGAATATTTTCTAACTACGTGCGAATGCTGGCGATCATCTGATTTGCCGTTTCATCCAAGCCCAAGTCCGTAGAAATCCACCAACCCCAACGTTAAGAGCAAACCGAGAAGGAGTTTACGGTGTGGTCCTTCGCTCGTGCCGGTTCGATCGTTCTCATAGCAACTCTCGCCGGATGCGCATCTCACAGCGGCGCATTGTCTACGTTGCCTTCGGATTCCAGACATGGAAACTCTACACGCGAATTCTATAAGGGCGTGCCGCCGACGGCTGCGCATCGGGCATCCACCCTAAAAGATGTTTTAAGAACGAGCGCTGCACGAAAATCTCAAACCGTCATTAACCACTATCAATGTACTGATTGGTTGCGGTACAACTACCAAACCGACGCTTGGGATTACGCGGGCACTACATGCCAATACATTGACAGCTTTGAAGTTCCGGACGGATCGGGAATCATTCCTGGCGGAGGGAAGGTCGTCGGCATGACCGGTGCCGGTAATCCCGATCGACTCGTCAAATCCTGTGCGACCGTCGATCCTTCGAAGCCGGACGATAAGACGCCGTTTGACAAAGCGGCGAACTCTGCGGAAAGTCGGCTGGGCTCCGCGAGCCCGAACTACGAATACGCCGGTTTTATCGTAAGGGGCCCGGACGGAGTCGTTTACTACACGCAAGGTCAGCTCTTGGAACTTAGCGACAATCTCGCGACGATCGGAAGTGTACCGGATCATCAAGCCAACCTCCCACCGGGTTACATCATTGTCGGCCTGTACCATACGCACCCGGGAACGAACCCGAGCATGACCGACGTGAACACCGGAACCCGTTTTTCACAAGCCGACGTGGACTACGCGAACCAGTACGGGATAGACATCTACGTCATGGATCTCTGGACGGACACCAGTTCCGGAACCGCAGTCGAACGAACGGCGTTCTTCCGCTACGACCACAATACATCGTCTCACACCGACAAAGACGTCGGGGCAGCGGGGAAATGCTAAGCGCCTGAGCCCGCGTTCGCCGCGAGTCGGAGCTAGCATGGCCGGTTTTATCCACTCAATCTCTCGACGGGGGGCAGGCGCGTGAGCGTACCGGAGTGGACACCAGACCTCGTCGTCGATGAGGATCGCGCGCGGGCGCTGATCCGCGCGCGGTTTTCGGAAATTCGTGCTGACCGCGTTGAACGGCTCGGCCAGGGGTGGGACAACGCGGCGTACCTGGTCGACGGGACGACGGTGTTCCGGTTCCCGCAGCGCGCGATCGTCGCGCCGCTGATCGAGACGGAGATCGTGATGCTGCCGGCGCTCGCGCCGCTGCTCCCGCTTGCGATACCGGTTCCGCGCTGGATCGGCGTACCGGACGGATCGTATCCATGGCACTTCGCCGGCTACGAGCTGCTGCACGGGACGCCGCTCGACATCGCGAACCCGGACGATGCTGCGCGCTCCGCGCTCGCGCGGCCGCTCGCGCGGTTCCTGCGCGCGCTGCATGCGATCGATCCGGCACGCTACGTCGCGGCCGGACTGCCGCGCGATCTGATCGGCCGCCTCGATGCGGTGAAGCGGAACCCGATCGCCGCCGGCCGGCTCGACACGCTGGTCGACGCCGCAGCGATCACGCGCGCCGATGCGTCGGCACTGAACGCGATGCTCGAGCGCGACGCGCCGCGCGAAGTCCCGGAACGGCTGGTTGTGGTGCACGGCGACCTCTACGCGCGGCATCTGCTTCTCGACGATGCGAACGGCCTCGTCGCGGTGATCGACTGGGGCGACGTGCACCATGGTGACCCGGCCGCCGATCTGATGATCGCGCACGAGATTCTGCGGCAGCGCGAGCACGACGACTTCATCGCGGAGTACGGCGCGATCAGCGAGACGACATGGCGCCGAGCGCGCTGGCGCGGCCTCTACCATGCGATCCTGGTCGCGGACTACGGGCTCGCGGTCGGCGACCAACCGCTGGCGCGCAGCGGCCTCGCAGCCATCCGACGCATACGGGGGAGTGCCGTGGCGGAGGTCGAGCGACCGGGCCCCACGTGAGTCCGGGCGGGCGGCGAGGGTACGCGGTGCACCATGCAGGTGAAGCGGCTCGCCGTCGTGCTCTCCCTCGGACTCTGCACGGCCGCGGCCGCTCGGGGCGCCGATGCCGATCTCGTCGTGAACGGAAGCTTCGAGGACGGCGGCGCGATCGCCGCATGGACGTCGCTCGGCGCCGGATCGCGCGCCGTCCGCGGCTGGCGAGTCACGTCCGGCACCGCGGCGCTGGTCGGGCGCTATTGGCAAGCGGCGAGCGGATCGAACAGCCTCGAAGTCGGCAGCCCGGGCGCCGGCGCAGTGGAGCAGACGCTCGCGACCGTCGCCGGGCGGCGGTATCGCCTGACGTTCGCACTGGCCGGAAACCCGGATGGGCCGCCCCGTATCAAGACGCTCGTCGTAACCGCGGGCGCTAGCACCGGCCGCTTCACCTTCGACTCCGCGTCGCGGACGCGCGCGGCGATGGGCTGGATGCGCGAGACGCTCGAGTTCACCGGCACAGGGTCGGCCACGACGATCCGATTCGCGCGCGTCGACGGCGGCGCGGCCGCGTGGTACGGCCCGGTCATCGACGACGTCGCGGTAACCGAACCGGGCAGCGGAACGGCAACGGCAACGGCCGCGCCTGCGGCGGCGACGGCTGCACCGGTACCCGCGACGATCGTCCCGGCACGCTCGACGGCAGCGCCGCAACACGTCAAGACGACGGCGCCGGTCGCCACCGCGAACGTCTTCACGCCGACGGGCAGCGATCCGTACAGCGGCCTGTGGATGGCGGCATATCCGGGGAGATCACTGCGTCTGTACGTCGACCATCACGGAACGGACGTGTCGGCCCATGCGGTCGACGGGGGTGCGGCTTTCCCGACCGGCTCAGTCGCGTTTACCGGCCGCGTCGACCACGCGCCCGCGGTCGTGCTCGCGAAGTGCATCGACGCGGACGCGCGCGGCTGGCACGGCGCCGTGATCGAATGGACCGGACAGGACGCATTCCACCTGCGTGTCGCCAACTGTCACGCCGGCGACGTCCTCTTCACCCGCCTGCGCCCAAGCCCGTGAAACGCTCGCCTGCCTCAGTAGCGCGGGACCGACGGGTCGACCGACGCGGACCAAGCGTCGATGCCGCCGGCTAGGTTGACGGCGTTGCCGTAACCGTTCATGGCGAGGAAGTGCGCGACACGTTCGCTGCGGCCGCCGTGGTGGCACATGACGATCAGCGGTCTGTCGCGCGGAATCTCGTCGATGCGCATCGGTACCTCGCGCATCGGAATCGCCGTCGCCCAGGGGATCGACGCGGTCGCGATCTCGTCCGGCTCGCGGACGTCGAGCAGGACGAGGTCTTCCCCGCCGTCGTGGCGGCGCTTCAGCTCTTCGACGGTGATCTCGCCGATGTCGCCGTTCACGCCGGCTTGCCGCGATTCGTCGCGATGAGGTCTTGCATCGGGCTCGATGCGCTGGCATAGAGACGCTTCTCCATGCGGCCGGCGAGAAACGCTTCGCGTCCCGCTTCGACGGCGAGTCGCATCGCGCACGCCATCCGCACCGGGTCGCGCGCCTTCGCGATGCCGGTGTTCATCAGGAGGGCGTCGACGCCGAGCTCCATGGCGATCGCGGCGTCGGAGGCGGTGCCCACGCCGGCATCGACGATCACCGGCACCTTCGACCGCTCCTTGATGATCCGGATCGAGTAGGGATTGCAGACGCCCAGCCCGCTGCCGATCGGGGCCGCGAGCGGCATGACGGCGGCACAGCCGACTTCTTCGAGGTGCTTGCACGCGACCGGATCGTCGATGATGTACGGCAGCACCGTGAACCCTTCCCGGACGAGCTCTTCCGCCGCCGCGATCGTCTCCCGCGTGTCCGGGTAGAGCGTGTCGGGGTCGCCGATCACCTCGACCTTGATCAGATCGGTCTCGAGCGCTTCGCGGGCGAGCTTCGCCGTGAGAACGGCGTCTTTCGCGGTGTAGCAGCCGGCGGTGTTCGGAAGCAGCATCATGTGCTTGCGGTCGACGTAGTCGACCAGCGTCTTGCCGCTCGCGTCGTCGAGGTGCATGCGGCGAATCGCGACCGTCACGACCTCGGCGCCGCTGACGGCGTGCGCCTGCTGCATGATCTCCAGCGACGGGTACTTCCCGGTGCCGACGAACAGCCGCGACCGGAACTCGTACTTGCCGATGCGGAGCGTGTCGGTACCCGTTTCGGTTTGCATGCTATCCTCCCGCCACCGCGACGATGATCTCGAGGCGGTCGCCGGCGCGCAGCTCGGTGGTCCGATGCCGTGCGCGCGGCACCACGTCATCGTTCAGCGCGACAGCGGTTCCGTCGCGCCGCACCCCGAGCGCCTCGAGCACGGTGTCGACCATTGACCCGTGCGCGACCTCGCGCGGGTCGCCGTTCACCGTCACGGTCACGCGCTGCCGGTTCGCCGTTTCGAACACCGCTACATGCCCGTGTAGACGGGGCCTTCGCCGCCTTGCGGCGGGACCCAGGTGATGATCTGGTAGGGGTCCATGATGTCGCAGGTCTTGCAGTGCACGCAGTTCGAGAAGTTGATCTGCAGGCGGCCTTCGGCCGGCGCGCCATCCGTCTTGCTGAACTGCGGCTCGTAGACCTTGGCGGGACAGAAGTACTGACACGGGTTGCCGTACTCGACCGTGCACTTCTCGGCGCAGATGTTGGTGTCCGAGACGTGCAGGTGCGCGGGCTGGTCCTCGTCGTGCATCGTGCCGGACTTGAACACGTCGGTCAGCTTGTCGAAGGTCAGCTTGCCGTCGGGGACGACACGCTTCGTCACCTGCGTCGGCGTCAGCTCGCTGAGCTTCTTCAGCCGCGCGTAGCCGTGCTCGCCGGCCAGCTTGTCCTTGATCCCGAAGCCCCGGCCGCCCGTCATCAGGCTGAGCTGCGCGTTCATCAAGCCGCCCCAGATGCCGCCCGAGAAGCCCTGGTGGAAGTTCCGCGCCGCGTGCAGCTCCGTGAACGCCCACGAATCGCGGAACGCGTCCTCGTACGCCTTGAGCTTCGCGCTCGACGTGTCCTCGGCTTGGACCGCCGCGAAGATCGCTTCGGCCGCCAGCATTCCGGACTTCATCGCTAGGTGGATGCCCTTGAGCCGCAGGCCGTTCAGAAAGCCCGCCGAGTCGCCGACGATGCACAAGCCGTCGGCGTAGAAGCGCGGCATCGCGTGCAGCCCGCCTTCCGGGATCGCCTTCGCGCCGTAGCGGATCATCTCGCCGCCGTCGAGCAGCGGGCGGATCGCCGGATGCAATTTGAAGCGCTGGAAGTTGTCGTGCGGATCGGTCGTCGGGTCGGCGTAGTCGAGGCCCGTCACCAAGCCGATGTCGATGACGTCGTTCGTCATCGCGTAGATCCAGCCGCCGCCGAACGTGTTCCAGAGCGGCGCGCCGAGCGTGTGGATCACGCTTCCCGCGGCCAGACGCCCGGGAACTTTCCAGAGCTCCTTGATGCCGACCGCGTACACTTGCGGGTCGCGGTCCGCGTCGAGGCCGAGCCGCTGCACCGCGGCCTTGGTCAGCGTCCCGCGCGGCCCTTCGCCGAGCACCACGACCTTCGCCGTGAGATCGGGGCCGGGCTCGTAGTTCGACTTGTGCGTGCCGTCGTGGGCGACGCCTTTGTCGCCGATGCGGACGCCGGCGACGCGGTCGCCGTCCCACAAGAGCTCCTGCGCCGGAAACGCGGGGAAGACGTCGACGCCGGCCTCTTCCGCTTTCGCGGCCAGCCACTTCGTCAGGTTCGACAGCGACGCGACGTACTTGCCGTGATTGTTCAGGACGCCCGGCGTGAACGGCGCTTTAATCTTTCCGCCGTTGGTGAGGAACCACATCGCGTCGCTCGTCACCGGCGTGTCGAGGCCCTCGGTGATCTCCTCGCCGGGGAACAGCTCGTGCAGCGCCTTCGGATCGACCACGGCGCCCGAGAAGCCGTGGTTGCCGATCTCGCCGCCCTTCTCGATCACCATGACGGCGAGCTCGGCGCCGGCCGCCTTCGCAAGCTGCTGCAGGCGTATCGCACCGGCCAGCGAGGCCGGGCCGGCTCCGACGAACAGGACGTCGACTTCGAGGGAATCGCGCTGTGGCATGACCCGCCGGGATTCGCGGACCGCCCCGGCGGCTCCCGGGGTGCGAATGAGCCTACAGCAGCGCCAGCGCGGTGGTCACGGCGACGCGGTGCGCCGCGATCCGCTCGTCCCACGGCCGCGGGCGCGGCGACTCGAAGGTGAGCGCGTTCGGCGTCCCGCGGTACATCAGCGCCAGCGAGCTCGGCAAGCCCTCGAAGACCCGCAGCTCGACCTCGTAGTTGACCAACACCGCACCGCGCCCGAGCGCGTACATCTCGCTGAGATCGGAGCCCGGCGGGGCGCCGAGATCGAACTCGCCGCTGAACGTCTGGACCGGAAAGCCCGCGTCGTCGAGCGCGCGCACGACCGGACCCGAGAAGTACGGCGTGAAGCCGTCGCGCAGCGGCTCGTAGACGTAGCAGCCTTCGGCCTCGTAGTCTTCGTGGAGGTCGATGCCGAGCAGAAAGCGCCGGTCGCGGTTCGCGGTGAAGACGGCGCGCGCTTCGGGCGTCGTTCCGCCGCGCGTGAAGCTGCGGTTGATGTCGGCGCCGTCGGCGTTCGCGCGCGTGCCCGCGACGTAGCCGCTCGGATTCAGACAGGGCCAAAGACGGTAGCTGAAACGGCTGTCGAGCAGACCGTCGCGCACGAGCGAGAGCAGGCCCCACGGCGCGGCCGGCTCGTCGCCGTGCACGCCCGCGGAGATCGACACCGCCGGCGCCGCGGCATCGCCGAGCTCGGCGATCAGCAGCGTGCGCGGCGCGCCGACGCACGCCACCTCGCGCACGCGCACGCCGCGGACCCGCAACGCGCGCCACGCCGCGGCGAGCTCGTCGTACGCCGGGCGGTCGGGCTGATCGGCGACGACGAGCTGATCGGCCACTACGACAGCGGCGTGCCGTTGATGGCCGCGTCGAGCAGCTCGATCGGGTGCGCCGCACGCAGCGTCGCGCCGCGCTCGCGGAAGATCGACTGCATCTGCAGCGTGCAGCCGGGGTTCGCGCTGGCGACCATGTCGGGCGCGACGCTCTGCACGTTGTCGACCTTGCGGACGCCGATCTCGTGTGCCGACTCCGGCTGGAACAGGTTGTACGTCCCCGCACTCCCGCAGCACTGGTCGCCCTGCGGGATCTCGAGCAGCTCCAGCCCCGGAATGCTGCGCAGCAGCGCGCGCGGCTGCTCGCGGACGCGCTGGGCGTGCGCAAGGTGGCAGGCGTCGTGATAGGCGACCCGCAGCGTCAGCGGCTTGCGGGTCGCGCGCGGCGCGAGCGTGGCGAGGTACTCGTTCACGTCCTGCACCTTCGCGGCGAACGCTTGCGCGCGCGCGCTCCAGGCGGGGTCGTCGGCGAAGAGCTCGCCGTACTCCTTGAGCGTGGAGCCGCAGCCGGCCGCGTTGATGATGATCGCGTCCAGCCGCTGCTGCTCGAACCGTTCGATCAGGGCGCGCGCGAACCGCTTCGCCTCGTCAGGCCGTCCGCTGTGGAGCGACAGCGCACCGCAGCAGCCTTGCCCGCGCGGGACGATGACCTCGCAGCCTTCGGCGCTCAGCACGCGAATCGTCGCGGCGTTCACGTTCGGGAAAAACGCGCGCTGCACGCAGCCCGCGACCAGCGCGACGCGAGCGCGCTTCGCGCCGCGCGCTTCGGTCTTGTACGGCAGCCGCGCGAACGCGTCGCCGAACTTCACCGGCGGCGCCATCTCGATCAACTGGCGAATGCGCGGCGGCAGCAGCTTCCCGAGCGGACCCGCCGTCAGCCGCGCGATGCCGAGCTTCGCCCCTAGCGCCGCGCCCGGAACCAGCGCGCGCAGGCGCTTCGGATACGGGAACAGCGAGAACACCAGCTCGCGGAACGCGCGATCGCCCGCCGAGCGCGGAATCGCTTCCTCGACCCGCGCGCGCGTCGCCTCGATCAGCAAGTCGTAGCGCACCCCGGACGGGCACGCCGTCACGCAGCCCATGCAGCCCAGACACGCGTCGATGTGCCCCGCGACGACCTCGTCGAGCGGGATGGTGCCGTCCTCGACGCCCTTCATCAAGTCGATCCGCCCGCGCGGCGAGTCCATCTCCTCGCCCCACGAGTTGTACGTCGGACACGCCGGCAAACAGAACCCGCAGTGCACGCAATCGGCGATCAGATCGCGGTACTCGCGGTGCGGCGAGCTCGGATCCTCGTTCGCTTTCGGATCCGTAACCGGGACGGACACTACTACGCGCTATGCGGCGTGAGCATGTTGCTCCGCCTTCCAAAGAAAGTACATATCGGACAGCGATACAGAGGCGCGGGCGGCTAAGTAGTCTTGTACTGCGCGAACAGAGCCTTGAAGGGCGAGGGTTGCTCCGCCGACATCTACGGCTGGCCCATACCCTTGAGGGAGGTGCCCGAGCAACCCGACGGTTGCCATAGCGCCGCCGAACACCAGACCAGGCAATGAACTTGCGAGGCCGACGTTTCGCGCCGCTCTAAGCTTATCACGTATCTCGTTGACGCGAGGACGAATTATGTCGTTGCGAATATCGGCTGCGATTTTTTCAGCATTCGCGTCACCGGCTGTCGCCAGCCGCGCCGTTACGGCATCCTTTAGAGCCGCTTGGAAGCGTTCGAAGTGCGGCCTTTCGTTCTTGCGTAACCGCAACAGTACCTGAAGTGGAACATTATTGATTACAGGTAGTTCGAGCTCGAATGCAACATCATCAACGGTCGCCGAGGGATGTGTGGCGAGAAGACTGCGGTAAAATTGAATCGTTGCACCGAGCGGCGCTTGCATCCGACGAGAAGCAAGGACATCCGCGCTCAACTCAGCGAGATAGTCCAGAACTACGTGACGTAGAATGGCTCGAACGTTTTCTGCTCGCGTCGAGCCAAAGCGATAGACGCTCGTGCAGATGTCTCGAAAAACGGTGTGCTCAAATACGTGGTGGTCCAAACGATATTTGATGTGTGTATGACCATCTTTTTCAAGTACCTCCCAACTGACAACTGCAGCCGGCTCCAAAGCAGCCGCTACACTATCCACGTTCGCAATAGCGTGTTCGATATGGGCTTGTCGTGCATGATGCTCCCAATGTTCGTTGCAGCTGGGCGCTCGAATCTCGAAACTAATAAAGTCGTCCGCTCCGATTTCCCTAAGGTACCGCAGTATCTCTGCGTGCCATTCCAATGAACGCTGCAGGCGCTCTCGGTTTGCATCTTGCTCGAACCGCTTAACATACGTCAGAGCTTGATCCGGCACGATAACATCATCAAAATAGTGCCACGCATGCCTGAATAGGCTTTCCACTTCCGTGCGGACGCATTCTGGATTGTGGCACGTTAGGTCTCCGGTTAAGTCGATACCCTTTCCGCCGAGAAGCTCAAGCCTCTCGGATGGCCGTTGCCTGGACGCGATGATTGGCTGCGGAGCGGCTTGAAGCAGCGAGTCGATAGCTTCAGGACGGGATAGCAATCGCGCGACGTCCCCGCGGTGCCGCACATCGTTTTCGTCCAGCCATGCCACGAACCAATAGTCATGGAGCATTGGTGCTTTCCTGTGAAACCGTCGCATCGGAAGCCGTGAGCATTCTTCGGGGCTTCATTGTGCCCATACTTCTACAGGCCTCCGATGAAGCGGCCGGGGTTGCAGAGGCCGTGGGGGTCGAAGTTTCGCTTCAGCTCGTACATCAGCGGGAAGGACGGCGGGGGCGGGCCCCAGGCGTCGATCAGGCCGCGCGCTTCGGGCGGCATCGCGTCGAAGACGACGTGGCCGCGGCCGTGCGTCGCGCGGGTGACGGTATCGCGCAGATCGCGGACGTGCCAGTCGGGGCTCGCGTTCGAGCCGCCGGCGAACGTCGCGTCGCTGAAGGCGTGGAACGCCACGCCGGTCAGCGGATAGGCCACCGGAACCGCGAGCGGTGAGGCGGGCACAGCGCTCGCCACGGTGCCGACGTGCTCCGAGGGCGGCGTCACGACGTGGACGCGCCAGTTGCCGTCGCGGCGCACCGCGCGCTCGCGCTGCTCGTACCCTTCGCGCTCCAACTCGCTCAGCTCCGACGCCTTGGCGTCGGACCCCGGCGCGATGTCGTCGAGCAGCGTGCGCATCTGCGCGTCGACGCCGGCCTTCGTTCCGACGAACGTCACCACCAGCGCGCGGTAGTTGTACAGCGCGACCGACTCGGGCTCGAGCCGGCACGCGATCATGCGGTCCAGCACCGCGCCGATCGACGCTTCGTGGTCGAACCGCAGCACCGCGGCGCGCGACGCGGCCGGAATCGGATAGAGCCGGAACGTCACGGTGACGATGGCGCCGAGCGTTCCGAGCGAACCGACCATCAGCTTCGGCAGGTCGAAGCCCGCAACGTTCTTCACGACCTTGCCGCCGCCGCGCGCGCGCACCCCGTCCGGGCGCACGATGCCGACGCCGACGATCAAGTCCTTCGCGGTGCCGTAGCGCAGCCGGCGCCGGCCGTAGGTGTTCGTCGCGACGACGCCGCCGACGGTCGCGCGCTCACGGTCGGAGACGTCGAGCGGCAGCATCTGCGCGTGCGGCTCGAGCACGCGGTCCAGCTCGGCCAGCGTGATCCCCGCTTCGACCGTGATCGTCTGGTCTTCGGGGGTGTAGTCGACCACCGCGTCGAGCGCGGTCGTGCGGATCACCGCGTCGAGCGACGTCGGCGCGTTCCCGAGCTCGAGCCGCGTGCCGCCGCCGACGAACGCGAACGTGTTCCGCGCCGCGTGCAGCTCGCGCACCGCCTCGGCTAGCTCGTCGCAGGTGCGGGGCGTCAGCACGCGCGCCGGCACGACGCCCGCGATGCTCATGCCGTGGCCGGCGGCCGGCGCGGGATGCGTCATCCGCGGCCCGCTTCGCCGCTGGTCTCCGTCGCGTGCGCGACGTACGCGCCGGGCTTGTCGCCGCACAGCCGCGGCGTCGGGAACATCTTGCCGGGATTGAAGCGCTGCTCCGGATCGAACGCCTCGCGCACCATCTGCATCGTGGCGAGATCGTCCGGCGAGAACTGCTCGCCCAGATAGCACGCTTTGTCGTGGCCGACGCCGTGCTCGCCGGTCACCGACCCGCCGTAGCGCAGGCACACGCGCAGGATCTCGCCCGCGACTTGCTCGGCCGCGTGCTCTTGTCCGGGGATGCGCGCGTCGTACAGCACCAGCGGGTGCAGGTTGCCGTCGCCGGCGTGAAAGACGTTCGCCACGCGCAGCCCCGCGGCCGCGCCCAGCGCGGCGATCTCGCGCAGCACCGGCGCGATGTCCTTGCGCGGGATCACGCCGTCCTGGACGTGATAGTTCGGCGAGATCCGCCCCATCGCCGCAAAGGCCGACTTGCGGCCTTTCCAGGCGAGCTGCCGTTCCGACTCGTCGCGCGGCGCGCGCACGTCGAGCGCGCCGGCGGCGCGCATGTGCTCCAGCGCGCGCGCGGCCGTCTCCTCGACCTCGGCCGCGACGCCGTCGACGTCCGTCAGCAGCAGCGCGCCGACGTCCAGCGGCCAGTCGACGCCGGTCGCCGCGACGATCGCCTCGATCGCGAGCTGATCGCACATCTCGATCGCCGCCGGGACGATCCCCGCGCCGATGATGCGCGAGACCGCGTCGCCGGCTTCGTCGGTCGACGGGAAGGTCGCGAAGAGCGTCTGCGTCTTCTCGGGCGCGCGCAGCACGCGCACCAGCACCTCGGTGACGATCCCCGTCATCCCCTCGCTGCCGACGACGACGCCGGTCACGTCGTAGCCGAGCGCGTCCGGCTCGCCGGCGCGCGAGCCGATCTGCACGATCTCGCCGGCCGGCGTCACCAGCGTCAGCCCGATCACGTGGTTCACGGTGAACCCGTACTTCAGGCAGTGCGCGCCGCCGGAGTTCTCGGCGACGTTGCCGCCGATCGTGCAGACGCTCTGCGAGCTCGGATCGGGCGCGTAGTACCAGCCGTCCGGTGCCAGGGCGCGCGTGATGTCGAGATTGATCACGCCGGGCTGCACGCGCGCGACGCGGTTCGGCAGGTCGATCTCGAGGATCTTCTTCATCCGCGAGAGGCCGATCACGACGGAGCCTTCGCTCGGCAGCGATCCGCCGGAAAGTCCGGTCCCCGCGCCGCGCGGTACGACGGGCATCGCCAGCTCGGCGGCGAGCTTCACGCACGCCGCGACTTCTTCGGTCGAGCCGGGGAGGACGACGATCTGCGGCGCGCAGCGGGCCCCGAGCAGCCCGTCGCATTCGTACGTGCGCAGTTGCGCCGGCGCGACGATCGCGTTCTTCAAGCCGACCAGCGCGGCGAAGCGGGCGTGGAGCACGTTGGCCACCAGCACCGAGGTCGGCGCGTTCGCGGTGTCGTTCACGGACGCGCTCGCGGTCGTGTTCACGACGCCGCCGTCGCCGGGACGGTCTTCGCGGGAGCGGCCGCGGCCAGCCGCAGCACCGCGGCGCGCGCGTTGGCGATGTGCTCGGCGGTGCGCGCGGCGGCGGCCTGCTCGTCGTGCGCGTGCAGCGCGTCGACCACCGCCTCGTGCTCGGCGATCGTCGCGCGCCGGCGGTCCGCGTCGGAGAGCGAGAGGAACCGGTACGCGATCAGCTCCTCGCGCAGCTCGGTCAGCATGCGCTTCAGGCGGTCGCCGTTCGCGTTCGCCAGGATGACGTCGTGAAAGGCGGTGTCGTGGCGCTCCATCTCGTTCGCGTCGTCGACCGAGTCGCGCATCCGCGCCAGACAGTCGCGCAGCTTGCGCAGCTCCGGCTCGCGCATCGTGCGCGCGGCGCGGCGTGCCGCCAAGGACTCGAGCGCTTCGCGGATCTCGAACACGCAGGCGACCTCGTCGCTGCGGAGCGCGCGCACGACGCTCCCGCGCATCCCGCGCGGCTCGAGCAGCCCCTCGGCCTCGAGCCGGCGCAGCGCCTCGCGGACCGGGGTCCGGCTCGCGCCGAGCCGCGTGGCCAGCTCCGCCTCGATCACCGGCGTCCCGGGCGAGAGCTCGCCCGAGATGATCGCCGACCTCAGCTTGTCGTGGATCCGGTCTCGCAGCGGCAGCGCCCGGCGCAGCGGCTGCAGCGACTTCCCCTGCATGGCCAAACGGTACCCGACCCGGCCGGTATCGTCAAACATTTGGGATACCGTATCCTATTGACAGCAAGCCGAGCATCCGGTATCGTGACGGCACTTCAGGATACGGTATCCCAAAAATCAGCGCTTTCCGGAGGACCGCCGATGCTCGCCACTGCCGCCGCCGCCCCGCCTCGCACCATGACCGCCGCCGAGGCTGCCGTCCGGGTCATGGAAAGCGAAGGCGTCGACCTCGCCTTCGGCATCCCGGGCGCGTCGATTCTGCCGCTCTACCACGCGCTGCGCGGCTCGTCGATCCGCCACGTGGTGACCCGGCACGAGGAGGGCGCGACGCACGCCGCCGACGGCTACGCGCGGGCCACCGGCAAGGTCGGCGTCGCGATCGCGACCTCGGGCCCGGGCGGGACGAACTTCGTCACGGGCCTCTACACGGCGCTGGCCGACTCGATCCCGATCATCACGATCACCGGGCAAGTTCCGGTCGCACAGCTCCACCGCGAGGGGTTCCAGGCCGTCGACATCTGCGAGATCGTCAAGCCGGTCGTCAAGAAGTCGTTCCTGGTCAAGGAGGCGGCGCAGATCCCGTGGGTCTTCCGCGAAGCGTTCCGCATCGCGCGCGACGGCCGCCCGGGCCCGGTGCACATCGACCTGCCGCAGGACGTCCAGCAGCAGCTCATCTCCTATGACGCCGACATCGACGTGCCGCTGCCGCTGTTCAAGACGCCGCCCGCGCCGGCGAAGATCCGCCGCGCGGTGGAGTGGCTCGCGAACGCCGAGCGGCCGGTGCTGATGCCGGGCGGCGGCGTGCTGATCGCCGAGGCGTGGGAACCGCTGGTCGCGCTGGCCGAGCACTTGCAGCTCGCCGTCTCGCCGACGCTGATGGGGAAGGGCGCGATCGACGAAGACCACCCGCTGCACATCGGGAACGTCGGCATCCAGACGAGCCAGCCGCACGCGAACGCGCTGTTCCTCGAGAGCGACGTCGTCTGCGCGGTCGGCGCGCGCTTCGCGACGCGCCACACCGGCGATCTCGCGACGTACCGCGGGAACCGCCGCTTCGTCCACGTCGACGTCGAGGCGACGCAGATCGGCCGCATCTTCGAGCCCGACCTCGGCATCGTCGCCGACGCGAAGCTCGCGCTCGAGGCGATGCTCGCCGAGGCGCGCCGGCTGTACCCCAACGGCGTCCGGCGTGAGGCCTGGGTCGCGCGCATCGCCGAATTGCGCGCGTCGCACGTGCGCCGCACCGACTTCGACGCGGTGCCGATCAAAGGACCGCGCGTGTTCGGCGAGCTCAACGCGTACTACGGCCACGACACGACGTTCGTCACCGCGATCGGGCTGTACCAGATCTGGTCCGGACAGTTCCAGATCACGCACAAGCCGCGGCGCTACTTCGTCTGCGGCCAAGCGGGGCCGCTGGGCTGGGAGATCAGCGCCGCGACCGGGATCAAGCTGGCCGAGCCCGAGCGCGAGGTCGTCGCGGTCGTCGGCGACTACTCGTTCGAGTTCCTCATGGAAGAGGTGGCGGTCGCCGTGCAGCACCGCGTGCCGTTCGTCATCGTGATGGTGAACAACGCGCACCTCGGGCTGATCCGCCAGGCCGAGCGCGGCGCGTTCGGCTTCGACCAGGACTTCGAGGTCACGATCGGCTACGGCGCGGACGGCTACGGGATGGACCACGTCAAGGCGATGGAGGCGATGGGCGCCGCCGGCGTCCGCGTCACGCGCCCCGAGGAGATCCGCGGCGCGCTGGCCTGGGCGGCGGGCGCCTCGAACGAGCGCGGCATCCCGGTGCTGGTGGAGATTCTGACCGAGCCGAAGGAGAACGCCGCGATGGGCGCCTCGATCGCGGCCCTCAAGGAGGTCTACTAGATGCGGTTCTCCGCCAACCTGTCGTTCTTGTTCCAGGACCTGCCGCTCTACGAGCGCATCGACGCGGCGGCGGAGCACGGCTTCCGCGGCGTCGAGTACATGTTTCCGTACGACTACGACGTCGCGCAGCTCAAGCGCCGGCTGCAGACGAACCGCCTCGAGCAAGTGCTGTTCAATCTGCGCGTCGGCGACTTCGCGAAGGGCGAGCGCGGCTTCGCCTCCGATCCCGAACGGGTCGCCGAGTTTCGTCAAGGCGTCGACGACGCGGTCGACATCGCGCGCGAGCTGGGCTGCACGCGGATGAACTTGCTGGTCGGAA
This sequence comes from Candidatus Elarobacter sp., assembly GCA_036402975.1. Classification (GTDB taxonomy): domain Bacteria; phylum Vulcanimicrobiota; class Vulcanimicrobiia; order Vulcanimicrobiales; family Vulcanimicrobiaceae; genus Vulcanimicrobium. The sequence goes on along the minus strand of DASWRW010000038.1, from coordinate 299,223 downwards.
TCGCGGTCCCCGGCCGCGACGGCGCCTACGCGCGCGCGACGATGGTGAAGAACGCGCGCTACGCCGCGCGCGCGCTCGACGAGATCGGCGCGACGCTGGTGATCGAGCCGCTCAACCGCATCGACACACCCGGGTTCCTGATCGGCACGTCCGCCGAGGCGCTGGCGTTCATCGCCGAAACCGGCGCGCGCAACTTCAAGCTGCAGTACGACATGTACCACGCGCAGCGCGTCGAGGGAAACCAGATCGCCACGCTGCGCGCGCACGTCGCGCAGATCGGTCACGTCCAGATCGCCGACAGCCCGGGCCGCAACGAGCCGGGCACCGGCGAGCTGGCCTACGAGCGCATCTTGCCGGTGCTCGATGAGGTCGGCTACGACGGCTGGGTCGGGCTCGAGTACAAACCGTCGAAGCCGGTCCCGCAGACGTTCGACTGGATGGACGCGTTCCGCACCCGCGAGGTCGCCGCCACGTGAACCACGCCAAACCGTCCGTCGGCTTCATCGGCCTCGGCATCATGGGCAAGCCGATGGCGAAGAACCTGCTCGCCGCGGGCTATTCGCTGACGGTGCTGAACCGCTCGCGCGGTCCGGTCGACGAGCTGGTCGCGCTCGGCGCGACCGCGGGCGCGTCGCCGAGCGACGTCGCGGCGCGCAGCGACGTCGTGATCACCATGCTCCCCGACTCACCCGACGTGGAAGCGGTCGCGCTGGGCGACGACGGCATCGCCGCCGGCATCAACGCCGGCGCCCTGTGGATCGACATGAGCACCATCGCACCGGCGACGACACGGCGCGTTGCGGAGCGGCTCGCGGCGCGAGGCGCGGAGTCGCTCGATGCGCCGGTCAGCGGCGGCGAGAAGGGCGCGATCGACGCCGCGCTCTCGATCATGGCCGGCGGCACCGACGCGGCGTTCGCGCGCGCCCAGCCGATCTTCGAGGCGCTCGGCAAGAACATCGTGCACGTAGGCGAGCTCGGCGCCGGGCAAGTCACGAAGGCCTGCAATCAGATCGTCGTCGGCGTGACGATCGAAGCGGTCGCCGAAGCGCTCGCGCTGGCCGAAGCGTCCGGCGTCGATCCCGCCAAGGTGCGCGCGGCGCTGCTCGGCGGCTTCGCGCAGAGCAAGATCCTGGAAGTGCACGGACAGCGGATGATCGACCGCACGTTCAATCCCGGTTTCAAGTCGAAGCTGCACCGCAAGGACATGAACATCGCCTCGAACGCCGGCGACGAGCGCGGCCTCGACCTCGCCGCCGCGAAGCTCGTGCGCGAACGGTTCGACGCGCTGATCGAGCGCGGCGACGGCGAGCGCGATCACAGCGCGCTCTTCACGCTCTACCGCGACGGCGTCGCGGCCAGCGGCACGTCCGCGCGATCCTGACGACCATTCGGCGGCCGTCGCTTCGTCGGCGGCGACGGTTCCGCTTCCCGCCCTCTCACGTCACGGCGTCGACGCTCGCCTCGGGATCGGCGTCACGCCCGCACGCGAGCGCGTGCCAGCGCGCGGCGTCCGTACCGAAGCGCACCAGCTGCTGCGGCGAAAGCGCCGCCACGTGCCCGAGCGTCCGGACTCCGAGCAGGCGTAATCGCAGCTCCGCGGCGCGCTCGACCGCGAGCAGCGCGAGCGGCGCGTCCGCGACGAAGGTCGCCTCGGCGCCCGGCGCGCAAACCGCGTCGGCGCAACGGTGCGCCGCGACGAACGCGGTGAACCTGTTCGCCGCGGCGCCACACCGAAGCGCCAGCCCGGTCGCGCCGAGCGCGGCGCGAATCATGCCGAACCAGCGCTCCGGCGTCGCGCCGCGGTGCGCCCGCACGAACGCGAGCCCGGGTCCGCCGTCCGCGACCGGCGCGGGGAGCCGCCGGAGCTCGGCCAGGACGCGACCCCACGCGCGCGCCGCCCGTGGCGGATCCGCCAGCGCGACCGCCGCGCGGGGCGCCGTTCGGCTCGCCTCGCGCAGCGTCATCCCGGCGCGCACGCCCGCCAGCGACGCGGCCTCGGTCGCTTCGAGCACGGTCCTGCGGCCGGTGCGTTCGATCAGGTAGGCGGCGGTGCCGGCGTGCGGGATGTGCCGCAGCGCGGCCGCGAGCCTGAAGGACGGCAGCCTGACTGCGATCCACCACCCCGACCCCGGGTTCGGGTGATGCATGGGAGCATCACTGTATCGAACATACGTTCGATATTCAAGAGCCCGAACTCGCTATTCGGCGAGGCCCGTAACCGTCCAAGTCACTCCGCAGTCCAGTCGAGCAGCGCGCGGCGCTCGCCCTTCGGAAAACACGCTTTGGTCTTGATCGCTTCCAGGTAGCGGCGCTTGCCGGCGCGGTTGCCTTTGCCGATCAGCACGGCGCCGACGAAGCGGTTCTCGAGGAAGTAGAGCGCCCGGTACCAGCCCTTGTCCTTGTCGACGTGCATCTCGGTCTCGATGTCCTCGCGGTACTCCGGCGAGAGGCCGAACTGCGTGATCGTCTGGCCGCTGAAGACGAGCGAGCTGTACTCGGGCACCGTGTCGAACTGCTTGCGCTCGCCGCCGTTCGCGTAGGCGGCCATGTTGTGCGCGGCCAGCTTGCCGTGCGCGCCGGCGCTGTTCCACGTTCCCATGCGGTAGTGCTGCTCGGCGATGGGGTCGTAGAACTCCGCCGCGTCGCCGGCCGCGAAGATCCCCGGCACCGCGGTCTCCAGGTGCTCGTCGGTCACGATCCCGGTGCGCGTCTCGATCCCGGTTCCTTCGCACAGCTCCAGGTTGATCGTGAGACCGAGCCCGATCCCGACCACGTCGGTGTCGATCGTCTTCCCGCTCGTCGTGACGACTTTGCTCACCGCGCCGTTGGAGCGAATCATCTCGCGCACTTCCTCGCCGAAGTGCAGGTGCACGCCGTCGGCGCGCGCCGCGTCGTGCAGCAGCTCGCCCGCCGCTTCGTCGAGCATGCGGCGCAGAAAGCGCGGGCCGCGGATCAGCCAGTGCGTCTCCACGCCGCGCGAGACGAACGCTTCGGCCAGCTCGTAGGCGATGAACGAGCCGCCGACCGCGACGCCGGACTTCGCCGTCTCGAGCGCCTGCGAGATGGCGAGCGTGTCGCTCATGTACTGGAAGTTGTAGACGTTGTGCGCGCCCGCCGCCCCCGGCGAGACGGCCGGGTTCGGACGTCCGCCGGTCGCGAGCAGCAGCGCGTCCCACGGATACTCCCGGCCGTTCGCGACGACCGTCTTCTCGGCCACGTTGACCTTGTCGACGCGGGTGGCGAGGTGCAGCTCGATCGTGAGCTTCTCGTGCCACGCGACGTCGCGCATGATGACCTTCTGCTCGGTCACCTGCTTGCGGAGCAGCGGCGGCAGCGCGATGCGGTTGTAGAGACAGTACGGCTCGTCCGCGAAAAGGACGATGGAACAAGCAGGATCCGCTTTCCGCAGTTGCTCCGCGCAGGTGGTGCCCGCGAAACCGTTGCCGACGATGACGTACCGACGTTCAGCCACGAGCCCTCAGATTGGCGCTCCGTGAATCCGCGCCTCGTCAATTTGCTGTCCAGCTTCATCCGCGGCAGCGGCGACTACGCGCTGGCGCGGCTGGAGTTCAGCCTGCGGTTCGCGCAGCGCCCCGCGCCGCCGGTGCTCGACCGGCTCCCCGACGCGTCGGAGGCGAGCCTGCGCGAACGCTGGGACGGGATCGAGGAACAGCTCGGCGCGATCCTGGCCTACGTGAAACAGGTCGAGTCGGCGTCGGGTAGCGAGGAGCGGTCGGACCCCGCCTTCCGCTGGCTGCGCCGGACGGTCCGCGAGCTCGACCAGTACGCACGCGCGCTGCGCTGGGTCCTGACCGTAAACGGGGGCGGCCCCGCGCCGTAGGAGAACACCGCCGCATGGACTTTCTCAACCGGGCCCTCGAGCAGGCGAAGCAGCTTCAGCGCATCGCCGCGGAGGCCGCGCAAAAGGGTATCGAGCAGGCGACGCCGCTCGTGCAGGAAGGCGTCGCGAAGGCGCACGAGCTGCAGCAGACGATCATCTCGCAGACGCCGAACATGACCGCCGCCGCGCAGCAGCAGGCCAACGCCGCGATGGAGCACGCCGGCGCGTTCATCGCGACCGGCAAGACGGTGCTCGAAGCCGGTGCGTCGCAGGCCCAGCAGCACCTCACGCTGTTCGCCGAGCAGGCGAAGAAGGCGGCCGACGCGACGCTGAGCGCCGTGCAGTCGGCTACGCAGAAGCCGGGTGAAGCGGCGGGTCAGGCGCCGCCGTCGCCGCCGCCACCGGGACCGCCTCCCGGCGCGGGCGCGGGTCCGGGCGCAACGCAGCCGTAACCGTCGCCGGCGCGTCCGGCTGAGCGACCGGAACCGCCAGCCGGACGAACCCGGCGAACGCGCCGTCGCCGAGCAGCGTGCGCGCGCGCGGTGACTCCGTCGCCTCGGCATGGCGCTCGAGCAGCGCGCGCAGCCGCGCGCGCGCGCCGTCGTCGAGCTCGTGCGCGATCAGCGGCGTCGGACCGAGCCGCGTCGCGTGCTCGCGCGCGACGAACAGCTCGCCGCCGGTCATCCCGCTGGCAAGGTTGCGGCCCGTCGTGCCGAGGATCGCGACGGTCCCTTTCGTCATGTACTCGCAGGCGTGGTCGCCGGCGCCTTCGACGACGACCGTCGCGCCGCTGTTGCGCACGGCGAGCCGCTCGCCGGCCGTGCCGCGCACGAACGCCTCGCCGCCGCGCGCGCCGTAGAAGCACGCGTTGCCGATCGCCGGCTCGTCCGGCGTCCCCGCGCCGCGCACGACGATCGTGCCCCCGCTCATCCCCTTGCCGACGCCGTCGTTCGCCTCACCGTCGAGCTCCAGCGTCAGCCCCGCCGCGAGGAACGCGCCGAAGCTTTGTCCGGCGCTGCCGGTATAGCGGTACGTGGCGGCGCCCCCGTACTCGCCGCGCGCGCGGCGCAGCGTCAGGTCGTACGCGATGCGCGCGGCGACGGCGCGGTCGGCCGGCGCGATGCGCTGCGTCCCGCCGGGGACGGCCTCGTCGTCGAGGTGCGCCGTGTCGTCGTGCGCGGTGTCGTACGGCGCGCGCGTCTCGGGGAGCCGCAGCAGCTCGTCGAGGTCGACGCCGCGGGCGCGGTCGTAGCGCGGGCGCACCAGATCGCTGCGGCCGTAGATCTCGTCCAGCGAGCGCGCGCCGAGCGCGGCGAGGCGGCGGCGCACGTCGCGCGCGACGAACCGCAAGAACGTCGCCGCGTCCTCGGCCGAGCCGGGGAACTTGCCGCGCAGCACCGCGTCCTGCGTCGCGATCCCGACCGGGCAGGTGTTCAGATGGCACTGGTGCGCGTAGATGCAGCCCAGCGCAATCAGCAGCGCGGTGCCGAAGCCGAACATGTCGGCGCCCAGCATCGAGGCGAGCACGACGTCGCGGCCCGTCTTGAAACCGCCGTCGACGCGCAGCTTCACGCGCCCACGCAAGCCGTTCGCGACCAGTGTGTGGTGCGTCTCGATCAGCCCCAGCTCCCACGGCAGCCCGGCGTGTTTGATCGAACCGAGCGGTGAGGCGCCGGTGCCGCCGTCGTGGCCGGCGACGTGGACGACGTCGGCGCGCGCCTTCGCGACGCCGCTCGCGACGTAGCCGATCCCGGACTGCGCGACCAGCTTGACCGCGATCTTCGCCTTCGCGTTCGCGCGGCGCAAGTCGTAGATGAGCTGCGCCAGGTCTTCGATCGAGTAGATGTCGTGATGCGGCGGCGGCGACACCAGCGACTGCCCCGCGACCGCGCCGCGCAGCGCGGCGATCTCGGCCGTCACCTTGAAGCCGGGGATCTGCCCGCCCTCGCCGGGCTTCGCGCCTTGGGCGATCTTGATCTCGAGCTCCTCGGCGGTCGCGAGGTACTCCGGCGCGACGCCGAAGCGCGCCGAGGCGACCTGCTTGATCGCGTTCAGCGTGCGCGCCGGATCCTCGCCGCCCTCGCCGCCGTTGCTGCGCGCGCCGGCCAGCTTCGCGCCGAGCGCGACCGCTTCATGCGCCTCGGGACCGAGCGCGCCGAGCGACATCGCGGCCGTCACGAACCGCGCCGCGATCGCGTCTTCGTGCTCGACGTCCTCGAGCGGGATCGGGTCGCCGAGCGGTACCGGCTCGACCAGATCGCGCAGCGCGATCGTCTCGCGCTCTTCGAGCTGGTCGGAGAGCGCGAGGAACGCCGCTTCGTCGCGGGCGACGATCGTCTTGCGCAAGTTCTTCAGCAGCGGCGGATCGAAGTGGTGCTTCACGCCGTCGCGGCGGTAGCGAAACAGTCCGCGCTGCGGCGGCTCGGCGCCGCCGTTCGCGAGCGTCTCCCAGGCCCGCAGGTCCTCTTCGAGCTCTTCGAAGCGCAGCGTGGCGACGTGCGTCGTCATCCCCGGGAAGCACGTCTCCATGATCTCGTGATGGAGCCCCAGCGCCTCGAACGTCTGCGCGCCGACGTACGAGCGCAGCGTGCAGATCCCGAGCTTGGCGAGAATCTTCACCAGGCCGGCGCGCAGCGTCTCCAGCAGCGGAGCGGCGGAGCCGGTTTCGTTCACCGCGGCGCGCGCGGCGAGCCACGGCGTCATCACGTTCGCGCCGGCGGCGATCACCGCGGCGCAGCCGTGCGCGTCGCGCGCGAAGCCGTCGCAGGCCGCGATCGACGCCTGCATCCGCAGTCCTTTGGCGGTCAGCCGCTGGTGGATCGCGCCGGCCGCGAGCACCGCGGGCACGGGCAGCACCGCGGTGCGGTCGTCCAGCACGAGATAGCTCGCACCGTCGGAGACCGCGCGCTCGGCGTCGTTGCACATCGCCGTGATGCGCGCGCGCAGCGACGTCCCCGCGCAGTCGAGCACGATGCGGTGCGGCACCAGCCGCGCGTCGAACGTGAGCGCGTCGAACGCGCCTTCGGCGAGCAGCGCGCTGTCGATCGAGACGATGCTTCCGGGGACGGGGACGTCGCCGTTCGTGTCGCCGCTGCCGACGAACGCGCGCATGTCGAACACGAAGCCTTCGCGCAGCGCGTCGATCGGCGGGTTCGTCACCTGCGCGAAGCGCTGGCGCAGATACTCCGTCACCGGCAGGCGGCGCTCCAGGAACGCGGGCGCGGCGTCGTCGCCCATCGACCACATCGGTTCGACGCCGCCGGCGAGCGACGAGACGATCTGCTTCAGCTCGTCGGCCGTGTAGCCGAAGCGCACGAGATCGCGCCGCAGCTCCTCCGCGCCCGTCGCGCGCGGCTCTTCCGGCGGCAGCTCGAAATGCCACGAGGCGACGGTCGAGCGGAAGTCGGCGTTCTGACGGCGCAGCGCGCGGAACTCCTCGGGCCGGATCAGCTCGCCGGTCGCGAAGCGCACCAGGATGCGTTCGCCCGGGCCGAGCCGGCCGCGCTCGACGATCGGGTCGTCGCCGAAGTCCACCACGCCGGCTTCCGAGGCGGCGAGCACTTTGCCGGACTCCGTGCGGCACCAGCGCAGCGGGCGGAAGCCGCTGCGGTCGAGCGCGGCGCCGACGCGGTCGCCGTCGGCGAAGACGATCGCCGCCGGGCCGTCCCACGGCTCGACGGTCGGGATGTGCGCGTCGTAGTACGCGCGCAGGCGCTCGTCGTCGACGGCGGGCGAGAGCATCAGGTCGACCGCTTCGTCGACCCGGTAGCCCGCGCCGACCATCGCGTCGAGCGCGACGTCGAACTCGAGCGAGTCGCTCGCGCCGCGCGGCGAGAGCACGCCGCGCGCGCGCATCCAGGCGCGGTTCCCGGTGATCGTGTCGATCTCGCCGTTGTGCGCGATCGTGCCGAACGGCTGCACGAGGCGCCAGCTCGGCGAGGTGTTGGTGCTGAAGCGCTGGTGGAAGACCGCGTAGCGCGAGGTGCACAGCGGGTCGCGCAGGTCGGCGAAGTACGCGCCCAGCTCGCTCGACGAGAGCAGCCCCTTGTAGACCACCTTGGTGGTCGACGCGCTGACCAGCGTCGCGACCTCGCCCTCCTCGCGCAGCGTGCGGATCACCATGCGCCGCACCGAGCGCATGCGCTCGTGCGCGTTGCCGGGGCCGACGTCGACCAGGAGCTGCTCGTACGACGGCGCCACGGCGGCCGCGCGCGCGCCCAGGACGCCGCGGTCGACCGGCGGGACGCGCCAGCGCATCGGCTTCACGCCGACCGCACGGATCGCGTGCTCGATCTTGGCGCGCATCGCCGCCGCGACGTCCTCGTCGATCGGGAGGAAGACGCAGACCGCCGCCAAGTGCTGCTCGGGGACGCGAACGTGCGCCTCGGCCAGGTACTTCAGGAAGATCGCGCGCGGCGTCTCGAGCAGGATCCCCGCGCCGTCGCCGGTGCGGCCGTCGGCGGCGCGGGCGCCGCGGTGCTCCATCGCACCGACCGCGCTCAGCGCGAGGCGGACGACCTCGTGGCCGGGGGTCCGGTGCGCGAGGTCGGCGAGGAAGCCGACGCCGCACGCGTCGTGCTCGTCGTCATGGCGCATTGGAACTTCGACGATACGGCCAACCGGGGCGCCCTGTCATTCGACAAACGGTGCATCCCGGACGGCCTGAAGCCGACTCAGCGGCGCTTGCGCCGGTTCCCGTGGCTGTGCGCGACGATCACCGTCCGCCGTACGGCGGAACGGAGTTTCGCGTCGACCACCGGCTGTCCGGAGATATTCTTCTTCGCCGCGCGCCGCCAGTGCACGCTCCGCGCATCGAGCCGCACGTCGCGGCCCTGCCGCCGCGCGGCACCCACCGCGCGAGCGAGCTCGTCCATCTCCGTCTCGCGCAACACGTCGGCGTCGCGCACGTCGACCAGGACCGTCGCGCCCGCCGCGCCGGCGTAGCTGCTTTCGAGCGCCGCGAACGCCGCGACGAGATCGGCGTCGAGGAGGCCGATCAAACGAACGACGACCGGCGCGGGAACGGGCTGAGGCTGGGGTGCGTACACGATCACTCCTCGGCGTAGGGCTACACCGACAGTACGCTCGCCGGCTGGGAACGGTTCAGGCCGAGGATGAGAAGAGGCTGAGAATTCAGCCGCGCAGCCCGAGCGCGACCATCATGCGGTAGCCGATCTCGAGCGCGCGCTCGTCGATGTCGAAGCGCGCGTTGTGGTGCGGAAACGACGTGTTCAGGCCGCCGCGCGAGCCGACGATGAAGTACGCGCCCGGGCGCTCGTTCTGCATGAACGACATGTCCTCGGCCCACATCACGATGTCGTGCTCGACGACGTTGTCGGCGCCGAGCTCGGCCCGCCCCACCTCGCGCACGACGTCGTTCACGCCGCGGTCGTTGATGGTCGGCGGATACGACCAATGATAGTCGAAGTCGTACTCGAACCGCAGCGCGATCGAGAGGCCTTCGAGGACGCGGCGCATCCGCTCGGGCAGCGACTCGCGCACCGCCGCGTCGAACGCGCGCACCGTTCCCTTCATCTTCGCTTCGTCGGGGATCACGTTGAACGTCGTGCCGCTGACGAACTGCCCGACCGTCACGACGGCGGGGTCTTTGGGCGCGATCTCGCGCGAGATGATCGTCTGCAGCGTGGTGACGACGTACGCGCCGGCGGCGACCGGATCGACGGCGAGCTGCGGCATCGCGCCGTGCCCGCCCTTGCCGCGGATCGTCAGGTCGAACTCGTCGGCCGAGGCGAAGAACGCGCCGTCGCGCACGCCGATCTTGCCGGCGTCCAGCCCGCTGAACAGATGCAGCGCGAAGGTGCGGTCGACGTGCGGGTTCTCGAGCGCGCCGTCGTCGATCATCTTCTTCGCGCCGGCGTAGCCTTCTTCACCGGGCTGGAAGCAGAAGACCAGCGTCCCCGGCACGTCGCCGCGCCGTTCGGCCAGCGTCCGCGCCGCGGCGAGCAGGATCGAGACGTGGCCGTCGTGGCCGCAGGCGTGCATGACGCCCGCGCGCTCCGACTTGTACGGGACGTCGTTGAGCTCGGTGATCGGCAGCGCGTCCATGTCGGCGCGCAGCAGCGTCACCGGCCCCGGCTTGCCGCCTTGGAGCGTGCCGAGCACGCCGGTGACGCCGATCCCGGTGCGAACCTCGTCCAGGCCCAGCTTGCCGAGCTCCGCGGCGACCATCGCCGCGGTTTCGTGCTCCACCATCGACAGCTCGGGCTGCGCGTGCAAGCGCCGCCGGACCGCGGTCAGCTCAGCCTGCGGGATCGCGATCATCGCGCGGTCCGCGCGCTACGCGCACTCGCGGTAGAAGCTGCGCGCGCGGGACAGGATGTCGCCGGCGGCGTCGGGACCGTGCCGGCGCAGCCACTGCATCGTCGCGTCGAGCGCGCCGGCGGTCTCGCGGTTCGCCGTGCCGCACAGCACGTGCGTGTGCGTGCAGAGCAGCTCGCCCGCACCGGCCCGGCGGAAGTCGCCGGCGGCGACGTCGACCGGGTAGCCGCAGTAGAGCGAGAACTCGTCGTCCGCCAGCAGCACGTTCCAGAACTTCTCGAGGCAGACGGCGGCCTCGAGCGCTCCCGCCTGCCACAGCAGCCCGACCATCTCACCGTACACGCGCAGGGAACCGCCCGGGGCGCCGCGGCGCAGCGTGCGAACGATGCCGCCGACCGACTGCTCGAAGAGCCGCCAGTCCGGCTGCCCGCCGACCATGAACCGGTCGAGCGTCGCCTGCGCGTCGAGGCACACGATCGCGCGCGCCGCCTCGTCGCTGGAAGCCGGCAGGGCGCCCAGGATCGCGTCGGTGTGCTCCGGGGTCGCGACGACCAGCGCCGCGCTCCCGTCGCGCACGCCTTCGGCGATATAGGCCGCGACGTTCTCGACCAGCTCCGTGAAGTCGGAACCGTAGAACTGGACGAGATGCCGGCGGTCCTGCCCCCCGGGAACGAAGCTTTCGGCGATGCTCAAACGCGCACGTTCTCCTGACCCATGTACTCTACGTTACCCGCGGCGGCCTGACACCATGCACGCCCAACCTCGGCAGCACCGCAGAGCGAGCGGTCCTCACACGGCGAGCAGCCGCCGAGTGAGCCGCCCCTGGCCGGGAATAGGGTTCTTCGTGGTAGGCCACGACGGTGCCGCATTGCGGTCGGCCAAGATTGGCGTTTCGTTCTGCTGTCATACGTAGCCCTCGGGATCGCGCTCCTCGCGCTTCTCGTGCTGGTCGTGTTCTTCGCGCGCGCGAACGCCCGCTCGCGCTCGCACGATCTCGAGCACGAGCGCTATCGCGCGCTTGCCGAATCGGTGCCGAACATCGTCTGGACGGCGCGCGCGGGCGGCGTGGTCGAGTACTGCAACCGGCGGTTCACCGAGTACACCGGCGAGCCGGCGGAGAGCATCGCCGCGAGCGGCTGGGAGAGCGTGATCCATCCGTCGGACCGCGCGCAGGCGCTGGCGGCCTGGAACACCGCGCTCGCGTCGGGCGCCTCGTATCGCGCCGACGCGCGGCTGCGCCGCGCCGACGGCGCGTACCGCTGGCACGTGATGCTGGCCGTGCCGGTTCGCGAGGGCGGCTCGATCGTGAAGTGGTTCGGCTCGTGCACCGACATCGAGGACCAGAAGGACGCCGAGCGCATCATGACGCTGCTCGGTGACGTCACGCAGGTGCTGACCGCGTCGCTCGACCAGGCCGGGATCGCGCACCGCTTGGCGGAGCTCGTCGCGCCGGCCGAGGCGGCGTACTGCGAGGTGCAGCTCTACGACGACGAGCGCAAGCTGTGGACCGCGGCCGCGGCCGGCGATCCGGCCGAGTACTCCGCCGAGCGCGCGCTGCGCGCCGAGCGCTCGCGCCGGGCCGGCGCGGCGCTGCTGACGCGCGAGATCAGCGCGGTTCCGGTGCGTGGCGCGGACCGCACCCTCGGCTGGCTGGTGTGCTGCAACGTCGTCGACGACGTGCGCGCGCTGGTCCCCGAGCTGGCCTCGCGGCTCGGCGCGGCGCTGGTGAACGCGAACGCCTACGCGCGCGAGCACAAGGTCGCGGCGTCGTTCCAGACGGCGGCGCTGGTGAGCGATCTCCCCGACGTTCCGGGGCTGCGGTTCTCGGCGCTCTATCAAGCGGCGCACGCCGAGGCCAGCGTCGGCGGCGACTGGTACGACGCGTTTCGGCTGCCGGACGGCCGGGTCGTGCTCTCCGTCGGCGACGTCGCGGGCAGCGGGCTGGACGCCGCGGTCGCGATGAGCAGCGTGCGCCAGAGCATCCGCACCGCCGCGCTGATCAACCCCGATCCCGGCGCGGTCCTCGACGCGGTCGACCGCATCGTGCGCGCGTTGGGCAACGGCCGCTTCGTGACGGCGTTCGTCGGCGTGCTCGATCCCGTCTGCGCGGAGTTCGCGTTCGCCAACGCCGGCCATCCGCCGCCGCTGCTGCGCCGCCCCGACGGCACGGTCGCCGAGCTCGGCCAAGGCGATCTTCCGCTCGGGCTGCGGCAGCGAAACTCCACCGGACGCACGATCCTCACCCTCGACCCCGGGTCGCTGCTCGTGGCGTACACGGACGGGCTGACCGAGCTCGACCGCGACCCGCTCGCCGGTCAGGCGAACCTGGTCGACGCGCTGCGCGCCTGCGACGCCGCCGGCGACGTCGCGCTGCAGATCTTCGAGACGCTTTCGGGCGGCGACGCCGCGCGCGACGACATCGCGATCTTGGCCCTGCGGTTCGACGCCGCGCTGACCGAAGCCGACGGGCCGCGCGGCGCGCGCAAGTGGTCCTTCGACGTGACCGACGGCGCCCAAGCGGCGCTCGTGCGGCACGAGCTTCTGGGCGCGCTGGAGTCGGCCGGCTTCGCCGGCAGCATGCTGCACGGCGCCGAGCTGGTCTTCGGGGAGCTGATCGGCAACGTGTTCCGCTACGCGCGCGGGATCGCCGACGTGATCCTCGACGTCTCGGGGACGGCGGCGGTGCTGCACGTGCTGGACGACGGCGAGGGGTTCGAGGTCAACCCCCGTCTGCCGGCCGACCTCTTCGCCGAGCGCGGCCGCGGGCTGTTCCTGGTCAACGCGTTCGCCGACGAGTTCTCGATCGAGCGCCGCCGCACCGGCGGCAGCCATGCGCGCGCCGTGCTGGTCGGAACGACCCGCGTGCGGGCGCTCTCGACGATGACGCGCACCGCACTGTAGCGAACGAGCCCACCATGGCGCTTCCGTCCTACAGCCACGGGGCGAGCCCCGTACCGCTCCTCGGCGAGACCGTCGGCGACAACCTCGACCGCATCGCGCGGCGGTTCCCGAACAACGACGCGGTGGTCTCGGTCCACCAGAACCGCCGGCTGACGTACGCGCAGTTCGCGGCCGAGACCGACCGGCTCGCGAAGGCCTTTCTGGCCGCGGGCGTCGAGCACGGCGAGCGGGTCGGAATCTGGTCGCCCAACTCGCTCGAGTGGGTGCTGGTGCAGTACGCGACCGCGAAGATCGGCGCGGTCCTGGTCAACGTGAACCCGGCGTACCGGCTCTCCGAGCTCGAGTACGCGCTGCGCCAGAGCGGCGTCGCGACGCTGGTCGTGCTCGACCGCTACAAGACCAGCGAGTACCTGGCGATGGTGCGCGAGGTGCGCGGCTCGCTGCCGGCGCTGCGCGAGGTCGTCATCGTCGGCGAGACGGAAGCGCAGGACGAGGAGACCGGCTGGGACGACTATCTCGGCTGCGCCGGCGAGGTCGACGACGCCGCGCTCGCCGCGCGCAAGGCGCGCTGCCAGTTCGACGAGCCGATCAACATCCAGTACACCTCGGGGACGACCGGCTTCCCGAAAGGCGCGACGCTCTCGCACCACAACATCCTGAACAACGGCTTCTTCATCGGCGAAGGCTGCCGCTACGGCGACCACGACCGGGTGTGCGTCCCGGTGCCGTTCTACCACTGCTTCGGGATGGTGCTGGGGAACCTCGCCATCACCACGCACGGCGCGACGATCGTGATCCCGAACTGGACCTTCGACCCGCAGCTCACGCTCGACGCGGTGGTGCGCGAGCGCTGCACCTCGCTGTACGGCGTGCCGACGATGTTCATCGCCGAGCTCGCGCTGCCGAGCTTCAAGGACTACGACCTCTCGACGTTGCGCACCGGGATCATGGCCGGCTCGCCGTGCCCGGTCGAGGTGATGAAGCGCGTGCAGAGCGAGATGCACATGCCCGAGGTGACGATCTGCTACGGGATGACCGAGACGTCGCCGGTCTCGACGCAGACGATGACCGACGACCCGCTCGAGAAGCGCACCGGGACCGTCGGCCGCGTCCACCCGCACATCGAGGTGAAGATCGTCGACGCCGACGGGCGCATCGTCCCGCGCGACACGCCGGGCGAGCTGTGCACGCGCGGCTACAGCGTGATGCTGGGCTACTGGGAGAACGCCGAGGCGACCGCGACGGCGATCGACGCGGCGCGCTTCATGCACACCGGCGACATCGCGACGATGGACGCCGACGGCTACGTGAACATCAGCGGCCGCATCAAGGACATGGTGATCCGCGGCGGCGAGAACGTGTACCCGCGCGAGATCGAGGAGTTCCTCTACACGCATCCCTCGATCAAGGACGTGCAGGTGATCGGGGTTCCGGACGAGCGCTACGGCGAGGAGCTGTGCGCCTGGGTCATCCTGCACGACGGCGCGCACCTGACCGACGAAGACGTGCGCGCGTACTGCCGGGGCAAGATCGCCCACTACAAGATCCCGCGCTACGTCATGTTCGTCGACGGCTGGCCGATGACGGTCAGCGGCAAGGTGCAGAAGTACAAGATGCGCGAGGAGTCGATCGCGAAGCTCGGGCTCGAGAGCGCGGCGAAGATCGTCACGGCGTGACCGTCACGCCCCGATCTTCGCCGCGCGGTTCGATCAGCCGCCGGCGGAGGCTTTGCGCCCGCGGCCCTTGGAGCCGCCCGCGCCGCCCTTGCGGCGTCCGGTGACTTCCTGAACTTTCTCCGTCACCGTGTCGACCACGGCCGCGCCCGCTTTGAGCAACTCGCCGGCTTGCCCCAGCGTGTCCGCGACTTTGCGCGCGCCGCGCGTCGCCTTCTTGGCGGTGCCGACCGCGCCTTCGGCGGCTCCGGTCGCCGCGCGGCGCGTCGCGCCGACGGCTTTCTTCGCGCGGCCCGCGACGCTCGCGACCGGGCTCTTCTTCGCCGTGCTCTTCTTGGCGCCGCCCGTGCGCGCGCCGCCCTTGCTGCCGCCGGTCTTCTTCGCGCCGGTCTTCTTCGCGCCGCCGCTCTTCTTCGCGCCGCCGCTCGTTTTTGCGCCGCCGCTCTTCTTCGCGCCGCCGCTCTTCTTCGCGGCACCCTTGCGCGCCGATCCGCCGCTCTTCTTACCGCGGCCTTTGGCTGCTGCCATCGTGCTGAGTTCCTCCGTACAACTTCGCGCGTAGAACGCGTTTGGTGCTAGCCTTCCCACCGCTCGGCCCGTACAAACGCCCGCTTGTGTGTCCGAGCGCGCGACGTACCGCACGAAAGAAGCCCGCCGCGACGAGTCGCGACGGGCTTCCACGGGTGTTCGGCGCGGTTACTTGCGCCGAACGGTGCTGATCGTTCCGGTCGTGGTGGTGACGGTCACGCCGATCGTGGCCGACCCGCCGTGATTGTCGGTCACGACGAACGAGCACACGCCCGCGGCGACCGCGGTGACGGTGAACGTCGTCGACGGACCGCTACCGGACGCCGGCGCGATCGTGGCGATGCCCGCGCACGACGGCGAGCCGTTGGCGGCCGTGATGGTGCCCGAGTACCCGACTTCGCTCGCCGTCACCGTCGCCGTCTGACCGGCGGCCGTGAACGACATCGTCGTCGCGGTGAGCGTGAGCGGCCCCGGCGTCGGTGTCGGCGGCGGAGGGGTCGGGGTTGGCGTCGGGGTCGGCGTCGGGGTCGGGGTGGGTGTCGGAGTCGGGGTCGGTGTCGGCGTCGGCGACGGCGTGCTGAGCAGCGCCGAATCGGTGAACAGCACGAACGTGTAGGTCCGTCCGGCGACCATCGTCCACGGCCCGAACGACGAGGTCCAGGTGTACGTGTTGCCGGCCACGCTGGCCGGGCCTTCGATCGTCACGTAGCCCGTGGCGGCGTCACTCGGATCGAAGATCGCGATGTACGAGTGGGTCGGATCCGGTTTCGTCTGGCTCGCCGCGAAGGTGAACGAGAAGCCCGGATAGGTCGGGAGCGTCGTCCCGGGGTTCGCGGTGAGCTGGAACCACGCGAACGGCGTCACCGTGCCGCCGATCGTGCGCGGAAGCCGCTTGATGGCGGCGGGCACCGGCGCGTTGGCGGGTTGCGTGAGCGACATCGTCACGCCGATCGTCGTGGCGGGATTCGACGCGCCGACGCTGACCGTGCCCGTGTTGCCGGGCCCGATCGGGCCCAGCGTGATCGACGTCGACGCACCGGTCGACGTCGTGAACGAACCGCTCGCGCTGGTCGCGGGCGCGGCGGGCGTGGGCGTCGGCGTCGGCGTCGCGCCGGTGACGATCACCGGCGGCGCGCTGCTGCCGCCGCTGTCGCACCCGGCGCTGAAGCCGGCCGCGACGGCAATGGCGAGTCCGGCCAGCGTGCGGCGCAGGCGCATCGTGGATTCCCCTCTGTTGGCGCGCATCTCAGATGACCAGCTTTCCGACGCGGCCGGGATTCAGGCCGGTGCCCGATTCGGCGAACCAGATGGAGCCGTCGGGCGCGATCGCGATGCCCTTGAGGCCGAGCCCGGTCACCGGCGACGTGTACTCGGAGACGGAGCCGTTGACGCTGACGCGCCCGATGCGGTCCAAACCGCTCTCGGTGAACCACAGCGCGTTGTCTCGTCCGGCGGCGATCCCGATCGGATTCGACGACGCCGTCGTGGTCGGGAACTCGTCAACGGTCGGTGCCGGCCAACCGGCCGGGTTCAGCCGCGCGACGCGGCTCGTGCCGAACTCGGTGAACCACATGCAAGGACTGCCGCCGCAGCTCGTCTCGGTCGCAGGACCGCGGACGATCTGGGTGGGCGCGCTGCCGGTTGCGATCGGCACCTCCGTGATCGCGCCGAACAGCATCGGGATCCGGCCGAGCTGGTCGACCGCGTTCTCGGTGAAGTACAGGTTGAGATCGGCCGCCGGCGCGATGCCGTACGGGTGCGCGTTCGGCGTCGGAACGGTCGTCTCGCCCGAGACGCCGGACGTGATGCCCTGGAAGCCGACGTGGTTTCCGGTGAATCCGGTGAACCAGATGTTGCCGTCACCGCGGTCCGTCAGCAACTGCGGCCCGTCGCTTGCGAAGAGCGTGCTGAACTCGGTGTACGCGCAGGCTGTCGTCACCCGGGTGATCTTGCTCCCGGCGAACTCGGTGAACCAGAGGTTGCCGTCCGAGGCGCCGATGATGCCTTGCGGATTCGAGGCGGCGGTCGGGATCGCCGGACATTCGGTGACCACCCCCGCCGGCGTGATCTTCGCCACGGTGTTGCCCGGAAACTCGGTGAACCACATGTTGCCGTCGCTGCCGGCGGCGATCCACTGCGGCCGGTTGGCCGCGACCGGGATCGAGAACTGGTAGAACGTCGGTCTCGGCGTGAACGCGGCGGCTTGCGTCGCGACGCCGGTCGCACGCGCCACGACGAACGCGATCGGGCCGTCGGGCAGGCCGCTGTTGAGCGTCCCGCCGTTGTACGTCAGCGTCGCGGTCGTGGACGCATTCGGGAGATCGGTGGTCGACAGCGAGAGCGTGCCGCTGTTCGTGTCGTCCGAGATCGAGAGCCGGATCGGCGTGCTGTAATCGCCCGGGCCGACGATCGTGTTGCCGTCGGCGTCCCTGGCCGAGACGTTGACGTTGACGGTCGCCGGAACGCCGGCGTTCGGCGACGGGTTGCTGAGCGAGATCGCCAGCGAGACCACGACGCCGTTGAGGACCGCGGTCACCGTGTTGGCGCCGCCCGCGACGATGTTTTTCGTCACCGACGCGCGGCTGAGGACGTTGCCCTGGCCGTTCTGCTCGTCGTAGGTCGCGAACGTGAAGGTGTCGGTGCCGACCGGGGCGTCGATCGTGAGCGTGCTGGCCGGGGCGTTCAGGTACTGCGGCGTCCCGTTGTTGACGGTAACCGAGACGCTGCGCGCGGTGGCCGGGACATAGCGCGGCCGGCGGCCCACCGACTGCGTCGTCGGCGCGTTCCAGACCATCGTGAAGGTGACGCTGGCCATCACGTTCGACGGCGCTTGCGATTTCTGTGCCGTCACCGGCGGCGTCGCGGTGGATCCGCCGCCTCCGCACCCCGCAACGACCGCGGCCGCCACGAATGCGGTTGCTAGGCGCGCGTTGAAACACGCCCTCCAGGGAACGGAGCGAGTCGAGATACCCATACGCAAAGACCTCAAAAAGGGACGCCAAGGACCTAAGGACCTCGCGCAACACCTTCCACGCACCCCGTCCATTGGCGACCCGAGCGAAAAAGCCCGCCGCGATGGATCGCGACGGGCTTCGCGCGCAGACGCGCGGCGGCGTTACTTCCGCCGGACGGTGCTGATCGTGCCGGTGGTCGTCGTCACCGTTACGTTGATCGCGGCGGAACCGCCGTGATTGTCCGTTATGGAGAAGGCGCAGATCCCGGCCGCGACCGCGGTGACGGTGAACGTCGTCGACGGACCGCTCCCCGAGGCGGGCGCGATCGTCGCGATCCCCGCGCACGAGGGTGAGCCGTTGGCCGCGGTGATGGTCCCGGAGTAGCCGACCTCGCTCGCCGTTACCGTCGCCGTCTGGCCGGCGGCCGTGAACGACAGCGAGCTCGCGGTCAGCGTGAGCGGACCCGGCGTGGGTGTTGGCGGCGGCGGCGTCGGTGTGGGTGTGGGAGTCGGCGTCGGCGTCGGCGTGGGAGTCGGCGTGGGCGTCGGCGTCGGCGTGGGCGACGGCGTGCTGAGCAGCGCGGAGTCGGTGAACAGCACGAACGTGTAGGTCCGTCCGGCCACCATCGTCCACGGCCCGAACGACGAGGTCCAGGTGTACGTGTTGCCGGCCGCGCTCGCGGGGCCTTCGATCGTCACGTAGCCCGTGGCGGCGTCACTCGGATCGAAGATCGCGATGTACGAGTGGGTCGAATCCGGTTTCGTCTGGCTCGCCGCGAAGGTGAACGAGAAGCCCGGATAGGTCGGGAGCGTCGTCCCGGGGTTCGCGGTGAGCTGGAACCACGCGAACGGCGTCACCGTGCCGCCGATCGTTCGCGGCAGACGCTTGATCGATGCCGGAACCGGCGCGTTGCCCGGCTGCGTCAGCGACATCGTCACGCCGATCGTCGTGGCGGGATTCGACGCCCCGACCGAGACGGTGCCGGTGTTGCCGGGCCCGATCGGCCCCAGCGTGATCGACGTCGACGCGCTCGCCGACGTGGTGAACGAACCGCTCGCGCTCGTCGCGGGCGCGGCGGGCGTGGCCGTCGGCGTCGGCGTCGCGCCGCTGAAGATCACCGGCGGCGCGCTGCCGCCGCCGCTGTCGCAGCCTGCGATGAAGCCGGCGGCGACGGCAATGGCGAGTCCGGCCAGCGTTCGGCGCAGGCGCATCGTCGATTCCCCTCTCTTGGTGCGCATGTCAGTACACCAGCTTTCCGATGCGGCCGGGGTTGAGGCCGCTGCCGGGTTCGCAGAACCACAACGAACCATCCGGCGCGACCGCGATGCCTTGCAGCGCGAGGCCGGTGACCGGCGAAGCGTACTCGCTGACCGTCCCGCCCGTGGTGATGCGGCCGATCTTGTCCAGGCCGTTCTCTGTGAACCACAGCGCGCCGTCCTGACCGGTCGCGATCGACCACGGTCCCGAATTCGGCGTGATCGTCGGGAACTCGCCGGTCACGGAGAACGAGTTCGGGGAGAGGCGGCCGATGTTGCCGCGGCCGTTCTCGGTGAACCAGAGGTTGCCGTCGGGACCGCGAATGATGTCTTTCGGCACCGTCCCGGCCGTGAGGCTGATCTCGCTCTGCGCGGTGAAGAGGTTTGCGATGCGGCCGATCTTGTCGACGTTCTGCTCGGTGTAGTACAGGTTGTTGTCCGGCGCCGTCGCGATGTCGAACGGCCCGGAGCTGGCGGTCGGGATGCTCGTCTCACCGGCGAGCGAGCCGTTGTAGCTCAGGAAGCCGACGCGGCTGCTGCCGTTCGCGACGTACCAGATGTTTCCGTCGAGCCGGTCGACGAGCCCGAAAGGCTGGTCCGGCGGCGGCGGGGCGAACAGCGTGCTGAATTCGGTGATCGTGCCCGTCGTCGTCGCCTTGGCGATCTTGTTCGCGGTCGAGCCGGACTCGGTGAACCAGAGGTTGCCGTCGCTGGCGCCGATGATGTGATCCGGCGCCGCGTTCGCGGTCGGAATCGGGAACTCGGTCACGACGCCGGCCGGCGTGATGCGCGCGATCGCATTCCCCGGATTCTCGGTGAACCACATGTTGCCGTCGCTGCCGGCGGCGATGTACCGAGGTCTGTTCGCGGCGACCGGGATCGAGAACTGATAGATCGTCGGCTTCGGCGTGAACGCCGCCGACACGGTGGAGATCCCGGTGCCGCTTGCGACGACCGTCGCCGTGGGGCCGCCCGGAAGGCCACTGTTGAGCGTGCCGCCGTTGTACGTCAGCGTCGCCGTTGTCGCCGGGTTCGCAAGACTGTTCGTCGAGAGCGACAGCGTGCCGCTGCTCGTCGAGTCGCTGATCGCAAGATGGATCGGGACGCTGTACTCCCCGGGGCCGACGATCGTGTTGCCGTCGGCGTCCTTGGCCGCGACGTTGACGTTCACCGTCGCCGGCACGCCCGCGTTTGGCGACGGATTGCTCAGCGACACGGTCGCGCTGGCGACGACGCCGTTCAACGTGGCCGAGACCGAGTTGGCCGCGCCCGCCACGATCGTCTTCGTCACGGTCGCACGGCTGAGCACATTGCCCTGACCGTTCTGCTCGTCATACGTTTGGAAGGTGAACGTGTCGGTGCCGACCGGCGCGTCGATCGTGATCGTGCTCGCCGGAGAGTTCAGGTACTGCGCAGTACCGCCGTTCACGCTTACCGAGACACTGTGCGCGGTCGCCGGCACGTACTGCGGCCGACGCTTCGCTGACTGCGGCGTGGACGAGTTCCAGATCATCGTGAAGACGACGCTCGCCATCCCTTGCGGCTGCACGCCCTGCGGGGCGACGGGAGGCGTAGCGGACGTCCCGCCGCCACCGCCGCAGCCTGCGGCCAAGACGGCGGTGAGTGCGGCGGCGGCGACGCGCGCGGGGATCGAAATCCTTCGGGGCAGGCTCCAGGGCAGAACGCCCATACGCAAAATCTCCTCTACCAAAGAGCTTGGGCTGGAGGTCTGTGCGAAGCCACACCCTTGCATGCACGCGGGCGGGAATCCCAACACACGGCTGGTTTGCCGCCCGGAACGCCTTCCTTTGGAAGACGCGGTGGTCGTTTCCTTGCCCGCGGACGTGTCGCTTGGCCGGACGGCGTGGCGCAGGAGTCGTGGCGACCCGCGCGCGAGTAACCGCGGTTCTCACTTCACCGGTCCGGGGGACTCGATGGCGAAAACGACGGCCACGCGCGGGCGCGAGCTCGACCGCGCCGGTCTGAGCGACGAGCAGCTCGTCGCGATGCTCCGCATGATGCTGCTCCAGCGCCAGCTCGACAACCGCGGCTTCCAGCTCAACCGCCAAGGGAAGATTCCCTTCGCCCTCGGCTCCGAGGGCCACGAGGCGGTCCAGGCCGGCGCCGCGATAGCGTTCAAGCGCGGCGCCGACGTGCTGGTCCCGTACTACCGCGATCTGGGCCTCGCGCTGGGCGTCGGGATGACGCCCTTCGAGATCCTTTCGTCGCTCTTCGCGCGGGTCACCGACCGTTCGATGGGACGGCAGTTCCCGAACCACTACACCAACCACGATCTGGGCGTGCTCTCGATCTCGTCGATCATCGCGGCGCACTGCACGCACGCGGTCGGCGTCGCCGCCGCGTTCAAGTACCGCGCCGAGAGCGGCCGCGCCGTGATCTGCTCGAACGGCGAGGGCGCCACGTCGCAAGGCGAGTGGCACGAGTCGGTCAACTACGCCGCCGTCCACGCGCTCCCGATCGTCTTCCTCGTCCAGAACAACGAGTGGGCGATCTCGACGCCTCAGGACATGCAGATGAAGGTCGCCAACGTCGCCGACAAGGCGCCCGGCTACGGCATCCCGGGCGTCGTCTGCGACGGGTTCAGCCCGATCGCGACCTACAAGACGATGCACGAGGCGCTCGAGCGCGCGCGCACCGGCGGCGGGCCGACGATCGTCGAGGCCAAGTGCTACCGCTTCCTGTCGCACTCCACGGACGACGACGACCGCACCTATCGCTCGCGCGACGTGATCGAGGAGCGCCGGAAGCTCGATCCCGTCCCGCGCTTCGAGCAGGTGCTGATCGAGGCCGGCGTCGTCGACGAGGCGCGCGCGAAGCAGCTCAAGGCGGACGTGCTGCGCGAGACCAACGAGGCCACCGACGCTGCCGAAGCCCAGCCGTATCCGACCGCCGATTCCCTCTACACGAACGTCGTCGCGGGCGATTACCGCCCGTGGCAGGAGTGAGCTCGCACATGACGGCGACCGCGCAGCAGCAGACCGGCGCGACGGTGATGACCAACGTCGAGGCGGTGCGCACGACGCTGCACGACGCGCTGGCGCGCGACGAGCGCGTCCTCGTCATGGGCGAGGACGTCGGCGCGCGCGGCAACGTCTTCCTCATCACCAAGGGGTTTCTGGAAGAGTTCGGGCCGCAGCGGGTCATCGACACGCCGCTCGCCGAGGCGTCGATCGTCGGCGTGGCGATCGGGATGGCGATGGAGGGGCTGCGGCCGATCGCCGAGATCCAGTTCGCCGACTTCATCTATCCGGCGTTCAACCAGATCGTCGGCGAGGCGGCGAAGACGCGCTACCGCAGCAACGGCGACTACACGTGCCCGCTGGTGATTCGCACGCCGTACGGCGGCGGCGTGCGCGGCGCGCTCTCGCATTCCGTCTCGATCGAAGCGCTGTTCTACCACGTCCCGGGGCTGACGATCCTCGCGCCGTCGACGCCGGCCGACATCAAGGGGCTGCTGAACGCGGCGATCGAGTGCCCGGACCCGGTGCTGTTCCTCGAGCACAAGAAGACGTACCGCAGCGTGAAGGGTGACGTCCCGGGCGGCTACTACACGATCCCGATCGGGAAGGCCGACGTCAAGAAAGCCGGGACCGACGTCAGCGTGGTGAGCTACGGCTACAACCTGCACCAGGCGCTGGACGCGGCGAACCGCGTGCAGGGCGACGGGATCTCCGCCGAGGTGATCGACCTGCGCTCGATCCGGCCGATGGACAAGGGGACGATCCTGGAGTCCGTCCGCAAGACGCGCAAGCTGCTGATCATCCACGAGGACAACAAGTTCGGCGGGATCGGCGCCGAGATCAGCGCGATGGTCGCCGAGGAGGCGCTGTTCGACCTCGACGCGCCGATCCGCCGGCTCGCCGGACCCGACGTGCCGGCGATGGGCTACGCGCTCCCGCTCGAAGAAGAGTTCATGATCTCCACCGACGAGATGGCCGACGCGATGCGCGACTTGGCGAAGTTCTGATGCCGACCACCATCACGATGCCGCAGTTGGGCGAGACCGTCACCGAAGGGACCGTCGCGCAGTGGCTCAAGAAGCCGGGCGACTCGGTCGAGAAGTACGAGGCCTTCGTCGAGGTCTCGACCGACAAGGTCAACGCCGAGGTGCCGGCGCCGGTCACCGGCATCATCCGCGAGCTGATCGTGAAGGAAGGCGAGACCGTGCCGACCGGCGCGCCGATCGCGATCATCGACGAGGTCGGGGCCGCCGCGCAGACGCCCGCGCCGGCCGGCAGCGCGTCGCCGTCGGAGCAAGTCGCGGCTGCATCCGGCGCGCCGTCGCAGGACGAAGCGAACCGCCAGGCCAGCGACGAGCCGGTCCCGGGCGGCAACGTCGGCGTGAGCGGACCGTCGTTCAGCGCCCCCGCCGGGCCGTCGTCGAACGGCGCCGGAGCGTCGCACGACGGCGCGCCGGTGCTCGACAAAGGCGTGCGCGTCTCGCCCGCGGTCCGGCGCCTGGCGCGCGAGCACCGCATCGACCTCGCGCGCGTCCGCGGCACCGGCGACAACGGCCGCATCACCGCGAACGACATCCTGGCCGCCGCGAAAGCCGGCCCCAGCGCCGGCGTCGCTGCGACGATCACCGCCGACAACGCGGAGTACGTCGCGCCCGCCGCCGCGGGAACCGTCACGCCGCCGCCTGCGGCGCCCGCCGCGGCGCCCGCGACACGGCCGCCGGGTACGGCGAAGCCGTCGTACGGGTCGGCGCAGCCGGGCGATCTGATCCCGCTGACGCAGGCGCGCAAGATCATCGCGCAGCGCATGGTCGAGTCGAAGCGCACCGCGCCGCACGCCTGGACGATGGTCGAAGTCGACGTGACCAACGTCTGGAAGTGGCGGACGCGCGAGAAGGACGCGTTCGAGCAGGCGTACGGCGTGAAGCTGACGCTGCTGCCGTTCTTCATCCGCGCGGTCGTCGAGTCGCTGGCGAAGTTTCCGCTGATGAACTCGTCGTTCACCGACGAGGGGATTCGCGTGCACCGCGACGTGAACGTCGGGATCGCGATCGCCGCCGAGGGCAACCTGGTCGTCCCGGTGATCCGCCACGCCGACCAGCTCTCGGTCAAGGGCATCGCGCTGGCGGCGGGGGCGCTGATCGACAAGGGCCGCCGCGGCAAGCTGGGCGCCGACGACCTGGCCGGCGGAACGTTCACCGTGAACAACACCGGCGCGAACGGGGCGATCCTCTCCGCGCCGATCCTCGTGCCGGGTCAGACCGCGATCGTCACGACCGAAGCGGTCGTGAAGCGGCCGGTGGTGCGCGAGGACGACGCGATCGCGGTGCGCTCGATGATGAACGTCTGCATGTCGCTCGACCACCGCGTCGTCGACGGAGCCGTCGCCAGCGGCTTCCTCAGCGACCTCAAGAAGCGGCTCGAAGCGATGGGTCCGGTCGGATCGTTATAAGAGCCGCGGGCATGGCGGCGGCGCTCTTGTGCGTCGTCGTGCTGCCGGGGGTGGCGGCGATCGAGGACGAGCCGGGCGGGCTCGTTCCGCCGAGCGCGCCGCTGTCGCGCGTCCGAGCGCTCTACGAGCGCGCGCACGCGCACGAGCACACGCGCGCCGTGACGGTGCTCGAGGACTGGCGGCTGTTCCAAGACGGCACGGTCGGCTCGTACCGCGTCAACCGCTTCGGCCGCGACGTGCGCGAGACGACGACGCTCGGCCCGCTGGTGTACGAGCGCGGCGTGCTGCGCGGCGCGCGCTGGGAGCAGAACCGCAACGGGATCGTCTTCACGTACCCGGGCGTGCACGAGCAGCGCGACGCGGTGAGCGAGCACGCCTTTCGCGACCCGGGCGACGAGCGCAACGTGCACGTGGTCGGCGACTCGCCGGCGTTCAACGCGTACGTCGTCGAGGTGAACCCGCCGAACGGCCGGCACGTCTGGCTGTTCATCGACAAGCGCACCGGCTACGTCGTGCGGCGCGAGTACGTCGAGCGCCGCCGCCGCTACACCGCGACCTACGACGACTACCGGCTCAGCGACGGGGTCGCGGAGCCGTCGCGCGTGCGAACGACGGACTCGCTCGGCAACGAGCGCGAGCAGATCCTGGTGAACCGCTCGCTCGACGTCACGCCCGACCCGCGCGACGTCGAGATGCCGCCGTCGCGGCGCGTGGTCGAGTTCCCGGAACGGCAGACGGCGGTGCGGCTGCCGGTGCGCTTCGTGAACGGGCTCGCCATCGTGCGCGTGATCGTCGGGCGCGGCGCGTACGATTTCTTGCTGGACTCCGGCGCCGGCGGCATCTTCATCGACCCCTCGCTGGTCGAGCAGCAGAACCTCGAGCGCTACGGCAACCGCGTCGGGTCGACGCTCGGCGCGTTTCCCGAGACGACGACGATCGTGCCGCAGATGACGATCGGGCCGCTGCGCATGCGCAACGTCGTCGCGCGCGTGGTCAAGGTCCCGTTCCGCGCCGACGAGCGCACGCACCTCGTAGGGCTGCTGGGTTTCGAGCTCTTCGCCGACGCCGTCATCCACCTGAACCTGGAGAAGAATGTGGCCGAGGCGATCGTCCCCGAGCGCTTTCGCCCGCCGCCCGACGCGAGCGCGGTCGGGGTCGGGCTCGACGACAAGACGCCCGCGGTCGCCGCGCACGCGGGCAGCGCCACCGGCCGCGTGGTGCTCGACACGGGCGCGAACCGCACGATGTTCCAGACCGCGTTCGCCGAGCGCGGCGACTTCACGCCGCAGCGCGTCGCCAGCACGATGCACGTGCGCGGGATGGGCGGGTTCACCGCGGCCGAGTCGACGCGGCTGCCGGCGTTCGAGATCGGCGGCATCTGGACGCGCGGCGCCACCGCCGACGTCGCGAACGCGGACCTCGGCACCGACGACGTCGACGGCGTCATCGGCACCGACTTCCTGCGCACCTACGAGCTGTGGTTCGACTACAAGCTCTCCGCTGTCTACATGAAACGCGCGAAGCGCTGAGCGCCCTCAGGGCGTCGGCTTGATCCCCGACGCGTACTTCCCGGGGCCGATCAGCGTGAGCCGCATCTTCCGCGGCGCTCCGGTGCCGCTGCCGGTCGGATCGCGCGAGATGTGCGTCCAGGTGCCTTCCTGGATGAGCTGGTCGAAGACGATCGTCCCCGCGGTTCCGGCTTTGTCGAGCGCGCGGCACACCTCGAGCGGCGAGCCGAAGTCCGGGCACTCGAAGTCGCAGGCGTAGCCGAGCCGGTGGGCGCTGTTCGAGACGCCGCCGACGGCGTTGTTCACCGCTTCGCTGCGAAAGGCGGAGTTGACGCTGATCGACTTGTTGCCGAGGACGGCGCGGACTTTTTCCATGAAGGCTGCCAGCGCGGTCAGCCGTTCTTTCTCTGCCGCGTTCGGGCTGTTGTTGAGCCCGGTATTCGTCGTCGTGAGCTCTTCGAGCGTGAAGTGCGGCGATAGCTGCGTCGGCATACGGTACTCACCCCTCGGCGGAGCCGGAAACGGGCCCGCCATCTCTATCGTTCAGACCGCGTACGTTCGTTAGCTCGGGTCGCTTTCCTATGCAGGCCCACGCCGCAGCGACCGCTTGTCGCCGCCGTCGCGTTCCCGCAGCAGAACGGCGGTGATGAACGCGCTCTTGCCCTCGGCATAGCCGTCACGGTCGTCGCGGTATCGCTCGGCGAGGTCGCGCTTGAGCGCCGCGTACGCGGCGCTCAGCTCGGGGTTGCCGCGCAGCGCGTCGCGCAGCAGCAGATGCGCTTGCAGCACCGGCGCGCCGGCGGCGCAGACGTAGAGGTAGTGCCGCGGCAGCTCCGGCGGCGAGCGGAATGCTTCTCGCCCGACGATCCCGAGATCGCCGAGGTGCTCGTAGCCGAGCTCCGCAAGCCGCCGCACGACTTCGTCCAGATCCTCGCCGTGGCGGATCACGACGTCGATGTCGACGATCGGCTTCGCGTCGAGCCCGGGCACCGCGGTGCTGCCGATGTGCTCGATCCCCGCCGCCAGCTCGCCGAGCGCCTGCGCGACGCGGTCGCGCAGCAGCTCGAACGCCGTCACCCAGGCCGGATCGTACGGCACGATGACGACCGGCTCGGCCCGCTGCTCCGGCGAGATCGGGTCGGCGCGCGGGTCCTTCATCGCAGATCCAGGATCGTCGCCAGGTTGGCGCGCGCGTCGACACGCGGTTCGATCGCGCCGCTCGCGGAGGTCAGCAGCGCCGTGACGCCCGGCCCGTGGCCCGCGATGTGCGAGGCACCGTGCGAGACGACCGCGATCGTCACGGCGCCCGTGCGGTAGATGCGGCCGAACGAGCTGTCCGAGTCGAGCACGGCGACCAGATCCCCGAGCCGCAGCTCGTCGAGGCCGAACTCGCGCACCGCGGGCGGGTCGAAGCACTGGATGTCGTAGTCGCCGCGCGCGACGGTCTGCCGCCCCAGCCCCGAGCCCATCACGCGCGCCGGAACCGTCCGGGCGACGCGCACCGCGAAGCGGTCGCCGCTGCGCTCGACGCCGAGCTTCTCGAACAGATCGGGATCGCAGTTGAAGATCTTCACGTCGCCGGCGTCCTCGAGCGCGAGCCCGACGCCGACGGCGCGCACGCTGATCGCGTCGCCGATCGCCATCTTCTCCATCACCGCCGCGGGGAAGTCGATCAGCACGTGCTCGACGCCGCCGTGCTTCCCGGTGACGACGCCGCGCTCGCCTTTCGCGTCGCCGCTCGTCACGGTCGCGACGTTGCCGATGCAGGCGAAGGTGCAGAACGCGGCGTTGACGCGGTCGTCGTCGGCCCGCGCGCTGACGCCGGGCTCGACGTGATCCGCCTCGAACGCGAACGCGCCGTCCCCGACCCGCACGTTGAGCGTGATGCCGCCGACCGACGGCAGAATGCGCGGCACGCCGTCGGCCCCGACGTCGTACAGCATCGAGGACAGGCTCGGCGGGGCGGCGCGTCCGGTCACCACCTGGGCGACGAGTCGGGAGCGGTTGGTCGTCACGGCGAAGTCCCTGGGCCGTGCAAATCCGCAAGTCCTTCACGTTCGAGGCGGCGCACGTGCTCCCGAACCATCCCGGGAAGTGCGCGCGGCTCCACGGCCACTCGTACCGCCTCGACGTCGCGCTCGAAGGCCCGCTTCAGGCGTCCGGGCCGGCGGCCGGGATGATCGAAGACTTCGACGTGATCTCCCGCGTCGTCAAGTCCGCGGTGATCAGCGCGCTCGACCACCGGTCGCTGAACGAGCTGCTGGAGAACCCCACCGCGGAGAACATCGTCGTCTGGATCTGGCAGCGTCTGGCCCATGAGCTCCCTTATCTTGCCGAGTTAACCTTATGGGAGACTCGGAAGGCCTGTGTCGTTCTCAAGAAGGGCGACCCGCTCACCCTCGCCGGGTAAGGGCAGCAACGGGTCCCACCGAACCAACGACAGGAGCGACCACTCGCATGAATCGCAGACTCCCCTCCCTCCTCGCCGCGGCGGCGCTGGCTTTCGTCCCGCTCGCCGCATCGGCTCAAATCTCGGCGGGCACGAACCTCAACGGCACGATGGACCAGAGCATCGACTCGAAGAACGCCGTCGTCGGCCAGCAGGTGACGATCTCCAACGTCGCGTCCGAGGACCACAACATCAACGGCGCGACGATGTACGGTCACGTCTGCGACGTCCAGTCGGCGAGCCAGGGCCGTCCGGGCAAGCTGCAGGTCTGCCTCGACAAGCTCCATACGCGCTCGGGCAACTCGTACGCGCTCGACGGCCGCGTCGTCGGCGCCCAGGTCAACACGAAGAGCAACGTCGGCAACGAAGTCGCCGGCGCGGTCGGCGGGATGATCGTCGGCAACATCCTCGGCAAGAAGCTCGGCACGAACGCGGGCGGCCTGCTCGGCGCGGCCGGCGGCTACCTGTACGCGAAGAACGCGAAGCAGAACGTGACGATCCCGGCCGGCACGCCGGTGACCGTGCAGGTCCTCAGCGCCCGCCGCCAGGCGACGCGCCCGTAACACGCTGGGTGCTGCAGCTCGCTGAGATCTTCTACAGCGTCCAAGGTGAGGGGACGTGGACCGGGACACCCGCGGTCTTCGTCCGCCTCGCCGGCTGCAACCTGAGCTGCTCCTTCTGCGACACCGACTACGCGCTCAAGTTCTTCGCCTCGGTCGGGGACGTCGTGGCGCGCGTGCGCGCCGAAGGCGGCGACTGCCCGATGGTGATCCTCACCGGCGGTGAGCCGCTCGCGCAGCGCGAGAGCCGCGCGCTGATCGACGCGCTGCGCGCCGACGGCCGGCGCGTCCACATCGAGTCCAACGGGACGATCCCGACCGAGCTCTCCGACGACGTCTGGCTCACCGTCTCGCCGAAGGAGCGGCTGGCGCCCGCAATGGCGCGGCGCGCGAACGAGGCGAAGCTGATCGTCGACGGCCGCGTGCCGGAGGAATGGATCGCGCACTTCCCGCAGAGCACCCCGCTGTTCTTGCAGCCGGAGGGGAACAAAGCGCCGAACGTCGCGCTCGCGGTCGACGCCGCGAAGCGCGAGCCCGGGCGGTTCCGGCTCTCGCTGCAGACGCACAAACTCATCGGCGTGAGGTGACCGGCATGGCTTCCGAAAGCTCGCTGTTCGACGAGTACGGCGCGTACCACCGCGACCGGCGGAACCTGATCTGCCACGAGATCGGCATCCCGCTGATCGTGCTGGCGATCGTGGCGCTGTTGCGGCTGGTCGTGATCGCGGTGCCCTATTGGGACGGAACGCTGGCCGCGCTCGCCGTCGCGGCCACGGTGGTGTACTACCTCGTCGCGTTCGGGCGCACGCAGCTTCTCGCCGTCGTCATCGCGGCGATCGGGCTCACGGCGATCTACTATCTGGCCGCGTACGTGTCGTGGCCGTGGGCGATCGCGGCGTTCGTCGCCGGCTGGATCTTCCAGTTCGTCGGGCACGCGTACGAAGGCAAGTCGCCCGCGTTTCTGACCAACCTGCTGCATCTGCTCGTCGGCCCGCTGTGGGTCGCGAGCCATCTGGTTCCGCGATCGGCATCCTCGTCGTCTGCGCGGTAGCGCAGGAGCTCGCGGCGCTCGAGCCGCGTGAGGACGTCGAGATCCTCGCCACCGGGGTCGGGCCCGTCGAAGCTGCGCTCGCGACGGCGCGCGCGCTGGCGTCGAAGCACTACGACGCCGTGATCAACGCCGGGATCGCGGGCGGGTTTCGCGACCGCTGCACGGTCGGCGACGCGGTCGTCTGCTCGCGCGAGGACTACGCCGAGCTCGGGCTCGAGGACGGCGGCACGTTCCCGCTCCCCGGCGGGCTGGAGCTGGTGCGCCACGTCGACGCCGAGCCGGGGCTGCTGAGGCCGTTCCTCGACGGGCTGATCCCGGTCATCGTCGGGCGCGGCGTGACCTCGGCGATCGTGACCGGCACCACCGCGCGCGCGCTCGTGCTGGCGCACCGCTTCCGCGCCGACGTCGAGTCGATGGAAGGGTTCGCGGTGCTGCGCGCGGCGCAGCTCGCCGGCGTGCCGGCGATCGAGATTCGCGGCGTGTCGAACCTGGTCGGCGAGCGGGCGACCAACGAGTGGGACTTTCGCGCAGGCGCCGCAGCCGCGGTCGCAACGACCGACGCATTGCTCGACGTTCTGTCCTCGGTATGACGGTTTCCGTCCCGGGAACGACCGGCTCGCCCCTCCCCGCAACGGCTGCCGGCAAACGGAACGAGCAGCGGTACTCGCTCGCGTACTCGCCGTGTCCCAACGACACGTACATCTTCGCCGCGCTCACCAACGGCTTGCTCGACGGCGCGCCGCGCGTCGACGTCGTGCTCGACGACGTCGAAGCGCTGAACCTCGCGGCGCGCGAGCGTCGGTTCGCGCTGACGAAAGTCAGCTACGGTGCGATCCCGTATCTGCTGGACGGCTACCGCATCCTGCGCGCGGGCGGCGCGCTCGGCCGCGGCTGCGGGCCGCTCGTGATCGCGCGCCCGGGCGCCGATTCGAAGGCGCCGCTGCTGACCGACTTCGCGGACGACGCGGTGTTCGCGATCCCAGGCAGGTTCACGACCGCGTACGCGCTGCTGCGCATGGCGCTCGGGCGCGAGCCGAAGACCGTCGAGCTGCGCTTCGACACGATCGTCGACGCGGTGGCGAACGGCGAGGTGGCGGCCGGGCTGATCATCCACGAGTCGCGCTTCACCTACGAGCGGTCCGGGCTGGTTGAGGCGATCGACCTCGGCGACTGGTGGGAGCACGAGACGGGCAACCCGATCCCGCTCGGCGCGATCCTCGTCCGCCGCGACGTCTCCGACGGCGACGCGCGGGCGCTCGACGAGGCGATTCGCGCGAGCCTGCGCTTCGCGCGCGAGCGCGAGGGCGAGATCATCGGCTACGTCCGCGAGCACGCCTTCGAGATGGACGACGACGTGATGCGCGCCCACATCGGGCTCTACGTGAACCGCTACAGCGACGACGTCGGCGACGAGGGCGTCGCCGCCGTCACCGACTTCTTCGCGCGCGCCGCCGCGGCGCACGTCATCCCCGCCGCCGTCATACCGGAGTTCGTCTGACCGTGAAACGCCGTTCGTTCCTCAACGCGGCCGCGGCAGCGCTCGCGACTCCGGCCGGCGCGGCGACGCTCGCGGTTCCGCCGGGTTTCGCCGCCGTCCTGAACGTTCGATCCGCCGCGGATGCGACGACGCTCCCCGCGCGCGCGACCGAGAAGAACCGCATCCTGCTCGGTGACGACGTCTTCGTGCACGACGCGTGGCGCGAGCTGCGCGGGCGCACGGTCGGGATCGTGACGAACCAGAGCGGCGTCACGTCGACCGGCGAGCCGCTGGTCGACGCCGTGCACCGCAACGGTCAGATCGCGGTGAAGGCGCTCTTCGGGCCCGAACACGGCATCCGGGGCGTCGTGCTCGCCGGCGAGACGGTCGGCTCGTCGACCGACGAGAAGACCGGGTTGCCGGTGCACAGCCTGTACGGCGCGACGCGGCATCCCTCGGCGCAGATGCTCGACGGGATCGACGTGCTGCTGTTCGACATGCAGGACGTCGGCGCGCGCCCGTACACGTACGTCTCGACGATGGCGTACGTGATGGAGTCGGCGGCGCAGTACGGCAAGGAAGTCTGGGTGCTCGACCGCCCCAACCCGATCGGCGGCGTGATGGTCGAAGGCCCCGTCCTCGACCCGAAGTTCAAGTCGTTCATCGGCCTGTATCCCATCCCGGAGCGGCACGGCATGACGGTCGGCGAGCTCGCGCGCATGTACAACGAGCGCTTCGCGATCAACTGCAAGCTGCGCGTCATCCCGATGCAAGGCTGGACGCGCGACATGCTCTGGGCCGACACCGGGCTGCACTGGGTCGCGACGTCGCCGAACATGCCGTACGCGCGCACGACGCTCGTCTACCTCGCCACCGGCTTGGTCGACGAGGGCGGCGTGAACAACGGCATCGGCACGGACAAACCGTTCGAGTACGCGGGCGGCTACAGCTTCGATCCGGCCGCGTTCCGCGACGCGCTCGTGCCGCGCAAGATCCCCGGCGTGGAGTTCGAGCCCGCCGACTGGGTCCCGGTGCGCGGCTTCTGGAGCGGGAAGACGCTGCGCGGCGTGTCGATCAACGTGACCGACCCGCACGTCTTTCCGAGCGTTCGCACCGCGGTCGAGCTCCTCGCCGCCGCGCGAGCGCAAGCCAAGTTCCACGTCGCCCACGAGGCGAACATGGACCGCGCCTGGGGCACCGACACCGTGCGCACGGCGCTCGCCAGCGGCGCGTCGCCTGACGCGATCGTCGCCTCCTGGCAACCCGGGCTCGCGGCGTTCAAAGCACAGCGCGCGAGGTATCTGCTGTACTGACCTTACGCCGGGTCATGAGCTCCGGGGGCTAGGCGCGGCTGTGGGCGCGGGCGCGGAGCTGGTGGATCTGCCAGACGTGGATGAAGCGCTGGATCTCTTCGGCGGTCCGCTCGTCGATGTCGACGAACTGCACGCCGTGCGCGAACTTCCGGCGCCGCACGTTCAGGAACGCGATCACGATCTTGCCGCGCACCGACATCTCGTGGAACGGGTCGGGTGGGACCATGATCTTCTTCTTCGTCTTGCCGCGCGCGGTCGTCTGAACGATCTCCTTCTCGACGTGGACGTCCTTGATCAGCTCGTTCGGCAGCGTGAAGCGCAGCTCGATCGCCGACTCGTCCGGAAAGTCCTCATCGCCGATCAGCCGCAGCCCCCCGGCCGAGAGATCGTTGGCGAGCGCGGTGCGCGTGCCGTCGCGGCCGTCCGCGACGTAGACCACCGGAAACTCGAACGAGGCGCGATAGCTCTGGCGCTGCGTCTCGGTGATCGTCGCCCGGACCACGCGACGCGGCGGCGGCTTGCGCTTCGTCCACTTCTTCCAGAACAACACCGAGCAGGCGGATTCCAGGAACTACTCCGCCGCCCTCCGTAGGGCAGGTTAACATATGGTTCCCTCCGCCTTCGCGTCGCGGCTGCTGGACGCGCTCGGCCCCGAGGTCGTCCGCACGGAGCCCGAGGATCTCGCGGTCTACGCGTTCGACGCGTACTCGGAGGACCGGCTCCCCGCGGCCGCGATCGTCCCGCGCGACGTGCGCGAGGTCGCGATCGCGGTGCGCGTCGCCCGCGCGTGCGGCGAGCCCGTCGTCGCGCGCGGCGCCGGCACGGGACTGTGCGGCGGCGCGGTGCCGTCGCGCGGGGGACTCGTCGTCTCGTTCGCCCGCATGAACCGGCTGGTGGAGCTGGACGTGCGGAACCGCCGCGCGCGCGTGCAGCCCGGCGTCGTCAACCTCGACCTCTCGACCGCCGTCGCGCCGCACGGCGTGTTCTACGCGCCCGATCCCTCGAGCCAGAAGATCTCGACGATCGGCGGCAACGTCGGCACGAACGCCGGCGGACCGCACTGCCTGAGCTACGGGACGACGACGAATCACGTGCTCGGTCTGGAGTACGTCGACACGGACGGCGAGCTGCACCGCACGTCCGTCGACGACGCCGGCTACGACCTCACCGGCCTGCTCGTCGGCTCCGAGGGAACGCTGGGGATCGTCACCGAGATCGACGTGCGTTTGATGAAGCTGCCCGAGGCGGTGCGGGTGTGCGTCGCGGCGTTCGCCGACGTCGAGTCGGCGTCGGAGGCGGTCTCGGCGATCATCGGCGCGGGGATCGTGCCGACGGCGCTCGAGATCATGGACGCGCTGATCACCCGCGCGGTCGAAGCGCACTACCACGCCGGCTATCCCGAGAACGCGGGCGCGGTGCTGCTGGTCGAGATCGCCGGCGCGCACGACGACGTCGCGGCCGGCGAGGCGGTGCTGGCGAAGATCGCGCGCGCGCACGGCGCGCTCTCGTGGCGCGCCGCTCGCGACCAGGCCGAGCGCGACGCGCTCTGGGCCGCGCGCAAGGGCGCCGCCGGCGCGATGGGCCGGATCGCGCCGAACTACTACATCCAGGACGCCTGCGTTCCGCGCACGCGCCTGCCGCAGATCATGCACCGCATCGACGCGATCGCGCGCGACTTCGACCTGCCGGTCGGCAACGTGTTTCACGCCGGCGACGGCAACCTGCACCCGCTGCTGATCTTCGACCGCCGGGACAAGCGCCAAGTCCGCGCCGTCGTCGACGCCGGAACCGAGATCCTGCGCACCTGCATCGAGATGGGCGGGACGATCAGCGGCGAGCACGGGATCGGCTACGAGAAGAAAGAGACGCTGTCGCTCGTGTTCTCGACCGACGATCTGGCCGCGATGGGCAACGTGCGCGCGGTGTTCGACCCGGCGCAAGCGTTCAACCCGGACAAGATCTTCCCGACCGGCGCGATCTGCGGCGAAGTGCGCGTCGAGCACGCGAAGCAGCCGGCATGATCGCGAAGCGCCCGCGCGCGACGGCGGCCAAGACCAAGCCCGCGGTGCTGGAAACGTACCGCCTGGGCGCGCTGCTGCCGTCGCGCGCGATCGAACCGCGCGACGCGGACGAGCTCGCCGCGGTGCTGCGCAGAGCCGGCGAGGCCGGCGCGGCGGTCGTCGTGCACGGCGGCGGGACGCTGCAGCGCGCGGCGAACGCGCCGGCGCGCTACGACGTCGCGATCTCGACGCGGCGGCTCGACCTGCTGCACGAGTACGATCCACGCGACCTCACCGCCGGCGCCGGCGCCGGGATGACCGTCGCCGCGCTCCAGCGCGCGCTGGGCGAGCACAAGCAGTTTCTTCCGCTGGACGCGCCGCTCGCGTCGCGCGCGACCGTCGGCGGAACGCTGGCGGCGGGTTGGGCCGGACCGCGCCGCGCGGCGTACGGGCGGCCGCGCGATCTGCTCATCGGCGTGACGGTCGCGCTCGCTGACGGAACGCTCGCCAGCAGCGGCGGGATGGTCGTGAAGAACGTCACCGGCTACGACATGGGCAAGCTCTACGTCGGCTCGCACGGAACGCTGGGCGCGATCGTGCGGGCGAACTTCAAGATCTTGCCGGCGCCGCCGGTGCGGCGGCTCGCGATCGCGCCGTTCGACGACGAGCTGCGCGGCCGCGCGATCGCACACGCGCTCTCGCTCACGATGGAGCCCGTCGCGCTGCTGGTCGTCGACGGGTTCCGCGAGGCGCCGCCGCCGGCGCGGCCGCGCATCATCGCGCTGCTCGAAGGCTCCGACGCGGTCGTCGAGCGCGCCACGCGCGAGCTGCGCTCGGCGCTCGGCGCGGCCGGTGTCCCGGAGACGCGGCTGCTCGACGGCGACGACGCCGCGCGCGCCTTTCAAACGCTGCTCGACGCGTACGTCGCGCTGGACGGCGAGGACTCCGCGACGCTGATCGCGCGCGGGCTTCCGTCCGAAGCCGGCGCGCGCGCGCAGCGCGTCCGCGACGCGCTCCCGCGCGCCGAGACGATCGCCGATCTGCGCACCGGCGACGTCGTCGTGCGCGCGCGCGACGGCGCCGCGGCGCGCGAGGCGCTCGGACACGCGCTGCTGCTCAGCGCCGGTCCCGCGGTCTCGCTCGACGCGTGGGGCGCGCCGCCCGCGACGCTCGCCACGATGCGCGCGCTCAAGGACCGCTTCGATCCGCGCGGGACGCTGGCGCCGGGGCGGTTCGTCGGTGGGATCTAGATTGCCGCGCGTCCCGGCGGTGCTGCGCCGCGACGTGCGCCGCACGCTGCGCGTCGTGTTCAGCCGCCCAAGCCGTCTGCGCCGGCTGCTCGCGCTCGGCCCGCGCGGCTGGACCGCCACGGCGCGCTTCCTGATCGCGGTCGTACCGCGCGCCGGCCGCGAGCTGGCGGCGATCCGCGCGCGCGCCGAGCGCATCCCCGATCCCGCGCTGCGCGAGCAGGCGCTGGCGTCGATCGACGGCAAGGCCTATCACGTCCAGGGCGGCTGCATCCTGGCCACGTTCATGCGCGGCGAGCCGGCGCGCCGTTACGTCGCGATCGTCGCGGCGCTCGAGACGATCTACGACTATCTCGACAACCTCTGCGACCGGCTCCCCGGCGTCACGCCGCAGGCGTACGCGACGCTGCACGAGTCGCTGATCGACGCGCTCGACGACCGCCGCACGCCGGGCGACTACTACCGCGACGGGCCGCCCGGCGACGACGGCGGCTACCTGCGCTCGCTGGTCGACGCGGCGCGCGCGGGGCTGCGCGCGCTGCCGAACTACGCGGCGGTGCGCGAGCGGCTGGTCGACGTCGCGCGCTTCTACGCCGACCTGCAGGTGCACAAGCACGGCCCGGCCGGCGAGCGCGAGCGCGCCTGCGACGCGTGGTACGCGCGCAACCGCGAGCGGTTCCCCGGGCTCGCGTGGTGGGAGTTCGCCGCCGCGTGCGGCTCGTCGCTGCCGGTCTTCGCGCTGATCGATCTCGCCTCGCGCGAACGCCTCGACGACGCCGAGATCGACGCGACCGTCGCGGCCTACTTCCCCGGCGTCTCGGCGCTGCACATCCTGCTGGACTACTTCATCGACCAGGCCGAAGACCGCGAGCACGGCGAGCTGAACTTCATCGCCTGCTACGCCTCGCCGGCCGAAGCGGTCGCGCGCATCCGCAAGCTCGTCGGCACGACGCTCGACCGCGTGCGCGGTCTGGCCGGCGCGGCACACCACCGCTTCGTCGTCGAAGCGATGTGCGTCTTCTACCTCACCCATCCGAAAGTGTTCGAGCAGCGGCTCGACCGCGAGAGCGCCGCGCTGCTGAACGCGCTGGCGCGCGCGCGTCCCGCGCGATGATCTGCGTCGCGGTCTCGGACACGCACAACCGCGCCGACGACGTCGAGATTCCCGACGGCGACGTGCTGCTCCACGCCGGCGACCTCACGATGAAGGGCACGGGCCCGGAGCTCGTGCGCGCCGCCCACTGGATCGGCCGGTTGCGCGAGCGCTTTCGGGCG
Organism: Candidatus Elarobacter sp.; assembly: GCA_036402975.1. Lineage (GTDB taxonomy): Bacteria > Vulcanimicrobiota > Vulcanimicrobiia > Vulcanimicrobiales > Vulcanimicrobiaceae > Vulcanimicrobium. Next base: position 261,481 of record DASWRW010000038.1, on the reverse strand, counting down.
GTGATCGCGATTCCGGGGAACCACGACTTCGGCGCCGAGAACGATCCGGCCGAGACGCGCGCGCTGTTCGAGTCGCGCGGGATCGTCTGGCTGGTCGACGAGCCGGCGGTGGTCGACGGCGTGCGGTTCTACGGCTCGCCCTGGCAGCCGTGGTTCTACGACTGGGCGTTCAACTTTCCGCGCGACGACGGCGGCGCCGCCGCGCGCGCGGCGTGGGCGCGCATCCCCGCCGAGACCGACGTGCTGATCACGCACGGCCCGCCGCGCGGCATCCTCGACACGACGGTCCCGCGCCGGGAACATGCCGGCTGCCCGCATCTGCTCGACGCGATCCGCGCGCGACCGCGCATCCGCGCGCACGTCTTCGGCCACATCCACGAAGGCTACGGCAGCGAGCGCGACGGCGAGACGCTCTTCGTGAACGCCTCGATCTGCGATCTGAACTACGCGCCGACGCAGCCGCCGATCGCGTTCACCGTGCCGGGATAGTCCCGGACGAGCTCAGGAGCGGCTAGCCGCGCCCTTCGAGGCGCTTCTTCTGCCAGCCGTAGAAGTCGATCACGGCGAAGGCGATGAACAGCGCGTTCGCGATCAGCGTCGCGACGCCGATGTAGCCGCGGTACCACTGGTCGGCGGCGGCGGCGTAGCCGAGCGCGAGTCCGAGCAGCACGGAGAGCAGGACGCGCGTCGAGAGCGCCAGCATCGGTCGCTTCTGCGCCAGCAGAAACGCCGACGCGAATGCGAAGATGAACACGTACATATTGAGCGCGCCGCCGGTCATGGCCCTCTCGTTCGGCGCGGCGGACCGCGTTCCTTAGCCGCCTGCTTCGGCGATTGCAAAGACTCGGGTCGGAGCGGCGGCCGGTTCGCACCAGGACGCGCCGCGCCGCGCGTTCAACGCGGCAGCGTGCGAGCGATGCGTCTGCTGGGCGGGGTCTGCGCCGCGTCGCTGCTGCTGGCGGCCGCGCCGCCGCCGCCGCTGCGGGGCTTCACGGCCGCGACGACCGCGCGCGAGCGGGCCGACGAGGCGCGCTTCCTCGACCTCCCGAGCGCGCAGGGCGCGCTCGACCATGCGGCCGCGATCGGCGCGCACCCGCACTACGCCGGGACACCGGGCGACCTCGCCGTCGCCGAGTACACGCGCGACCGGCTGAACGAGTACGGCTTCGAGGCCCGCCTCGAGCCGTTCCGCACCCAGGTCGACGCGCCGCGCAAGCTCGCGCTCGAGCTGTACGCCGACGGCCGCGTCTACGTCCCGCGCAACGGCGCGCACCGCGCGCAGGGGACGCCGCCGGTCGGCTTGGACCTGCGCGAGCAAGGGCAGGCGAGCGATCCGGCGACGCTCGATCCGGCCGTCGGGCTGCCGTTCAACGCCGGCTCGGCCGACGGCGACCTGGTCGCGCCGCTGGTCTACGCGCACCGCGGGCTGCCGGCGGATTTCGCGGCGCTGCGCAGCGCGGGCGCCGACGTGCGCGGCGCGGTCGTGCTGATCCGCTACGGCGGCGCGTTCCGCGGGCTGCTCGTGCAGAACGCGCAGAACGCCGGCGCCGCGGGCGCGATCCTCTACAGCGACCCGGCCGACGACGGCTACGCCAAAGGCGCGGTGATCCCGAACGGCCCGTGGCGGCCCACCGCGTCGGTGCAGCGCGGCTCGGTCGGCGAGAACATCCGCATCCCGGTGCTGCCGGTCAGCGCCGACAACGCGCGCACGCTGCTGCGCGCGCTGCGCGGGCCGGGCGGTCCGCCGGGCTGGGCCGGTTCGCTCGACGCGCCGTACCCGCTCGGCAAGGGCCCCGCGCTCGTGCATCTCGTCGTCGCGCTGAACCGCACGACGACGACGCTGTGGAACACGATCGGGACGCTGCGCGGCAGCGAGCCGGCGCAGAGCGTGATGCTGGGCGCGCACCGCGACGCCTGGGTGTACGGCGTGACGGACAACGGCGCCGGCACGACCGTGCTGCTGGAAGCGGCGCGCGGTCTGGGGTATCTCGCGAAGGGCGGCTGGCGGCCGAAGCGCTCGATCGTGATCGCGCTGTGGGACGGCGAGGAGATCGGGCTGCGCGGCTCGGCGGCCTACGCGAGCGCGCACGGCGCCGAGCTGCACCGCGGCTGCGTGGCGTACCTCAACGCCGACGAGAACGTCACCGGACCGGCGTTCGGCGTCTCCGCGGTCGGCGCGCTCGGCCCGGCGATCGTCGACGCGACGCGCGCGATCCCGGATCCGGCGCGGCAGCGCTCGTCGCTGTACGACCGCTGGCGCGCGCAGAAAGGCGGCGCGGAGGTGCAGACCGTCGGCGGCGGCAGCGACCACGAGTCGTTTCTGTTCGCGTTCGGCACGCCGGTCGCGGAGCTCGGGTTCGAGGGGCCGTTCGGGCCGTATCACTCCAGCTACGACACGCTGCGCTACGCGACGACCTGGAGCGATCCCGGCTTCACGCTGCACCGCGTCGCGGCGCAACTGTACGGCGTCGTCGCGATGCGGTTCGCGAACGCGGACGTGCCGCCGTACGCGTTCGCGTCGTACGTTCCGGTGCTGAACGCCGGCCTCGAGCGGTTGCAGTCGCGCGCGCGCACCGACCGCCGCGCGCTCGATCTCACCGAGGTGCGCGGCGCGATCGACGTCTTCACCACCGCCGCGCGGCGCGCCGACGACGCGATCGCGCGCGGCGAAGGCCCGGGAAGCGCGCGCGAGCTGGCCGCGGCGCAGTCGATCGACACGCTGGCGTACGGCGTGGACGGCTACGCGAGCGTCGCGTTTCCGGACGTCTCGAAGGCGTATGCGAGCGGCTCGGCGGCGGCGTTGCGCGCCGCGCTCGCTAGCGCGCGCGCGGCGATCGCCGCGGCGGCGAACGATCTGCTGTAGCGAGCGGGCGGTCCGCGCTTAGCTCGCACGCAGCGGCGGAACGCTTTCTTACGGAACGGACTGCGGCGCTTCGCGCCGCGGCTGATGGTTCCGTAAAGGAGGAAGCGTATGCGCATAGCGTTGAGCGGTCTTGCCGTGCTGGCCCTCGCGGCCACCTCGGTATCGGCCGCGATCGGTGCGACCCCGGGTTCGATGTCCGGCGGGATGATGAAGAGCGCGATGATGCCGAAGTGCACGGCGTCGAGCGGGCCGGTCGTCTGGTACATGGCGCCGGCGAAGAAATTCTACATGAAAGGTGCCGCGCAGTACGGCAAAGGCACGGGCAAATACGTCTGCCGCGCGACCGCGATGACGGGCGGCGGCAAGCCCGGTATGGCCGGTTCGATGGGCCACGGCGCGATGGGTGGCCGGTCGTCCGGCGGCAGCTCGATGGGCGGCGCGTCGTCGAGCGGCGGCAGCTCGATGGGCGGATCGTCCGGCGGGCAGATGGGCACGCCGTCGACGCCGATGACCATGGCGCCGAAGCCGATCATCTCGCCGATGCCGGGCGGCTCGATGTCGCCGGCAATCCCCGGTTCGACGAACGCCGCCCCGGGCAGCCGCGGCTCACCGATGCCGTCCGCGTCGGGCAGCATGGGGAACGCGTCCGGAAACCAGGGCAACACCGGCGCGCCCGGCGCGGGCGGTCAGGTGCCGAACAATCCGGCCTCCAGCTCGAACAGCGCCAGCCCGGCGCCCAGCTCGAGCCCGCGTCCGCGCTGACCGCCGCGAACGGGCCGCGAACGACTGCGAAGACCGCCCGGCAGGGCGGTCTTCCGCTTCGCGCGGAACCGGCGGTGGTGCAAGCACTCCCGCCCGCACCGCCGGCGATCGTCAGCCCGTCGCCGTCCCCGCTGCCGAGCCCCGGGCCGTCCGCGCTGCCGTCGCCGGCGCCCGCCGCAGGCCCGTGGATCGCGACCGCGCGCCCGTGGTCGACGAAGGCCTGGCTCGCGCAGCACGACGCGTTCGTCGCGCGCGCGCAGCAGGGCAACGTCGACGTGCTGTTCATCGGCGACTCGATCACGCGCTTCTTCGAGACGCGGGCGCCGGACGTCTGGAACGCGCAGATCGCGCCGCTCGGCACCGTGGTCGACTTCGGGATCGAGGGCGACCGCACGCAGTTCGTGCTGTGGCGCGTGCAGCACGGCGAGCTCGACGGAACCGACACGCGCGTCGTCGTGCTGATGATCGGCACCAACAACCTCGCCACCGCGACGCCGGAGAACGTCGCGCGCGGCGTCGGCGCGATCGTCGGGACGGTGCGCGAGAAGCTGCCGAACGCGACCGTCGTGCTGAACGCGCTGCTGCCGCGCGGCAACCCGGCCGATGCGGTCCGCGCGAAGCTGACCGAGGTCAATGCGCGCATCGCGGCGCTCGCCGACGGAACGCACGTGCGCTGGCTCGACGCCGGCCCCGCGTTCGTCGACGGCGACGGAAGCATTCGGCTCGAGCTCATGCCGGACCGTCTGCATCCGTCGCCGGCGGGATACGAGGCGTGGGCCGCCGCGCTGCGCCCGGTGCTCGGCGAGCTGCTCGCGCGGCCGCGGCCCTAGGCGCTGGGCGCGACGGCTTTGCGATCGATCTGCGTCGCGTCCGCTTCGAGATACTTGCGCGCGAGGCGCAGCAGCGGCCGCTCGATCCAGCGGTACGCGGCGAACGAGAACGCGATCGCGAGCACGTATCCGCCGAGCACGATCGCGAGCCGCGCCGACGTGCCGTGCAGGTGAACGCGGTGCAGCGCCAGCCCGATCGCGCCGACCACCGGCACGTGCCACAGATAGAGCGCGTAGCTGGCGTCGCCTTGCGCGCGCAGCCACGCGGGCGCGAGCACCTTGCTCTGTTCGAGGCCGAGCGCGGCGTAGACGAGCAGCGCCATCGGCAGCCCGACCGCCCACGGTCGCCACCACGCGATCTCGAGGAACTCGCGCCCGGAGTACGCGGTCGCGACGCACACCGCGACGATCAGCGCGATCGCCAGCGCGAGCAGCGCGCGCGGCGCGACGAGCGCGCGGCGCAGCACCAGCGTCCCGATCGCCATGCCGAAGACGAACTCCAGGTTGAACCAGCTTCCCAGCACGCGCACCCAGGGGTTCGCGTGCGGTCCGAGCGCGCCGATCAGCACGACGGCGAGGAGCCACAGCGCCGTCACGGCGGGAAGGTAGCGGCGTTGGAACCGCAGCGCGAGCGCGAACACCGCGTAGAACACGAGCTCGTAGGTGAGCGTCCAGCCGACGACCAGCAGCGGTTCGCCGCGCTGCGGCAGCGCGAGGAACGACGCGAGCACGTCGGGCGGCGCGCTGCGGTGCGCGCCCGCCGCGGCCGGCACAACCAGGAACGCGACCAGCACGAACGCGGTGACGATCCAGTACGGCGGGTAGATGCGCGTCGCGCGGCGGGAGAGGAAGCGCCGCGGCGCGCCCGGCTCGCCGAACCAGCTCGCGGTCGAGACCAGCATCACCACGCCGCTGATCACGAAGAACAGGTCGACGCCGTAGGTTCCGATGATGTGGAACGGCGTCGTCCACGGGCGGCCCGGGAGATACGTCGACTCGACGGCGTAGGCGTGGACCACGACCACCAGCAGGGCGGCGATCGCGCGGAGCGCCTGGACGTTCCCGAGCACGCGCGGAGGTTCGACGCGCCGCACGAGGCGCCCGCGTCGTCCAACGTCCGATGCGAGTGACGGTTCTGGGCGCCAGCGGGTTCATCGGGCGCTGCCTGACCGCGGCGCTGCGCGCGCGGGGCGACGCCGTCGTCGAGTCGAGCCTGCGCGACCCTGCGCGCGCGGCCGAGGCGAGCGCCCGGACCGACGTCGTGGTGAACTTGGCGGGCGCGCCCGTCTCCGTGCGCTGGACCGATGCGTCGAAGGGCGAGATGACGCGCTCGCGGGTGGATCTGCCGCGCGCGTATCTCGATGCGCTGCGCCGCGCCGCGGAGCGGCCGAAGGCGTACGTCAGCGCGTCGGCGGTCGGCTACTACGGGACGAGCGCGACGGAAACGTTCGTCGAGTCGAGCCCGCCCGGCGCGGACTTTCTGGCGCGGCTGTGCGTCGCGTGGGAGGCCCAGGCGGATCAGGCCGCCGAGCTGGGGATGCGGGTGACCAAGGTCCGCAGCGGGCTGGTGCTCGGGCGCGGCGGCGGGGTGCTCGGGAAGCTGCTGCCGGTGTTCCGGCTCGGGCTCGGCGGCGTCGTCGCGAGCGGCGCGCAGTGGTGGTCGTGGATCCACATCGACGACCAGGTCGGCATCTATCTGCACGCGATCGACGGCGCGAGCGGCGCCCTCAACCCGATCGACGGCGCGGACGGCATCCTCAACGCCACTGCGCCGGCGCCCGCCACGAACCGCCAGTTCACCCGCGCGCTCGGCGCGGCGCTGGGGCGGCCGACGCTCCTGCCGGTGCCGGCGTTCGCCGGAGCGGTGCTGTTCGGCGACGGCGCGCTGATGCTCAACGAAGGTCAGCGCGTGCTGCCGGAGCGGACGCTCGCGAGCGGCTACGTTTTCCGGTACCCCGAGCTGGACGCCGCGCTCCGCTCGCTGGTAGGCGAGCCCAGCCGCACGGGGACGTAAATCTTGCCATCGTAGGCGGCTCGCCCGTAGGGCGAACGCGAAGGATTCGGCGAAGCCGAATCCACCATGGCGACGATGATCTCCAGCGAGCTCGGCGGGACGCTCCCGTCGACGATGTCCGATCAGCCGCTCTCGATCCGCGCGATCTTCGAGCACGCGATGAAGAACCACCCGCGCAAGCAGATCGTCGCGCGCGACGGCGGCGAGGTCGTGCGGTTCACCTTCGCCGAGTTCGGCAAGCGCGTCGCCAAGCTGGCGAACGCGCTGCGCACGCTCGGCGTGCAGCCGGGCGACCGCGTCGCGTCGTTCGCGTGGAACGGCCATCGCCACCTCGAGCTCTACTATGCGGTGCCGATGATCGGCGCGGTGCTGCACACGGTGAACATCCGGCTCTTCCCGGACCAGATCGCGTTCGTGCTCGACCACGCCGGCGACAAGATCGTCTTCTACGACGGCTCGCTGACGAAAGCGGTCAAAGCGGCTGCCGCGCTCGACCCGAACAGCGGAAGAACGTTCGTCCAGATGGGCGCGTCGCCTGAGGCGTTCGACGGCGCGCTCGACTACGAGACGCTGATGACGCCGGAGCCCAACGTCTACGACTGGCCGGAGATCGACGAGCGCGCCGCCGCGCTGCTGTGCTACACCTCGGCGACGACCGGCGACCCGAAGGGCGTGCTGTTCTCGCACCGCTCGACGTTCATCCACGCGCTGGCGAGCGGGCTCGTCGACGCGCTCGGGATCACCGAGCGCGACCGCGTGCTGCCGATCGTGCCGATGTTCCACGTCAACGCCTGGGGCACGCCGTTCGTGTGCCTGATGGTCGGCGCCGACTTCATCATGCCGATGGAGCGCCTCGATCCGGCCGGCGTGATCGAGATGTGCGAGACGGAGCGCGTCACGCTCTCCGCCGGCGTCCCGACGGTGTGGATGGCGGTGCGCGACATGCTGCGCGCGCAAGGCAAGACGCTGAGCACCGTGAAGCGCATCGTGATCGGCGGCTCCGCGATGCCGACCTCGCTGATGGACGACTTGAACGGGCTCGGGATCGAGGCGATCCACGCCTGGGGGATGACCGAGATGTCGCCGATCGGCACCGTGAGCCGCGACATCTCCGAGCTGGCGAACGAGCCGGGCCTGCAGAAGCGCGAGCGCTACAAGCAGGGCCGCTTCTCGCCCATCGTCCAGTCGAAAATCGTCGATGAGCACGGCAACGAGGTGCCGTCCGACGGCGTCTCGCGCGGCGAGCTGCTCGTGCGCGGCTTCGCGGTCGCCAAGCAGTACTACAACAATCCGAGCGCGACGGCGACGGGCTTCGAGCCCGACGGCTGGTTCCACACCGGCGACGTCGTGACGATGGACGAGTACGGTTACATCGAGATCGTCGACCGCGTCAAAGACTTCATCAAGTCCGGCGGCGAGTGGATCTCATCGGTCGAGGTCGAGAACATCCTGATGGGCCACCCGGCGCTCAAGGAAGCCTGTGTCTTCGGCATCCCGCACCCGAAGTGGCAAGAGCGCCCCGTCGCCGCGGTCGTCCTGCGCGAAGGCGAGGACGCCGACGAAGACGCGGTCCGCGGCTGGCTCGCCGACAAGCTCGCGAAATGGCAGACACCGGACCGCGTGCTGTTCGTGGACGCGATCCCGCGGACCGGCGTCGGCAAGTTCTTGAAGCGCGACCTGCGCGAGCGCTACAAGGGACTCTTCGCAGAGTAATCTGCGGCGAGCCGCGCGGGGCGGCCTCGTTGCCCGCAGGCGACAAGCGCGGCATCATGATCCGGTCGCCATCACAGCGAGGGCGGCATCCTTACCGGTGCCGCCCTTTCGCAATGTCATCCTGGGCCTGTCGAAGGATGAGTCTCGTCGCGAGACCGCCTAGTTCAGGTTGACCTCGAACAACCCGGCGGCCCCCATGCCGCCGCCGATGCACATCGTCACGACGACGTACTTCTCGTTGCGGCGCTTGCCTTCGATCAGGGCGTGCATTACCATCCGCGCGCCGCTCACGCCGTACGGGTGGCCGATCGAGATCGCACCGCCGTCGACGTTGAGCTTCTCGTTCGGAATGCCGAGCGTGTCGCGGCAGTAGACCGTCTGCACCGCGAACGCCTCGTTGAGCTCCCACAGCCCGATGTCGTCGACCTCGAGGCCGTGGCGCTTCAGCAGATCCGGCACGGCGAACACCGGGCCGATGCCCATCTCACCCGGATCGCAGCCGCGCACGACCATGCCGCGATAGAACCCGAGCGGCTGCACGCCGCGGTTGCGCGCTTCGTCGGCGTCCATGATCACCACGGCGGCGGCGCCGTCGCTGAGCTGCGACGAGTTGCCGGCCGTGATCGACGAGTCTTTCGAGAGCACGCCCTTCAGCGACAACAGTCCCTCGAGCGTCGTGTCGGGACGGTTGCCCTCGTCCTTCGTCAGCGTGACCTGTTCTTCGCGAAACGCTTTCGTCTCTTTGTCCTGCTCGTACTTCCAAGTCGGGAGCGGGACGATCTCGGCGTCGAACTTGCCGGCCGCCTGCGCGGCGGCGGTGCGCTGCTGAGACTGCAGCGAGTACTCGTCCTGCGTCTCGCGCGAGACCTTGTACTTCTTCGCGACGAAGTCGGCCGTCTGCAGCATCGGCATGTACAGGCTGGGCTCGTGGCGCAGCGCCCACGCCTCGGTGAACTCGTGCATGTTCATGTCGTTCTGCACCAGCGAGATCGACTCGACGCCGCCCGCGACCATCACCTTCGCGCCGTCGACGATCACGCGGTGCGACGCCGTCGAGATCGCCTGCAAGCCGGACGCGCAGTAGCGGTTGATCGTCGTCCCGGCGACGCTGCGCGGGAGGCCGGCGCGCAGCGCGGCGACGCGGCCGATGTTGTGGCCGGTTGCGCCTTCGGGCAGACCGGTGCCGACGACCACGTCCTCGACCTCGGCCGGATCGACGCCGGCGCGCTGGATCGCGTGCGCGATGACGTGGCCCGCCATCGTCGCGCCATGGGTCTGATTGAACGCGCCGCGGAACGCCCTGCCGATCGGCGTTCGCGCGGCCGAGACGATCGCCGCCTCAGGCATGGGTCAACTCCTTGGTCTGCGCGGCTTCGGTCGTGCCGCCTTGCGGGGTGTAGCCGGCCTCGTTCTCCGCGTACCACATCGGGCCGCCGTGGTGCGGCGGGAAGCCGTAGCCGTAGATCCAGACGATGTCGACGTCGCCCGGCCGCAGCGCGACGCCGCTGCGCACGAGCTCCGCACCGCTGTCGGCCAGCGCGCGCGTGCAGCGCGCGATGATCTCGTCGTCGCTCACGTTCGGGTTCTGGGCGATGCCGGCGTCCTTCGCAAGCTGCGCGATGAGCTGCTCGACGTCCGGGTCCGGGATCGGCTGGCGGCCCTTGCCGATCGCCTTGTCGTACCGGAAGAAGCCGGCGCCGGTCTTCTGGCCCAGACGCTTCTGCTCGACCAGCTTCGCGATGATCGGGATGCGCCCGAGCGGCTGGCCGTGCTGAGACTGCGAGATGAAGTGGTAGACGTCCAGCCCGCTCAGATCGGCGACCGCGAACGGTCCCATCGCGAAGCCGAACTTGTCCTTGATCACCTGGTCGATGCGCGCCGGGCTGACGCCCTCTTCCGCGAGCTGCACCGCTTGCGCTTCGTACTCGAAGAGCATCCGGTTGCCGATGAAGCCGAACGCGTTCCCCGAGACGACCGCGACCTTGCGCAGCTTCTTCCCGAGCGCGATGCCCGTCGTGAGCGTCTCGGCGGACGTCGCCTTGCCGCGCACGACCTCGAGCAGCTTCATGATGTTGGCCGGCGCGAAGAAGTGCAGGCCGAGCACTTTATCGGGGCGCTTCGTCGCCGACCCGATCTCGTCGATGTCGAGCGTCGAGGTGTTCGAGGCCAGGATCGCGTCGGGCTTCGTCGCCGCGTCGAGCTTCGCGAAGACGTCTTTCTTCACGGGCATCGACTCGAAGACGGCCTCGACGACGATGTCGACGTCGGAGAGCTCGGAGTAGTCGGTCTCGAACGAGATCGAGTTGGACTTCTTCCACGCCTCTTCTTCGGTCAGACGGCCCTTGCCGACGTTGTACTTGAACGTCCCGAAGATCATCTCGCGCGACTTCTCGACCGCCGCGTCGTTCGTCTCGACGATCGTCACCGGGATGCCGGCCTCGGCGAACACGATCGCGATCCCGGTGCCCATCGTGCCGGCGCCGATCACCGCCGCCTTCGCGATCTCGCGCGGCTCGGTCTTCGGCAGCCCCGGCACCTTCGCGAGCTCGCGCTCGGCGAAGAACACGTGCCGCAGCGCCGCCGACGGCTTCGACTGCACGAGCTCCATGAACAGCCGGCCCTCGCGCGCGATCCCGCGCTCGAACGGCAGCTCGATGGCGGCTTGGACCGCGTCGATCAGCTTGTGCGCGGCGTACCCGCCGTTCTCTTCGGGCGGCACCATCATGTGCGCTTGCGCGACCACGAACGGCGTCGCGAAGAGCCCGAGGTTCGCCACGCCGAGCTCGGCCTTGCGCTGCGAGAGACGCCGCTTCGGCTTGCCGGCGAACGTCTTGGCGGTCGCGACGACGTCGCCGTCGGCGAGCTCGTCGAGGATGCCCTTCGCCTTCGCGTCGGGCGCTTTGACGTTCTCGCCCTTGAGCATCATCTGCAGCGCGTCGTTGGCGCCGATCAGGCGCGGGAGGCGCTGCGTGCCGCCGGCGCCCGGCAGCAGGCCGAGCTTGATCTCCGGCAGGCCGACGCGCGACTTCGGCGTCGCGACGCGGTAGTCGCACGCCAGCGCCAGCTCGAAGCCGCCGCCGAGCGCGTTGCCGTCGATCGCGGCGACGAACGTCTTGTCGCTCTTCTCAACCGCCGCGATCACGTCGCGGATGGTCTTCGTCTCGGGGGTCGGCTGCGTCGAGAAGTCGTTGACATCGGCGCCGGCGCTGAAGAAGCCGTTGCCGCCGGTGAAGATCACCGTGTTCACGGCGGGATCCGCGCTCGCCGCTTCGACCAGCGGCACGAGCTCGGCCGAGAGTGCGAACGAGAGCGCGTTGACCGGCGGGTTGTCGAGCGTGATGAGCCGGACCCCGTCACCGAGGTCCGACGTCTTCACGCGCTGAGGCGTGGTGGTGTTGCTCATGGTCCCCGTTTTCGTGCTGAGTGCTTCTGTCGGTTAGGCGGTGGCGAGCGCGCGGCGCTCGACCTCGAACATGTCGTCGGTGCCGGCCATGACGTCGCCCGAGCCTTCGGTGATCTGCTTCTGCAGCCACGCCGCTTGCGAGAGGACGTTGTGCGCGTAGAACGTCGCGGTCTGGATCTTCGCGGTGTAGAACGGGTCGCTGTCACCCGCCGCGAGCTTCTCGGCGGCGATCTTCGCGCCGCGGAAGAGCTGCCAGCCGCCCGCGACGATCCCGAAGAAGTTCAGGAACGGCACCGAGTTCGCGAACGCCTTGTGCAGGTCGCCCATCGCCGACATCCCGATGAACTGCGCGGTGTCGCCGAGCGACTTCGTCGCCTCGGCCAGCGGCTGCGCGAGCGCCTTGACCTCGGCGTTGTCCGACGCTTCGAGCTCCTTGGCGAACTTGCCGATCTGCTTCATCACCTTGGTCGCGCCGGCGCCCATGTCGCGGATCAGCTTGCGGCCGACGAGATCGAGCGCCTGAATCCCCGTCGTGCCCTCGTAGATCGTGGTGATGCGCACGTCGCGGTACTGCTGCGCGATCCCGGTCTCTTCGATGTAGCCCATCCCGCCGAAGACCTGCAGCGCCGTCGAGCAGACGTTCTGCGCGTTCTCGGTCAGCCAGCCTTTGACGACCGGGATCATGAGCTCGACGAACGCGCGGTGCTCCTTGCGAACCGCTTCGTCGTCGCTCTTGTGGACGTAGTCGAGCGACGCCGCGGTTACGTACGCCAGCGCGCGCATCGCCTCGATGTTGGCCTTGCACCACAGCAGCATGCGCCGCACGTCGGGGTGCTTGATGATCGCGACCGGCTTCGGATCGCGCGACGCGGCGTCGCGGAACTGGATCCGCTCCTTCGCGTACTCGACCGCGTGCTGGTACGCGCGGTCGGCCAGCGCGAGGCCCTGGACGCCGACGCTGAAGCGCGCGGCGTTCATCATCACGAACATGTACTCGAGCCCGCGGTTCTCCTCGCCGACCAGGTAGCCGATCGCGCCTTGACCGCTCTCGCCGTAGTTGAGCGTGCAGGTCGGGTTGCCGTTGATCCCCATCTTGTGCTCGATGCCGGCGCACTTTACGTCGTTGCGCTCGCCGAGCGAGCCGTCCGCGTTCACCAGCACTTTCGGCACGATGAACATCGAGATGCCCTTCGTGCCTTCCGGCGCGCCGGGCAGCCGCGCCAGCACCAAGTGGATGATGTTCGGCGCCATGTCGTGCTCGCCGAAGGTGATGAATATCTTCTGGCCCTTGAGGCGGTAGTGGTCGCCCTCGCGCACCGCCTGCGTGCGAACCTGCGCCAGATCGGAGCCGGCCTGCGGCTCGGTCAGGCACATCGTGCCGGTCCACTCGCCGCTCACCAGCTTCGTGACGTACGTCTGCTTCTGGTCCTCGCTGCCGAACTGCTCGATCGCCTCGATCGCGCCCTGGTTGAGCAGCGGGCCGTTGGCGAAGCCGATGTTCGCCCCGTTCCACATCTCGAGCGTCGGCCCGAGCAGCAGTTGCGGCAGCCCTTGACCGCCCAGCTCGGCCGGAACCGGCAAACCGATCCAGCCCGCCTGCGCGAACTGCTTGTACGCCTCCTTGAAGCCCTTCGGCGTCGTGACGACGCCGTCGTTCCACGTGCAGCCTTCCTTGTCGCCGCTCTGGTTCAGCGGGCTGAGGACCTCGGTCGCGAACGTCGACGCTTCGTCGAGGATCGCGTCGAGCACGTCGGTGGTGTCCTCGTAGCCGGGGAGCTTCGCGATCTCCTCGACGCCGGCGAGCTCGCGCAGAACGAACTGCATGTCGCGCAACGGTGCGCGGTAGGTGCTCATGAAGGCTCTCCATAGAGGTCGTGGCGCAGACGCTGCATCGCCGCGATGAGATTGGTGAGGTAGGGCTTGAAGTTGGCTTTGATCGTCTCGAGCCGCAGCTCGCCCGAGGCCGTGATGTGGTACAGCGTGGTACCGCGCTTCGTCGAGGCGTCGAGCTCGCCGCGGATGAAGCCGCGTTCCTCGAGCCGGCGGAGCAGCGGGTAGATCGTGTTCGGATTGACCGGGAAGATGCCGCCCAGCTCGCTGATGCGCTGCATCAGCCCGTAGCCGCTGTCCGGCTGGACGTGCAGCAGTTGGAGGACCAGCGCCGGAAACACGGTCTTCGTCCGAACCTCGCCGGTGAAGACGCGGTCGCCCCAGAGCTCCGTCGGGAACACCACGGCTTCCGCCCTTGACCGCGCTGCCATATGTTATTCATAATAGGTTACAGCTAACTCGTCAAGACGTTTCCGCGCCGTTTCGAGAGCGGAGGTTGTCCCGTCCGATGCGCCTCGATCCCACGCCGTCCCCGCGGCAAGCCAACCTGCCGGACGCCGTGCCGCCGGCCGTCCCGACCCTGCCGACTCTGCCGCTCTTCGTGGCCGAGCGCCTCGCCGAGCCGCGGCCCGTCGCGTTGGCCGAGCGCCTGGCGGGCGGCGCGACCCGGTCGCTCAGCTCCGCCGAGGTCCATCGCCGCGCGGCCGCCGTCGCGCACGCGCTTCGCGCGCGCGGCGTCGGCACCGGCGACCGGGTCGCGATCCTCGCCAACAACGCCGTCGACTGGCTGGTCGTCGACTTCGCGATTCTCTACGCGGGCGCCGTGGTCGTGCCGATGTTCGCGACCACGGCGGACGACCAGATCGCGTTCATCCTCGCCGACAGCGAGGCGAAGCTGGTCTTCGTCGACGACGCGGCGGTCGCAACGCGCCTTCGCGCCGCGATCCCGAGCGCGCCGCCGCTGATCGCGCTGGCCGGCGAGGGTGATGATTCGCTGGCCGCGCTGGTGCGCGCCGGCGAAGCGCAGGCCGGCGACGACGCGCTGCTGCGCTCGTATCACGACGCCGTCGGAATCGGCGACCTCGCGGTGCTGATCTACACCTCCGGAACGACGGGCCAGCCGAAAGGCGTGATGCTCTCGCACCGCAACGTCGTCTCCGACGTCACCAGCGCGTTCGAGCCGCGCGCGAGCGGGCTGCACGAAGGTGAGATCGGTCTGTCCGTGCTGCCGTTCGCGCACATCTACGAGCACACCAACGCGCTCGGCTATCTTTACAACCGGCTGACGCACTACGTCACGACGCCGGAGCGGCTGCTCGAGGACATGCGCGCGATCCGGCCGATGTACGTCGCCTTCGTGCCGCGCATCTTCGAGCGCATGATCGCGGGGATCATCGGCAAGGCGCGCGCCGAGGGCGGGCTCAAGGCCAAGCTCGTCCCGTGGGCGCTCGAGGTGGGCACCGCGTACCAGCGCGCCGTGCGCGACGGCGGGCTGACGCCGGCGCTGCGCGTGAAGCACGCGCTCGCGAAGCGGCTCGTGCTCGGCAAGATCCCCGCGCTGATGGGCATCGACCGGCTGGCGTACTTCGTGAGCGGCAGCGCGCCGCTGCACCGCGACACGGCGCTGACCGTCGCGGCGATGGGCGTCGAGGTGCTCGAAGGCTATGGGCTCACCGAGACGTCGCCGGTGATCACGGTGAACCGGCCCGACGACAACGTGCTCGGCACCGTCGGTCCGACCGTGAACGGCGTCGAGGTAAAGATCGCCGACGACGGCGAGATCCTGGTCAAAGGCCCGAACGTCATGCTCGGCTACTACAAGCTGCCGAAAGAGGAACAGCCGTTCACGGCCGACGGCTGGTTCCAAACCGGCGACATCGGAACGATCGGCCCGCGCGGCCATCTCGTGATCACCGACCGCAAGAAAGAGCTGTTCAAGAGCAGCGGCGGCAAGTGGATCTCGCCGTCGCGCATCGAGACCGCGATCAAACGCTCGATCTACATCGGTCAGGTGATGGCGTTCGGCGACAACAAGCCGCATCCGGCCGCGCTGGTGGCGCCCAACTGGGAGCTCGTGCGCGCGAAGCTGGAGCTGCCGGCCGACACGCCGACCGCGCAGGTCGCGGCCGACGAGCGCGTCCGCGCGCTGATGATCCGCGAGGTCGAAGCCAACACCGCCGACCTCGCGAAGTACGAGCAAGTTCACCGCGTGGCGATCTTGCCGCGCGACCTCACCATCGAAGACGGCGAGCTGTCGCCGACGCTCAAGGTGAAGCGCCGCGTCGTGGAGCAGCGCTACGCGCCGCTGATCGCGGCGGCGTACGCCGAAGACTTGCGAGCGCGCGCGGCGGGAATATCCTCGGCATGAGATACGCACAGAGGGCAAGCGCCGCGCTGCTCGCCGCGGCTGCGGTCCTGTTCGTTCCGGCGGCGGCGCCGGCGCAGACCGCGGCGACCGGGACGCAGCAGACCGCGGTGTTCCAGTACGCGGCGACGCACATGGACGCGGAGACGCGGAAGCTGGCCGGGTTGCGGGACCACATTCCGTCGCGCGAGATCGTCGCGGTCTCGGTCGCGGGGCTGCAGCTCGGTCCGACGCAGCGCCGGGCACTCGGGCGGGCTCCCGGAACGCGCCGCGCCGCGCTCATGGCGGCGCTCGGCAAGGCGACCGTCGCGGACGTCGACCGCAACAACGGGCAGGGCCCGGATCAGAGCTCGCTCGCCGAGTACCTGCAGCACCTGAACATCGACCCGAACAGCGTCGTCGCGGTCGACGTCGACACGAAGATCGACCCGCTGAACCCGCACGTCACGGTCTTCTACCGGAAGTAGAAGTGCCGCCAACGTGCCCAACACAGGCGCGTTGATGATTTCTTGAGGCTCTCAACGCCGCGTTTCATTGCGCGGCGTTCGAGGGCGGCCGTACGATGGCGCCGTGCAGACGCGGGCGGAGTGGTTGTTCTCGGCCGGCGCGGCTTTCGTGCTCGTCGCCGCCGGCGACGCGCCAGTCGCCGCCCGCGGCGCCACGTTCGCGCCGGGTCCCTGGCTCGCGCTGCACGACGACGGCACGGTGACGATCGTCGCCGGGAAGGCGGAGATCGGCCAAGGCGTCCGGACCTCGCTGCCGATGCTGGTCGCCGAGGAGCTCGACGTGCCGTGGTCCGCGGTCCGGGTCGTCACGGGGACGCCCTCGGACGCGGTCGACATGAAGACGTCGGGGAGCGACAGCATCGAAGAAGGCTGGATCCCGCTGCGCACGGCGGGCGCGACGGCGCGCGCGATGCTGGTCGCCGCAGCGGCGACGCGCCTCGGCGCCGACCCGGCGACGCTGCAGACCGACCGCGGCGCGGTCGTCGACGCGCGCGGCGCGCGCACGCCGTACACGGCGCTGCTCGGCGACGCCGCGCGGCTGCCGGTCCCGGCGAACGTGCCGCTGAAGCCGCAGTCGGCGTTCACGCTGATCGGGACGCCGGTCGGCAAGGTCGACGCGCGCGACATCGCCGAGGGGCGCGCGCAGTACGGACTCGACGTGCGCCTGGACGGGATGCTCTACGCGGCGGTGGTGCGCGCACCGCACGCGTCGTGCACGCTGCGCGGCGTCGACGAGCGCGCCGCGCGCGCGGTGGACGGCGTGCGCGACGTCGTGCGCGTTCCCAGCGGCGTCGCCGTGATCGCCGACTCGACATGGGCCGCGCTGCGCGGGCGCGACGCGCTCGCCGCGGCGTGGGACGACGCGGGCTGCGCCCGGCTCGACTCGCGCGCGCTGTGGTCGAGCCTCGAAGAGGCGATGGCCGGCGGCGGGCGCGTCACGCGCACGGCCGGCACGCCGGTCGACGCGCTCGCCGGGCACGCGCTGGTGCAGGCGGAGTACCGGTATCCGTTCCAGGCGCACGTCGCGATGGAGCCGCTCAGCGCGACGGTCTGGGTCCGGCCCGGCCGGGTCGACGTCTGGGCCGGGACGCAGCGCGCGAACGTCGTGCAGTCCGAGATCGCGAAGCGGGCCGGAATCGCGGCCGCCGACGTGCACGTCAACGTGCTGCTGACCGGCGGCGCGTTCGGCCGCCGCATCGCGCGCGACTTCATCCTCGAAGCGTACGAGATCGCGCGCCACGCCGGCGCGCCGGTGAAATCGGTGTGGTCGCGCGAGGATGACGTCGCGCACGACATGTACCAGCCTGCGGCGATCCACCGGCTCGAAGCGCTGGTCGACCGGTCCGGCTTGCCAGCGGTGTGGAAGCACGCGACCGCGACGTTCCACCTCTCGATGTTCGGGCCGTTCGACCCCAACGACGCCGACGTGTGGGACGGCTCGCCGTGGGGCGGCTACGACGTGCCGTACGCGTTCGCGGCGCAGCAAGCGCGGTACGCGCCGGTCGCCGCGCCCGTCGCCACCGGTGCGTGGCGCTCGGTGGACTATCCGGGCGGCGTGTTCGCGCGCGAGTCGTTCCTGGACGAGGTCGCGCACGGCGCCGGCGCCGACCCGCTCGCGCTGAGATTGCGGCTGATTCCGTCGCCCGGGATCTTGCAGCGGCGCAGCGGGCCGGTTCCGAACGGCGACCGGCTGCGTGCGGTGCTGCGTCTGGCCGCCGAGCGCGCCGGCTGGGGCACTCCGCTCGCGCCGCGCGAAGGACGCCGTTCCGCGCGCGGGATCGCGTGCAACTCGTACTTCGGCCTCGCGATGACCGCGACGGTGGCCGAAGCGTCCGTCGGCGCTGACGGCGACGTGCGCGTGCACCGGGTCGTGTGCGCGATCGACGCCGGGCAGATCGTGAACGAGAGCGGCTTGCGCGCGCAGGTCGAGGGCGGCATCGTGTGGGGCCTCACGACCGCGCTGCACGACCAGATCACGTTCGCGCGCGGCTGCGCCGAGCAGCGCAACTTCAACGCCTACCGCGTGGTGCGCACAAGCGATTGTCCGGAGATCGTCGTCATCCCGGTGCGCAGCACGCTGCGGCCGTACGGCGTCGGCGAGTCGGCCGTGCCGCCGGCGATCGCCGCGGTGGCGAACGCGGTGCGCGCCGCGACGGGAACGCCGGTCCGCTCGCTGCCGATCCGCACCGGCGCGAAAGCGAAGGGAACCGCATGAGACGCCGCTTCACGCTCAACGTCAACGGCGCGGCGCGCTCGTTCGACGCCGACCCCGCGATGCCGCTGCTGTGGGTGCTGCGCGACGTGCTCGGGCTGACCGGGACGAAGTACGGCTGCGGGATCGCGCAGTGCGGCGCGTGCACCGTCGAGCTGAACGGTGCGCCGGCGCGGAGCTGCGTCACGCCGGTCGGCGCGGTCGAGAGCGCCTCGATCCGAACGATCGAGGGACTCAGCGCCGACCCGGTCGGCGCCGAGCTGCAGCGCGCGTGGGTGACGGAAGACGTGGCGCAGTGCGGCTACTGCCAGAGCGGGATGCTGATCGAGGCGACGCGTCTGCTGCGCGAGCAGCCGCGGCCGACCGACGCGCAGATCGACGCCGGGATGGCCGGCCACATCTGCCGCTGCGGCACCTACCCGCGCATCCGAGCGGCCATTCGCGCCGCCGCAACGCAGCGCTGAGCGCCGGCGCCGCTTTGCACGGCGCTTACGAGCTCGACGGCTTGTCCTCCAGGATCATCAAGGTCGAGGTGCCGGTCGCGTAGACCGTGCCGTTCGCGTCGCGCAGATGCGCTTCGGAGGTCGCGCTGCGGCGGCCGGCGTGCACGACGTGCGCATCGGCGAAGACCTTGCCGGTCGCGGCGGTCACCGGGCGGTGGAAGCGCGTGTGCAGGTCCATCGTCGTCGCCACCTTCCCGGCGGCAAGGACCGACTGCACCGCGCTGCCGAGCGCGTTGTCCAGCAGCGTCGTGATGATCCCGCCGTGGACCGAACCGATCATGTTGTAGAGCTTCTCCTCCGGGATCATCGCGAACACGACGCGGCCGCGTTCGGCCAGCTCGAGCGAGAAGTTCATCCAGCGCGTGATGTTGGTCGTCGGGATCTCGCCGCGCTGCATCATCTGCAGCGCTTCGAGCCCGTCCATGGTCCGGAACGCGTCGACCGCATGCGGATACGCGCGAACCGCCGTCTCCGCGCCGCCCGCGGAGCCCGGCTCGCGGGTCACGCCGGCACCGTGGTGTGGTGGTGGACCTCCAGCGACTCCAGATATTTCTCCACGTCGATCGCGGCCTTGCAGCCCGAGCCGGCAGCGGTCACGGCCTGCTTGTAGCGAACGTCGTACACGTCGCCGGCGACGAAGACGCCCTCGACGTTGGTCCGCACGCCGTCCTCGCTGACGATGTAGCCGGCCGCGTCCAGGTCGAGCTGGCCGCGGAAGATCCCCGTGTTCGGGTCGTGCCCGATCGCGATGAACAGCGCGTCCGCGGCCAGCACCGACTCCTCGCCGCTGACCAGGTTCTTCAGCCGCAGCGCCGAGGTGCCGTCCTCGCCGAGCACTTCCTCGACCGCGGTGTTCCAGACGAACGCGATCTTCTCGTGGTTGAGCGCGCGGTCGGCCATGATCTTCGATGCGCGCAGCGAGTCGCGGCGGTGGATCACCGTCACCTTGCTGCCGAAGCGGGTGAGGAACAGCGCCTCTTCCATCGCCGAGTCGCCGCCGCCGACGACGACGATATGCTTCTGCCGGAAGAACGCGCCGTCGCAGGTCGCGCAGGTCGAGACGCCGCGCCCGCGCAGCCGCGCTTCGCCGGGAATGTTGAGCCAGCGCGCGCTGGCGCCGGTCGCGACGATCACGCTGTCCGCGGTGTACTCGTCCTCGGCCGTGCGCACGGCGAAGGGCCGCCGCGTGAAGTCGACCTCGGTCACGTCGACGTTGTGGATGACGGAGCCGAACCGCTCCGCTTGCGCGCGAAACGCCTCCATGAGCTCCGGCCCCATGATGCCGTCCGCGAACCCCGGGTAGTTCTCCACCTCGGTGGTGAGCATGAGCTGCCCGCCGTACATGTGGCCGGCGAAGACGATCGGGGCGAGGTTGGCGCGGGCGGCGTAGACGGCGGCCGTCAGGCCGGCCGGTCCGGAGCCGATGATGATGACCTTGGCGTGGGTGGGGGCGGGCATTCCGCCCTCTTCAACCCAGGCCGGGTTGCGTCCGGTTCGAGCCGAAGGCTCGCGCGTGAAGGTGTTTCTGGAGATCCTGGTCTCGGTGTTCCTCCACCCGGTCGGCGTGGTGCTCATGTGGCTGCACCTCATGGGCCGCTCGGACCTGAACGGCGCGCAGAAGACGATCTGGGCGATCGTCGGGCTGTTCTGGGGCATCGGGCCGATCTTGTACGTCCTCGTCGCCGAGGGAGTGCTGTGGTGAGCGCGACTGCCGGCTGGCCCAAGATCGGCCTCGAGGACGATCCATCCGACCTCCTGCGCAAGGCCATGCGCGGCGCGCGCATCGACGCGAACGAGCTCGCGCGCCGCCTCGGGCTCGACGCGAGCGCGGTGCAGGCATGGCTGAAGGGCGACGGTGTCCCCGCCGAGGACCAAGCGCGCGCGATCGCGCGCGAGCTGCGGCTCGATCCCGGCAAGTTCGCCGACGCGGCGGCACGCCGCTGGTACCCGGGCGCGGAGATCCCGCCCGACGTGCGCCATCATCCGCACGATCCGCATCCCTCGAACGGCTATCTGTTCTTCCTCGAGGACGGCAGGACGGCCGCGATCGTCGATCCGGCCGGCTTGCCGAAGACGCTGCTCGACGCGGTGAACGAAGGACCGTACGCGCTGCGCTACATCCTGATCACGCACAAGCACGCCGACCACTGCGACGCCACCGCCGACGTCGCGCGCGCATTCCCGAACGCCGAGATCGTCATGCACCGCGCCGACGTGCAGGCGATCGGCGCGCTCCGGAACCGCGCGACAGAGATCAACGACGGCGACGAGCTGCCGTTCGGCGACGCCGCCGCGATCCGCATGCTGCACACGCCGGGGCACACCGACGGCTCGTCGTGCTTCCTGTTCCGCTCCACCGTCTTCAGCGGCGACACGCTGTTCGCGGGCTCGGTCGGCGGGATCTTCGCCGACGTGTCGACCTACGACGACCTCCTCGCGAGCGTCCGGTTCAAGCTCTTCTCGCTCGCCGACGACACGGTCGTCATGCCGGGTCACGGCCCGCCGACGACGATCGGCGAGGAAAAAGCCCACAACCCGTTCTTCTGAACGATGACCGCTTCCAGCGCTAAGGCGAAGGCTCATCAACTATACGTCGGTGAGTTTTCCTTTGGATATGCGCTTGTCAATTCCATCGATCGGTTCTTCGCTGGCAGCGCGCTACGCGCTCCCTATTTCCCTACTCAGCGACGTGAACGTACACTTCCTATTGACGTGCGCCTCGTCTACAAAGGACTGAACCTATATTTGCAGCTCAAGAGAAGTAAGAGATTTAACTACGCGCACTGTAAGTACCGGGCGGCGCTTAGTGGGACA
Organism: Candidatus Elarobacter sp.; assembly: GCA_036402975.1. GTDB lineage: Bacteria > Vulcanimicrobiota > Vulcanimicrobiia > Vulcanimicrobiales > Vulcanimicrobiaceae > Vulcanimicrobium. The sequence continues at coordinate 239,666 of DASWRW010000038.1, read as the reverse complement.
TACCACGGCTTTCAACTTGAGCAATATCCATCAACTCAGCACAACGATTTAATGGACCTCGGCCAGAAAATTGCACTCGGACAGAAGCGCAGTCTTGTCGGATATTGCGCACCAAACTTTATTTTTCAGTCCGAGCTTAACCGCTACTTCCTGCCTCCGACCTTGAACGCCTTATTGCAGCAAACCGTATTTTTCCCGTCAATTGGGTGCAATCGAATATCAGATCGAAAGAGCCACTGGATGTACTGGAATAGTAGCATCACTCGAGGGATTCAGGCATCAGATCCTGTTACTACGCACCCGAGAAAGTTGGCCGACGAATTGACCACAGCGCTTCATCGTGTCAGCGCCAGCGACGAATTGCACGATGCAGCGACGGGCTTGAGCGAGGTGGTAGAGCTCTTTCCCGAATTGATGGAAATCCGTGCGCGCATCGGGCCTCCCACAGCGGATCGTTTCCGCGATCTCATAGACGATCCAAGCTCGGGCTATGACAGCGAGATAGTAGCCACAATGCAGGCCGAGTTACTACAATCGCGTTCATTAATTTGGATTCCAATACTTAGCGAATTCACTCCGCACGGCCGGACTGAACCCAAAGCCTGAACCGAAGAGAATGGTTTTGCTCATTCGGATGAGGCGTGGCTCAGTCGGTCGGCTTCGAGAGCTCTTTCGGTTCGGCGGGGGCCGCCGGTTCGGTTCGGTCGAGGGTTGCCTGCACCACCGGCTTCGCGATGCTGCCGGGACGCGCGTCGCGCTCGACCAGCTCCGCCAGCGCGGCGGCTCGCGCCTGGAGCGCCATCGTGCGTTCGCGGGCGTCGTCGAGGAGCGTGCGGATCTGCGCGTGCTCGGCGTGGACGCCGGCGATCGCGCCGTGCGCGGCGATGCCGGCCTTCGCCGCCGCGACGCGGGCGCGGGTGATGTCGCGCTCGGCGCGGAGCGCGTCGGCACGCCGGCGCAGCTCCTCGGCGGCGGCCGCGAGCGCGTCCTCGCGGCCGCGCAGCTCGTCGATCTCGGCGCGGAACGCGTCGACCGCGGCCTGCTGTGCGCCGCTGCGCTCGTAGACCACGAGCTGCATCTCCAAGCGCTTGCGCGCGGTGAGCAGGTCGACGAGGTGGCCGCGCACCTCGTCGACGATCTCGAGCTGAGCCTGGTACGCGGCGGCGACCGATGCGGACGGGTCGTCGAGGCGCGCGATCTGCGAGCGCGCCTCACCCGTGATCAGCCGGACGATCCGCGTCCAGAGGCTCACTTCTTGTCCGCGGTTGCCGCCGGCTGGATCGCGCTGCCGTTCGCAGCGGGCGGCGTGACGAAGTCGGTGCCCGACTTCGTCCGGGCCAGCAGGTTGCGCGCCATCTGCATCCCGGCGACACCCTGCGTGAGCACCTTGCCGAGGATCTCCGAGATGCCGTCGGCGCCGTTCATCACGATCATCTGATCGATGTTGTTGAACGCCTTCGAGCCCGCTTCGACGATCGCCGGCCAGTGCTCCGCGAGCTGCTGTGCGATGACGGCTTCCTGGTTCTCCGCGAGCGCTTCCGCGCGCGCCTTGATCGCCTGCGCTTCCGCCAGCCCCTTGGCGCTGATCGCTTCGCCTTCGGCGGTACCGCGGGCGCGGATCGCGGCGCCTTCGGCGTCGCCGATCATCTTGGTGCGCGTCGACTCGGCGTCGGCGGCGAGCTTCACGCGCGTCGCGTCGGCTTGCGCCTGCAGCTCGATCTGCTTCGCGCGCGCCTCGGCAGCCGCGATGTCGGCGTCGCGCTGGGCGTTCGCGAGCACGGTCTTCTCGTACGCGTTCGCGTCGGCCGGTTTGCGCACGGAGACCAAGAGCTCTTGCTCTTTCTTGTGCGCGTCGAGCTCGACGATCTTCGTTTCCTCGACGACGACCTGCTGCCGCGAGACGGCGTCGGCGAGCGGTCCGGCCTGTTTCGCCTGCGCCGCGGCTTTGTCGACCTCGGCCTGGTAGCCGGCCTGCTTGATCTTGCTGTCGCGCTGGGCCTGCGCCTTGAGCGCCGCCGCCTCTTGCTCGCGCTGCGTCGCTTCCTGATCGGCCTGCGCCTGCGCGATGCGCGCGTCGCGCTGCACCGTCGCGGCGTGCGGCTTGGCGAGGTTCTCGATGTAGCCGGTCGGGTCGTCGATCTCTTGGATCTGCAGCGAGTCGACGATCAGGCCGAGCTTCTCCATCTCGGTGCCGGACGCGCCGCGCGTCGCTTCGGTCAGCTTGTCGCGCTCGCGAATCAGATCTTCGACGGTCAGCGAACCGCAGATCGCGCGCAAGTGTCCCGCGAAGACCTGCTGAATGCGCTGGTCCATGCGGTCCTGCTGGTCGAGGAAGCGCCGCGCGGCGTTCGCGATCGACGCGAAGTCGTCGCCGACCTTGTAGATCACGACGCCTTTGATGTGGACCGGAATTCCCTGCTGCGTGACGCAGGCGATCTGCAGCTCCGACTCGCGCAGGTCGAGCGAGAGCCGGCGCACCGTCTGCACGCCGGGGATGACGAGCGTTCCGCGACCGGTGACGATGCGGAAGCCGAGCGACTCGCCGGTGGCCTCGTTCGGCCGGTGATGCAGACCGGAGATGATGAGCGCTTCGTTCGGCTCGGCGACCCGCCACATCGCGCGGAAGATCACGACGAGCAATGCGAAAGCGACGACGACGATAGCAGCGATCACTGCCGCCGAAAAGCCGATGGTGGACTCCACGTTGTTCCTCCCGCGCCGGGCGCTCAGGCCTCGGCGACCGTTACCGTCCGCGGCGGGTAGTACTCGACGACCACGACGCGAGTGCCGACCGGAATGATCTTGCCGTCGCACGGATACGCGTGGAAATGTTCGCTTCCGCCGCGCACGCCGAGCATGACTTCACCGACCCGTCCGGGACCGATGGTCCCGGTCACGCGCCCGACCTTTCCGACGACCTCGTCCGTGATGGCCTCCGACCTCCGCCTAGACGCCCGGTCCTACCGGAACGGGCACGGTGAAGTTACGCACGGACGGAGCCGGGACCCCTGAAAGCGCCCGGTTCCGCGCACTCAGCGCGCGGCGACCTTGACGCTCGCCGTGGCTCCGTCGCCGGCGACGCGCACCGTCGGCGGGCTCGCGGCCGCCGCTTGCGGGATCACCTGGAACTCGATCACCTTCACGCCCGACGGCGGCAGCGCGACGGTCGTCCGGAACGGCGCGCACTGGCGGTCGCTGCAGAACGAGGCGATCCAGCGCTTCGGCAGACCGCTCGCGGCCAGCGCGACCGTCTTGCCGGGAACGCCCGCCACGACCAGTCGGTACTTGAACGTGCTCGCCACGGAGCCGGGCAGATCGGGGCCGGTCCACGGCGCGAGCGACAGCGCGGTCTTGCCGCTCGGGTGGGCGGCGTCGAGCGCGACGGTCGCCTCCTGCGCTTCCTCGAGGTACATCTCGTAGCGCGGGTCTTTCTTCGGCAGCTTCAGCGTCCACGCGGTGGTCTGCGCGAACGCGGCGCGTGCCTTCTCCGTCTGGTGCGCTTTGACGAACATGCGGCCCTGGTACAGATACGCCCAAGCCAGCTTGCGAACGGCCTTCGCGTCGTTCGGCTTCGCCGCGACCTTCGCGCGGGCCGTGCCGATCGCGCGCGAGAACGCGACCGCGCCGTCGTTGAAGCGCTTCGCGTTGCCGGCGCTGATGCCGAGCGAGACCAAGTTGTCCACGGACGGATCGACGGCCGCCAGCTTCGTGTAGACGTCGGTCGCCTTGGCATCGTCGTTCATCGCGTGCAGCGTGCTCGCGTAGCCGCCGAGCAAGTCGACGTCGTCCGGTGCGACGGCCAGACCGTGCTCGTACGCGGCGACGGCCTGCGGCCAGTCCTCGCGCGCGTACGCCGCGTCGCCTTGCAGCCGCGCGAGCAGCGCGGTGTCGGCGTCGCCTTGCGCGAGCGGGGCGAACGCCGTCGCCGCGGCGTCGCGGAGCGCGTTCTCTTCGACCTGCGTGCGCAAGTAGTCGGTGTCGCCCTCGATGGTCTCCGCCTCGTCGATCGCCTTGAGCGCGCTCTGCGCGGCGGAACGCACCGCCGCGGCATCGCCGGTGAACGCGAACTTCGCCGGATCGAGCATGGCGTCGACCTTCTTCTGCGCCTCGGTCGCCAAGACGCCGTTGCGCCCGGCGCGCGCGTCGCCGACGAAGCCGGCGAGAATCGGCTGCGTGATGTTTCCGACGTAGCGCGCGCGCAGCACGCCGTCGGGCGAGATCACGTACGTGGTCGGAAAGGCGCGCACGTCGTACGCCTTCTCGAACGACTTGTCGCCGTCGATCGCGGTCGTGTACGGCATCGGTTTCGCGGCGACGAACGCGCGCACGATCGGCGCCGCCTCCGTCGAGTCGACGCCGAGAAAGACGACGTCGCCCTTCGCGCCCAGCTTCTTCGCCGAGGCGACGAGGTCGGGCGTCTCCTCGCGGCACGGCGGGCACCAGGTGGCCCACTCGTTCAGCACCAGCGTCTTGCCGCGGAAATCGGCCAGCGAGACGCGTTTGCCGGTCAGCGTCGTCAGGTGGAAGTCCGGGGCGGGCGAGCCGAGCTGCGGGCCGCTGAGCAGCGCCGCGGCGGCGAAGATGGCGTGGATCACGATGCTCCTTGAACGCGCACGATGGTGGCGACCGTCGCGACCGTGCGCCCGCCGGCGAGCGCGTCGATGCGCACGTTGGCCGGTGCTTTGCGCGCGGTCGTCGGCACCACCTGGAACTCGATGACCTTGACGCCGTCGGCCGGGACGACGATCGTCGTTCGGAACGGCGCGCAGACGCGGTCGGTGCAGAACGAGCCGATCCAGCGCTTCGGCAACCCGTTGGCGGCGAGGACGATCTTCGCGCCGGGCGCGCCGGTGACCACGAGCCGGTACTTCAGCGTGCTGGCGATCGAGCCGGGGAGGTCGGGGCCGGTCCACGGCGCCAGCGAGAGCGCCGTGCCGGCGGAGTGCGCGACCTCGAGTGCGACGGCGCCTTCCTGTGCCTGCTCGGCGTACCACTCGCGGCGCTGGTCGCTCGCGGCGATCTGCGTCGCGGCCGCCGCGGCGCGCGCGAACGCGGCGCGCGCCGCGTCCCGGTGACCCGCGGCGGTCTGGAAGCGGCCGTACCACAGATTCGTGCGCGCGCGCTGTGGCGGATCCGCAGCGAGCGCGAGCGCTTTCTGGAAGCTCTGCTCCGCTTTGGCGAGATCGCCGCTCGCGGCCAGCGCACGGCCGAGCGCGACGTACGCTCCGGCGGACGGCGAGCGCTGCGCGATCTGCGCGTCGAGCGCGGCGACGCGCGCGTGATCGCCGAGCGACGACGCCGCGTAGGCCTGACCGGCGAGTGCGTCGGCGTCGCCCGGCACGTGCTTCAGCGCTTCGGCGTAGGCTGCGTCGGCGTCACGCCACTTGCCGAGCGCGGCCGCCTCGTCGCCGCGCAGCCGCGCGAGCAGCGCGAGATCCTCGGCGGTCGAAGCGACCGGCGCGAACGCCGCGATGGCGGCGGCGCGCAGCGTCTGCTGCTCCGCGTGCGTCTTCAGCAGGTCGTGATCGCGGGCGGCGTCGTTCATCGCGTCGTCTTGGAGGTCGTCGGTCTTGACGATCGCTTCGGCGGCCTGCTTCACGCCGGCACGAATCGACGCCGCATCGCCCGTGAACGCGTATTTGGACGGATCGAGCAGCGCGTCGAGCTCCGATTGGAACGCCGTGACGAGCGGCGCGCTCTCGCCGTGCTGCGCCGCGACGATGTACGCGTGCAACTGCGCGCGCGGCAGGACGTTGTCGGCATGGCGCGCGCGCAGCACGCCGTCCGGCCCGATCACGAACGTGGTCGGATAGTTGCGGATGTCGTAGTCCTTGGCGAACTCGCTCGTGCTCGTCGCGACCGCCTGGGCGTACGGGATGCTCTTCGCCGCGACGTACGCGCGCACGACCTGCGCCGTCTCGGTCGTGTCGACGCCGAGGAAGACGACGCCGCGCGCAGCCTGCGCCTTCGACTCGGCGATCAGGTCCGGCGTCTCCAGCCGGCACGGCGGGCACCACGAGCCCCAGACGTTGATCACGAGCGTCTTCCCGCGGAAGTCCGACAATCGCACGGCCCTGCCGGCGGTCGTCGTCAGTGTGAACTGCGGAGCGGGCTGCCCCACCGCAGGCCCGGGGAGCTGCGCCGCCGCGACAGCGGTGGTCGCTAGGACTCCGCCTGTCAGCGCTACGACCGGTGCAAGACGACGGATCATATTCCGTACGAATCGCAGCCCAACTTCCGCGGTTGCATGACCTAGCCGGCAGGACGCCGCGCGTGAACGACGGGTGGAGGGCACAGGAGTGAACTACCCTTGCGGAAACCCAAGCGTTTTGGTATCTTAGTCATGCCTGCGGTGCTGCGGATCCGCGGGATGCGGTTCTACATCTACGTTGGCGACGAACACGAGCCGGCCCATGTGCACGTCAAGTGGTCGGAGTGCGAAGTCATCGTCATTCTGGACGAGAGCAACGGCCGGGGGCGCGTTCGGGAGATCGTCGGGCCCGTGCATGGCAGTGACTTGGCGCGAATCCACATCGTCGTCGCAGAGTATTTTGACACCTTGATGGCCACTTGGAGCGCATATCACCGATGAAACCGAAGATCATCATGCCGAGCGCGGCAGAGATTGCCGAGGCACGGCGCCTCGGTGAGGAAGCGGACCGCGTCGAGCCGCGCGCGGAGCATGTCTCATACGATGCACGCAAGAAGCGGCTCGTCATCGATCTTCGGCGCGGTGCCGTCGTCGCTATACCGATCGAACGCATCAAGTGGCTGCGCGGCGCGAGCGGGCGACAACTGTCCGCCATGTACGCCGATCGCTTCGGAGATGCGATCATTTCGGACGAGCTCGATATGCACATCAGCGTGAAGGGGCTCATGCGCGAGCTCGTCGGTCTCACCGGGGCCGCGTCACTACTGGGTAGTGCGGGCGGCAAGTCGAAGTCGCCCGCAAAGGCCTCGGCTGCCCGCGCGAACGGCAAGCGCGGCGGGCGCCCACGCAAGAAAGCGGCGGCGTAGAGCCGGCTACGTGCGGAGCTTCACGCCCGCCGCCGTCATCCTGAGCGCGACCGTGTAGGCTGCGGCGGCGAGCGCAGCCACGACGGTCAGGGATTGCCAGAGCGGGGCGTCGCCGTGGCCGATGTAACTGTAGCGCAGCGCGTCGATCATGTGGAACATCGGGTTGACGAGCGAGATCTTTTGCAGCAGCGGCGGCATCATCGTGAGCGAGGTGAAGACGCCGCCGACGAAGACCAGCGGCGTGATGAAGAACGTCGTCAGCACCGCGATGTGGTCGAACTTCTCGGCGAGCAGGCCGAAGACGATGCCGAGCGAGCTGAACAGGATCGCGACCAGCGTGACGCTCGCGACGTACAGCGGCCAGTTCTGCGGCACGGCGTGCACGAGAACGATACCCAGCGCGGTGATCAGCAGCGCGATGAAGATCGCGCGCACGACGCCCGCCCCGACGTAGCCCAGCACCATCTCGCTCGCGGAGAGCGGCGAGATCAGCAGCTCTTGGATCGAGTTCATGAACCGGCCCTGAAACACGGACGAGGAGCTCTCGCTGTACGTCTGGTCGATCACCTGCAGCATGATGAGGCCGGGGATCAAGAACTGCGCGTACGGGACGCCCTGGACGGTCTGGATGCGGCTGCCCAGGCCCAGGCCGAAGATGAAGACGTAGAGCAGCGTCTGGATCACCGGCGGCCAGATGACCTGGTTGATGATCGAGAACGTCCGCACCATCTCGCGCTTGACGAGCGTCTCGAAGCCGACCGCGTTGACGATCACGGCTCGCATCCTCCACGCACGTTCGCTGCCCGGTCGCCGGCCGTCATCGCCGCGTGAGCTCCAGGAACACGTCCTGCAGCGAACCGTCGCCGATGAGCTTCTGCGTCCGCTCAAGCGCGATCAGCTTCCCGGCTTGGATGATGCCGATCCGGTCGCACAGCTCTTCCGCTTCTTCGAGGTAGTGCGTGGTCAGGATGATCGTCGTACCCTTCGTGTTGAGCTCGCGCAGCAGCGACCACAGCTCGAGCCGCAGCTCGACGTCGACGCCCGCCGTCGGCTCGTCGAGGATCAGCAGGCGCGGCTCGTGGATGAGCGCGCGCGCCAGCGTCAGGCGGCGCTTCATCCCGCCCGAGAGCTTGATGAACGACTGCTTCGCCTTCGAGGCGAGGTCGAAGCGCTCGAGCAGCATGTCGGCGCGGCGCTCGACCCCCTTTCCACGCAGGCCGTAGTAGCCGGCCTGGTAGATCAGGACGTCGCGGATGTTGAGGTAGCGGTCGAAGTTGTACTCCTGCGGCGCCAGCCCGACCTGACGGCGCGCCGTGCGCCAGTCGCGCACGACGTCGTGGCCGAACAGCGCGATCGAGCCGCCGGTGATCTTCGCCAAGCCGACGATCGCGTTGATCGTCGTCGTCTTGCCGGCGCCGTTGCGGCCGAGCAGCCCGAAGAACTCGCCCTCCTGCACTTCGAGCGAGATGCCGTCGACCGCGGTGAAGTCGCCGTAGCGCTTGACGAGATCGGTGATCCGCAGCGCGGGGACGGCGCCGTTCACGGGATCACCGGGCCCAGCTTCGGATAGCGGTGCCGCAGCAGCGTCTCGACGCGCTTCTCGACGTCGGGGATGCCGCTCTTGCGGAGCTGCCGCACGACCTTGTTCACGTCGAACGCGACGCGGCGCGACTGGACCTCCCAGCCGCCGCTGCGCTGGGTGAGGATGGCGTAGTGCGCGTGCGGGTCGCCGTCCTTGGGCAGGCCGGCCGACGCGACGTTGACCAGCGTGCGCCCGCGCCACACGCGCACGTACGAGAGGTGGAGGTGCCCGAACGCGATCGTGCGCTGCGCGACGTCGCCGAAGAAGCGCTCCAGCGTGTCGTCGTAGGCGTCCGGCCAGACGTGTTCGTGATCGTTCTTCGGGTTGGCGTGACAGACCAGCAGACCGTCCTCGCCGTCGCCGAAGGCGAGCGTCGCCGGAAGATCGCCGAGCCAGCGCGTCCATTCGCCGCCGATCTGCGCGCGCGCCCACTCCACACCGCGCGCGTCCTCCGGATCGTCCTGCGCGTGGCCGCCTTCCGCGATCATGCGATCGGTGTTCCCGCGCAGCACGCGCGCGCCGACGGCGCGCAGCGTCTTCAGCACGCGCTTCGGCTTCGGCCCGTCCATGCACAGATCGCCGGCCGCGATCACGACGTCGGCGCCGCCGCGCGACGCCAGATCCTCGAGACAGCAGTCGAGCGCATGCGCGTTGCCGTGGATGTCGGAAAGGATGGCGATTCGCACCCGTCTCGCCTGCTACGCGATTCGTTCGGGCGGCATCAGCCGCGCTTCACCGGAAGCGCGAGCGCGCACGGGCCGAAACCGGCTTTGCCGAACTCCCAGAGGTCGAACGCTTCCACGGTGATCTTCGCGCGCCGCAGCAGCGCGACCGACTCGCGGAAGCGAACGTTCGTGAGCACGCGCCGCTCGCCGAGCGTCAGCACGCCGGCCGCCAGCTCCTCGCCGCGCGGTACCTCAATGACCCGCATTCCGGCCGCGGCAACCAGATCGACGCGATCCGGCGCGGCGACGACCGTGTCGGACGCGATGACCGAGAAGACGTCGCGTAGCCGCGGGACGTCGTTCGCGACCGCCAGCTCGACGACGCCGAAGCCCATCCGCGTGACGATCGCTTCGAGCTGCTTGCGCCCGAGCTCGTTGGAACGGCGGCGCAGCCCCGCGCCCGCGCGCGGCACGCCGACGAAGACCCGGCCCGGTGCGAGCGCGACGTCGGTCCCGTCGAGGAGGCCGGGCGCTTCGATGCGGCCGACGATCGGGATCCCCAGCTCGGTCAGGTGCTTCTCGACCGTCGCGACCTCGGAGCGGCGCTCGATCTGCGACGGCCGCGCGATGACGGCGCCGTCGGGCAGCACGATGGCGCAATCCGCGACCAGCGACTCGGTCGCCGACTCGGTCTGCGGCTGGATTTCGTGAACCGTCACGCCGAGCGCACGCAGCCGGCCGACGAGGATGCGGTGCTGTTCTTGCGCGCGGTCGGCGATCACGGCCGGCTCGCCCTTGATCGGCGGCAAGCGGTCGACCGCGGTGGACGGCCGCAGCACGACGGCGCCGGCGAGGGCGCCGGCGTCGGTCGACACGTACGGGCGGGCGTAGGAGGTCACGGTCACGACTTGCGCCGGTTCGCCGGACGACTCCCGGGGTCCTAATGTGGCGCTTGACGCGCGCATTGTCGGCTTCTATAGTCAAAAGGCGCTTGCCTGTTTATGTCTCAGGCACGACCGAGGTACCAGTGCGCAAATATAAGCTTTTTATCGCATATCCTTACGCCTTGCACGGCTATCGCGAGGCACTCGCGGAGCAGTTGCCGGAACCGGCATACGAGCTGGACTACGCTGATCGCTTCACCGCGCCCGACATGCTGCTTCGCAAAATCGAATGGCAGCTCTCCGAATGTGATCTCGCCGTGTTCGACTTCACCGGCCGCAATGCGAACGTGACGCTGGAGTTCGGTCTGGCCCGCGCGGCGCACCGCCCGCTCGTCGTCGCAGTCTGCAGCGACGCGGTTGATACACTTCCGAGCGACGTCCAAGGGTTCGATCAGCTTCGCTATGGCGACGTCTCGGAGCTCGGGCGCAAGCTTCGTGAAGGCTTCGAGCGCGGGACGCTGCCGCCCCGCGGGGGGCAGAACATCGATCCCCACGGCTCATACCATCTCACGATCGTCGAGGATCCCGACTTTGACGCGAAAGCGCGCGCATTGCGCGTCTCAGAATCGCATGCGATCAAAAAGTACGGTGACGCCTTCGTCTGGTTCGATTCCACCCTAAATCCAATCCTCGACCGCACCGACACGTTCGTCAATATCGACCCCCTTCCGTATGCCGTGCCCGACCAACTCGAGTCCTTCGGAAGAGTTTACATCGAGCGCGCGAAACCCGATTACAACGAAGCGAAGATCCGGCTCCGGTCAGACCTCAACGTCGAAACCGTGTCTTCCGTGCGCGGCGTCGAGATCCAGAAGACAGACTATTTCGCAAGCCTCTCGACGAACGAGCTCGCGCGGAAGACACTATGGCGTTCCGATCCCCATCTTGCTCGCGAGCAAAGGGTGTGCGACGTTTTCGACAATTACGTTCGAAGGGACAAGCGCCTGATCTCACTCACCGAAAGCGAGTTCTCGAATCATATCGGCGTGACGACCCTGCTGATCACCTCGGACAATGCGATCGTCCTTCAGCGTCAGGGCGAAACGTGTCAAGACGCCTTCAAGATCATGGTCGGGGCGTCGGGGTCGGCAGACTGGGATGACGTCGATGCGGCCCCGGAGAGCGACGCGTTCACCGGACGGGGCCGCAAGACACTACAGAACGTCGTCAAGTACGCGGTAGAGCGGGAGGCGTCCGAAGAGATCGGCGTTACCGCCGGGACGGGCCGATCAAAGACGACATTGACCGGATTCGCTCGCTATATCTCACGGGGCGGGAAGCCCGAGTTCTTCTTCATCACCTACTTGGCACAGACGTTCGCCCAGATTCCCCCGGAGATCCGGCGAGCCGAGTGGAAATACGTGCGTTCCAAAACGCCGCACTGGATTTATCGCGATGCCGACGACCCTGCAGTGGTCGTCGACGAACTGGGGCGGCTGAGCGCCGCCCACGCTAGGCAGGCGAGCACCTCGATGCTTGTAGCGATCGACTTTGCGATGCTCTACCTCGCGTCCAGCGGGCATTCCATCTCACAGCTTCGCCCGGACACAACGTAAGACCGCTCTCGCACGGGAACACGGGCGGCATGAGCCCGCGCCCGCTGACCGTCCTCTGCGCGCTGATTCCGGCGCTCGCCCTCACGCTCGGCGTCGTCCTCACGAACCGGCTCGAGCCGCGCATCCTCGGCTTGCCGTTCGTGCTGGCGTGGATCACCGTGTGGGTGCTGCTGACGCCGGGCTTCATGTGGGTCGCGTACCGGAGCGAGCGCACGTGAACGCCGGGGTCGCACTGGGCATCGTCGCGCTCGTCGTCGTCGCGACGATCGGGCTCGGGTTGCGCGGCGTGCGCGGCGTCGCGATGGACCCGCACGAGTACATCGTCGGCGGACGCCGCATGGGCGCGCTGCTGCTGTGGCTGCTGCTGGCCGGCGAGATCTACACGACGTTCACGTTCCTGGGAGCGGCGGGCTGGGCGTACGGGAAGGGCGCGCCCGCGTACTACATCCTCTGCTACGGGACGCTCGCGTACATCATCTCGTTCTTCCTCGCGCCGCCGATCCACCGCATCGCGCGCGAACGCGGCTTTCTCACCGGGCCCGACTTCTTCGCCGACCGCTATCGGAGCCGTCTGCTCGGCGCGCTGGTCGCGCTGCTCGGCTTTTTGATGCTCGTCCCGTACGTCACGCTGCAGCTCACCGGCTTGCAGATCTTGCTGCAGATCGCCGGCTACGGTGCGTTCAACCCGCTGGTCGCGGTCGGCATCGGCTTCTTCGTCATCTCGGCGTTCACGTTCGTCGCCGGGCTGCGCGGCGCGGCATGGGCGAGCGTCGCCAAGGACGGGCTCGTGCTGATCGGCGTGATCTTCGCCGGGATCGTCCTTCCGTCGCACTTCTTCGGCTCGCCGGCCGGGGCGCTGGACGCGGTCCTGCGCGATCATTCGGACTGGCTCACGATCGCGGGTCCCGCCGCGCCCAACGGCATCACCTGGGTCGTGACGACGACGATCATGACCGCGTGCGGGTTCTTCATGTGGCCGCAGTCGATGGCCGCGATCTACAGCGCGCGCGACGAGGACACGCTGCGGCGCAACGCGGTGTTTCTCCCGTTCTACCAAGTCATGCTGCTGCTGGTGTTCTTCGCCGGCTTCACCGCGCTCGAAGTGCTGCCCGGGCTGAAAGGACCGGCGACGGACCAGTCGTTCATGCTGGTCGTGCAGCGATACTATCCGGCCTGGGTGCTCGGCGTCATCGCGGCCGCCGGAACGCTCGCGGCGCTCGTTCCGGCATCGGTGCAGTTGCTCGCGGCGGCGAGCATCATCGGAAAGAACGTGCTCGCCGACTACGGCGTCGCCCGCGACGCGGCGGCGCAGACGCGCGCGACGCGCGTCCTCGTCCTCCTGGTCGCGCTGCTCGCGTTCGCGTTCTGGGCGCTCGCGAAGACGACGCTGGTCGGCCTGCTGCTGATCGGCTACAACGGGATCACGCAGCTCTTCCCCGGCGTCGTTCTCGGCGTCGCGGAGCGGCGTCCGCCCGCGCTCGCCGTCGGTGCGGGGATTCTTGCCGGCGTAATCGTGCTGATCTGGTTCGCCGCGACCGGACAAGGCCAGATCGCCGGCATCAACACCGGTCTGGTCGCGCTCGCGATCAATGCCGCGGTGCTCGGGCTGGTCTCGGTGCTGCAGCGGATCGTGCGCCCAGCGGCTACCGCACGCGCGCGGTAGCGCTCGGCGCACACCCGCTGCGCGACGTTTTTCGCGTTACTGCAAGACGGGCGGCGCGCGGCGCGCGAGCGCGACGCGACCGGGACCGGCGATCGCGAGCGCGAGCGCGATGCCGACCGCGAAGATGAAGAACTCGATGCCCTCGCCGGCCTGTTTGCCGTTGAAGTTCATGAAGAAGCCGTTCGGCAGGTGGACGAGCGCCGCCGCGCACGCCATGTCGATCGCCAGACCCAGCGCCGTCAGCCGCGTCAGAACGCCGAGCACCAGCGCGACCGGTCCGAGAAATTCGACCGCGATCACGAGATACACCAGCGGCACCGGCAGCCCGAAGTGCCCGGAGAGACCTTGCACGGTCCCCGCGATCCCGGGCCCGCCGAACAAGGCGAGCGCTTTCTGCGCGCCGTGCGGCCACATCACGATCGCCAGCGAGAGGCGGAGGACGAGCAGAGCGATGTCGTTCGCGCGCATGCCGCTATCGTACCGCGAACCGGTCGTTCGGTCACGGCCGCGGCGGATTTGGGCTTAGCCGTCCGCGTCGGGCTGCGGCTGCGTGCCGTCCAGAACGGCCGTCGCGCGCGCGTACAGCTCCGCCTGCAGGCGGCGGTAGACGTCGGGACGCATCGCGCCGCGCTGCCGCGCCAGCGCGTCGGCGCGGCGCGACAGATCGACGATGCGCCCGCCGCGCGCCGTGTCCGCATCGGCGCGGCTCTGGTCGGTGCGCTCCAGCAGGGCTGCGATGCGTGCCCCTTCGGCACTCGCCGTCTGGACCGGGACCGGGATCGCGTCGTACGGCGCGACGTCGCCGCCGCCGGCGGTGAAGAAATCGCTCATGTCGGTCGCGAGCAGGTCGTTCAGCGCGAGCGTGCCGAGGCCGAGGATCTGCTCCGTCGTCTTGAGCACGCTGACCGTCGAGAGATGGCGCATTCCGACGTAGTGCCGCTTCACGAACGGGCCGGCGACGACGGCGTAGGTGCGGTACTCGTCGACGTGGTCGCGCGAGGACTGCGCGTCGTCCGGCATGACGAACAGCGCGGTCTGCCGCCACGACGGCAGCCGCGAGAGATACTCGACGATCATCCCGAGCGCGCGGTCGCCGTCGGCGACCTCTTCGGCGAGCGGCGGGATGTCGCGCCCGGCGCCGGTGTGATCGGCGGGCAGCCAGATGTAGGTATAGCGCGGCTGCCGCCCTTGCGCGACCATCTGTCCGTAGTCGCGGATGAACTCGCGCGCCCGCCGCTCGTCGCGGATGCGCAGGTTCCAGCCGGGGAAGTTCAGATCGACGTGCCCGTCGAGCACCGCGGGCGCGGGGACGTCGAGCGAGTACGTGCCGCCGAGTCCTTGCGTCGGCGCGTTGCGGTCGTCCATGCCGGCGAAGGCGGGATCGTCCACCTTCGGATCGGCGTTGCGGCCCTCGTCGTAGCCGCTGAGCCGAATCAGATCGCCGTAGTCGCGAAACGGGATGCGCTTCTGGGCGAGCTGGTTGAAGATGTAGCCGAGGCGCGGATAGTCCTCCGGATCCTCGTTCTTGTTGACCAGATCACCGCGCCCGCTCTTGTCGAAGAGCGTGCGCTCGGAGTACAGCGTCGCGATCGCGCCGGCGAAGAACTGATGCCCGGCGTCCGACTCCTCGGCGTCGGCGAAGATGTTGCCGGCGAGCCCGTACCGGCGCGCCAGCGCGTGCAGATTCGGCGTCACGCTCTCGCCGAAGGAAACCAGCGACGGATCGCCGAGCGGCGCGCCGAGATCGCCCAGCATCGCGTCGAACGTCTTGTTCTCTTCGAGAATGACGATGACGTGCGTGATGCCCTTCGGATACGCGACGCGCGCGGTGACGACGCGCCGCGTGTCCGCCAGCGCGTTCATCGTCGCGGAGTTCAGGCGCAGCGCGCGCAGATCGACCTTCTGCAGCGTCGACCACACCGCGTTCGAGTCGGCGAAGATCTTCGGGTCGCCGGTGAAGCCGGCGTCGTGGCCGAAGCCCTTCGTGTTGACGACGTAGAGCGTGCGGTCGTCGGCCGCGAGCGCGAGCGCGGTCGGGTACCAGCCGGTCGGAATCAAACCGAGCCGGTGCAGGTGCACCGGATCGCGCGCGTCGATCACCGCGACGGCGTTCAAGCCGGCCAGCGCGACGTACAAGCGCGAACCGTCCTTCGAGAGTGCGAGCGCCGCCGGCTGCGTGCCGTACGGGCCCTTGTCGAACAGCCGCAGTTCGGTGCCGCCGACGACGCGCGGCGTCCCGTTCAGCGCGACCGTCGCGACACGGTCGACGTTCGTCATCGCGACGTAGGCGTACGCGCCGTCGCGGGTCGTCACGACCGCGGTCGGGTGCGCGCCGCCGACGGTGCGCACGCCGTCCGGCGTCGGGTCCATCGGCAGCGCCGGGTTCGGGAACGGCGCGGCCGGATTCGGAACCGCGGAGAGATCGCCGTTCTGCGCCAGCGGCACGAACGACAGCGACGACGCGCGCTGCAGGTCGGCGGCGACGTTGCGGAACGGCGGCTGCGCGGCGGGCGCCGGCAGCTTCGCGTAGCGCATCAGCCCTTCGTTGCTCACGACGAGCCGGTCGCCGGCGAGCGCCGCGCCGAACGGGAAGAAGCCGACGCTCTGCGGCGGGCCGGCGAGCGTGCGCGTCGCGGTGTCGATCGCGCTCACCGTTCCGGCCGCTTCGTTCACCACGTACGCGCGGCGGTTGTCGCGCGAGAGCACGAGCGTCCCGGGATAGCTGTGCCCTACGTCCGCGAATGCCGGGTCGGCCGGCGCGGGCGGCGTGACGACGTGGTTCGCATCGGCGCTGAGGTGACCGTTCGCGTCGAGCGTGAACGCGTAGACCGCGTTCGACGGCCCGCCCGAGGCGAGGACGAGCGTGCGCGACGCGTCGGCCGGATCGGCGAGCGCCGCGACGCCCACCCAGAACCGCTCCTGCGGGTTGCGGTAGCGGTCGACGACGCGCATCGTCGCGAGCTCGACGACGGCCAGCGAGAACCCGCCGGTCGCGCCGGAGTCGACCATCGAGCGGACCGCGCCTTCGCGCTCGTCGTCGTTCGAGACGATCGCGAAGCGCTCGTCCGGCGTGAGCGCGAGGCCCAGCGCGTTCATCCCCGTCACGACCGACTGCCCGGCCGGCGTCACCAGCCGCCCCGACGGGAGCACCGCCTCGAACACCGCGCCGCGCAGATGCCCCGCGGGCAGGTTCCCGGCCGGCGCGCCGTACGAGATCGGCACGCGCACCGCGGCGGTCCCCGGCGGCCGCGCGGGAGGCCGCTTCGGCGGCGGTGCGGCGAGCGCGCCGCACGGCACGGTGAGCGCCGTCGACACGAGCGCGGCGATGAAGGCGGGCCGGAGATTCACCGGCCCGGGCTTCGCCCCGGGGTCGCCGCTTCCGCCCGGCCCGGGGCGTTAGGCGAGCGCGTTCAGCGCGCGGCCGAGCCGGCGCGCGGCTTCCAGCAGTTGCGTCTCGTCGTGATCGCCGAACGAGAGCCGCAGCGCGGCCGGGCCGCTGCGCGTCGGATAGAACGGGTCGGCCGGCATGACCAGCACGCCTTCGCGCGCGCAGGCGTCGAACGCCGCCTGCGTCGAGAGCCGCGCCGTCAGCCGCAGCCAGACGTTGGTCCCGGCGTGCGGCGGCCGCACGTCGGCCCACGGCAGCGCCGAGGCCAGCGCGTCGACGAACAGGTCGCGCCGCCGCCGGTAGAGGCCGCGCGCGGACTTGAGGTGGCGCGGATACGCCGGCGCGCGCAGAAAGCGCCACAGCGCGCGCTGCGTCAGCGTCGACGTGAACGAGTCGGTTCGCACCTTCGCCGCCTCGATCGAGTCGCGCATGGCGCCCTTCACGCGCAGATAGCCGATGCGCAGCGCCGGAAAGATCGACTTCGAGAGCGACTCCATCATCACGACGCGGCCCTCGACGTCGTACGCCGCGAGCGGCGGCGGGGCGGGCGCGTCGTAGGTGAAGGTCCAGCCGGTCTGGTCTTCGAGCACGACCACGTCGTAGCGGCGCGCCAGCTCGACGATCGCCTTGCCACGCCGCGCGGGAAGGACGGTGCCGGTCGGGTTCTCCGCGATCGGGCAGATCGAGAACAGCCGCGGCCGGTACTCGGCGAAGACGCGCTCGACGTCGTCGATGCGCACGCCGTCGGCGTCGCTGCGCACCTCGACGTAGCTGGCGCCGCGCGCGTCGAACACGCCGAGCGTCCCCGGATACGTCGGCGACTCCGACGCGACGACGGCGCGGTCGGCGAGCAGCACCGAGGCGATCAAGTCCGCCGCCTGCTGCGCGCCCGAGGTGACGATGATCTCGGCCGCGCTCGCATCGCAGCCGCGCGCGTTGAGCGACGCCGCCAGCGTCGCGCACAGCTCCGGATCGCCGGTGTTGGCGCGGTACTGCATCACGTCGGGCGGATCGTCGGCGAACGTGCGCTGCATCGCGCGCCCGAACTCCGCCATTGGGAACGTCTCGGGCGCGGGGTTCGCGCGCGCCAGCGAGATCACGCCGGGCGCGGTCGCCTGCGCCAGCCGGTCCATCACGCCTTCCATCCGCTCGCCGCGCGAGAGCAGCGACGGTTCCCAGGTGCGCGCGAACGGCGCCTCGTCGGCGCTGCGTCGCGGCGGCGCGACGAACGTGCCGCGCCCGACGCGCGAGACGACGCGCCCGCGCGCCGCCAGCGCCTCGTACGCCTGCGAAACGGTCACCAGCGCGACGTCGAGCTCGCCGGCCAGCGCGCGGATCGGCGGCAGGCGCGCATCGGGGGCGAGCTCGCCGCGCTCGATCGCGGTCGCCAGCGCGTCGGCGATCTGGACGTAGAGCGGTCTCGGATCGCGCGAGTCCAGCGCGATCGCCGGGATCATCGCTCGTCTAGACGGTAGCCGATGCCGCGGACGGACGAGATCTGCAGGCTCGCGCCGACCTCGTTGAGCTTCTTGCGCAGCGCCGCGACGTGGACGTCGACGACGCGGGTCGGGACGCCCGAGACGTCGTTCCAGACGCGCTCGAGGATCTGCGCGCGGGTCAGCAGCTTGCCGACGTTCTCGGCGAGATACCACAGCAGCCGGAACTCGAGCGCGGTCAGCGTCACGCTCTTGCCGTTGTTCTCCAGCGTGTGGAAGTCGCGCACCAGCGTCGCGCCGCCGACCTGCAGCCGGCCTTCCTGATCGGTCTTGCGCGAGCGCTCGCGGCGGCGCAGGAACGACTGCACCCGCGCGACCAGCTCGTTGCCGGAGAACGGCTTGCGGATGTAGTCGTCGGCGCCGAGCCCGAGGCCGCGCAGCACGTCGTTCTCGCTGGAGTGCGCGCTCACCATCAGGATGAAGGCGTCCGACGAGTTCGCGAGCGACGTGCACACGTCGAGCCCGGAGATGTCCGGCAGCTCGACGTCGAGCAGCACGATCGCCGGTTTGAACACCGGTTCGGCTTCGAGCCCGGCCGAGCCGGTGTTCGCGATGCGGACCTCGTAGCCGTTGCGTTCGAGGATCATCTTCTCGAACGTCGCGACGTCCGCGTCGTCCTCGATGATCAGGATTCTGTCGGCCACCTCAGCGCGCTCCGACGGGCACGTGCGCGGACTCGTCGTCGGGGATCAGCAGCTCGCGCCGCGCGACGCCTTCGTCGATCGCGGCCTGCTGCACCGCCTGCGCGACCGCGTCGACGACCCGCGTGTCGAAGACGCTGGGGATGATGTACTCGGCGCTGCGCTCCTCGCCGACGATCGAGGCGATCGCGCGCGCCGCCGCGAGCTTCATCCCCTCGGTGATCTTGCGCGCGCGGCAGTCGAGCGCGCCGCGGAAGATCCCCGGGAACGACAGCAGGTTGTTGATCTGGTTCGGGAAGTCGCTGCGCCCCGTGCCGACGACCGCGGCGTACGGCGCGGCGACATCGGGCATCACTTCGGGCGTCGGGTTCGCCATCGCGAAGACGATCGGGTCGCGCGCCATGGTGCCGATCCACTCCGGCTGCAAGATCCCCGGCGCGCTGACGCCGATGAACACGTCGGCCCCCTTGATGACCTCTTGCAGCGAGCCGCGGCGGTTCTCGCGGTTGGTGTGCTCGGCCAGCCACGTCCAGTGCGAGTTCTGGTACTGCTGATCGCGGCTGAGCGCGCCCTCACGGTCGACCGCGATCACGTCGCGCACGCCGGCGGCGAGCAGCATCTTGATCGTCGCCGTGCCGGCGGCGCCGCTGCCGGTCAGCACGATGGTGATCTCTTCCATCTTCTTGCCGACGACGGCGGCCGCGTTCATCAGCGCGGCCAGGATGACGACCGCGGTGCCGTGCTGGTCGTCGTGCATCACCGGAATGTCGAGCTCGTCGACCAGCCGGCGCTCGACCTCGAAGCAGCGCGGCGCGCTGATGTCCTCGAGGTTGATCCCGCCGAAGATCGGCGCGATCAGCTTCGCCGTCCGCACGATCTCTTCGACGTCCTTGGTGTCGAGGCAGATCGGGAACGCGTCGATGTCGGCGAACTGCTTGAAGAGCATGCACTTGCCCTCCATGACCGGCGCCGCGCCGAACGGCCCGATGTCGCCCAGGCCGAGCACCGCCGTTCCGTCGGTGAGGACGCAGACGGTGTTGCGCTTGATCGTCAGCGCGTATGCTTTCGTCGGGTCCTTCGCGATCGCGCTCGAGACGCGCGCCACGCCCGGCGTGTAGACCGTCGAGAGGTCTTGACGGGTCTTCACCGGCCGGGTGATCCCGGTGCGGATCTTGCCGCCCAGGTGCGCCAGGAACGTCGAGTCGGAGACGTTGAGGATGCGGACGCCTTCGAGCTTCTCGATCGCCGCGCGGACGTTGTCGCCGACCAGCTCGCTGGGGACGGTGACGGTCACGTCGCGGACGATGGTCGACTTGCCGACGGTCCGGGTGTCGACCGCGCCGACCATCCCGCCGGCGTCCCCGATCGCGGAGGCCAGCACGCCGAACGACCCCGGTGTGTTCGGAGTCTCCAGCCGCATCACGAGCTGGGTGCCGATGGAAGGAGCGGAGGCCATCGCGTTCGGGTACGGTATCCCGCGCCGCGGGTCCTCGCCCCGACCGCTCGTCGGCTCAACTAAGCTGATCGTCCCTGCGGTCGACGCTGGACCGATGCCCGTCCCGACCCGATACTGCAACTATGACCTCCCTCACGGCTGCGGCCGCGGGCGCGTTCGGCGCGCTCGCGATCGTCGCGGCAGGGACCGGCCCCGCTTTGCGGCGCCGGCGCGAAGCGCTGGAGGCGGCGGCTGCCGCCGCGGTCGCCGGAATCGCGCTCGTCCTCGGCGGCGACGAGGGGATCTTGGCCGGCGTCGCCTGCGTGCTCGGCGCGGCGGCGGTGGCGCGCTACGTCTGGGCGGTGCGCTCGGCGATGAAGGACGCGCCGGCGCGGCTCTTCGCCGCCTTCGAGCGCGAGAGCGAGGCGCAGGGCCGCTTCTTGCCGCGCACGCTGGTCGACCGGCTGGGCCGGACGCTGGCCGACGTCAAGATCGGCAACCGCGCGACCGAGCCGATGACGGTGCTCTTCGCCGACATCCGCGACTCGACGGCGCTGACCGAGGAGCTGTCCTCGGAGAACGCCTTCGTCTTGATCGCCGACTTCTTCGCGCGCTCGGCGCGGGTCGTGCGCGAGCACCGCGGCAGCGTCGACCGGTATCTCGGCGACGGCTACATGGCGCTCTTCCCGCGCTGCGTCGAGGACGCGCTCGACGCGGCGCTCGCGCTGCAGAACGCGGTGCGCGAGCTGAACCGCGAGAAGATCGGCCCGCCGATCGAGATCGGCGTCGGCATCCACACCGGCCCGGTGACGTTCGGCACCGTCGGCGACGCCCGCCACCTCGACACGACCGTCGTCTCCGACACGGTCAACACCGCCAAGCGCGTCGAGGGCCTCTCGAAGCGCCTGCGCGTCCCGGTCGTCGCGACCGAGGACGTGATGCACCAGGTGCGCGACCCGGCGCGCTACATCGTGCACCCGCTGGGTGCGCAAGCGGTCCGCGGCAAGCGCGACCCGATCGACGTGATGTCGGTCGAGCCCACCGCCGACGTGCGCCGCGTCAACACGGCCCGCTCGACGATCGTATAGACGCCCCGCTAGGCGTCGCGCGAACTGCGAGACTGCGACCGCCTCAGCTTCTCGGCGATCTGTCGCGTCGCTGTCCAATCCTCCAAGATCGCCGTATAGACCGATAATCGGTCCTCAGAGCTGCACGACTCGCAGAGATCGATGGCGCGTCGGTACGCTCTTGCCCGTACGAGTTGGCGTGCAACGGGCGCACGAATATAGCTGCGCGCGAAATCGGCGCCTTGTGCACGCGACGCAATCTTTTCAGCGCGCCCGAGCGCCAACCATTCGTCGTTTCTGGCGCCGAGGTCTTCGTACAGCTGCGCCACTCGCACGAGCGCAAGCGCCCTTTTTGTCGGGGGCGTATCTCCGCCTTCCGGCCGATCGGCTGCGGTTCCGATCTCCGCAGCCGCGGTCGAGGCAGCATCGGCGAATCGCCGCGCCAAGCGCGCATCGCCGAAGCGGTGATAGACGTCGGCGATGTTCGCGAGCGCGGATGTCTTCGTCGAGCGATCCGCGATATGTTCGGCCGACTCGGTCCAGCTCCCGAGCAACTCGCGGTCGGTGATGCGTTGTGTGAATGCACTCTGTCGCACGTGGCGTTCCGTAAACAACGCGCGTAACAGCACGTATCGAGCCGATGGCCGGGGTTCCGCTCTCGCCGCGCGAATCACGAAGGCGTCCTGGTCGAAGCGTGCGAGCATCTCCGCCACCTCACCAATCGCCCTATCGCGCAATGAGGTCTCGCCCCGGACGTCGCGCAGCGCCGCTTCGATCAGCGTTTCGGCCTGACGAATGTCGCGCTTTAGCAACATCAGCTCCGCGCCGATCTCGGCCAGCACGATGGCCCTTCCATGAAACGGGTCGTCACGCGGCTTCTTGAACCGCCTCAGGACCGTACGCAGAAATGCTGCCGCGCGATCGCGTTCACCGAGCTTCCGGAGAGCGTCCGCCGTATCCGCCGCGAACGCTGCCCCGTCGTCCAGCAAAACGTTGTCGACCTCGAGGCGCACGAGCCTCCTGGCGGAGGCCTGGTCGTGGAGACGCAATCGCGCATCGACCATCCCGTTGAGCGCGGACGCCCTGTTGTTCCCGCGCGGCACCTTTGGAACCAACTGCTCTTCTGCGGCCAGGATGGACGCAGCAAGGTCCGGCCGTCCGGCATCGATAAGCGCGCTCGCGGCCGCCGTCGCGTCGCGAAACAGGTCGACTGCCGCGTTCGAGGGCGCTCGGCCGATGCGAGAGAAGGCCAGACCGACGGCTCGGTTTGCGCTGTCGAACGAGTGTGATTTCGCGAGCGCTGCCGCCAGCGCCAAGTAACAGCTGGCCTGAACGGTCTCGTCTTCGATGCTCGCGATCGTCGATTCGGCGAGGCGTGCCTCTCCGGCGCTTGCAAGTGCCGCAACGTACGTCGGAGCAGGCTGCTCGATCCCAGGACTGACCGCGAACAGGAGCGGAAGCCGAGAGATCGCCTGGTGAAATGCGAACTCGTTCGTGTGCGGATAGACCACCGTTCCAAAAAGCAGCCGGTTCGTGACCAGTGCAGCGATCGCGACCGCAGCGAGCAAGAGGAACGCCGCTGCGGACAAGCGAGATCGCGACGTGGCCGGCGAGGCGAGGACGGAATTGGCGGCGGCGCCGGCTTCATGGGGCGCGCCGCCTCGGATGTGCGTGGCTATCAGCCCTGCGAGCTCGTCACTCGCGAAGTAATTCGTGTGGATCAATCCTTTGAAGATGGCGTCGCGGTCCGGGCCAGCCTCGGCCAGGACCGAGACCAGGGTCGCTTCTCGCGCGAACGCGGTCGCAGCGGATCCGAGAAGCTTTCGCGCAAGCGGCAGCAGCGCTGCTCCTTCCGCGTCGGCGAGCGCAAGCAGCTGTGACTCCGCCTCCACCGGAATCGGAAACGCCGGGACGCCGGGCGCTGGTTCGCGCCGAATGTCGCTCACGACGAATCGATTCGTGTCGTTGCCTTGAAGCCGCTTCGTAATCCTGTCCCAGACGAACTCGTCGCTGACGGGGGCCATCCACCCGTTGTATGTGACTCGGAACGGCCCAGTGAGCGCCGCCAGCATCCGACCGCCAAGTCCCCTGGCGCGTTCGGGACGCCGCGGTACGATCGGTGGCGGAGCAGTCAGCGTGCCCATCAGGCCATTGATCGCTTCGTCTGCATGCGACCACAACCCGAGATAGCGGTCCTGGACGAGTTGTAGCGCGCGCACCGCGATACGGTCCGCGTTTCTCGTCGCGAGACGTCCCGTCGCCACGGAGACGGCAGCGAGCGCAACGGTCGCGAAGATACCTGCACTGACGAGCCAACTGGTCAGAAAGGCCGCCGCCGGCGCCACGCCGGCCCAGACGCGGAGCTCTTCGGCGTCCGCCGCCGCAGCGTACGCCAGTCGCACGGAAAGAATCGCGACCGCGGCGGTTGCGAGCAACACTCCAGCCATGGCGAAGCGGCGACCTGTTCGTGCGGCGCTGAGCGAAGCCGCGAGCACGATGCCGTTCCCGCCGATGAGAACGACCAGAAGGGCGCCGAGAACGATTTCGATCATCGCCGTTGAGGGCGCCGTCACTCCGCCGAGGATATCCGGTGCCCAGGTCCGGAAAATGGCCAGGTCAGCCGTCGTGAGCGCGAGACACACCGCCGCAACGAGCAATCGGAGCGCGACCCAGCTTACTGCACCACGATTCCCGAACCGCAGAAACGGGGTCCCCACGGTGCACCACGAGAGCAGCATGTGTAGCTGATTGCCGCGGCGCACCAGCTCTTGCAGCGCACCCCATACGACCGATCCACCGTGGCTGTGGCCGACGAGGTGATACGGCTGACCGGTCCGTTCCCACGTCTGCAGCAGGTCGGCGAGATCGTATGCAGCATTGCGCCGCTCGCTCTCGAGATTTTCGCCCGACCAGTGAAAGACTGTCGGCGGCTCGGATTCGCGAAGTCCTGTCTTCTCGGAAAGCGCGCGTCGAAAAGCGCTCCCGACTTGCCACCACTTCTCGCCGCTTGGGCTGACGTCAGCGGAGAACGTGCCGTGGACCAGCAGAACGCGCGCGGACACGTCGGAGACCATGCAGCACCGTCCGTCGAGCAGGATGAGTGCCCCTCAGGTTCGCCCGTCGGACGGTTGTGTTCCTTTTCAAGCCATATGCAGGTTCACGACGCAGCGCGGCGCGCGCTACGTTCCGCTGATCGTCATCTCGGCGACGCGGAACGACGGCGCCACGACGGTCGCGTCGAAGCGCAGGTCGCCCGCGATCGCGTCGACGTTCATCAGCATGTCCTGAAACGTCGAGGCGATGGTGAACTCGTCGATTGGGTACTTCGGGGCGCCGTCCTCGATGTAGATGCCGCGCGCGCCGCGGCTGTAGACGCCGCTCGCGTACTCCGTGGCGAACCCGATCGTGTCGAGCACGAGGACGCCGCGCTCCGTCGCCGAGACGAGATCGTCGAGCGTTCCGGAATCCGGCACGAGGTAGAAGTTGTTCGCGCTCACGGTTCCGTGCCGGCCGTTGCCGGTCGACGCGATACCGAGCCGCCGCCCCCAGTACGTGTCGCTGAGATACGTTTCCAAGATCCCCTCGCGCACGACGAACGTCTCGCGCGTCGGGACGCCTTCCCCGTCGAAGGGCGAGCTGCCGAGGCCGCCCGGCAGCCGCCCGTCGTCGACGATCGTGACGCGCTCGTTCGCGATGCGCTGCCCGGCGCGGTCGGTGAGCCACGAGTTCCCGACCGCGACGTTCGCCGCGGTGAGCGCCGCGAAGAGATCGTCGAGCACCGCCGCCGCTACGTCGCGCTCGAAGATCACCGGCACGCGCATCGTCGCGGGCTTGCGCGCGCCGACCAGCGCCAGCGCGCGGTGCACCGCGTGCAGCGCGACCGCCTGCGCGGTCTCCGCGGTCGTCCAGCCGCGGGCCGCGGTCCCGTAGTGGCCGATCCGCTTGTCGTCCCCGTCGAGCGCGACCGGCGCCGCTGCGCGCGAGACGTGCGAGCCCTGCGTCACGCCGCGAAAGCCGCGCGTGTTCGCCAGCGCCCACGACGTGATCGAGTCGCGCACGCGCGAGCCGTCGGAGTTGGCGATCCGCGCATCGGCCGCGCGCACCGCGCCTTCCATCGCGAGCGCCTCGTCGATCTTCTCCTCGTCGGCGCGCTCCGCCACGTCCGCCGCGACGGTGAACAGGTCGTGGTCGCACACGCCGTCGGATGCCACCGCGTCCGGCAAGCCGGCATGCGGGTCCTCGCCGACGAACGCCGCCGCCGCGACGACCCGCTTCGCCAGCGCCGCGATGCCGTCGCGCGACAGATCGCTGGTCGCCAGCGACGAGCGGCGCGTGCCGACGAACGCGCGCACGTGCAGCCCGCGACCGCGCGAGCGCTCCAGCTTGGTGATCTCGTCGTCGCGCGCCTCGCACGCGAACCGGTCGGCGATCGTCACCGTCGCGTCGGCGTCGGTCGCGCCCGCCTCGACAACGAGCGCGAGCGCCGTTTCGGCCAGCGCGAGCGCTTCGTCGCGCGAGTCAGCCACGCCCGGTTCCCCCGACGGTGCACGACGCGAGCTTCACGGTGGGAATTCCGACGCCGACCGGGACGCGTTGCCCGCCTTTCCCGCAGGTGTACGAGCGGTTCGCCAGCCGCCCGTCGTGCGCGACCATCGTCACCTTCGTCATCGCGTCCGGCCCGTTCCCCACCAGCGTCGCCCCGCGCACCGGCGCGGTGATCTTGCCGCCTTCGATCAGATAGCCTTCGGCGAGCATGAACACGAAGTCGCCCTTCGAGATCTCGACCTGCCCGCCGCTGAACGAGGTCGCGTACAGCCCGCGGTCGACCGACGCGATGATCTCCTCGCGCGTCGACGTCCCGGCCGGCATGAAGGTGTTGCACATGCGCGGCTGCGGCAGGACGCGGTACGACTCGCGCCGCCCGCTCCCGGTCGACTGCACGCCCATCAGCCGCGCGTTCATGCGGTCCTGCATGTAGCCGCGCAAGATGCCGTTCTCGACCAGCACCTTGTGCTGCCCCGGCACGCCCTCGTCGTCGCAGGCCACGGTGCCGCGCTCGCCCGGAATGTCGCCGTCGTCGTAGATCGTGACGAGATCGGAAGCGACGCGCTCACCGACGCGTCCGCTATACAGCGAGGTTCCTTTGCGGTTGAAGTCCGCTTCCAGCCCGTGCCCCACCGCCTCGTGCAGCAGCACGCCGCCGCCGCCCGCGCCGATCACGACCGGCATCTCGCCCGCCGGCGCTTCGCGCGCGCCGAGCTTCGTCGTCGCGATCCGCGCCGACTCACGCGCGATCTCTTCCGGCGTGTGCACGTCGTAGATCTCGATGCTGGTCCGGCCGCCGTCGCCGAGATACCCGTTCTCGCGCTGCGAGCCTTCGCGCGCGACGACTTGCACCCCGAGTGCGACCAGCGGCCGCCGGTCGGTCACGATGCGCCCGTCGCTGGACGCGATTTGCACGTACTGCAGCTCGTCGGTGATGAACGCGTTCACGGCAGCGACGCGCGGGTCGAACGCGCGAGCGGCCCGGTCGGCGCGCGCGAGCAGCTCCACGTATCGGCCGGACTCCGCCGGTTCGTCCGGATGGGAGTCGTACATCGCCGGCGCCGCCTTTGTGGCCAGCTTCACGACGATGTCCTGTTCGCCGCCGCCGCGCGCGATCAGCGAAGCGGCCTCGGCCGCGCGCAGCAGCGCCGCCTCGTCCAAATCGTCGGAGTACGCGTATCCGGCGCGCTGGCCGAGCACCACCCGAACGCCCGCCCCGCGAATGACCGTCGACGATGCTTCGCGAATTTGTCCGTCTTGGAGCCTGAACGACTGCGTCAGCCGGTTTTCGAAGAAGACGTCCGCAAAGTCGCCGCCGCGCCGCAGCGCGCGCGCGAGGACGCGAGAGAGTATCGTGGGATCGAGCGCAGTCATCGCGTTCCAACCTTTCCCGCAATCAAACACCACCACCTACGGCGATTGCTGTGCATCATGATAGAAAAATTGAACCACGGAAACAAATCGGCAATATATCTCATAACGCCCACGCTGATCGCGCTCTTCGCCGTCACATCGTCAACCACAGCGACATGCCCCGTCCCTAACGGCCACGATGCACGCGCATGCGACGCCCGTCCGACGCGATCTACGATCGCAGCATGCATCGCCGACGCGGAACGCACCGAGCGCTGCGCCGACCATGCCGGCGGACGCATTCGCTCGATCTACCTCCAACGAGCCGCGTCCGAGTACACCAAAGCGGCCGTATCCAGCAACCCGCACACGCGTCGCGCGCAATTGTGGCTGGCCCACGCCACGGTTCTCGACGAGCGCATCCAAGACGACCCGCTGGCGCCGATACGTACACGCGAACTCGCAAAAGCGAACGAAGAAAAGCTACGCTCGCTCCTCATCGTCCCGAGAGGCGGACGTCGCACGTACCGGTGACGGGGCCTCGCGGAGGCGCCGGAGCCCAGGATGGGCGGGAGGCGCCGGAGCGGGAGCATCGTTCGCGCAGGATGCGCGGGCGATGCGTCCCCGTCACCGGTACGTGCGGCGTCCGCCTCCGCCACCACCCGGTCTAGGAACGAGCCAAGATGTCCAGCGCCCGATCGACGCCGACATAAACGGCAGTATCATCCGCCCGCCGGTCGTTCACGATGAAGGCGAACGAGACACGCCCGTGCCGCCGCGTCTCGACATAGCCGGTGAGCGCGTTGACGTTCTCGATGTGCCCGCTCTTCGCGCGAGCGCGCCCGCGCGCGTCGGTGACGCGCCGCCGGCGCACGGTTCCTTCGATGCCGACGCGCGGCAACGACCCGACGAACAGCGCGCCGCCCGGTTCGGCGGCGGTTCGCGCCAAGAGCATCGCCAGCGTCAGCGCCGAGACGCGGTCGCTCGGCGCCAGACCGCTTCCGTCGACGATGCGCAGCCCGTCTTGCGGGACGCCTCCGCGCGCGAGGATCGCCTTCTCGACGATCGCGCCGTTCGCTTCGGTGCCGGTGCCGCGCGTCGCGCCGACGGCGCGCAGGAGCTGTTCGGCGAAGTGGTTGTTCGACTCGAGCATCATCTCGTGCACGATGTCGAGCAGCCGCGGCGAGCGATGCCGCCACAGCACGTACGGCGCGACCGGTGCGACGCCGACGCGAACGCTGCCGCCGACCGCGATCCCGCGCTGCCGCAGCGCGGCGCGCGCGGCGCCGGCAGCGTACCGCGGAAGATCGATGAGCGGACGCCAGAACGACTGCTCGGCGCCTGCGGCGACGTGCCCGTCGAACGCGAAGTCGTTGCGCGACGCATCCCGGTTGATGGAGAGCAGCGTCGAGTAGGACGTGAGCACCGAGCCGCGCACGCGCACCATGTCGCTCGGCGGCAGGAACGTGATCCGTGCCGGCGCGCCGACGACGGTCGGAACGAGATGAAACTCGACGGTCCCTTGATCGAGCGAGAGCGCGCTGGTTCCGGCGGCGTAGCCGTACTGCAAGTCGTCGGGGTCCCAGGCCGGGTTCACCTCGGGTCCCGAGAACACGCTCGCGTCGGCGACGACACCGCCGGTGATCGTGCGCAGCCCGGACCGCGCGAGCGCCGCGGCACCGCCGCGCAGATCGTCGCGCGTGAACAGCGGATCGCCGGTGCCGACGAGATAGACGTCCCCGCGAATCGTCGCGTCCGCCGGATCGTCGACCGACTCCAGCGTCGTCGAGAAGCGGAAATCCGGGCCCAGCGTCTGCAAAGCCGCGGCGCCGGCCAGCACCTTGAAGGTCGAAGCCGGCGTCATCGGCACCCGCTCGTGCCGCATGAACAGCGGCCGGCCGTCGCCGTCCACGACCGCGATCCCGGCGGCGCCGAGCGCGGGCGCGCCGAGCACGCCGCGCAACTGCGACTGGAGCGCGCGCAGCTCGCCGGAGCTCCAGGCCGGCGCGCTCGGCGCCGCGACGAGCGGCGTCGGACCGCTGGGCGCGATCGTCGTCTGCGGACGCGAGCACGCGGACGCCGCCGCGAGCGCCAGCACCGCGACGGCGAGGGAGCGAAACCCGCTCACTTCGTTCCGGCGGCGTCCAGACGTTCGCGCAGCGACTGGCCCTCGGCGCGCAGCCGGTCGATCTCTTCGCGCAGCTCGACCAACGCGGCGGGCTTGGTTTGCGCTTCGCGAATGCGGATCGCCGCTTCGGCCGCGTCGCGCCGCAACCGCCCGTCGTCCTCGCTCTCGGCGAGCCGGTCGAGCGCCGGCAGCAGCCGTGGATCAGCGAGCTTCTCCGCCGCCGCGAAGGCCGAGACGCGCACCAGATATCCGGCGTCGCGCAGCGTCGCCTGGATCGCGTCGACGGCTTCGGTGCGCGTCGTGTCGACGAGCGTGCCGAGCTGCGCGAGCGCCGCGAGCGCCGCACGCCGAACCGCCTCGTAGCGGTTCGGCGCGAGCGCGCCGCGCAGGACCGGGATCGCGCGCGCGTCGGCGAGCGCGCCGAGCCCGCGGAGCGCACCCGACGCGATCGTCTCGTTCCACGAGGGCGTCGTCGTGCCGGCGACCAGGGCGTCGAACGCGCGCGGGTCGCGCGTCTTGCCGAGCGCGTTCAGCGCCGCCGCAACGACGAAGTACGAGGGGTCGTCGCGCAAGCCGAGGAGCGCGTCGGCGACCGCGGCGTCGCGAAAGTTGCCGAGCGCGGTCGCGATCGCGCGGCGAACCTTCGGATGCCGGTGCCGCGCGTTCGCCAGCAGCGCTTCGCGCGCGAACGGTGCTTGCGAGGCCCCGAGCGCCGCGGCGACCTCGACGCCGGCGCCCCAGAACGGATCGTGCTCCAGCGCGTGAGCGAGCGCCTCGCGCGCGATGCGGTTGGGGTCCTTCGCCAGCGCCTTCGCGGCCCGGATGCGCGCGATCGGCGACGGATCGGAACGCAGGATCGCGGCGTGCACGTCCGTTCCGAGCGACGACGTCCACGACGAGAGCACCCACGCCGCGGGGTCGACGCGCACGAGGGCCGGCTCGCGCTCGAGCGGCACGGCGAACGTCTGCGGCGCGCGCTCGACGTGCAGCCGCACGCGCGTCTCGCCGTTCAGCGGCCCGTCGCCGTAGTTCGTCCCGACCGTATCGGGCGTCTCGGGCACGAAGCCGGCGTCGAGGTCGAAGACGTACGCCGGGTTGGCATCGTCGATCGTCTGCTTCTGCGTCACCGTGATCAGCGCGGTCTTGCGCTCACCGTCCCACTTGTAGGCGACGTCGAGCTGCGGATGGCCGCCGCGCTCGACCCACTGCGCGAAGAACCGGCGCGTGTTGCGCCCGGTCTCCGCCTCGATCGCGCGAATCAAGTCGATCGTCTCGACGTTCCCCTGCTCGTTGCTGCGGACGTAGCGCGTGAGGGAACGCTTCATCCGCGCCCAGCCCAGCTCGCCCCGCAGCATGTGCAGCACCGCGCCGCCTTTTTCGTACAAGTGGCGGTCGAACAGTTCGATCGGGTCGCGGAACAGGTTGCAGACGATGGGCCGACGGTAACGCTCGGCGTCCTCCTCGAGATAGCGCTGCACCACGCCGTAGACGTCGTAGACGTACTCGTCCCAGCCTTTGTCGGCTTCGAGCCAGACCGCCTCGAAGTACGTCGCGAACCCTTCGTTCAGCCACGCGTGCGCCCAGTCGCGGCAGGTGACGAGGTCGCCGAACCACTGGTGCGCGAGCTCGTGCGAGGCGAGGTAGTCGGCGCTGTAGTCGAGGTGCGCGCGCTCGTCGTGCAGGACGCGGTCGGTCTGCGTCGTCGCGGAGGTGTTCTCCATCCCGCCGAAGGTGAAGTCGGCGACCGCGATCTGCGAGTAGCGCTCGTACGGGTACGGCACGCCGATCGTGCCCTCGAAGACGTCCAGCATGCACGGCGTGTTCCCGAACGCGCGCTCGCCGTCGGCCTCGCGGCCCGGCAGCGTGTAGTAGAACATCGGCACGCGGTCGTGCGGCTGCCGGATCTCGCTGAACGGCCCGGCGACCACGGTCATGAGATACGTCGGGTGCGGCATGCGCTGCTCGTAGCGATACGTTGTCTCGGCCGGTCCTTCGGTACGTTCGACCAGCGCGCCGTTGCCGAGCGCGAACAGCCCGTTCGGTACGACGATCGTCGTCGAGGTCGTCTGCTTCGAGGCCGGATAGTCGAAGCACGGAAAGACGAACCGCGCGTCGGTGTCCTGGCACTGCGTCCAGACGTGCTTCGGCTCGTGCTCGATGAAGTACATCCCGCGCCGCGGATCGTCGGCGCGGTACGTCACCGCGAACACGAGCTCGTCGCCGGCGGCGAGCGGCGGCTCGACGGTGATCTCGAGATGATCGGCGGTCGACCGGAACGCGAGCGCTTCCGCCGGCTCGCCCGTGCGCCGAACATCACTCACGTGGAGATCGACGGCGTTGAGCACCAGCCTAGCGACGCCGTCCTCGATCGCCCGGACCGTGGTCGTGCACACTCCGTCGAGGCGCTTGGCGTTCACATCGGGCCGAAGATGAAGATCGATGTGCAGCACGTCGACGACCTTGTCGGGTCCGTACTGCGGCCGCGCTCCCGGCAGCGCGAAGGGACGATGATCGCTCAAATACCGGCTCCGTGGTGAAAGTGGTCCATCGCTGGACGTTCAGGGCCCAGCAGCGAGTACGTCGCCGGGACAGGCTCGTCATCCTGAACGGCCACGCCTGTCAGCCGATCGTCATTCATCCGAGTGCACGAAACAGAGAGGAGAGCGACCGAGCAATCGCTCCCCTCCCGTCGTTTGCCGCGAATAGATCCGCCTCATACCCAGAGCGGATCACCGCTCTCGAGATGTGCCGCGACACCGCGCAAGACATCGTCGACGTGCGTCCGCAGCTTGATTGCCAGCCAGATCTCGGCGTGGTCCGCCGCATCGTGCAGGTCCGTCGCAACGGAACCTCTACGACGCGCCACCGTCGCGAGCAGCAGCAGCGAGACGAGACCGTTCGGGCCACATGATGACAGGCCCGGTCGGTGTTTCAGCACTGATCGGGCCGACCACACTCGTGCGCTAGCGACATTGATCCTCAACTCGATCGGGCGCCCAAACGGCCAAGTTTCGTCGTAGCTCGACTAGATCAAAGGTCCATGGCATTGCGACGGCCGTATTGACCCACGCACAAAAATGAGTAGGCCCCTGACGCGTACCTTTCGGCAGTGGCTCCAGGGGCACACTCGCATAGTATAATTACGACCATCGCCGCTGTCAATGCGGCTCAAATACATGTTTTTTTCTATACGCCTCAAGTTCGCGCGGACGTGGAAGCCGCGCTCAGTACTGATCGGCTCGCCGCGTACCGAAATGCTGTTTCGGGCGACTTGGAGCGAGCGATCGACTTATACGTGTGGAATGCGAATATCGCGTCTGCGTTCTTCGGTCCGATCGGCGTCCTCGAGGTTTCATTGAGAAACGCCCTTGATCGAGAGTTGACTTGCGCTTTTACCGCGCCCTGGTACGATGATCCGGCGTTCCGGGCGATCGACCCGGATTTCGCCGTTCGGATTCAAAAAGTCAAGAACAAGATCGGAGCCCGCGGAAAAACGCCGTCTCAGGCACGCATTGTGGAGGAGCTTTCGCTCGGCTTTTGGGTCAATCTCCTGAGACCGGGTCCGGGTGGCGCCTATACGCGATATCTGTGGGGGCCAGCACTATCGAAGGCGTTCCCGGCCGGAACGAGACGTTCAATGATCGCCGGGCGGCTCGGTCCGCTCTTACGCTTTCGCAACCGCGTGGCTCATCACGAACCGATCTTCTGGCGAGACCTTCCCGGACACTATAATTCCATTCTCTGGATGATCCACCAAGTTGCTCCAACGCTCGTCCCGTGGGTTTCGCACCATGCGCGCATCTTTTCTGGCATTGAGGACGGGCCGTTTCCGTCGCGTCTGAAATTTTGACTTTCTAACGTGCCTCAAATTCCCGCACCGTCCGTGAACGTCTCGCACGGCTCGGCGATGCGGCTCGAGAACGCAATGGCCTCCACGATACCGAGCCAGTGCGCATCGTCGACGCCGTCGCGAAGCCGCCGCGCGGGTCGCGAGCTGCGGAGGATGTCGTCGCGGTGGATGGTGAAGCCGAAGCGCCGGTTGCGGAGCATCTTCTCGAAGCTCGGGTGGCCGTACTCGATCAAGCCGACGTCGGGCGGTAGCTCCCAGCGCTGGATGCAGCCGGCCGGCGCGACGAACGCGAAGTGCGTGCAGTACGGCAGGTACGACGGCCACTTGCCGTCCGCTAGGAAATCAGCGCGCGACGATTTGACCTCGTAGATGCGGACCTGGCGCGTGTACCGGCCGAGGCCGATCACGTCGAAGCGGCAGCCCGAACGGCTCGGCGAAAACTCCGTGGCGACGTACGGGTACCCCAGCCGGTGCATGCGCTCCGACGCGAGCGTGCGAAGCTCCGCGGTCGTCGTGCGCTTTCCGGCCGTCGCAGTGAGCGGGATGTAGTCGATCACCGGTATTCCGCTCGCCTTCGCTCGTGGAACACTAGCGCGACGCGGTCCGGGAGGCGACGCCGTCTTCCCAGCGCAGGTAGCGGATCGCGTTCGCGCGCGGGTCGTCGCACCAGGTGAGGAAGTACGTGCGCGCCGGCACGGAGTGTCCGGTGGGATCGGTGTACATATAGCCGAGGACCGGACCCGGACGCACGTCCCCGCACGCCGCGGCGAGACGCCGGCGGAAATCCGGACGGCCTTGCTTGTCGTCGGGATGGCCGGGGCGCGGCACGAGCGGCTCCTTGTCGACGAACAGGATGCGGCGCGGATGCATCTCGGCGTCGTACCAGTGCCGCGCCTCCTGGCCTTGCTGCGCGTAGCCGATCACGACCGGCGGTATCCCGGCCTCGAAATCCATCTGCGACGAGAAGCCGTAGCCGTCGGTGACGACGACGGCTTGGTTCGCATCGGCCATGCGCTTGACGTCTTGCGCCAGCGGCCAGTAGGTGAAGATCTCGAACGGGCCGCTGTTGCGCAGCGTCGAGCCCGTCGCGCGGAACTGCGAGTACAGCTGGCCCGGAAACGCGGCGGCGAGAAACAGGAACGGGATGAGCACCGCGGCCGGAACCGCCGCGGCGGTCGCCCACAGCACGCGCGCGCGGTGCGAGAGCTCCTCGAACACGACGCCCATCCCGACCGCCAGCGAGACGTATGGCCCGAAGAACCAGTGCAGCTCGATCCGCTCGTGAAAGTTCAGCAGGATCAGCAGCACGCTCAGCGGGATCGATGTCCACGCGATCAGCGCGTTCCGCGGGCGCACCAGCACCAGCAGCGCCGCGATCCACAGCCCCGGCGAGTACGCGCCCGCGTTCGCGAGCAAGTACGAGAACGGCCGGTACCACAGCGGCTCGGCGACGTGCCGCTGCTCGAACGCGAACAGGAAGCTGATCCAGTGATGCTGCGCGTTCCACACCACGAACGGCGCGTACAGCACCGCGGCGATCGCAAAGGACACCGACAGCCCCTCGCGCCACAGGCTGCGCCGCTGCGGCGCGAGCGACCACGCCACGATCCCGGCGACCAGCGCCCAGGCGAACATCTTCGAGAGCAGCGCGCACGCGACCGCGACGCCGAGCAGCACGTAATCGCGCCGCTCGTGCGTCTGCGACGCGCGCACGGCGAGGTAGAGGCACAGCGCCCAGCTCGCCATCAGCGGGCCGTCCGGCGTGGCGATCACGAAGCCGACCGAGAGCATCGGCGCGAGCGTCATCGCGAGCGCGGTCACCATGCCGGCGCGCTCGTCGCCGGTGATCCGTTTCGCCGCACCCGCCGCGGCCAGCGTCGCGACGACGCCGCAGATCAAGAAGCCGAGCCGCACGAAGAGCGGATTCGCCGTCGCCCAGTCGAGCGGGAAGATCAGGTACGCGACCATCGGCGGGTGGTCGGCGTAGCCGAGCGCGAGGTGCTTGGCCCACTCCCAGTAGTACGCCTCGTCGCCGGTCAGCGGGAGCTTCCACGCCGCGAAGCCGCGCATGAGCGTGACGAACGCGACGATCCCCCAAGTCGCGTACTTCACTCGTGCGGGTCCGTCAGTCCGCCGTTCACACCGAGCACCATTCCGTTCAAGAAACCGTTCTCTTCCGCCGTCGCGAACAGCACCGCGGCGGCGACGTCTTCCCACGACCCCGGGTGTCCGGTCGGGTTGTTCGCCGCTCGCTCGGCCGCCGCCGCCCGGCCCGCCTCCTTGTCGCGAATGTCGCCGGGCTCGATCACGTTGACCGAGATCCCGTGCGCCGCTTCCTCGAGCGCGAGCGCGCGCGCGAACGTCACGACGCCCGCCTTCGCGGCGCCGTAGAGCGCCATCCCGCGCGCCGGCCGCGTCACCGACGAGCCGTTCATCCCGAAGTACACCAGCCGCCCGAAGCGCCGCTCGCGCATCCCGGGCAGCACGGCGAACGCCAGCGCGACCGCCGAGCCCAGGTTGGCCTCGGTCATCAGGCGGTACTCCTCGGGCGTGCAGCGCGCGAAGCGCTTCACGACGACCGGGCCGACCGCGTGCACGAGCACGTCGACCGGGCCGCGCGCGGCCTCCACGGCGCGGACCGTCTCGGCGGCCGCCTCGAAGCGCTCGAAGCCGGCCGGAATAGCCAGCGCGTCCGGGTCGTGCGGGCGGAGCAGCGCGAGCGTCGCGTCGGGCGGCGTTCCGCCCGGGCGGTAGGTGAAGGCCACGCGGTCGCCGCGCTCGGCGAGGCAGAGGGCGATGCCGCGGCCGAGTCCGGCCGCGGCTCCGGTGATCAACGCGACGCGAGCGGGCACGGGAACCGGTGAGACACCGTGCCCTCCGTGCCCTGCCCCGCGCCTATTGGATGGTGAGGGTCTCCTGAACCGGCGTCCCGCTCGCGCCGGTCGCCGGGTCGGTTGCCGTGATCGCGAGGACCAGCCGCGTCCCTGACGGGGCGTTGATGTTGACCTGTTGCGAGAACCGGCCGTTCGCGTCCGCCGTCACCGTCGTGTTCGCGGTGTTCGTCTGGCCGCCGACGCCGAGAATGGCGCCGAGCAGGCCGCCGACCGACGTCGGCTGACCGGACGTCGTTCCGACTTGGATCGCGACCCGTGCGCCCGGCGACGTCCGTCCGGTCACGGTGAACTGCTGCGCGACGGTCGCGCCGTTCGCAGGCTGCACGTTCCGGATCTCGCCGGCCATCGCGGTCGACGTACCGGACGTGAAGCCCCAGCCGCGATTGAACGGATTGCCGTTCGAGTCGCTCCCGGAGACGCGGACGCGGTGCTGACCGGGCGCGAGCCCGGCGCGCGGAACGAACAGGAAACCGCGCGGCGAGCGCGTCGACTCGTTCGTGATGTCCGTACTGTCGAGCATCACACGGACGCTGTTCGGATCGGCGGTAGCACCGGCGAAGGTAGCGCCGATCGTCGGGCGACGCGACGTCACTTCGGCGCCGGGACCCGGCATCTGGCCGGTGAGCGTGATCGAACCGCCGCCGCCGCCCTGATTACCGGGCACCGGCGTGATCGTCTGGTTCGGGGGATTCTGCGCCGTGTTCACCGGCGCGCCGCTCGCGCTGATCGCGACCATGCGGTTCGCGCCGTCGTAGTTCACCGTCGCGCCGAGCGCCTGTGACACGAAGCGCAGCGGAACGTAGGTCGACGCG
Source organism: Candidatus Elarobacter sp. (assembly GCA_036402975.1). Lineage (GTDB taxonomy): Bacteria > Vulcanimicrobiota > Vulcanimicrobiia > Vulcanimicrobiales > Vulcanimicrobiaceae > Vulcanimicrobium. The sequence goes on along the minus strand of DASWRW010000038.1, from coordinate 202,630 downwards.
CCGATGATGAACGGCGCGACGTCGAGGTTCTGCTGCTGCCCGTCGACCGTCGCTTGCTGCGAGTTGATCTTGAGCGAGATGTTGTGCCCGCGACCCGTCGCGTTGATGACGCCGCCCTGGTAGACCACGGACGCGCCGAGGTTCTCGAACACGCCGCGCAGCGGGACGAAGACGCGGCCGGCGCGTTCCGTCGGCGCGGGGTTCAAGTTGAGGGTGTTGCCGTTGAGCTGGACCGTGACCGGGCCGGCCGCCAGCGCCGGGCTCGCCAGCGCCGAGGACAGCAAGGCGGTGGCGCCGAGCGCGGTCAGCCTCCGCGTAGTGGGTGTCTGCATCGAGTACGAGGACCTCCGCAAAGCATGTTGCCGGAGGTCCCCTTACCCGTTCTCAGAGATTTCCCAGACTGCCGGGTCCGCCCCGCGGAGCCGTCAACGGCGGCGCAAGCGGGTGCGTTCGGCGAGCGCTCAGTCGCCGTGAGCCCCGGCCGGGATGCGCTCCGCGGTGAAGTCGTCGTCCTCGTGCTCGTGGCGCAGCGCACGGCGGTCGGCGCGCAACTCGAGCCAGCCGACGACCCAACTGTAGACGACCGGGACGAGGAACAGCGTCAGAATCAGCGAGCTCAGCAAGCCGCCGATCAGCACCGTGCCCATCGAACGCCTGAACTCCGCGCCCTCCGCGAGCCCGAGCGAGAGGGGCAGCATGCCGAAGACCATCGCGGCCGTCGTCATGACGATCGGGCGGAGCCGCACGCCGGCCGCGGCGCGCATCGCCTCGACCGCGCGCATGCCGCGCTTGCGCATGGTGTTGGCGTAGTCGACCAGCAGGATCCCGTTCTTCGCGACCAGCCCGAAGAGCATGATGATGCCGATCATCGAGAACAGGTTCAGCGTCTGGTGCGTCACTGCCAGCCCGAACAGCGCGCCGACGATCGCGACCGGCACCGAGACCATGATGACGGCCGGCGTGAAGAACGAGCCGTAGAGGATCACCATGAGCACGTAGACCAGCGTGAACGACGTCAGCAGCGCGATCGCCATGCTCGACATCGTCTCCTCGAAGAACTGCGAGTCGCCGGAGGCGCGCAACGACACGCCGTTCGGCAGAAAGCCCGGCGTCGCGACGGCTTCGTTGATCTTGCCGACCACCGGCCCCAGCGTCGTCACGCCGGGATCGATGCCGGCGAGGACGCGGACGACGCGCTGCTTGTCGAGCCGCTCGATCTTCGCCGGCGCGCGGGCGTACCCGAACGACGCGACGTCGGCGAGACGGAACATCGAGCCGTCGCCGGCGCGCACTTTGATGTTCTGCACGTCGGCGAACCGGTTGCGGTACTTCGCGGGAAGCTGCACGCGCACGTCGACCAGGCCGCTCACCGTGCGCACGCGGGTCGCCACCGCGCCGCCGATCGCGATCCGCGCCGCGGTCGCGGCGGCGCCGGGGTCGACGCCCAGCATCGCGCACTTCGCGCGGTCGATCTCGATGTTGAGCCGGTCGCTCTCGTTCTCGGCGCCGGTCTGGACGTTGACGGTGCCCGGAACCTCGCGGATGAACTTGGCCAGCTTGTCGGCCGCGCCTTGGATCACGTCCTCCGGACCGGAGAGCGTATAGAAGATCGGGCTGCCCCCGCCGCCGCCGCCGCCTTCGCCGGCGACCGTCAGCACGGCGCCCGGCACGAGCGGCGAGAGTTTCCGCAGGTCGCGGATCGCGCGGTTGGTTTCGCGGCGGCGCGACTTGTCGAGCCCCGCGTACATGCGGGCGTAGTTTCCACCGATCGTCGAGCCGAAGCCCGACGGCTTCAAGCCCGTCGTGGTGATGACTTTCTGCACGCCGTCGACGGCGATGATCTTCGTCTCGAGCAGGTCCGCGGCGGCTTGCGTCTTCTGCAGCGGCGTTCCGGTCGGATAGGTCAGCGTCATGTAGATCGACCCGTCCTGGGTCGGCGGAATGAACTCGGTCGTGATCGCGCGGTCCGACACGAGCAGCAGCGCGATGACGCCGCCCAGCGCGGCGATCAGCACCGAAAACCCGAGGCTGCTCTTCGGGCTGACGCGCGGCCGGTCGGCCAGCAGATGCGTGATCCCCAGCGTGACGACCGCGAGCAGCGCGCCGGCGCCGCCGACGGCGGCGACGAGGCGGCCGAACGACTGGCCCGCCGCGGTGAAACCGGCGCCCGCGAGCGCGACGGCGATCCCGGCGGCGGCCACGATGAGGCACCACTTCTTCAGGTGCGAACCGGTCGCGGCCGGGATGCGCCGGCCGACGGCGTAGAGCGCGAGGGAGAGCGGCAGCCACAAGAGCGTGACGGCGATCGCGAGCGCGTCGATTCCCAGCGCGACGAACATCCCCTGGGCGCCGGCCGGAAGCACGATCGCGTTCGCCACCAACAGCACGCACGCCATCACAGTCAGCCAGCGATGGCGGATCACATACGCGAGCCCGACGTCGCGGTACCACGCCGTGAAGCGCTCGAAGGCGTGCTGGAACCACGCCAGCGCGCGCGGCGGCTCGGCGCTGCGCTTGCGCACCGACCAGCGGGCGGCGAGCATCGGCGTGAGCGTGAACGACACGAGCAGCGAGAACAGCGTCGCGACGACGACGACGATGCCGAACTCGACCATGAACTTGCCGACGATCCCGCTCAGGAACGCGATCGGCAAGAACACGACCACGTCGACCAGCGTGATGGCCACCGCCGCGCCGCCGATCTCGCCCCGGCCTTTGATCGCCGCGTCGAACGGCCTCAGCCCGAGATCGCGGTGACGCGTGATGTTCTCCAGCACGACGATCGAGTCGTCGACCAGGATCCCGATGATCAGCGAGAGCGCCATCAGCGAAACGATGTCGAGCGTGAAGTGCACGATGCGCATCACCACGAACGTCGCCAGCAGCGACGACGGGATCGCCATCATCACGACCAGCGCGTTGCGCCACGCGTGCAGGAAGAACATCAGCACCAGCGCCGTCAGCACGATGCCCTCGGTCAGGCTCTGCAGGACGCCGGTCAGCGAGGCCTGCGTGTACTCGGCGGGCGCTTCGATCTCTTCAAATTTGACGGCCGGGTACTTCTTGGCGATCTTGGCGACGTCCGCGCGCGCGACCGCGGTGGAGTTGATCTCGTCGGCCGTGATCACGCGGTTGACGTCGAGGATCATCGTCGGCGCGCCGTTGTACTTCGAGACGATCCGCTGCTCGACGTGACCGTCCTCGGCCGTCGCGACGTGGCCGATCGTCAGCTCGCGCTGCGCGCCGCGCGGCGGGGCGAGCGGGATCCCGAGCAGGTCGTTCGCGCGCACGATGCTCGAGCGAATCGACACCTCCGTCTCCTGCGCCGGCGAGTCGAGCCGCCCGCCCGGGAGGTTCTGGTTGTTCGCAGCGACCGCGTTGAAGACGTCCGGCAGGGTCGCGCCGGTGCCGAGCAAGCGCGTCGGATCGGGACTGACGTGGAACTCGCGCTTGACCCCGCCGCGCGCGTCGACGCCCTGCACGTCGGGAATCTGCTTGATCTCGGGGATGATTCGCTGGTCGACCAGATCGGCGAGCGCGGTTCCCGACAGCGTCTGCGAGCTCAGCGCGAGCTCGAGGATCGGCGCCTGCTGATCGCCGGCGCTCTTGTCGACGGTCGGCGGGTCCAAGTCGGTCGGCATGAACACCCGGGCCGTATCGACGCGCCGCTGCACGTCGATCGCCGCGAAGTCCAGATTCGTGTCGAGCTTGAACTGGACGCCGAGAACCGCGCGCCCTTCTTGGGCGGTCGCGGTGACGCGGTCGAGATGCTGGATGCCGTCGAGCTGATCCTCGATCGGCTTGATGACGAGCCGCTCCATCTCTTCGGGCGAAGCGCCGGGATACGACGCGATCACGAGCACGATCGGGAACGTGACGTTGGGGTTCAGGCTGCGGCCGAGCTTCATGTACGACTGCAAGCCGAACACCGCCAGCGCGATGAAGAGCATGGCGGTGATGATGGGCCGCTGAATCGAAAAACGCGTCAACCACATAAGACTGGAAGCCCGTCCTCTCGTCGGTCGAATCCAACTACGAGCCGGGACGGGGCCGAGTTTCGCGGGTCGCTCTTAATTTTAGCGTTGGTGTGCCGTTGGGGGATCGTGGCGGGAGGCGGGGGCGGCGCGATGGACGGATCCCACCCGTCGTGGCACCCCGGCACATAAAAAGGACCGGTGGTGCTCCACGCGGCCTGAGACGAGAAAGAACGATGCTTGGTGCGCGAGACTGGATTTGAACCAGCACGAGATTGCTCCCGCTAACCCCTCAAGCTAGTGCGTCTACCAATTCCGCCACTCGCGCACGGGGCCACGGCGCCGGCCCGAAGACCGAAGCCGCAACCCCGAGAGTTTAGGGCATCCAAGTCGCCCGCGCAAGAGGCGCTTCAGGCCGCGGCTTGGTCTTCCAGAACGGCGTCGATCTTCGCCACGAGGCGCTCGAAGCCGCGGTCGCCGGCTTGGCGGTGGACCAGCTTGCCGTCGCGGTCGAAGAGGTAGTACGCCGGGACGAACTGGTTCTCGAAGCGCTGCACGAGCGCGTGCTCGTTGTCGACGGCGCACGGCCAGGTGATGCCCATGGCGCTGTGGGCGTCTTGGGTCACCTTGGCGGTGTCCAGCTCTTCCGGGACGCGGGGCTGGTGCACGCCGACGACGGCCAGACCGCGCGGGCCGTAGGTCGCAGCCCATGCGGCGACCTTCTCGGCTACGTCGTGGCACAGGTAGCAGCTCAGCGACCAGAAGTGGACGAGGAGCGGCTTGCCGGCCAGCTCCTCGCCCTTCGGGGCGCCGTTGATCCAGGTCGCGATGCCGTCCAGGGACGGGAGATCGCTGCCGGTGCGGAGCGCGATCGTCGTTCGCTCCTACGCGACCGAGAGGAGCTGCTTGCCCGGGGTCCACTCGGCGGGGCAGAGGCCGCCGGTCTGGAGCGCCTGGAGCACGCGGAGCGTCTCGTCGACGGAACGGCCGACGTTGTCGTTGGTGACCACCGCGTAGCGCAGCACGCCCTCGGGGTCGATGATGAACAGGCCGCGCTGGGCGACGCCGGTCGCCTCGTCGAGGACGCCGTAGGCGCGCGCGACTGCTTTCGTGTAGTCGGCGACCAGCGGGTACGCCGTGCCGGCGATCCCGTTCTTCTCACGCGGCGTGTTCAGCCACGCGAAGTGCGAGTGCACGCTGTCGGTCGAGGCGCCGAGCACCTCGGTGTCGAGATCCTCGAACTCCTCGAGCCGGTCCGAGAGCGCGATGATCTCGGTCGGGCAGACGAACGTGAAGTCGAGCGGGTAGAAGAAAAACACGAGCCACTTGCCCGCGTAGTCGGACAAGCTGATCTCTTTGCCCAGGTTCTTGGGGCTGGTCGCGCCCTTCGTGGACGGGAGCGTGAACGACGGCGCAGGCTGGCCGACCTTGGCTAACACAGGAACTAACCTCCGGAATTGCTGCTTCTTGACGAAAATCGCTTGCTGAATCTATCGGTTCGGCGTAGAGTGAGAGTGAGAACCGATTTCACCTCACGATACCAGGATCGAGCCCGCCGTGCCTACGACCGATACGACATCCGACGACCTCCGAGCGGGACTTCCGTCCAACTACCGGACCGTGCTCGGCGTCGTCGAGGCGGCCGGGATGGGCACCCACCTCAGCGCCCAGGACATCTGGCTGCGCGCCCGCGCGATCCAGCCTCGCCTCGGCTTCGCGACGGTCCACCGGAGCCTGGCGCGTTTGGTCGAGCTCGGCGCCGTCATGAAGCTCGACGTCCCGGGCAGCTCGAGCGCCGTCTACGAGCCGGCCGGCAGCCCGCACGCCCACTTCCGCTGCACCGGCTGCGGCGCGATCGCCGACTTCGACTTCGCCGTGCCGGCCGCCGCCCGCCGCGCCCTCGCCGCCCGCCATCACGTCGCCATCGACGCCGAAACGGTCACCTTCACCGGCCGCTGCGCCAAGTGCGCGTAGTGCCACCACGCCGGCGTTTGCACCGGTCTAGCGGATCGTGAACAAGATCGAGAAGACCGATGCCGAGTGGCGGGCTGAGCTTTCGCCGGAGCAGTATGCGGTTTTGCGGCAGAGCGCGACGGAGCGGCCGTTCAGCGGGGCGCTGTACCACAACCACGACGAGGGCACGTACTCGTGCGCGGCGTGCGGGAACGTGCTCTTCTCGTCGGCGACCAAGTACGAGAGCGGGAGCGGCTGGCCCAGCTTCTGGGCGCCCGAGGACCGAGCCAACGTGGAGCTGGTCCAGGACCGCACGCACGGGATGGTGCGAACCGAGGCGCGCTGCGCGCACTGCGGCTCCCATCTCGGGCACGTCTTCGACGACGGGCCGGCGCCCAGCGGGCAGCGCTACTGCATGAACTCGCTCGCCCTCGCGTTCAAGCCGAAGACCGAGGGCTGAACCTCTGAGCGCCTTTCCCCGACGCAGCGGTATGGAAGGGCAATGAACGACGCCGACGACCGGCGCCTGCTGGAGCGAATCGCCCGACGCGACCGGGTCGCGTTCGAGACGTTCTTCCGCGCGCACGGGCCGGCCGTTCACCGGTTCGTCCGCGATCTGGTTCGTGACGACGGTTTGGCGGAGGAGTTGACGAGCGACGTGATGGTGGAGGTTTGGCGGAACGCCGGAAAATTCGGCGGCCGCTCGCGCGCACGGACCTGGGTGTTCGGGATCGCGCACCACAAAGCGATCGACGCGCTGCGCAAGCGCCGCGCGACGCTCGTCCCGCTCGACGACCTCCTCGGCGCCGCCAGCCCGGACGCGTCGCCCGAAGATGCCGCGCTGCGCGCCGACGACCGCCGCCGTCTCGACGACGCGCTCGCGTCGCTCAGCGACGAGCACCGCGCGGTTCTGGAGCTCACGTACGTGGAGGGCTTCTCGCAGCAAGAGATCGCCGGCATCGTCGACTGCCCGGTGGCGACCGTCAAGACGCGCGCCTTCTACGCCAAGCAACGGCTGCGCGACGCGCTCGCGACCGCGGAGCACCCGCGATGACGAAGCACGACATCGCCGAGCTGCTCCCGTTCTACGCGAACGGCACGCTCGATCGAGCCGACCGCGCCCGCGTCGAAGCGGAGCTCGCCACCTGCGCCGACTGCACGCGCGAGCTGCGCGAGCTCGAGACGCTCGCCGCGTCGCTCCAAGCTCGCGCGGAAGCTGCGCCGCCGCTGCCCGAGCGTCTGGTCGACGACGTCATGGCTCGCATCGCGATTCCGGCGACGACGTCGACGATCGCCGCGAGCGCCGCCGCGAAGCTGCGCGCCTCGTGGTGGGCCGCGCCGGCGCGATTCGCGACCGCCGCGGCGCTGGTCGTCGGGTTCGGCGCCGCCGCGGTGGCGGCGTACCACGCCCACGAAGTGGACGTCGCGCAGAACACGACCGGCACCGTCGTGGCGAATCACGACATGTACACGACGATCTTTCGCGCCGGGCAGCCGAAAAAGACCGCCGCGCCGCCGCCCCCCGCCGCCGACAACGCGGCGGTTCGCCAGGAGCGACCGGCCGGGGCGCCCGCAGCTGCGAACAATCCTGCGCCGACCGTTGCGAAGCAGCACCGGCTCGCGAAGAAGGCGCGGCTCGAGCTGCTGGTGCGCAACGTCGAAGTGTCGCTGAAGCAACTGCGTTCGGTCGTGCGCGACGCGGGCGGCGAAATCGTCTCGCTCGCCGACGCGAACCCGCGCACCGACGAGTCCGTCCACGGCGCGCAGATCAGCGTAGAAATCCCGGCCGACCGTCTCGAAGGGACGCTCGACCGCCTCGGCGCGCTGGGCACGGTGCAGAACCGCGCCATTGAAGCCGAAGACGTGGACGCGACGATCGTCGACGAAGAAGCGCGCTTGCGGAACCTGCGCCGCGAGGAAGACGACCTCCGCAAGCTGATGGACAAAGGCGGCAAGGTCGGCGAGATCCTGACCGTTCAGCAGAGCCTGAGCGAAGTGCGCGGCCAGATCGAACAGCTCACCGCGCAGCACGCGAGCGATCTGCACCGCGTCGCCACCAGCACGATCAGCATCGCGCTCACCGAAGACCGGCCGAACCCGGCGCCCGCCAAACCCGGCCCGACCGCCCGCATCGACGGCGCCTGGCACAGCGGCCTGAACGCGCTCGCCGACACCGTCGTCTCGCTGCTGAGCGCGATGGTGTGGCTCGTCGCCTACGCCCCGATCCCGCTCGGACTCGCGGGCATCACCTACGCCGCGACGCGCTTCTTCAAGCGCCGCACCGCATCGGCGTAGCGACCATCGTGCGGGGCTGACGGCGACGACGCCGCCGGCAGCTTACGCGCGCATGTTCGGATCGAGCGCGTCCCGCAGCCCGTCGCCCAGATAGTTGATCGCGAGCACGGTCACGAGAATGCACAAGCCCGGGAAGATCGCCGCCCACGGCGCGTTCGTGATGTTCGACTGAGCGTTCGCGAGCATGTTGCCCCACGACGCGGTCGGCGGCTGAATCCCGAAGCCGAGGAACGACAGCGTCGACTCCAGGATGATGACGTTCGCCACCTCGAGCGTCGCCTGCACGATGATCGGCGCGACGGCGTTCGGCAGCAGGTGGCGGAAGATGATCCGGCCGTCGCGGTTGCCGAGCGCGCGCGCCGCCTCGGCGAACTCGCGCTCGCGCAGCGAGAGGAACGACGCGCGCACGAGGCGCGCCACCGACGGCCACGACGTCAGCCCGATGATGAGCACGATCACGCCGAAGCTCAGCGCGGCCTTGTTCGAGGTCCCCGCGACGATCGCGGTCAGCACCAGCAGCAGCGGGAGCAGCGGGATCGACAGCACGACGTCGGTCGCGCGCATGATGACGAAGTCGATCCAGCCGCCGTAGTAGCCGGAAATGGCGCCGAGGACGGTCCCGATCGAGATCTCCATGATGACCGCGAACAGCGCGACCTGCAGCGAGATCTGCGCGCCGAACATGAGCCGCGCCAGCAGATCGCGCCCGTTCTCGTCGGTGCCGAGGAGGTGGCCGGCGACGCCCGGCGCGAGCGGGTAGCCCTGCCAGTGGACCTGGTCGATGAAGTTCGGGTCGGCCGGCGTGATGAGCGGCGCCAGGATCGCGATCAGGCCCATCACGATGATCACGACGCCGCCGAGCAGCGCGATCTTGTGCCGCCGAAAACGGCGCCAGACGGTGTTGCGCGACGGCGCCGTCTCTTCGGCGGCCGCGGCGGCGGAGGGGTTCAGCGGAAGCGTCGCGGCCATGTCAGGTGTACTTCACTCGCGGGTCGAGCCACGCGTAACAGATGTCGGCGAGCAGGTTGAAGAAGATCACCAGGAACGACACCAGCATCATGTAGCCCATCAGCAGCGCGAAGTCGAACTGCTGCAGCCCGTTGAAGAACAGCCGCCCCATCCCGGGCCACGCGAAGATCGTCTCCGTCACGACGGCGCCGGCGACCAATCCGGGGAGCGAGAGCGCGACGACCGTCACCAGCGGGATCAGCGCGTTCTTCAAGCCGTGCTTGAGGATCACGGCCGTTTGCGAGACGCCCTTCGCCTGCGCCGTCCGCATGTAGTCGGTGCGGATCACCTCGAGCATCGAGCTGCGCATGAAGCGGCTCCAGGTGGCGATGAAGAGCAGCGACAGGACGAGGACGGGCAAGATGAGGTGCTGGACGCGGTCGGCGAGGTCGAAGTTGTCCTGGGTCGCGATCCCGGCCGACGGCAGCGAGATGTGGTAGCCGAACGCGGTGATGCCGACGACCGAGAACGCGAGCTGCACCATCAGCGCGAACCAGAACACCGGCATCGACTGGCCGAAGAACGCGAACGTCGTCACGAGGTAGTCGATCCACGAGTACTGCTTGACCGCGCTGATCAGCCCCGCGACGACCCCGATCGAGATCGAGAACAGGAACGAGCACGTCATCAGCTCGAGCGTCGCCGGAAGGCGGTCCAGGATCGCCTGCGTGACCGGCTCGGAGTTCGACATCGACCAGCCGAAGTCGCCGTGCAGCACCTGCAGCAGCCACTTGAAGTACTGCACGTAGGCCGGCTGGTCGAGCCCGAGGTTGTGCTTGAGCCGCACGATGTCGGCCTCGGTGATGTGCGGGTTCTGCAGGTAGGGCGTGAGCGGCCCGCCCGGCGCCTTCTGCAGGATCGTGAACAGCACGACCGAGACGAGGAGCAGCAGCGGGATGTTCTGCAGAGTCCGGCGGACGACGTACGTGAGCAGGGTTACGACCTCCCGGGTTCGAGCCGACGCGGCTTCCGGTCGCGCCGCGCGGTTTCCTCGGGAACGCTCGAACGGGGGCGGCGGTTGGGCAGTTCAGGCAGCGGCGGTGCTGCGCAGCCCGAGAATCCGCCGAGCCTGGTCCGGCGTGGCGACGGGGCGGCCCAGCTCCTCGGCGATGCGCGCGACGCGGGCGACGAGCTCGTCGTTGCGCGCCAGCCGGCCCTTGCTGTAGTAGAGGTTGTCCTCGAGCCCCACGCGGACGTGCCCGCCCATCGCGACCGCCACCGCCGCCAGCGTCAACTGCATCCGGCCGATGCCCGCGACCGACCAGGTGCAGCCGGCGGGCAGCGCGCGAACGCAGTCGACGAGGTGCTCGACCGAGGCCTCCAGCCCACCCGGGACACCGAGGACGAAGTCCGCGTGGGCGGGGAGCCGGATCGCGCCTTCGGCGGCGAGGCGCTTGGCGTTCGAGAGGTGGCCGAGGTCGAAGATCTCGAGCTCCGGGGTGACGCCGAACTCGTCGAGCTTCGCCGCGATCCCGCGCATGATCGGAAAGCTGTTCTCGAACACGTCGTCGCCGAAGTTGACGGTGCCGCAGGTGAGCGTCGCCATCTCCGGGCGCAGCGCGAGCGGAGCGGCGCGCTCCTCGGGCGTCATCCCGATCGCGCCGCCGGTCGAGAACTGCACGATCAGGTCGCTCGCGCCGCGGATCGCCTCATAGGCTTGCCTGAAGCGCTCGACGTCGTGCGTGTTGGTGCCGTCGTCGTTGCGGCAGTGAACGTGCACGATGCTCGCCCCCGCCGCCCGAATCGCACGCGCCGTCTCGCCGAGCTGCGCCGGCGTGACGGGCAAGTACGGCGTCTGGTCCGGCATGACTTCCGCCCCGACCGGCGCCACGGTGATGATCAGCGGTTCCACGAGCGGTGGTTTCGTCGGCGCACGCCGAGCTCCTCAGCCGATCGGCCGAGTTTCAGCGCGATCCGTTGACCGCCGGTTCGATCGGAGACGGCCAGCCGGCGTTCGCCAGCCGCACGAAAGCCTGTGCGTCGACGTGGATCGAGAGCTGGTCGTCGGGCGGAAGACTCGAGCGGTCGTAGCGGTTCTTGCCGGTGAGCGCGCTCATCTTGACGATCGCGTCGATCGAGCGAGCGCCGTACCGGAAGCCTTGGACGCGCAGGAACGCGCCGAGGACACCGGGATCGATGTTGAGCCTCTTGCGCATCGTCGCGCCGAAGACGCCTTCGTCATGCGGTATGGTCTCCTCGAGGTTTGCGTCCGAGTCGTCGAGGATTCCACGCAAGAGCTTCGCTCGGCGAAGCGCGGTCGGTGCGTCGATGACGATGCGCCCCTCGGAGCCCCGCTCGAGCTTGTAGTCGAGCGCCGGAATGTCGATGAAGCCTTGCAGCCGGCTGACGAAGTCGGGCAGTTTCGCGGCGACCGCTTCCGCGACCGAAGCCGCGTCGCGCTTCCCGTGCGGTGTGGCGCGCCGGACGAACTCCTCCATCGTGGCGTGTCTTCCACCGGCGAAGACGAAGATGGCGCGCCCCACGTAGTACACCGCCGAACCGTCTTGGTATTTCCCGTCCTGCATCGGAGCGAGGAAATACCGCAGCCAGCCCATTCCGCCGTCGTACTGCGTATCGAACTCGTCCCAGAACACGAGGGGCATGATCCCGGACAGACCGAGGTCGCGCACCTGCTGCAGCGCGGACGCCAAGGCTTCGGGCGAGCTGAACTGCGAGAGGTTGAACGTCCGGTCTTCGACGCGTGAGTAGCGCCCGCCGGAGATGCTCTTGGCGAGCTCCTTGATCGAGAACGACTTACCCGAGCCCGGACGCCCGAAGACGGCGATCGACAGCGGCGTCCGGACGTTGCCGCGAACGTAGCTTTGAATCACCTCGCGCACCGCGGTGATGCCTTCGAGCTCTTCTCGGCTGGTGACGAGGAGCTTGCCGATGCGCAGCGTCGGGAACGCGAGGTCGTTCGAATCGCCGTATTCGACGATCTTCCGGCACTCCGTGAGGATCTTGCGCGCGGGATCGGGCGACGAGCCCGCGGTTCGACCGTCCGCCGCGTCGGCACCGCCGATGCCGACCAGGCTTACGATGCGGTCCACGAGCGTGACCTCGGGCCGCTGCCCGCCGTCGACGCCCTTCGGCAACGCCTTTTCGAGAATCGACCAGCCCTCGAGACACGCGCGGGGGTCGAGCGACACGTCCTGGAGCCGCTTCGCCTCGGCGATCGCGTCGTGGTCCGGGGCGATGAAGCCCATGACCCGGTCGACGAACCGCATCCGTCGCTGCTCCGTTCGCTCGATCTCTTCGTCGTCGGTCTTGGCAGCCGTCGACGGCACCGGATCGTTGTCGAGCCAATCTCGGTGAATCCGCAGCACTTCCTTGCCAAGCGCCACCGCGTCGAAGTGCACGCCCTGCTGTGCCTCGAGGTTGTCGCGCACCGCGTCGACGACCGTGGCGGGGTTCGCGAAGCTCGGCATCTTGCACAATGCCGTCCGCAGGTCCGTCGCCGCCTTTTCCACCTTCCCGACGATATGCTGCTCGGCGACCGCGCTGCGCAGCACGCGCGCGGCGACCGATGACGGAAAGCGCAGATCCTTCGGCAGCTCCGTTCCGTGCAACGCCTCCCGTCCGATCTCGGTGAAGCCGCTTTCCAGCACGCGCCGGGCGGCAATGACGCCGGCCTTCGCGCCGGCGCCGGTGAGATGCACGAAATCGCGACCCGCACAGATCATCTCGAGCGCGATGCCGGCTGTCAGGCAACGCGTCGAGCCCGTCATGCTCCCCTCGTACTGCTCCTGCCAGCTTCCCTCGAGGAAGCGCGGGTCGTAGATCAGCTTCGCGCGCAGACGCTCCTTCGGCCCGGTGAAGATCGCCGCGCCCGACGTCCCGAACGACACGACGAGATGCGCGCATCGGCAGAGAGGTCCCGCGTTCCGCCCGCAGGTCCACAGATCGCGAATGCGCTCGAACAGATCGGTGAGCGTGCGCTCCCACGAAATGCCGCGGCTGATCCGCGCGCCCGCGAGCCGCAGATCCTCGATCGTCAGAATGACGACGGCACGTCCATCGAAGCGCCGGAGCAGCCGTTCCCAGTTCGGGCTGAACGGCGGCTCCAACCGCGGGCGGCTCCACTCGATGATGAGCCACGCCGAGTCCTTCGGATTTCGCAGCGATTTCGGCCACTTGTCCTCGTGGCCCATGAAGCCGAACTTCGCCTGTTCGCTCCCTACCGATTGGTTGACGATGATCAGATCGGCGTCGTTGTCGTCGCTGGGGCTGAGATCGACGAGCTGGTCCTTCGGGTCTTTGCGGTCGAAACCGATTCGCTGCGTGATCCGCCACGCGACGTCACCGCCCGAGCCGAGCTTCTTCGAGGCCGGCTCACCACTCGATCCGGGCTTCTTCGGCACCTGCTCGCAAACGACGTACGAGGTCCAGTAGCGCTCGTTCTCGCTGAACATCTCGAAACTGTCGAGCGACAGCAGCACGGAACGCTGCCGTTCCGTCGCGATCGACGGCAAGCCCGCGAGCATGCGCCGAATGATCTCCGAGATCGAAGCGGCACCGATCGCTTGCGAGTAGCGCTTCATGTAACTTGCCGTATCGAACGGCGAGGTGTGCTGCTCGCTCTGACGCACCTGGCTCATCGCGAGCTTCGCTTCAGCGATGACGTCGCCGGTCACGACGATCTTATAGTCGCTCATCCGCGCCGGCTCGCGTTGCGCCGAAGCGGGCAGAGGCGCGCGCTCGGAGCTCTCGACGGCGGTCGCCAAACGCTCGACGAGCTCGTCACGATGTTCGTGCCGCTCCGTAGTACTCACACCACACCTCCGGGCACCCTTCGCAGCGCCCCGAACAGCCGCTTCGCGCACACCGGCCCGAAGGCGGGTCAGGCACCTTCCACCTGGCGGAGGCGCCTCCTTGCCTTGATTGTAAAGATTAGCCAGGCAACCGTTTCCGGCATCGGCCGCGGGGAAGCCGATTCGGGTGCAGAACCGGCACACGATGACCACGCGGCCCGGCTGCGCGCACGACCCGCGGATGGTCGTCGATCCGGCGGCCGCAGTGTCGCGCGACGTATGAGCCCCGCGTCCTGGCCGAGCCGGGCGGTCGCGCGCTCGACGCGGGCGATGGTCGCTTCGCCGCACGCGCTCGCGACGGCCGCGGGCGTCGACGTGCTGCGGAGCGGCGGCAACGCGGTCGACGCGGCGATCGCGACGAACGCGGTCCTTTCGGTCGCGTACCCGGCGAGCTGCGGCCTCGGCGGTGATGCGTTCTGGATCGTGCACGACCCGAGCCGCGTCGTGCGCGACGCGCACGCGAGCCGGACGGTCGCGTACAACGGCAGCGGCCGCACGCCGCGCGGCGCGGCGCTCGACGACCTCCCGAACGGCGGGCTGCCGCAGCGCGGACCGCTCAGCGTCACCGTGCCGGGCGCCGTGCGGTCGTGGGAAGACGTCGCGGCGGCGCACGGCACGCGCGGCCTCGACGAGCTCCTGGCGCCCGCGGAGCTGTACGCGCGCAACGGCGTCGTCTTCACCGACGTCGTCGCGAAGTACGTGGCGCTGAACGAGCCGCTGCTGCGCGGCGATCCGGAGGCGGCACGCATCTTCTTGAGCGGCGGGCTTCCGCGCGCCGGCGACATCCTGTGCAACCGCGAGCTCGGCGACACGCTCGGCGCCATTCGGCGCGGCGGCGCCGACGCGTTCTACACCGGCGCCGTCGCGGAGCGCATCCTCGCGACGCTGAACCGCGGCAACAACCGCATGACGCTCGAAGATCTCGCGACGCACCGCACGGAGGTCACGCTGCCGCTCAGCATGCCCTGGAGCGGCGGCGAGCTGCTGGCGCACCCGCCGAACTCGCAGGCCTCGGTGCTGCTGCTCGCCGCCGGGATGCTGGCCGGCGACGGCGACGCCGACGAGCCGCTCTGGAACCATCTCGCCGTCGAAGCGATGAAGCGCGCGACCACGATTCGCGACGCGACGTTCTGCGATCCCGCGTTCCATCCGACCGGAATCGACCGTGAGCTGACGCCGGAACGGCTGCGCGCGCTGCGCGCGACGATCGACGCGGACGCGGCCAGCGCGCACGAGCAGGTGCCGGACCGCGGCGGCACGATCGCGATCTGCGCCGTCGACGAGGACGGGATGGCCGTCGTGCTGATCGAGAGCCTGTACATGAACTTCGGGTCCGGCGTCGTCGCCGAAGGCACCGGCATCGTGCTGCAGAACCGCGGCGCGTACTTCTCGCTGCAGCCGGACCACCCGAACGTCTACGCGGGCGGCAAACGCCCGCTGCACACGCTCTCACCCGCGATGTTCCTGCGCGACGGCTCCCCCGAAGTCGTGTTCGGCACGATGGGCGGTGACGGGCAGCCGCAGATTCTGCTGCAGGTTCTCCACCAGATCGTCGAGCGCGGACTCGACGTGCAGCGCGCGCTCGACCACCCGCGCTGGGTCTACGGCCGCCACACCCTCACCGAACGCCCCGACCTGCCGACCGGCGAGATGGTGATCGTCGAGTCGCGCATGTCCGAGGAGATCGTCGACGGCTTGAAACGTCGCGGTCACGCCGTCGAGGCGCTCGGGCCGTACGAGAACGCGATGGGTCACGCGCACGCGATCGTCGTCGACCGCGAGCGCGGAACGCTCGCCGGCGGCGGCGACCCGCGCGCCGATTCGCTGGCGCTCGGGCTGTAGCTAGGAGCTCGGCGCGGCGGTACTCGGCGGCGCCGCGCTCGGCGCGTCGGTGCCGCGCTCGTAGAGCGCCCGGGCCCGGCGCATGACCGGCTCGGGGATCCCGAGCAGCCGTGCGAGCTCGAGCGCGTCGGACGATTCGGCGTGCGCGTCCGCTTCGACGATGCGGTAGTCCATCGCGGCGTCGATCGCGTCGAGCGCCGCGTTCAGGTCGCCGTCGCCGATCCGTTCGGGCAGCTCCCGGCGCAACCCGGCGATGCGCAGATGCCGGACGCCCGCCGCCTCGGCGACGCCGTCGAAATGCGTCGCGACCAGTCCCCATGCACCGCGGTCGCGAATCGATTCGGCGAACGCGATCAGCAGCGCGCGCCCTTCGCGCGGGCCGGTCGTGCGCGCGAACTCGTCGACGAGCACCAGCGTCCGGCCTGTCGCGTTCGCGAGCGCGTCGCGGCCGCGCAGCACTTCCGCTGCGTACGACGACAACAGGCGCGCGCGGTCCTCGCGGCCTTCGCCTCCGATCCATGCGACCGCGTCGACGAGCGGCAGCGACGCCGCGCGGGCGGGCGGCGGAACGCCGAGCGCGACGCACGCCGCGACGAACCCGGCGCCGGCCAGCGCGGCGCTCTTTCCGCCCATGTTCGGTCCGGTCAGGACCGCGACGCCGCGCAGCTCCAGCGAGAGCGGCGTGTACCGGCGTCCGCGCGCCGCGAGCGCCTCGGCGAGCGGCGCGAACGTCGCGTCGGAGAACGCGATCGCGTCGCCGGCGAGCTGCGGCGCGCAGCCGCCCCAGCGCTGCGTGAACGCGACGCGCGCGAGCAGCCGGTCCAGCGCGCCGAGCGCGCGCGTCGCCGCTGCGATCGCGTCCGCTTCGCGCGCGATGCGCTCCGTCAGCGCACGGCGCGCCTCGTCTTCCGCCGTCGCCAGCCGCGCGAGCGCCGCGTCGCGTTCCGGCGCCACGACGCGCACCGTCGCCGCGCGGTACGTCGGCGTCTCGCGAACCAGGAGGACGTCGTCGGGCAGCGGACCGTCGTAGACGTCGCGCAGGACGACGAACTCGTCGCCCGCGGCATCGATGCCGATCGCGTCGCGCACGCGCGCGGCGATCGCTTCACGGCGCGCTTCGTAGTCGGCCTCGGCCGCGGCGAGCGCCGCGCGCGCGGCCGGGAGCTGCGCGGCGAACGCGTCGGCGAGGTAGAAGGACGCGCCGTCGCGTCCGGGAGCCAGGATCTCGCGCAAGCCGGCCGGTTCCGGCGGCCGGCGATCCGCCGCGCCGCCCGCCGAGTCCCAGGCGCGGGCGAGCGCCGTCAGCGCGTCGGCGAAGCGGCCCAGCTCGTAGAGATCGACGTCGGTCAGCGTGTCGCCGGCGCGCGCGCGCGATACGATCGGACCCGGCTCGGGAACCGCGCGCAACGCCGCGCGCAGACCGGGCACGTCGTCGCGCTCGAGCCGCTCCGCGAGCGCGACCACCTCGCCGATCTCGGTGTGCGCGCGCGCTTCGTCACCGGGTCCGTACGGCGCGATCGTCGCGTCGTGACGGCGACCGAACGCGCCGACCGGCGCGACGGCCGTCCGCAGCCAGTCCAGGCCGATGCGCTCGGCGGTGAAGGCGTCGGCCTTCATTCGGACACGCGCCGCGTCGAACGACGGCCTTCGTTCCGCGCCGTCCTCACGCCGCCAAGTCCGCGACGACGTCGAACGTCGGAAGCCCGGTCGCGCGAGCGACCGCTTCGACCAGGTCGCGCGGCGGCAGCACCGCGTCGCGCCCGACCGGCGACGTCGTGCACGCCACGATGCGCAGCGGCCGCTCGCAGCGCAGGTCGACCGCGTCGCGCAGCTTCGCGAACAGCGCGCCGCGCACTGCGATCCGCGTCGGGTCGTCGACGATCACCGTCGCGTCGCGCGCGGTCTGCAGCAGCTCTTCGGCGTCGCGCGCGTCCAGCGCGCCTTCCACGCGCACGATCCGCGCTCGCTCGCGCGACGGGTCGCGCCCCGGCAGCGTCAGCCGCGCGACCGCGTCGGCCGCGACCGCGGCGACGCGCGCGACCGTCGCGCCGCTCGCCGCGCCGGTCGCGACGATGACCGTGTCGTCGCCGCCGGCGAGCGCCGCGGCGCGGTCGATCGCACCGTCGACCAGCACCGGTCCGCCGCCCAGCTCGCGCAGCCGCGCGATCGTCGCCCGAACCGCGCGCGCGGTCGGCGGGCCGCCGATCTCGCACGTCACCGGGAGCACGACGCGCGCGAACACCATCCGCCCCAGCGCGCTCTCCGCGCCCGCGTCCAGAATCATCAGCGCCGGACTGCGCGGCACGAGCCCCGCCGGCAGCGCGACCAGCGTCCCCGGCACCAGCCGCACGCGCGGCTTGGCCTGCGCGTCGAGCGCGTCGGCCGGTTCGCCGTCGCGGCCGATCGACGTCACCGCGAGCGCGACGCCGCGCCGCACCGCGACCGCGCGCAGCGCGTTGAACGTCGTCGTCTTGCCCGCGTTCTTCGCGGTGCCGACGACGATCGCGCTGCCCGCGTTCTCGAGCGCCAGCGCGTACAGCGCCTCAGGCGCCGACGTGGAAATACTTGAGCGCGGCAAACGCTAGCCCCGTGAGGACGAGGACGATCCCCGCCCACAGCGCGGCGCGCTCTTCGGCCACGACGCCGAGCCGTTTCCCGAGCGCCAGCCCCAGCGTCGTCGACAGCACCGACGCGATGCCGATGAAGACGACGCTGATGACGAGCGGCACGCCGATGTACAGGATCGAGAAGCCGATCCCCAGCGAATCGAGGCTGATCGAGAGCGCGCCCAGGGTGAGACCCCAGCCGCGCGAGAGATCGAAGCCGCCACCCTCCTCGGTTCCGTGCAGCGCTTCGTAGATCATGTAACCGCCGACGCCGACCAGCGCCGCGAAGCCCAGATAGCCGGCCGCGTCGCCGAGCAGCTTCCCGGCGGCCTGCCCGATCAGCACGCCGAGCACCGTCATCGTGATCTCCGCGACCGCGAACGCGACGCCGATGCGGATCTTCACGGCCCGGTCGGTGCCCTTCATCCCGACGCCGACCGAGACCGCGAACACGTCGAGTCCCAGCGACAGCGCGACGAAGAGGATCTTGAAGAACGCCGCGACCGTCACGGTCTGCCTTCAGCCGGTCGAAGGGCGACGACCTCAGCCCGGTTCAGGCGCCGAGCACCGAGCCGAGCGGATCGGTGAGGAGCTGCTGCACGGTGGTGCGCAACTGCGAGAGCGTGAACGGCTTGTTGAGGAACGCGTTCGCGCCGGCGGACTTCGCGCGCGCGTCCATCGCGTAGTTGTTGTGGCCGCTGATCATCACGATCGGCATGCTCGACGTCGCGTGGTTCTGGCGCACCTGCGTGATGAGCTCGATCCCCGAGATCCCCGGCAGCATGAAATCGCTGATCAGGATGTCGTACGGCTCGTCGTGCTGCATGTGAACCAGCGCGCTCTCGGCGTCGTTGCACAGCGTCACGTCGTACGGCCCCTTCGACAGGATCGTCTTGATCAGCGTGCAGATCTCCGGATCGTCGTCGGCGACCAGAACCCGCCAGGTCATGCCCCTCGTGTTCCAGGTTTTCGACCCCTCGCCTACGGCGCGAATGAAAAGAGCGTGAAAAGGCGGCGGCCATATGGCCTGCTCTACCCCGAGGGCCGCGCTCGATCATGCCGAAGCCCGGCACTTCGTGGCAGTCCTCCACGTGATCCAGTCGCCGGCGTTCCAGCAGCGCTTCTTCTTTCTGGCCAAGCGCTTCATCGCCGGAGAGACGGTCGGCCAAGCGATGGACGCGGTCGCCGCGCTGAACGCGCAAGGGATGTCGGCCACGCTCGACTTCCTAGGCGAGGATGTCGTAGCGCGACCGGAGGCCGAGCGCACTCGCGACGCCTACTTCGAGCTGCTCGCGGCGATTCGCGCGCGCGGCCTCGACACGAACGTCTCGGTGAAGCTGACCGCCATGGGCCTGCTGATCGACGAAGATTTCGCGCTCGCCAACCTGCGCGCCGTGCTCGACGCCGCGTCGCACAACCGCGATCCGTTCGTTCGCATCGACATGGAAGGCTCGGCCGTCACCGACGCCACGCTGCGCGTGTTCGAGCGCGCCTACGCCGAGACGAAGCACGTCGGCCCAGTGCTGCAGGCGTACCTGAAGCGCACGCCGGCCGACGTCGAGCGGACGATCGCGCTCGGCGCGCGCGTCCGGCTGTGCAAGGGCGCGTACAGCGAGCCGGCCGAGATCGCGTACAAGGACATGCCGTCGATCCGCAGCCACTATCTGCGCAGCGCCGAAGCGCTGCTCGAGCGCGGCAACTATCCCGGCATCGCGACGCACGACGAGCGCATCATCGCCGCGGTCGAGACGTTCACGCGCGAACGCGCCATCGCGCAGGACCGGTTCGAGTTCCAGATGCTCTACGGCGTGCGCCCGGAGCTCCAGCGCCGGCTCGTCGCGGACGGGTACCGCGTGCGCGTCTACGTGCCCTACGGCACGCATTGGGCGGGGTACTTCTACCGCCGCATCACCGAGCGGAAGGAGAACGCGTTCTTCGCGCTGCGCTCGATGCTGCGCCGGTAAGTCCGCTAGCCGTCCGCCAGCCGCACGACCTTCGTCATGCGATCGCTTTCGATCAGCCGGCCGAGCGTCGGGAAACCGCTCTCGACCTCGCCGAACACGGTGAAGTCACGGTTCAGGTGGAGCTGCGGCGAGAGCGTGATGTAGAACTGCGTCCCGGCCGAGTCGCGGATCGCGTGCGCGTCGGGCGGATCGGTGTAGTTGAGGCCCATCGAGATCACGCCGGCGCGCTGCTCGAGCGGGCTCTCCTCGGCCGGGATCATGTAGCCGGCGTCGCCCTCCCCGTCGTCGTGCGGGTCGCCGGTCTGCACGACGAAGTCCGGGACGATCCGGAACCAGCGCAGGTTGTCGTAGTAGCCGCGGTCGACCAGATTGAGAAAGTTCGCGACCGTCAGCGGCGCCCACTCGGGATACAGACGCAGCACGAGCGCGCCTTTCGTCGTGCCGATCCGCACGCGCGGATGCGGTCCGGGCATCGGACCGTCGAGCAGCGACGAAGACGACGGGTTCAGCGCGACGTCCAGCCGCGCATCCGCGGCGACCGGCTTGCGCGGCATGCCGAGCTCGGCCGGACGCCGCATCGGCGGTTCGGTGTTCTCCGGCACCGGTGCGGGCGGCGCGACTTCGGCCGGGATCGCGCCGAGGTGGTCGGTCCGCTGCAGCCCCGCCAGCACTTTGATCGACTCGTACGCCTGCTCGCGCACGCGCCACGACGGGTCTTTGAGCAGCGGCTGAAGCTGCGCGAGCGCGGCGAGCTGCTTGCGGCGGCCGAGTGCGTCGGCGAACTGGATCCGCACGACCTCGTCCCGGTCGGCCAGCCCGGCGCGAATCGCCGCCGCGCTGATGCGCTGCGCGAACGCACGGCGCAGCGTCCAGGCCTCGTGCCAGCGGACGGCCGGCTCGCGCTCGCCCCTGAACGCCCGCTCGATGCGCGCGGCGATCGCCGCGGCATTCTGCGCGTCGCCCCACCCCGAGAGTGCCGTTGCCGCGCGAGAACGGACGATAGCGTCCGAATCACGCTCGATCAGGGTAAGAAGAGGACCGGCAAGCACCGCCGACCCGGGATTCTTCGCCGTCTTGGCTCGCCAAGCGGCGTCGGCCGCGGCGACGCGGACCGGTCCGGCCGCATCGGCGAGCCGCTCGGCAACTAACTTGCTTTCGAGAGGGGTATTACCAGCCAAGAGGCCGTAACCGTACACAGCGAGAGCCCGGAGGGGAACCGCTTGCGCCGCGGTCGCGTTCTTTAGGGGTCCGGCCGCGCGAGGATCTTGGGTTCGTCCCAGTGCCAGCGCCGCCCGCCCCGCCAACCTCGCGTCAGATGACGCAAGCGCCGCGGTCAGCTCGTCGGAAAACGTCCGGGCGCTTTCGAGCTCCACCAAACGCCGGTATCCGGTCTGCTCGTCCTGGGCAGCGGAAACGGGTGCGAGGATGCCTGCCACGGCCACGACCACCGCCCAGGCAAAGACCGCCCGAACCTTGAGGCCGGCCGCACAACGGCCGATAACTTTCATGGGTTCGCTTACGTTACTGAACCAGGTCGATTTTCATCCCACGAGGTTCACCCCCACCCATGTCCACCCCAGAACGCAAGACCGGAAGCGGCATGTCCGTTCGTGAGGCCGGCCAAAAAGGCGGCGAGACCGTCAAGAAAAAGTACGGGCCCGAGTTCTACGAGATGATCGGGCGCAAGGGCGGCCAGGCCACCAAGAAAGCTCACGGCCACGCCTTCTACGAAGCCATCGGTAAAAAGGGTGGCAAGAAGGGCGGCGAGGCCACGCGCGATCGTTACGGCCCGGAGTTCTACGAGCAGATCGGTCAGAAGGGCGGCCAGAAGGTCAAAGCTCTGATCGAGCAAGGCAAGAAGGCTGCGGCCCAGGCCGCCGAGGCGGAAAAGAAAGCCAGCTAGGAGGATGCCCGGCGCCAGCCGGACGGCCGTCCTCGGGGCGGCCTTCCTCCTTCTGACTGCAACTTGGGCGACCGCCGAATCTCCGCGCCAGCATGTCCTGCCGGCCGGAACGGCGGTCGTCTTCGTCACGGACGCCGCCCTCGACGCGCGCCCGCGCGACGGCGACGTCGTGCGCGCGCATCTGCGCGACAACCTGGTCCTCGACGGGACCATCGTCGCCGCGGCCGGGACGCACGCCGAGCTCGTGGCCGCCACGGCGATCGGGCCGGACAAGACGCGGCACACGTCCGTGTCGATCGACCGCTTCAGCATCACGGCCGGTCTCATGCCGGTGAAGCCGGTCGAACCGATCGTTCCGCCGGTCCCCGCCGGGACGCCGATCGAAGCGACGACGCTGGCCGAGGTCGACCACATCGGCGACCGCTGGTCGATCCGGCTGCTCTTCCCGTTCCGGCTCTCGAACGATCCGCCGGCGTCCGCCTACACCCCCACACCGGCGCGCACCGCGCCGCCGTCGATCCAGGTCCCGCGCGGGAGGCCGACCCCGGCGCCGCCGACCGCCGCGCCTGCGACCGCCGCCCCCGACCCCGCGGCGACGAAGATACCGAGCCGGTAACCGCGAACGGCGCGGCATCATGATGCGTCGCCGTTCGTTCTTGCTGCCGGCGTGCGCGCTCGCGCTCGCCGCGCTGGCGTCCGCCCCGCTCGTCGCGCGCGGTCAGACGGCGATGCCGATGCCGATGGCGTCGGCGACCGCGCGGCCCGCGCCGACTCCGGCCCCGTCGCCGAACGCCGCCGAGGCGGTCTTCCTCAAGCGGGTCATGACGAATCTTCCGAAGCGCTATCCGGACCCGAAGACCGCGGTCGACGCCGGCTGGATCCGCTACTCGCGCGAAGACCGCACCGGCGCGATCAGCTACGTCAACACGAAGTACTGGGACACGACGGATCCCGATCATCCGGCGCAGCTCTGGTACGACGTGAACGGTCGTTTGCTGGGCGCCGACTTCAGCATCCCGCAAGCCGAGTCGAGCACCGGCGCACCGAACCGTTTCGGTATCGACCCGTCCCGCTGGTTCAAGATCGCCGCGCATGTGCACTACGTGCAGATCAACCCGAACGGAACGATCGCGTACGGGAAAGCGATGAGCGCCGACCGCTACGGGCAAGCGAACAACGGCGACTACTCGCATCCGACCGCCGCCGGCCTCGTCGCCGCGAAAGCGGTGACGGACGCGGCGAAAGTTCCGTTCGTGTTCCTGTATCCGTCGATCTACGACGTGACGGTGTGGGTCGTCCCCAACCCGCTCGGCCAGTTCGCCGACAGGAACCCCGCCGTCACGCCGAGCCCGAACGCCGGCCGCGGCGAAGACGAGGCGATGTAGCTACTCGTTGGACCAGTAGTCTTTGAGCGCTTTGCCCCGGCTCGGGTGGCGCAGCTTGCGCAGTGCCTTAGCCTCGATCTGGCGGATGCGCTCGCGGGTGACGCCGAACTCCTGACCCACTTCCTCGAGCGTGCGCTGGTGGCCGTCCTCGAGCCCGAAGCGCAGCACCAGCACCTTGCGCTCGCGATCGGTGAGGTTCTTGAGGACGTCCTGCATCTTCTCTTTGAGCAGCATGACGGACGCCGCTTCGGCCGGCGCGACGGCTTCCTGGTCTTCGATGAAGTCGCCGAGGTGCGAGTCTTCTTCCTCGCCGATCGGCGTCTCGAGCGAGATCGGCTCCTGCGAGATCTTGATGACCTCGCGGACCTTCTCGGGCGTGAGCCCCATCTCGTTCGCGATCTCCTCGACCGTTGGATCGCGACCGAGCTCTTGCAGCAGTTGCCGGCTCACCTTGATCAGACGGTTGATCGTCTCGACCATGTGCACCGGAATGCGAATCGTGCGCGCCTGATCGGCGAGCGCGCGCGTGATCGCCTGGCGGATCCACCACGTCGCGTATGTCGAGAACTTGAAGCCCTTGCGAAAATCGAACTTCTCGACGGCGCGGATCAGACCGAGGTTCCCCTCCTGGATCAGGTCGAGGAACAGCATGCCGCGGCCGACGTACTTCTTCGCGATCGAGACGACGAGCCGCAGGTTCGCTTCGGTCAGCTTGCGCTTCGCCTCTTCGCCTTCATAGACGACGGCGTTGTCGGCGGTGCCGTTCTTGAGCGCTTCCTTCTCGCCGGTTTCGATCGCCATCGCGAGACGGCGCTCTTCTTCCATCGACAGCAGCGGGACGCGGCCGATCTCCTTGAGATACATCCGCACCGGGTCGTCGAGGGCGAGACCGGCCGGCATCGCGACCTCTTCGGTCTCCTCGCGGTCGGCGGGCTTCTCGTCCTTCGCCTGCTCTTCGACGATCTCGATGCCGAGCGACGCGATCTCCTCGAGCAGATCGTCCATGCGCTCGGGCGCGACGTCCTCGGCCGTGTCGAACACGGCGTTGATCTCTTCGTAGGTGAGCGTGCCGCGCTTCTTGCCGGCGGCGAGAAGCTTCTTGATCTGTTCGTCGAGCGAGAGCTGCGGCGTCTCGGCGGCGGGTGCGGCGGGTTTCTTCGATCGGGCCATGCTGGTTCTCACCCCCTTTCGGGCGGGGTCATCCTTTCAGTTCGGCGGCTAGCGCCGCGTGCTCTGCGCGGAGATCGGTCGGCACCGGTTCACCCGACTCGAAGAGACGGTCGATCCGTTCCCCGAGGTCCCGGTAGCGGCGCTCGGCGTCGTCACGTGCAAAGCGCGCGACGACACGATCGAGCTTGGCCCGGCGGTCCTCGGTGTCGTTCAGCCGAACGGCGCCGGAGACCGCGGCGAGCGTAGCCGCCGCGTCATCATCTCCTGCAAACACGGCATGCACGTCGGACGGTTGCACGAGCGAGCGAGCCTGCTCTCGCAACAGCGCCCACACCCGCCGCAGGCGCGGGTTGTCGAAGCGGTCGGCGGGGATGCGCTCGGCGTACTCTGCGAGCAGGCCGGGCTCGTCGAGGACGATGGCGAGCACCTCGCGCTCGATCGACGGCTTCTCCATCGCGGCCGGAACGACGTGCCGCGAAAGGTTCGCGTCGCCGCCGCGCGGCGCGAAGTGCACCGGGTTCAGCAGCAGCCGGGCCCTGCGCAGATCGTCGACCGACAGGCCGAGCCGTCCCGCCGCGTAGACGCGCCAACGATCTTGCTCTTCGGGCGGCGCGAGCCGGCGGATCGTCTCCTCCGCCCAGCGCGCCATCGTCCCGCTCTCGGTGCGCGACCCGCGCCGGTCGATCTCGGCGTCGATCTTCACCTGCGTCGCGGCGAGCGGCTTGTCGAGCAGCGCGCGGAACGCGTCGGCGCCGTTGCGGCGCACGAACTCGTCGGGATCCTTGCCGTCCGGGATGCGCAGCGCCCACGTGCCGACGCCCTCGGCGGTGAGGACGTCGATCGACTTGAGCGCCGCGTCGATCCCGGCCGCGTCGGCGTCGAAGCACAGGATCGCGCGCGACGCGACCTTGCGCAGCTCGCGCGCCTGTTCGGGCGTGAACGCGGTGCCGAGTGCCGCGACGGCGTTCGCGAAACCGGCTTGGTGCAGCGCGATGCAGTCGAGATAGCCTTCGACCACGATCGCGCTGTCCTCGCGCGCCGAGGCGCGCCGCGCGACGTTGAGCGCGAAGAGATAGCGCCCTTTGGTGTACACCGGCGTCGTCGAGGTGTTGAGGTACTTCGGCTCCTGGTCGCCGAGCGCGCGGCCGCCGAATGCGATCGTCTCGCCGGTGGTGCCGACGGTCGGGATCATCAGCCGGTCGCGGTAGAAGTCGCGGAAGCCGCCGCGGTCGTTCGGTTTGACCAAGCCTGCCTTCGCCGCGAGCGCGAGCTCGACACCGTTGCGGCGCAGCTCACCGACCAAGCCTTCCCAGCTCGACGGCGCGAACCCCAGCGAGAACTGCTCGATCGTCGCGTCGGTGATGCCGCGGCCCGCGCAGTACGCGCGCGCGTTCGCGCCGAGCTTCGGGTCGAGCAGCATGCGGTGGAACCACGCGCGCGCGATCTCGTTCGCATGGTAGATCGCTTCGCGCTCGCTGCGCACGCGCGCCGCGCGCGGGTCCTCGTTCTCGACCTCGACGCCGTAGCGCTTGCCGAGCATCCGCAGCGCGTCGGGGAACGTGACGTTCTCCTGCTTCTGCAGAAACGTGAACACGTCGCCGGCGGCGCCGCAGCCGAAGCACTTGAAGAAACCGCGGTCCGGGTGAACGTGGAACGACGGCGACTTCTCGCCGTGGAACGGGCACAGCCCGACCAAGTCGTTCCCGCGCTTGCGCAGCGAGACGTACGCCCCGATCACCTCACCGATGTCGGCGCGCGCGAGGACTTCTCGCTTCACGCCGTCGTCGATCCGCACGGAACGTACGTTCGACGTGCACCCCGCCCGCTCCGTCCCGGCCGGCGCGCGAACGACCGCACCGCAGCGCTAACCGCGTTCAAGACGCGCACGAGGCCGGTTCCGTACGATGCCTCCACACTGTTCTGCACGTACGGAGACCGGCGCCATGCTACACCGCCCTGGATTTCTCGCCGCGCTGGCCGCCTCCGCCGGCGCCGTCGTTCTGTCGCCCGGCCGCGCGGACGGGAGCGAGACGCCGAAGGACGCGCGCGCCATGCTGCGGCCCGGCCAGCGGCTCGTCGCGTTCGCCGTCACCGACAGCGCGACGGTGATCGATTTCGCCGGGCCGTGGGAGGTCTTCCAGGACACCTCACTCCCCGGTCACGACGACCAGAACGCGTTTCTGCTCTGCCTCGTGGGGCCGTCGATGAGCGCGGTCGAAACCACGGCCGGGATGCAGCTCTTGCCGCGCTTCACCTTCGCGAACGCGCCGCGCGCCGACGTCGTCGTGGTGGGCGCGCAGCGCGGCTCGCCGGAGCTGATCCCGTGGCTGCAAAAACAGGCGAAGACCGCCGAGGTGATGATGTCGGTCTGCACCGGCGCGTTCAAGTTCGGACAAGCCGGGCTGTTCGACGGAAAGTCGGCGACCACGCATCACGACTTCTACGACGCCTTCGAGAAGCAGTTCCCGAAGGTGAAGCTCGTGCGCGGCCCGCGCTTCGTCGACGAAGGCCGCGTGGTGAGCGCGGGCGGGCTGACGTCGGGGATCGACCTCGCGCTGCACGTCGTGGAGCGCTTCCACGGCAAGCAGCACGCCGAGAACGTCGCCGGCTACATGGAGTTCACGCGCACGGCGCGCCCGGCGGGCGAAAGGCAGGCGTAGCGATCGTCCGCGCGCTCCCTCGCGGCCAGTTCTTCGGCGAGACCACCTCGCTGCGCCGCTGCGACGCCGTGCTCTCTGAAGTGCGCCACGCGCGCGCCCGGATCTGCGAAGAGCACGTCCACGAGGCGGCCTACTTCAGCCTGCTGCTCGACGGCCGCTACCGCGAGACGTCGGGTGCGATCACCGTCGACTACCGCCCGTACACCATCGCGTTCCACCCGGCGCTGACGTCGCACCACGACGTGATGGGCGACGGCACGCGGGTCTTCATGATCGAGCTGGGCGAGAGCTGGACCGAGACGATCGCCTCGTACGGCGCGCCGGTCCACGAGCTGCATCAGGTGCGCGGCGAAGACGCGACGTGGCTGGCCGTCCGCCTGCATCAGGAGTTCGTGCGCGGCGACGACGCCAACGATTTCACGATCGAGTCGCTGCTCTTCGAGCTGTGCGGCACGGTCGCCGAAGGCGGCGCGCGCATCGACGTCGCCGTCCCCGGCTGGCTGACCGTCGTCGAGACGGAGGTCGAGGAGCACCCCGAGCGCCGCTTCGACCTGCGCGGGCTCGCCGCGCAGGCCGGCGTGCACCCCACGCACCTCGCGCGCACGTTCCGCCGCTTCCACGGCCGCCCGCTCGGCGACTACGTCACCGGCCTGCGCCTCCAGTACGCGTGCCGCGCTCTCAGCGAGACCGCCGCCGCGCTCTCCGCGATCGCCAACGACGCGGGTTTCACCGACCAAAGCCATTTCACGCGCACGTTCAAGCACGTGATCGGCACGACGCCCGCCCGCTACCGCCGGCTGCACGCGAACGGCGCACGGACCGGGGCAGCCGCGCCGCCCACAAGCGAACTTCGGATCGGATCTCAGTCTCCGAGCTGACTCCAGAAGAACGCGTACTTCTCGGCGTCGGCGTCGACGCGCTGCTGGAACGAGTTGCCGACGCCGTGGCCCTGACCGCTCTTCTGCAGCAACAGCACCGGGTACGGCGAGGACGTCGCCGCCTGCAGCGCGGCGATCATCTTGCGCGAGTTGGAGGGGTCGACGCGCGGGTCGTTCTCGCCGGTCGTCATCAGCACCGCGGGATAGGCGACGCCGCGGCGGACGTTGTGGTACGGCGACTGCGCGCGCATCCACCCGAACTGGGCCGGGTCGCTCACGGTGCCGAATTCCGGCGTGTTGAAGGCGCCGTTCGGCGTGAGCTCGGTCCGCAGCAGGTCGTAGAAGCCCACGCTGCTGACGACGGCACGATAGAGCTCCGGG
Source organism: Candidatus Elarobacter sp. (assembly GCA_036402975.1). GTDB lineage: Bacteria > Vulcanimicrobiota > Vulcanimicrobiia > Vulcanimicrobiales > Vulcanimicrobiaceae > Vulcanimicrobium. The sequence continues at coordinate 173,800 of DASWRW010000038.1, read as the reverse complement.
TTCCGCGTCAGCGCCAACCCCATCAAGAAGCCGCCGGCGCTGCCGCCCGTGATCCCGAGGTGCTGCGCGTCGCCGTAGCCGTTCGCGCCGAGCCACTTCGCGCAGGCTGCCAGGTCGTCCGCGCTGACCGTCTTCGTGGCGAGACGCGCCGCTTGATGCCATTCCTCGCCGTACTCGCCGCCGCCGCGCACCATCGCGAAGGCGATCGCGCCGCCGCGCTCGAGCCAGGCGAGCGCGGCGCTGGTGAAGCGCGGCCGCGTCATGCTGCCGTAGGCGCCGTACGCGCCGAGGAGCGTCGGCGTGCGCGTACCGCGGGCGTTCGGCCCGCTCACGACCTCGAGCGGGATCTTCACCTTGCCGTCGAGCGACGGCACCAAGATCCGCTGCACGCGAACGCGCGAGAAGTCCCCAGACGACGTTTGCGCGACGGTCGTGGGGCCGAGCGCGTTCGTCGCGGCGTCGTAGCGGAACCAGCGCTGCGGCGCGGTGTAGCCCTCGTATCCGACGACGATCTCACCGCCGTTCGGGTCGGCCGCCAGCGTATCGATCGTCGACACCTCCGGTATCGGCACGGTCGCGCGCGGCGTTCCGTCCGCCGTGAAGACGCGCATCGCCGAATCGCCGCCGTTGACGTCGGCCGTGGCGAACCCGCCCGGAACCGGCACGATCCGGTCGATCACCAGATCGCTCGGCGGAACCAGCGTCTTTCCGGCGTCGACGGTCTGACCCGGCGCGATGCCGATCACGGTCCCGCGCGGCGCCTTGCCTTTCGCGATCACCGCGAGCACGTCGCCGACAAACGCCGCGCCGGCGACCGCACTGCTCCCGATCCCGGCGGCCGGCGTCGCGACCTGCGTGAAGGCTCCGCCGCCGCGCCGCACGTACACCGACGCCGCAACGCCGTCGCCGTCCGCCTCGATCGCGGCGAGCGCGCGACCGTCGCGCGAGGCGAGCAGATGGTACTCGGCCTTCGCCGACGACCCGCGCCCGAACACGTACGCGTCGCTCGCCGCATCGGTGCCGAGGACGTGGTGCACCAGCACGATCCCGTCCTTCGCGTACGTCCCGTCCGGGTTGCGCGGCAGCGCGGTGTGCGTGAAGCCTTTGCCGTCGCCGTCCCACGCAAGGGCGACCGGCGTCGTTCCACCGCCGGCGTGCGGCAGCGTGTCGGCCAGCATCGCGCCCGACGCGACGTCGACCACGTGCAGCGTCTCGTCCTCGTTTCCGGCGAGCTGCGTGGTGAACGCCACCTTCGAGCCGTCGGACGACAGGTACACCGCGCCGATCGCGGGCGGCGTCCCGACCGCCGACGCGGCCGGATCGTACAGCACGCGCTCGGGCGCCGCTTCGCCGTTGCGCGCGACCAGCACGGGTTGCGGCGCCGGCGGCGTGCGGCGCAGATACACCCAGCGCCCGTTCGCGATTCGCAGCGCCGAACGCGACACCGCGTCGCGCGCCAGCGCCTCGACGCGCGCGCGAATCGCCGCATAGGCGGGCCGGCCGTGCACGAACCGCTGCGCGAGCTGCGTCTGGGCGGAAGCCCACGCGCGCGTCTCCGGATCGTTCGCGTTCTCGAGCCAGCGATACGGGTCGACGACCTGCGTCCCGGCGTACGTGTCGGTGACCGGACGCGGCGGCGCCGGAGGGTATGTCAGGCGCGGCGGTGCAGACGCACCGAGCAGCACGGCCGACAACACCGAGGCGAGGACCGTACGGGACACCGACATGCCGCGTGAGTACGACGCCTCGCGCGACAACCATGCGCACCGGCGAAAGCGCATCTACGACCCGATCCACCGCTTCATCGAGCTCGACGCGGGTGAGGTCACGCTGCTCGGTGTCCCCGCCGTGCAGCGGCTGCGCCGCCTGCGCCAGCTCGGCCTCGCGTACCTGGCCTACCCGTCCGCGGAGCACTCGCGCTTCTCCCACGCGCTGGGCGCGCTGGCGATCGGAACGCGCGCCTTCGACGCGCTGCGCGTGCATTCACCGGAAGCGTTCGACTCGGAGGCGGACTTCGCGGCGAAGCGCCGGCTGCTCCGCGCGAGCCTGCTGGTGCACGACCTGGGCCACGGCCCGTTCTCGCACGCCTCGGAAAAGGTCCTCGGCGTGCGCCACGAGCAGCGCACGCAAGCGATCCTCGCGCTGCCCGAGCTGCGCGAGGCGCTCGCGGCGAGCGACATCGACGCGAACGACGTCCTCGGCTTGATCGTCGGCGCGCCGGACGCCGATCCGGTGCTGCGCGAGCTGGTCAGCGGCCCGAACCTGGACGCCGACCGCATGGACTACCTGTTGCGCGACACCTACTTCACCGGCGTCGCCGGCGGAACGTACGACTCCGAACAGCTCATCGAATCGCTCCGCGTGCTGGAGGTCGACGGGCAGCCGCAGCTCGGCGTCGACGGCCGCGGCGTGGTCGCGCTCGAGTCGTTCGTGCTCGCGCGCTACATGATGTTCGCCAGCGTCTACTTCCACCACACGACGCGCGCGTTCGAGCGCGTTCTGGACGATGTCTTGGCGCTGCTCTGGCCCGACCCGCGGACGCTCGACGACGTCGAGGAGTTCCTGGCCTGGGACGACTTCCGCGTCATCGAGGCGATCCGCCCGCTGCGCGGCGAGAACGTGCGCGCGCTGCGCGAGCGCCGCACCGTGTACGGGCTGGCCGCGGAGTTCAACGCCGAGCGCGATCTGCGCACGTTCGAGCGCTGCGAGCGCGCGCTGCGCGAACGGTGGGGCGACGGCGTGTGGAGCGACTCACAGGAGCAACTGCTGCACCGTCTTCCGCTCGGCACCGCGGGCGGCACGCCGACGGTACGCGTGCGCCTGACCGGCCGCATCGTCGACGCGCGGGCCGCGTCGGACCTGATCGCGCGGCTCTCCGGAAAGGCCTACTGGCGCAAGCTCTACGTGCGCACCGACGTCGCGTCGATCACGGAAGCGCGCGCGATCTGCGCCGACCTGATCACATCGGCCGAGCAGCGGCGGCCCGAATAGACCTCAGCTCATCCCGCGCTCGGCCGTGCCGCGCGAGGCGGCGTTCGCCGCGCAGAGCGGATGCCCGCACTCGCAGCCGGTCGTCAGCGACGCCTTGCCGCTCTCGACGTCGACGAGCTCGACCGTGTTCGTCCCGCACCATTCGCTGCACGGCCCGGCACTGACGAGGTCGTTGCACCCGCACGCGGCGTTGATGCACTGATGGGCAGGCGCGGGCGGCGGATCGATCGATGCGCTCATGCCGCGCTCGTACCCGGTTTGCGCCTGCCTGACGCTATGACGTCCAGGGGCCGGAAGAGGGCTCGCTCGGCGGTACCCGACGTGCTTTCCGGTCAAACGTCGTGCGGTCCACGAACTTCTGCACATCGTCCACCGGCCGGGCGGCCGCCGAGCGCGAGGAGCGCTCAGCGAGCGCCCACCGCCTGCGGCAGCAGCTCCTTGAACGCGCGTTCGTCGCGGAGCTCCTTGAACAGTCCGTCGAGCGGAAGAAACATCGTCCACGGCTCGTTGTGCTCGACCGACGAGCGCAGCTCGCCGAGCGCCTCCGCATGCTCGCCGAGCCCCATCCGCGCATACGCGCGCAGAAAGTGCTGCGGCCGCCTGCGCGCACCGCTCGGGTGGTCGAGGAAACGCCGCGCGGGCCGGGGATCGCCGGTGCGGCCGGCTGCGAACGCGGTCAGCGCCGCGTACGAGTCGCGCTGCTCGACCGCCGAGAGAATTCCGAGCTGATCGAGCGCTTCGCCGTAGCGCTCCGTCTGTATGAGACCGCTCGCGAGCTCGTAGCGGGCGAACGAGAAGTCCGGATCGAGCTCCAAGACCTCGCGGATATGCCGGATGCCCTGCTCGCGCGCACCTTGCCGGAAGGAGACGATGCCGAGCGCGGTCTGGAGCTCGAGCGCGTCCGGCGCGAAGCCCAGCCCGACGCGCACGTGTTCCGCCGCTTCCTGCAGATCGCCGCTGATCATCGCGTGCCACGCCGCGAAGTTGTGCGCCGTGCTGTACGACGGGTCGATCGAGAGCGCGAGGTCGAACGACTCTTTCGCGCGCCGCAGATCCTTGTGTGCGAAGAGGTGCAGGTCGGCAAGCGTCGTGTGCAGCTCAGGCAGCGTCGGATCGAGCTCCATCGCCCGCTCGACGGCGACGTGCGCGTCGTGGAACGCTTCGATCGGGTCGCAGATGAGGTGCTCGCCGAGCAGCAGATGGACGTCGGCGACGCCGGCATAGGCCCGCGCGAAGGTCGGATCGAGCTCGAGCGCGCGCTCGAAGTACCGCGCCGCGCGCTGCAGCGAAGCGCCCGTGCGATGCCGCCACAGATACCGCCCGCGCGCGACCAGCGCCAGCACGTCGAGGTCCTCCCGCCGTTTCGGCGCGGCGGAGCGGGTGACGGTCTCGATCTCGGCCGCGACCGCGGCGATCGCCGCCGCCCGGTAGCGGAAGAACGACCGCTCCGAGAGGTGGATCTCGTCGGCGACGGACTGCGAGCTTTCGCCGTCGACGTCGACCCGGCGGACGATGGTCCAGTAGACCGGCGGAAAGTCGCGCAGCGCCCTTTCCGCGAGCACCAAAATGGCGTCCCGGACGGACGGCGCGCCCGTCATGCTGCAGAGCGCGCGCGCCAGATCGTCATCTTGAATCGCTCCCGGCGTGCGCAGCTTGCGCAGCAGTTGGCGGACCCGTCGATAGCCCCACTCCATGCCGACCTCCTATTTTCCTAGTAGATACGTTATAGCATAGGAAGTGTTTCAGCGGGCGATCCCCCGGCAGTAGTTGGGCAGTCCGCCGGCGGTTCGGGCGCTAGGCGTGGGCCCGGAGCAGCGCGGGATAGCGCTTGTGCAGCTCTTTGAGCTTCGGCAGGTCGTTGTAGACGACGTACGGATAGTCCGGATTCCGCGCGACGAAGTGCTGGTGGTAACCCTCGGCCGGATAGAAGGCCGTCAGCGGCTCCAGCTTCGTGACGATCGGCGCGGGGAAGACGTGCTGGGCGCCGAGCTCGCGAATCGTCGTCTCGGCGATGCGCTTCTGCTCGTCGTTCGCGTAGAAGATCGCCGAGCGGTACTGCTTGCCGTGGTCCGGGCCTTGGTAGTCGAGCTGCGTCGGATCGTGCGCGACCGTGAAGTACACCCGGAGCAGCTCGCGGTACGAGATCTTCGCGGGGTCGTAGGTGATCTCGACCGACTCGGCATGCCCGGTCATCCCGGTGCTGACGATCTCGTAATGCGCGGTCACCGCGCTCCCGCCCGAGAAGCCGGCGACGACCTTCGTCACCCCGCGCAGCTCCTCGAACACCGCCTCGACGCCCCAGAAGCAGCCGCCGGCGAGCACCGCCTTCTGCTCGCGCGGCGCCGCCTGGGCGGGCGACGCGGCACTTGCGGCGACGGTCGCGAGCAGCGCCAGCGCGAGCGGTAAGGTCTTCAGAAATCTCACGTTCCTCACAACGCCCACGCTACCACGGCGGTTTGCGACCCCGCCGCAAGTTGGCTTACATCGAAGCCCGGTGACCTGAATGCTGCGCAGGTCGCCATCCGATACCTGGAGGAGCCAAACAAGAGCTCGAAGCGATCATGCTCAAGGCGGGCGTAGACGTGTACGGCACATTCTCTTGGTGACCCGATGGATGCTCTGACGTACGAGGGCATCGCCGCAATGCGGCGCGTCCTCGCGGAACGGGTCGCCCACCCGTGGAACGACTATGCGGCCTTCGTCGGCAGCGTCGTCTCTTGGGACGACCTGCAACTCCTTCGGGGGTCGCTTCGCCGTTCGACGGGCGTCGGGCACGGGATCGCGCCGCCCGAACGTCTTCTCTTCGAAGGCGACAATGCCGGTCAGGCCGCGCTGGCGCTCGTCACGCGGGCCGGCTTCGTCGATTTCGCCGCGGACCTGAGGCCCTGGCTGCTCGGGCTACAGGACCCCGGGGGCGAGGTCTATACTTCCGGACCGCACGTCCTGTACATCTGCGCCACCGAGTTCGCGGACGGAAACGCTCTGCGTCTGCTGCTCGAATTCTCGGATTCGGAGAACACCGCAGTCAAACGGAACCTCGAGCGTTTCCGCGGCGACTATGCGGGCGACCCCGCTGCACTTCTCAACGCGACGCGATCCGAGCGCGTCGCCTCGCAGCTTCCGCTGGACGCCGGCGAGGCGACGCCGCGCACGCTGTGGACGCTGAAGAGCTTCGTCGACGATGCGCGTACCATCGAGTTCCTGACCAGCGCCGCGCTCGCCGGCCGCCTTCACGCACTGCTCAGTTTATTGTTTCGCGGTGGGCCGCTGAACTGGGAGTTGTACGAGCGCGTTCGCCTGCACGACGACGACGACACGCGCCGATACGTCAACGCGGTGCTCGAGAACATCGCGCGCGGAGCGGACCCGGCGTACCGGCGGAAGGCGGTCTCGGTTCTCTGCGCGTCCTTCGTCGCCGAGCTCGATGCCGGACTCCGTTTTCTTGCGCGCGCTGCGCCGCATTGACCGCGGCCCGCCGGGCGTGGTAAAACCGACGGACATGACCGTTCCGACGTGGTCCTACCGGTATTTTCACGCTCGCGATGGCGCGCAGGCGCGGTAGGCCTTTGCCGTAACGGGTCCACGGACCGAACAGCAAGAGCCCCTCGCCGCTGCGGGGGGCTCTTCTACTTCCGGAGAGCACGATGATCAGCGCCCAGCCCGGGACCGGCGAGCCCGGGGCCCCGACCCTGACCCTGACCGCCGCCTTCGAAGGGATCGAAGGATCGTACTCGCATGCGGTCCTCGACGCATACGCGGCCCGGCGCGGCGTCGCGTTCGCGCCCGCCGGCTCCGCCTCATACCGCGCGGCCGCGCAGGCAGTGCTCGCGGGTCGCGCCGACCTCGGCCTGCTTCCGATCGACAACGCGATCGCGGGGACGATCCGCGAAGGCTACGACGTCCTGGCCGAGTACGAGCTCGAGCTCCTGGCCGAGATCCGCTGGCGGATGGACCACCGGCTCCTCGCCGTGCCCGGCGCGACGCTGGCGGGACTGCGCGAGATCGACTCGCACCCGGTCGTCCTCGCCGAGTGCGGGCGCTTCCTCGGGACGCTCGCCGACGTGCGGCGCGTCCCGGTCTACGACACCGGCGTCGCCGCCCGCGACGTCGCCGCCTCCGGCGACCCGTCGCGCGGCGCCATCGCCTCGGCCGACGCCGCCCGCCGCTACGGCTTGATCGAGCTCGCCGACACCATCGCCGACCATCCGGACAACTTCACCCGCTTCGTTCTCTTCCGCGCCCCGAACGCGCGCGGCCCGGCCGCCGACTTCGAGCCGGCCGAAGACTTCGCGAACCGCAAGACCTCGCTGCTGTTCGCGGTCGCGGATACGCCGGGCGCGCTGGGGCGCTGCCTCTCGATCCTCGGCGCCAACGGCCTCAACGTCTCCAAGCTGGACTCGAAGACGCGCCTCGGCAGCGCGGGACAGTCGTCGTTCTACGCCGACGTCGACGGCGACGTGCGCGACGAGCGCTTCGCCGAGGCGCTGCGCGCGCTGCGCGAGGTCACCGTCGCGCTGCACGTGATCGGCAGCTACGACGCCGCCACCGCGCCGCCGCGGCCGCACCGCGCGCCGGCGGTCGTGGTCGACGAAACGCTGCCCGCGGTCCCCAAACCGGGCGCGGTGAAGCACCCGAAGGCGCAGCGCCAGGACGAGCACGTCCGCTCGCGCGTGATGGTCGGCGACATCGCGGTCGGCGACGGCCACTTCGTCGTGATCGGCGGGCCGTGCAGCGTCGAGTCGCGCGAGCAGATCCTCGCGACCGCGGAAGCGGTCGCGCAGGCCGGCGGCGTGATGCTGCGCGGCGGCGCGTTCAAGCCGCGCACCTCGCCCTACGCGTTCCAAGGCCTCGGCTGGGACGGCGTGGCGCTGCTGGCGGAAGCGAGCCGCGCGAGCGGTCTGCCGGTCGTCAGCGAGGTGATGAGCATCGAGCAGGTCGAGCGCATGGCGGCCTCCGTCGACCTGCTGCAGATCGGCGCGCGCAACATGCAGAACTTCGATCTCCTCAAAGCGGTCGGCAAGACCGATCGCCCGATTCTGCTGAAGCGCGGGATGTCGGCGACCATCGACGAGCTGCTCTCCTCCGCCGAGTACATTCTCTCCGAAGGCAACCCCAATGTGATCCTGTGCGAGCGCGGAATCCGCACCTTCGAGACGTCGACGCGCAACACGCTGGACCTCTCCGCAGTCCCGGTGCTGCGCGAACGCACGCACCTCCCGGTGATCGTCGATCCGTCGCACGGCGTCGGCGTGCGGCGCTGGATCGCCCCGCTCTGCCGCGCCGCCAAGGCGGTCGGCGCGCACGGCCTGCTGCTCGAGGTCCATCCGAACCCGGCCGAAGCGATGTGCGACGGCGACCAAGCGCTCACGTTCGGGGACTTCAAGCGGATCATGGCAGAGCTGGCGAGCGTCCCCCAGTTCGCCGGGGTCCACGCCACCTGAGCGGGGACGAAACTCAGCCTGGTCACAGCATTTCGGCCGGACACCCTGCGTTCTCTGGGAACGGTGCCGCGCGGCACCGGACCCCAGAAGGAGCATTCGTGAGGCCTCATTCGATCATCCGGACCCTGGCCGCCGCCGCGCTCATCGCGGTGCCGTCGCTCGCCATGGCGGCGCCGGATCAGAACACGAACAACGGCAACGGCCGCGGGAACAACGGCTGCAACGGCCAGTGGGTGAACGGTCAGTGCGTGAACAACGGGCAGTACAACAACGGCCAGAACAACAACGGTCGCTGGGGTAACCGCGACCGCGACAACAACGACCGCGACCGCCGCGAGCGCGAACGGGAACGCGAACGCTGGCAGCGCGAGCACCAGAACAACGGCAGCTACAACAACGGCAACAACGGCTACTACAACGGCGGCTATAACAACGGCGGCTACAACAACGGCGGCTACAACGGCTACGGGAACGGTCAGTACAACGGCGGCTACAACAACGGCCGCAACGAGCTGACGGCGACGGTCTCGTCGTTCTCGCCGTACAACCTGTACCTCAGCAACGGGCTGCACGTCGTGCTGCACGACGGCACCGTGATCAACCCGACCGGCACGAACCTCACCGGCGGCCAGCGCGTGCGCGTCATCGGCCACCGCAACGGCGACGGCACCTTCGCCGCCGACGAGATCGACGTGATCGGCAACGGCTACAACAACGGCGGCTGGAACCGCCGCTGAACCGCCTCGCCCGCGGAGCGGCGGCGTAGCGCTCCCGGGGACTCACGGGCCGGTGATCGAAAGACACCGGCCCGTTCCTTTTCTTCGGAGAACCGCCAGATGAGCGCGACCGCGACCGTTACCGAACTGGTCCCCATCCGGGACCGCGTCACCGCCGAGGAGTGGCAGACCCGCGTCGACCTCGCCGCGGCGTACCGCCTGGTCGCGCACTACGGCTGGGACGATCTCATCTTCACCCACATCTCGGCGCGCGTCCCCGGTCCCGAGCACCACTTCCTGATCAATCCGTACGGGCTGCTGTTCAGCGAGATGACGGCATCGAGTCTGCTCAAGGTGGATCTCGAGGGGAACCTGGTCGAGCCGACGACGTCGTTCTTCAACCCGGCCGGGTTCACCATCCACAGCGCCGTGCACGCCGCACGTGAAGACGCGAAGTGCGTGCTGCACCTGCACACGGTCACCGGCGTCGCGGTCTCGTGCCAAGAGCACGGGCTGCTGCCGATCAACCAGACCGCGATGCTGCTGAACGATCAGGTCGCCTACCACGAGTACGAGGGCGTCGCGCTGCTGCTCGACGAGCGCCCGCGGCTGGTCGCGGACCTCGGCACGAAGAACGCGATGATCTTGCGCAACCACGGCACGCTGACCGTCGGCGCGACCGTCGGCGAAGCGTTCCTCGAGATGTACTTCCTCGAGCGCGCGTGCGCGACGCAGATCGCCGCGCTGGCCGGCGGCGCGCCGCTGCACTATCCCGCGCCGGCGGTGCAGCAGGTCGTCAAGCAGCAGGCCACCGTCGGGATCGCGGCGGTCGCACGGCTGGCGTGGGACGCGCAGCGGCGCCTGCTCGACGCGAAAGATCCCGGCTACAAGAACTGAGCGCGGCATGACCGTCAAAGCGCAGTTCCCGGACGAGTCGGTGGAGGGCGCGTTCGTCCGGCAGGGCGACGCGTTCCGCGACTGGGTGCGCGCCGACGGTTCGCCGGCGTATCCGCCGGAGTTCGGGCGCTATCACTTGTACGTCTCGCTGGCGTGCCCGTGGGCGCACCGCACGGTCATCGTGCGCAAGCTGAAGGGGCTGGACGACGCGGTCGGGATGAGCGTCGTCGACCCGCTCCGCGACGAGATGGGCTGGGCCTTCCGCGAGGTCGACGAAGCGACGACCGGCGACCCGGTCAACGGCTTCACGTACCTTGCCGAAGCGTACCGGGCGACCGATCCGCACTACCACGGGCGCGTCACGGTCCCGGTGCTGTGGGACACGCAGACGAAGCGCATCGTCAGCAACTCGGACGACGACATCATGCGGATGTTCGAGACCGAGTTCGAGCCGCTCGCGCGGCACGATCTCGAGCTCTATCCGCACGAGCACCGCCGCGAGATCGACGAGCTCAACGAGCTGATCTACGACAAGGTCAACAACGGCGTCTACAAAGCCGGCTTCGCCGCGACCCAAGAGGCGTACGAGCCGCCCGCCTACGCGCTCTTCGAGACGCTCGACATGCTCGACGCGCGGCTCGCGAACCGGCGCTATCTCTTCGGCAAGGCGCCCGTCGAGACGGACTGGCGGCTGTTCGTCACGCTGATCCGGTTCGACGCGGTCTACCACGGCCATTTCAAGTGCAACCTGCGCCGCATCGCCGACTACGCGAACCTCTCCGGCTACGTGCGCGACCTCTACCAGATCCAGGGCGTCGCATCGACGGTGAACTTCGACCACATCAAGCGCCACTATTACGCGACGCACGACGAGATCAACCCGACCCGCATCGTTCCCATCGGCCCGCTGCAGAACTTGACCGCTCCGCACGGGCGCGAACGGCTGTAGCGCGCGCTACGGCGTGCGGCTCCAGGTCGCGCGAAAACGTTCCTGCCACGTCGCGCCGCCGTCGACCGAAACGCGCATGAGCTGCAGCAGCTTTCCCGAGCCGTCCGGGCGCAGATAGACTTCGTGGCGGTACGGCTTGCCGTCGGTCGTGCGTTCCTCGCCGGCGAAACGCAGGCCGCCGTCATCCAGCCGCGTCACGGCCGCGCGCACGAGCCCCGCGTTGCGCGACGTGTCGCTCGTCACCCAAATCTCGTCCCAGCTTCCGGAGCGGGCGTCGAACAGATACGACCCCTCGGCGTCGCCGCCCGGCGACGACCACTCCTCGCGCACCAGACACCCGTCGAGCCGCTTGGAAACCACGACGTGCGCGACGAGCCGCCCGGAGCCGGCGACGACGTCCCACCTGCCGAGCATCACGTCGAGCGCGTCGTGTCCCGCGCGCACGGCGCAGCCTGCGGGCGCAACAGCGGCAGCGCCTGGGGGCGCGCCTTGCGCGAACGTTGCAGCAGGCTCGAGGGCGAGCGAACACGCGAGGGCGGCGAGCGACGTGGCGAACGGATGCAATCTCATAGAACGGCTCCTTCGGACTCAGGCTGTGAGAACGGCAGCGGCGGCAGCACGAGCGTTTCCGAACGCACCGCGCTGCCGCGCAAGAAGTCGACGACCCGGCTCACGACGCGCGGATCGTCGCGGAACGCCGTGTGTCCGCCGTTGCGCAGCTCGATGAACGCGGCGTTCGGAAATCCGGCCGCGATCGCGCGCTGGTCCTCGATCACCGTGCGCCCGTCGAGGTCGCCGCCCGCGAACAGCGCCGGCGTGCACGAGCGGACCGGCGCGCGGTACGCCGGTCCGGCGTCGCCGACGCCCAGCGCGTCGCGCAGCCTGAACGCCGGAAAGTTCAGCGCGTCCGCCAGCACCGCCGCGGGCGTCTGTTCGCGCAGCAGCGCCAAGCGCTCCGGATCGATCCCGGACCACGCCGAGACCGCTTCCGGCATTCCGCGCAGCCCGGTGATGCCGCGCGGCAACCGCGCGACCGCCGCGGCCGCCGCGCTGAAGTCGCCGCCGTCCATCGCGCGGTAGAGCTCGGGGACGCGCGCCACCTCGCCGCGCTCGCGCAGCAGCGCTCCGGTCGCGATCCGCATCTCGAAGCCCCCGATCGCGAGGCGCCTCCCGCGCACGGTCACGATCCGCGGCGAACGGTCCAGGCCGTCGAGCACCCGCCGCATCGTCCCGACCAGGTCGGGATACCGCCCGCTCGGATCCGCGGCCGCGCGCGCCGCGAGCCGGGCGAGATATGCGTCGGTGTGGGACGGCAGCTTCACCGTCTCGCCCGGCTGCTCGCTGCCGACGAGAACCACGCGTTGCACGCGCGGACCCAGCACCCGCACGGCATCGAGCGCGAGCTGCGTGCCGTAGCTGAGCGCGACCAGCCGCAAGCGCTCGGCGCCGAGCGCGCGCCGCAGATCGTCGAGATCGGCCGTGCTTTCGCGGGTCGTGTAGCCGGTCAGATCCACGCCGGCCGAGCGCCACACCGCCGCGCAGCGCCGCGCTTCGGCGACGAAGAGCTCTTCCAGCGCGGACCGCGTCCCCGGAACCTCGCCGCCCAGCGGAGCGGAGAACGGGCAGAACGGGACCGCATTCGAAGCGGCGGTGCCGCGCTGATCGAGGGCGATCACGTCGCCGGCCGCGCGCAGCGCGCCGAAGAACGCGGGTACCTCCTGGCGCATCGCCTCGATCCCGGAGCCGCCCGGGCCGCCGGCGAGGTAGACGATCGGCGCGCCGCCGCCGCCGGGCGCCGTCGTGCGCAGCCGCGCGAACCGCAGCGCGATCCGGCGCGACCCCGCGTTCGCGCGCGACTCCGGGACGTCGATCTCCCCGGCATCGTACCGCACGACGGCGCCGTTCGCGTCGAGCATCGCGGCGCTGCTCCAGCGAACGACGGGTGCCGGAACGGCGAGCGTGGCGGCCAAGGCGAGCGCGGCGAACATCGGCCGATGTACGCGCCGCAGCGCATCGGCTGTTTCGCGAGCGGCAGAACGGTGTCACACGAAGTTATCCTAGCTTTCTCCCAGGGTACACGAGCCTGCGCCCGCAGACGGCGTGCCGTTCCCGGGTGGAGGCGTCACGAATGAACCACAGGGTCGAAATCGGACCGGCAACCGCACTGGAGGCGGTCCTTGCAGCGGCCAGTGCGCTGCTCGACCCCGAGAAGCTCGCCACGCTGGTCGTCGACCACATCAAGCAACTGCTCGAGGTCGACGGCGCCGCGCTGTACTGGTGGGACTCGCACGAAGAAGTCCTCACCGCGCTCGCCGACAACGACCCGCGGATGAGCGTCCCGATTCCGGTCGTGAACCCCGGTCAGGGACTGGTCGGGATCGCGTTCGAGGAGAACCGCTCCGTCACGACCGCCGACGACGGCAAGCCGGACGAGGGCCCGTCGTGGATGCGCGAGCTGAAGATTCGCGACGGCGCCGCCGTGCCGATCCTGGTCGAAGGCCGCCCGCGCGGCGTGCTGATCGCCCGCACCTACACCGACCGCGCCTTCAGCACCGACGACCTCGAGATCATGCGCGTCACCGGCGAGCAGATCGCGCCGACGCTCGCGAACATGGGCCTGCTCGCACGCGCGCAGCGCGAGCGCAACGTCGCCCACGCCTTGGCGGAACTGATGCGCGCCGCGACCGCGTGCGAGGACGTCGACGCTTTGCTGCGGCTGATCGTCCGCTACGCGACGCGCCTGCTCGGCGCCGACTACGGCCGGGTCGAGACGCACGAGGCCGAACGCCAGGGCGCGGCGGACGGCGAGGTCGTGCTGCGCGAGACCGACGACGGCGGCGAGGTGCTGTGCGTTCCGATCGAGACGCCGAAGAAGGCTTTCGGCAGACTGGTGCTGCGCTTCCGCACCGACGTGACGATCACGCGCCCGCAACAGATCATCGCCTCCACGCTGGCGGGGTTCGCGGCGAGCGCGCTCGACCGCGCGCACGTCGATGCGGCGGTGCTGCGCCACGAAGCGCTCATGCAGACCGTGCTCAAGACCGCACCCGTCGCGTTCCTCGCCGTCGACCGCAACTGCGTGGTGACCTTCCGCGAGGGCTTGGATCTCGTTCGCCTGGGGCTCGACGGCACCGGCGTCGGCGACCAGCTTCCGCAGCGCGAAGGCCCGCTGGACGCGCTGCGCGCGATCGCGCTGCGCGCGATCGAGGGCGAGGAAGTCGTCGAGGCGATCGCCAGCGACAGCGTCGCGCTCGAGCTGCGGTTCTCGCCGATCCGCGACGCGACCGGCGCGGTGACCGGCGCGACCGGCGTCGCGATCGATCTCTCCGAACGCCGCGGCCTCGAGGAGAAGCTCGCCTTCCGCGCCACGCACGACGCGCTGACCGAGCTGCCGAACCGCGAGCTGTTCCTCGACCGCCTCGCGCAGGCGCTGATCGCCTCGCACCGCACGCGCGATCCGCTCGCGGTGGTCGTGCTCGACGTCGAAGAGTTCGCCGAGGTGAACGCGACGGTGGGACCGCGCGGCGCCGACGTCGCGCTGCGCGAGCTGGCGATGCGGCTGGCGCGGCGCACCGACGTTCCCGGCGCGACGCTCGCGCGCGTCGACGGCGACCGCTTCGGCTGGATCCTGCCCGGCGCCGACGACGCGGCGTCGCTGTCGTTCATCCGCCGCGTCACGACGGTCGCCGACGATCCGTTCCACATCGACGGCCACGTCGTCGGGTTGCGCGTGACGCTCGGCATCGCGCAGCACGGCGGCGCGCTGATCGAGGCGGCCGAGATCACCCGGCACGCGATCATCGCGATGCAGCGCGCGCGCGACGAGCACGCGGCGTTCGCGGTCTACGATCCGGCGATGGACCGCGACCCCGACGCGCTGGCGGTCGTCACCGAGCTGCGCGACGCGGTCACGCGCGACGCGCTGGCGCTGCGCTACCAGCCCATCGTCTCGCTCGGCGTGCGCCGCACGGTCGCGGCGGAAGCGCTCGTGCGCTGGGTGCATCCGGGCCGCGGTTTGCTCGGCCCGGACGCGTTCGTGCCGGTCGCCGAGCGGGTCGGGTTGATCGGCCGCGTGACGTCCTGGGTGCTGGACCGCGCGCTGCGCGACCTCGCGCGCTGGCGCGGGAACGGCCTGCACTGCGGCGTCACGGTGAACCTGTCGGCGTGGGACGTCGCCGACCCGACGGTGCCCGAGCGCTTCGCGACGCTGCTGCGGCTGCACCGCGCCGACCCCTCCGACGTCACGTTCGAGATCACCGAGAGCGCGGTGATGTCCGACCGGCCGCAGACGCTGGAGGTGCTGCACCGCCTCACCGAGATCGGCGCCAGCATCGCGCTGGACGACTTCGGCACCGGGTACTCGTCGTTCGCGTACCTGCAGCGGCTGCCGATCTCGTGCATCAAGATCGATCGCTCGTTCGTCGCCGCGCTGCAGACCCGCGTCGACAGCCGCGTGATCGTCGGCGCGCTGATTCATCTGGGCCACGACCTCGGTCTCAAGGTCGTCGCGGAAGGCGTCGAGGAGCAAGAACAGCTCGGCATCCTGGAGATGCTGGGATGTCCGTCGGCGCAGGGACATCTGTTCGCCCGCGCGATGAGCGTCGCCGACCTGACCGCACGGCTGCGCGCGGAGTCGCCCTTCGAAGGGATGTCGACCGCGTAACCGACACGTTACAGAGAAATCAGGGGACGGTCCCTCGCCCGCTCGAAGGAGCGGAAGATGAGTTCGGACGTCGTCGTCATCCCGCTCGCGTCGCACGCGGACGCACGCGGTGCGCTGACGGAGATCTTTCGCGCGGAGTGGGTCGACGACAGCCCCGTGCAGTGGAACGTCGTCCGCTCGGAAGCGAACGTGCTCCGCGGCGTGCACGTCCACGTGCGGCATCACGACTACGTCGTCCCGGTTTCGGGGCGGCTGCTGATCGGCCTGAGCGATCTGCGCGAAGGGACGCCCGAGTTCGGCCGCGCGCGCATGATCGAGCTCGACGCCGACGCGCCGCAGCTCGTCGTCATACCGCCCGGCGTCGCGCACGGCTTCTGCAGCGTCGCATCGAGCGTGTTCGCATACGGCGTCAGCGATTACTGGGATCCCGAGCACGACGAGCTGGGCTGCCGCTGGAACGATCCGGAGCTCGGGCTGTCGTGGCCGCTCGGCATGCCGTCGCTGTCGCAGCGTGATACGACGGCGGGCACGCGCGCGGAGCTGCTCGACGCGCTGCGCGCGGTGCGGGCCGCATGGTGACGATCGGCCTGATCGGCTGCGGGCGCTGGGGCCGGAACATCCTGCGCGACCTGCGCGCGCTCGGCGCGCGCGTCGCCGTCGCCGAGCACCGCGCCGAGAACGCCGCGGCGGCGCGCGCGGGCGGCGCCGCCGTCGTGGTGGACTCGGCGAGCGCGCTGCCGCGCGTCGACGCGTTCGTCGTCGCGACGCCGACGTCGACGCACGCCGACGTCGTGCTGCAGCTTGCGGCGACCGGGTTGCCGGTGTTCTGCGAGAAGCCGCTCGCGGACGACGAGCGCGCGGCCGAACGCATCGCGGAGCTCGCGGGCGACCGTCTCTTCGTGATGGACAAGTGGCGGTATCACCCCGGCGTGCTGGCGCTCGCGGCGATCGCCCGCAGCGGCGAGCTCGGCCCCGTTCAAGGCGTCGTGACGCGCCGCCTGGGATGGGGGAATCCGCACGTCGACGTCGACGTCGCGTGGATTCTGCTGCCGCACGACTTGTCGATCGCGCTGGAGATTCTCGGCGAGCTGCCCGTGCCTCTCGCCGCGACCGCGGAGTGGGACGACGACGGGCTGCTGTCGCTCGAGGGCGTGCTGCGCGGAGCGGCGTGGCACCGCTTCGAGGTCGGCGCGCGCTCGCCGCAGCCGATCCGGTCGGTCGAGGTGCGCTGCCGCGACGGTGTCGCCACGCTGGACGGCGCCTACGAAGACGCGGTGCGCATCCAGCGCACGGTCGGCGCGCTGCGCGGCGCAGCGGCCGGCGCTTCGGAGCGGCGCGCGTTCGTTCCGGCGATGCCGCTGCTCGCGGAGCTGCGCGCGTTTCTCGCCTTCGTCGCCGGCGACGGACCGCCGCCCAAGAGCTCCGCCGCCGACGGTGCGCGGATCGTGCGCGCGGTCGCCGAGCTGCGCGCGCTGGCCGGCGCTCCGGTGGCGGCATGACGCTGTTCACGGTCATCGTGCCGACGTACGACCACGCCGATACGCTGTGGTTCTCGCTCGGCTCGGTGTTCGCGCAAACCGTGCAGGACTTCGAGATCGTCGTCGTCGGCGACGGCGCGCCCGAGCGCACCGGCGAGATCGTGCGCGCGTTCGCCGAGCGCGACCCGCGCATCCGCTACGAGCTCACGCCGAAGGGCGAGCGCCACGGCGAGGCGGCGCGCCACCGCGCCGTGGAGAGCGCGAACGGAACGTACGTCGCCTACCTCAGCGACGACGACCTCTGGTTCCCCGACCATCTCGAGACGCTGGCCGGGATGCTGCGCGACTGCGACGTCGCGCACACGATGCAGATCGACGTGACGCCCGAGGGCGAGGCGCACACCTGGATCTTCGACGCGGACGCCGATCCGCTCGCGCTCGAAGCGATGCGCCGCAACGACAACGGGTTCGGGCTCGCGAGCGGCGCGCACACGCGCGGCGCATACCTCCGTCTGCCGTACGGCTGGCGGGCGGCCCCGCTCGGTATCAACTCCGACACGTACTTCTGGCTGCAGTTCTTGGACCGGCTGTGGTGCCGGTACGCGTCGCACAAGTGGCCGACCGTGATCCACTCGTCGCGCATCCCAACCGACTGGCCCGCCGCGCGGCGCGCGGCGGCGCTCGGTGAGATCGCGATGTGCCTGCCCGATCCGGCGTGGCGCCAGCAGCTCGTGCGCCGCGCGATGGTGCCGCTGCACGACCGCGTGGTCGCCGACGCCGCGCGCTTGCAGGCGGCGCTGGCGGCGGCCCAGGCGCAGCCGTACCGTTACGGCGAGACCGTGCGGTTCGGCGTGCGCGGCAACGCGTATCGTTATGCCGTCGCCGGCACGCACGAAGCCGAGACGTGGGGCTCCTGGGCGAACGGCACGATGCGCATCGTGCTGCCGATCGAGCAGGACGCCGCCGCGCCGAACGGGACCGCCGGAGGAACGCCTGACGCGACGCCGCGTCAGCTCAAGATCGCCCTCTCGCACTTTCTCGCCGGTCCCGCGCGCTCGTCGTCCACCGCGCGCATCCGCGTCAACGGCAAGGATTTGGGCGAGATCGAGGAGACGGAGAGCGGCCCGCGCGAGTACACCTTTCCCGTCGATCCGCCGCGCAACGGCGATCCGTCGTCGTACGAGATCGAGATCGAAGGCGTCGCTCCGGCCTCGCCGCGCGCGATCGGAACCGGGCACGACGCGCGCGAGCTCTCCGTCGGTGTCGTCTCCCTGTCGATCGCCGAAGCGTAACCGCCCTTCAGTGCGGGGTCGCCAACGCGAGGTAGGCGCCGGCGACGTCGCGGTTCCCGAGACCGGCTGCGAGCGCGCCGTCCCACTGCACGCGGATCGACTCCGCGAGCGGAAGCCGCTGGTGACCGCGGGCGGCGCCGTCCAAGGCGAGGTGAAGGTCTTTCGTCGCCAGCGCGAGCGAGAAGTCCGGATCGAACGCGTAGCGCTCGATCTTGTCGAGCTTCGCCAGCGCCCACGGCGCGTTGAGCGCGGTGCTCGACAAACACGCCGAGACGTCGTCGAGCGAAACGCGGAGCGATTGCGCGAGCGCGGCCGTCTCCGCGATGCCCTCGCCCAGCACGGCGAGCCACGTGTTGAGGACGAGCTTCATGCGCGAGCCGGTTCCGGCGTCGTCCCAGTGCATCGTCTTCCGCCCGAGCACCGCGAAGATCGGGGCCAAGGCATGCAGCGCGGCCGGCGGACCGGAGGCGAGGATCAGCAGCGATCCCTCTTCCGCGGGCGCCTTCGAGCCGGAGACCGGAGCGTCGACGAACACGACGTCGGGCCGGTGCTCGCGAGCGAGCGCGATGGCACGTTCGGTGCCCTCGACGCCGATGGTGCTCATCTGCAGCCAAATCGCGCCGGGCCGCATCGCCGGAAGCGTGCGCGGCATCGTGTCCTGGATCGACGCGATCGTCGGCACCATCGTGATCACCACCGCGGCGTCGCGAACGGCGTCCTCCGGAGTGTCGGCGACCTCCGCGCCCGCACCCGCGAGCCGCGCTGCCGCGCCGTGCGAGACGTCCCACACGCGTACGGGCATCCGTGAACCGAGCAGGCGCCGAGCGAAGGCCGATCCCATCGTTCCGGTGCCGAGAAGGGCAATCGATTCTGTCGTCATCACGTTCGCACCGTACCGCGCGTTCCGGAGAACGACCGGAGAGCAGCCTCGACTAGCCGATCTCGCGCGACCAGAGCTCCCAGGCGCGCGCGATCTGGCCGGCGTTCGACTCGGCGGAACGGCGCGCTTCGATGTCGCTGAGGTGGTTCACGGTGCCCAGGCGCATCGCGTCGGCGAGGATGCGCGCGTTCGCCTCGGCGTAGACGGCGCGGAAGACCGCTTCTTGCACGGTGCGGCCGACCGTCGTCGAGCCGTGACCGCGCATGAGCACCGTCGGGCCGTTGCCGAGGACGCGGGCGAGCGCGTCGCCCATCGACTCGTCGCGCACCAGCATGTCGTTGTCCGCGCCGACCGCATCGCGAATCTCGAACAGCGGGACGATTCCCTGCAGAAACGACGCCATGTGAAAGACCGGCCGGAACTCGGCGCTCTTCACCAGCCCGAACGGGATGATCGCCGGCGAGTGGCTGTGTACCACCGCGCCGACGTCGGGCCGCGCACGGTAGATCGAGCCGTGGATGAAGCGCTCGAGGTACGGCGCCCGGTCGTCGCCGATCGCCGTGCCGTCGAGCGCGAAGGTCATGACGTCGTCGCGCGTGACGAGCGCCGGGGCCAGGTTGCGCGCGAGGAGGAAGCGCTCGGGATCGCGGTCGTGACGCACGCTGACGTGGCCGAACCCGTCGACCACGCCGCGCGCGTACAGGATGCGGTTGGCGAGGACGAGGTTCTCGGTCAGCTCCACGTCTTCGGGCTGTAACCGGCGCGCTCGTTGACCTTCTGCGATGCGATCGCGGCGGTCGCCGCGCGTGCCGCCGCGTCGGTGCAGACGTCGGCTTCGGACGCCGGCACTTCGGAGACCACGTCGAACATGAACTGCGTCTTGTCGAACTTCTTCTGCGGCACGACGACACCGGCGTAGACGTCCTGCGTGCACTGGTGATCGCAGCCGTGATACGTCGAGCGCGACGCCTTCGCGCCGTCGAAGGTGTAGTTCTCGAACGCGGTCGAGAGCTTGTCGGCCTTCGTGGTGCCGGCCGCGGTGATGCGCTCCATCAGCGACCACGCCGCCATGTACCCGAGGTAGTGGCGTCCGCCGACCGGACCGCGAATGCCCTGCCGCAGACGCCGCGCCAGCTTCTCGGCCGACGGCGAGACGCTCGGCGCCCACAGCACCGGGAACGTGGCGCCTTGCACGGCGTCGAGCGGGACGGCCTTCCAGTACGTGTCCTCGAGCGAGATGCCGATCAGCTTCTGCTTCTTGTTGAGGCCGAACGACGCCCACTGCTTCGCGGTGTTCGCCGCGTCGAGACCGCTGTTGCAGAGCACGAGCACGTCCGCGTCGCTGTTGCGCAGCTTCGTGAGCACCGGCGAGAAGTCGCCCGTGCCGAGCGCGACGACGTCGTGGCCGACTTCCGTGCCGCCGGCGCGCTTGAGCGCGTCGGAGACCTGCGCGTACGCGTCCTTGCCGAACGCGTAGTCGGCTTGGATGAAGTACCACTTCTTGCCGAGCGCGAGCGCGCGCCGCAGCACGGGCTTGAGCATCATCCGGATGTTCGGGCCGAAACGATAGGTGAGCTTGCTGGCCTTCTCACCGGTGATCGTCGAGTCTTGGGGCCCGATCAGCATCGTGAAGACGCCGAGCTCGGCGGCGAGCGCGTTCATCGCCAGTCCGATCGCCGAGGACGTTCCGCCGAACAGCACGTCGACGTTCTCTTGCGACACCAGCCGGCGCGCCTCGGTGGTCGCGGTCGCGGGCTTCGAGGTGTCGTCGCCGTAGACGAACTCGAACTTCACCCGACCGCTCCGGTTGTGGTCGGCGAGCGCCAGATCGGCGCCGAGGCGGTGCACGCTTCCCTGGTCCGTGAACACGCCGCTGAACGATTCGAGGAAACCGATCTTGACCGTCGCGGCCGGCCCCGCCGCGAGGGTGAACGACGGAGTCGCGAGCGCACCGGCCGCACCGGCGGCGGTCGAGGTGAGGAACGTCGATCGCTTCATGGGCGAGCCGTTCGTGCGGTGCCCGGACAGGTCCTCATCGGCTCGTTTCCGGCGCCGTGAGCCGTGAGGCAAGCGAGGGCCGCTCCGCTGGCGAGTGCGACGTTTCACCTCCAGGAGGCGGTGCGCCGCGATGTGAAGTTCGTCGTCTGATGAGCGGCGTCGTGGTCCGAAACATCGAGCGCACATCGCCGGCGGTGCTGGCGCCTTTGGCCGAGCGGGGCGTCGCGACGGTGCACGAAGCGATCGGGCGCAGCGGGCTGATGGCGCCGTCGATGCGGCCGATCTACCGCGGCGCGTCGGTCGCCGGCAACGCGGTCACCGTGACCGTCGCGCCGGGCGACAACACCATGATCCACGTCGCGGTGGAGCTGTGCCGCGACGGCGACGTGCTGGTCGTCGTTCCGACGTCGCCGTGCGAGGACGGGTACTTCGGCGATCTCTTCGGCGGCGCGCTCAAAGAGCGCGGCGTACGCGGGCTCATCATCGAAGCGGGTTGCCGGGACGTGCGCGCGCTCGAAGCGATGGGCTTTCCGGTGTGGTCCAAGGCGATCTTCGCGCAGGGAACCGTGAAAGAGACGTTGGGAGACATCAACGTGCCGGTCGTGTGCGCCCGGCAGCGCGTGGCGCCCGGCGATGCGATCCTGGCCGACGACGACGGCGTGCTGGTCGTGCCGCGCGCGCGCATCGGCGAAGCGCTCGACGCGTCGCTCGCGCGCATCGAGAAGGAAACGAAGAACCGCGCACGCTTCGCCGCGGGCGAAGTCGGGCTGGATGTGTACGGGATGCGCGAGAAGCTGGCCGCCAAAGGCCTGACATACTACGATGACGCGCGCGCGCTGGCCGAGGGACGGAGCTCGTGATGACGCAGACGGGGATTCCGTGCACGCTGATGCGCGGCGGCACCTCGAAAGGGCCGTTCTTCCTCGCCTCGGATCTGCCGAGCGATCCGGAGGTGCGCGACCGCGTGCTGCTGGCGGCGATGGGATCGCCCGACGCGCGCCAGATCGACGGCATCGGCGGCGCCGACACCCTGACGAGCAAAGTCGCGGTCGTCTCGCCCTCGACGCGCGACGACGCGGACGTGGACTATCTGTTCCTGCAAGTGGTGGTCGACGAGCCGCGGGTGGACGCCTCCCAGAACTGCGGCAACATGCTGGCCGGGATCGGCCCGTTCGCGATCGAGCGCGGTCTGGTGCCGGCGACCGGTGACGCGACGAAGGTCCGCATCCACATGGTGAACACGGCGAGCATCGCGGTCGCGACGGTGCAGACGCCGAACGGCCGCGTGCGCTACGACGGCGACGCGCGCATCGACGGCGTCCCCGGAACCGCGGCGCCGATCGTGATCGACTTCCTCGACATCGCCGGCTCGAGCACCGGCGGCAAGCTGCTGCCGACCGGCAACGCGCGCGACATCGTCGAGGGCGTCGAGGCGACGCTGATCGACAACGGGATGCCGGTCGTCGTCATGCGCGCGTCCGACTTCAGCAAGACCGCGCACGAGCCGCCCGACGAGCTGGAAGCCGACGCGCAGCTGAAGGCGCGCGTCGAGACGATCCGGCTGGCCGCCGGCCGGCTGATGAACCTCGGCGACGTGACGAAGAAGACGGTGCCGAAGATGTGTCTGGTCGGCGCGCCGGAGCATGGCGGCGCGGTGTCGACGCGCAACTTCATCCCGCACAAGGTGCACAAGGCGATCGGCGTGTTCGGCGCGGTCAGCGTCGCGACGGCGGTTGCGTATCCCGGCACGGTCGCATCGGAGGTAGCGGGCGGCATCACGCACCTCGGCGCGCGCACGCTGGAGATCGAGCACCCGACGGGGTTCTTCACCGTCGAGATGCTGCTGGTCGACGACGGCGGCAAACCGCGCGTCGAGCGCTCGGCGCTGCTGCGCACGGCGCGCGCGCTCATGACCGGCGAAGTGCTGGTTCCGACCGCGGTCTGGGACCGCACGCTGCAAGGATCGATCGCGTGATCGTCGACTGCCACGGCCACTACACGACCGCGCCCAAACCGCTGCAGGACTTCCGCGACGCGCAGATCGCCGCGCTCGGCGACCCGTCGCAAGGGCCGTCGCCGGACGGCATCCGCATCAGCGACGACGCGATCCGCGCCAGCCTCGAGAACGCGCAGCTCAAGTTTCAGCGCGAGCGCGGGACCGATTTGACGATCTTCTCGCCGCGCGCTTCGGCGATGGCGCACCACATCGGGACCGAAGCAACGAGCATGGCCTGGACTCGCGCCTGCAACGACCTGATCGCGCGCGTCTGCGCGCTGTACCCGGAGAACTTCGTCGGCGTGTGCCAGCTTCCGCAGTCGCCGGGCGCGCCGCCGGCGAACAGCGTGCGGGAGCTCGAGCGCTGCGTGAACGAGCTCGGCTTCATCGGCTGCAACCTCAATCCCGATCCGTCGGGCGGCCGCTGGGACAGCCCGCCGCTGACCGACCGGCACTGGTACCCGCTCTACGAGAAGATGATCGAGCTCGACGTGCCGGCGATGGTGCACGTGAGCTCGTCGTGCAACCCGAACTTCCACGCAACCGGCGCGCACTACATCAACGCCGACACCACGGCGTTCATGCAGTTCCTCACGTCCGACTTGTTCAAGGACTTCCCCACGCTGCGGTTCGTGATCCCGCACGGCGGCGGTGCGGTGCCCTACCACTGGGGCCGTTATCGCGGGCTCGCGCAGGACATGCAGCGCCCGCCGCTCGGCGAGCTGCTGCTGCACAACGTGTTCTTCGACACCTGCGTGTACCACCAGCCCGGGATCGACTTGCTCGCGAAGGTGATCCCCGTCGAGAACATCATCTTCGGCTCGGAGATGGTCGGCGCGGTGCGCGGGATCGACCCGGAGACCGGCCACAACTACGACGACACGAAACGCTACATCGACGCGCTCCCGCTCGGCGACGCCGAGAAGCGGAAGATCTTCTCGGAGAACGCGGCGCGCGTCTACCCGCGCCTGGCGCCGAAGCTCGCGGGGGCGGCGCGATGACGACGGCGTTCACGATGGACGCGAACTACCGCCCGTACCATCCCAGCCCGCGCAAGCCGAGCTACACACCGCCGCACGGCGCGGTCGACGCGCACTGCCACGTCTTCGGGCCGGGCGACACGTTCCCGTACGCGCCCGAGCGCAAGTACACGCCGTGCGACGCGCCCAAGGAGAAGCTCTTCGCGCTGCGCGACTTCCTCGGCTTCGACAAGAACGTCATCGTGCAGGCGAGCTGCCACGGCCGCGACAACGCCGCGCTCGCCGACGCGCTGAAGTCCTCGAACGGCAAGGCTAAGGGCGTTGCGGTCGTGCGCTACGACGTGAGCGACGACGAGCTGAAGGAGCTCGACGAAGCCGGCGTTTGCGCGGTGCGGTTCAACTTCGTCAAACGGCTGGTCGACGCCACGCCGCGCGAGAACTACCTGCGCGTCGCCGAGAAGATCGCGCCGCTCGGCTGGCACATCGTCGTCTACTTCGAGGCGCCGGATCTTGAAGGGCTGACGCCGTTCCTCACGTCGCTGGCGGGGACGATCGTGGTCGACCACATGGGCCGGCCCGACGTCGCGAAGGGCGTCGAGCACCCGGATTTCCAGCGTTTCGTGCGGCTGCTTGCCGAGCACGAGAACATCTGGACGAAGGTGAGCTGCCCGGAGCGCCTGACCGTGCACGGACCGCCGTACGATGACGTGGTGCCGTTCCAGCGCACGCTGGTCGAGCGCTTCCCCGACCGCGTGCTGTGGGGAACCGACTGGCCGCATCCCAACATGACCTGGATCGTGCCGGACGACGGCGAGCTGGTCGATCTGATCCCGCGCTTCGCGCCGGCGCCGGAGCTGCAGCAGAAGCTGCTGGTCGACAACCCCAACCGCCTCTACTGGCCGGAGAACCGATGAGCGACGAAACGAAGGCGTTCGACGACATCCCGGGGACGATCTTGTTCGACGCGGAGCGCTCGCGGCAAGGGTATCATCTGAACATGTTCTGCATGTCGCTGATGAAGGATGAGAACCGCCAGGCGTTCCGCGCCGACCAGCGCGGCTACCTGACGAAGTTCCCGATGACGCCCGAGCAGGCCCAGTCGGTCCTCGACCGCGACTGGAACCGCATGCTCGAGCTCGGCGGCAACATCTACTACACGGCCAAGCTCGCGGCGTGCGACGGGCTGTCGTTCCAGCAGATCGCCGCGCTCATGACGCATTCGACGCAGGACGACTACGCGCGTATGATGCTCGACGGCGGGCGTCCGCCCGAGGGCAACCGCAGCAAATCGGAGTGGGAACACCATGGCTGAGATCATCGCGGGCGTCGCCAGCTCGCACGTGCCGGCGATCGGCGCCGCGCTCGACCTCGGGAAGACGAAGGAGCCGTACTGGGCGCCGATCTTCGCAGGCTACGAGCCGACGAAGAAGTGGGTCGCCGACCTGAAGCCTGACGTCGTGATCCTGGTGTACAACGATCACGCCTCGGCCTTCTCGCTCGAAGTGATCCCGACGTTCGCGCTCGGCTGCGCCGCGGAGTTCCCGCCGGCCGACGAAGGGTGGGGCGCGCGGCCGGTGCCGGTGGTGAAAGGCCATCCCGAGCTGGCCTGGCACATGGCGCAGACGCTGATCCTCGACGAGTTCGACATCACGATCGTGAACAAGATGGAGGTCGATCACGGCCTCACGGTGCCGCTGTCGCTGATGTTCGGACAGCCGCAAGAGTGGCCGTGCCCGGTGATCCCCCTGTGCGTGAACGTCGTGCAGTACCCGCCGCCGACGGGACACCGCTGCTACATGCTCGGCAAGGCGATCCGCAAGGCGGTGGAGTCGTTCGACCGTCCGCTGCGCGTGGTGATCTTCGGCACCGGCGGAATGTCGCACCAGCTCCAAGGCCCGCGCGCGGGATTGATCAACCGCGAGTTCGACACCAACTTCCTGGACAAGTTCACGAGCGATCCGCAGAGCCTGGTGAAGCTGCCGCACGTCGACTACGTGCGCGAGGCGGGCTCCGAAGGGATCGAGATGGTGATGTGGCTGATCATGCGCGGCGCGCTGGCCGACGACGCGAAGGAAGTCTATCGCTTCTACCACGTGCCGGCGTCGAACACCGCAGTCGGGCACCTCGTGATCGAGAATCCGGGATTGCCGAACAAAAAGCTCGCAGAGACGCGAATCGAATTCGGCATGCCGCAGCTCGACAAACAGCCGGAGCTCGCTGAGGACGTCATCGCCCGATGAAGCTGGCGCTGGCCGGTCAAGGCGCGTTCGGCGTCAAGCACTTGGAGGCGATCGCGAACATCGAGGGCGCGGAGGTGATCTCGCTCGCCGGCGGCAGCGCCGACAGCACCAAAGAGGTCGCAGAGAAGTGGAACATCCCGCACTGGACGACCGACCTGGCCGAGACGCTGGCGATCAAAGAAGTCGAAGCGGTGATCCTAGCGACGCCGACGCAGTTGCACGCCACGCAGGCCGAGCAGTGCATGCGCGCGGGCAAGCACGTCGAGATCGAGATCCCGATCGCCGACAACCTCGCCGACGCCGAGCGGCTCGTGCAGGTGCAGCGCGAAACCGGCGTGATCGCGATGGGGGGCCATACCCGCCGCTTCAACCCGAGCCACCAATGGATCCACAACCGCATCAAAGCGGGTGAGCTGAAAATCCAGCAGATGGACGTGCAGACGTACTTCTTCCGCCGCACGAACACGAACGCGCTCGGCAAACCGCGCAGCTGGACGGATCACCTCCTCTGGCACCACGCCTGCCACACCGTGGACCTCTTCCAGTACCAGAACGGCGAAACAGCCTCACAGGCCGTCGGTGTCCAAGGCCCGATTCACCCGGAACTCGGCATCGCGATGGACATGGGCATCTTGATGAAAGTCCCATCCGGCGCGATCTGCACGCTCTCACTGTCGTTCAACAACGAGGGACCGTTCGGAACGTTCTTCCGCTACATCTGCGACAATGGCACCTACGTCGCGCGCTACGACGACCTGGTCGACGGCAAGAACAACCCAATCGACCTAGCCGGCGTCGCCGTCTCGATGAACGGGATCGAGTTACAGGATCGAGAGTTTGTCTCAGCGATTCTCGAAAAGCGCGAGCCGAATGCGAGCGCAGCGCAGTGCCTTCCGGCTATGCGGACGCTAGACCGGATCGAACGGATGCTCGATAGCTGATACGAAAATGAAGGTGGCCCCAATAGCAAACAGACCCATAAGAGTTGGCCTGCGGTTATGGCCTTGGTAAGCCGGCCCGGCGCGCCGCTGACGCCGAGTCAGTTCACCAAAACTCCGACAGTGGCGGTAGGCAGATATGGCGGACTACATATACATCGACGATTCGAACTCTACATCGAAGGACGCCGCAATAGCGCAGTTGTGAAAGGCATCGTTCCCGACATCGCGACGGCGTAGAAAGAACGCATTATCGACTATGGATACACCATCGCGTTTGGACAACTCCACGACTTCTTGACAGGGTGAAGATCTCACAAACATCCGGCGCCTTATTATTCGGATCTATGCCACCGCCGAACGATTCGATCTGGAGGATGGCCGAACGCAATCGGCTTTGAGCTTGTACTAGAAGAACGCAATTTTGCGAACAAAGAGAAAAGATCGGCACTGGTATTGCGACTATGATGGCCGGATGCTTATATGTTCGGGAAGGCCGATGCAGGCACATTCGGTCTCGTCGCAGGTGATCGAGACTACGTCCCGACGGTCTCGACGTACGCAGCGACGGGTTTTCTGTGGAATCGCGTTCTGGAACCATGCCGCCAGAGAATTGAAAGAGGCCGCCTCGAAGTTCACGTCTTTGGACGCTCATCTCGAACTGCTCCTAGATCCAACGCGCTGAATATAGCGCGAGCTACGCGAGAATCTCATCAGCTTCCACCTGATCGAAGGGCGATAGCAGTCGACGCGCAGTTTCATCGTCAACATCGGGCATAACAACCTTAAGGTGGTGAGCGGTCATACTGGTAAATGCTGGTTCAATGGCACGGAGACGCTCGATGAGGTCGGGTTTAGCCGATAGCAACTGTCGAACGAGACTTCCGCTCGCCGCATATTTAGGATCATCATCTACTGGGGAAATGCCAGCAGCATTCGGACTGACATAGTCCTCCGAGAACACGACCGCAAGACCTTCTTCTAATACGGTCGCGCATTGGCCGCCGGTCGGCGAGAGCAGATGGACACACTCATGCGCTAGTTGGAAACGCGCTAGGTAGTGGTCGTTCATAGCATTTGCTGCTAGTTGAATCACGATATTCTTGCAATTTCCGGGATACCAGAGATGTGGCACGTCTACACCAAACTCGATCCCAAGAATGGTGTACGACCTATCGCGTGCTCCAAATCTTGACTCGACTAATCGTAACATCTCGCCAAGACGCGACGGGAGAGTCCAGGTGTAGCCGTCCTCGATCGGCGTGGCGATAAAATGTGTGGGTAGTATCACTCGGTCAGCCACTCCGCGTAGGCGTCGACGTCGATCATCGGCACCGTCCCGCTAAACTGGAGCATCGATATCAACTTGAAGAGAAAAGCCGTCGCTGGCTTACTTTCAGCAATGAAATGATATTGGGACGCGGCCTTGTCGAAATAGAAGTGTCCGTGCGAGGCAATGCATCCCAGCTCGAGTCTGCCGTCGGCGAGGTCGGCGTTCAACGCCTTCTCGAAGGGCGCTCCGATCGGCGGATTCCACTCGCTCTCGAAAGTCAGCAGCCCGCCATAAATCGGAATCGGCGGTTTCGCCGCGAACACACCACCGGCGTGCGGGATCGGTAGCGAGGTGCGGTGCAGTCGTCGGACGCTCGCGACCTTCTCCTGCGCGTACTTCACGAGTCCGGCGTCCGCGGTTTGCTTGGCCTCGAACACAGCGTACACGCTCTCGGCCGGCACGATTATCTGTTTTTCTAATGTGAAGATAAAGGGCGAATACTGACGATCAAACACGACGACGTCCAACTGATCGCTAAAGTCGCCCTTACTATCGACCACGTGTGCAGTCGCCGCCTGGTAGCGCTTTGGAAGGTACGACTCCAGCATGGTGATCCAGACGTTCTCGCTTGCATCACCCTTAGTGCCCGGATGGCCGAAGCTCTTGCGTGCAGTTGCGAGCCGGTGTTGAATATCTTCGTGTAGCGAGGCGAGCAATTGCGAGAGTGACCAATCAGCCATGGAGGCACCTTCAATGGTCGGGCGCGTGGCATTTCAGGACAGCGGGAATTTGGGACCGAACAACGCGCGCCATGCCTTGAGCGCCTCGCCATTGCGGCCTTTGCGCGCGTGATCGATCGCGATTGTTGCCTCGCGCTCGGCGGCCCACAGCAACTCACGCGCGCGCGTTTTGCGCGCCGTATTCATTCCGTCGCTGATCGGCGGACCAAGACCGGCCGGGTCAGGCCATTCGTCGAAGATGCGGTCCGCCAGCGTCGCGAAGAACGACTGCATCTCGCGATCGAAGCTTCCTCCCCATCCGCCGTGGAGGCATTGCAACGCCATGACCTCGATGAGGAACGACGGCTTGACGGGCTTCTCGCCGTGCTTCGGGTTGTTGTTCCAGTATTTGACCATGCGCACGAGACCCTTCCACTGATCAGAGTAGGCCTGGTGTGCCGCCCTTGCCTTCTCCGCGTGGATGTCCGGATTGGTCTTGATCCACTCGCCAAGCTCGTCGTCGGGGATCTCGTAGCCTGCTCCCGTCTCGAACGCGGGCACAACGTCGACGCTCAGAATCCGGTAGTCAGTGTTGTCCTCGGAGTCGACATCGACGCCGAAGTCGACGTTGATCGAGCGGTTCTGCCGGGTAGCGCACTTGGCGCCATACTTCTTGACGAGCGCAGAGTGGAAGTCCGAGAGCACCGAGGAAGGCGGATCGACACGGTAGTCCCTTCCCGAGCGTTTCAGGACGAAAAAGATGTCGACGTCCTTGAGCGGCTTGGTCTTCGTCCACCGCGCGTACGAACCAGTCAGGAAGCTGCGGTCAATGTTGAACTGCGTGTCGAGGTACTCACGCACTTCCTTTTGGCGTGCGGACGCGTTTTTTTGCTCCCGCTCGTTGAGCTCGAGGCGGCTCTTGAGCTTGCGGAAGGCATCATCAACGCTCAGCATCAGGCTCTCCTCAGATAGGACGTGCTCGCGCCCAATCCGCTGTGGTCGATCGTCGCGCCCAGGCTTTGGCGTACCATGCCGGCGGTGGAACGGTGCGTCGTAGCCGACCAGCCGCTGACGCGCGGATATCCGGAGTTGGTGTGGTCCACCATTAGGCGATAGCGCGCCTCGCTCGGCGCCACGCCGGCTTTGCGGATGGCGTACTTGAGCTGCTCCGTGTCGGTGAAGAAACCGCCGTCGCCCGTAGTCCAAGAGTATGCGATCTCAAGATCCCACCGCGTAATGAGCGCGTTGGTTCTAGGGTTGTAGATCTCAAGCGAGACCGTCTTGAGGTGGCCCGACTCAAGCCACGTCTGAATGCCGTTCAAGTACAGCTGCCAGTCGGCCGCAAATAGCGCCGGGTCGAGCCCGCTCTCGCGGACTATGTCCTTGAGGCTCTTGAGAATATTGTCCGCCACGTACGCGACCGAGTGCGTGTATGAGTAGACCGCGACGACGCTCATGAGCCGAGAAACCCTTTGGGATCGATCGTCAACGGCTGCAGCGCCGGCGCGTCTGACTCGCTCGTACCGACGACGCCGTCTAGACCTCTGACGGTTATGCGGGAACTGTGCTTCGCCAACGCGGCCTGCACCCAGTCGAGGTCGTCTTCGCCGCACGGAAGCGAAAGGCGCCAGTCTCCTTTGAGCGCGTCGAACCCCAGCCTATCCTCGTTCGCGTCGGCGCCCGATACCGCGTCCTCGTCGTACAGACAGTAGACGCGGGTGCGTGGGCCTGCGCACGTGATAACGATCGGCGCGTCCTTGGGCACGCCGTCGGCGATAACACTCGCCGCGATGCCGGTTACCGCGAGCAACTCGCTACGTGCGTCGCCCGCGCGTTCCACGCACAAGAGGTCGACTAGGACGCGCCACGTATGCGCCGCATCGCGGTACGGAGAACTCCGAAGCGTGCGTCTTGCGACGGTGCTCACGCCTTCACGCCTTCCTTGACTCTCGCAATCTTCGCTTCCCGAGCCGCGCGCAACAGATCTGCCGACGTGACGCTGCCAGGATCCATCGCAACGGTTGGGCTGCTCGCGAGCGCGTTGGCCACGATCTTGCGAACTGCGCGCCCGTCGAGCCCCACGCACTCCGCGGCGCAGACGGGGAACTCGCGCGAGGTGGCGATCTTGCCGATCGGCGGAAACATTGCGCCCAATCCGGTCAAGCAGTCAGCGAGGATTTTCGCGCATGCATCGCGATCCGGCAACGGGATTTCCATGATCAAATCGCAGCGAGATGTAAAGGCATCATCGATAGCCTGCGGAAAATTGCTCGTCGCCACGAACAGCAGATGCGGATACTGCTCGGCCAGCGCGTCGAGTTGTACAAGCACCGCGTCCGTCGCCCGGTGGACGTCCACCGGATTAGCTTCGAAACTCACCTTTGAGCGATCGACGGCGAGCGTCTCGACCTCGTCGAGCAACACGATCGTCGGGCCGGCCGACGAAGCCTCTGCGATCGATTGCGCGAATAGCTCCGACACGCTGCGCTGCGTCTTGCCCATCGCCGAGCTTGCCAGTATGTGCGGATCCACTTCGAGCAGTTGAAACGCCGGGGCGGAAAATGATCTTGCGACGCGATCAGCCAAGCCGAGCGCGAGCGACGTCTTGCCAGTGCCAGGTGGGCCGATTAGCAGAATGACGCCGTGCAGCGGCAGCACCGTGCGGCTGACTTTGGCGCGAATGGTGAAGTTCAATACAGCTTGCGAGAGCAGCCGCGTCTTGATGCGCTCTTCCACGACGATGGAATCCCACAACGCAGCCAGCGCGGGGCTAGGCAGCGCGCGGCTCCGATGAACCCCCTTCGGTAGAAACGTCTCGCGCGGGAGCGTGTTCCCGGTCCTCTCGATCACTTTTTTATCTCCCCGGCGCATGGTACCGCACCCACCTCTCGCTGTCAAATATTACTGTCGGTTATTACGGTCACTGCTAGTATCACTGTCTGATAGGCAAGCTCTCGCCATCTAGCTAAGGCCTGCATTTCAAGAACAAAGAATTTTTTCGATTGTTTTGTAATATTGTACATCAGCAACTAGCTGTGTTATGCTTAGTTTGTGCAGCCGCAGACCGTCGATCACGAACGGATCTACGACCAAATAGGCCGCGAAATCGCTCAGCAACGCGTTTCGATCGGCCTTTCGCAAGCCGACCTGGCTAGGACCATCGGACTGACTCGAAGCTCGATCAGCAATATCGAAAAAGGACGCCAGAAGATGCTGGTGCATACATTGGTCGATATTGCGACCGCATTGCACTTGCCCGCATCGTCGCTGCTCCCGCCGGTATCGTCCATTGAGGACCACACGTTTTCAGGCAGCAATCTATCAAATCAGGATAGAGATCAAATCGCCGCAATAGTTCGTCGAATAAAATCGCCGAGGTAAGGGCTTCCATGAAGCGTGCGATAAAGAAGATGATCGAAGATAAGGCCCGAGACCTATTGCAGGATGCGAAAGCTGGCATACCGGTGGACCTAGACGTCATTGCCGCGCATCTTGGAGTTCCAATCCGTCATGAGTTTCTAAACGGCGATATTTCAGGATTTCTATTTCGGCAGGATAGTCAAGCTGCAATTGTGGTTAACCGTCGCCAAAGCAAGACACGTCGACGTTTTACTATCGCACACGAAATTGGGCACTACCTTCTCGACCATAAACGCGATGAGATTCACGTTGATAGAGCCTTTGTGTTGAAGTTTCGAAAAGGGATGCCAGCTGGAGATCAAGACGAGATTCAAGCCAACGCCTTTGCTGCCGCACTTCTAATGCCTAGAGATGCCCTCACAACAGACCTACTATCCTATGAACGTAATGGGGTCATCGACGATACTACAATCCAGACGCTAGCAGATCGATATGGCGTGAGCATTCAAGCCCTTCTCATTCAATTGGCCACTATCGATCTTGCGCTTACGGTAGCACCGAACTAGATCTGTAAACAACGCTCGCAGACCTTCAGCGTCCTGGCTTGTACGATCGGGGGGCTTTGAGTCACGCAAGCCCAGCGGGGAAGCGGCTGCCGCCTGCCTCGCCGCGGCGCTCGCGTGCGTCTTTGCCGGCCCGTGTGCGGTGAGCACAACTGCGCCGAACGAGCCTGCGTTTCATCACCGTCGATGCAGGTTTCGCACCAACGCGCTGAGCGGTTCTTCTACGATACTACCTAGAACGTCGCACCGCGCTCTCGAGCAGTGTCCTGTTGCCTTGGCTGGAGAGACGACCCACGCGGCCGGCGGCGCCGACGTGAACAGATGTTGCATTTAGGTTGCCATTACGTTACACTTATTCCAGCATGGCCCCTATGACGGAACGCGTCGGTGCCGACGCCCTTGACGAGATTCGGTCCATCTTCGGGCTCAGCGAAAGCGATCTTGCCGGGCTCTTCGCGGTTTCCCGTCCCGCTGTCGCCCGGTGGCGTGCCGGCGGGGTCCCGGTCGAACGCGGCGCCGATGTAGACCGCGTGCGAGAGCTCGCG
Organism: Candidatus Elarobacter sp.; assembly: GCA_036402975.1. Taxonomy (GTDB): domain Bacteria; phylum Vulcanimicrobiota; class Vulcanimicrobiia; order Vulcanimicrobiales; family Vulcanimicrobiaceae; genus Vulcanimicrobium. The sequence goes on along the minus strand of DASWRW010000038.1, from coordinate 139,881 downwards.
GCGTACTTTCATCGACGATTTATCCCCTCGCGCATTCCTCAGATCGTGCGGACGCCCGGCCGCGGTCTCGGAGGGAAGAGCGTGCTCAACGTAATCAGCGAGAGCGGGGTCGAGCCGGTATACGGTTACCTCGAGCGGCTTTTCTCGTACACGCCTCGTTGAATCACGTCGAGCGCTCGGGCCGGCACTTTCGTGTCTGCGACCCGACATGGAAGGATCCGCTCGATACCACATTCGCCGCCCGCACGGGCGGTCGGTGGAACGCACCGGGTTCATACGGCGTCCTCTATCTAAATGCGACCATTATTGTCGCTGCAGCCAATGCGCGCCGCAACTACGAGGGTGAGATTGCCACGGTGTTCGACCTGCGTCCGAACGAACGGCCAGATCTCCAGGTTGTCGGTGTCCGGCGCGCCGCATTCATCGATGCTGTGACGCCGGCGGGCGTACGCGCTCTGCACCTTCCGGCTGGATTCCCATCTGGCGTACCGTGGCCGCCCTGCCAACGAATCGGCGCGCGCGCGTACGCTGCGCGGGAAAGCGGGATCGCGACGCGCTCGAACGCAGATGCGACGGCAACCAGCTTCGTCGGCGAGGAACTCGCCGTCTTCGACACAGCGATGCGCCTCGTCTCGCGCCGAAACCGGCTGCCATTCGACCAATGGTATCCGGTTGAGGCGCCGACGCACGAGCCGCGTACGTAATCGCGGCTACACGCCACGGCCGCACGCGGCGCTGAGAATATTTTTCTCCCAAAATCGCAGAAACGTGATTCGCGATATTGATACGAACATGCGTTCGTGCTATAATTTTGTTCAGCGATTACCATCGCGTTTCGACACGAAGCGGCCCGGCCGGTGTTACTAGCACCGACCGAGCCCGTCACCCGATGAGGTTACCATCGAATGACAATTCCCGAATTCGACGCATTGACGTCGAGCCCTCGGCCCGTCCCTTCGGGCGCCGTACGGCCATCACAAGAGTTCTCTGCCTTGGTCGCCGATGTGACGGACGAGCAGCATCAGAACATGCCTGGATTAGTGCAGGCGGACGACTTCAACGCCGAGGTGATCGTCCGGTTCCTGCGCGAGAATGAAATCGAGGCAAGTGCCGATGAGTCTAGCGGCGGTTTCCGCTACACGGCGGCCAATCCGGAGCGCGCGTCGCACGTTCGCTTCGCGTGCGTATGTCTGCGCGCGTCGATCAGCTACGCGCTCGAGGCCGCCTTCTGGTGCATCAAGGCGAAGCGATGATTACGCAGCATTCGCCATCACGTCGCCCCAAGCGGTGGAATGGGAACCATCGAGCCGCACCGGTCGAGGCGCTTTCGGCACGGATCTTCCGGCTTCGGATCGAGCGAGCTTACAGCGTGTACGACCTCGCGGCAGGGTCCGGCATATCGGTTTACACGGTCCGCCGGCTTGAATCCGGCAAGCCTGCCGACAAGCGCGTGCTCCCAACCCTTGCAAGGGCGCTCGGAGTGCGTCTTTGCCAACTGGTGTGCGGCGACCATGACTGCACCGATCGGGCCTGCATCGCAGCGCTTTCGGCGAGAGTGGCAGCGTCGGACTCCTGACGCCGGAGGGTCTCGTCCGTCGCTCGCGCATTCAAGGTGGACCGGGCCGCCGATCGTCCCCGGGGTGTAGGCGAGCCGGCGACTTCGGTGTGGCGAAGCGCGGCTCGCAGAGACGATCGACGGCTGGCCTGTTTCGGATCATGCGGTAACGGCCGCCATCCGTACAGCCCGGAAAATGCCCTACATCTATGCTGATCGGCCCCGGGCGTCGTGGTGCATGCTCACGACGCCACGCTGCAGCGCGGTAGCCGTCAACTCGCCGCGGCTGTTGACGCCGAACTTGCGGAAGAGTGACTGCACGTGATGGCCAACCGTCTTCGCCGATGCCCGCCGCTCGCCGGCGATCTCTTTGTACGTCTTGCCTTGCACGAGGAGTCTCAGAATCTTCATTTCGGTCTCGGTCACCGACGGGCCGTCACCGGAAACGAGCTCGCGCAGGTCGCGCGACATCCAAAAGCGGGGGCTCGCACCGCGCAATGACTCCTCGACGTAGGTAACGTAGCGGCTCTTCCCGGTGAGACGCGCCAGTCGCAACGCGACCGCGGCGGCGCGCCGGCGATACCCGAGCCGGGCTAGAACGTGGAACGCATCAGAGAAGGCTCGAACCGCCTTCGCGTTGTCTCCCCGGGAGTCGAATAATAGTGCCTCGACTGAGTGCTCCATCGCGTCGTATCGGTCGGATTCTCCAGAAGAGCTTTTCAACGCCGGCCGGATCACCGTACGGTACTGCGCCAGCAGCGCGTCGGCCGCGGACAGTTCGCTCGAATGCGCGGCCTCTTCCCCTAAATACAGCGGCAGCTGTTGCAGATCCGCGCCGAGATGCCGGACGTCGATGGAGTCGTAGAGCTCGCGCGCGCGCTCAACGAACTCCGCATGCGCGTTGCGTTCGCGCAGCCCCCGAAATACAGCAGCGAGACGGCACAGCGCCACGACGCGGTACCCGGCGGCCTCTGCCGTCTGCTCAGCGTGGCGGGCCCAGCGGCACGCACCCGCCTCGTCGCCAATCGTCTCCGACATCATCGAGGCTGCGATGCTCACCCAGAATCGCCATGTCGTCAAGCCGCTCGCAGACCAGTCAAATGCGCGCACGCGTGACTCCACCGAAGGCCAGTCCTCCGTGAGAAGTAGCTCCGGAGCGAGCGCTGCGAGCCCGTACAGACTTTTCGCCTCGACGTACCGGTCACGCCGGCGAGACGTCGTCAATGCCGATAGCGCGGCGCGGAACCACCCGGCCGCAGCGGCGAAATCACCGCGCGCCTGAGCTACCCAGCCGCGGTACTCGGTCGCGTGCGCATGCACGACGTCCTGGTCCGCGCCGACCGCGGCTAGTAGCCGGTCCGCTTCATCGTACGAGCCCAGCCGAAACTTCGCGATGGCCAGTTGCAAAAGAAGTTCGGCGCGCACCGTGGGGTGGGCGTCGGCCGCCATGGCCTCCGCTTCGCCGAGGATCGCTTCGCCGTGTAATTTTTGACCGACCCGCACGTATGCCGCGCCGATCAGCATCTGTGCCGTCACGTACTGGTCGACCGTCAGCGCAGTGAATTCGACGGCACGCAATGCTTCCAATGCTCGATCGCCCCGGTCCAGTCTTAGGTGCACGCGAGCGCGCAGGACAGCGACCTCGAACCGCATCGGATTGTTCGGCGTGCGAACCGCGTCGCAAAGGACGAGGCAACGCTCGAAGTCGCCGTCGAAAAACGCTTGTCGCGCATCCGCGAGCGTCACGCGTTCGCCTGATTGTGAGCCACCCTGGTTTGGAACTGCAGTCCACCTCCCCACACCGAAGAGGAGCCATGACGGAGCAGCGCCGCGCGGCGCTGCTCCTCATGATTCGCGGCGTGTCTTCGCCGCTATGCGGCCCCCTCCGCTTTCGCTATCCTCCCGAGGGCAAGAACACGTCGTAGGCGACCGGAGCCGCGACTGGCGCTCGCGTGTGATCGTCACCCGTAGTAAGAGCGAGCGCCGCTAGTAGTGCAATGACCTGGACCAAAACGACCATGACGGGACACCCTTCCGGCATCGTGTGCCTGATGTGCCCCAGAGTAAATGCCCTAGGGCATAGACACGATTCTCCGCCGAATCAGCGTAGCCGTCCCGCTCGTGCCCTAGGGCATAGGCGCGGCCGAAAAGCGCCTCACGCCGCGGCCCGCAAGGGCTTTGTCAGGGAAAGAGTTTCGACGCGGGGCGGTGCGCATGAGTTCGCGTTCGCGCAGGAGCAGCGGCTGATCCTGAGCGAGCGTCGAACGTTCCTACGCCGGGCCTGATCCTCGCTCGACCTTGCGAAAACCGCCGAGCAGCACCGTCCACGGCTCGATACTGACCGTGCTCAACAGATGCGGCGGGTCCCACGGATCTTGCGCCAGACGCGCTTCGACCGTTCGCGCATCGGGCGCGAAGACGACGTGCATCACCCGCGCAGCGTCGTCTTCGCCGCCGAGCGGGCCGCCTGCCACGATGAAGCCCTCGGATTCCAGCGCGTCCATGAACGCCGCATGCGCATCCCAGCCGGCTTGCCTTCGCATCGGCACCGACCAGTTCCATCCCGAGCTCCGCTTGCGGATGACGACGAAATAGGGCATGCGATTCTCCAATTTCGCGTCAAGAAGGCGGCCTTCGTTCCGCAATGACCGGCTCGAACCGCCGGTCGGGAACGAACCAGAGGACGGCGACGGCGACGAAGATCACGTCGGAGATGACCGGCGAGACGAACGCCAGGCCGATCGCGGCTACATACAGGATGGGAGAGACCTTGCCCTTGATGTCAGACTTGACGGCGCTTGCGAACGCCGTGCCCGGACCGTTGACCGCGAGGAGCGTGTTCTGCAGCAGCGTGTACGCGATCGCGTCCATGAGGAGGCCGAATCCATAGAGCGCCGTGGGTACGGCGGCGGACGGGTTCTCTCCGACCCAGGTCGTCGTGAACGGCGCAAGCGAGAGCCAGAACAGGAGATGCAGATTCGCCCACATCGTTCGGCCGTCGACCCCGTTCGTCGCGCGCAGCATGTGATGGTGGTTGTTCCAATAGATGCCGATGAAGACAAAGCTCAAGAGGTACGCCGCGAGCGTCGGGAGGGTGGGCCGCAGCGAGGCGAAGTCGATTCCGTGGGGCGGCTTCAGCTTGAGCACCATGATCGTGATGACGACGGCCAGGACGCCGTCGCTGAACGCCTCCAGGCGATCCGATTCCGTCGAGAAGCGTCTCTTCATCGTCCAGCCATCACCGAAACTACGACGATGCTCCTGTCTTCACCGGTTCGTCCGGGTGTAGTAGTCTTGCCATGACGTGCCGGTCCACGGTTCCTCGCCGTCGATCAGCGCGATCGAATACGTGGCGATACGCTCGTGCGTCTTCGCCTGCTCGAGCGGCGACCGCTTCGTGCTTGGTAGGTTCCGCAGCGTGTCCATGAGCGCATCGTGCGCCCCGGACCTGTGGCGATCGTGCGCGTTCGCTGCGAAACCCCGCCGGATCGCCGAATCTGTGGCCGAACTGTGAGACGTCTGGAGCACGAGTTCACGAGCGGCGCCGCCGACGCGGGAGGGGTTGCGTCGGCGGCGCCGGTGCCGGTCGACTCGAAGCGATGATTGCGCGCCGGTCCATGCGTGCCGGCCGCAGCATCGCTGCGAGCACCGAAGTGGTGAACGCGCCGCTGCGCGCTCGTGTGAACGTTCGCCCGATCGGCTATGCGCCGCCGTCTCCTGAAGCAGGGATCGAACGAAGGAGCCGGACATCGTAGTCCCCGCCGAGCGCCGGACCCGGCGGTTGCGAGGCGGCGCGATGACGCTCGGCGACGACGGCGTTCGTCGTCGTCGTCGCGGCGCGCGCGGTGACTCTGGACGGCGAGGCGGAGTCGAGTGCCGCCGCGAGGGTGACTGCTGTGATCGGTATCATGCGCCGAGCGTACCGCGCGTTTCGGAAAACGTTCGGAGAGGCGACGCGCGCGCGATGTCCATTCCGTGTTGCACGACGAGCGCGGCCGCGTCGTTCGCGATGACGCCGTTCCATTGCGCGGCAGCGATCAACGCCTCGGCCGGATCCGCGCCCGCGCGAAGCGCGCGCGCCGCGGTATGCACCGTGCCGCGGGAACCGAAGAACGGGCGTTCACCGGAATGGGTATCCGTCACGCCGTCCGTCACCACGACGAGGCTCTCGCCGTGCGCGAACGGTACGGCGACCTCGCCGAAGAGCGGGCTCTCGAAGAGACCCGCGACCGGGCCGGTCGTGCGCAGATGCCGATGCGTTCCGTCGGGCGCGAGCAGCATCGCCGTCTCGTGCGCCGCCGACGCGTAGGTCAGCTTCCCGTCGGACGGGCAGCCGACCGCCGCGAAGATGGTCGCGAGCGGCGGCAGGTCGTCGATCCATCCGCCGCGCTGCAGCGCCGCGTCCGCGTCGTGGGTCGCGAACCCCGGCGAATGACCGAGGAGCAGCATCGTCAGCACGTCGTCAGCGACCGACGCCGCGCGCGCCGCACGCGACGCCCCGCCGCCGATCAAGTCGACGACGACGAGGGCGATTCGCCGGTCGGGGAGCCGGCCGGTGACGATGACGTCCCCGCATGCCGCGCTGCCGTCGAAGCAACGAACCATCGTCCAGATCGTATAGTCCAGGGCTGGAGCTTCCGCCGTGCGGCCGGCGAACGCGAGATCGGTGCTCACCATGCGCTCAGCCTACGGCGCGCTCCGGAAAGAATGCAGAGAAAGCCGGGCTACACGCTGCTTGCCGGACCCGCCGAAACCGCGTGCGGCAGCCGGATCGTGAACGCGGTGCCGTCGCCCTCGCGGCTTTCGACCGACACGGTCCCGCCGGCGCGCTCGGTGGCGCGCTTCACGATCGCCAGCCCGATCCCCGAGCCGTCCACCCCGTCGACGCCTCGCCCGCGGTAGAACCGGTCGAACGCGTGCGCCTGGTCCTGCTGCGACATGCCGGGGCCGCGATCGCGCACGACGATCACGACGTCGTCCCCTTCGACGGTCGTGCTGACGGCGACATCCGACCCCGGCGCGTACTTCAGCGCGTTGTCGAGCAGATTGCGAATCGCCTCGAAGATATCCGTTTCGTCCGCGACGACCCGCGCATCCGGCGCCGTGGAGACCGCGATCGCGGCACGAGGCTCGGGCACCGCCGACTCGACCACTCGCGCAACGACGGCCGAGACGTCGACGAATTGCCGCGCCGCCGGCTCGCCGCGATCCAGCCGCGCCAGATAGATCAGCTTCTCGATGAGAGCCCGCATTCGCCGGCTTTCCTGACGCATCGTCGCGATGACGCGCTGACGCACCAGCGGCGCCTCGCACATGCCGTCCTCGAGCACGTCGAGATAGCCCATCACGACCGTCAGCGGCGTGCGCAGCTCGTGTCCCGCGTCGGCGATGAACTGGCGGATCTCCGCCTCGCTGCGATCTCGATGCGCCAGGGCCGCCTGCAAGCGGTGCAGGGCGCCGTTGTACGAATGCGCGAGCTCCCCGAGCTCGTCGTCAGCGGCCGAGCGCAGCGGTTCCGGCCGAAAGTCTCCGTCGGCCAGCCGGCGCATCGCAGCGGAGATCTGCTCGAGCGGTGCTATCGCCTGTCGCGTGATCGCCAGACCCGCGACCCATGCCAACGCGACCGCTAGGACGGCCACCGGCGCCATCCAGAGCCAGTACTCGCGTAACGTCCGCTCGAGTTGATTCAGGTCTGCCGTGACGACCACGAGACCGCCGGGATCGTTGATTGATATCAGCGTGCGATGCAGCCCCATGAGGGACGCGACGGCGCCCACGAATCCGGCGGGCTCACGCGCCGGTCCGGTCTCACGAATCAGCCGGCGGTCCTGGTCGTACACGGCGATGTGAATGCGCGGGCGGCCGAGATCGTCCGTGAGCCGCGGCGCGAGCTCGCGCAGCGAAACGTGGCGCCCAGCGTTCTCGGCGATCCGGCGCTCGAGCGTGCGCGTCGTCGACGCGATCACGCCGTTCGACGTTTGCGCATACAGCCAGAACGTGAACAGCGTCGACGCGGCGCCGATGAGGAGCATCAAGCCGACGGCGGCACCGACGAACGCGATCATCAGCCGATTCGCGAACGACCGCGGCCGGCGTTTATCCATCGTGCAGGGAGTACCCGACGCCGCGAATCGTGTGGATCAGCCGCGCCGCCGCGCCTTCGTCGACCTTCGCGCGCAAGTACGAGACGTACCGTTCGACGCTTCCCGGCCCCACCTCGGAGTCGTCGCCCCAGACGAGATCGAGCAGCTGCTCGCGCGTGAACACCCTTCGCGGCTGCCGCAACAGCGTCACGAACAAGTCGTACTCGAGCGGCGAGAGGTCCAGCACGCGCCCGGCGCGCCGCACCGTGCGCGACGCCAGCTCGACGTCGACGTCGGCGTACGTGATGACCTCGACGTGCTCCAAGCGCGGGCGGCGCAGCGCCGAGCGCAGCCGCGCGACGAGCTCCGGCATCTCGAACGGTTTCGCGACGTAGTCGTCGGCGCCGTGATCGAGCCCCGCGACGCGGGTTTCGATCTCGCCCTTGGCGCTGAGCATCACGATGGGCGCCTCGGTCAGCCGCCGCAGCATCGGCAGCAGCGAGATCCCGTCGATCTTCGGCATCATCACGTCGAGGAGGATGAGCTCCGGCTTCCACTCGCGGACCAGCGGCATCGCGGCTTGCCCGTCGGCGACGGAACGGACGTCGAAGCCGCGGCTCTGGAGCCCGAGCTCCAGCATCTCGCGGATGGGGCGTTCGTCGTCGACGACGAGGATGCGGTGGGCCGGTCCCACGTTCTCGCGGTTGCTGATCATAGGCTTCGATCGTAGAGCTCGTGGCGGAGAGCAGCCGGAGAGTTCAAGGGCTCCGCCGCGTTCTCCGGTTTGCCTCCGGAAGGGCGGCGACACTGGCAGCGCCATGCAAACGCCGTCCGCAGGAACCTTGACCGCCGCGTCCCTCTCGCTCGCGATCCTCGCGACCGGGTGCGCTCGCCCTCAGCCGCCGCCCCCGCAGGCCGCGGCGGCCTCCGTCCCGGTCATGACGATCCAGCCGGGGACCGTCGCTCCGCGCACCATGCTGTCGGGGATCATCGCGCCGCTGCAAAACGTCGGCATCACCTCGTCGCTCGCCGAGCCCGCCGACACGGTGTACGTCAAAGAGGGCGATCGCGTCAAGCGCGGACAGCTCCTGGCGCTGCTCGACACGGCCGATCTGCGTGCGCAGCTCGCGCAGTATCAAGCCACCGTGAGCAGCAACGCCGCCAAAGCGGCGCAGACCTACGATCAGGCCGGGCTGACCATCGTGCAGAACAGCAACACGGTCGATCAGGCGCGCACCGCGGTGCGTCAGGCGCAGCAGACGCTCGCGAACGACGTCGTGAACCTCAACCGCGACGCACAGCTCCTGGCGCAAGGCTACATCGCGCAGCAGCAGTACGACACGCTCGCGACGACCGTGCGGAACGACCGGCAGGCCGTCACCGCGGCGCAGGTCACGCTGCAAAACGATATCAAGCAGGTCAGCGCCAACGGCACCACGTCGAGCGGCCTGCAAGGCTCGATGGTCGCGGCCGCCCAGGCCACCACGCAGATCTCGCAAGCGCAGGCGGATCAAATTCGCGTGCAGATCGCGAAAGCGAGCATCGTCTCGCCGATCGACGGCGTCGTCGTCAATCGCAACCTCAATCCCGGAGAGTTCCCCGGCACCCGCCAGATCTTCACGCTGCAAGAGACGAGCCGCGTCTACGCCGTGCTGAACGGCGCCGCGGCGCAAGTCGTCGGGCTCCAGCCGGGCGCGGCGGTCTCCGTCGCGTCGTCGAGCCTCCCCGGTAAGCAGTTCGCCGGCCGCGTCGACGGCGTCCTCAACGCCCTGACCCCGGGCTCGACGAACTTCGTCGTCAAGGTGCTGCTCGCGAACTCCGCCGGGACGCTGCTTCCCGGTATGGCCGTCTCGGGCAGCGTCCGGCTCGCGAGCACGCGCGGACTGATGATCCCCGACACCGCGTTCCTCGACACCACCAACGCGTCGGTTCAGATCGTCAACGGCAACGCCGTCCAGACCGCCAAGGTCACGATGGTCGCCGACGACGGCAAGAACGCGATCGTGTCGGGCCTGGCGCCCGGAACGACGGTCGTCGTGAACGGCCAGTCGGGGCTCACCGACGGTCAAACCGTCGCGCCGCAGCAAGTCGCGAAGGCTGGCTCCTGATGTCGATCACCTCGCTCTTCGTCCACCGCCCGCCGTTGGTCTTCGTGCTGCTCGCCCTGATGGGGCTGGCCGGAACGATGGCCTATCGCACGCTGGTGCAACAGCAGTTCCCGAACGTCTCCGTGCCGACGATCACCGTCTCGGTGCAGTACGGCGGTGCGGCGCCGACCGTCATGCGCGACACGATCGTGCGCCCGATCGAAGACGCGATCGCCGGGACGCCGAATCTTCAGAACCTCAGCTCGAACGTCCAGAATGGCCGCGCGAGCATCTCCGCGCAGTTCGCCATCACGTCGGACGTCAACACCGACCTGGTGAACGTGCAGAAGTCGCTGCAGACCGCGCAGCACCAGTTGCCGACCGATCTGCAGCCGCCGACCGTCAACGTGCGCGACCCCAGCCAAGCGACGGTCGTGACGCTCTCGCTGACGTCGTCGAAGCTGACCGAGAGCCAGCTCTCGATCATCGCGAACAATCAAGTGGTTCCGGCGATCAACCAGATCCCCGACATCTCGTACGTCTCGGTCGGCGGCGGCGCGACGCCGGCATACGAGGTCGTGGTCGACCCGCAGAAGCTCGCCGCGGCGAGCCTCACGCTGAACGACGTCATCACGACCGTGGGCGCCAGCAACACGCGCGCCCCGGGCGGGACCGCCTACGGCCGCGACCGTCAAACGCAGATCGACATCCGCGGCGACATCAGCTCGCCGCAGTCGATCGCCTTTCTCCCCATCGCGCCGCCGGCGAGCAGCAGCGCCACGTCGACCACCCTTCCCAGCACGACCTCGGGAAGTCTGGCCGCGCGCAGCGGAGCGACCAACGCCTGGACGTCGGCGCCCGAAGTGCTGCGCATCGCCGACATCGCGAGCGTCGCGGACAGCTACACGCCGCGCCAGCTCAACGGCTTCGTCAACGGGATCAACGGCGTCTTCCTGTCGGTGCAGAAGACCTCCGACTCCTCCGAGGTGACCGCGTCGAACAACGTGATCGCCGCGCTGCCGCGCATCCGCGCGCAGTTCCCGGACGTCACTTTCGCCGTCGTGAACGTGCAGTCGAAGTTCACCCAGCAGCAGATCTCCGGCGTGATCAACACCCTGCTGGAAGGGATCGCGCTGACCGGGATCGTCATGCTCTTCTTCCTGGGCTCGTGGCGCAACGCTATCGTCGTGCTGATCGCGATCCCGGCCTCGCTGTGCGTCGCCTTGGCGGTGATGAAGGTCTTGGGCCTGACGCTCGACACCATCTCCCTGCTCGGGATGACGCTGGTCGTCGGAATCCTGGTCGACGACTCCACGGTCGTGCTCGAGAACATCGAACGGCACCGCGAGATGGGGCAAGCGCCGGCCGAGGCGGCGATCAACGGGCGCACCGAGATCGGGATGGCGGCGGTCGTCATCACGCTGGTCGACGTCGTCGTCTTCCTGCCGATCGCGTTCATGCAGGGCCAGGTCGGCCGCAACCTGGTCGAGTTCGCCGTCGTCGTCGTGATCTCGACGCTCACCTCGCTGTTCGTCTCCTTCACGATCACGCCGTCGGTCGCCGCGAACTGGGCGCTCAAGAGCCCGTGGAAGCCCTGGCCGTTCATTCGCGCGTTCCACGACGGTTTCGAGCGCGCGCGCACGTTCTACGCGCACCGTATCCTCCTGTGGGGGCTGCGCCATAGCGTGCCGTTCGTCGCGTTCTGCGCCGCTTCGCTGGTGTTCGCGATTGCTTTGGTGCCGCTCGGGATCGTCGGCGCGGAGTTCATCCCGCCGATCGACCGGGGCCAGATCTTCGTCCAGGTCACCTATCCGATCGGCACGCCGCTGACGACCACGACGTCGGCCGTCTTGAAGCTGGAGCAGCAGCTCCGCGCGCAGCCCGACATCGCCTCCGACACCGCGCTGGCCGGCGGCTACGCTTCGCCGTACGGCGGCCAGCTCGTCGAGAGCAACGTCGGGCAGATCCAGATCTTCCTCGCCGACAACCGCGCCCATCCGACGGCGTACTGGGTCACCCGGTACCAGCAGATCGCGGCGCAGACGCTGCCCAACGTGCCGGTCCTCGTCATCCCCGCGACCGGACAGGGCGGCGGAAACGCGCAGCCGATCGACGAGCTGGTGACCGACGTCACCGGCGGCGACCCGACGCCGTACGCGCAGCGGGTCTACAACGCGATGCTGCACACGCCCGGCACGGCGAACGTCAACAGCAGCGCCGCCGCGCTCTCCCCGCAGGTGGAGCTGCTCTTCCAGCGCGCCAAGATGCGCGCGCTCAACGTGAGCATCGGAACCGCGACGACCGCCGCGCGCGCCGCGTTCGGCGGCGCGACCGCCACGCAGTTCGAGAGCCCGCAAGGCCTGATCCAGGTGCAGGTCATCTATCCGCGCGATCAGCGGAACGATCTCTCGACGATCGCGCAAATCCCGGTCCGCGCGGACAACGGCGAGATCGTCCGTCTCGGCGACTTCACGACGTTCCGCTGGTCGCCGTCGCCGCCGCTGATCACGCGCGTCAACCGCAATACGGTCATCGACATCGGCGCGAACGTCGCTCCGGGCTCGTCGGTCTCGAACGTGCAGAACGCGTTCTTGGGGCAGCTCAAGGCGCTTCATCTGCCGAAGAACGTTCAGGTGCGCTCGCGCCCGAACGGTTCGCAGGACCTGATGAACCAGACGCTGCTCGGGCTGGGAAGCTCGCTGGTGCTCTCGGTGGTGCTGGTGTTCTTGCTGATGGTCGCGCTGTACAACAGCTACCGTTCGCCGCTCATCATCATGTTCTCGGTCCCGGTCGCGGCGGTCGGCGCGCTCGGCGCGCTCGCGCTCACCCACGAGACGCTGAACCTGTTCTCGCTCATCGGGACGATCATGCTGGTCGGCATCGTGACCAAGAACGGGATCCTGCTGGTCGACTACGCCAACACGCTGCGCCGGCGCGGCCACCGCAAGCTGCGGGCGATCCTCGAGAGCGCGCACACGCGCTTCCGCCCCATCGTCATGACCAGCGTCTCGGTGGTCGCCGGCAACATCCCGCTCGCCCTCGCGCTCGAGCCCGGCTCGAGCGTCCGCTCCAGCCTCGGCACCGTCGTGATCGGCGGAATCCTGAGCTCGCTGTTCCTGACGCTGGTCCTCGTCCCCATCATGTACGTGTGGCTGGCGCCGGCCGAGCTCCCGGAGACGGAACGCGTCGCGCCGCGCGCCGCGCTGAAGCCCGTCGGTGCCGTGTCGTGACCGAGGACTACATCCGGCGCCGCCGTGAGGTGTCGATCAGCGACTATTGCTTCATGATCGATCCCGAAAGCGTGCTGACGGACCGCGGCGGCTACCGATATCTCGCTTACGCGCCCGGGTCGCCGGCGTCAGGCGCGGCGCGGGCGCGACGCGCGGTGGAGCACGTCATCGACGATTCGGTCTCGGACATGATGCGGGACCTGATCGCCTGCGCGCTGGCGGTGCTGTTCCTCGGCATGCTGGCCGGTGCGGTCTGGTACGCGTACTTCTTCCCGAACCTCGCGACGTGATCGGGTTCGTTCCTTTGGTACCGCGTCCGTTGCGCTGCGAGCGGTTTCTCAGCCAAAGGCAGCCGGTCTTCGAGCGCTGAACGCGGCGGGCATGGATTCCGACCCGCACCGAACGGTGATCGCCGTGCTGGGCCTGGGCGAAGCGGGCTCGCTCATCGCGCGTGACCTCGTGCGGGGCGGCGTGGCGGTGCGGGGCTGGGACCCGGATCTCCACGGCGATCTGAGCGAGATTCCGCTCGCCGGCAGCTTCGCCGCGGCGGTCGCCGGCAGCGACGTCGTGCTGTCCGTCAACTGGGCCAGCGTCGCGCTCGGCGTCGCGCGCGAAGCGGTCCCGCTCTTGCGCCCCGGCTGCATTTACGCGGACTTGAACACGGGCGGTCCGTCGCTGAAGCAAGAGCTCGCGCGGATCGTCGCACCGAGCGGTGCGGCGTTCGTCGACGTCGCGATGATGACGCCGGTTCCGCCGGCCGGAATCCGCGTGCCCATGTTTCTCGCGGGCGACGGCGCACGGGCGCTTGCGGAGCTTCTGCGCCCGTTCGGGACACCGGTCGAGATCGTCGGCTCCGACCCCGGCGAGGCGGCGGCGCGCAAGCTCACGCGGTCGGTGTTCTTCAAGGGAATGGCGGGCGCGATCTGCGAGGCGCTCGACGCGGCGCGCGCCGCCGGCGTCGAGAGCTGGCTGCGCGACGACATCGCGCGCACGCTCACCAGCGCCGACACATCCACCGTCGACCGCGTCGTCGACGGCACCTACAAGCACGCCAAGCGCCGCGCGCACGAGATGCGCGACGCGGCAGAGCTCCTCGACGAGCTCGGTGTCCCGTCGACCATCACGCGCGCGACCGCGGAGTCGCTCGAGCGCATCGTCCGCGACGGCGGGCGCGCCGTCGCGAGCGATCAGCCCGCTTCCGCGTCCAGCTCGCGGTAGACCGCGGCCGCCGCCGCGAACGCCGAGTTCGCCGCCGGCACGCCCGCGTACACCGCGACCTGCAGCAGCACTTCCTTCACCTCGTCGCGCGTCACGCCGGTGTTGCGCGCGCCGCGCACGTGCAGCCGGAGCTCTTCCGTCCGCCCGAGCGCCGCGGTCATCGCGATCACCAGCATGCTGCGCGTCTTGCGGTCGAGCCCGGGCCGGTTCCAGATCTCGCCCCAGGCGTAGCGGGTGATCAGCTCTTGAAAGTCGCGGGTGAACTCGGTGGTGCCCGCCTGCGCGCGGTCGACGTGCTCTTCGCCGAGCACCGCCCGGCGCACCAGCATTCCCCGTTCGAGTCGATCGTCCGGCATCTACGCTGCCTCCAAGAACTCCAGTAGCGCTTCGTTGAACGCCGCCGGCTGCTCGGCATTGAGCATGTGCGCCGCGTGCAGCATGCGGAGTTCGGCTCCGGCGATGGCGTCGCGCAGCTCGGCGCACATCTGCGCCGTGATCGTCTGGTCGTGCGAGCCGGCGAGCACGAGCGTGCGCGCGCGGATCTGCGCGTCGTCCGCGCGCAGGTCCGCGTTGCGCACGGCGCGGCAACCGGCGATGTACCCGTCGACCGGCGTCCGCCGCAGCATGTTCGCGAAGCCGCGGACGAGCTCGGGGCGCTCCGTGTGCGCGTGCTCGGTGAACCAGCCGCCCAGCACGCCTTCGACGATCGCGTCGATGCCGTGGCGCTGCACCGTCACGATCCGCGCGTCCCACTTGGACGGCGGGCCGACCCGGTTCCCGGTCGCGCAGATCACGAGCTTGTCGACGCGGTCGGGATGCTGCGCCGCAATCCGCTGCGCGACCAACCCGCCCAGCGAGAGCCCGACCACGCTGACGCGCTGAACGCCCAGCGCACCGAGCAGCGCGGTCGCGTCCTCCGCGAGCTGCTCGACCGTCGCGGCGGACGGATCGTCGCCGGGCGTCTCGTCGGTCAGGCCGTGACCGCGCATGTCGTAGCGCAGCACGCGGTGCGCGCGCGCGAGCCCGTTCATCTGCTCGTCCCACAGGTGGACGTTCGCGCCGAGCGAGTTCGCCAGCAGCACGACCGGCGCGTCGCGCGGGCCGGAGAAGTCGTAGTGCATGGTGATGTCGTTGGGGCGCACGAACGGCATGAGCGTGCGGCACCGTTCGCACGGCCCAGGCGTCCTCCTCCGGCGTGGGTAATGTTCGCGCATGAGACGCTTGCTCGTGGTGACGGCCGCATGCGCCGCGGTGCTGTTCGCGACCGGCGCCGGGGCCCAGACCTTCCTCGGCGCGTGGACCAAAGGAACGCAGCTCCCGAACCCGCGCAGCGAAGACTCGGTCGCCGCCGTCGGCAACACGATCTACGTCATCGGCGGCTACGCGCCGGCCGGCCCGCGCCCGACCGCGCTGGACGCGAGCGGCCAAGTCGACGTCGACATGCCGCTGGTGACCGCGTTCGACCTCACCACCGGCCGCTGGTCGGAGCGCGCGCCGCTGCCCCGCGGGCTGAACCACGTCGGCGTGACGTCCTTCGACGGCAAGATCTACGCGTTCGGCGGTTTCGCCGCGCAGAACCGTGAGCCGGTCCCCGACGCGAACGTCTACGACCCCGTCGCCGATCAGTGGACGCCGCTCCCACCGCTGCCCGCGCCGCTCGGTTCGATCGCCGTCGCGCCCCTCGACGGCAAGCTCCACCTGGTCGGCGGCCGCGACGTCCACAGCGTCGCGAGGCACGTGGTCTTCGATCCCGCCACCCGGCGCTACACGACCGCGGCGCCGCTCCCGGTCGGGCGCGATCACCTGGGGCTGGTCGCGTACGGCGGCAAGCTGTACGCGATCGCGGGGCGCGTCGACGACTTCAACCACAACACGTCGTACGTCGACATCTACGATCCGCGCACGAACACGTGGACGGCCGGCGCGCCGATGCCCTCGCAGCGCAGCGGGATGGCGGTGGTCGTGTACCGCGAACGGATCCTCGCGATCGGGGGCGAGCGCGGCGGCGGCACGTTCACCAACAACGAAGCGTACGACCCGCGCACCGGCTCGTGGCTGAGCCTGAGCGCGCTGCCCGAGGGACGCCACGGCACGGGCGCCGTGGTGATCGGTGACGCGCTGTACTTGCCCGCGGGCGCGCCGGTGAACGGCGGCAGCCGCCAGTCCGACACGCTGTTCGTGTTCCGCCAGTCCTGAAGCGCTCGCTCTGGACCGCGCTCGCGGTCGTCATCGTGATCGTCGTGTTCTGGCTGGCGCTCAGCCATCGCGTCTACAACCACACGCTTCCGATGCGCCTGATCGAACGCGTCTTCGGCGAGGATGCCGACGAAGGACCGTTCGCGGTGCACGTCGTGCTGCGCAAGCTCTACAGCATCGTCGCGTTCGCGCTGATCGGATTCGTCGCGCATCGCGCGTTGCCGCCGGCACGACGGCCCGCGCTGCGAGCCGCGCTCGTCGTCGCCGCGTTCTCGGCGGCGATCGAGGTCGCGCAAAAGCTGCGCGCCGCGCCCGAAGGGCTCGTCTCGAACGCGGTCGACGTGGCGTGCGGCGCGCTGGGCGGTTGGCTCGCGATCGCGGTTCCGCGCCTCATCCGCCGCCGGCCGAAGTCGGCGCCCTGACGGGATCGGGCTCAGCGCCGTCTAAGACTTTGCTCGTAGCGTCGGGAAACACGCGCGCGTGCAATCGAGGGAGTTGACGATGGCGATCGAGTTCCTCTCCGAATCAGCCGTTCTCGAAGACCGTCTGGCGTCGCTCGAGGACCCGAGTCTCGCCGAGCGCCTCGCGCGAGAACATCCCGAGCTCTTCCCGGAAGCGCCGCCCGAGTTGCCGCGCACGCAGCGTCAGGTGCTGGCGTGGGCGACGCGCCGCGTCGGCACCGCGGTGGTCGCGGTGACTGCGGCGGTCTCGATCGTCGCCGGCTACTTCGGCAGCGAGTCGCTGCGCCACCCGGCCCGCGCGCCGGTGACGCCGGCCGCGCAAGGTAGCGTGGCCGCCGCACCTCCGCTCGCGAAGCCGCCCGCACGCCGTCAGGTCGCACGGCCCGCAGCGCATCATACGGCGCCGGTCGCGCATCACGCGGCGCCGGTGGCATACCACGCGCCCGCGGTCGTGCATCATGCGGCGCCGGTCGTGCAGTACGTGCCGGTCGCGCATCCGCGTCCCGATCGCCAAGCGCAGCTCCTTCGCGCACGCCTGCACGCACAGGAAGCCGAGATCGCACGATTGCGCGCACAAGCCGCGGCCGAACGCGCCGCCGCGCAAACCGCCCGGGCGCAAGCGCGCGCGCAGCAGCGCGCGGCGGCCGCGACCGCACCGGCATCCGCCGCGCGAAGCCGGCCGCAGACCGACCCCGCCGCCGCGAGCGCGACGGCGACGCAGTCCGCGACCTCGCCGAACACCCGCACCGAGCCCGGTACCGGAACGGCGACCGGAACGCCGGTCGACGCGCCGCTGCCGAACGGCGGCACGAGAACGCCACCGACCAACACCGGCGGCGGTGGCTGGAGCGAACATCCGTCCGGCGGAACGATGGGCGGCTTCCCGCCGATCCCGGTCGGCGTCCCGCGCGATCCGTGCACGCCGCGCGGCGGCCGCACCGGCGCGATCTTACAAGCGGTGCAGGCGGTTCAGATCATCCAGTCGCTCTCGCGACAGCACTGATCGCACCAGCGCTCCACCGCACGGACTGAATTCAGATCAACCGCGTCTCACGCAGCGGAAGCCGAGGTGGCTCATCCCCGTGTCGATCATTTGCGGCATACGCGCGGCGGGGCGGAAACGCAGACAGTAGTTCGGCGCGCACAGATGTGAGCCGCCCTTGAGCACCTTTCGCGGGATGGCGATCTCCGGCGAGCTCGCGTCGTAGCTCGCCTCAACGGGCGCACAGCACGGGCTTGTCGGTTCATCACCCTCGGTCTGCACGCTGTACCAGTCCGCGGTCCATTCCCAGACGTTGCCGGCCATGTCGTACAAACCGTAACCGTTCCCCGGAAACGAGCCGACCGGCGACGTGCGCTCGAAGCCGTCGCGCGCGGTGTTCCGCCACGGAAACTCGCCTTGCCACGTGTTCGCCATGATCGCACCGTGCGGCTCGAGCTCATCGCCCCAGGTGAAGTGCTTGCGCTCGAGCCCGCCGCGCGCGGCGTACTCCCATTCGGCTTCGGTCGGCAGCGACTTGCCGGCCCACGCGGCGTACGCTTCCGCGTCTTCATACGCGACGTGCACGACCGGATGCTCGCCGAGCGCGCCGACGGAGCTCTCAGGCCCCTGCGGATGACGCCAGTCCGCGCCCGGCACGAAGACCCACCAGTTCCGTGAATCCGCGAGGTCCACCGGCCCGTCCGTCTGCCGAAACACCATCGACCCGGCGGGATACGTCTGCACGGGCGCATCGGGCACGCCGCTGAGGTCGATCGGCCGCTCCGCGACGGTGACGTACCCGGTCGCCTCCACGAAACGGCGAAATTCGTCGTTCGTCACCTGACGACGATCGATGCTGAACGCCTCGACCGCGACACGCCGCACCGGCCGCTCCTCGGGATAGAACGATTCGGACCCCATCGAGAACTCGCCGCCCGGCAGCGCGACCATGCCGTCCATCGAACTCGTCAGCCGGGCGGCAGCTGGACCACGACCGCGAACGCTAGCAAGAACACGAACAGCATGCCGGCCGCCAGGACGACCGGCGTGACCGCTCCCGTATCACCGCAGCGCCGCCACCGCACCAAATCGCGTTCCGTCGAACGGCGGCTCGGGTGTCGATCAAGCACGTTGGCTCCGTTCAGCGAAGCGCGGTTCGAGCCCTATGCCGAGCGCGGTCGTGCGCCCGGCGAGCGTCAGAGCGCGACCGGTGTCGGCAACGGGCCGCCGGTCGCGAACCCGACGAGATTCTCGGCCGCCAGCATCGCCATGCGGGCACGCGTTTCGTAGGTTGCACTGCCGACGTGCGGCGTGATGAGGACGTTTTCGTGCCGGAGCAGCGGGTGATCGGGCGGAAGCGGTTCCGGCTCGGTGACGTCGAGCGCCGCGCCGGCGATCAGCTTGCGGTCGAGCGCGCGGAGCAGCGCATCCGGGTCGACGACCGCTCCGCGGGCGGCGTTGACCAGCGTCGCGGTCGGCTTCATCTTCGCGAACTGCTCGTCGGTGAACATGGCGCGCGTCTCCGGCGTCAGCGGGACGAGCAACACGATGCAGTCCGCCTCGGTGAGGAGCGCGTCGAACGGGCGGTATGTGGCGCCGGTCGCCGCGTCGTCGCGGCGCGGGCTCCGATTCGTGTAGATCACGTTCATGCCGCTGAGCTGGGCGCGCGTCGCGACGGCCAGGCCGATCGTTCCGAACCCGACGATCCCGAGCGTCGCGCCTTCGAGATCGTGGCCGAACGGCATCGGACCTTCCGTCCAGCGGCCGGATCGCACCCAGTTCAGACCCACGGCGAGGTTGCGCACCGCGAAGATCACCAGCCCGTACGTGAGGTCTGCGACGGCCTCCACCAGCGAGCCGCTCGTGTTGGTGAGCACGATTCCGCGCGCGCGCAACGCGTCGAGGTCGACGTTGTCATAGCCGACCGACCACGTCGCGACGATCTTCAGCGCCGGCGCCGCGTCCAAGAACGCCGCGTCGATCGGCACGTACGAGCTGACCAGCACGCCCGCGGCCGTCGCGAGCGCGGCGTCCCGCTCAGCGCGCGTCCCGGCGGACACATCCGTCACCTCCGCGTGCTCGCGCAGGCGCGCGAGAGCCGCCGGCGCGACAGGCGTCATGACGACGATGTGCGGCCGGGGCATCAGACCGCCTCGGCGATCGCCTTGCCGACGTCTTCCGTGCTGGCGGTGCCGCCGATCTCGCGCGTGCGCGGACCGCTCTTCAGCACCGACTCGATCGCGCGCATGACCGCGTCGGCGGCGTCCTGGTGGCCGAGGTGATCGAGCATCATCGCGCCGGACCAGATCTGCCCGATGGGGTTCGCGACGTGCCGGCCCGCGATGTCGGGCGCCGAGCCGTGGACCGGCTCGAACAGCGACGGAAACACGCGCTCGGGATTGATGTTGCCGGACGGCGCGATCCCGATCGTCCCGGTCGTCGCCGGCCCGAGATCGCTCAGGATGTCACCGAAGAGATTCGACCCGACCACGACGTCGAACCAGTCCGGGTGCTGCACGAAGTGCGCGGTCAGGATGTCGATGTGGTACTGATCGGTCTTCACGTCGCCGTACTCGGCCGAGACCGCTTTGACGCGCTCGTCCCAGTACGGCATCGTAATCGCGATCCCGTTCGATTTCGTCGCCGACGTCAGGTGCTTCTTCGGCCGGCTGCGCGCCAGCTCGTAGGCGTAGCGCAGGATGCGGTCGACGCCGCGGCGCGTGAAGATGCTCTCCTGGATCACGACTTCGCTCGGCGTGTCGGCGAACATCCGGCCGCCGACCGACGAGTACTCGCCCTCGGTGTTCTCGCGCACGATCCAGTAGTCGATGTCGCCGATGTCGCGCCCGGCGAGCGGCGAGGTGATCCCCGGCATCAGCCGCACCGGCCGCAGGTTGACGTACTGGTCGAAGCCGCGCCGCATCGGGATCAGCAGACCCCACAGCGAGACGTGATCGGGCACGTTCGGGAAACCGACCGCGCCGAAGAAGATCGCGTCGTGGCCTTTGATCTGCTCCAGCCCGTTCTCCGGCATCATGGCGCCCGTCTCGGCGTAGCGCTCGCAGCTCCAGTCGAAGTACTCCCACGCGAACGCGATACCGTGCTTGCGCGCGACCGCGTCGAGCACGCGCGTCCCTTCGGGCAGCACTTCCTTGCCGATCCCGTCACCGGGGATCGTCGCGATACGGTACGTCTTCACCTCATTGTCCTTGGCCCGCAGGCAGAAACCCGAGCGAGATCCACGGGACGTACGCCACGATCAGCAGCCCGATGATCAGCGCGATCAGGTAGGGAATCAGCGGCCGCACGACGTTCTCCGGGTTCGCCTTGCCGATCGCGCTCGCCGAGAAGAACCCGATGCCGACCGGCGGCGAGAACAGGCCGACGCCCATCGCCAGCACGACCACGATCGCGTAGTGCACTTCGTTGATCCCGGCCGCCTTCGCGATCGGGAACAGCAGCGGCCCGAACAGCACCATCGCCGGAATCCCCTCGAGCACGGAGCCGAGGAAGATGAACATGACGATGCTCAGCAGCATCAGCCCGGCCTTGCCGCCCGGCGCGTGGCCGAGGATGTCGGCGAGCTGCTGCGCGAACCCCGACTGCGTCAGCGCCCAGCCCATCGCGGTCGCGGTGGCGATGATCAGCAGGATCGCGCCGGCCAGCGAGACCGTCTCGATCAGCGTCGGGTAGAGCGTGCTCCACTTGAACTTGCGGTAGACCAGCACGCCTACCAGCAGCGTGTAGATGATGCCGACGACGCTGACCTCGGTCGCCGTCGCGATCCCCTTGACGACGAAGTACCGGATCACCAGCGGCAGAATCAGCCCGGGGATCGCGACGAAGAACGCCCACCCGACCACGCGCAGCGGCGCGCGGTCGGAGAGCGTGGCGTTCTCGCGCTTCGCGTCCCACAGCGCGACCGCGATCAGCAGCAGCGAGATGATGAACGCCGGCAGCAGACCCGCGGTGAACATTGCCTGGATCGACACGCCGGTCACCGAGCCGATGATGATCAGCACCAGGCTCGGCGGGATCGTCTCCGCCATCGCGCCCGAGGTCGCGAGCAGCGCGATCATCGAGGTGCGCTTCTGCCCGCGGCGTTCCATGTCGGGGAACAGCACCGGCGCGACCGCCGCCATGTCGGCGATCTTCGAGCCCGAGATCCCCGACACGAGGTACATCGCGCCGACCAGCACGATGCTGAGCCCGCCGCGCAAGTGCCCGACCAGCGCCGCGAGCGCACCGACCAGCCGCTGCGCGATCCCCGCGGTCTCCATCAGCAGCCCGAGGAAGATGAACAGCGGCACCGCCAGCAGGACGAGATTCGAGATCCCCTCCTGCATGCGGCCGGACACCGTGCTGAGCGGCACCGTCGTGACGATCGCGAGATAGCTCAGCGTGCCGAGCCCGAACGAGAACGCGATCGGGACGCCGATCGCGATGCACGCGCCGGTCAGCACGACGAAGAACAGCACCAGGTTCAGGTTGCCGAGCCCGGCGAACGCGCCGCGCCCGAACCAGAACAGCGCGCTGACCACGACCGCCGCGAGCACCACGCCGGCGACCGTCTTCCAGTCCTGCTCCGAGAGCCGCAGCAGCGCTAACACGAGAATCAGCGCCAGGCAGACGATGATCGCCAGCACTTCGTACGAGCGCGGCACGTTGAGCGCCGGCGTCAGATCGATCTTCTCCTGGTTGAAGAACTTCAGCGTCGCCGGCATCAGCTCGATCACGAAGATCGACGCGACCACCGACGCGATCGCCTCCAGGACGGCGCGCACGCGCGGCGGCGAGCGCCGCACCAGCACCGACAAGCTGATGTGCTCGCCGCGCCGGTACGCCACGACCGCGCCGAGCATCGCCAGCCACAGGAACACGATCGTCGCGAGCTCGTCGCTCCACACCAGCGGGTTCCCGAGCACGTAGCGCGTGAAGACACCGGCCGCGAGGATGGCGATCTCGACCACCACCAGCAGCGCCGCGACCGGCTCGACGACGTAGCCGATCGCGCGGTCGATCGCCGCCGCCCACGGCCGGCGCAGCGGCGCCAGCCCGTGGAGCGCCGCGACCTCCGCGCCGTGGACGATTTCGGGTGCGCTCATCGCCGGGCTAGGCGAGCTTGTTCGCGTACTTCTCGAGCGCCGCCCACGCCTTCGGCCCGAACTTGTCGCGCCAGCGCTCGTAGTACTTCGCCTCGACCAGCTTCTGCTTGAAGCTGTTCTTGTCGACGTCGTTGAACTTCATCCCGCGCCGGGTGAGCTTGTCGCGCACCGAGCGGTTCAGGATCACGTTGTCGTTGCGCGCGGCCAGCGTCGCCTTCGCCATCTCGCGCTGAATGACGTCCTGGTTCGCCTTGCCCAGCTTGTTCCAGACGTCTTGGTTGAACAGCGTCCAGTAGCCGGACCAGATGTGGTCGGAGATCGAGACGTACTTCTGGACCTCGTAGAACTTCTGCTGGTCGATCAGCAGCAGCGGGTTCTCCTGGGCGTCGATGACGTGCGTCTGCAGCGAGGTGTACAGCTCGCTCAGCGCGATCGGCGACGGCGAGGCGCCCAGCGACTTGAACGTGTCGACGCGAATCTCGCCCGGCGAGACGCGAATCTTCAGACCGGCGAGGTCGCCGACGGCGTGGATCGGCTTCGTCGAGGTGGTGATCTCGCGGAACCCGTTCTCCCAGATCTTGTCGAGCACGACCATCCCGCCTTTGGCCTGGATGTCGTCGCGCACGACCTTGCCGAGGTCGCCGTCGAACGCGCGGAACACCGTCTCGCGGTTCGGGTACGCGTAGGCCAGGTTCTCGATCGAGGCCAGCGGCGCGATCTGGTTCAGGAAGGCGCCCGGCATCGCGAGCGACTCGATCGCGCCCGAGCGCAGTTGTGCGATCATGTTCGGGTCGCTGCCGAGCTGGCTGGTCGGGAAGGACTTGAACTCGACGCGCCCGTTCGTCGCCTTCTTGATCCGCGCGAACGCCTCGACCGACCGGACGTTGATCGGGTGCTCGGCGGGGAGGTCGTGCCCGTACTTCAGGCTGAAATCGGCGGCCCGGGCGGGCGTGATGACGCCGATCGTGGCGAACGTCGCCGCGGTGCCGAGAACGAAGCCTTGGCGGGTGACGGGCATAGGTGGCTCCTTCAGTCACTAGACGTGATGCAAGACGATTGCCCGGATGCTACGTCCCCGAACCGCCCCTGTCCCGGTAGCGCGGCTCGGCGATGGCGCCGGCGGCGTGCAGCCGCCGCAGCTCGTCCTCGCCGAGCCCCAGATCCCGGCCCAGCACGTCCGCCGTGTCCACGCCGACCGCCGAGCGCCCCGGCTGCAACGGCGGCGCGCCGGCATGCGCGAAGTGCGGGAACGCGGCGTTGACGACGACCTCGCCCAGCTCCGGATCGGGCAAGCGCGCGAGCGAGCCGCGCGCGGCGATCTGCGGGTTCTCGAACACCGAGTCGATCGACTCCAGCGGACCGACCGCGCAGCCGGCCGCGGTCAGGATCGCGATCACGCGGTCGCGCGGCTGCTGTTCGCAGAAGCCCTCGATGATCGCGTCGAGCGCTGCACCGTTCGCGACGCGGTCGGCATTCGTGCGGAAGCGCGGGTCGGCGGCCAGCGCGTCGCCGCCGATCGTGCGCAGCACCCGCTCGGCCACCTCCTGCGTGCTGCCCGACAGCGCGACGTAACGGCCGTCGCCGCAGCGGTACGCACCGCGCGGTGCGGTGTCTTCGATCCGGTTGCCGAGCCGCTGGTGCAGCGTACCGTTCGCGGCGTACTCGGTGAGCTGCGACTCCACCAGCTTCATCACCGCCTCGTAGATCGCGAAGTCGATCACCTCGCCCTCGCCGGTGCGCAGACGCCGCACGTACGCCGCGCACACGGCAGCGGCGCCCGCCTGCCCGGCCATCACGTCGGCGAGCGGAAACGCCGGCAAGAGCGGCGGCCGATCGTCGTAGCCCGAGACGGCGGCGATTCCGGTCATCGCCTCGGCCAGCGTGCCGAAGCCCGCGCGGTCGCGATACGGTCCGTCCTGTCCGAACGCGGTCATCCGCAAGACGACCAGATGCGGCGCCGCGGCGAGCAGGCGGTCCGGCCCGAGGTTCCAGCGCTCGAGCGTCCCCGGCCGGAAGTTCTCGATGAACACGTCGAACTGCGGCAGCCAGCGCAGCAGCAGCGCTTGCGCCTCGGCGCCGTGCAGGTCGAGCGCGACGCTCTTCTTGTTCCGCCCGAGCGCCTTCCAATAGAGGCCGATGCCGTTCTTCTGCGCCCCGTAACGCCGCGCGTGATCGCCCGACCCGGGCCGCTCGAGCTTGACGACGTCCGCGCCGAAGTCGGCCAGCGTCGCCGCGGTCGTCGGCGCCGCGATCATCGTCGAGCAGTCCAGAACGCGGACGCCCGCCAACGGGCCTTGCTGCGCAGCCATCGCATCTGACTCCGCCGCGCCGCGATCCCGAGCCTCCACCACCGCGTCATCCCGAGCCGGCCGAACGTGCGCCGAAGCGGTCGCGGTCCGGATGCTGGCTACCACTTGCATCCATGTTGTAGAGTAGTGGCAACGGACAAACGCCGAGCGTTCCTACGCTCGCGTCCCGATCGGCATTCTTGAAAGGACCGACCATGCTGAAGCTGGTTCGCATCAGTTCGCCGCGCCCGACCGAAGGGAAGCCGGGCCGCTACGAGTCGCTCATCGTCGGCAGCGGCGAGCCGCCGGTTCGCGTGATCGGCCCGACGAGCGCCGCCGTCAAAGGCTCCGCCACCGCCGTCGTCGCGCACAGCGACCGCCACGCCGTCGACCTCCGCACCGCCTTCCGCGCCGTCTCCGGCGGGTCGTAACCGGCGACTCGCTGCGTCATCTCGAGGTCATCGCAGGGCGCGACGCGGTCGCGCTAAACGGTGACGGTCATGCGTCGTTCGAAGATGATCGCCGGCTTGACCGCAGCCACCGCGGCGCCCGTCGGAATTTCGATGGCGCGTGACAGGCCCGCCGACATGATCGTATCGGCGGCGACGGTCCACACCGTCGATCCCGATACGCGGCGTGCGGAGGCGTTCGCGATTCGTGACGGGCGCTTCATCGGCGCGGGTACGCTCGGCGCGATGCGCGCGCTGAGCGGGCCGCGGACGCGGCGGCTCGATCTCGGCAACGTCACCGTGTTGCCGGGGCTGATCGACGCGCATCTCCATTTCATCGCGGTGGGGCAGTCGCTGCGCGAGGTCGATCTGGCGCACGTGACGGCCTTCGACGAGGTCGTGCGGCGGACCGCGGCGTTTGCCGCGACCTCGCCCGACGCGTGGATCGTGGGGGACGGCTGGGATCAGAATCTCTGGGCCGGCAAGGCGTTTCCGGCCCACGACGCGCTCAGCGCGGCGCTTCCGCAGCGGCCGGTCGTGCTCTACCGCGTCGATGGCCACGCGCTCCTGGCGAACGCCAAGGCCATGGCGCTCGCCGGTGTCACCGCGACGACGACCGATCCCGACGGCGGCCGGATCCTGCGCGACGCGCACGGCGCGCCCAGCGGCGTCTTCATCGACAACGCGATGCAGCTCGTCATGCGCGCGATTCCGCCGCCGTCACACGAGCAGCTCGTCGGCGCCGGCGAAGCGGCGCTGAAGGAATGCCATCGCTGGGGCGTGACCGCGATCGCGGATCCCGGCATCGGCGCCGACGTGCTGGCGGCGTACGAGCAGCTCGTGCGCGCCGGCCGCTACACGCTGCGCAATCACGTCATGCTGGCCGGCAGCGACGAAGCGCTGATCGCCGAGCACCTGGCGCGCGGACCGCGGCCGTTCGGGAACGACGGCCGGATCGCGGTGCGCGCGATCAAGCTCTACGTGGACGGTGCGCTCGGCTCGCGCGGAGCAGCGCTGCTGGCGCCGTACAGCGACGACCCCGCGAACACCGGCTTGCTGCGCACGACGCAGGCGCACGTCCAGGACGTGTGCGAGCGCGCGCTGCGCGCGGGATTTCAGCTCTGCACGCATGCCATCGGCGACCGCGGCAACCGCGTCGTCCTCGACGCGTACGAAGCGGCGCTGCGGCGGGTGCCCGCGCGCGATCACCGGCTGCGCATCGAGCACGCGCAGGTGCTGGCGGCCGCCGACATCCCGCGCTTCGCGCAGCTCGGCGTGATCCCGTCGATGCAGACGACGCACCAGATCAGCGACATGGGCTGGGCGCAAAGCCGTCTCGGCCCGGACCGCGTGCAGGGCGCGTACGCTTGGCGCTCGCTGCTCGACACCGGCGTGACGATCGCGAACGGAACCGACGCACCGGTCGAGCCGGTCGACTCCCGGCGCACGTTTCACTCGGCGATCGCCCGTCAGGACGCGGCGAACCAGCCCCCCGGCGGCTGGTATCCGCGCCAGCGCATGACGCGCGATGAAGCGCTGAAGTCGATGACGATCTGGGCCGCGCGCGCATGCTTCCTCGAGCGTGATGCCGGCTCGATCAGTCCCGGCAAGTACGCCGACTTCACCGTGCTCGACCAGGACTGGATGCGCGCCGAACCCGAGCGCATCATGGCGACGCGCGTCCTCGCGACGTACTCCTCCGGCAAGCCGGTCTACGAGGCGCCGCTCAGCACCGCGCTGATCTGGGCGCGCGGCCGCGCGCGGCGCGGCGGCACGTGCTGCGGCGGCGCGCTCGCATAGCCTCGCTACTTCGTCACGATGTCGGCTTTGATCGTGCCGAGCGCCGCGGCCAGATCGCGCTGCTCCGCCGTGCCGACCTTGAACTTGTTGAGCGTCTGCACGAGATCGGCGACCGCGGCTTGCCAGTCGTCCTCGGTGATGCCGAGTCCCTTGTGCGACGTCTTCATGTCGCGGCCGATGTAGACGCACGGACCGCCGGTCGCCGCGCAGAGCTGGTCGAGGACGAGCTGCCGGATGCGGCCCTTCGAGTTGTCGCTGACGCCGCCGAAGAACCGCTTCAGCTTCGGGTCGGTGACGAGCCGCCCGATGAAATCGTCGGTCACCCCGGCGAGCGCGTCGTAACCGCCGAGCCGCTGGTAGAGCGTCGGCGACGCCGCCGGCGTTTGCTGCGCGCCGGCGCCGAGCGGCGCGAGAAACGCGAAGAGTGCGAGAGCGGCGAGCGCGAAACGCGCCCGCGCATGAACGTGAGACATGGAACCCTCCGTTCCGTAGACTCTTGGGCTGAATGCCCGACCAAACGCTACGAAACTGCCACCGGATTTCCCCCGCTCGCGCGAGGCATTTCGGCTGAACGCTGCGGGCGCAAAGCTGCCACGACGCACGCGGCGGAACGGCGGCGCCGCGGGACGAACGCCCGCCGCACGGGCTTTTCTGCCGCTCGGGAGGTACTGTGGGGCGCGCTTTACGCTGGCTCGGATACGCTCTGATCGCCCTGGTCGTGCTCGTCGCGATCGGCTTCGCCGGACTCGTGATGGCGTCGAACCACGAGGTGGACGCCCACGTCGTCCCGGTCCCGCCGCCGCTGAAGCTCGGCCACGGCTCGGTGGAGCGCGGCAAGCACATCTTCAACGCCGTCTCGAGCTGCGTGGTCTGCCACCGCAACGACGGCGGCGGCGGCCCGTTCATCAACGAGCCGGCGATGGCCGTGCTGAACGCGCCCAATCTGACCGGCGGGCCGGGCGGTGTCGGCAGCGTCTACACCGACGCCGACTACGACCGCGCGATCCGGCGCGGGATCCGCTCCGACGGAACCCGGCTGCTCATCATGCCGTCGTGGGACTACGCCGCCTTCGGCGACGACGACGCGGCCTCGGTGATCGCGTACATTCGCAGCCTGCCGCCGGTCGACCGCGCGACGCCGCGCGTGCGGCTCGGGCCGGTCGGCCGCGTCCTGGTCGCGACGCACAAGCTGCCCTTCGACGCGACGCGGCTCGCCGACGAAGGCATCCCGACCGCGACGCCGCCGCCGTCGGGGACCTCGGTCGCGTACGGCACGTATCTCGCGCGCATCGGCGGCTGCATGGGCTGCCACGGCGCGCACCTCTCCGGCGGTCATCTCGCCGGCGGCCCGAACGATCCGCCCGCCTCGAACCTGACGCCGGCCGGGATCGGCACGTGGTCGTCGGCCGACTTCATCCGCACGCTGACCAAAGGCCGCGACCCGTCAGGTCACAACCTGAACGACTTCATGCCCTGGCGCACGATCCGCAACATGACCGACGACGAGCTCGAAGCGATCTACAACTACCTGCACCTGCTCCCGCCGCGCCCGACCGGCACCGGCTAGAGACGGTCATGCTCAGCCGCGGATCGCGCTCTGTGCCGCGGCGAGCCGCGCGATCGGGACGCGGTACGGGGAGCAGCTCACGTAGTCCAGGCCCAGCTCGTCGCAGAACCCGACGCTGCTCGGCTCGCCGCCGTGCTCGCCGCAGATGCCGATCTTGAGGTCCGGCCGCGTGGCACGGCCCTTCTCGACGCCCATCCGCATCAAGCCGCCGACGCCGACCCGGTCGAGCACCTGGAACGGATCGTCCTTGAGGATCTTCAGCTCCAGGTAGCGCGGGATGAAACTCGCTTCCGCGTCGTCGCGGGAGTAGCCGTACGTCGTCTGCGTCAGGTCGTTCGTGCCGAAGCTGAAGAACTGCGCCACCGACGCGAGATCGTCCGCGACGACGCACGCGCGCGGGAGCTCGACCATCGTTCCGATGCGGTACGGCACCTCGATGCCGCGCGTCAGGATCACCTCGTCGGCGACCAGCTTCACGGCGTCGTACGTCGTGCGCATCTCCTCGATCGTTCCGACGCCCGGGATCATGACGTCCGGGCGCGCGTCGACGCCGCGCGCCCGCAGGTCGCACGCCGCCTCGAAGATCGCGCGCACCTGCATCGCGTAGATCTCCGGATACACGATCCCCAGCCGGCAGACGCGCAGGCCGAGCATCGGGTTCTGCTCGTGCAGCGCGCGCACGCGGCCCAGCAGGCGCATCTTCTCGGCGTACGCGGGATCGCTCTCACCGTTGGTGAGCCGCAGCTCGGTCGTCGCGACCAGCAGCTCTTCGAGCGACGGCAAGAACTCGTGCAGCGGCGGGTCGAGCAGCCGGATCGTCACCGGATAGCCGGCCATCGCCTCGAGGATTCCGGCGAAGTCGTCTTTCTGGAACGGCAGCAGCTGCGCGAGCGCTTCGGCGCGCACCTCCGGCGTGTCGCTGATGATCATGCGCTGCACGACCGGGAGCCGGTCCTGCTGCATGAACATGTGCTCGGTGCGGCACAGCCCGATGCCGGTCGCGCCGAGCTCGCGCGCCTTGCGCGCGTCGTCGGGCGTGTCGGCGTTGGCCCACACTTCGAGCCGCCTCGCGCCGTCGGCCCAGCCGAGGAACTCCGCCAGCCAGTCCGGCAGCTTCGAGGGCGGCGGGATCAGCGCGAGCTTGCCGATGACGACGTTGCCGGTCGTGCCGTCGATGGTGATCCAGTCGCCTTCGCGCAGCACCGCATCGCCGATCGTCGCGGTCTTCGCGCGGTAGTCGACCTTCATCGCGTCGAACCCGGCGACGCACGGCTTCCCCATCCCGCGCGCGACGACCGCCGCGTGCGACGTGGCGCCGCCGCGCGACGTCAGCACGCCGCGCGCCGCGATCATCCCGTGCACGTCGTCGGGCGCCGTCTCGACCCGCACCAAGACGACGTCCTCGCCGGCATGGCCGCGCTCGGCGGCGGTGTCGGCGTCGAACACGATCTGTCCGGTCGCGGCGCCCGGCGAGGCGTTGAGCCCCTTCCCGGCGGCGGTGAATGTCTGGCTCGCGTCGATGCGCGCGTGGAAGAGCTGGTCGAGCGACGCCGCGTCGACGCGCCGCAGCGCCTCGTGCTTGTCGATGATCCCTTCGTGGACGAGGTCCAGCGCGATCTTCACGGCGGCCTCGGCACTGCGCTTCGCGCTGCGCGTCTGCAGCATGTAGAGCTTGCCGCGCTCGACGGTGAACTCGAGGTCCTGCATGTCGCGGTAGTGCGTCTCGAGCTGGTGCGCGATCGCGACGAACTGCGCGTAGACGTCGGGCTGCGAGCTCTGCAGGTCGGAGATCTTCATCGGCGTGCGGATGCCGGCCACGACGTCCTCGCCCTGCGCGTTGCGCAGGTACTCGCCGAACAAGCACTTCTCGCCGGTGTTCGGGTCGCGCGTGAACGCGACACCCGTCCCCGAGTCGTCGCCCATGTTGCCGAACACCATCGTGACGACGCTGCACGCCGTGCCCCAGTCGTCGGGGATCTTGTTGAACTTGCGGTAGTCGACGGCGCGCTTCGAGTGCCACGAGTCGAAGACCGCGGCGATGGCGAGCTCGAGCTGCTCGTGGACGTCCTGCGGGAACGGCTCGCCGGTGTGGATGCGCACGATCTCGCGGAACTGCGCGATCACCTCGCGCCAGCGGTCGGCGGAGAGCTCGGGATCGGTGGCGACGCCGGCCTTCTGCTTCGCCTCCTCGACGACGTGGTCGAAGTCGTCCTTCGGAATGTTCAGCACGACGGACCCGAACATCGCCATGAAGCGGCGGTACGCGTCGTACGCGAAGCGCTCGTTGCCGGTGAGCTTCGCCAGCCCGGCGACGGTCGCGTCGTTGAGCCCGAGGTTGAGGATGGTGTCCATCATCCCGGGCATCGAGACGCGGGCGCCGCTCCGCACCGAGACCAGCAGCGGGTTCGCCGCCAGCCCGAAGCCCTTGCCGGTCCGCCGCTCGAGCTCGTGCATCGCGGCGCGGATCTCGCCGGGCAGCCCGTCCGGGAACCGCCGCCCGGCCTCGTAGAAGGCCAGGCAGACCTCGGTGGTCAGCGTGAACCCCGGGGGCACCGGAAGGCCGGCCCGGGTCATCTCGGCGAGGCCGGCGCCTTTGCCGCCGAGGAGCTCCTTCAGGTCGCCGGAGCCGTCCTCGAAGAACCAGATGGGTTTGGTCGCGAGCCCCCGGCCGTCCGGAGGCGCCGTCAGAACGGCCTGGGCTATCGGCTTCTGGCCGTCAGTGGCAGGCGTCTTTGGAAAATCATTGTACAGCCGCGTTCGGACGGCGGAAACTTTTTCCATCTGCTCCATGCTTGGTAAGTTTCCCACCGTCACCCTTTTTCACGCCCACCTTTAGAGCGCCGGCTTGCCCCCTTTTCCGCCGTTTGGCGAAGGGACCGTCCGACGGCCGGGGCTACCGGGCGTCGTGGAAGATCAGCCCCAGCGTCAGCCGCTCGCCGCGGCGGACCTCGGCCACCCCGTGCCGGAACGCGCTCCGGAAGTAGCCCCGGGCGCCGCGGACCGGCCGAACCGCGTTCGGGAAGACGACCGCGTCGCCGCGCCCGAGGGGAACGACGTGCGCCAGGCTCTGCTTGCGCGGCCGCTGCTCGACCAGGACGAACTCCCCGCCGTCGAACTCCGCGCCCGGCTCGCTGAGCAGCACCGTCGCCTGCAGCGGGAACGCCACGTCGCCGTAGAGGTCGCGGTGCAGCGCGTTGTGGTCCCCGGCGCGATAGCGCAGCAGCAGCGGCGTCGGCCGGGTCTGACCCGCGGCATGACAGCGCTCGATGAACTCGGGCAGCGTCGCCGGAAAACGCACGTCCTCGCGCAGCGCCTCGGCCCACGCGTTCGCGACCGGCGCGAGCCGGGCGTACAAGTCGGCGCGCAACTGCGCGACCGGCGGCGGGAGCGGGTTCGCGAAGTAGCGGTAGACGCCGCGGCCGTAGCCGTGCCGCTCCATGACGACGGTGTTGCGGAACGCGGCGTCGTCCTCGAACAGCGCGCGCAGCGCGGCACACCGTTCGGCCGGCACCATTCCGGACAAGATCGCGTAGCCGCGCGCGTCGAGCTCATCGTGCATCGTACGCTCTGACCGCCGCCCGGCCGCCCGCGTTTGCGCGCCGTTTGCTCTCGCATCGGCACCGTGCCAGCCGTCTGGCATCCCTGCGCGCTACAACAGAGCCGTGTACCAGCCGCCCGAGATCATTCTGGATTTTTTCGCCGTGTACCGCCGCGCCGCCGGACTTCCAATGCTTTCACGCGCCGATCTATTGCGTTTACTTGCAGAGACAGACGCTCCAGAAGCGCCAGCGAACGATCCGGCGAAGGTGATTCCGTTTCCGGCGGGGCGTCGCGCCCGGTCGCGAGAAACCACGCCGTGACGCCGAGAACGTGCGCGAGCTTGAGCCCGACCAAGAAGCTCGCGCTCTTCGTCTGTCCCGATTCCATCTGCCGGATCGCGCCTTCCGTCACGCCGACGGCGTGCGCGAGCCCGCTCGGTGTCAAATGACGACGCATGCGCAGCGACCGAAGACGCTCCCCGAAGCTGTCGGACACGCCGGAAGTATAGTGGGGACGTCGCGTAGTGTGGTATTGCGCTCCTCGCGGAAGTGTGCTACCGGGAGCTGGATCATGCGTTCAACGCATGTCGGTCGTCCGCGTGCGTGCGCCTGCGCGAGCAGTGCGCGCGCACGCGGCGGGTGCGCCGTCGATCGTTCCTGCGAGCCCGCGCGAGTGGCGCTCGCCTACACCCCGGGACCGGTCGACGGCGTCCCAACATCCTCGTCGTACGCGCGCGACGCACGGCGTTCGCGCTTGACGCGAAGGAGGCGCGCGCCCGAAGCGCTCCGCTAGCGTTACCGTGGCCGGAACGGAGACGCGCGCCGTCGTCGCGTAGCTTGGCGCATGCGTCTTTCCGTCGTCGCGCCGTTCGCCGTGCTGCTCGTCGCGGCGTTCTCCGGCTCCGCGCTCGCAGCCGATCCGCGGCGCGCGCTCGCCGCGGATCCGCCGCGCGAGCCGGCGTCGGCGCCGCGCGGCGCGCCTGCCGCGTCGCCTTCGCCTTCGCCGTCGCCGTCGCCGGGGCCGACGGTGCGGTGGCGCAGCATCGGGCCGGCGGTGTCGGGCGGCCGCGTCGCGACGGTTGCGGGGACCGACCTCGACCCGGCGCTGCTCTACGCCGGCGCGGCGGGCGGCGGAGTCTGGCGATCGACGAACGGCGGGATCGACTGGAGCCCGGTCTTCGACAGCGCCGGAACGCAGTCGATCGGCGCGATCGCGATCTCGCCGCGCGACAAGAACGACGTCTGGGTCGGGACCGGCGAGCCGTGGCCGCGCAACGACGTGATCCCGGGCGACGGCGTCTACCACTCGACCGACGGCGGGAAGACCTGGGCGCACCGCGGCCTCGCACGCACCGCGCAGATCGCGCGCGTCCTGCTCGACCCGCGCGATCCGAAGCGCGTGCTCGTCGCGGCGCTCGGCGACCCGTTCGGCGACAACCCCGAGCGCGGCGTCTTCCGCAGCACCGACGGCGGGCAGACGTGGACCAAGACGCTGTACGTCGGGCCGTCCGCCGGCGCGTCGGACCTGGCGATGGACCCCAAGAACCCGGACGTGCTGTACGCGGGGATGTGGCGTTTCCGCCGCTCGTCGTGGCGGCTCACCAGCGGCGGCGACGACGACGGAATCTACAAGTCGACCGACGGCGGCGCGACCTGGAAGCGCCTCACCGGGAACGGCCTCCCGGCCGGGATGACCGGCCGCATCGCGCTCGCGATCGCGCCCAGCGACGCGCGCCGCATCTACGCGCTGATCGAGTCGAAGGACGGGCTGCTGTGGCGCTCCGACGACGGCGGCGCGACGTGGACGATGACGTCATCCAATACGCTGATCAACGAGCGGCCGTTCTACTACTCGCGCATCGTGGTCGACCCGCACGACGCGAACCACCTCTTCTCCGTCTCGGTGCTGCTCGCGGAGAGCACGAACGGCGGCAAGACCTGGCACGTCAGCGGAAAGCGGCTGCACGGCGACCACCACGACCTGTGGATCTCCGCCGACGGCCGCAACGTCCTCGAAGCGAACGACGGCGGCGTCGCGCTCTCGCACGACGCGGGCGCGACGTGGACGTGGCGCAACGTCCTGCCGATCGCGCAGGTCTACCACGTCGCGTACGACCTGCGCTCGCCGTACTTCGTGTGCGGCGGCCTGCAGGACAACGGCGCCTGGTGCGCGCCCACCCGCACCGGCGACGACCGCGGCGTCCTCGCGCGCGACTGGTTCAAGGTCGCGGGCGGCGACGGGACCTGGGTCGTGCCGAACCCGCGCGACCCGAGCACGATCTGGACCACGGCGGGCGGCGGCGACAACCAGGGCGAGATGCTGCGCTACGACGGCCGTACGCGCAACGTCGTCGACGTCTCGCCGTACCTGCGCGACCAGAACGTCGTCCTGCCGTCGCGGCTGAAGTACCGCTTCAACTGGGAGACGCCGATCGCGTTCGATCCCTTCGACGCGCGCGCCGTCTACACGGGCGGCAACGTCGTCTTCCGCAGCACCGACGCGGGGATGCGCTGGACGCCGATCAGCCCCGACCTCACGCGCGCCATGCCCGAGCGGCAGATCCTCTCCGGCGGTCCGCTGACGCTCGACGTCACCGGCGCGGAGACGTTCGACACGATCCTCTCCGTGGCGCCGTCGCCGCTCGCGCGCGGGCAGATCTGGGTCTCGACCGACGACGGGCTGGTGCAGCTCACGCGCGACGGCGGCGCGCACTGGGCGAACGTCTCGATCCCCGGCGTCGACGCCGACGGGCGCATCCCGGCGCTCGAGCCGTCGCACCGCGCCGCCGGCACGGCGTACGCGGTCGTCGACCGGCACTACGCCGGCGACCGCGCTCCGTACGTCTACGTGACGGCGAACTTCGGGCGGAGCTGGCGCAAGATCGTGAACGGCTTGCCGGCGAGCGAGGTGCACGTCGTGCGCGAGGACCCGCGCGATCCGAACGTGCTCTACGCCGGGACCGGCAAAGGCGTCTGGTGGACGACCGACGCCGGCGCGTCGTGGCGCGCGTTCCCGGCGCCCCTGCCGGCGGTCGAGGTGCGCGATCTCGCCGTGCAGCCGGTCTCCGGCGACTTGATCGCGGCGACGCACGGCCGCGGCATCTACGTCTTCGACGATCTCGGCGCGCTGCGCGAGCGCGCGACCGCGGCCGTCGCGCGGCTGTTCCGGCCGCGCGACGCGCTGCCGCTGCAGCGCTACACGCCGACGGTGAACGACCGCGGCGCCGACGACGCGCCGCAAGCGGCGTTCACCTTCTGGCAGCAGGCGCCGGCGAAGACCGCACCCGCCTTCGAGATCGCCGACGCGCGCGGCAAGGTCGTGCGGCGCATCGCGGAGACGCACGACGAGGACGGCGAGGCGGTGCCGAACGTTCCGAACGCGGCGGGCTACAACCGCGTCGCGTGGGCGCTGGACGCCGACCCGCCGACGCCGTGGCGGCGCATCGCGAAGTGGGACCGCGGTCCGGAGAACGGCCCGCCGGTGCCGAGCGGGACGTACACCGTGCGCATGCGCCGTGACGGCGCGACGTACGAGCAGAAGATCCGCGTGCTGCGAGACCGCCGTCTGGCGTCGGCCGCCGACGAGCTGCGCGGCTACCGGTTCCAGACCGCGATGTTCGACGAGCTCTCCGCGCTGGACGACGCGCTCAACGGTCTCGACAACGTGCGCGTGCAGCTTCCGGAGCGCATCGCCGCGCTGAAGGACGCGGCGCTCGCCGGCCGCGCGCGCGGCGTGCTGGCCGAAGCGAAGCGCATCGAGGACACGATCAGCTCGCAGCCGGTGAACGACCAGGACGACGACTTCCTCGAAGATCTGCTGCGCGAGCGCGTGCTGACGTTCATCTCGAACTTCAGCCCCGGTCCGCCGAGCGCCGCGATGATCGCGGAAGGCGCGGCGCTGCGCCGCCAAGGCGCGAGCGCCGTCGCCGCGTACCGCGCGTTCGTCGAGCGACAGGTGCGCCCGCTCAACGACGCGCTGCGCGCCGCCGGATCGCTCGCGGTCGATCTCAACGCGATCCCGCCGGCGGTCAAACCCGACCCGAACGCCGACGAGCACGCGCGGCGCGGCGAGTCGCACTAGCGGCGCGCCGCGTCAGCGGCGGTGCGCGATGATCCCCCGGCGCAGGCACTCGCGCAGCAGCGCCGGGCGGTCGGCGACGCCGAACGACGTCAGGATGCGCGAGATCGTGTTGCGGATCGTCTGCTTCGAGCGCGTGCGCGCCTGCGCGATCTCGACCGTCGTCTTCCCCTCGCAGACCAGCATCAGCACGGCGCGCTCGGTGCGCGAGAGCCCGGCCACGGCCGGGTCGGCGAGCACCGGGTGATTGCGCCGCGCGCGCAGCGGTGAGCCCGCGGAGAGCTTGCGCAGCGTGCGGTCCGCGTACTCCAGCAGATACGTCTGTCCGCTGAGCTCGCCCAGCCGCAGCGCGGCCTGCAGCGCGAGCCGCTCCCAGCCGACGCCGTGGTAGAGCTGGAACGCGCGCTGATAGTGCCGGTGCGCTTCGCGCTGGTCGCCGGCCGCGTCGGCGATGACGGCGTCCAGGAAGGCGCGCCGCGCCGGCTCGCGCGGGTCGCCGGTCCCGGCGGTCATCGCGCTCGGCTGCGGCAGCTCCTCGCAGCGTTTCAGCAGCGCCCGCGCGCCCGGCACGTCGCCCGCGTACGCGATCTCTTCGGCGACGGCGAACGGCAAGTCGCGCGTGTCGCCGTGCAGCGAACCGAACTCGAGCCGGTCGAGCTCGCGGCGGATCGCGCCGACCAGATCGGCGTGCGCGAACCGCTCCTCCGCGGCCCGCAGAATCGCCGAACGGCGGACCCGCGCCAGCAACCCGTAGGCCGGCGACGGTGCGTACGACTCGGCCTCGCGCGCCGCGAGCAGCGCGTCGGCGATCCGGCCGTCCGCCTCGTAGAAGACCGACGCGGCGACCGCGATCCCGAAGCGCGGCAGGGTGAGGCCGCCGGCGCTCCAGTCGAACCGCTCGGCGCGCGGCTCGGCGAAGATCCAGGCGGTGCGGTCGAACCGCTCCGCGGCGAGCAGCAGCAGCGCCTGGATCGCGTTCGCCTCGAGAAAGCGGTCGTAGTGGCGGCAAGCGTCGAGCCGGCGCAGCGCGGCGGTGAAGAACCCGGTCGCGCCGGCGAAGTCGAAGCGCGCCTGCGCGACCCAGCCGCGGTACTCGAGCGAGCGCGCATGCACGATGTCGGCGCCGTCCGAGACGAGCGCCAGCGCCGCGTCGGCGCGGTCGAGATCGCGCAGGCCGTAGTAGCCGAGCCCGACGTTGAGCGCGATCTCCGAGCGGACCGTCGGATGGGCGTCCGCCGCACCGCGGTACGCCTCTTCGAGGATCGCCAGACCGCGCTCGTGCTCGCCGAGCCGGACGTACGCCTGGCCCAGCAGCATCCGGGCGGTGAGGGACGCGTCGAGCGTGCCGTGCGCGATGAACACGCCGCTGACGACGGCCAGCGCTTCCTGCGGGCGGCCCAGCCGGATGAGGGCCCGCGCGCGCAAAAGCGCGAGCTGCGAGACCATGTCGACGTCGCTGGGGCGGACGCGGTCGCACAGCTCGAGGCAACGATCGAAGTCGCCCGCGAACCACGCACGCATCGCTTCCGAGAACGTCGCGCGGCCGACCGGCCGCGGTTTCCGTAGTTGTTGCGAAATCACGCCCCACACCCAGTATACCGAGGGCGTCCGAAGACGCCCTCTGCATTCCTGACCGCGGCGTTCGACGCGCCGGTGAAGATTCCGTTCGCTATGACGGCCCGGACGTGTAGATGATGTCGTTCGACGTCGCCGGCGGAGCGGAAGGTACCGGCGTCGCGGCAGTGACCGGGCCCGGGCCGTTCGAGCCGCCCGAGTCCGACGGCGCTCCGGCGCCGAGTGCGGCTAGCGCGGCGAGGATGAGGGCGAGGATGAAGTTCACGGTGGAAGACCTGCTCTTTCCGACGAGTGCACGGACCGGCGGATGCCGGTCCCGGCTTTAGGAATCGGTACGGATGTACCGGTTCCGCAGAGTCGGCAAGGGTCTTTACCCTTCGTCCTCCGGGCGCGACGGAGCCGTTCGCACGATCTCGAAGAGGCGGTGCATCTCGGTCAGCTCGAAGACCCGCCGGACGGAGGGCGCTTGGGCGACCAGGGTGATCGAGCACGCGGGGAGGCGCCGGCGGAGGCGGACGAGCGCGCTGAGGAAAGCGCTGTCGAGGTAGCGGACGGCCGAGAGATCGATGACGACGGGCACGCTGCCGTCGAGGACGGCGAGACGGGCCTCGACCTCGGTCTCCTTCCAAATATCGAGCTCGCCGTTGAAAGAAACGACGTGCGGACGGTCCACTCGGGCCTCTCTCGGGGGGACGCGGAAAGCCGCGGCGGGCTTGGGAGCCGTCGCGGTGCCCTCCTAGCGTAGCAGAGTCGGGGGCGGAAGTCCTAGGGGACTCCCGGCCTAGGCCACGAGCTCCGTTCCGAGCCCCCGCAGCGCCGCGTCGATCGCGCCGAACCCGGCGCCGGCGAGCACCGCCCGCCTCGCGCCGGTCCGGACGGCCGCGATCGCCGCCCGCATCTTGGGGATCATGCCGTCGCTGAACGTGCCGTCGGCGAGCAGCGCCTCGGCTTCGGCGATCGTCAGGCGCGGGATCACCGAGCCGGGGTCGTGCAGGTCGCGGCGCACGCCGGCGACGTTGGTGATCACGACGTAGGCGTCGGCGCGCAGCGCGCCGGCCAGCGCGCCGGCCGCGGTGTCGGCGTTGCAGTTCAGCGCGCCGCCGCCGTCGACGTCGAGCGCCAGCGGCGCGACGACGACCACGAACCCCGCTTCGAGAAGCGCGCGCGGGGCGGCGGGGTCGACTCCGGAGACCTCGCCGACGTAGCCGAGGTCGACGCCGTTGACGGCGCCGGCGCGCCGGGCGCCGAGCAGGTTCCCGTCCTCACCCGAGATGCCGACCGCGCGGGCGCCGCGCGCCGCCAGCGAGCGGACCAGCGCCTTGTTCACCGTGCCGCACAGCACGTACTCGACGATGTCGCGCGTCGCGCGGCCGGTGACGCGCAGACCTTGCACGCGAACCTCGTCGATCGCCTTGGCGTCGAGCTCGGCGTCGATCTGCGGACCGCCGCCGTGCACCAGCACGACCCGCTCGCCGCGCGCGGTCAGCACCGCGATCTCGTCGAGCGTCGGGTCCTCGCTCCCCGCCGGGGCCATCGCGTTCCCGCCGTACTTCAGCACGATCAGCACACGGGGCGCTCGCGCATCGACGCCGTACGCTCCTGCTCCCATGGAGCCGCGCGTCGATTTTCTCGCCGATCTGACCGTCGCGCTCGCGGCCGCCGCGCTCGCCGGGCTGATCGCCGGGCGGCTCCGTCTGAACCCCATCCTCGGCTACCTCGCGGCCGGCATCCTGATCGGCCCCTTCACGCCGGGCTACGTCGCGCGCGCCGACACGCTCAGCACGCTCGCGACGCTGGGGCTGATCTTTCTGCTGTTCAGCCTCGGGCTGGGGTTCTCGTTCGGCGAGATCCGCACGCTGGGGACGCGCGCGCTGCTCGGCAACGGCGCGGTCATGGCGCTCATCACCGCGGTCGCGGCGCTCGGCGCGCGCGCCGCCGGCGCGGTGCATCCGCTCACCATGGCGCTGACGACCACCGTCTCGAGCACCGCGGTCGGCGCCGCCTTGCTGCGCGAGTGGGACGTCGAAGCGCGGCCGCCGGGACGCTACGCGCTCGCGCAGCAGGTCGTCCAGGATCTGGCCGCCGTCGCGCTGCTCGTGGTGACGACCGCGCCGGCCGAGTCGCTCAGCGTGCTCGGAATCCTGGTGCCGGTGCTGAAGGCGGTCGCGTTCGTCGCGATCGCGCTCGTGCTCGGCGCGACGGTGCTGCCGCGCGTGGTCGGGCGCATTCTCGCGCGGGCGCCGGCGGACGCGCTGTTCGCGGCGTTCGCGGCGCTGGCGCTGGTGGCGGCGTGGCTGGGCGAGCTGGTCGGGCTCTCGTTCGAGTTCGGCGCGTTCGTCGCCGGCGCGGTGATCTCGGAAGCGGCCGGAAGCCGCATGGTCGCTTCGGTCGTCGCACCGTTCCGCGCGCTGTTCGTCGCGCTGTTCTTCGTCTCGGTCGGGATGCTGCTCGATCCGCGCGCGCTCGCCGCACAGTGGCCCGCGGTGCTCGGGCTCGGCGTCGCGTTCGTCGCCGTGCGCTGGGCCGCGTGGAGCGCGCTGGCGCGCCTCGGCGGGATGGCGCTGGGCGGCGCGATCCTGGTCGGCATCGCGATGACGTCGCTCGGCGAGTTCAACGTCGTGCTGGTGAACGCCGCGCTGGGCGCGCACCGGCTCGACGCGCGCGAGTCGCAGCTCTTGCTCGCGATCGTCTTCTTCACCGTCGTCGTGACGGTCGTCGCGGGGCCGTTCGCGCGGCGGTTTCGCGCCGACGCCGAAGCTCACGGCCCGCCGGAGGGCGCGCTCGGCGAAGCCGCGCAGCCGGTGGTCGCGATCGTCGGGTACGGCCGCGTCGGGCGCACCGTCGGCGCGGTGTTGCGCGAGTCCGGGGTGGCGTTCGCGGCGCTCGAGCGCGACCGTGCGGCGGTCGAGCGCGCCCGCGCCGACGGCGTCGACGTCGTCGGCGGCGACGGCACCGATCCGGTCGCGCTCGAGCGCGTCGTGCGGCCGAGCACGCGGATCGTGCTCGCGACGGCGGCCGACGGCGTCGCGAACGCGGCGATCGTGCACCGGATCGCCGGGATGACGGACGCGCAGGTGATCGCGCGCGCGACGCGCGGCTCGGAGGTCGCGATGCTGCGCGAGCGCGGCGCCTCGATGGCGGTCGTGCCCGAAGCGGAAGGCGCGCTCGTGTTCGCGCGCGCCGTGCTGCGGGCGCTCGGGGTCGCCGAAGCGGACGTCGAGGCGCGGCTGGATGCGGTGCGCGAGCGGACGCCGGCGGTGCTCGACGCCGACCCGCTGCTGCGCCCGGCGGGAAGGCCGCCCGCGCGCTGAGCGGAAGCGTTTCCCATGGCAACCACCGTCGCGTTCACGATGTATCCCGTCACCGACTTGCAGCGGTCGATCGCGTTCTACCGCGACGCCCTCGGGCTGACGCCGACCGATTTCACGACCGACTTCTGGGCCGAGTTCGACATCGACGGCGCGACCTTCGGGATCGGCAGCTTCGAGCAGTCCGGCAAGCCCGGCACGGCGCAGTCGCTTGCGCTCGAAGTCGATATCGCCGAGATGAAGAGCCGGCTGGCCGGGCACGGCATCGAGCTGGGCGAGCCGCACGAGCTGCAGAACTGCCGGATCGGCATGGTCAGCGACCCCGACGGCAACCACGTCTGGCTGCACGAGCGCAAGAAGAGCTGACCGCCCGGCGCGGCTGAGCCGCGCGGGGTGCGACCGATGTCGCTTGCATGATTATGCGCTGCATGTATAATTATGCAAGCATGGTCACTTTGCCGCCGGCGGCGCGTCTGCGCGGCCGGAACGTCCTCTCCGTCAGGGATCTCGGGGCCGACGAGCTCGGTAGCCTGCTTGGTCTCGCGCAGAATCTCAAGGCGCGCGGGCGCGAGCAGATGGCGCTCTTGCGCGGCAAGACGCTCGTCATGCTGTTCGAGAAGCCGTCGCTGCGGACGCGCGTCTCCTTCGAGACGGGGATGACGCAGCTCGGCGGCCATGCGATCGCGGCGACCGGGTCGGAGTTCGGAATCGGCACTCGCGAGACGCCGGAAGATGCGGCGCGCGTCTTGTCGCGCTACGCCGACGCGATCGTGTACCGCACCCACGCGCACGCGCCGCTCGTCCGCTTCGCCAGCGCGGCGACCGTGCCGACCATCAACGCGCTCTCCGAAGCGGCGCATCCGTGTCAGGCGTTCGCCGATCTCCTCACCATTCGCGAGCGGTTCGGCACGCTGCAGGGCTTGCGGCTCGCGTTCGTGGGCGATGCGCGCAACAACGTCGCGATCTCGCTGGCCGAAGCGGCGGCGATGTCGGGGATGTCCGTCACCTTCGCGGCGCCGCCGACGCACCGGCCGCCCGACGCGTTCCTGGCCAAGCTGGTGAAGCTCGGGGCCGCGCACGGCGTCACGGCGCGCGCGTTCACCTCGCCGCTTCGCGCGGTGCGAGACGTCGACGTCGTCTACACCGACGTCTGGACCTCGATGGGCGACGAGCGGTTCGTCGAGCGCAACGTCGCGGCGCTGCGGCCGTATCAAGTCGACGCCGAGCTGATGGCCGCCGCCGCGAAGCACGCGCTGTTCATGCACTGCCTGCCGGCGCATCGCGGCGAAGAGGTCACGGCCGACGCGATCGACGGGCCGCGCAGCGTCGTCTTCGAGCAAGCCGAGAACCGGCTCCACGCGCAGAAAGCGCTGCTGCTCGCCCTTCTCACCGATCTCCGAGGGCTCACCGAATGATGGAACTCGCACAGCAACCGAAGACCAAGCGGCAGCGCGCGATCCTCTCGCTCATCGCCGCGCGTCCGGTCCACTCGCAGGACGAGCTCGCCGCGCTGCTCGAGCAGCAAGGGTACGACGTCACGCAGGCGACCGTGTCGCGCGACATCAAAGAGCTCGGGCTGCTCAAGGTGGCGCTCAAAGGCGGGACCGGGGGCGCGTTCAAGTACGTCGAGCCTACCGTCGGGCCGGCGTTCGCGTCGCGGCTGCACCGGGTGGTGTCGGAGGTCGTCATTCAGATCCGCTCTTCGCTGAATCAGATCGTGCTGAAGACGCACCCCGGGACGGCGATGATGCTCGCGGCTGCGATCGACTCGGCTGACTGGGGTGAGGTTCTGGGCACCATCGGAGGGGACGATACGGTGCTCGTGATCGTGGAATCGGCGGAGAAGACGCCGGTGATTCGGCAGCGGTTCGAAGATATGCGGGGCGATGGTGGCTAGGTGAGGTCCGCACACGGTGGTGCGGCCGGCACGCTCGGGTTTTCCGTCCTGGAAAACCCCAGCTACATCGTCGTCGCTCACGCCCTCCGGGCTCCGCTCCTCCTCCAGTACCGGCCGCACCACCGTGTGCGGACCTCACCTCGGCACGACTTTTCTTAGGGTTCGATAGTGAAGATCGTTTTGGCTTATTCGGGCGGGTTGGATA
This sequence comes from Candidatus Elarobacter sp., assembly GCA_036402975.1. Taxonomy (GTDB): domain Bacteria; phylum Vulcanimicrobiota; class Vulcanimicrobiia; order Vulcanimicrobiales; family Vulcanimicrobiaceae; genus Vulcanimicrobium. The sequence continues at coordinate 96,258 of DASWRW010000038.1, read as the reverse complement.
CGTCCGTGCTGCTCAAGCAGTTCGTCGATCAAGGGCATCAGGTCGTGGCGATGACGCTGAATCTGGGTGAGTCCGATATGGTGGCGGGGGACGGGTCGCAGGATGCGCTCGAAGCGGTTCGGCGCAAGGCGCTGACGCTTGGGGCGGCCGATGCGGTGCTCGTCGATGCGCGCGAGCGATTCGTCGGCGAGTACGCGTTCAAAGCGCTGGCGGCGAACGCGCTGTACGAGGGAGTGTATCCGCTCAGTGCGGCGCTCTCTCGGCCGCTCATCGCGGATCTGCTGGTGGAGACGGCGGCGGAGTATGGCGCGGACGCGGTCGCGCATGGGTGCACCGGGAAGGGCAACGATCAGGTTCGGATCGAGGTGGGCGTGCGGGCGAAGGCTCCGCATTTGAAGACGCTGGCACCGCTGCGCGATACACCGCTTTCTCGGCCGGATGCGATTGCGTACGCGCAAGCGCACGGCGTTCCGATCTCGCATACGGCGGCGAAGCCGTATTCCGTCGACGCGAATCTTTGGGGGCGGTCGATCGAGGCCGGGGTGCTCGAGAATCCTTGGAACGCGCCGCCGGAAGATGCGTATGCGTGGAGCGTGGCGCCGGAGAGCGCGCCGGCGGGCGGGGACGAGGTCGTCATCGACTTCGCGCATGGGATTCCGTCGATCGGAGGACAGGCCGGGGCGGAGATGGTGTTCGAGCTCAACAAGCTCGCGGGGAAGAACGGGGTCGGGCGGATCGACCTGATCGAGGACCGGGTCGTCGGGCTCAAGTCGCGCGAGGTGTACGAGTGCCCGGGGAGCGTGACGCTCATCGAGGCGCACAAGGCGCTGGAACGGCTCGTGCTGACGCGCGATGAGCTGCGGCTCAAGGCTTCGCTCGATCAGAAGTATGCGGAGCTCATCTACGACGCGCTCTGGTCTTCGCCGCTGCGCGGGGCGCTCGATGCGTTCAATGCGAAGATCGCGGAGCGGCTCACGGGCGAGGTTCGGGTGAAGCTCGTGCGCGGGCGCGCGGTCGTGACGGGGGCGCGGTCTGCGTTCGCGCTGTACGACGAGTCGCTGGCGACGTACGGGGCGGGAGACACGTTCCGGCACGATGCGGCGGGCGGGTTCATTCAGATTCATGGGCTGCCGGTCGCGGCGGGCGCGGCCAAAGCGGCTGAGGCGGCGGAAGCGGCGTCGGCCGGTACCGAGCGCGTCGAAGTACCGGAATTCGCGTGAAACGCTTGACGAAGCCGCGCTGGGCGATGTATGTCTATGAGCTCATGAGCATCACCGCGATCACCCTGCGCCGACCGCCTACCGACGCGCCCGTACGATCCGTACCGGGTTTCGTCGCCATGCGGTAGACGAAACGCGGTAAGCGGAGACGACGGGCGCGCCGGAAACGGCGCGTCTTTTCTTTTTCCTGAAAGCAGAGCGATGAGCGAGAGATTGGCGGCCGCGACGGCGGCCGGCACGGAACGATTCCGATGAGCGGGCTTCAGTGGGGCGGACGGTTTGCGTCCGCACCGGATGCCGAGCTGCTCGAGTTCGGGTCGAGCTTGGCCGACGATCTCGTCCTCGCGCCGTTCGACGTGCGCTGCTCGCTCGCGCACGTCAGCGCGCTCGGCAGCGTCATCTCCGCCGAGGATGCCGCCGCGCTGCGTGAAGCACTCGGGCGCGTCGCGGACGAGATCGCCGACGGCGAGTTCACCGCGTGGGCCGCGCTGGGCGGTTCGTTCGAGGACGTGCACGGTGCGATCGATGCGCGCGTGCGCGAGTATGCGGGGACGGCCGGCGAACGGCTCCATGCGGGGCGGTCGCGGAACGATCAGGTCGCGACGACGCTTCTGCTGTACGTGCGGCACCGGGCGGAATGCGGCGCGCGCATCGCGCTCGACACGGCGGCGCTCATCGAAGACCGGGCCGAGACGGCGTTGGAGAAGCGGGCGCTGCTCGCGGCGACGACGCATTGGCAGCCGGCGCAGCCGGTGCTGCTGGCGTTCTGGATCGATGCGGCGGCGCAGGCCTTCGTTCGGGCGGCGGAGCGGTTCGCGCGCGTGGCGTCGGATGCGGCGCGCTTCTGTCCGCTCGGCAGCGCCGCGTTGGCGGGGTCGTCGCTGCCGCTCGACCGGCGTGCCGCGGCGCGCGAGCTCGGGTTCGCCGAACCGTCGCGGAACGCGCTCGACGCGGTGGGCGACCGCGATGTCGCGCTCGATCTGCTGCATGCGGCGGCGCGCGCGGTCGTCGCCGCGTCGCGGCCGAGCGAGGAGATCGTGATCTGGGCGACGCCGGCGTTCGGGTACGTGCGGCTCGACGACGCGGCTTCGACCGGGTCGAGCCTCATGCCGCAGAAGCGCAATCCCGATCCGTTCGAGCTGGTGCGCGCCGCGGGGGCGCGCGCGATCGGTGCGTATGCCGGGGCGCTCGCTTCCGCGAACGGGATCGCGCTGTCGTATCATCGCGATCTTCAGGAGACGAAAGCGCACGTGATTCAGGGGACCGAGGCGGCGCTGACGGCGCTCGACGCGTTCAGGCGCGCCTTCGCGCACGTGCATTTCGCCGGCGCCGCGACGACGGCGCGCGCCGGCGACGGGTATACCGTCGCGACCGATCTCGCCGATGCGATGATCGCGAACGGCGCCACCGCGCGCGAGGCGCATCACGCGGTCGGGACGCGCGTGCTGCTGGCCGAGGACGAAGGGCGCGCGCTGGACGGCAGCGATCTCGCCGCGCTCGGGGTTCCGGACGCTCCGGTCGACGCGCTCGGGTCGGTGCTCGGCAAGCGGACCGCCGGTTCGACGCACCCGGACGCGGTCGCGGCGTCGATCGCCGCCACGCGCGAGGCGATTGCCCGGGTATCGGAGTCGTTAGCATGATCACCGCCCACGTCGTCGGCGCGAGCGGGTACGCCGCCGCGGACCTCGTCAAGCTGATCGATCGGCATCCCTCGGTCGCGCTCGGCGTCCTCGAGAGCCGCTCGCAGCCGGGCGCCGCGGTCGCGGACGTCTTTCCGTGGCTTCCGCACGTGCACGTCGCGCTCGAAGAGACCGGCACGGCGCTGACCCGCGTGCGCGAGGACGACGTCGTGTTTCTCGCCGGCGGGCACGACCTCGCGCGCGAGGCGGCGCCGGGATTTCTCGCCAAAGGCGCGCGCGTCGTCGATCTCTCCGACGCGTTCCGGCTGCGCGCGAAGGCCGGCGAGGCGGTGTACGGCTTTCCGGAGCGGTACCGCGATCGCATCGCCCAGGCGCGGCTGATCGCGAACCCGGGTTGCTACGTGACCGCGTCGCTGCTCGCGCTCGTGCCGCTGGAACCCGTCGCCGACCGCATCGCGAACGTCGTGATCGACGCGAAGAGCGGGATCACCGGCGCGGGACGCACGCCGTCGGTGCCCTCGCTGTTCGCGGAAGTCGACGGCGACGTGCGCGCGTACGGGCTCGCGGGGCACCGCCACGGCGGCGAGATCGTGCAGGAAGCGCGCGAAGCGGGGATCGCGGCGCCGATCGTGTTCTCGCCGCACGTCGTTCCGCTCAAGCGCGGCATCTTGGCCGACGTCTATCTGATCCCGCGCGCGCCGCTCTCGCGCGACGAGGTCCTCGCACTGTACGCGCGGTTCTACGCGGCGAGTCCGTTCGTCACCGTGTTCCGCGACTTGCGCGCGCCGCATCTGCCGGCGCTCGAAGGGACCAACGACGCTCACCTCGCCGTGGCCGAGCGCGACGGCGTCGTGCACGTCCTCTCGGCGATCGACAACCTCGGCAAAGGCGCCGCCGGGCAGGCGGTCCAGAACATGAACATCCTACTCGGACTCCCGGAGGAGACAGGACTCGATGCCCGTGCAACCGTCGGCTAAGCCGGTCACCGCCCACTCGTCGAACGGCCACGACGTCAACGACTCCGCGAAGAGTCACGATGTCATCCTGAGCTTGTCGAAGGATGATCCTCGAGGGAATGGCGACCCGATCCGTCTCATCGCCGTCCGCGGCGGCCTCGGCGCCGTGCCCGGAATTCGCATGGCCGGCGTCCATGCCGGGATCAAGAAGCGCAAGAGCGATCTCGCGCTGATCGCGCTGCCGGGACCGCACGTCTGCGCGCAAGTGATCACCACCAACGAGATCAAGGCGGCGCCGCTGCTCGCGACGAGCGCGAACCTGGAGGCCGACGGCGACGCGATCGCGGCGATCGTCTGCAACTCGGGTTGCGCCAACGCGTGCACGGGCGAGCGCGGTCTGCGCGACGCGCAGAACACCGCGCGCCATGCCGCGACGCTGCTCGGGCTGCGGCCGTCGCAGGTCGTCGTCGCGTCGACCGGCGTGATCGGCGTCTGGCTGCCGATGGACCGCGTCGCGAAAGGGCTCGACCGCGCGCTGAAGCAGCTCACCGAAGGCCCCGAGGCGTCGTACGACGCGGCCGAAGCGATCATGACCACCGACCACGTGCCGAAGCTGGCCGCGTACGCGTGGCACGAGAACGGCAAGCGGCACGTCATCGGCGGGATCGCCAAAGGCTCCGGGATGATCGCGCCCAACATGGCGACGATGCTCGCGTTCCTCGCCACCGACGCGTCCGTCTCGCGCGCCTCGCTCACCGAGGCGCTGCGCGAAGCGGCCGACGGAACGTTCAACATGATCTCGGTCGACGGCGACATGTCGACCAACGACGCCGTGTACTGCTGCGCGCAGCCGGGCGACGGCGAGGCGACGCCGGGATTGCGCGCCGCGCTCACCGCGGTCTGCCGCGAGCTCGCGGTCGCGATGGTGAAAGACGGTGAAGGCGCGACCAAGACGCTGACCTTCAGCGTGACCGGCGCGCGCGACGAGCAGCAGGCGCGCACGGTCGCGCGCGCGGTGATCAACTCCAGCCTCGTGAAAACCGCGCTGTACGGCGAGGACCCGAACTGGGGCCGCATCGTCGCGGCGGCCGGCTCGGTCGGCGCCGGAATGGATCCCGACACGTGGTCGCTCTACCTCGGCGAGAAGACGTGGGTCGAGCGCGGGGCGACCGAGGCGATGAGCGAAGCGGAGGCGCACCACATCCTCGAAGAGCACAACGTCGCCGCGCGGCTCGACCTCGGCATCGGCGACGCCACGGCGACCGCCTGGGGCTGCGATCTCACCGGCGACTACGTGCGCATCAACGCGCACTACCGGACGTGACGTCGTCGCGCCCTGCGCGGTGCTCGCTTCGCCGCGCTCCGTTCCGAGGAGGTGTCGGATGACGCCGATCGCGGTCTCGCGCGGCGCGCGGCTGGTCACGCGGCACCCGCATCTCATGGCGAACTACGGCCGGCTCGAGATCAACATCGTGCGCGGCGACGGGTGCTGGCTGTACGACGAGTCGGGGAACCGGTATCTCGACCTCGTCGCGGGGATCGCGGTCTGCGCGCTCGGACACGCGCACCCGCGCATCGCCCGCGCGATCGCGGAGCAGGCCGCGACGCTGGTGCACGTCTCGAACCTCGTCCATCACGAGCCGGCGGGGACGCTGGCCGACCGGCTCGCGGCGCTGTCCGGGTTCGACGCCGTCTTCTTCTGCAACAGCGGCGCGGAGGCGAACGAGGCCGCGATCAAGCTCGCGCGCAAGCACGCCTGGCGGCGCGGCGAGAAGAACCGCAACGTCATCCTCGCGGCCAAAGGCTCGTTCCACGGGCGCACGCTCGGCGCGCTCGCTGCCACCGACAACCCCGCGTACCACGAAGGCTTCGAGCCGCTCCCGCTGGGGTTCGAGCACGTCGCGTTCAACGACGTCGCGGCGCTCGACGCCGCGATCGGCGACACGACGGCGTGCTTCATCGTCGAGCCGGTGCAGGGTGAGACCGGCGTCATCCCGGCGACGCCCGAATACCTCGCAGCCGCGCGGCGGCTGTGCGACGAGCGCGGCGCGCTGCTGATCTTCGACGAGGTGCAGTGCGGGATGGGGCGGCTCGGCAAGCTGTTCGCCTTCCAGCACTTCGGCGTCACGCCGGACGCGTTCACGCTCGCCAAATCGCTCGCGAACGGCCTGCCGATCGGCGCGCTCATCGTGCGCGGGGAGGCGGCGAGCTCGCTCAAGCCGGGCGACCACGGCACCACGTTCGGCGGCTCGCCGGTGCCGGCGGCCGCGGCGCTCGAGCACCTCGCGATCCGCGACGTCTTCGACCTCGATCAGCACGTCGAGACCGTCGCGACGGTGCTGCGCGGCGAGCTGCGGGCGATCGCGACCGAGCTGCCGGCCGTGTTCGAGCAGCCGCGCGGACTCAGTTTGATGCTGGGTTTGCCGGTGCGCGAGCCGCACTCGGCGAAGGACTTCGTCGCGCGCGGACTCGACCACGGCGTCTTCCTCAACGCCGCCGGACGGAACACCCTGCGCTTCGTCCCGCCGCTCATCATCACGGCCGACGAGGTGCGCGACGCTGCGCAGCGGCTGCGCGCGACGATCGCGTCGGTGCTGCAGGCGTAAGCGGCGAGCCGGCCGGACTCGGGGCGGTGCGTCGCCGCGCCCGGGACGGGAGCGCGATAATTTTTCCGCTGTCCATGTCGATTCGGACGCCGATGGTTCGTCTCTAGGTCGGATGCGATGGACATCCGCGCTCTGGAGACCTGCTTTGAAGTACATGCTCTTGATCTATAGCCCGCCGCGCGACCGCGAGCCGACGCCCGAAGAGTGGGCCGCGACGATGCCGGCCTGGGAGGCGTTCGGCAACGAGCTGCGCAGCCGCGGCGCGGTGATCGACGCGGCGCCGCTCGCACCGACGTCGAGCGCGACGACGGTGCGCGTGCGGGACGGCAAGCCCGTCGTCACCGACGGCCCGTTCGCGGAGACGAAGGAATGGCTGGGCGGCTACTACATCATCGACGCGCCCTCGCTCGACGGCGCGCTCGAGGCCGCGAAGATGTGCCCGGGGGCGAAGGACGGATCGGTCGAAGTCCGTCCCCTTGTCGACATCGGAGGCTGACGCAGCAGAACGGGTCGCAGCGTGCTTCCGTGCCGACGCCGGACGCACGCTCGCGGCGTTGTCGCGCGCGCTCGGCGACATCGAGCTCGCCGAGGACGCGCTGCAAGACGCATACCTGGCCGCGCTGCAGCGCTGGCCGCGCGACGGTTTTCCGGCGCGGCCCTCCGCGTGGATCCTCACCACGGCGCGCAATCGCGCCATCGACCGGCTGCGGCGCGAGCGCGTCGGACGCGAGAAGCTGCAGCGCCTCGCCGCCCTGGAACCGGCCGCCGCGACCGCGCTCGGCGACGCGGCGGCGGACGGCGCCGGCGACGAGTTGAGCGCCATACCGGACGACCGGCTCAGCTTGATCTTCGCCTGCTGCCATCCCGCGCTCGGCATCGAGGCGCGGATCGCGCTCACGCTGCGGACGCTCGCCGGGCTGACGGTCGAAGAGATCGCCGACGCGTTTCTCGTGCCGCATGCGACGATGGCGCAGCGGCTCGTTCGCGTCAAACGGAAGATTCGGGAGTCGGCGATTCCGTTCGACGTGCCGCCGGCGCAGCAGCTTCCCGACCGGCTCGACGACGTCTGCGCGGTGCTCTACCTCATCTTCAACGAAGGCTACGCCGCGTCGAGCGGTGACCGGCTCGTGCGCCGCGAGCTGTGCGACGAAGCCATTCGCCTCGGCCGTGTGCTCGCGACGCTCATGCCGGACGAGCCCGAAGTGCTCGGCCTGCTCGCGCTGATGCTGTATCACGACTCGCGGCGCGAGGCGCGCGTGCGCGGCGACGGTTCGCTGGTGACGCTGGTCGACCAGAACCGCGCGCTGTGGGACCGCGCCAAGATCGCCGAAGCGAACGGCTGGCTCGCACGCGCCACCGCGCGCAACGCACCCGGCGCGTATCAGATCCAGGCCGCGATCGCGTACGCGCACGCGCGCGCCGCGACGCCGGACGACGTCGACTGGCACGCCATCGCGGAGCTGTACGCGCATCTCGAGCGGCTCGCGCCGTCACCGGTCGTCGCGCTGAACCGCGCGGTGGCGACCGGTTTCGCCGACGGACCGGCGGCCGGGCTTGCGGCGCTCGACGCGCTGCAGCACGACGCGCTCGGGGGATACCACCTCTACCACGTCGCACGCGCCGACGCGCTGCGGCGTCTCGGCCGCACCGAGGAGGCACGCGCGGCATATTCGGCGGCGCTCGAACGCACGCAGAACGTCTCGGAGCAGACGCATCTGCTCGAGAAGCTGCGGGAAACCGAAGCCTCACGCGCGCAACAGCACGAAGGTGAGTGAAAGCGACAGCCCGTCCGCGTTCTACGAGCGCGTGGACGCCGAGACGTTCGTCGCAACGTCCTGGACGACCAGCCCGTGGGACGCGCGCTTGCAACACGGCGGCCCGCCGACCGCGCTCGTCGCGCACGTGCTGTGCGAGACGTTTCCGCGCGACGACATGCGCATCGCGCGGGTCGCGTCCGAGTTCCTCGGACCGATTCCCATCGCGGAGATGCGCGTTCGCACGCGCGTGTTGCGCCCCGGCAAGCGGATCGAGCTGCTCGAAGGGACGCTCGAAGTCGGCGGCCGCGACGTCGTCTCGACGCGCGTCTGGCGGATCGCGGTCCAGCCGGAGGGCAGCGTTCCGCCCGGCGCGACCCCGCCCGATCCGGTCCCCCCGGTGCCCGCGCGCACGGCGGAGCCGGTCTGGTTCGACCGCTTTCCGTACGGTCGCGCGATCGAGTGGCGTTATCTGCACGGCGGTCTCACACCCGGTCCGGCGGCGGTATGGACGCGGCCGCGGTTTCCGCTGATCGCGGGATCTCCGCCACGTCCGAGCGACGCGGCGCTCATCGTCGCGGACTCGGCGAACGGTATCAGCGGTGAGCTGCCGATGGGCGAGTGGCTGTTCGTCCCGCCTTCGCTCTCGATCGCGCTCCAGCGCTACCCGCGCGGCGAATGGGTTCTGCTGGACGCGCGCACTTCGATCGGCGGCGACGGCCTCGGCATCACGATGTTCAAGCTCGCCGACCAGGACGGCTGGATCGGCGCCGGGACGCAGGCCCTACTGGTGGAGCGGCGGAGCTAGCCGGGTAGGAGCCGGAGATGATCCGCCCGATCCGAGGCGGTGCGCTCGCCGCCGCCGCGATCCTGTGCGCCGTCGTTCCGCCGCCCGCGCGCGCCGCCGAGTCGACCTGCGTACCGGCGCAGCTCGCGTCCGCATCGTATCCCGTCCTGCTGGTGAAGGTGCGCGTGAACGGCCGCGGCCCGTACACGTTCTTCGTCGACACCGGCGCGACCGTGACGATCGTCAACACGTCGCTGGCCCGAAGGCTGCACCTCGCGCCGCTCCCGGTCTCGGTGCAGGGAATCGGCGCGGGCGGCGCCTTCAGCACCCGCGCCTCGGTCGCGTCCATCGACGTCGGTGACGCGCACCAGGACCGCGTGCTGGTCGCGACCTACGACCTCTCGCAGATCAACGCGGCGGTCGGCCCGACCGACGGCGGCCTCGGCTACAACTTCCTCAAGGCCTACCGGGTCACGATCGACTACCCCGGCCGCCGCGTCTGCTTCGAGCCCTGAGCGACCGCCGGCCCCGAATGCGCCCGATGTCCTTGACCGGCGGGGGCACCCCGTGGTAAAGTCCACGGACTCGTGACGAACCGCGCACTGTGTCTCATGGCGATGTGCATTTGCTGTCTCCCGCATCGGGATCGGCGAGCTTCGGCATGAGCTAGCGCGTTTCGCGCACAGCATCGTACGAGAGCCTCCGCCGAACCCGGCGGGGGCTCTTCGTTTTCACCGCTTTCCCCTCTCACCAGGAGGCGTTCCCGTGGCATCCGTTTCCCGTTCGCAGTTCCTCACCGCCGCCGGCGCGGCCGCGCTCGCATCGAGCGTGCCGCTGCGCGTACGTGCCGCCGACAAGATCGGCATCGACTACGCGTACTACAACCCGCCCAGCCTCGTGCTCAAAGCGAAGGGCTGGCTCGACGAGGCGCTCGCCAAGCGCGGCGCGTCGGCCGAGTGGGTGCTCTCGCTCGGCTCGAACAAGGCGAACCAGTTCTTGCAGGCGGGCGCGATCCAGTTCGGCTCGACCGCCGGCAGCGCGGCGCTGCTCGCGCGCGCCAACGGCTCGCCGATCAAGACCGTGTTCCTCTACTCGCGACCGGAGTGGACGGCGCTCGTCGTCGGCAAGGACTCGCCGCTCAAGACCGTGCGCGATCTCAAAGGCAAGAAGGTCGCCGCGACGCGCGGGACCGATCCGTGGTTCTTCCTGCTGCGCTCGCTGCAAGCGGCGGGGCTGCAGCCCAGCGACGTGCAGCTCGTCGACCTGCAGCATCCCGACGGGCGCACGGCGCTCGAGCGCGGCCAGGTCGACGCGTGGGCGGGACTCGACCCGCACATGGCGGCCTCGCAGCTCGACGCGGGGTCGCGGCTGCTCTACCGCAACGTCGCGTTCAACACCTGGGGCGCGCTGAACGTGCGCGAGGACTTCGTCGCGCAGCATCCCGACCTCGCGGCGATCGTGCTGCGGCAGTACGACCGCGCGCGCAAGTACGCCGCGACGCACGTCGAGGAGACCGCCGCGCTGCTTTCGGAGGCCTCGCACGTCGAGCGCCGCGTCGCCGACCTGCAGCTTCGCGAGCGCACCGGCTATCCGGGCGACGGAACGCCGGGGAACGACTACCGCGACGCGATCGCCGGCGTGGTGCCGTTGATCAAGACCGACAAGCTCGCGAAGCCCGACGCCGATCTCGACGGTGCGGTCGCGGCGCTGATCGACGCGCGCGTCGCGACGGCCGCGCTGCGTGGTTAGAGTCCTGGTCCCGCTGGCGCTGTTCGCCGCCTGGTGGGCGGCGACGGCGAGCGGGTTCATCAAGTCGTATCAGCTCGCCTCGCCGCGCGACGTCGGGCGCGAGCTGCTCGATCTGGCCCAAAGCGGGCTGCTGTGGCGCGATCTCGGCGCCAGCATCGAGCGCGTCGCGATCGGCTTCGCGATCGCGCTGGCCGTCGCGCTGGTCCTGGGCTCGCTGGTCGGCGGTTCGCGCGTCGCGGAGCGCGCGCTCGACCCGACGCTGCAAGGGATTCGCGCGGTGCCGTCGCTGGCATGGGTGCCCCTGATCCTGCTGTGGCTGGGGATCGGTGAGACCGCGAAGATCACGCTGGTCGCGATCGGCGCGTTCTTCCCGATCTACGTCGCGCTCGTGAGCGGGATCCGCGGCGTCGACCGCAAGCTGGTCGAGGTCGGCACGATCTTCGGGCTCTCGCGGTTGGCGCTCGTCGTCCGCGTGCTCGTGCCCGCGACGCTGCCGCAACTGCTGGTCGGAGCGCGCATCGGGCTGACGCAGGCGTGGCTGTTCCTGGTCGCGGCGGAGCTGCTGGCGGCGACGAACGGGCTCGGCTTTCTGCTCACCGACGGCCAGCAGACGTCGCGCACCGACGAGATCCTGGTGGCGATCCTGCTCTTCGCAGCGTGCGGGAAGCTTTCGGAGACGCTGATGCGCGCGCTCGAGAAGCGGCTCGTCGGCTGGACCGACACGGCGGTGCCGGCATGACGAGCGCACGATACGCCGCCGGAACGGAGAACGCCGCGCGCATCCGCGGGCTGCGCAAGGCGTTCGGCGCGCACCTCGTGTTCGACGGGCTCGACCTCGACGTCGCGCGCGGCGAGCGCGTGGCGATTCTCGGCGCGAGCGGCTGCGGCAAATCGACGCTGCTGCGCTGCGTTGCCGGGCTCGAGCGCAGCGATGCCGGGACGATCGCGACCAGCGGCGAGATCGGCGTCGTGTTCCAGGAGCCGCGGCTGTTCCCGTGGCTCGACGTGCAGAAGAACGTCGCCTTCCCGGCGCGCACCGACGCCGAGCGGGCGCGCGTGCCGAACGTGCTGGCGCTGGTCGGTCTGGCCAACGCCGCGCAGCGGCTGCCGAAGCAGCTCTCAGGCGGTATGGCTCAGCGCGCGGCGCTGGCGCGCGCGCTCGTGCGCGACCCCGCGCTGCTGCTGCTCGACGAGCCGTTCGCCGCGCTGGACGCGCTGCGCCGCATCGAGCTGCGCGCGGCGGTGCGCGAGATCCTGGAGTTCACCCGCGCGACCGCGATCCTGGTGACGCATGACGTCGACGACGCGCTGGCGCTTGCCGACCGCGTCATCGTGCTGGCCGGCTCACCGGCGGAGATCGCGTTCACCGGGCTCGTCGGCGAGGCCGCGAGCCGTACGGCGATCCTCGACGCGCTAGGCGTCGCCGACGTCAGACCGCGATTGCCGGCTCGACCCGTCCGGCACGGTGCGTCCGGCACGTCCTGAGGGCGAGCCGCGCGAACGTCGCGCCGCTCGCCGTGCAGCCGCACGGCCAGTGCGCGGCGACGCGAGCACCGTCTACGTCCTCCCCGATCGCGCTGCGGTACAGCGGCAGGCCGAGGAGAACGCGCAAATCGTCGAGGGAGCGGAACATCGTACGCTTGTTGTTTCCGCCAAGCGAGCGACTGAGCAGGGGCTTTGGACCCATGAAACCAGGGCGACCGCCCCGTTCAGGTCCCGGTGTAGTGGCCTACTGAATAGTAGCCATCGGGTCGCTGTTCGGCGTCGGCAAGCGGAGCAATGTGTTCTTCACGCATCAGCTCCAGTGCCATGTCGCGGACGGCGTCGGAAACCGGCCCGTTCGGATTTTCCATCGCGCTCATTGTACCATGCCGCCGCCGTGAGCCACAGGCGGGACCGTACCGCCGGCCAGGCGAGCGTACGCGATCACCACGGCTCCGGCAATGAGCAGGCCGACCGCACCGAGCGCCATGACGCGTTTCCGTCCGCGTATGCGAAGATTTTCCTCGCTCCGCCGGACCGTCTCATGCGTCGCTCGGGCGAGTGCCTTCGAGCCGTGGAGGCTGAAGTCAGGAACGAACCGCGACGGGCGCGGCACATCGCGCGGCTGCCCGCGCACGAAACCATATGCGTAGCCAAAGGAGCTCACCAGACCGGACAGCATCAGGAATGTGAGAGCCATCCAACGCGGGAACTCGGCGATCTCTCGGATCTTGTCGACCGTCAGTACCGCGAACGCGACCGTGGCGCCGAGGATGCCGATCGAAGCGGCGTCGATCGCATCTATGTTTGGGACGACTCCTTGATTGAAGCTGACCGAGAGCGACAACAAGAAGCCGTCGCCGGGTTGCCGGCGTTCTTCCGCTTGACGGCTACCGACTGCGCGCGTAGGCTCTTCGTCTCGCGCTCCACTCGACCGGCGCACACTGTCCATCGCGTAACCGAACGCAAGGAGCAGCCCCGTCAAGTCACGTAGGATTTTGCATACGGCCCGCACGCGTGACCGTTCCCCGCGGTGGTACGCCGATCCGCGCGGTCGATCAATCTAAAGGCGGATCATGGCCGAAAAGTCGCGAAGTCTGCGTGTCTGATGCATGAGCGGACTTTCGGCTTTCGGACGCGGGCGTTGCATGCGGGGACGCCGCCCGACGGGGAGACGGGTGCGCGCGCTCTGCCGCTGCATTTGTCGACGGCGTTCGTGTTCGACTCGACCGAGCACGCCGCGGAGCTGTTCGCGCTGCGCACATACGGCAACATCTACACGCGCATCGGGAACCCGACCGTCGCCGCGTTCGAGGAGAAGCTGGCCAGCCTCGAAGGCGGACTGGGCGCGGTCGCGACCGCGAGCGGGCTGTCGGCGCAGCTCATCACCATCCTGAGCCTCGCGCGGAACGGCGACCACATCGTCGCGTCGGCGAATCTGTACGGCGGCACGGTCACGCAGTTCTCCGTGACGCTCGAGCGGATGGGGATCGAGACCACGTTCGTCGCGCCGGGCGATCTCGACGCGTTCCGGGACGCGATCCGCGACAACACACGCGCGGCGTTCGTCGAGACGATCGGGAACCCGAACGGCAACGTCGCGGACATCACCGCGCTTGCGGACATCGCCCACGCGGCGGGCGTCCCGCTGATCGTCGACAACACGTTCGCCACGCCGTACCTGTGCCGGCCGATCGAGCACGGTGCGGACGTCGTCGTGCATTCGGCGACGAAGTTCATCGGCGGGCACGGCACGGTGATGGGCGGTGCGATCGTCGAGTCCGGGAAATTTCCATGGGGCGCCGGACGGCATCCGCTGCTGTCGACGCCGAGCCCGGGCTACCACGGCTTGAACTTCGCCGAGACGTTCGGGGAGTACGCGTTCGTGCAGCGCGCACGGGTCGAAGTGCTGCGCGACGTCGGCGCGTCGATCTCGCCGATGAACGCGTGGCTGCTCGTGCAAGGACTGGAGACGCTCGCCGTGCGGATGCCGCAGCACGTCGCGAACGCGCGCGCCGTTGCGAGCTTCCTGCGCGAGCGCGAGGACGTGGCGTGGGTCTCGTATGCCGACTTGCCCGACAGCCCCGAGCGCGGCTTGGCTCACAGATATCTCCCGCTCGGAGCGGGCGCGGTGTTCACGTTCGGATTGCGCGGCGGCCGTGAAGGGGGTCGCGCCTTCATCGAAGCGCTCGAGCTGTGGAGCCATCTGGCGAACGTCGGGGATGCGAAGAGCTTGGTGATCCACCCCGCGTCGACGACGCACCAGCAGCTCACCGACGAGCAGCTTCGCGCCGGCGGCGTCGGTCCGGAGATGATCCGGCTGTCCGTGGGGCTTGAAGACGCCGAGGATCTGATATGGGATCTCGAGCGCGGACTCGCGGCGGCGCAACAGGTCGCTCCGGTATCCATCGATGTCGCGGCGGACGCGGAAGTGGGCGAGGTACGGGCGTGATCTTGACGACGCCGTCGGAACGGCGCGCGCTGCTCGACCGCTCGCGCACCGTCGCCATGGTGGGCGCTTCGCCGAATCCCAGCCGCCCGAGCTACTTCGTCTTCTCCTACCTGCGCACCAAAGGCAAGTTCGACGTCATTCCCATCAATCCGATGACCGCGCAGATCGACCGCGTGCGCGCCTATCCGTCGCTCGCGGCGTTCGCCGCGGAGCGCGGTGCGCCGGACATCGTCGACGTCTTCCGCAAGCCGGACGACGCACCGCAGGTGACGCGCGAGGCGATCGCCGCCGGGGCAAAAGCGATCTGGTTCCAATACGGCGTCATCAACGACGAGGCGATCCGGCTCGCCGACGACGCCGGCTTGGATGTCGTGGTCGACCGCTGCATCAAGGTCGAGTCCGCGCGCTTCGACGGGGGCCTGGCGCTCGGAGGCGTCAACACCGGACTGCTCACCGCGCGACGCCGCGCTCGCTAGACCGATGCGGCATCAGCAACGTCCCGGCGGCAAGGCGGCAGATACCTAAGTAGCCTCTAGAGCCACGGCGGAGCGTCGGCCGCAAAATTTCGAGGCCTGCGATTGAAGGTACCGCGCTGCTCGGCATGATGAAGGCTTCGGCGCGAGGCACCCACCCGCTCGCTTTGCTACCCGATTTCCGGTATAACGGTGAGGTGACCGGAACAGTACGCTCGTTTGGGATGTTCTGCAGTTGCCTGCACGCCGAGGAATCGCACCACCACAACGGCTGCCATGCGCTGCACCGCACGCCCGCGGGCGCGCTGGAAAAGTGCACGTGCCGCCGCAGCCGCGAGCGCGTTCACGAGGGGCCGGACTACCTGAAGGACGCGCTGCGGCTGGCCGCGGCGCGCTCGAAGCGCCGCCCGGCATGACCGAAGGCGAGCTGCTCTGGACGCCCGACCCCGCGGTCGCGGCGGAGTCGGCCGTCGCGCGCTTCATGCGACGGCTTGCGAAGTGCGGGCACACCTTCACCACGTACGAAGAGCTGCGGCGCTGGTCGGTGACGGATCTCGACGGCTTCTGGGGCGCGGCGTGGCAGTTCTACGAGATCCGCTCGTCGGAGCCGTACACGCGCGTGCTGGACCGCCGTACGATGCCCGGCGCGGTGTGGTTCGAGGGGTCGCGCGTGAACTACGCGGAGCACCTGCTGCGGCACGAAGAGGTGGCCGCGCCCGGAGAGACGGCGATCGTGCACAGCTCGGAGCTGCGGCCGCTGGCGCGCATGTCGTGGCAGGAGCTCGGCGGTGCCGTTCGCGTCGTGGCGACGCGGTTGCGTGAGCTCGGCGTGTGTCCCGGCGACCGCGTTGCCGCGTACATGCCGAACATTCCGGAGACGGTGATCGCGATGCTGGCGACGATCGCGGTCGGCGCGGTGTGGTCGTCGGCGGCGCCGGAGTTCGGCGCGCGCACCGTGATTGACCGCTTCGCGCAGATCGAGCCCAAGCTGCTGCTCGCGACGGACGGCTATCGCTTCGGCGGCAAAGACTACGACCGCGCGAACGAAGTGCGCGCGATCCTCGCCGAGCTGCCGACGGTCGAGCGCGTCGTCTGGCTGCCGTATCTCGATCCGTCGTCGCGCGCGCCGGTGGACGACGCGCTTCCGTGGGCCGAGCTCGCCGGCGGAGCGGCGGTCGCCGCAGCGGATTTCGGGTACGAGCGCGTCCCGCACGATCATCCGCTGTGGGTGCTGTTCTCGTCGGGGACGACGGGCTTGCCGAAGCCGATCGTGCACGGTCACGTCGGCATTCTGGTGGAGCACCTGAAGAGCACGGGACTGCAGCAGAATCTCAGTCCGTCATCGCGGATGTTCTTCTACACGACGACCGGCTGGATGATGTTCAACGCGCTCGTCTCCGCCTTGTTGCAGGGCGCCTCGATCGTGCTCTACGACGGACATCCCGCGCACCCGACGCCCGCGCTGCTGTGGCAGCTCGCCGCCGACGCGCGCGCGACGTCGTTCGGCGCGAGCCCGACGTTCGTGCAGATGATGCAGAAGATCGGCCTCGTCCCGCGCGAGCGCTTCGACCTCTCAGCGTTGGCGAGCGTGCTCCTCACCGGTTCGCCGGTCACGCCGGAGTCGACCGCGTGGTTCTACGAGGCGGTGAAGGACGATCTGTGGGTCACGTCCCCGTCCGGCGGGACGGAGCTCTGCGCCGGGCTCGTCGGGGGATGCGCGCTGCTGCCGGTGTACGCGGGTGAGATCCAGACGCGGCTGCTCGGCATGGACGTGCACGCCTGGAACGAGCGCGGCGAAGAGGTGATCGGTGAGGTCGGCGAGCTGGTGGTGACGAGCCCCGCGCCGTCGATGCCGTTGCGGTTCATGAACGATCCGGGCGACGCGCGCTACCGTGAGACGTATTTCGAGAACTTCCCCGGCGTCTGGCGTCACGGCGATTTCCTGAAGATCAACGAGCGCGGCGGCTGCTACATCTACGGCCGCTCCGACTCGACCCTCAACCGCTACGGCGTTCGCATCGGCTCCGCGGAGATCTACCGCGCGGTGGAGCAACTGGACGAGGTCGCAGACAGCCTCGTGGTGTGCCTCGAGCTCGCGGGCGGCGGCTTCTACATGCCGTTGTTCGTCCGGCTCGCGGACGGCGTCGAGCTGAACGATGCGCTGGTCCAACGCATCGTCGGCAAGCTGCGCGCCGACTGCAGCCCGCGGCACGTCCCGGACGAAATCCGCGCCGTGCCGGCGATTCCGTACACCCTCACCGGCAAGAAGATGGAGATCCCGGTCCGTCGCATCCTGGCCGGCACGGCGCCCGAGAAAGCCGCCAGCCGCGAAGCCATGATGCAGCCCGCCGCGCTGGACTGGTACACCGACTTTGCGCGTGAGCGACGCGCCATACCGTCCACGGCCGACGAGGGATGATCCTGACACTTTACGCAGCGGGCGAACGAGGGACGGCACCGCTTGTCCGCACCAGAAAGTTCAGCTCGAGCGATGAGATACCCGAAGAGGCGGTCGCGAAAGCTATCAAAACTACCGCTCATTGCTCCGTACACCCTCCGCCGCCAACGTTTTGATGGCAACCAGCCTTGCGCCCACTGTTCGCATCCATTCCTCAGCACTACTTCCGACGTAAGCGTCTAGGTCGTGATGGCGTTTGAAGAGCCGCCGCGTAGTTGCGATGACGCGGTCAGCGAACACCAAAAAGTCCTTGGGCATCATCGTCAAGGTGCCGTCGCTCGCGTAATACGATGAGTTATAGTAGAGACGACCTTCGCGGAGAGTCGTTTCACCGAACACAGGAAGCGTAAATTCAACTACCGGTGACATCATAGATCGGATGAATGCCGGCTCACCTTGTAACGGTCCGAAGGTCAACCGTGCCGAATGGCGCGCAAGAAAGATCTCGCCCTGAGCCGTCACATCGTTGAGCGATGGGAGTCGGACGACCTTTCCGTTTCGCAGGTCGGCGTCGGCGAGCACCACGTCCGGCTCGAGCGATCGTATTGCCGCATCGAGCGTCTCTCTATCGTTCCATAGTGCGTAAAATCGTACCTGACGACCCTTGCTCATTTTTGTGTGGACGAATTGTAAGGATGGAACTTCACCTTGACTCCTGTCGCCTTCCGCATATCGTTCATTGCGCTAAGCTCTCGGTTACCCTCACTGGCAAGAACATGCAGATCCCCGTCCGTCGGATCCTGGCCGGCACGGCGCCCGAGAAAGCCGCCAGCCGGGAAGCCATGATGCAACGTGAAGCGCTCGACTGGTACATTGCGTTCGCGCACGAGCGACGGACCGTGTGGTCCACGCCCGAAGTCTAGCCGCCCTGACATCGTGCGCTGCGGCGTTAGCGTTTTGACGACGACCAGCTCCGGTTGCAGTTCAGCAGTGTCCACGGTAGCCGCGCACTGCGATAGAGCGCAGTAACCCTTCGACCTGCGGATCGTCGCGCGACGAGCCGACGAGCATTTTAAACATGCCGCTGCTCGGCGGCAAATTCAAGACGATCGATCGACCGCCGTCTTCATCTCGGATCTCTTCGCCGCGAAGTCCATTGATACAAATTGCTCTTCGTGGACCGGGTATCTCCACGGCAACCGCGGTTCCTGTAAGTGCGATCAATATTCGACGATAACGCGTTCGGTCCGCCTCGACAATTCGGTAGAAAACGATCTCGAAACCGGGTTCAAGGTCTATGATGAAATTCGCAGGTACACGAATCGTCACCGTACCTGTTCCTAGCGGAACAACTTGCGTCGCGGGGAGCGCTGCGGCGCTTTCGCCGTTCATCACAGCGCAGAACAAGGACGCCAAAACGATTCGAGCCAGATTACTTCGTCGGCTCATAGGTTCGTCCGAATGATCTGTTCGATCTGCCACTCTTCGAGATCCCGTCCTTGATGGGTCTGCGTCATAAGGTTGTTCTCATACCCGCGCCGTGGGATGACCGTGAGGTTTTCCAATCGCCCACCCAATTTGCTGGTGTCTTCGAGATGCATCGCATGACCGGCCTCATGCGATGCGCCGCGCGGAAAGCCCGCATCTATCTCTTTACGTGACCCTGATCCGCCCATCATTCTTAAACCGCGCTGTACATAAAACTCGTTCACTTTACTGCCGGTATCAAATGTAGACACTTCGACGACGTGCATTGTCACATTGTACTTACCTACCTGCTTGGTAAAGGCGGTCTCGATCTCCTTGACGATCGCTGCTTTTTCCTGATCGTTAATGTTGACGCCCGTAAACTTAACATTCAGGGTTATGTCCACATTATTGCCTTCGACCTTTACGATCGCGTCGAAGCCGGTGGGATCGCTGTATTGAAATGGATTATTCCGGTTGAACATGTACGACTTCTGAGACATCGGGTCGTGCACATCACCGGCGTACGCGTCCGGTGTCGTCCATGCACCGAGCTGACTCGACACACGCACCCCTTGGATCGTGCCGAACGGCGATTCGAAGCCGTCCGGATTCTTATACAGACCCCACTCGGTCGGGAACGCGTGCGCACCGTTCGGGCTCGGACCGATACTCGGAGGATCGCTGTCGGCGCCGGAGAGCTCGGAGCTGTGGGCGCTCGATCCGAACACCCAGCCGTTGTACCCTCCGGCGATATGATCACTGACGCACGTTCCGGCGTAGTCGCGGTCCCACACGGTCAGTCCGTTCGAGCCGATTACCGTGCCGAGCAACTCGGCGTTGAGGTACACGAGCTGCCCTTGCGCGTTCGTGGTGAAAAGCAGCTGATCGCCGTCATAGTGCAGCGTGTTTTGCTCTGAGGACGGGGAGTTCAGGTAGCTGACCGTGAGTGAGACCGGGTGACCGTTGGCGCCCCAGCCGGCGTTGGCGGTGACGACATGGCTATCCGTGAACGTGCCGCTCGGTTCCGATGAGCCGATCGTGTGATTCTCGGCGTCGTAGGTCGTCGTGCGCGTGCGAGTTCCAAAATACGTCGCGCACGGACCGGTTTGCGCCTTACTGTCGGACGCCAGTCGGCCCAGCTCGTCGTACGCGAGCGTCTCGCTGTCGACTTTCGAGGTCTTCGGAGCGGCGCCGCCCGTGCACGACTGGCGGACCCCGTTTGCGGTGATCACCGCGTTGACCGGATCGATCACCGACTGCGCACGCTTCAAGAAGTCGGGCGCGTCGTTCGCGGCGACCGCACCGTTTGCGATGTGATGTTGCCAAACGATCGTGGACACGGAGTATCCACCGTCTTGGCGATCGAATTCGGCTGCTTCGCCGCGGACCGTGTACGCAAACTGCGCTGACTCCCAGACGCCGCCGTGCTCCGAGGACGCGTAGCCCATCACGGAGCCCTCAGGGTCGTGCGTGATCGAACCGAAGTTCGGATATCCCGGCAGCGAGAGCGAGTCGAGCTGCCCGGTCGCGTTATAGTGGTCCGTCCGTGGCCGAACGGCCGACCCGGGAATCGGGCCCGTGTCGTTGCCGACGTTCACGGTCCGGTTCGTGAAGGGGTCGGCTTGGCTCAGCTCGCGGCCTGCGTCGGTATAGGTCCAGCCGAACGGCGAGGTCACGCCGGCGTTGGAAAGCGTGAGGTTGGTGCGCGCTCCGTCGACCCGGTTCGAGTACGAGAGCAGCGGGTCAGCGGCGACCGCCGCGGAAGCGACGCTGAGCGTCTTGCGCGACCCGTCGCCATAGTACGCGTAGGTCAGCACCGCCGGCGAGGTCAGCCCGCCGCCGGTCGGCTCGCGAACCTCGCGCAGCCGGCCGTCATCGTCGTACGCGAGGTACTCGGTGCCGTATGCCGTTGACGTGCGCGTCACAAGCCGATTGTTCGCGTCATACGTATACGTGCGGTTCGGCGTGACGCCGCCGTCGCCGGCGAAGGTCAGGCTGGCGGCGGATCCGCGCTCGCTATACGTATTCGTGGTCGTCTCGCCGCGTGGATCGGTCGTGCGCCAGAGCAGCCCGTACGTCGTGCCGTCGTGGTCGTACTGCGACGTCGTCGTCCGTACCGTGGTATTCGAACTCGGTGAGAAGGCGAATTTCACCGTCGGCCGGTCCAGCCCATCGAATGCGTTTCCCTTGGTGTCTTGCCACACCGGCCCCGGGAGATATTCTTGCGTCTTGTAGAGGTTGCCGTACGCAGGGAACGAGTTTCCGGCGAACGCTACGTTGGCGCCGCCGCTGAGGTCGTAGATGTACCGCGTTAGCCACGGCGTCGAGTACAAGTCGCTGATATCGTGCGGAAGCGCGATCTCCACGAGCCGATCCGCGCCGTCGTACCACTTCTGCGTGATCCCGCCGGCACACGTCTGGTTCGGCGTGCACCCGTGGTGTGAAGCCTCGGTGCTGACGTTTCCGTCGAGGTCGTACGTGTAATAGGTCCCGACGTTGTACGGCCGCTCCGACGGCGTTTGAGATGTTCGCTTCGACCCGTCGGGAAAGTACCAGGACATGACCTGCGTGTTCCAGCCGGGCTGGCCCGACGTTTTACCGCACAGCGAGCTCGCGTTGGCCGAGGAGTCGTCGGGATCGGCTTCGCTCGTGAGATGCCCGAGCACATCATAGGACAGGACGTACGTCCCGATGCCTTTCGAATAGCAGCGCAGATTACCGGTGCCGTCGTACCAGAACGTTTGCGTCGGCGTGATCACGGTGCCGTCGCGCTGCGTGATCGGGTCGCCGCTCAGCGCGGTGGGTAGGCCGAAATCCGCCCCGCCTTGGTTCGCCGCTCCGTACGTGAAGCGGCGCGTGTATCCGAGCGGCGTGGCCGTCGAGGCGAGCTGACCGAACGGCTGATACGACGGGTACGCCAGCGACGCGCGCCAATGCGGGACGTTGGCCGGCGTGCTCGAGCAGAGCGTGTCGGAGGCCGCGGGCGGCGTCAGCCAATCGGCGCCGGCACGATGCGTCTCGTCCTCGTCGCAGTAAGCGACGACGTTGTTGAACGCGTCGTAGTCGTAGAGCTTCGTTGGCCGGAACGTCCCCTGTGCGGTGGCCGACTGCGGGGCCGCGACGGCGACCGCGTTGCCGTTCGCATCGTACGCGTAGTCGGTCTGGTAGCCGCGCGGGTCGAGCTCGGCGATCAGGTTGTTGCTCGCGTCCCAGGTTTCGTTCGCGATCAGCAGCATGCCGGTGCATTGCTGACCCTGGTTGATGCTCGCGGCGCACTCCTGGGTCTGCGTCGGCCGGCCGGAGCCGTCTACCACCCAGTTCGTCATGTGGCCGTCGGTGTCGCGGTAGGTCGGCGTCGTCACCCCGGTGGTGTAGTACTCCGTGAGATATTGATATGTCACAGTCGCGTATCCGGGTTGAAGCGCACCGGAGCCGGTGCCGTCAGGCACCGACGGGTTGACCACTGCGACATGAGCGATCGAGCTCACCGTGGTGGGCGGTGCGCCCGCTCCCGCATATCCGAACTCCAACCAGCCGCCGTCGTTTCCGCACCCAGTATTGCAAGAGTAGGCGAAACGAGGGCTGGCGGCCCACGACAGCGGCGCCCCGCTGCCCAGCGCGGCGTACCCGAAGATGTGTTGCGGGCGAATCCCGGCCGTATTGTTCGGCGGCAGCGAGACGCTGGTGAGGTCCCCGTTCGCGTTGTAGCCGTACGAGACGTTCGTGATTCCGTCCGGGAGCGTCAGTTGCTGGAGGAGCCGGTGACCGCTTACGTCTGCAAACGAGAGCGTCGCGGTCAGGCCCGACTCGGTCTGGACCGTGATCTGGCTGACCTTCCCGGTCAATGACGATATGCCGCCGTCCCACGAATAGCTGAACGTCAAGTACGTATTGCGGTTGCGCCCGATGATCTGGTACAGCCGGCCCGTATAGCCTTCGGTCGTGCCGCCCGTCTGAGGGCAGGGCGCGTGCGGGCCGGGCCGGTAGAAATAATACGTCGTTCCGGTCTTCTTGGTCCACAGATAGCCGCAGTTCCCGTCGTACACGAGCGTCGCGTGGTTGCCGGCGCGCGGCGTGTACACGCCGTTCGGCTCGCTCGCGGGCCAAGTGGCATCGTAATCGTACCGAGCGCCGTCGATGTCGAACACCGTGTACAGCGTGGTGGCGGTGTTGCGCGCCAAGTGCGCGTCGAACGTGTTCGTCCAGCCGTTGCCGTACATCGCAGCCGGCTTGAACACGAACTCGCCGGCGTCGCTCGCGTTCACGTCGTGCAAGCTCTGCGAGTTGTACGTCCGCCGGAACGCCAGCGCGATGCCTTTGTGCGGCACGGACATGTCGTCGCCTTGCAAGAGCAAGTTGCCCGTGCCGACGTTCACCATCACGTGGCCGCCGCCGGGAACGTTCTGTTCTTGATACCGCCACCACGGGTTGATCCCGCTGCCCGATCCGCTCGGATTCGACGGCAACGCGTTCGGACGGCGTCCGCCGGGGCCGGCCGCGGTGCTCGGCGCGACGTTCGCTGCGGTGGCTGTGCGCATGGCAGCGGCACGTCGCGCGGAGGCGATCGGGCGATCGATCTCCGAAGGACGCAGCATGGGCCAGCCGCTCATGCGAATGCCGGAGCCGTGCGAGATCGCCGACACGACCGAGGGACGGATCTCAGTCGCGCGCCGCGTAGAAGGCTTCACCCGTGACGGCTCTTTGACCGGGATGCGCTGTGGCGGCGTGGCCGCAATCGCGCTCAGCGAAACCGGCGAGCCGCGTACCGCGGCGAGCGAAGACGCTCCGCCGCCCGCGTACGGTACGAGAAGTGCGAATGCGGCCAGCGACGTCACGATACGACGAAAAACAGCCCGCATCGGCCACCTCGGTGAAGCACGCGACAGCTCGCCGCAGCTTGAAGAGGCTCTTCACTTTGCGGCTGCCGATGCAGTCGGCTACGAAAAGCCCGTGACAAGAAAATACTACTCTAGAACGGCCTAGTCAAGTCCCGAGTCAGACGACCGATCTTGCCCGGGAGAAACGAGCGTCGCGGTTCGATCGAAGCGACAAGAAAGCTGCGCCGCCTACGGCCGCCGCAGCCCCACGCGCGTCGCCCGCTCGAACGCGTGCGCGAGCTCGAGCACGCCGCGCTCGTCGCGGTAGCGTCCTACGATCTGCACGCCGACCGGCAACCCGTCCGGCGTGAAGCCGCACGGCACGGAGATCGCGGGATGGCCGGTGACGCTGATCCACGAGCACGAGCGCATCCAGTCGAGATAGTTCTCCATCTTCACGCCGTCGATCTCGGTCGGGTACGGCTGCTCGACGGCGAACGGGACGACTTGGCTGACCGGCGCGAGCAAGAACTCGTGCTCGCGCATGAACTCATGCATGCGCGCGAAGACGCGCGTGCGCAGCAGCCGCGCGCGGCCCACGTCGGTTGCGGTCAGGCCGCGGCCGAGCTGCACGTTCCACACGATGGTATCTTTCAGCTCGCCGGGATGCTGGTCGAGCAGCGGGCCGAAGCGCGAAGCGAACATCGCGCCGCGCAGGATCTGGAACACGTCGTCCGCGCCCGACAAGTCCGGCGCCGCGTCAGGCACGTCGCAGCCGAGGTCCGCGAACGCGCCACGCTGCGATTCCAGCACCGCCCGCACCGCGGGCTCGACCGGCAGGCCGCCGAGATCCGCGCTCCACGCTACGCGTGTCGCGCGAAAATCACGCCCCAGCGGCGCACGGAACGCCGCACCGTCGTCCGTCAACGCGATCGGATCGCGCGCGTCCGGCCCGGCCAGCACGCTCAGCAGCAGCGCGACGTCTTCCACCGTCCGTCCCATCGGCCCGGCGACGGCCAGCGAGTCCCATCCGTCTTCCGCGGGCCACTGCGGGACGCGCCCGGGGGACGGCCGCAACCCGACGACGTTGCAGAAGCTCGCCGGATTGCGCAGCGAGCCGCCGAGATCGGTCCCGTCGGCGAGCGCCACCATCCCGCACGCCAGCGCGACGGCCGCGCCGCCGCTGCTGCCGCCGCACGTCCGCGCGAGGTCGTACGGATTGCGCGTCGCGCCGAACACGGCGTTGAACGTCTGCGAGCCCGCGCCGAACTCCGGCATGTTTGTCTTGCCGACGCTGATCGCGCCGGCCAGCCGCTGGCGTTCCACGGCCAGGCTGTCGACATCCGGAACGAAATCGCGAAAGATCGGCGAGCCGAACGTCGTGCGCATCCCGCGCGTGAGGAACGAGTCCTTGTGCGCCACCGGCAACCCGTGCAGCGGGCCGAGCTCCTCGCCGCGCGCCTGCGCCTCGTCGGCACGCCGCGCGGCCGCCATCGCCTGGTCGGCGTGCAGGGTCACGACGGCGTTGACGCGCGCGTTCTCGCGCTCGATGCGAGCGAGATGCGCAGTCATCACCTCCGTCGCGGAAAGGCGCTTGTCGCGGATGCGGCGCGTCAGCTCGGTCGCGGACAGGAAGCAGATATCGTCGCTCATGGTGCCATGGCGCACGTTTGCTCGCCGCGTTTGGCATGCCTATGCGCCGGGGTAATGGGACTTAGGACCCAGGACCAGAGTCGTCCAAGGCGTGGTGGCGATACTACAACTATGGCGGATCCACTGCCGTCGAGCGAGGGCGGCTCGGCACGGCGCCGGCGAATGTTCGACTCGCTCGATCACGGCGTGGTCGTCCAGGACATCACCGGCGGCGTTCGCGACTGGAACTCGGCGGCGCTGAAGCTGCTCGACATCAGCGCGGAGCAGCTCGCGGGAGACGCGCCGCTCGACCCCGGCTGGGAAGCACCGCACGACGACGCCGGCCGCGCGCATGCGGCCGCCGAGCCGGCCACCGCGCTCCTGGCGCACGCGCTCGAGCGCGGCAGCGTGACGGTTCGCATCCATCCCGCCGGCGCGCCGGCCCGCTGGGTCGCGATCGCCAGCCACCGCGTCCACGACGAGGACGGCGACGCCGACGGGACGATCGTCTCGACCATCACCGACGTCACCGCGCAGCGGGAGGCCGAGCGCGAGAACGCGCGCTACCGCGAGATCATCGACACGCTGGACGCGTCGTACCGCATCCTCGAAGAGAGCCCGATCGGGATGTGCAGCGTCGACGTTCACGGCAACGTCATCCGCAGCAACATGGCGTTCCTGGCGCTGGGCGGCGTCGAGAAGACGTCGATCCTCGAGCTCGTGCCGGAGGAAGACCGCGGGACGCTGCGCCACGAGTTCGCGCGCCTGCTCGACGGGCGCACGCCGTCGGTGCGCATCGAGACGCGCGTGCGCCGCCCGACGAACGCCGAGACGTGGTGCGAGATCACCGCGGTCGCGATGCGCCAAGGTCTGCCGGACGCCGCGATCCTGCTGCTGATCAACGACGTCACCGAACGCCGCCGGCGCGAGGTGCGGCTGCGCCAGCTCGCCGAGCGCGATCCGCTCACCGGCCTGCACAACCGCCGCAGCTTCGTGCACGCGCTGCGCGAGCGGCTCGCCGCGCTCGACCGGCCGGTGCGCCGCGCGGGCAACGGCTGGACGCTGCTGCTGATCGACCTCGACGGTTTCAAGGACGTGAACGACACGTGCGGGCACGCCGTCGGCGACGCGGTGCTGGTCGCCGTCGCCGCCGCCATCCGCGACCGCACCCGGCTCGACGACACCGTCGGCCGGCTGGGCGGCGACGAGTTCGCCGTGCTGTTCCGTTCCGACGTCGCCGACACCGTCGCGATCGGGGAGCAGATCATCGACCGCATCGCCGCGGCCGCGCGCGCGGTCACCACGGCGGCGACCGTAACCGCCAGCGTCGGGATCGTCCGGCTGCGCGCCGGGCGCCGGGCCGAGGAGATGCTCGATGCCGCCGACCGCGCGATGTACCGCGCGAAGCGCGCCGGCAAAGCGCGCGCGATCGAAGCGGCGCTGTAGGCGTCCGGGCCCGGTCTCGGGCGCGGCCGGAAGGACTCCTGCCCAGCCGGGTTGATGTAGTTCCCATGCGTCTGAAAGCCTTCGTCGCGCTGCTTCTTCTGCTGCTCGTCGCCGCGTCCGGCGCGAGCGCCCAGACCTCCCGCGACGCCACCCGCGAGAAACTGCACCAAGTGCTGGATTCAGCAGGAGCGCGTTCCGACGTGAACGCGTCCTTCCGGCAGAGCAGCAAGAACCCGTACAACTTCGTCGGCACGATGACCGGGCTTCGCAACGTCGACTCGCTCGAGGTCGTCATCAGCGTCACGCAGAGCGACACGATCGGTTTCCGCGTCTACCCGCACTTCAAGGGCGGCTACATCAACCTCGGCAAGGCGCGCGACACGAACGGGCTCATGCGCAAGCTGCTCTACTTGAGCGATCAGAACTTCTTGTTCTGGGGCGCGGATGACACCGCCGACGTCTTCTGCGGATACACCGTGACGCTCGAGTCGGGCTTCCCGTCGGATGCGATCGTCGTCGTGTTGCGCAGCATCCGCAACACCGACAAGTTCGTCGGCCAGATGCGCCCGTTCATCGACGGATCGGTCGCCTCTTGAGCCGACGCACGAGCACCGGCGCGCTTGCGGTGGGCGCGCTGATCGTGGTCGCCGCGGCAAGCGCTCCGACCGGCGCGCAAACGCCGGCGCGTGCGGACACGCGGCCGCCGTGCGTCCGCGTGCTGGTGGCGATGGACGACAACGTCGACTCGTCGAACGCGAAGCCGGGCGACGTGTTCAAGTTCCGCCTCGTCGACGACAGCGTCGCGCCGGACGGGACACGGCTCGAGTCCGGCACGCTCGGCTACGGTGTCGTCGCGAACGCGTCGCACGCCGAGCGCGGCGGGCGCGGCGGCTATCTCGCGCTCGAGACGCGCTTCTTCGTCGCGCCGAACGGCCGGCACATCGCCGCCATCATCGACCGCGCCAACGACTCCGCCGCGAGCGCCGCCGGCGCGACCGCGAACGCGCCGGGACTGCTCGGCCTGATCCCGATCGTCGGCTACGCGGTCGGCGGCTACGACGCGATGCACCACGGCAAGGACGCGACGATCCAGCGCGGGACGCGCGTCGGCGTCTTCATCGGCGACGACGCCGCGCTCGGCGCGTGCCGTTCGCTCGCACCGGGCGAGTCGCCGCCGCCCGTTCCGACCGCGACACCGTCCCCGCCGCCATCGCCGGTGCCCGCGGCGTCCGCCGGACCGATGTCCTCCGGAACCGCCCCCGCCGGCGCGCCGTCGGCCGGCCCGTTCGTTCCGCCCCCGCCGCCGGTCCCGGCCGCGACGACCGCGCCGCCGACGGCGCCGACGCCCTCACCCACGATGTGAGCGCCGCGAAGGCGCTCGCGCGCTACTCGAGCCCGCGGTAGAAGCACTCGCCGCAGAGCTGCACGTAGCGCGTGTCGCCTTCGATTGCGATCTGCTCGCCGGTGGTGATGCGGTTGCCGTTGTCGTCGATGCGCACGTTCATGGTCGCCTTCTTGCCGCACGGGCAGATCGTCTTGATCTCCTCGATGCTGTCGGAGAGCGTCAGCAGGTACGACGCGCCGGGGAAGGGGTCGCCGAGAAAGTCGCTGCGGATTCCGTAGCAGATCACCGGGACGCCGGTGACGTGCGCGATGCGGTGCAACTGG
This sequence comes from Candidatus Elarobacter sp., assembly GCA_036402975.1. Taxonomy (GTDB): domain Bacteria; phylum Vulcanimicrobiota; class Vulcanimicrobiia; order Vulcanimicrobiales; family Vulcanimicrobiaceae; genus Vulcanimicrobium. The sequence continues at coordinate 67,708 of DASWRW010000038.1, read as the reverse complement.
CGCACTTGCTCGGGCGTGAGGAACTGCGCTTCGTCGACCAGCACGCACGACACGTTGTCGCCGTCGGAGAGATGGCGCATGAAGTCGACGCTCGCATCGTAGGTCAGCGACTTCCGCTTCGGTCCGAGGCGCGACGTGACGAAGCCCACGCCGTACCGGTCGTCGATCTCCGCCGTGAAGATCACGACCTTGCGGCCGTGCTCTTCGTAGTTGTGCGCGACTTGCAGCAGCGCGGTCGACTTGCCCGCGTTCATCGCTGAGTAGCGGAAGTACATCTTCGCCATCGGTCCGGGCCCGCTTTCGCTGCCCGGCCTCCGGTTCGCTGCCCGGCCTCAGATCAGCAGGTGAACGTCACCGAACTCGTGCCAGAGATATCCCCGCTCGACCGCGTGGTCGTAGGCGTCGCCGAGCAGCGGCGCGTCGCCGAAGGCGCGCAGCATATCGAGGTGGCTCGCCTCGGGCTCGTGGAACCCGGTCAGCAAGCCGTCGACGACCGTCACGCCGCGTTCCGGCGTGACGATCAGCCCGGTCCAGCCGCTCGCGGCCACGGCGTCGCCGTCCGAAACCGCAGTCTCGAGGGCGCGCACGACCGTCGTGCCGGCGGCGACGACGCGCCCGCCCCGGCGGTGCGTCGCGTTCACCGCCTCGGCCGTCGCGGCGGGAACCTCGAACCACTCGCGATACGGGCGCTCGTGGCGCTCGGGGCTCGAGACGCCCGCGTGCAGCGTGATCGTCGCGAGACGCACGCCGGCCCGCGTCAGCGCCTGCAGAACGCGCGCGGTGAACGGCCGGCCCGCCGAAGGCATCTCCGCCGAGCCGGGGACGCGCGCGAACACGGTCTGGTAGTCGGCCAGCGGGAACGCATCGGCGACGTATTTGTAGCGGATCGGCGCGCCGTGCCGGGCGAGAAACGTGTCGGCCGGCAGCGGCAGCGCGAGCCCGGTGTACCACAAGCGCGGATGCTCCGCGTCGAGCGGCATCAGGAACGTCGCGGTGCCGCCGTCCGCGAGCGCGACGCGTTCGCCCGGCTCGACGGGCTCGCGCGGTTCCGCGATCCACAGCTCCTCCGCGATGCGCGTCGAGAGGTGCAGCGCGAACGCGGCTCCGCTCGCGCGGCGCGCGACCAGCGCGGCCGGAATCGTCGCGGAGTCGTTGGCGACCAGCAGATCGCCGCGGCGCAGAAAGGCGGGCAGCGCGTCGAAGCGCGCGTCGCGATGCGTGCGCGCGGCGCGATCGGTGACCAGCAGACGAACGCCGTCGCGCGCGGCGCCGCGCCGCTCCGGCGGCGACGTCGCTTCGTTCGCCACCGGCAGCAGGAAAGGAACCGTCACGCTCACGCTCCGACCGGAACCTCCGCCGCCTGCAGCGCGACGCGCGTAAAGGCGCCGCGCGGCGCCGCGATCGCGCCCAGCAGCGCGGGCGCGACGTCGCGCGGATCGGCGAGCGCGGCGCGATCGGCGTCGGGGACGGCGAGCCGGTGCAGTTCGGTGTCCATGTCGCCCGGGTCGGCGACGATCACGCCGATGCCGCTGCCGTCGAGCTCGGCCGCGAGGATGCGCGACATGTGCTCGAGCGCGGCCTTCGAGGCGCCGTAGCCGCCCCAGCCCGGATATGCCTCGACGCCCGCGTCCGAGCTGACGTTCACGATCGTGCCGCCGCCGTTGCGCTTCATGACCGGCAGCGCGTGCTGGATCAGGTGCAGCGGCGCGTAGACGTTGGTGGTGAAGACGCGCTCGAACGCCGTGGGCGAGAGCTGTTCGAGCGGCGGCAGCGGGGAACGCCCGAGCGACGACGCGTTGTTCACCACCAGATCGATCCGCCCGAAGCGGCGTTCGGCCGCTTCAACCAGCGCGTGGACGTGCGCGGCGTCGGCGACGTCGCCGGCGATCGCGACGACCGGCACCAGCGCCGAGAGCTCGCGTTCCGCCGCGGCGAGCGCGGCTTCGCCACGCGCGTCGATGACCAGCGCGATTCCGGCGCGCGCCAGCTCGCGGGCGACGGCCAGCCCGAGGCCCTTCGACGCGCCGGTGACGATCGCGACGTGCCCGCGCTCGAACCAAGAAAAGTCGTTCATGCCCGCAGCGTAGCGCGCGCGAGCGTGCCGCCGCGACGCTCCGGCGGCCGGTGCATGGCCTGGCCGATCGGCCAGGTGTCAGACGATGCCGCGCGCTTTCGCGATCGCCACGGCTTGCGCGCGGTTCGCGGCGCCCAGCCGCGCGAGGATCTCCGCGACGTGGAACTTCACCGTGCGCTCCGCGATGCCGAGCCGCTCCGCGGCGGTACGGTTCGACAGCCCTTCGGCGAGCAGCACGAGGATCTCGCGCTCGCGGACGGTGAGCCGGTCGCGGCGCGGCGCGCGAACGGCGCGTGCGAGCTGGGCCGCGATCTCCGGCGGGATCAGCGTGCCGCCCGCCGCGACCGCGCGCAGGACCGCGACCAAGTCGTCGCTCGAGGTTCCCTTGAGCACGTACGAGTCGGCGCCGCGCTCGAACGCCGTCGCGACGCGCTCCTCGCCCGCGTACGCGCTGAAGACGACGATGCGCGTCGACGGCGACGCCGCCTTCACCGCCGGGATCGCGTCCAGCCCGCTGCGGCCGCCGAGCTCCAGATCGAGGATCAGCACGTCCGGCGCTTGCGCGCGCGCGATCCGGGTCGCGTCGTCGGGGCCCGCGCCGATGGCGACGACCTCGATGTCGGGCGAGGCGCGCAGGTTGGCGACGACGCCGTCGGTGACGATCGGATGGTCGTCGACGATCGCGACCCGAATCATCGCGGGATCACCACCTCGACCGTCGTGCCGCGGCCTGCGCCGGATTCGACGCGCAGCTCGCCGCCGACGAGGCGCGCGCGTTCCTCCATCCCGCGCAGTCCGAACCGTTCGCCGTCGCGCACGGCCGGATCGAATCCGGCGCCGTCGTCACGCACGCGGAGAACCACCGCATGCTCTTCGGCGGCGAGCTCGATCTCGATGCGCGACGCGTTCGCGTGCAGGCGCGCGTTGGCGAGCGCTTCGGACGCGATCCGGTACAGCTCGCCCTCGGCGTCGTACGCCAGCGACGGCGTACCGCGCTCGGTGAGCGTCACGCGCATTCCGGTCTCGGAGCTGACTCCCCGGGCGAGCGCCGCGAGCGCCGCGGGAAGTGCGCGGCCCGCGAGCGGATCGGCGCGCAAGCTCAGCACCGACGCGCGCGCCTGCGCCGTGGAGGCGCGCGCGACGCCGAGCGCGGTCGTGATGCGCGCGGCGGCCGGTGAGTCGGCCGGGACGTCGCGCAGCGCGCTTTCGAGCTGCAGCCCGATCGCGGTCAAGTCTTGCGCGAGCGTGTCGTGGATCTCGCGCGCGAGCCGCGCGCGCTCGGCCGTGCGCGCGGCGCTGGCGTCGTCTTCCGCCAGCCGCGCGCGCTCGACGGCGAGCCCGATCTGCGCACCGGCCGCGGCGAGCAGCCGCAGCTCCATCTCGGAGAGCTTTCGCGGAAGCGGCGGGCAGACGTTCAGGATGCCCAAGCGCCGCGCGCCGAAGCGGAGCACGACCGAGGCGTGGGATTGCAGCCCCAGCGTCAGCGCCGGGCCGCCTTCCCGCGCGCCGCGCCGCAGGCGCGAGCACGCGATGATGTCGACGTTCTTCGAATCGAAATCGCCGTCGGCGAACGACTCCATGCACCAGCACGGATCGCCGGTCATCTGCACCGGCGCGCGCAGATACGGCGGCAGCGCGGACGCCGCGGCGAGATAGAAGCGGTCCGTCGCCGGATCGACCAGCCAGATCCAGCCGGTCGCGAGATCGAGCGCGCGCACGATCTCGCGCACCGCCGCCTCCAACGCCCGCTCGATGCCGCCCGCGCTCAACGCGTTCGCGAGCGCTTCGAACAGCGCGACCTCCCGTTCGTGCACGAGGCGGCCTTCGCCCCGCGCACGAACGCGCACTTCCGTCCGGCGGGTTACCGCCTGCGGCGGCTCAGCGTGGTCTCGCTGTACGCGGCGTCGGCCGGGCTCAGCGCGAGGCCGATGATCTCGGGCGGACCACCGCTGTCGAACGGGATGGGATTGGGGATCGATCGCACCGAGATCGGAGCGCCGTTGGCATCGGGCGCATACACCTCGACGCTCGACCATTGCCTCGCACGCGCGTTCAGGCCGGCATACAGCTCACCGCCTTTGTCGACCGCCAGCGCGTCGACCGAGCTCGCCGTGAACGGCCCGATCGTACGCGACGCGGACGTCTGGTGCGGCGGGTACGCGTAGATCGTCGCCGTGCTGCCGCCCGTGCCGTCGTTGACGATGCCGACCGCGTAGAGCGTTCCGTCCGGCGCCGCGGCGATCGCGCCGAACTCCGCACCGCTGGGCGCGGCGATCGTTCGCAGCGGCGTGGCCGCGCCGCCGGCGCCGGCCGCGAACTCGTAGATGTTTCCGGTCGCGGTCGTACCCTGGGTCGTCGTCGCGACCCAAAGGTGCCCGGTCGGACCGACCGCGATGCCGCCCCGAATCGGAAGCGTCCCGGGTACCGACAGCGCGGACGTCTCCACCGCGTTCACGAAACGGCGCACCACCGGCTTGACGTCGTACGAGTACTCCAGAATGTCGAGCTCGGAATCAGCGGAGTGCACGACGCCGTACCCGCGCGCTGCGTTGCACAACAGGCTCTCGATGAAGCCCGAGTTGCCGTTCGCGTCCGGACGGTAGCGCTCGGCGTAGCAATCGCCCATCCGGGCGGCGCGGGGCTGCGTGTTCTTGATGACCTCGAGCGTACCGTCGGAAGCGACGTCGACCGCGCCGGCGGCCGACGACGAGTGCGTCGGGTCGGAAGACGAGAAGAACCCGGTGATGCGGCGGCTCGGAACCGTCCGCCCGTTCGCCGCGGCGGGGAACGCGTCGGCCTCGCCGGCGGCCAAGACGTACAGCGTTCCGGACGGCGGCGCGACGACGGTGACGTTGAGCCGCGCGTGCTGATCGCCGTCGTGGTCGCTGAACGTGATGGTCGCCGTCCCGGCGCCGACCGGCGTGACGTAGTACGACGCCGCGTACGTGTTCGGCGAGACCCAGGTCGCGAGCTGATACGGCGGCGAGACGACCGCGACCGTCGGGTCCGAGCTGACGGCCGCCTTGCGCGAGTCGTCCTTCCATGTGGTCTTGACGATCTGCGTCGCGGACCACCCCGTCGTCGCGAACTGCAGCGACTTGACGCTGAGCCTGATCCCGCCGTTGTCGGCGACGGCCGAGGACTCGCCGCCGCTCGACGGCAGCGTGCCGGCCGGATCGCCGGCGGGGGGCGTGACCGAACGCGCTCCGCCGCCCGCGCAGCCGGCAAGCACCAAGACGCACAGCATCCACACCAGGCGACGCATAGGGACCTCCTCGGCAGATCGCCTATTCTATGCCCGCCGAGCGGGCGCTCGCGCGGAGGCGAACGGCCCTACGTCGCTGGGCCCAGTACGCCGTCCCGGCAGGTTTTCAGCAAGCGGGCACCCGGATATAGCCGAGACATGGAGACGCACGCGCTCGAATACGCCTTCGTCCGCTCGACGGAGGCCGCCGCCGTCGCGGCGGGACGGCTCGTCGGCCTCGGCGACAAGAACGCGGTCGACGGGGCCGCGGTCGAGGCGATGCGCACGACGCTCAGCACGGCGCTGCTGTCCGGCGTCGTCGTCATCGGCGAGGGCGAGAAGGACGAAGCGCCGATGCTCTACCACGGCGAGGAGATCGGCACCGGCGACGGACCGTCGCTCGACGTCGCGGTCGACCCGATCGACGGCACGACGCTGGCGTCGCGCGGCGGCCCCGGCGCGATCTCGGTGATCGCCGCCGCGCCGCGCGGCGCGCTGTTCCGCACGCGCGTCCCGTACATGGACAAGCTCGTCACCGGCCCGGCCGGGCGCGGCGTCGTCTCGATCGATCTTCCGCTCGAAGAGAACCTGCGCGCGCTGGCGCGCGCGAAAGGCCGTGAAGTCTCCGACTTGACCGTCGCGCTGCTCGACCGCCCGCGCAACGAGCACTTGATGAAGCAGGTGCGGGCCGCCGGTGCGCGGGTGCGCGTCTTCGGCGACGGCGACGTGTCGAACGCGGTGTACGCGATCCTCGAGGAGCGCGCGAACGTCGACGTGCTGGCCGGCATCGGCGGCTCGCCCGAAGGGGTGATCGCCGCCTGCGCCGCGCGCGCGCTCGGCGGTGAGATGCAAGGCCGGCTGTGGCCGCGCGACGAGGCCGACGAGGCGATCGCCGCCGCGGAAGGCCACGACGTCCGCAAGACGCTGACGCTCGACGATCTGTGCGCGAGCGAGGACGCGCTCTTCGCCGCGACCGGCGTCACCGACGGCGAGTTCTTGGACGGCGTGCGCTACCGGCGCGGTTCGGCGTTCACGCAGTCGATCGTGATCTCGACCTACACGCGTTCCGTGCGCACCATCGACGCCAAGCACGAGCTGCGACCGCGCGAGCTGCGGCTTGGCGCCATGGAGCCGAGAGGCGCTACGACCGGCTGAACGTCGCGTTCAGCGCCGGTTGCGCCACGGGTCGTAGAGCCGCTTCCCGTCGCGGGCGTAGCGGTAGTGCGGGGTGTTCGCGTTGTTCCAGCCGACCCGGTTGCCGCGGAAGCGGCGGTCGTCGCGGTCGATGTGCCGCGCGTGCCAGGTCCCGTTGTTCCAGGAGCGCTGCGATGCGGGACGGTAGGAGCTGTACTGCCCGAACTGCGGGTTGTAATTGTACTGGCCGAACTGCGGGTTGTAGTACTGCGCGTTGCTCTGGTAGCCGTTGTAGTACGCGTGGTGGAAACGGCGATCGTCGCGATCGTTGTGGAAGCGGCGATCGTCGCGGTCGCCGCGGAAGCGGCGCTGATCGTCGCGATCGTGCCGCTCGTAGCTCGCGTGGCGGTCCCAGTGGTCGCGGGCTTGGGCGGGCTGCGCGTGCTGGAGCATCGCCAGCGAGGTCGACGCCGCGAAGAGGGCCGCGAAGGCCGCCGGCGCCAGTCGTCTGAGGTGCATGTCGTCCTCCGAATGATTGCGGGAGTGATGAGAATGACGATATCCGCTGAACGAATCCGCCTGCGCCGACGTTCTCGGCGCGCTGAGGCGATTCGGCGCCGAGCGCTTACTCGGGGACACCCTCTTCGGCCGCTTGCGGCGCGGCCGTCTCCGCCACGGGCGCGGACGCGGCCGCAGGCTCTTCGGCCGCGTCGAGCCCGAGCGACGCGACCGCCGCCGAGAGATCGTTGAAGACGCTCAGCTTCTCACCGATGTTCGCGATGTCGAAGATCTTCGCGATCTGGCCCTTGACCGGGATCACCACCGCGACGCGCTGCGGCCGCTGCCGGCGCCGGAACATCAGCATCTCGGAGAGGAACACGGAATCCACGCCGGTCGCGTCCTGCAGGTCGACCAGCACCGGCGCGTCGGCCGGGGCGCTCTCGAACGCGCTGCGAATCTCCGGGTAGCGGCCGATGTCGAGATAGCCGTCGAGCCGCAAGAGGTGGTAGTTAGCTTTCAATGGGTGTCACGGCGGGAAAGAACCTGGACTCGATACCCATCAGAAAAGAACGCTAACGAGACGAGGGCTTTGCCGCGTCGTGCGCGCGGCGAGCGACCGGGAGTCGTCTGTCGCCGGCGCCGGCGAATGCGAGGAAACGGCCGCTTCGGCGTGACGCGTAGCGCCGGGACCGTTCGCGCAGGGTCGTGGACTACGTCACGACCAAAAAGACGCCACGCCGGAAGCGAGCGAACCGGGCCGGTGCTGGCGCGTCACGGCACCAGGAGCGGGGAGAGATCGCGCTCCCACCACGACGTGTCGTGCCAGCGGCCGAACTTGTAGCCGATCTCGTGAAAGACGCCGATCGGCGTGAAGCCGGCGCTGCGGTGGAACGCGATGCTGCCCTCGTTGCTGCTGACGATTCCGGCGAACGCGCGGTGATAGCCGCGTGCGGCCAGATCGCGAAAGAGCGCGCTGTACAGCGCTCGCGCGAGCCCGCGGCGCTGCGCGGGGACGTCGACGTAGACGCTGACTTCCACCGAGGCGCGGTACGCGGGACGGCTGCGGTGCATCGAACCGTACGCGTATGCAGCGACCGCGCCGTCGAGCGTGGCGACGAGCCACGGATACGAGGCCGTGATCGACGCGAACCTCCGGCGCATCTCCGCCGCGTCCGGTGCCGTCTCTTCGAACGAGTCGGCCGTCGTCTCGACGTACGGCCTGTAGATCCGTGCGATCGCCTCCGCGTCGCCGGCGCGCACGTCCCGCAGACGGACTTGGCCGAGTCGCTCCGGGCGAGCGGCGGCGCTCGTGCGGTTTGCCGGCGCTGCCTCGCGGACCGCAATGTTCGTTGGCCGGCATGCGCGGGCCGACCAGAACGCTGCCGAGTCGGTGATCTCGACCACCTCGAACGCGGCCAGGTCGTCCCACCGCGCGATCCACGCGTTCAAGCGCTCGCGGTCGGGCGCGTCCATGAGCTGGAAGCAGCGCGTACCGGCGGGATCGATCCAACCGTCGCAACACGACACGCCGTCCGGCAACAGACACCCGTCACGCCGAAAGCGCTCGCCGACCGGTTCGGGATCATCGTTCCGAAACCGCGCGACCACCAGAAACCGCATCGGGACGTGTACGGTGCGCGCAGCCGAAACACTCTCGGCGTGCCGAACGCGGGCTCGAGCGCCCGGGCTGCGAATCGCGCCGGTTGCGAGGCAGCGGCGCCTCACGACGCGAACGGTCGCGGCATGCGGTACGGATCCGTCGTAGCGTCCATCCTCGTTGCCTGCGCGCTGGTAGCAATCGGATGCCCCGGCGCGGCGGCTCCGCCGCTGATCGTCCCAGACTCCGTCGAACCAGGACCGATTCGCATCGTGGATTCTTCGACAAACGCGCTGTATCAGGGGGAGATCGCCGATTTCATCGACATCGTCTGCTTCGCGTTCGTGAACGAAGGGCCGCGAATGGCGGTGAAAGCGGCGTTCGACGTGACGCTGCTGGATTCGTCGGGGGCCGTGCTTGTCGTTCACACGATGAAGCCGGCCGGGCGTTTCGCGCCGGGCGTGCGGTCAGCGTTCTCTCACGGCGGCGATCCGAGGGTGACTCCGAACGGCAATTGCTATCCGATCTACGCCTACGGACGCAACGGTTCGACGTTCATGTATCGCGCAGGCAAAGGCGGACCGCAGACGGTCGTCAGCGCGATCTTGATCGCGCCGCGCGCCCTCGAGTATGAGAACGGCGAGGCTTGGCGCGCGTCCGCGCCGTCGCGCGTGGCGGGTGAGCGTGTCGCGCTGCCGCGCACGGAGCCACCCACGCTCGAGGTACCGAACGGCCCGCCGATCGTGACATGGCGCAATCCTCCCGAGACGCAGCTCCGCATCGACGACGCCTTTCAGCTGGGTGGCCGCTTTTTCGAAACGTGCATGTCGTTCACGAACCTCGCGCCGAAGATCGCGCGCCACGTTCGGGCCGACGTCCTGATGATCGACCGCGCCGGCACCGTCGTGAACGTCGAGCACATCAACGTCTCCGATCGCATCAAGCCCAACGACCCGCTCACCAACCAACGCGGATCCTGCCTGTCGATCAACGGCCGTTTCGACGGGGACACCTACCTCTATCAAGCACCGGCCGGCCCGGTGCCGCTCGGCCGGGTCATCGTTTCCCCCGCGGCGATCGACTTCGACGACGGCTCCTCGTGGGCAGCGCCCGCCAGTCCCCCGATCGGTTCACGCGCTCCGTTCCCGTAGCGCGAAAAGCGCGTCGCGCCGCAGCTCGGTCGTTCGCGTTCTGCACGCGGTTCAGCGCCGGCGCCGGCGCGAACGAGCCGGCGTCCTCTCCAGAGCGGCGATTCGCGCGTCAAGCCGGGTGAGCTGCGCGATGAGTCGTTGGACGCGCGCGTCGAAGTCTGCTTGCGACATACCGTTCGGCGCGCCAAGACGGCGCGCGTGTCATGAGAACCCGCCATGCGTCGCAATGTCAATACTTCACCAGTCACGCAGCGCCGGAATCGCTGTCTCGAACGGCGTCGTCTCGAGACGAACGCTACTTCACGATGACGACGGAGGTTGCGCTGCGGCCGAACTCGTCGGGGCGGTCGATGATGTGGGCGTCCGCGCCGGGCCAGGCGAACGTGCCCGGGGTGACGCTGCGCACGAGGTAGTGCAGGCGGTAGATGCCGGCGTCGAGGTGGTCGGCGTAGGCTTCGATGCGGTCGGTGCGGATTTGCTGGTCGCCGATCTTCCAGTCGGTCCCCGGCGTCTTGATCGCCTTCGACGACGTTGCGAACGACGTGTCGACCGCTTCGAATCCGGCCGGAAGGGGGTCGGTGATGAGCACGCGCTCGACCGGGTGGTCGCTCACGATCTGCAACTCGACGTCGTAAACGTGCGCGGGCGGCAGCGTCAGCGACGAGCCCGGCGCGATCAGACCCATCTGCGCGAGGACCGGCGTCGTGTTCGCTTCGCGCACCACGCGGGTGACGCGCAGGCCGTTCAGGCGGCCGGGGGCGTTGCCGGCGAGGCGGTACGTGTACGTCGCGGCGTAGTGCAGCGTGCCCGTGCCGTCCTTCGAGAGCGTCAGTTGGCTGCCGCCGGCGGGAAGATCGCGCATCGACACGTTGGCCCGGCGCTCGGGCGTGCGCGCGCCGCTGAAGCGCTCGCGCGCGATCGTCTTTCCGCCCAGCGCGGCGGTCGCGGTGAAGTTCGCCGGCCGCTCACGCGAGGCCAGATCGACCAGCGCGTTCAGCGCCGCGGCGTTCTCGCACGCGCAGCCGAACGAGCCGTTCCGCCGCAGGTCGAGCAGCGCGCGCGTCACGCGGTCGATCGTCTCGCCGTCCGCGTTGCGCGCCAGCTCCAGCCGCAGCGCCTCCGCTTGCGCGACGACGCGGTCGTCGTACCACATGTATCGGCCCGGCAGGCTGACCGCCGCGCCGCGCGCCGTCGCGTAGAGACGATCGTCGATGATCTTCGCCAGCGACGCCGCTTGCGCGGTGTAGCCGGCCGCTCCGGTCATCAGCCGCGCGAGCCGCGCTTGATCGGCGAACGAGAGCTTCTCGCGCTGCGCGTGGATGTCGCCCAGGTACGTTGTGCGCTGCTCGCCCGCGGCCGCGAGCGCGTCGAGCGCTTTCAGGCGCAGCTCCGCCTTGCACGGATCGCTCTTGCACCACTTCTCGTGCGCGGTCGGGTCGGCCAGGACGCTCCTCGCGAACGCCCGGGCGTTCGTGAGGAGCTCCGGCGCCTCGATCCCGGCGTCGTGCGCGCGCGCCAGCGCGCTCAGCGCGAAGAGCGAGTCCCACGAGTCGGAGCGGTCGGCGAGCCGGTACGCGGCGAAGCCGCCGTCGGGCCGGCGCAGTGCGTCGAGGATCGCGATCTCGGCCAGCGCGCGGTCGCGGTTCTTCTTCGTATCGGCGCGCGTGCGCTTCGCGAGCAGCACGAGATCGCTCGCGACCGCGAGCCGCGCCGCGGCCGAGATCGCGATCCGCTCGTCACCTTGCAGCGCCTTGTCGGCCGCCACCGTGACTTCCGGGATCAGCGAGGACGCCAGCCCGACGTCGAGCCCGCCCGCGTCGCGCGGCGTGTCCGGAGCGACGTTCACGCCGACGCTCGCGCGCGCGTCCGTCGTGCCGGTCTGGGCGACCGACTCCATCACGTCGAGCCCGCGCACCGGCAGCGGAATCGCGAACGCGTCGCCGGTTCGCGCGCCGCGCACCTTCACCGTTACCGTTGCGTCTCCGGTACCGGTCGTCACGACCGGGAACCGGTACGCTTTCGTCACGCCTTCGAGCTGCGCATCGAGCGACGTCGTCGAACCCGTCGTTCCCTTGTCCGCGCCGAGCGTGAACGCCAGCGGGCCCGCGAGCGATGCGTCGATGTGCAGATCGCCTTTCGCGCCCGTGCCGTTGGTCACCGCGAGCCCGCCCTCGAAGGTGTCCCCCGGACGGACGAACTGCGGCATCACGGGGTTCGCGACCAGCGGTTTCGTCGTGCGGAACGTCGTGTCGGCGTTGCCGAACCGGCCGTCGGCCGTCGCGGTGACGACCGTCACGCGCCAGGTCGTCAGATCGTCGGGCAGCGTGAACGTCGCGCTCGCGTCGCCGTTCGCGTCGGTGCGCAGCGCGCCGGCGAAGTACGCCAGCGCCGAGAACTTGCGGCGCACGCGCGGATCGGTGTCGCCGTTCGAGAGGCCGCCGCCGAAGCCCCAGCCCTTCTCCACCGGGCGCGCGAGCGTGCTGAGCACGAGCGCGGTGCGGTTGTCGGCGTAGCGCGTCGAGATCGGCTGCTCTTCGTAGACCGTCTTCACGAGGTCCGGCGGCCGGTAGCCCGTCAGCCGCAGCACCGCCTCGTTCACCACCATCAGCGTCGCCTCGCCCTGCAGCGGCCGCTTCGCGCGGTCGGTCAGGTGTACGTGCACGGTCTGGCGCGCGCCCGGCTCGAGCGTCGCCGCGTCCGCGCGCACGGTCGGCGTGACGTACTTCGCGTCGAGCGCGACCGTGAACGGCGCGAACCCGACGCGCGCCAGCGCGTTCCCGCCGTCGGCCGGCTTCGTGTCGGGCGGCGGGCCGTGCCGCACGATGAACGCCTGGACCGCCGCGTTCGGCAGCATGTCGGGCGTCACGGTGAAGCGCACGGTCGGCGCCGCGCTGCTCGTCTGCTGCGTCGTCTCCCACAGCACGCCGTGGCGCACGACCATCACGTGCAGCTCGCCGCTCGGGAACGGCGACTGCACGAGGACCGTCGCGACGTCGCCCGGCTTGTAGGCGTTCTTGTCGAGCTTCACCGTCAGCAGGTTGGGATCGCGCGCGTACCACGCCGTCTCGCCGCTTCCGCCGACGAACACCTGGTCGTCGGTCTCGCCCGCGTCGTCCTTGGCGCCGGCGGCGTTCGCGCGGATCCGGTACGTGCCCGGCTTCGGCGGCGTCAGCGAGACGCTGGCCGGCTTCTCGCCGCTCGTCACGTCGGCGCTCGCGACCGTCCCATACGAGACCGACTGCACCGGCTGCTCGGCGCCCTCGACGATCTGCGTCGCGCTGGAGTAGGTCGCGAACTGCAGCTCGACGTGCACGCTCGTTCCGGCGCGCGGCTTGCCGGCCGGATCGGTCGCGACGACGTTCACGGTCAACGGCGTGCCGGAGGTTCCGACGTCGTCGGCCTTGAGCCCGATCAGCGTCTCCGCCGGCAGCGCGGTGAACTGCTTGCTGTCCGAGACCGCGACGTTCGACGCATCGGTCGTCTCCGCGTCGACCTCGTAGGTCATCGGATACGGCAGATCGCTCGCGACGGGGACGCTGACGGTGCTCTTGCCGTTCGCGTCGACGGTCACCGTCGAGTCGACGACGTCGGTCGAGGCGTCGGGCTGCTCCTGCGGCCAGAACCACTGGCGGCCGAAGACGTACCCTTCGCGTCCTTTGGGGACGAAGCTCGCGGGCGAGCGCGTCGTCACGAAACGCGTCGACGCGCCGGTCAGCGGCGCGCCGAAGAGGTACGCGTTGGTCGCGTTCGCGGTCACGCTGCCGCCGCGCGACGCGACCTCATGGTCGAGCGCGAGGTCGACCTTGAAGTTCGGCGGCTTGAACTCGGCGACGCGGAACGTTCCGGTGATCTCCTCGCCGTTGCCCGCAGTCGCGCGCACCGTGTAGTACCCGAGCGGCGCGTTCCTCGGCAGCGACACCGGCACGGAGAACTCGCCGAACGCGTCGAGCGCGTGCCGTCCCAGATCGCGCTTCTGGTCGTTCGGCATCTCGAGCGTGAGCGCGTACGACGCCGCGGCGCCGCGGCGCAGCACGCCGTCGACCAGGAACCAGCCGACGGCGGTAAGCTGCGCGGTCTCGCCCGGCTGGTAGAGCTGGCGGTCGGAATAGATCGTGCCGCGCGCGATCGGCGTCGCGCCGGACCAGCCGTTGTAGAAGTCGCCCGCGTACGCGCCGCTCGACTCGTCGCTGCGCACGTACGTCCAGTCGTCGCCCTTGCGCACGATCGTCACGAACGACGGCGCCTCGTTCTTGCCGTTGTCCTTCGCCGCGCAGCGCGCGAACGCGGCGCGGTCGAACGCCGCGACGCCTCCGGCGCCGGTCGTCGCGCTCGCGCAGACGGCGACGGCGGATTTCGTCTCCGCTTGCGCCTGCGACGGATAGACCTGGACCTGCGCGCCCGCGACCGGCGCGCCGTCCGCGATGCGGTTCACGCGCACCGCGCCGTGGTCCGGGAACCACTGCGCGAACGCGCCGAGATCGGTGATCTGCACGACGCCCGCCGCGGTGAACGGCTCTTCGGCGCGCGGCAGGCTCGCGCTGACGCCGTAGGCCAATGCGCCGCTCGGCGCGCCGAGCTTCGCCCGCAGCGGCACCTCGATCGTGCGCTCCTGGTTCTTCGGTCCGCCGGCGTCGAAACGCGGCCACGCGTCGCGCGCGCCGAGCACCGGGCTCGCCTCGTAGCTGCTCGGATCGGAATACGCCACGACGTCGGCAGGCTTCAGCGCGCGGAACGTCGCGCGCACGTCGGGCGGCGCGTTCACCGCCACGACGTTGAGCCGCACGTCGCGGGACGCCGGGAACAGGTTCGTGCCGCTCGGCGCCCACACGTCGGGCGCGAAGTCGCCGGTGCGGAAGTGCGCGGTCTGCGGCGTCCCGAGCGTCTGCCCGAACGTGTCCTTGAGATCGGCGCCGATCGCGACCGTGTAGTCGGTCTGCGGCGATAGCAGCGAGGTGTTCACCGCGACGCCGCGCCCGTCGAGCGCCGCGAACGCCGTCGCGCCCTTCGGCGGCGCGGGGCTCAACGACAGCGCGCCGAGCGACTTCTCGTCGAGCGGCGTGCTGAACATCAGCTCCGGCTGGCCGTTCGCGAAGCGCGAGCCGCTCGGCGTGGTCTTCACGCCTTCGAACCGCAGCGCGTCGTAGGTGCGGAACTGTCCGCGGAACTCCGACTCGCTCGGCCGGTTCCCGTCGCGCGGCAGCACACCGGCTGCGATGACGACGTCGTAGCGCGCGCCCTTGGCGAGGTCGTGGTCGGGAACGAGGACGTAGTGCCAGTTGCGCAGCGCGGGGTCGTACTGCTCCTCCGGCATCGCGGCCGGCGTGGCGGTCGCCTTCGCCGTGTCCGGCGGAACGACGAGCGCGACGCCCGCGTCGTTGGCATCGCCGGTGCGCCGCGCGCGCGCGTGCGCGCTGAGCGAGTCGCGGTCCAGCGCGACGTTCGAGGTGATCTCGATCTTCGGCTTCAGCGCGAGCGGCGCGGTCTCGGGATCTTTCAAGCTCGGCAACCCGTCGAGCTCGACCGCGTCGGTCTGGAACGTCCAGGCGACGTCCTGGTCGAGCGCGCGCCCTTTCTGATCTTTGAGGCCCTTCGCGATCGTGACGCGAACGCGCGTCGCAACAGGCCAGGCGCCGTCCGCTTCGAAGCCGATCATGCGCGGCGTCAAGAAGCGGAAGCGTCCGGGCAGTGCGGGATCGATCGCGAAGTGCTGCAGGATCGCCGTTTCGTCGGCGCTCTCCAGCCGCTGCAGCGGGATCAGGTCGTCGCTGAAGCGGACGCGGATCTGCGCCTGCGTCCCGACGTCGCCGACCGGCGCCACGGCGACGAGCGGCGCGCTCGGCGACGGCGAGGGGAGCGGCGAGACGACCGCAAGCGGTCCGGGCTTCGCTGGGCCGTTCAGGTTGCAGCCCGCGCCGAACAGCGCGAGCGCGGCCGCAGCCAAGACGAAAGCACGGCGCGCAAAGCTCGGCACGATGCCGCGCTCCTTCGCTTGGCCCAGACGGGTACCTTTGCCCGGTTGCTCGGCCGATGCGCTGGAACCGCCGCCCGCGCGTCGAACCGTCCGGCGGTATGCCGCGGATCGTCCCGGCCGTGTTCGGCGTCCTCGTTCTCGCGCTAGCCGTCGTGCGTGGGCCAATCGGTCTACGCGAGTTCGCCGGCGGCGCGAACGCGCTCGCGTTCGAGGACCGCGGCGGCGTCCCGCTCGGGATCGTACTCGCGCGCGACACCGAGCACGCGGTGCGCGTCCCGCTGGCGCGCGTCTCGCCGCGCTTCACGGCGGCGGTGATCGCGACCGAGGACGCGCGGTTCCGACGGCACGACGGCGTCGACGGGCTCGCGCTGGCGCGCGCGGCGTGGCAGCTCGTGCGCAACCGGCGCGTCGTCTCGGGCGGCTCGACGATCACCATGCAGCTCGCCGGTTTGCGGTGGAACCTTCCGCGCACGCCGTTCGGCAAGCTCGAAGAGCTCGTGCTCGCGCGGCGCGTCGAAGCGGGGATGACGAAGGACGCGATCCTCGAGGCCTATGTGAACCGTTTGCCGATGGGCGGCGATCTCGTCGGCGTCGAGGCCGGCGCGCGCGCGTACTTCGGGACGCCGGCGTCTGAGCTCGATCTCGCGCACGCCGCGTTCCTCGCCGCGCTGCCGAACGATCCGGTGCGGCTCGATCCGTACGTGCATCGGGATGCGCTCGAAGCGCGGCGGCGCGCCGTGCTCGCGCGCATGGTCGCAACCGGCGCGGCGAGCGCGGGCGAGGCCGCGCGCGCGGCCGCCGAGCGCATCGACGTGCTGCCGCGCGGCGAAGGCATCCTGGCCGCGCCACACCTCCTGTTCCGGCTGGCCGGCGGTGCGGCGCCGGACGCGACGCGCATCCGCACGACGCTCGACCGCGACCTGCAAGCCTTCGCCGAGAACGCGACGCAGCAAGTCGTCGGCGCGCTCGGCGAGCGCGGCGCGCGCGACGGCGCGGCGATCGTGATCGACAACCGTGACGGTGCGATCCTGGCCTACGTCGGCTCGGCGGACTACTTCGCCGCGGCCGGCGCCGGCAAGAACGACGGCGTCGTCGCGCTGCGCCAGCCCGGCTCGACGCTCAAGCCGGTGTTGTACGAGCTGGCCTTCGAGCGGCGCGCGGTCCGTCCGACCACGATCCTGGCCGACGTGCCGACGACGTACGCGATCCCCGGCATGCGTTCGTACAGCCCCGGCGACTACAGCGAACGGTTCGCCGGCCCGGTTCGCGCGCGCATCGCGCTGGCGGACTCGCTGAACGTTCCGGCGGTGCGCGTCCTCAGCGACGTCGGCGTGCCGGCGTTCCTGGAGCGGCTGCGCGCGCTCGGCTTCCGGCACCTCACGAAGGACGCCGATCACTACGGTCTCGGCCTCGCGCTCGGCGACGGCGAGGTGACGTTGGAAGAGCTCGCGGGCGCGTACGCGACGATCGCGAATAGCGGCCGCCCGGTGCGCGTGCACGCGCTCGCCGATGCGGGAGTTCCGCAGCAACGTGCAGGCACATCGGATGCCTCCGCCGCGTCGATCGCCACGGACGCGTCGGATGTCACGGACGTACCGGCGCACGCCGGGCAACGCATCGGCGTCGCTTCCGAATGGTCGCTCGTGACCGACATGATCTCCGATCCGCATGCACGCGCGCGCGCGTTCGGCGTGAACTCACTGTTGCGAACGTCGTTCCCCACCGCGGTGAAGACCGGAACGTCGTCGGATTTCCGCGACACGTGGACGGTCGGATTTGCGCATGACTACACTGTGGCGGCGTGGGTCGGCAACTTCAACGGCGCGCCGATGCGGCGCGTCAACGGCATCATGGGCGCCGCGCCGCTCTGGAACCGCATCGTGCGCCACCTCGCCGAGCGCCGCTCCCCCGCCGCCTTCGCGAGTCCGGCGGGCTACGTGCGCCGGCCGATCTGCGCGACGACAGGCGCACGCCCGACGCGTGCGTGCCCGAGCGTCGTCGCCGAGTGGCTCGACCAGCGCGACGTGGTCGCGTCCAATGCGCCGCCGCGCCCGCTCGACCGCCGGTACGACGCCTGGCTCGCGGTGCAGCCGCCCGAGCCGGATGACGCGCTGCGCATCGTGGCGCCGCACGACGGCGACGTCTTCATCGCGACCAAGGGCGCACGAATCCAAGTCGTCGCGCGCGGGCCGGGCGCTCCCGCCTGGGAGCTCAACGGCAAGCCGCTGGCCGCGCGCGGCCCGCGCTGGACCCTCCCGCTGGCGCGCGGCCGCTGGACGCTGCGCGCGCGGGACGGTGCGCGCCGCGACGCCGTCACGTTCGTCGTGGTCGACCCGCCGCGGCGCGCCGGCCGCGCCGGATTCACCCTGCGCGGCTGAGCCGCGCGCCGGCGTCCGCCGTTCGGCCGGGCGCTACGCCGCGATCGGGCGGCACAGGGTGCACGGCACGAGGCCGTGCGCGTGCGCTTCTTCGAGCGTGTGCAGCCCGAAGTAGCCCGACTCGTCGTCGAGGTGTTGCGCGACCAAGCCGCAGGGCCCGCCGCAGGTCGGCAAGCAGAACGATCCGTCGTCGCATCCGATGTAGCGGAAACCACGCCGCGCGACCTCGGCCAGCGCGGCGAAGTCCACCCCTTCGCGTTCGAGGAGTTTGCGCTTCGCCTCGCTGCCGAAGACGTAGCCGCCGACGCTGTTGTCGGCGCGGATCACGCGATGACACGGGATCAGCAGCGGGACCGGATTCGCGCCGAGCGCGTTGCCGACCGCGCGCTTCGCCTCCGGCGCGCCGGCCTCGCGCGCGAGCCAGCCGTACGGGCGCGCGTGCCCACGGCCGATCGCGCTCGCCGCGCGCAGCACGCGCTGCTCGAACTCCGAGCACGAGCGCAGATCGATCGGCACCTCGACATCCTGGCCCCACAGCTTCGCGCGCGCCGCCGAAGCGATCTCGTCGTCTTCGAGCGCCGGGACGCAGTTGCAATCGAAACGCTCGCGGTACCAGGCTTCGAACCCCACTTCGTCGCCGGCGAGCCGCACCGCGGTCACGCCACAGTCGTTCCAGGCCACGTAGACGTCGCCGAGCGCGCTGGTCGCCGTGACGTAGCGGTCGAGTCCGCAGCCCGCGAACACCTTGGCGGTGAAATCGGGCGAGATCGCCCGTCGCGTCGCTTCCCGGAACTCGCGCAGGTTCGTCTCATTCATCGTTCTTCTCCAGGTGCGCGCGCACGGCTATGAGGCCGCGGTGCGCCGAGGCCTTCACCGTTCCGACCGGCTGGCTCAGCGTCAGCGCGATCTCGTCGTACGACAGCTCGTCGACGTAGCGCATCACGAACGCCGGCCGCAGCGCCGGCGACAGCCGCGCGATCGCGGCGTCGACCGAGCCCCACGCCTCGGTGCGCAGCACGAGCTCTTCCGGCGTCGGGCCGGTGTCGGCGACCGCGGCGCGCGCTTCGCCGTCGTCGTACTCGAGCGACTCGCTCGGCGGCGGAGCGTCGCGGACCGCGTTGCGCACCAGGTTGTGCGCGATCGCGTAGAGCCACGACCGCAGCCGCAGCGCGGCCCGGCGTTCGGGCGGATAGGTCTGCAGCGCGCGGTAGGCGCGCACGAAGACGTCTTGGGCGACGTCCTCGGAACGCGCGCCGTCGTGCAGCATCCGGTTCACGAACGAGACGATGCGCACGCGGTACGCGATCACGAGGTGCTCGAACGCGCGATCGAGGTCGTGCGCCAGCGCGCCGGCGAGCATCGCGTCCGGTTCGGGCACGACCACCGCGGCCGCGCAGGCCATCTCACCACCAGCCGGTGCGGACGGGGTGCTCACGGAGCAGCCGCCGTTCGACGTCGTCGTTCCAGACGACGAGCTGGTCGGCCGGGCGCGGGTGCGCCAGCGCGATGGCCGTGAGCCCGACGATGACGATCGTCGACATCACGATGATGAGCAGCATGGTTTCCTCCGGTATCCTCATTCGAGCTGCCGGAAGAACACCGGGGTCGCGGTGCGCGTTGCATTCCACCGCTGGCAACCCGGAAAAGAAGGCGCCGGTTCGGCGAACTCGTCGAACCGGCGTCGCTAGGGAGAGTCCCTGTCGGCCTGAACCGCTACAGGAAACCGACGCGGTACAAGTCGGTGCTTCCGGATTGGTCGGTGATCGCGCCGTTGCGGCCGACGTGAGCGGCCTCGGTCGTCGTCATGCCGTCCAGCTTCACAGTTACCTGGACGGCGGCGGTGATCGAGGTCGTTCCCATGGTCGTGTGCGCGAACGCCGGCGACATGCTGCACAGCACGAGGACCGGAACGAGCGCGAGCGCTGGTGCGCCGCGCGGCCCGGGCCTGGTGCGGTGCGTGAGTTCGTCGAACAAACGCACTACCTCGTTTGGGGTGATGGGCAGAGCGGTCTCGCGAGAAGCGAGCCGCTCCGGGTGACATACCCTGTCGTGATACGGCGCTGCTGCTGGCCCGGATGCCGCACATATGCCATCACGCCATCGAAATGCCGCCGAACTGCCGGGCGGCCGCTCGCGTTTCGGGACCAGGAAGCCCCGCTTCGCCCGGCGATACACGAACCCCGAATGGAGGTCCGTACGATGATCCCACGCCTTCTCGCGGTCGTGCTGCTGGTCGCCGCGGCCGGCTGCGGCCACAAGACCGACACGACGACCACCACGACGAGCACGGTCGCCACGACCGCCCCGAACGCCGGAACCCCCGCCACGCCGTCGAGCGCGATGTCGGCCGGCGGCATGAACGGAACCAGCACGGGCGGCGTGATGAACACCGGCGCCGGCCAGCCGCCCGGCTTCGACACGGAGAGCGCGGCGCAAGTGCACTGCCCGAGCGATACGGTCGTGTGGCTGAACACGAAGACGAAGGTCTATCACGAGAAGGGCATGGTCTACTACGGCCACACCAAGCAGGGCGCGTACGTCTGCAAGAAAGAGGCGGACTCGGCCGGCGACCGCGAGACGAAGAACGGCAAGTAGCGGATTCCGCGGGCGCGGCTCAACCTTGTCCCAGACCAGCTTTCGGGTTCTCTTCCTCGGACGCGATCTCGGCGGATGAGACGGCGGCGACGAACGCGACGCCGCCGACGCAGTTGCCGAGCAGCGTCGGACCGATGAACGCGAGCACGTCGGTCCAGGTGATCGCGTGGTGCCACGCGCCGTACATCGCTTCCACGGAGCCCGCGATGATGTGGCCGAAGTCGCCCGCCGCGACGACGTACGTCAGGATGATGATGACGAACATCCCGTTCATCTCCGCCATCGGCAGCAGCCACACCATCAGCGCGATCAGCCAGCCCGCGAAAACCGCTTTGGCGAACAAGATCCAGAACGGATGCGCCGTCGCCGACCGTGCGAGCTCGTCGAACGCCTTCAGCGTGTCGTCGGGAAACCCGCCGCTGAACGCGACGATGGCGGACGTCACGAGCGCCGCGAGCAGGTTGCCGGCCAGCACGATCGCCCACAGGCGGGCCAGCTTCCGCATGCGGTCGCGCGTGAACTGGTAGAACGTCGGGAGCAGCGGCGTCAGCGTGTTCTCGGTGAAGAGCTGCTGGCGGCCGAGGATCACGATGAGGAAGCCGATCGTGTACCCGAACGACGAGACGAGATGCCGCCACGGCGTGTCCGGCAAGTGCGCCTGGATGATCCCCATCGTGATCATCGAGAACGTCATCGACCCGCCCGCGGCGACCGCCGACCAGAACAGCGCCAGCGCGGGCCGCTCGAAGTCGGCTTCCCCTTCGCGCCGGATCGTCTCGAAGATCACCGCCGAGCGTGGCCGCTCGCGCTTCTCGACCTCCTCGATCTCCTCGTCGCTGATCGGGCTTCCGGCGCTCATTCGGCGGGTGTACCCCTCAGACGGCGGGTCCAGCGCCGTCCGAAGGCGCCGCGTACCGCGCGAGCGACCAGCTCACGGGATCGCCCGCCACGGCGCGGGTTCGCGCAGAACGAACGCGCGGCGCACCTCGTCGAGCACGCGGCGGTGCGAGGCGAACTCCAGCATGGGCTCCGCGCCGGCGAAACCGACCCAACGATGCTCGTCGTGCACGTCCTGCTCCAGGACGATTGCCCCTTCGGGGACGTGCGCGACGAAGAACGGCACGTGCACGATGCGGTCGCGCACCGGATCGTAGAACGCGTCCAGCTCGCCGGCGGTGAACAGCGTGGCCGCGGTCAGTCCGGTCTCTTCGCGCAGCTCGCGACGTGCGGCGTCGGTGCCGCGCTCGCCGTCCTCGACGCCGCCCATCACGAACGTCCACGCGCCGGCGAACGCGCCTCGCGCGCGCCGCAGCAGCAGCACCTCCGCGTCGTCGCCGGCGCCGCGCAGCACGAGGATCGCGACGGCGTCCGGGCGGTTTCCGTCTTTCAGCTTGCTTTGGCCCGGGGTTGGGTTTCGGCGCGGAGCTGACCGCAGGCGGCCGCGATGTCGCGGCCCATCGGCGTGCGGACCGTCACCGCGACGCCGCGCTGCTCGAGGATCTTCGCGAAGTCCCAGATGCGCTGCTGGTCGCTGCCGCGCACCAGGCCGTCCGGCGTGTCGTTGTACGGGATCAGGTTGACGTGGTAGAGCGGGCCCTTCATCAGGCGTGCGAGGTCGTGCGCGTGCTGGTCGGTGTCGTTCACGCCCGCCAGCATCACGTACTCGAAGAACACCTTGCGCTTCGTCGCGGCGATATAGCGCTCGACGGCGGCCATGAGCTGGTCGGTCGAGAACTTGCGGTTCACCGGCATGATCGCCGAGCGCGTCGCGTCGGTCGGCGCGTGCAGCGAGATCGCCAGGTTCACCTGCGTGTGCTCGGCGGCGAAGCGATCGATCTTGTCGACCAGCCCGACGGTCGAGATCGTGATGTGACGGTGGCCGAGGCCGAACGCCTGCGGGTCGTTCAGCAGCGCGACGGCGCCCAGCACGGCGTCGTAGTTGGCGAAGGGTTCGCCTTGGCCCATGAAGACCACGTTGGTGAGCTTGCGGTTCTCGCGCGCGAGCTGCTTGGCGAAGTAGCGCGCTTGATCGAAGATCTCGGTCGCGCTCAAGTTGCGCGAGAACCCGGCTTGGCCGGTCGCGCAGAACGTGCACGCGTACGCGCAGCCGGCCTGCGAGGAGATGCAGACGGTGTTGCGCTCGCCGTGATGCTCCATCAGCACGGCTTCGACCTCGAACCCGTCGTGCAGCCGGAACAGCCCCTTCGTCGTCTGCCCGTCGCGCGAGCGCTGGATCACGACCGGCTCGACGGAGTCCAGCGCGAAGCCGTCGCCGGCCAGCGCGGCGCGCAGCTCTTTGGGCAGCGTCGTGATGTCGTCCAGCTCGCCGGCCAGCTCCTTCGCCGCGGCGCGGTAGAGCTGGTCGACGCGGTAGCCTTTGAGGCCGTGCGACGAGGCGAGCGCCGCGCCGTTCTCGTAGCCGGCGCGGCGCGCTTTCTCGTCGATCCAGAGATCCCGCGCGCGCAGCATGACGGGCTATTCTACCACGCCGCGCCCGCGCGCCGCCGCTACTGGAGCAGCACGCGGTCGATCGTGTCGATCGTGCCGTTGCCCGCGCGCAGGTCGAACGCGAGCACGCGGGCGCCGCTGACCAGCGCGTGGTCCTGATCGTCGATCGCGAAGGTCAGGTCGCGGCCGCCGGCGGTCGTCGCCGACCCGCTGCTGACCGTCGCCGTGCCGTCGCGCATCGTGATCGCGTCCTTCACGATGTGGCCGAGGAGCAGGGCGCGCAGCCGGTCGGGGCTCGACAGCAGCGCTTGGCGCTCCGCCGCCGGGATCTTGGCGAACGCCTCGTCGGTCGGCGCGTAGACGGTGACCGGGCCGGCCGACTTGAGCATGTCGTCGAGGCCCGCTGTGTGGACGGCGGCGACGAACGTGGATAGGTTCTTCTGCTGGGAAGCGAGCTCCAGCACGGTCGAGGGACGCTGGGCGAGCGCCGGCGCGGCGAGCGACAGGGTCATCAGAAAGGCGGCGAGCGATCGGCATGCCGCGGCTCGGGTAAGGCGCATGGGGACCTTCCTTCGGGACAGAGACGGTGCGTACGATCGATCGTTACGCGCATTCTACTATTTCCGTAGGAGTTTGTGTCGGTCTCAAGATTAAATTTATAGGTGTAGGCGGAACCGCGGCGTTCCGCTACTCGAAGAGCGAGTGCTGCTCCGGCTTTTTCGACGCTTTGGCGGGCTCGTCGAGCCGCGCCCGAACCTTCTTGAGATCGGACCAGACCAGCTTCTTGACCTCGGTCATCGCGCCGCCGGTCTGGCGCAGGATGTAGGCCGGGTGGAAGGTCGCGATGACCGGGATCCCGGTCGGCCCCTCGAACCACTGCCCGCGCTGCTTGGTGATGGCGAACTTCTCGCCCATGAACGACTTCGCGGCCGGCGCGCCGAGCGCCAGGATCACGCGCGGCCGGATGATCTCGATCTGCTCGTCGAGATACGGGCGGCAGTTCCGCATCTCGTCCGGCGTCGGCGCGCGGTTCGCGATGCGGTGACCGGTGTCGAGCGTCGGCCGGCACTTCACCGTGTTGCAGATGAAGACGTCCTCGCGCGGCAGATCGATCGAGAGCAGCATCTTGTCGAGCAGCTCGCCCGCGCGCCCGACGAACGGCCGGCCGAGCTTGTCCTCCGTCTCCCCCGGGCCTTCGCCGACGACCATCAGCGCCGCGCACGGATCGCCTTCGCCGTAGACGGCGTTGCGGCGCGTCGCGCCGATCCCGCACTTGCGGCACTGCGCGACGACCGCCGCGGCGCGGTCGAGCGCCCGCTGGCGCTTCGTGCGCTCTTGAACGCTCACGACGACGGCGCTCGCGGCTCAGGCTCGAGCAAGACCGCCTGTCCGAACGCGAGGACGCGCGTCGCGCCGTCGGGGCCCTCGGAGGCTTGGAACTGCAAGCCGATCACGCCGTTCGCACCCATTCCTTCCGCTTTGCGCAGCAGCTCGTCGAGCGACTCCGTGCGCGTGCGCTCGGCGTCGGTGAGGTATTCGACCGGCGCCAGCCCGATCAGCGCGCCGATGCTGCGAAAGGTCGACTTCAGCAGGTTGCGCGGGCGGCTGGCCTGCCCGTACGCGTAGCCGAAGAAGCGCACGACGCGATAGCCTTCGACGCGCTCGAACGTCGTGACCGCGTCCGCCGAGAGCGCCACTAGCGCAGGAGCCTGCGGCCGAGCATGACGGCGCTCGCGACGACGCCCGCGTAGAGCGCGTAGCGCCCGACCAGCGCGCCGGTCAAGCTGTAGTACCAGATCCGCCCGTGGTGCTTGACCCAGTACTTCCGGCGCGACGTCTGCTTCCGCTTCTCGACGTTGTACTGCCCGCGCGCCGAGCCCATCCCCTCGTGCACGGCCTCGCTCGCCGGAACGAACCACGTCTCCCAGCCCGCCTCCGCGGCGCGCTTCGCGAAGTCGACCTCTTCGTGGTACAGGAAGAACCGCTCGTCGAACGGCCCGATCATCGCGATGGTCGCGCGCCGGATCGCGAGCGCCGCCCCGATCGCGAGATCGACTTGCCGCGGCACGTCGTAGCGAAAGCCGCGCAGCGCCGCGCCGTTCGCGAAGCGCTGCAGCGGCGGCAGCTCGCCCCAGGCGCTGGAGCGCAGAAACGCGCCGGCCCAGGTGTCGAACTCGCCCACCGACTGCTGCACCGTCCCGTCGTAGTTGTAGATGCGCGAGCCCGCGACGCCGCACGCCGGGTGCGCGTCCATGAACGCGACGATCTCGCGCAGCGCGCCGTCCTTCAGCTCGGCGTCGGGGTTGAGCAGAAAGACGTACTCCGACGCCGTCGCCGCGAACGCGCGGTTGCACGCGGCCGCGAAGCCGAGGTTCGCGCCGTTCTCGACGATCCGCACGCGCTCGCCGTAGCGCTCGCGGATGAACTCGCGGGAACCGTCGCTCGAGCCGTTGTCGGAGACGACGACGTTCGCGAACTCCGGATCCCCCTTCACCTCGGCGAGCGCGAACACGGAGTCGAGCGCGGTCGCGATCTTGTCCTTGTCGTTCCAGCACACGACGACGACGTCTATCCGAGGCACTCGAGCTCAGGACCTCATGCGGCGTCGCCGCCGGCGACGGGCGCGAACTTGTTGCGGTTCTGGAGGTAGGGCCAGATGAAGCCGTCGAGATCGCCTTCGAGCACCGCTTGGGCGCTGCCCGTCTCGACGTTCGTGCGCAGGTCTTTCACCATCTGGTACGGGTGCAGCACGTAGTTCCGAATCTGCGAGCCCCACTCGTTCGCCATGCGGTCGCCGCGCAGCTCGTTGAGCTTCGCTGCCTGCTCCTCGCGCGCGCGCTGCACGAGCTTGGCGCGCAGGATGTTCATCGCCACGTCGCGGTTCTGCATCTGCGAGCGCTCCTGCTGCGAGGCGACGACGAGCCCGGTCGGCACGTGGTGGATGCGGATCGCCGACTCCGTCTTGTTGACGTACTGGCCGCCGGCGCCGCTGGCCTTGAACGTCTCGACTTTCATGTCCTCGGGCTTGATCTCGACGTCGCCGGCGTCGCCCTCCTCCATCTCCGGGACGACGTCGACCTCGGCGAACGACGTCTGGCGGCGGCCCTGGTTGTCGAACGGCGAGATGCGCACCAAGCGGTGGACGCCGCGCTCGCTCTCGAGCATCCCGTACGCGTTCTTGCCGCGCAAGATGAAGGTGATCGAGCGCAGCCCGGCCTCGTCGCCGGGCATCTCCTCGATCACGTGCGACTCGTAGCCGTGGCTCTCGGCCCAGCGCAGGTACATGCGCGCGAGCATCTGCACCCAGTCCGCGGCGTCGGTGCCGCCGGCGCCCGCGCGGATCGTCACGATCGCGCCGTGCGAGTCGTACGGGCGGTCGAAGTTCGCGGCCATCTCGAGGTCGTCGAGCGCCTTCGCGGCGCGCGCGATCATCGCGTCGGCCTCGGCCTCCGCGCCTTCCTCGTCGCCGAGCACCTCGATGATCTCGGCGGCGTCGTTCAGCGCCGCGTCGACGGCGTCGACCGCGTCGAGGTCGGAGCGCAGGTCGGCGATGCGCTTCATCACGCCGCGCGCCTTCTCCGGATCGCCCCAGAAGTCGTCGGCGCGCGAGCGCGCTTCGAGCTCGGCTACGCTGCGCCGCTTGGACGCGTCGTCAAAGCCGCACCTTCAGCGCGCTGAGGCGCTCGCGGGAGCGGTCGATGGCGGCGGTTTGAGCGTCGGACACGGGATGTCGCCCTTCTCGCCCGACGCGCGCCGCCCTACCGGCGCAGCGTGCGCGCGAGGTCGCGCGCGACCCGCACGACGGCGGCCCGCGGCGACTCCGGCAGCGGCGCGTGCGGCGCGAGCGCGCGCGTCACGATCCCGGGCAGACCCCGCACCGGCCGGATCCGCCGCAGTTCCTCGCCGCCGTCGGGGAAGACCACCGGCGTCCCGTCGAGCGAGGCTGCGGCCCAGCGCCCGGTACGGATGTCGCGCACGGAGCGAACCGCGAAGCGGCCTTCGCTGCGGCGCGAGAACATCGGCGTGAACGGCACCGCGCCGGCGAAGTAGTAGTGCGAGACCTGGCTCTTGCGGGTGAGCGTGCGGTCGTCGCGCGGCGAACCGCCGTGGAGCAGGTTCGCCGACCAGATCAGGAACGTCCCGCGCGCGATCGCGAGCTCTTCGCGCCGAAAGCCGTTCGCGCGCGCGACCTCGTCGATGCGGGTCTCGTAGAGCTGGTACGACGCGACGGTGCTCGGATTGCTCCAGCTCTGCTCGCCGCTGACCGGCGGCACGCCGAAGTCCTCGTAGTCGAACTCGGGCAGCGTCTGCGACCCGGGGTAGTAGTGCAGCGGTCCTTGCTGCAGCGTCACGTCCTCCATCGCCATCCACACGCCGCACATGAAGCCCGTCGGCAGCGACGAGAAGTGGATGGTGTCGCTGTGCGTCCGCTGCTCGGTTCCGCTCAGGAAGTTCAACGTCTGGAACGGGATCGGCTCGCGTCCGTAGAGCATGCGCAGCACGCGCAGCACCGCCGGATGCGCCGCGACCGCGCGGACCACCGGCTCGTACTCCCAGGCGTCCTGGACGCGGCCGGCGCCGTCGGCGGCGTAGCGTCCCGCCAGGCGCTCCCAGACGCCGTCGACGTCCAGCTCGTCGAGCACGCGGTCGTCCTCGACCACGACGAAGCCGTCGCGGCGGAAGGCACCGGCCAGCGCGCGGTCCCGGGCGCTGAGCCCGCGGCGCCGTGCCTCGGCTTCCCAGTCGGCCCGCTCGAACCACGGCCGCGTCGCCGGCAGAATCTCCACGGCCTCCGGTCTTCGTGGCCCGGCTCGGAACACCGGCCTGCGACAGCGGACCGCCGCTGGGGACGCTCGCCGTCACATTCCATACCGCAACGTTACGGACGGTAGCCGGAATCCGGCGCGGCTGTCGAAGAGAGCCTCGTGGGATCGTTCGACGGGCGCCGTACTCGCGCCGTCGCCGGTGCATTGTTGCTGGCGGCCGGCTTCGTCACGTCCGGCGTCCTGGCGCCTCCGGCCCCGGCCGCGCCGGCCGGTCCGGTCGCGGCTCCGCGCCGCATCCAGCTCAACGCGCACGACGAGCCCGTGCGCGACGTGCTGCTGCGGATCGGCGAGCTGGCCCATCTGAGCATCGTCATCAACGACGACGTGCGCGGCAACGTCAACCTCACGCTGCACGACGCGAGCGCCGACGAAGCGATTCGGGCGGTCTGCGTGCAGGCGCGGCTGCGCTGCGCCCGCGAGGGGCGCACGGTCTCGGTCTCCGCGGAATCCTCGGCCGTCGTCCCGCTCGCCATCGTCCCGGCGGCGCGCGCCGCGAACGTCTTGCGCACGATGTATCCGCGCCTCGGCGTGCGCGCCGATCCGGCCGGCAACGCCCTGGTGCTCAGCGGCGCGGCGAGCGACATCGCGAGCGCGCGCGCGATCCTCCAGGGTCTCGACGTGCGCGATCCCAGCAAGCCGACGTCCGAGGCGATCACGCTGCGCAGCCCGACCGCGGCGATGGTCGCCGAGCGGCTGCGCGCGCTGTACCCGGCGGCGAAGATCACCGTGATCTCACGCACCACGATGCTGGTCAGCGCGACGCCGCCCGACATGACGCAGATCAAGGGGCTCATCGGCGGAATCGATGCGCCGACCGCGGCGCCCACGACGATCCCGGTCGCCAGCGAGGCCGTCAAGGTCAGCCAGCGCCGTCCGCAGGACGTCGCGCGCGCGGTGAGCGCGCAGATTCCGCGCGTCCACGCGGCCGTCTCCGGTTCGGCGGTCGCCCTGAGCGGTTCGCCCGAGGACGTCACGCGCGCCAAGGCGCTGATCGCGCAGATCGACGTCCCGGCCTACGGCGCGCGCTACGTGCAGATCTACCGGATCAAGAACGTCGACGCGTCCTCGGTCGCGGACTTGATCAAACGGTCGTTCCCCGACGCGCTGGTGACCGTCGACGCCAGCCTCAACGCGCTCTCGGTGGTCGCGGCGGCCGCCGACCACCAGCGCATCGCCGAGGGGATCGCCCGCCTCGACGGAACCGCCGCGTCGAGCTCGACCGGCGAGCCGGGCAACGTCGTCATCGGCGGCGGCGTCGCGAACGGCCACGAGATCGTGCAGCTGCAGTCGATCGTGCCGAACCAGGGCTACGGAACGTCGACGACGGCGCAGGACATCGCGAGCGCGGTGCAGAGCGCGCTGCAGGTCACGGCGCCCGACCTGCGCGTGATCGTGCCGAACGGGATGACGTCGGTGATCCTGACCGGCTCGCCGACCAGCATCCGCGCCGCCAAGGAGCTGATCGCGGAGCTGGACACGATCCCGCAGTCCGTCGTGCTCGACACCGAGATCCTCGAGCTGGACGAGAGCAGCTCGCGCAACTTGGGGCTCCAGCTCGGGACGACGTCGATCGGGACGACGTTCAGCGAGATCCAGCCGACCCCCGATCCCAACAGCGGCCAACCCGGCCGCCTGATCGCGTTCCAGCCGCTCACCCGCACCGCGCTGCAGTTCCAGGCGCAGATCAACCTGCTGATCCAGAACGGCAAAGCGCGCGTGCTGGCCGACCCGCGCATCACGACCGTCTCCGGCCGCACCGCGACGATCCGCGCCGGCGACTCGATCAGCATCCTGACCACTGTCGGCGGCGGCTCGGGGACGGTCGCGACGACGCAGCTGCAGACGTTCAACACCGGCGTCACGCTCGACATCACGCCGATCATCACGCTCAACGGCGACGTCAACGTCGCCCTGCACCCGGTCGTGAACTCGCTGAGCGGCTTCCTGAACAACGTCCCGCAGATCGCGACGCGCGACACGCAGACCTCGGTGCACCTGCACGACAACGAGACGCTCGTCATCGGCGGGCTGATCCAGGAGAGCACGCAGTCGCAAGAGAGCCGGCTCCCGATCCTCGGCAACCTGCCGATCATCGGCCGCGCGTTCCGCAACCAGAACACGACCAGCACGCGCAACGAGCTGATCATCGTCGTCACCCCGCACGTCCTCAAAGGCAACGAGGCGACGACGGTGCCGAACGCCGCCGGTCCGCCGGGCATGGCGATCCCGACGCCGCGCCCGCTTCCGACGCTTCCGCCGCAAACGCGCTTCCCGGCCGCTTCGGCGACGGCTCCGCCGGCGGCCGCTCCGGCGCGCACGGCGGCCCCGAGCGTGTCGGCCTCGCGCAAGCCGAGCGTGAGCGGTTCGCCGGTGCCCGACGCATCCGCCGCCGCCTCACCGGCGGCGTCTCCGGCGGGGTCGGCGAGCCCGGCCGCGACGCCGACCGCGTTCGCGCAAGCGAACGTCTACGTGTTCGGGTCGCCGCCGCCGAGCACGTACGCGGGTCCGAACGACGCGCCGCAGATCTTCTGGGCGCAACTGCAGCCGACCGTGATCACGCCGAACGCGACGGTGCGCGTCAACGTGATCGCGACGACCAACGTGCAGAAAGTCACCATCGGCACGGCCTCGACGAAGATCGGTCTCTCACCGCTCGGCTCGGGGACGTGGCAGGGCGTGTTCTCCGCCAACAACCTGCAGCTTCCGTCGACCGCGACGACGCTGCAGCTCACCCTGACGGCCTCGCGCAACGACGGTCAGAGCGCGAGCATCCAGCTCCCCGTCTCGCTGATGCGCGGGGAGACGGTCCTCTAGAGCATCCGGCCTCGGCGCGCCGCCGTCAGGCGGCGGCGCCGTGGCAGCGCTTGTACTTCTTTCCGCTGCCGCACGGGCACAGCTCGTTGCGGCCGACCTTCTCGGCCGCGGCCTGCTTCGGCTTCGGCGGCTCGTCGCCGCGGTTGGTGTGGATCTGCGTGGCCTCGTACTTCGGCGCCGGCCCGAGCAGCCGCTCCGCGAGCGCCGGGTCCATGCGCGACTGCGCCGGCTCGATGGGGTCGGGGAGGGCGGTGTACTGCGGCGCTCCGTTCGCCGCGCCGTTGCCGTTGGCGTAGGGCTGCCCGGGCGCGAACTCGCCGTAGGCTCCGCCGTCCTCGGGCGGCGCCATCTGGATGGTCACCGAGAACACCGCCTTGATCGCTTCGTCGGCGATGTTGTTCTTGAGGTCCTCGAAGATCTCGTACGCTTCTTTTTCGTACTCGACGCGCGGGTCTTTCTGCCCGTAGCCGCGCAGCCCGATCCCGGCCTTGAGCGCGTCCATGATGTACAGATGATCGACCCACAAGCGGTCGATGATCGGCAGCATGATGTACTGGGACTCGACGGTCCGCATGATCTCGGGCGTGACCTCGGCCTCTTTCTCCTCGTACGCCGCCAGCGCGTGGTTGAAGAGCAGCTCTTTCATCCCGTCGCGGTCGAGCTTCTCGAGATCGGCGACCGAGACGTCGTCCTTGATCGGGAAGAGCTGCTCGACTTCGTCGAGGATCGCCTGGAGGTTCCACTCCGACGGATGCTCCTCTTCCGGCGCGCCCGTGTCGACGGCATAGCCCGTCTTGCGGCGCAGCGCGTCGACGAAGTAGTCCCTCAGCGGTTCGCCTGCGAGCACTTTGCGGCGCTCACCGTAGATCACCTCGCGCTGCTTGTTCATGACGTCGTCGTACTCGAGCACCGACTTGCGGATCTCGTAATTGTGGTTCTCGACCTTCGACTGCGCGTTCTCGATCGAGCGCGACAGGATGCCGGCCTCGATCGGCGTCTCGTCGGTGAACTTGACGAAATCCATCATCTTCTGCAGCCGCTCTTGGCCGAACAGCCGCATCAGCTCGTCTTCGAGCGCGATGTAGAAGCGCGTCGTCCCCGGGTCGCCCTGCCGGCCGGAGCGCCCGCGCAGCTGGTTGTCGATGCGCCGCGACTCGTGGCGCTCGGTGCCGATGATGTGCAGCCCGCCCAGCTCCGGAACGCCCTCGCCGAGCTTGATGTCGACGCCGCGGCCGGCCATGTTCGTCGCGATCGTGACCGCGCCGTGCTGGCCCGCGTCCTTGATGATCTGCGCTTCCTGCTCGTGGTACTTCGCGTTGAGGACGTTGCACTCGACGCCGCGCCGGCGCAGCATCATCGCGAGCCGCTCCGACTTCTCGATCGAGCGCGTCCCGACCAGCACCGGCCGGCCCTTCTCGTGCTCGGCGATGATGTCGTCGATGACCGCGTTGAACTTCGCCTCTTCGCTGCGGTAGACGATGTCCGCGGCGTCCTTGCGCTTCACCGGCATGTTGGTGGGGAGCACGACGACGTTGAGCCCGTAGATCTCGCGGAACTCGCGCTCCTCGGTCTTCGCGGTACCCGTCATCCCGGCCAGCTTGTCGTAGAGCCGGAAGTAGTTCTGGAACGTGATCGTCGCGAGCGTCTGGTCCTCGCTGCGGACGTTCAGGCCTTCCTTCGCCTCGATCGCCTGGTGGATGCCGTCGGAGTAGCGGCGGCCGTACATGAGCCGGCCGGTGAACTCGTCGACGATGACGACCTCGCCGTCCTTGACGATGTACTGCTGGTCCTTGTGGAAGAGGTGCCAGGCTTTGAGCGCGGCGGTGAGCTGGTGCGTGAGCTCGAGGTTGCGCTGGTCGTAGAGGTTCGAGACGCCCAGCATCTTCTCGACCTTCGCGACGCCCTTCTCGGTGATCGGGACGGCGTGCGACTTCTGGTCAACGGTGAAGTCGTCGTCCTTGACCAGGCGCGGGATGATCTTCGCGAACTGCCCGTACAGCTCGGTCGCGTCGTGGCCTTGGCCGCTGATGATCAGCGGCGTGCGCGCCTCGTCGATCAGGATCGAGTCGACCTCGTCGACGATGGCGAAGTTGAGGTGGCGCTGCACCATCTGGTCGAGCGCCCACGCCATGTTGTCGCGCAGGTAGTCGAACCCGACCTCGTTGTTCGTGACGTAGGTGACGTCGCTGTCGTACGCCGCTTTACGCGCGTTGTGGTCGAGGTCGTGCTGAATCACGCCCACCGTCAAGCCGAGCGCGGTGTAGAGCGGGCCCATCCACTCGGCGTCGCGCTTGGCGAGGTAGTCGTTCACCGTGACGACGTGCACGCCCAGGCCGGTCAGCGCGTTGAGGTAGACCGGCAGCGTCGCGACCAGCGTCTTGCCTTCGCCGGTCCGCATCTCGGCGACGTTGCGCTCGTGCAGCGCCTGCCCGCCCATGATCTGGACGTCGAAGTGGCGCATCCCGAGCACCCGTTTGCCGGTCTCGCGAACGACCGCGAACGCCTCCGGGAGAAGCTGGTCGAGCGTCTCGCCGTTCGCCAGGCGCGCCTTGAACTCGTCGGTCTTGCCGCGCAGCTCGTCGTCGGTGAGGGCGGAGATCGAGGGTTCGAGCGCGTTCACCCGGTCGACGGTGCGGCGGAACTTGTTCAGCTCGCGTTCGTTGGCGTCGAACAGGGTCTTGAGGAAGGCCATACTGAGCTACAACCGTTCGCCGGGGAGGACGGTTCCTCCCGAGGCGCAGCGTGAACGAAAGTCGGCGGTCACGGACGCCGCTCGGACATCGTACCGCAAAACGCGCGGGAGGTTGCCCCGGCCGCCCCCTCAGCCTCTCCCGCCGGAGCCTGTCAGCCCCTGAGCCTCGCGCCCGTCACCTGAGCCTGTCGAAGGGTGAGCGAGCCGCCCGAGCGCCAGGCGGCGGATCGTCGAGCCGGCGATGTCTAGCCAGGTCGCCCCTTCACCGTGCGACAGCCTCAGGGTGACGCTACGGTCGTATGCCGTGTCGGAAGCGGAAGTTTGGCCGGGTGGTTCAGCTCCTCCGACCGGACCTCACGCATGAGCCGGCCGACGGTGAGAAACCGGAAGCCGGCGTCCCGATAGGCGCGGACCAGCTCAGGGAGCATCGCGACGGTGGCTTGCCGCCCGCTGTGCAGCAGCAAAATCTCCGGCGCGGTCGCGTGGGCGAGGACGTGCTCGCGCAGGGTGCCGGCGGGGACGGCGCGCCAGTCACCGGGATCGTCGCTCCACAGGACGGTGTCGAAGCCGGCGGCCTGCGCGGCGCGCAGCGTCGCGACGGTGTAGCGGCCGTGCGGCGGCCGGAACAGCCGGCGCTCCGCCGAGTCGGGCGCGATCCGGCCGAGCGTCGCGGCGCCTTGCTCGAGCTCGCGGGTGACCGCGGCCGGGTCGAGCCGGTCGAGGTCGGGATGCGTCAGCGTGTGGTCCGCGATCTCATGGCCCTCCGCGGCGATCGCGCGGGTGAGCTCCGGGTACTGCTCGGCGTCGCGCCCGATGAGAAAGAACGTCGCCGGGACGCCCAGATCGCGCAGCGTCTGCAGCAGCAGCGGGGTCACCACCGGGTACGGCCCGTCGTCGAACGTCAGCGCGATCAGCCGCGGTCGCGCGCCGGCCGGCGCGCGCGCGTTCCCGGCCAGCGCGCCCAGCCGGGCGCCGAGCGACGGCGCGGCGAGCGCGGCGGCGTCCGCGTCGCGCAGGACGACGACCGGCCGCAGCAGGTCGTCCGACTTCAGCCACAGCCGCCGGGCGCCGTACGCGAGCCCGGCCGCCACGACGAGCGCGACCGCCGCGGCGATCAGCCGGCGGCGCGGCACGCCGCTAGTGCGCCGGTGCGACCGACGAGGTCGGCGCGGCGGACGGCGCCGCCGCGAAGTCGCGCCCGACGATGACCGTCACGACGCTGCGCGGGCCGGGCGTCGTGTCGGTCGCCGGCGCCACGGCCGCCGTCGGGACGCCGAGATCGGCGCGCACGCGCTCGCCGACGTTCGGTACGTTGGTCGCGGTTCGGATCTGCGTCTGGTCGTAGCCGAACGTGTCCGCGTTGCGAACCGAGTCGACGGCGTAGCCGAGCTTGGTGAGCTGCTCCGAGACCTTGGTCGCCATTCCGGCGATGCCGCTGCCGTTCTCCACCACGACGTGCACGCCGGCCGGCTTCACCGCCGCGAGCGAGGTCGCCGGCGGCGGCGTGACGTTCCCGTACGGGCCTAGCAGCGCGGTGACGAGCTTGGCCTTTTGCGCGGGATCGGGGATCGCGACCTCGCCGCCGTACGGCGTGATCTTCGTGTCGGCGTACTCGAGCGTCTGCGCTTTGACGTCGGCCAAGTTCGCGTCGCGGAAGTGCCAGCCCATCGCCTTTTCCTCGTCGAACGAGAGGTTGGTCATGACGTTCTTGTTGAGCGCGCCGATGAGCTGACCGATGTGGAGCACGTCGTTGAGCTTCTGCGACTTGAGCTTGGCCATCGTCAGCCCGATGATCTGCTGCTGCCGCTTCGTCCGGCAGACGTCGCTGCACGCGTCGTGCCGGAACCGGCTGTAGCCCATCGCCTGCTGGCCGTTCATGTGCTGCAAGCCGGGCTTGAAGTGGATGTGGAGCTGGCCCCAGTTGTCGTCGTAGTCCATCGCCTCGGTGACCGGGACGTCGATCCCGCCGATCGCGTCGACGAAGTCCTTCACGCCGTTCGGGTTCACCACGACGTAGCGGTCGAAGTACGTGCCGCGCTCGTTCTTCGGCAGGCCGAGGAAATCGCCGATGACCTGGTCGGCGAGCTTGACGCCACCCTGGGAGTAGGCTTCGTTGATCTTCGTGTCGTGGCCGTTGACGGTCGCCTCGGTGTCGCGCAGGATCGAGATCAGCTTCACCGCTTTCGACGAAAAGTCGATGCCGGCCACCATGATCGTGTCGCTGCGCGCGCCCTTCGAGTACGGCATCCCCTTCTCGTCGCGGTTGAAGTCGGTGCCCAGCAGCATCACGTAGATGCGGTCCTTGCCGAACACCGCCGCCGGCGCGGGGATGAAGATCTCGCTCAGCGACCCCGGCACGCGCTGATGGTCGTGCAGCACGCGGTACGCGACCAGCCCGAACACCACGCCGACCACGATCAGCAGCGCGCCGAGCAGGTACGCGAAAAACGTGCGCCAGCGCGAGGCCGGGCGCGGCTCGGGCGGCCGGTCGGAACGCCGCCGCGGGCGGTCGGCGGGCCGCGCCGGCGGCTCGTCGGCGACCAGGTACTTGCTCACGCGGTCACCTCCGCGCCGGCGAGCGAACCGTAGAAGTCGAACGCGGTGTTGCCGTCGAGCCGGACGCCGACGAACTCGCCCGGTGCGGCCGCGCCGCGGAACGCGACGACGCCGTCGACGCCGGGCGCCTCGCCCATCGAGCGGCCGACCAGCACGTCCGATGCGCGCAGTCCCACGGCGAGCGGATCGGTGCGGCGCAGCGTGCGCCGCTCCTCGACCAGCACGCGCACCGTCTGCCCGAGCCGCTTCGCGCGCGCGCGCTCCGAGGCGCGGCGCTGCGCGTCGCGCAGCCGCAGCAGCCGGCGGCGCTTCTCGCGCTCCGGCACGTGATGCGGAAGCTGCGCGCCCGGCGTCCCGTCTTCGCGCGAGTAGACGAAGAAGCCGACGCGGTCCAGCTCGGCGCGCTCGATCCACGCTTCGAGCTCGGCGACGTGCTCCTCGGTTTCACCGGGGAACCCGACGATGAACGTCGAGCGCATCGTGATCCCGGGGACGCGGCGCCGGAAGTCTTCGACGATCTCGAGATACCGCGCGCCGTTCGACGGCCGCAGCATCCCGCGCAGCACCGGCGCGCTGACGTGCTGCAGCGGCATGTCCATGTACTTGCAGACTTTCGGCAGCGCCGCCATGGCGTCGATCAGCTCGTCGTCGACGGTGGCGGGATACAGGTACAGCAGCCGGATCCACTCCAGGCCGTCGATCGCGTCGAGCTGGTGCAGCAGTTGCGCCAGGCCGCCGCGCCGGATGCCGCGGTCGCGGCCCCACATCGAGGTGTCCTGCGCGATCAGGATCAGCTCTTTGGTGCCGCCGGCCGCGAGCGCGCGCGCTTCGGCCAGGATCGACTCGGCCGAGCGCGAGCGGAACGCGCCGCGCAGCTTGGGGATGATGCAGAACGTGCACGGGTGATCGCAGCCTTCGGCGATCTTGAGGTACGCGGTCGCCGGCGGCGTGGTGATCAGCCGCGGCAGAAAGTCGTGCTCCGGCTCCGCCTCGAACCCGAACCGGACCGGTCGCTTTCCGGCGCGCGCGTCGTCGAGCAGATCGGCGATCGACGCGTACGCGCCGGTTCCGATGACGCCGTCGATCTCGGGGATCAGCGATTGCAGCTCGTCGCCGAAGCGCTGCGAGAGACAGCCCGCGACGATGAGCTGCTGGCCCTCGCGCTTGCGCTCGGCGTGCTCCAAGATCGTCTCCGTCGACTCGGCCTTCGCCGGATCGATGAACGCGCAGGTGTTGATGACGACGGCGTCCGCGGCATCGGCGTCGGCGACGAGCGCCCAGCCGGCCGCGCCCAGCTTCGCGATCATCACCTCGGAGTCGACGAGATTCTTCGCGCACCCGAGGGAGACGAAGGAGACCGTCCGCGTCGCGGAAGCAAGCGCCGTCATCGATAGTTCACGAACTGCAGCGGCAGCTCGAAGTCCAACCCTTTCAGCAGTTGCTGCACTTTTTGCAGATCGTCCTTGGACTTGCCTGAGATGCGGATCTGCTCGTCCTGAAACTGCGCCTGCACCTTGAGCTTCGCGGCCTTGATGGCGTCCATGAGCGGCTTGGACTTGTCCTTCGGAATCCCGGCGCGCACGGTGATGCGCTGCCGCAGGGACGAGCCGGACGCCGGCTCCGCCGGCTTCGAGAGGTCGAACGATTTCAGGTCGATCCCCCGCTTGACCGCTTTCGACTGGATGATGTCGATCACGTTGCGCAGCTTCATCTCGTCGTCGGCGAGGACGGTGATCGTCTTCTGGTCGGACTCGATCGAAGCGATGGAGTGCTTGAAATCGAACCGCCCCGCGATCTCCTTGCGCGCTTGGTTCAGCGCGTTGTCGAGCTCTTGCGGATCGACCCGGGAGACCACGTCGAACGACGACTCGGATGCCATGTGACTCGGTAGTTCCTGACGTTAGAGTGGATAGCGTTGCTCGACGACGTCGCCTTCTTTGCCCATCGGCGCGGGCGGACGCCCGTTCACCCCGACGGAGACGCCGCCGGCGTTGCCGGCCCGCACGTCGGCGGCGGTGCCGGTGAACGTGCGCGCCGTCCCGGCGGGGTAGATCCCTTCGAGCTTGGTGACGCCGTCGACCGAGACGCGCAGCCACGAGCGCTGGGTGAGACGGATCGCGAGCTGGTGGTGCGCGCCGGCCGCCGGCGTTGCCTTCGGCGCCGCCGATGCGACCGGAGCCTGGGACCCGGCCGAAGCGGTCGCCGGTTGCGCGGCGGGCGTCGCGACCGCGACCGGAACCGGGCGGTCGCCGCCTTTAGCGTACTGCCAGTACTCGTAGACGACGAACGCGACCAGCGCGACGGCGACCAGGCCGCCGAGGAGCACCCACAGCGAGGGTCCCGATCGCTCGTTCTCGTCCTCGAAGTCGGCCAGCACGGCCGAGGCGGGCGGGCGTTCTTGCGGCGCGGCGGCGTTGAACCGCGCGATCGCGTCCTCGCCGTCGAGCGCCAGGAACCGCGCGTAGGTCCGGATGAATCCGCGGACGTACACCGGCGCGCCGATCGCCTTCCAATCTTCGTTTTCGATGGCGTTGAGGTAGACCGAGCGGATGTGAATCTGTTCGGCGACGTCCGAGAGCGTGAGCCCGCGCGCTTCTCGCGCGCTTCGGAACTCCTCTCCGAGCGCAGGCATGACTGCGAACCTTAGCGGGTGCACCTAGTTCTCCTGGTATTCGGTTTAGACGGTGTGATGAGCGAGAGGACACGCGTCGTCGCCGCGATGAGCGGGGGCGTCGACTCGGCCGTGGCGGCGGGGCTCCTGAAGGAGGCGGGCTACGAGGTCGTCGGCGTGACGATGAAGATGTACGCGCCCACCAAAGCGCCGCACGCGCGGTCGTGCTGCGGCGCCGACGACTTCGACGACGCGCGCCGCAGCGCGGCCGTCCTCGGCATCCCCCACTACGTCCTGGACTTCGAGGAGACGTTCCGGCGCGGCGTGATCGCGCGCTTCGCCGAGGACTACGCGCGCGGCCGCACGCCCAACCCCTGCGTCTCGTGCAACAACCAGGTCAAGCTGGGGACGCTGCGGTCGTACGCCGACCGGCTCGGCGCGCGCTGGATCGCGACCGGCCACTACGCGCGGCTCGAGCACGCGGCCGACGGTTCGCACCTCTATCGCACCGCGTCGCCGAAGGACCAGAGCTACGCGCTGGCCCAGCTCACGCCGGCCCAGCTCGGCCGGCTGCTGCTGCCGGTCGGCCGGATGTCGAAGCCGGAGACGCGCGCGCACGCCGCGCGGCTCGGGCTGCCGGTCGCCGACAAGACGGAGTCGCAGGACATCTGCTTCGTCGAGGGCGGCGACTACCGCGAGATCCTGGCCTCGCTGGCGCCCGAGACCGCGCGCGCGGGCGCCGTCGTCACCACGGCGGGCGAGCGCGTCGGCACGCACGCCGGGATCGGCGGCTACACGGTCGGCCAGCGCCGCGGCGTTCCGGCCGGCACCGGCGGCCCGCGCTACGTGACGCGCGTCGACGCGGCGACGAACACCATCGTGATCGGCCGCGACGACGAGCTCGGCGTGGCGTCGCTGATCGCCGACGAGGTGAACCTGATCCGTCCCGAGCGCTTCGCCGGCGGCCGCGCGCGCGTGCTGGCGATGACGCGCTACCGCGCCAAGCTCGTCCCCGCGACGGCGGCGCTGCACGACGACGGGACGCTGCGGCTGGACTTCGACGAGCCGCACCGCGCGGTGACGCCGGGACAGCTGGTAGCGCTCTTCGATGCGGACGGGGTCGAAGTGATCGGCGCGGCGACGATCCGCGAGACCGCGTAGGCGCGGTCGTGCCGGCGCTCGGCGCGCGCTTCGGCTCGGTGTGGCGGGAGCGCGTCGTGCGGCGAATCGCCGCCGCGGCCGAGCTGCGCGTGGTCGGGATCGTCGCGCCGGCCGGTTTCGGGAAGACGACCGCGCTCCGGCAGTATCTCGAACGGCGCCCCGACGCGCTCGTGTACGACCCGTCGCCCGAGGCGACGGCGCTCGCGCCGTTCGCCCGCGGCTTCGCCGAGACGGTCGCCGCGATCGACCCGGCGATACGAGCCAACGTCTCGACGGCGCTGCAGACGCTGCACGGCTCGCCGGCGTTCGCCGCCGACCTGGCGCAGTGGTTCGCCAGCCATCTCCGAGACCGGCGCGTGACGCTGGTCGTCGACGACTTTCACGTCGGCGACGCGGACCCGGCGATCGCCGTCTTCATGCGGCGGCTGGTGGACACGACCGCCGGCGAGGTGCGGTTCATCATCAGCTCGCGCACCAGCTCCGGCCTGCCGTTCGCGAGCTGGACCGCGTACGGCCTGTGCGACCTGCCGATCGGCGCCGACGAGCTTCGGCTCTCGCCGGACGAGGCGCTGGAGTGGGCCGGGCCGCGGGCCGACCGCGCCGTCGTCGCCGAGCTGCTCGCGCGCGTCGACGGCTGGCCGGCGGCGTTCCAGCTCGCGCTCAAGACCGCGGCCAGCGCGCGCGATCTGGCCGGCGCCGGCGAGTCGTCGCGCGAGATGCTGTACGAGTATCTGGCCGATCAAGTCTGGCGCGCGCTGGATCCGGCGTCGCGCGCGTTCTTGCGCACCGTCGCGTTCCTGCCGCGGCTCACGATCGAGCTGTGCGCGGCGGCCGGCTACGACGGCGCGCTGGCGCTGATCGAGAACTTGCGCGAGCGCGTCACCTTCGTGACGAAGCGCAGCGAGGACGAGTACGCGCTCCACGAGCTGTTCCGCGACTTCGTGCGGCGCGAAGTCCGGCGCGACGGCGAGACCGCGCTCGCGGACGCGTGGAAGACCGCGGCGCGCGCGCTGCGCGCGGTCGACCGTCTCGACGAAGCGCTCGAGGCGCTGCTGCGCGCGCGCGACGGGCGCGCCGTCGCCGACGTTCTGGTCGCGCACGGTTTGGCGTTCGCCGACCGCGGCCGGCTGGCGGTGGTCGAACGCGCGCTCGCGGTCGCCGAGTCGGACGACGGCGCGGCGTCCGCGGTTCTGCCGGCGCTGCACGGCATCTGCGCCGAAGCGCACGGCCTGGTCTCGGAAGCGGAGCACCACTTCCGCTCGGCGCTCGCGACCGTGGAGACGCTCGACTCGGCGCTCGCGGTCGACGTCATCACCAAGATCGCGGTGCACTACGCGCGCTACGACCGGCGCGACGCGCTGAGCGTGATCGGCGCCTTGCAGCGGCGCACCGGCCTGACCGATCGCCAGCGCGCGATGCTGCTCGACGTGGAGGCGGTCGCGCTCACGTTCACCGACCGCTTGACCGACGCGATGCCGGTCATCGAGCGCGCGCTGGCGCTGGTGGAACGGCCTTCGGTCGACACCGATGCGCGCTCGATCGTGCACGCCAACGCCGCGCTGATCTTCTACCATGCGCGCGACGAGCACGCGATGCGCCGCTACGCGGCGAGCGCGATCGAGGGCGCCGAGTGGTGCGAGAACCAGCGCCGCGCAGCCGCCGTGTGGATGAACCTGTACCTGATGCACGCCGGCGCCGGACGCGCCGCCGAGGCGGCGCGCTGCGCGGCGAAGTGCGTCGACGCGGCGCGGCGCGCCGGCGACTTCGAGTATCTCGGCATCGGCTTGCGCGCCCAGCTCAAGATCGCCGCGGAGCGCGGAGACGACGCGGAGATCGATCGCCTGCGCCAGGCGCTGGTCGGCGTGCCGAGCACCAGCCGCTGCGGGATGATCTACGAGATCGTCGCGCTGGCGCTGGTGCACCCGAGCGCGGGCCGCTGGGACGACGCGCAAGAGATCCTGCGCCGCTTGCCGGAATCCGATCTCGTCGCCGTGCAGAACCGCACGCGCTACGCGTTGCTGGCCGCGGTGTGCGCCGCCGCCGGCGCGCCCGCCGAAGCCGAAGCCGCGCTCGAGCGCCACCACGCCTTCCGCAGCGCCGATCAAGGGAACCGCGCGATCTTCGAGCGGACGAACGCGCTGAGCGATCGCTGGGAGGTCATCGCCCGGTCGACGCTGCAGGGTGCGGACGCCGGCCGGTCCGCGGCGGCCGACGCGCTGCCGCTGCCGCGCGACCTCGCCGGGATCGACGTCGCGATTCACGCGGCATGGGCGCACGATGCGGCGAGATTTCGCCGCGCGCTCGCGGATCTCGACCGCGCCGACCGGTCCGGCTTCGCGCGCTTCGTCGGCGCCGTGTGCGCAGCGCCGTTCGCGCACGGCGCGAGCGCGCGCGCGAGCGCGGTGCCGCTCACGCCCACCGAGCGACGAATTCTCGGTTGTCTCGCAGAAGGGCTCTCCAATCAAGCGATCGCGGATCGTCATCGCCGCTCGGTGAACACGGTGCGCACGCAAGTCGCGGCGCTGCTGGCGAAGCTCGGGGCGTCGAGCCGCGGTGAAGCGGTCGCGATCGCGTCGCGCTGCGGCTTGCTCGACACGGCGGACTAGGCATTTTTTCGTCCTTTTTGCGTATTGCCCGCGCGCGGCGACGTCTCGAATACTGATGCAGGGCACTTTCTCCGCCGCGCGGTCAGCGGAGTGGTGACTCCGCCATTGTCGTCGCCTCTTCGAAGGCAAGAAAAGGGTGAACATGAGAACCATCGGCGAGCGCTGTTTAGGCGCTCTCGCAGCATTGTCGTTGGCTGCCGGTCTGGCCGCCTGCGGCTCGTCGTCGTCCGGCAGCGCCGTCCCGCAGAGAACGGCGTCCGCAAGCCAGCGCGCGACGCACGCGTTTCAGACCTGCAACATCGATACGTGCGTGAACGATCCCGGCAATCCGGTCGATCCGACGGGTCCGCCGCCCGCGTGCGACCCGAGCATGGACCCGCAGTGCACCGGTCTCTACGAGATCGGGACGCCGTGCGACCCGTACATCGCGTCGTGCGGCCCCGGCGGAAACCCGTTCGCACGGCCCGATCCCGGCCAGTTCATGGCCAACCAGATCGCGTTCCACCAGCCGCAGTGCAGCGACGTCTACGGCGCGGGCGTGTATCGCAAGAACTTCCACAACTGCTACGTGTTCGGAAGCTGGTATCCGTAGTCGCACGAAGCGGTGAACCGTCGCGCGCGCGGCACGAGACGCGCGCGCGGCGGCTCGCGGTGGGAAGTGGACGCCGTGGCGCTCGCCGAAACGGCTGCCACGTTGCCCGAAAGCCGCGAGGAGCTGAGACGTGCTGGGTCAGACGGAGCTCGAAGCCACTTCTGCCAAACAGCCGGACGGCGACGACAAGAACTTCCTGCTCCGAGTCGTGCAGCCCGGGCTGGCCGGCCTCATGGACGGTTCGGTCTCGACGCTGGCGCCGATCTTCGCGACGGCGTTCGCGACGCACGTCTCGCACACGGTGTTCCTGGTCGGCGCGGCGGCGGCGGTCGGCGCCGGGATCTCGATGGCGTTCTCGGAGGGCCTCAGCGACGACGGCTCGCTGACCGGCCGCGGCAAGCCGCTCGTGCGCGGTCTCATCACCGGCTTCATGACGTTCATCGGCGGGTTCTTGCACACGCTGCCGTTCCTGCTGCCGAACGTGCAGCAGGCGCTCACGCTGGCCTACGCCGTCGTCGGCGTCGAGCTGCTGGTGATCGCGTACATCCGCTATCGCTACTTCGCGACGAACTTCGTCACCAGCGTCGTCGAGGTGGTGGTCGGCGGCGCGCTCGTCTTCACCGCCG
The DNA here is from genome assembly GCA_036402975.1 of Candidatus Elarobacter sp. Lineage (GTDB taxonomy): Bacteria > Vulcanimicrobiota > Vulcanimicrobiia > Vulcanimicrobiales > Vulcanimicrobiaceae > Vulcanimicrobium. The sequence continues at coordinate 24,131 of DASWRW010000038.1, read as the reverse complement.
GAGTCCTGATCGGGAGCTCGGGCTGACGCCGCACGGTACCGTCAACCGGTACCGCTCAGCGGCACGCCGCGTCGGCGCACACGTCGTAGACCGCTCCGGCATCCTGCGCGTCGGTCACGAGCTCGAGCACGAGGTCACCCGCCTCGTCGCGGAGCGCTGCGACACGCGCGCGCGCATCTCGACCGGCGAAGGCCACGGCGTCGCGCGGCGCTTGCGGCAGCAGTACCGTGATCCGCTGGCCCGCGCTCAGGTGGTGCAGCGACAGCCGTAGACGGCGCGGGAACGCGCCGCCGAAGCGCACGCCGTAGCGCCCGCCCGCGCGCAGGTTCGTCTGAAAGCTGGTGTTGACGCCGTCGCGCGGGTTGCCCAAGAGCAGCATTTCCCCGTCGCCGGCACCGCTCGAGCCTGCGGCGCCGCCGTCGCCGAGGCGCGCGACGCGAACGGGACCCATCCGCCGCGGCCGCGCGTCGAGATCGCTCACGAACAGGCTGCCGTACGGCGCGTCGCACACCGCGGCGTTCGAATCCGGCTGGAGCACGCAGTCGTCGCCGGCGAGAAACGGTGACGCCATGACGACCGCCGTACCGGCGCGGCCGGTGACCGAGCCGTCCAAGTCGCGAAAGACGTTCGAACGATAGCCGTCGGCGCCGTTCCGGTCGTTGGTCGGCGCGATCGCATACGGCTTCAGGTAGACCCGCTGCGCGTTCTCGAACGTCAGCCCGCGCGCGTAGTTCGTCGGGTCGGTGAAGAACGGTGAGTACTGCAGCGCGCCGAGCGCGCCCGCGGCCCGCCGCTCGTCCGGGACGAAGCCGATGAAGCGCGTGTTCTCGACGCCCACCTGTCCGTCGTAGAACTCGAAGCCGCGGATCGGAAAGGCGGGGTCGTTCGGCTTCGGCGGCCCGGTACGGTTCTCGCTCTCTCCGACGACGACACTGTCGCGCAGCACCGCACCGGCGCCGGCGAACGTCACGCCGATGCTGTTGTCGGCGATGCGCGCGCCGGTCAACCGGAGGTTCGTGCCGCGCAGCCACGCGCCGCGGCGGCGGTTCTTGTACGCGACGAGCCGGCGATAATCGGCAACGGCGGCCGGACTGTAGTTGGGCGCCTCGATGACGCCCGGCGGGTTGCGCAGGTTGTCGACGAACAGCCCGTTCATCTCGTTCGCGTGCGCGACGTTGTCGGCGAACGCGCGCAAGTTGGTCCGGCGCGGCCAGAGGGATGCGGTCGCGGACGACCCCGTCGGGTGCGGCGTGAGGTTGTACCAGAAGCCGCTCCCGTCCGAGCCCGCCGCGGCATTGCGCGTCACGACGTTGTCCGGGTTGGCGATCCAGAACGTCGCCGGCTGACGGTCCGAGTCCAGGACGGCTTCACCGGGTGCAGCCGCGCGGGTCAACATTCCGAGGTTCCCGTCGAGCACGTTGCCCGTCTCGCCGCCGTCTTCGAGAAAGTAGCAATGCCCGATCGTGTCGTACGCGACGTCGTTCGTGACGCGAACGTCACGCGTGCCGTGAATCGTCACGCAGCGGTTGTGCGCGTGATGGATGCTGGAGCCGGTGACGAACGAACCGCCGCCGTCGCCCGCAAGGTGGAAATGGATCGGGTACGCGCCGAGCCGCCCGCGCCGGCCGAGCTGCGCGAACTCCGCGTTCGAGGCGCGCAGCCGCCCGCCGCGCATGACGACGACCTGACCGCCGAGTCCGCGCGCCCCGGCGGCTGCCTCGCCGCGCACGCGCACGTTGTGCGAAAGCAATCCCACTTCCGCGCGCTCGTCCACCCCGTCCGTGACCGCACCGCAGTGGGCGAACCGGAGCGGCGCCGCGAGCGTGACGTGCGCGCCGTCGACGCGCACCACGACGACCTCCTCGGCCTCGCGCGCGTCGAAGCCCGTCGGCGCGACGGCGAGGCGGTCGCCCGCACTCCAGCCGGGAGCGCTCGTGAGCGTCAGCTCGCGGCTACCGGCCGCGGCCGTCTCTGCGAGCCGCGTCCACGACAGCCGCGGCGTCCCGTACAGCTCGAGACTCCCGCCGCCGGAGACCGCGACCACGCCCTCGCCGGGCGCCGCGCCGTCCAGCACGATCTCGGCGCGGTGCGAGAACGGGTGGTACGCGCTGCCGACGGCCAGCGTGCCGCGCACGTCGATCGCGCCGGTCCGCAGCACCGCGTCGCGCTCGGCGAAAACGAGCCGCCCTTCGATGACGAGCTTCGCGAGCGGCGGCGGATCCACGTCCAGCAACACGGTGCGGCCGGCCCGCACATGCACGGTATCGCCTGCGTGAGGCAAAGCGCCGCCCCAGGTCGCGGCGTCCGACCAGCGCGCCGGCGGGTCCGCCGCGGCAGACCGCAGCGCGAACCAGCCCGACGCCGCTACGAGGGCACAGGCGAGGACGAACGGCGCTCGACGTTTCGGCCGGTACACGCTGCCGGCATCCTAGCCACGAACGCATGGCCGTTCCTGGGAACAGCCGCGCACCCGCAGCTACGCCGTTGCTAGGGCGTAGTCGTCGCGGAGGTTCCAGTACGTGTCGCGCAGGACCGGCTCGAAGCCGGCGCCGCGGATGATGCCTTCGACTTGCGCGCGGGTCGCTTCGTTCGTGCTGCCGGCGTCGTGGACGACCTGCTCCTCGAGGATCGTGCCGCCCATGTCGTCGCAGCCGTAGAACAGCGCGAGCTGGCCGAGCTTGAGGCCGGGCGTCAGCCACGACGCCTGCAGGTGCGGGACGTTGTCGAGGAACAGCCGCGAGACCGCGAGGACGCGCAGGTACTCCAGCCCCGTCGCTTCCTTGCCGCGCAGCGGCGTCTTGTACGGCACGTAGTACCAGGGAATGAACGCGGTGAAGCCGCCGGTCTCGTCCTGCAGATCGCGGATGATCTCCAGGTGCGCGATCCGTTCCTCATCCGTTTCGATCGAGCCGAACATCATCGTGGCGGTGGTCGGCATCCCGAGGAGCTGCGCGTCGCGCATCACGCCGATCCACCCTTCGGGGACGATCTTGCGCGCGCTGATGCGCTTGCGCACGCGCTCGACCAGAATCTCCGCGCCCGCGCCGGGCAGCGACTTGAGACCCGCGGCCTTGAGGCGCACGAGAACCTCACGTGACGTCATGTTCTCGATCTTCGCCAGGCCGGAGATCTCGGAGACGGAGAGCGAGTGGATGTCGACGCGCGGGTACTCGGCCGCGACGCGCTGGAACAGCTCCTCGAACCACGCGATGCGCAGCTCGGGGTTGACGCCGCCCTGGATCATGATCTGCGTCGCGCCCTGGTCGGCGGCGAACTTCACGCGTTCCAGCACCTTGTCGTGCGACATCGTGTAGCCCTCGGCGTGATGCTCCGGGCGGAAGAACGCGCAGAAGGTGCAGTGCACGTTGCAGACGTTGGTGTAGTTGATCGTCGTGTCGATCACGTACGTCACGTCGTTGCCGGGATACATCGCCGCGCGGCGCGCGTGCGCCGCGGCGCCCAGCTCGTGCAGCGGCGCGTCGCGGTAGAGCCGCACGCCGTCATCGTACGTCAGGCGCCCGCCGCCCGCGGCGAGGTCGAGGACGTCAGCGAGCGACACGGACGCCCTCACCTTCGGAATCACCGTGCAGATCGCGCGCGGGCGGCATGAACAGCGTCGAGAACCGCTCCAGCCCCTGCTCCGCACGCTCGTCGAGGCGGTACGAGAGCCGCGTGAAGTAGTCTTCGTACAGCGCGCGGTGGTACGGCTTCGCGGCGACCGCGGCGTCGATTACGGCGGCACGGTTCTGCTCGCCCCACGCGCGCGCCGCCACCAGCGCGGCAGTCAGGTCGGCGACCTCGGCGGGATGCGCGGCGAGCGCTTCGCGCCGCACCGCCCACACGGCGAACACGAACGGCAGCCCCGTCCAGGCGCGCCACGCCTCACCCAGATCGTGCACCTGCGCCTGCGGCAGCTCGGCGCGCGCGACGAGCGCGTCGTCGCCGATCACCAGCGCGGGGCGTCCCGCGCGCGCCGCGGCGAGCGCGTCGTCGACGACCTCGTACGTCGGGCGGACGTCGCGGAAGCCGCTCAGCAGGGCCGCGAGCAGCGCGCGTCCGGACGCCGAGTGCGACGTCACGGCGACCGTGGCGTCGCCGAGCAGCGCCGGCGGCTTCGGCGAGACGAACAGCACCGTGCGGACCGGCCCGTCCGCCGCGATGCACAGATCCGCCAGCCGCACGAACCGGTCCTGATGCGCGACGAAGTGGGCCGCGCTGATCGCGCCCGCGTCGAGCCGTCCTTCGGAGAGCGCCGCGTTGAGCTGGGTCGGCACCGCGCCGAACACCTCGACGTTGCGGGTCACCGCGCCGACGTCGAACGCCGTCTCGACCGGCACGACGTTGACGTACGCGATCCGGCCGTACCGCAGCTTAGACAACGTCCACCAGCACCGGTTCCGCCGCCGGCTGAACGCTCGAGCTTCCGGCGAAGCGGGGAGCCGCGTCGCCGGGCTTCCAGTCGTGGGGGAACGTCTCGTAGGTCGAGTTGCGGCGCACCGGCACGTAGCCGGCGGCTTCGATCAGACGGCGGAACTCGCGGTCGTCGACGTACTGCCCCGACTGCGTCCCGGCGCTGTGGTAGATGCGCTCCTCGTCGGTCGAGCCGTGCGTCCCGTCCATGTCGTCGGCGCCGAACTCGAGCGCGAGCTGGCACACCTTGAGGCCCTGGATCATCCAGTAGGCCTTGATGTGGTCGAAGTTGTCGAGCAGCAGCCGGGCCGCGGCGAACATGCGGATGTCGTCGAGCCCCGAGGTCCAGCCGTGGTGCGAGAGCGCGTTGCCGTCGGGATGGAACGCCAGCGGGATGAACGCGTTGTAGCCCGGCGAGCGGCGCTGCGACTCGCGCAGCATGATCAGGTGCTCGACGCGTTCCTCGACCGTCTCGATCGTGCCGTACAGCATCGTCGCGTTCGACGCGACGCCGTGGCGGTGCAGCGTCTCGTGGATCTCGAGCCAGTGCGCGGCGTCGACCTTGTTCGGACAGACCTCCGCGCGGAAGCGCTCGCTGAACACTTCGGCACCGCCGCCGTTCACGTTGTCGAGCCCGGCCTCGCGCAGCCGGCCGCAGATCTCGTCGTACGAGAGGCGGTGGCGGCGCGCCATGTAGTCGATCTCCGCCGCGGTGAAGAGCGAGAGCTGCACGTGCGGCAGAAGCTCCTTGAAGCGCCGCATCAGCGGCAGCCAGTAGTCGAGCGAGAGCTGGCGCGGGTCGTGGCCGCCGACGATGTGGATCTGGTTGAAGTTGGTCCCGGTCTCGAGCGCCTTGGCGACGACCTCGTCGGCCGACATGCGGACCTTGCCGGCGTCCTTCTCGCCACGCGCGAACGAGCAGAACCGGCAGTTCGCGTAGCAGACGTTGGTCGAGTTGATGTAGCGGTTCAGGACGTAGTAGACGTGCTTGCCGCTCTTGCGCTCTTTCGCGGCCCGGGCGAGCCGCCCGAGCGTGTGCAGGTCGGACGTGCGGAACAGCGCGACGCCGTCGTCCAAGTCGAGCGAGAGCCCCGCGTCGAGCTTCGCTTCGATCGCTTCGAGGGCGCGGTCGGTGATTCGCACGGCCATGTCTATTCGAGTATCGGGCCTGCGGACCGCCTGCGCGATGACAAAAAGAGGAGGACGGCGTACAGGGGGGCGGTGGCGCTCGAGCCCCCGTCCCGCACTTTCGCCGCCGACGTCTGGCGGCGGTTCCGCCGGGCGCCCGGCGCGGTCGTGGGCGCCGCCGTCATCGCGCTGATCGTCCTGCTCGCCGTGTTCGCGCCGCTGGTCACGCCGGCCGACCCGCTCGCGCAGAACGTCGCGCAGGGCGCGCAGGGGCCGTCGGGCGGACACTGGTTCGGCACCGACAAGCTCGGGCGGGACGTGTTCACGCGCATCCTCTACGGCGCGCGGATCTCGATCCGGATCGGCTTCGTCGCGGTCGGCCTGGCGATCACGGTCGGGACGCTGATCGGGCTGATCGCCGGGTACGCCGGCCGCCGCACGGAGTCGGTCCTGATGGGCGCGATGGACGTGATGCTGGCGTTTCCCTCGATCATCCTCGCGATCGGGATCACGACCATCCTCGGCGCCAGCATCAACAACCTCATGATCGCGGTGGGGATCGTCTACATCCCGCAGTACGCGCGGCTGGCGCGGTCGTCGGTGCTCGCGGTGAAGGAGCTCGAGTTCGTCGACGCGGCCCGCGCGCTGGGCGCCGGCGTCCCGGCGATCCTGGCGCGGCACGTGCTGCCGAACATCCTCGCGCCGCTGCTGGTGCAGGCGACGCTCGGCGTCGCGACCGCCGAGCTCGAGGCGGCCGGGCTCTCGTACCTCGGGCTCGGCGCGCGGCCGCCGGCGCCGGAGTGGGGCGCGATGCTGAATGACGCGCGCGACTACTGGCTGAGCGCGCCGTGGGCGCTGATCTTCCCCGGCGTCTCGATCACCGTGCTGGTCCTCGGCTTCAACCTGCTCGGCGACGGGCTGCGCGACGCCCTCGACCCGAAGCAGCGCTAGCGGCGGTGGTCGTCGCGCTGGCCCTGGCGGCCGCGGCGTTCTACGGCGCCGCCGACTTCTGCGGCGGCCTCGCCTCGCGGCGGCGCTCGGCGCTGGCGGTCGTGGTGTGGTCGCAGGCGATCGGGCTCGGCGTCCTGCTCCCGGCGGTGCTGGTGGTTCCCGGTGTTCCGCGCGCGAGCGACCTCGGCTGGGGGCTGGCCTGCGGCGTGACCGGCGCCTTCGCGATCGCGCTGCTCTACCGCGGCCTCGCGCTGGGCGTCATGGGCGTGGTCTCGCCGATCACCGCCGTTCTGGCCGCCGCCATCCCGGTCGTGGTCGCCGTGATCCTCGGCGAGCGCCCGGCGCCGCTCGCCCTGATCGGGATCGGCTGCGCGCTGGTCGCGGTCGTCCTCGTCTCGGCTGCGACGCCGGCGCCGGACGCGTCGGAGGCGCCGCTGGCGCGCGATCCGCGGCGCGGCCGCCTGCCGCCCGGACTCGCCGAAGCGCTCGGCTCCGGCACCGCGTTCGGCTTCTTCTTCATCGCGCTCGCGCGGACGCACGCGGACGCCGGCCTCTGGCCGCTGCTCGCCACGCGCGTGGTCTCGCTCGCGATCCTGATCGCAGGCGGCCTCGCGCTGCGGCGTTCGCTGCGGATCGCGCGGCCCGGATTCCGCACCGTCGCCGCGGCCGGCGCGCTCGACATGGGCGCGAACGTCCTCTACGTGCTGGCCTCGCACGCCGGGCCGCTCAGCATCGCCGCCGTGGTGACCTCGCTCTACCCGGCGGGGACCGTCGCGCTGGCGGCGGCCGTCCTGCACGAGCGGCTCATCCGCGTGCAGTGGGCGGGCGTCGCGATCGCGCTGGCCGGCGTGGGCTGCATCGCCCTGGGCCGCTGAGCTCGCTCCGCCGGGACTTGCGGGCGCGCAGGCTCTGTGCTACAAAGTGTTAACCGCCGTCGCTTTGTGAGGCAGAGTCATGCTGAGCGCCAAGTATCTCGCCGCGATCTTCCTCGTGCTCGCCGCGGCGGCCGCCGGATGGTTCGTCCTCGGCGGGACGCTGGTCTTTCGGACGGAGCAGTCCGACACCGCGCAGCGGGCGGCGCTGGCGGGCCTGTGGGGGTCGGCGCTCGAGCAGTTCCAGCCGACCTTCTCGGTGCAGCTCCCGAACCGCAAGGCGCCGCGGCCGCCCGACGTCGAGCCTGCGTCGTCGCGGCTCGGTGTCGACCTCGCGCTCGACCTGCGCCGCAAGGGACTGCTGTGGTACGATACCTACGGCGTCGGGTTCACCGGAACGTACCGCGTCGCGGCGCCCGGCCGCGGAACGCTGGTGATGCTGTTCCCGATGCCGTCCGACACGGCGACCTACGACGACGTCTCGGTGACGGTCGACGGCAAGCGTGTCGCCGCGACGAGTGCGAACGGTAAGCTCGTCGCGACGATCCCGGCGGCGTCCGGCCGGACCGCGGCGGTGACGGTGCACTATCGTTCGCGCGGACTCGGCACGTGGCGCTACCGTTTCGGCACCGACGTCGTCACCGCGCGTGACGTCGTGCTCACGATGCGCACCAACTTCAAGGCGATCGACTTCCCGACGCGCACGCTCGCGCCGACCGCGGAACGTGAGACGCCGAACGGCTGGGAGCTGACGTGGTCGTACCGCGAGCTCGTCACCGGCGCGGGGATCGGGATGACGTTCCCCGCACCGCTGCAGCCGGGCCCGCTCGCGCAGCGCCTGACGTTCTGGGCGCCGCTTTCGCTGGGGTTCTACGTCTTCGTGATGCTGGTGATCACGACGCTGCGGCGGATCGAGCTGCACCCGATCAACTACCTGTTCCTGGCGGCGGCGTTCTTCGCGTTCCACCTGCTCTTCGCGTACACCGTCGACCGGATCCGCATCGAGTACGCGTTCGTGCTGTGCTCCGCGGTCTCGCTGGCGCTGACGATCTCGTACCTGCGGCTGGTCGTCGGGCTGCGCTTCGCCGCGGTCGAGGCGGCGGCGGCCCAGTTCTTCTACTTGATCCTCTTCTCGCTGGCGCTCTTCGACGAGGGCTACAGCGGGCTCTCGATCACGATCGGCGCGATCGTCACGCTGTTCGTCACGATGCAGCTCACCGGGCGCATCCGCTGGTCGGAGCGCTTCCGCGAGACTGCGCCGCGCGCGCCGGCGGCGCAGCTTTAGAGCGTCGCCCAGACGTCGAGCTTGGTCTTGACCTTGGCGATCACGCCGTCGGTGAACTCGGTCGTCGCCGCGTGGCCGCCGAGGTCGCTGGTCGCGGTGCCCTCGCGCACCGTCTCCAGCACGCCCTCGTAGATCGCGCGCGACGCCGTCGTCGCGCGGCGGTCGTCGATGAACGACAGCAGCGCGGCGATCGCGAGGATCATCGCCATCGGGTTGGCGACGTTCTTACCGAACAGTCGCGGCGCCGTGCCGTGCGGCGCCTCCGTCATCACCACGTCCGGCTTTCCTTCGGCCGTGAACGACATCAGCGTCGACTCGGCGCCGGCGATCGAGCCGAAGAGCTGCATCACGAGGTCCGAAAGGCAGTCGCCGTCGCGGTTGAGGGAAGGGATCACCATCGGGTCGCCGGCGGTCGAGATCAGCAGCGCGTAGGTCGCGTCGATGAGCTGCGGCTCGTACGCGACGTCGGGGTAGCGCGCGGCCGCGGCGTCCATCTCTTCCTTCAGCATCCCTTCGTAGACCGGGCTGACGGTGTACTTCGGGCCTCCGAAGACCTTTGCGCCGGTCCTGCGCGCGTGGAAGAACGCGTACTCGGAGACGACGCGGCAGACGGAGCGTTCGATGCGCTCGGTGCGGTATGCGACTTCGTCGCCGTTCTCGGTCGCGCGCCATTCCTTCGCGCCGTAGGCATCGCCGACCGCCATGCGGACGACGGAGATCGGTGCGTGGATCCCCGCGACGGGCCGAACGCCCGGGATGCGGCGGCCGGTACGCACGATGACCTTGCCGTCGATCGCTCGCCGCAAGATCGCGTTCGGCGACCCGACGTCGTTCTTCGTCTCGGGCGTGATCGTCGCCGCCTTCAGCCCGAGCTTGGTGCGCTTCATCGCATCGGCAGCCTGCTGGACGATCGCGTTGTTCGTTTCGCGGCGCTTCTCGAGCGAGAGGTCGTAGCGCTCGAAATCGACGTCGAACGCGACGACGTCCGAGGTGAGGACGCGCAGGGACTCGACGAGCAGCTCTTGTCCGGTCTGGTCGCCTTCGAGGACGACGATGGTCGGCTTGGGCACGACCCGCCCGGTTCGAGCCTGCGGCGGGCGTGTCCGCCCGCTCGGAAGGCCGCCGCGCACAGGTGAGACGCCCCTCGCAACGGGAAGTCGCACGCAATGGGTCGCGTCCGACGGAAGACCAGCGCAGCGACGCGCTGGAATCTCGAGATCGCCGGTATCGTCGCGCTGGGCTTCGCCGTGCTCCTCGGCGTCACGCTGGTCGCGCCGCCCGGCCGAACCGGCGTCGCCGGCGGCGCGACGGCGTTCGCGCTGCACGGTCTGTTCGGGTTCGGAGCGGCGTTCTTCGTGCTGCTCGTCGCGCTGATCGGTGCGATCGTGTTCCTCGAGATCAACGTGCCGAAGATGATCGCGACGCTCGGCGGCGCGGCGTGCGCGTACTTCATCGTGCTCGACGCCGGGATCGCCGCGGCCGGACGCGACGGCGGCATCCTCGGCGGCGCGATCGCCGGGGCGCTGCGCGCGCTGCTCGGCGATGCGGGGCTCTGGATCGTCCTGGTCGTCGCGGCGCTCGCGATCACCGTCGCGATCACCGGGGTGAGCCTCAAGAAGGTGATCGGGTGGTGTGTGGCCGCCCTCGCCGCGTTGCGCCCGCCCGCGCGGCCCAAGCCCGCCGCCGGCCAGGCGGCGCTCGCGCCGGCACGGCCCGCGTCGCTGCGCGAAGCGTTCCATCTCCCGGCCTTGCTTCCGCGCGCGCCGCAGCCGGCCGCGGTGGCGACGCCGGCGAGCGCCGTCGCGGTTCCCGAGATCCCGGCGCCGACGCACACGGTCGTCGAGACCGAGCCGGTGCGGTTCTACGACGAGGCGCTGGAGGAGGACGACGACGACGAGGACGACGCGGACTACGATGACGACGACGAGGCGTACGACGACGAGGACGACGACCAAGCGTACGCGGAGGACGGCGAGGGTGACGACGACGCCGGGGACGCGGTAGCGGACGAGCCGGACGACGATGCCCCCGGCGACGTCGAGTCCGGGGTCCAGGACTACGAGCCGCCGAGGCCCGTCTACGTCCTTCCCGACGTGATGGCGATCTTCGATCCGCCGCAGGCGCAGAAGATCGACGACGAGAGCCGGCGGCACGTCCTGGAAGACACGCTGGCGTCGTTCGGCGTCGGCGCGAAGGTCACGCACATCGAGCGCGGCCCCTCGATCACCCGCTACGAGCTCAAGCCGGACCGCGGCGTGAAGATCTCGCGCATCTCTTCGCTCGCCGACGATCTCGCGCTCGCGCTCGCCGCGACCAGCGTCCGCATCGAAGCGCCGATCCCGGGGAAGTCGGCGGTCGGGATCGAGATTCCCAACACGACCGTCTCGATCGTCGGCATCCGCGAGATCCTCGAAGGGATCCCGCGCAGCGTTCCGCCGCTCACGATGGCCCTCGGCAAGGACATCACCGGGAAGCCGGTCCTCGGCGAGCTCGGGAAGATGCCGCACCTGCTGGTCGCGGGCGCGACGGGCGCCGGCAAATCGGTGTGCCTCAACTGCATCATCGCCTCGCTGCTCTGCATCGCGACGCCCGAGCAGCTCGAGCTGCTGATGATCGACCCCAAGCGCGTCGAGCTCACCGTCTACAACGGGATCCCGCACCTCAAGAACGAGGTCATCACCGATCCGTCGATGGCAGCCGGCGCCCTCGCGATGATCACGCGCGAGATGGACCAGCGGTACGAGCGCTTCGCCAAGGCGGGCGTCCGGAAGATCGAAGAGTACAACGCGAAGTTCCCCGACGAGAAGCTGCCCTACATCGTCGTGATCATCGACGAGCTCGCCGACCTGATGATGATCGCGCCGGCGAAGGTCGAGATGCTGATCATGCGGCTCGCGCAGCTCGCGCGCGCGACCGGGATCCATCTCGTCGTCGCGACCCAGCGGCCGTCGGTCGACGTCATCACCGGGCTCATCAAGGCGAACATCCCCTCGCGCATCGCCTTCGCCGTCTCCTCGCAGGTTGACTCACGGACCATCCTCGACATGGGCGGCGCGGAGCGGCTGCTCGGCCGCGGCGACATGCTGTACCTCCCGATCGACGCGCCGAAGCCGATCCGCACGCAGGGGGCGCTGGTGACGGGAAGCGAGATCGAGAGACTGGTCGCGTTCTGGAAGCGCCAAGCGAAAGGCGACGGAACGAAGATGATGGAGATCACGCCGATCCGCGAGGACGAGGAGCGCGCCAACGGCGGCGAGCGCAAGGCCGACGAGCTGTGGTACGACGCGGCGAAGTTCTTGCTCGACTCGCGCGTCGCCAAAGGCGATCCCGTCGTGGGCTCGACCGCCGCGCTGCAGGCTCGCTTCTCCGTCGGTCATCCGCGCGCCGTGCGGCTGATGCGCCAGCTCGAAGAGTTCGGGATCGTCGGACCCAACGAGGGGACGAAGCCGCGCACCGTCGTGATCGAGTCGCCGGCCGACCTCGAGCGGATCGCCGACCGCGTCGGCCGCCCTGCGCAGACGGACCTGTTCGCCGGGTGATCCGCGCGCTGGCCGTGGCGCTGCTCGGCGCAACGCTGTACGCGCTGCTCGGCATCGCGGTCGCGCATCGCCCGCCGTTCGGCGTCGATCTCGCCGGTCGCGCGCTCGCCGGTCAGGCGCCTCGGCTCGCGCTGGTCTTCACCGAGTCGTGCTGGTGGATGATTCTGACCGCGCTGTCGATCATCGCGATCATCGGAGCGATCAGGAATCCCCCGTGGCGCGGGCGCGTCACGCTCGCCCTCGTCACCACCCTCGTCACGTGGCAGCTCAGCGACGCCCTGAAGAACGTCTTCAAGCGGCCGCGTCCGGACTACTGGATCCTGATCCACGAGCCGACCTACGCGTATTCGAGCGGACACGCGATGTTCGCGTTCCTGGTCTACTGGCTGTGGGCGTGGCTCTTCTGGCACAGCACGCTGCCGTACCGGCTACGCCTCACGGTGAGCGTCTTTCTCGCGCTCTGGGGCTGCGGCGTGATGTGGTCGCGTCTCGCGCTCGGCGCGCATTACGTCACCGACGTGATCGGCGGCGTTCTCCTCGGCGCGACGACGCTGGCGGTCGCGCTTGCCGTTGCGGCGGCCGTCCGGCCGAGCACCGCGCGCCGTCGCTGAACGGTCGCCTCATCGCCCGGCGTCCCATTTCGCCCCGGCGAACCGACGGCCGAGGCGATGCTGCGCGCCCGGGATCAGACTTCCATCACGACCGGGATGACGATCGGGCGGCGGCGCGACTTTTCGAAGACCGCTTTGGAGAGGCCCGAGCGGATGTGCTCCTTGACGTTGCCGATGTCGCGGATCCCCTCGACGCTGCAGTCGGCGAGGATCGCGCTGAGCTTCGCTTTGAGCTCGTCGAGGACGTCGCCCGACTCGGGGAGGTAGAAGACGCCGCGCGAGATGACGTCGGGACCGGCCACGACGCGCGCCTCTTCCGCGTCGACGGTGACGACGACCATCATGATCCCGTCGCCGGCGAGGTGCTTGCGGTCGCGCAGAACCGCTTCGCCGATGTCGCCGACGCCTGAGCCGTCGACCATCACGTTGCCGCCGTAGGTGCGCCCGATCTTCTCGGCGCCCTCCTTGGTGAACTCCAGCACGTCGCCGTTCTCGGCGGTGAAGACGTTGTCGCCCGCGACGCCGGTCTGCTGCGCGAGCCGCCCGTGCGTCACCAGCATCCGGTACTCGCCGTGGATGGGGATGAAGTACTTCGGCCGCACGAGGTTGAGCATCAGCAGCAGCTCTTCTTGCGAGGCGTGACCGCTGACGTGCGCGTTTCCGGTGCTGCCGTGGATGACGGTCGCGCCCAGGCGGTAGAGGTTGTTGATCGTGCGCGAGACGGCTTTCTCGTTGCCCGGGATCGGCGTCGCGGAGATGACGACCGTATCGCCCGGGACGATCTTGAACTGCTTGTGATCGCGCACGGAAAGCCGGGTGAGCGCCGACATCGGCTCGCCTTGCGAGCCGGTCGTCATCACGCACACCTCGTGCGGGGGGAAGTCGTCGACGTCCTCGAGCCGGATCACGAGCCCTTCCGGGATGTCGAGATAGCCGAGCTGACGTGCGTACTGGACGACGTTCTGCAGCGAGCGGCCCAGGAACGCGACCTTTCGGCCGTAGCGCTTCGACTGGTCGACGACCTGCTGGATGCGCGGCACGTTCGAGGCGAACGAGGTGACGATCAGCCGGCCCTTCGCGCGCGCGAAGATGTTGGAGAACGCCTCGCCGACGATCCGCTCCGAGAGCGTGTGCCCGGGCCGCTCGGCGTTCGTCGAATCGGAGAGCATCACCAGGACGCCTTCGTCGCCGACGCGCGCGATCGAGGCGAAGTCGGCCGGATCGCCGTCGATCGGCGTCTGGTCGAACTTGAAGTCGCCGGTGTGGAAGACGGTCCCGAGCGGCGTGCGGATCGCGAGCGAGCACGCGCCGGCGAGCGAGTGGTTGATGTGGATGAACTGCGTCTCGATCGCGCCGTACTCCACCTTGTCGCCCGGCTCGACCTCGCGCGCGTTCCACTCGCCCGGCTTGTGCTCTTTGAGCTTGGCGCGGATCAGCGCCAGCGAGAGCGGGGTCCCGACGACCGGAATCTTCGGGAAGTCGCGCAGCAGGTACGGGATTCCGCCGATGTGGTCTTCGTGGCCGTGGGTCACGAGGAGCGCACGGAACTTGTCCGCCCGCTCGCGGAGATACGTGAAGTCGTTGATGACGATGTCGACCCCGAACATCTCCTCGTCGGGGAACATCAGGCCGCAGTCGACGACGATCAGGTCGTCGTTGGTCTCGATGACCGTCATGTTGCGGCCGATCTCGCCGCAGCCGCCCAACGGGACGATGCGCAGGTAGGGCTCGCTCGGCGGAGCCGGGATCACGAAGGTATCGGGGTTCAAGGAGGGTCCTAGTCGGGATTGCGGTCGGAGGGAAGGACCGGCGTGAGATACGCCGTCTTCACCGGCGCCCTGCTGGTGCTCTTCTGTTCGGTGCCCGCGACCCCGGGGAAGGCCGATTCGGTTCCACTTCGCCGTCCTTCGCCGCCGCGCGCCTCGCCGCGGCCGATCCCGGCGACCGCGCTCTACTCCCGGCGCTCACGCCGCATGGTCCAGGCGTACCTCCGGCTGAAGCTGCTGCAGATGCGCGAGGCCGATCTTGAGCGTGCCCGCAAAGTGGTCGAGCGAAAGCTCGGGATCGAGGCCCTGCTCCGCGAAACACCGGCACCAGACGCCCGGTAGCACCGGGCGTAGTCGCTCGTTTCTTTCGGGAGAGAACGTTTGAGCACGTCCGACATCGCGATCGGGCCCCGTCCGGGGCTCAGCAACGTCGCGGACATCATCATCGCGCCCGGCGCGGCGTTCGCGCGGCTGCGAGAGGTCCCGACCTGGGGCTGGGCATTCCTGGCCGCCTCGCTGCTCGGCGTCGCGGGGTCGCTGCTCGCCACGCCGGCGATCATGCACGGCTTGGCCGTCAGCATGCCTGCGATCCTCGGCGCCGACCCGAACATCGCGAAGCTGCCGCCGGATCAGCAGCAAAAGCAGATCGCGACCGTCATCAACGTCACCTCGGCGACGCTGAAGTTCGCCTGGATCCTCGTGCCGGTGGTGCTGCTGTGCATCGCACTGCTCCAGGCGCTCGCGATGACGCTCGCCAACGCCGTGGCTCGCGGCGACGGCGGCTTCAGGAAGTACTTCGCCCTGAGCATGAACGTCGCGGTCGTCGGGCTCGGGCTCAACTCGCTCGCCGTCGGCGCGATCGCGGTGATCCGCGGGCCGAACGCGTTCGACGCCGCCAGCGCGGTTCAGGCGGCCGTGCCGAGCGTCGCGCTCCTGGCACCCGGTCTGCACGGCTTCTGGCTCGGCTTCCTCGGAACGATCAACGTGTTCTATCTCTGGGCCACCGCCTTGCTGGCGATGGGGATGGCGGTGGTGGGGCGGATCCCGCGCGCCGGCGCCTGGATCACGGCGATCGTTCTGCTGCTCGCCGCGGCCGCGTACTTCGGGTTCGGCGCGCGTAACGGCTGACGTGCGGCCCTCGCTCGCCGGCGCCGTACTGATTGCGGTCGCCGTCTTCTCCGCGCGCCTGGAGGCGCACGCCGTCCCCGAGCCGCTGGACCTGCGCGGCGCGGTGCGCTACGCGCTCGAGCACGATCCCACGGTGCTGAACCGCCGCGCGACGCTGGCGCAGAACGAAGCGACGTTCGCGCGCGACCACGCCGCGGAGTTTCCCACGCTGGCGGGGACGCTCCAGAACCAGCTCGCCAAGACGAACGGGAACAACGGCGGCTCGTTCTCCCAATTCGGTCTGTCGCAAGCGCAGGTGTTCTCGCAGAACGTCGCCCAGATCGGGTCGACGTACAACCTCTACACCGGCTCGTCGACGCAGATCGCCGCCCAGAGCGCGAAGCGCCAAGTCGAGTCGTCGAGAAACGACGTGCGGCGCGCCGAGCAGCAGCTCGCGACCGACGTCGCGGCGGCGTGGTTCAACGCCGTCCAGCAGCGCGAGGCGGTTACGCTCGCCGCCGGCGACCGCGCCTACCAGCAGCAATTGCTCGACGCCGCGCGAGCGCAGGAACGCGTCGGCCGAGCCGCCGGCGTCGACGTCCTGCGCGCACAGGTGAACGAGCTGCGCAGCGAAGCGAGCCTCACGACGGCCCGCGCGGCCGAGCTGAACGCGCGCGAAACGCTCGCTCAGCGCATCGGCGCGCCGCCGGACACGCCGTTCGCGCTACCGGTCGCGCTCGCCGAGCCGCCGCCGCCGGTCACGCCGCTCGATACGCTCGTCGCCTCGGCGCTCGCGGCGCGCCCGGACATCGCCGCAGCGCGGGCGCTGGTCGGCGTCGCGCGGCTCGCCGACGCGGCGATCGAGTCCGACCGCCGCCCGCAGATCCAGCTCAGCGGCGCCTTCGGCAACACCGAGACGCCGACGACGGCGACCACCGCGGCGACGGTGATCCCTGGGTTCGGCGTCATCCCGGGGACCGCGGTGAACCGTCCGGGATTCTGGTCGATCGGCGCGACGTCGACGCTGACGGTCCCCTTCGTCGAGTACGGCGCACGCCGCGCCGCGCACCGTGCCGCGCGCGCGCAGCTCGAAGCCGCGGAAGGGACGCTGGCCTCCACCGAGTCGGCCGTCGCCGTCGACGTGCGCCAGTCGCTGCGCGCCGTCCGGACGACGAACGCGAACCTCGCCACCTCCCGCGAGGCGCAGCGGCTCGGCGCCGAATCGGCGCGCATCGCGCAGCTCCAGTACCGCAACGGCCTCATCTCGCTCACCGACGCGACGGCCGCCGAGCAGAGCGCGCTCTCGGCGGCGAACGACCTCGTCGTCGCCCGCGTCAACTATCTGAACGCGCTCGTCCGCCTGCGCGCGTCGGTCGGCATCGCCGATCCGGTCGCCGTCGTCGATCTGGGGGCCCCGTGAACCGTCGCCGCAACGTCATCATCGCGCTGGTTGCGCTCGTCCTGGTGATCGGGATCGGCGCGTTCGCCGCCCGGCCGCGCAACAACGCGCCGCCCGCGCGCGTGACCGCCGTCTCGTACACGCGCTTTCAAACGAAGCTCCCGTCGACCGGGATCGTGCAGCGCCCGCTGACGCAGACGCTGCCGGCGCTGGTCGCCGGAAACGTCGGCCAGATCTACGCGCATCCCGGTCAGCGTGTCACCGCCGGGCAGCTCCTGGCGACGATCGCGAACCCCCAAGTCGTGAACGCGGAGCAGACCGCGCACGAGGCGTACCTCGCCGCGCAGGGCCGTGCGCGGACCGCCGAGGCGACGAACTCGACGCTCCCCGCGCAGAACCGCTCGAGCGTCGTGCAGGCGCAGGCCGCGCTCGAGCAGGCGCGCTTCAATCTCAACCAGGCGATTCAGGACCAGCGCGCCGGCGCGCAGTCGGGGCTCGGGTACGGCGGCACGTCGGCTTCGCAGCAGCGCGCGGCGGCCGAGGCGCTCGTCAGGCAACGCGAGACCGACCTGCGCGAGGCGAGGCGCATCGCCGACGCCGACCGCGCGCTCTACGAGCAAAAGGCGATCGCCCGCAACACGGTCGACCAGGATCTCGCGAAGCTGCAGCAGGCGCAAGTCGCGTTCGATCAGGCGCAGCGCGACCGCAGCGAGACGCTGGCGTCGATCGCGCGGCAGAATCCCGTTCTCTCCGACCGCGTCCGCGCGCAGCGCGACGCGGTCGCGCAGGCCCAGGCCGCGCTCGCCGCGGCACGGGCCGCCGCCGGCCAGGACAAGAGCGGCGACGTCGAGGCGGCGCGCGCCGACGCCGCGCAGCGCTATCAAGACTGGCGGTACGCGGCCGACCAGGTGGCGCGGCTGCGCATCGTCGCACCGTACGCCGGGATGGTGCAGACGATCGCCAACGAGGCGGGCGACGTGCTGCGGCCGCTGCAGCCGGGCGACACCGTGACCGCGGGCCAGCCCGTGATCACCATGTCCGGCGAGAGCGGCTTCATCGTTCGCACCAAGGTCGACGAGCAGGACGTCGCGAGCGTGCGCGTCGGGCAGCGCGCGATCGTCTCCGGAGAAGATCTCGGGACGACGACGCTCCCGGGGCACGTCGCGCTGATCGGCGCGGTCGCGCAGAAGAGCGACGACCCGTCGAATACCGCGCGCCAGGTTCTCACGACGGTCGCGCTCGACAAGACCGTGCCGTATCTTCGCGACGGCATGAGCGTCGACGTCGACCTGATCACCGTCGACCGCCCGCACGTTCTCGCCGTCCCGGCCGATGCGATCCGGCGCGACGACGCGAACAAGCCCTTCGTGCTGGTGGTCGCGAACGGCCGCACCGCGAAACGCGGCGTGCGGCTCGGTCCGACCAGCGACACGCAGGCGATCGTCGTCTCCGGCGTACGGCCCGGCGAGACGATCGTCGCCGAGCGCAACGTGGGGATCATCGCCGGGATGGCGGTGCAGCCGACGACGGCGCCGACCGCGCGACCGTCGGCGGCGCCGGGGCGCTAGCGCGTTGCCGACCCGCCTCTTCGCCTACGCGGGCGAAGCGTTCTCGGCGATCTGGCGCAACCGTACGCGTTCGATTCTGACCATGCTCGGGATGATCATCGGGACGTCGTCGATCATCGCGGTGCTCGGGATCAGCCGGGCGGCGTCGAGCGGGATCACCTCGACGCTGAGCTCGTTCGGCGATCCGGGGATCACGATCGCGGTCGACCCGAATCAGGACAATCCGGCCGCCGCGGCGATCCAGTACCGCGACGTCCGCACGATCGCGACCGATCTCGGCTCGCTGCTCCTCTCCGTCGAGCCGTCGTACGCGAAGCAGTACAAACTCCGCTGGCACGGCAAGAGCACCGTCACATACGTGGGATCGGCGAGCCCGCACTCGCAGGTCAGCCTCACGATGCGCGAGGGCCGCCGGATGGACGACGGCGACGTGGCCGCGGGCGCGCACGTCTGCTTCATCACCTCCGAGCTCGCCGTGAAACTGTTCGGTGAGACGCCGCCGCTCGGCGAGACGCTCCAGCTCGGCCCGACGCGCTGCACGATCACCGGCGTCTACAGCGAGGTCAAGAGCAGCCTGTTCAACTCCATCGGCGCCAGCGACTTCGCGCTGATCCCGTACACGACGTACCACCAGATCGCACCCGGTCCGATCGACAGCTTGTTGGTCTACGCCGCGCCGGGCGTCGACGTCACGCGCGTCTCCGAGGCGGTCGACACGGTGCTGCACCGCCTGCACGGCCCGCGCACCGCATACGACACCCAGGACACGACGGCGCAGCTCGGCACGTTCAACACGATCCTCGGCGTCATCGCGGTCGGGCTGAGCGCGATCGGCGGCGTCTCGCTGATCGTCGCGGGGATCGGGATCATGAACATCATGCTGGTCTCGGTGACCGAGCGCACGCGCGAGATCGGCCTGCGCAAGGCGATCGGCGCGACGCGCGGCGATGTCGCGCTCCAGTTCCTCCTCGAGGCGATCCTGCTCTCGTTGATCGGCGGCGGGATCGGCATGGTGCTCGGGCTTCTGGCGACGCTCGGCGGCTATTCCGCCGTCGAGGCGCTCGTGGGACCCGCGCCGATCCCATGGCTGCTGATCATGTCGATCGCGGTCGGTTTCTCGATGGTCGTCGGCTGCGTCTTCGGAACCTATCCGGCGATCCGCGCCTCGCGGATGGACCCGATC
This sequence comes from Candidatus Elarobacter sp., assembly GCA_036402975.1. Taxonomy (GTDB): domain Bacteria; phylum Vulcanimicrobiota; class Vulcanimicrobiia; order Vulcanimicrobiales; family Vulcanimicrobiaceae; genus Vulcanimicrobium. The sequence goes on along the minus strand of DASWRW010000038.1, from coordinate 4,312 downwards.
GCGGCGCTGCGCACGTGAACGCCGGGCAGCCGCGATGAACCTCGCGCAGTATTTCGCCGAAGCGTTCGCGGTGCTGCTTGCCAACCGCGTGCGCAGCCTGCTGACCGTGCTCGGCTTGATCATCGGGGTGACGGCGGTCATCGCGATCCAGGTGCTCGGCGCCGGGATGGCGGGTGCGGTGAACGGCCTGCTCGGCGGGATCAGCGATCGGACGTTCATCGTCGCGCCGAACCAGCAGCAGGCCGATTTCACGCGCGCGGCGATTCGCTTGAGCGACCTCAACCGCGCCAAGGACGAGATCCCCAACGTCGTCGCCGCGATCCCGGCCGGCGGACAACGGCTTCTCGCCTCGTTCGGCCACACCCACCGGCGCGTCACGGTCGGCGCGGGCCCGGACGAGCGATTCGCAACGTCGACCCCGCTGCGCTACGGCCGGAAGTTCTCCCTCGACGACATCGCGCTCGCGCGCCACGTCTGCGTGATCTCGGAGCAGGGGTATACGAAGCTGCGGATGAGCGGCGATCCGACGGGGCAGTCGGTTCGGGTCGGCGACCGCCGCTACACGATCGTCGGCGTCCTCGGCAGCGACAAGAGCGGGGTGCTGCCGCTGAACTTCAACCTCGACGTGACGATCGCGTATCCGAGCTACGAGCGCGACTTCGTGCGCGGCCACGCGCTGCTTTTTGCGCGCTTCCTCATGACCGATGCGTCGCAGGTCGAGCAAACCGAGGCGGACGCGCTGAACTGGCTGCGCCACCTCAAGGGCGGGCGTGTCGAGTACCAGACGTTCGACCGGAAGACGTTCGGGAAGGCCGTCGACGGAATCTTCGCGGGGATCACGGTCGTCGTGGCCCTGATCGGCGCCGTCTCGCTGCTCGTCGCCGGGATCGGGATCCTCAACATCATGCTGGTCAGCGTCGCCGAGCGAACGCGGGAGATCGGGTTGCGCAAGGCGATCGGGGCAACGCGCTTCCAAGTGCTGCTGCAGTTCTTCATCGAGGCGCTCGCGCTCTCAGGGTTCGGCTGCCTCATCGGGCTCATCTTCGGCGTCGCGATCGGCGCGGTGGTGAACAACGTCGCGATCGTCAACTTCTCCGGCGTCGTCGCGCCGATCCCGTGGGTGCGCAGCATCCTGATCGCCACGGTCTTCACGACCGTCGTGACGCTCGCGTTCGGCACGTACCCCGCCTGGCGCGCCGCGACGCTCGACCCCATCGAGGCGCTCCGGTATGAATAGCGTGCAGCGCGCGATCGACGTGCGCGACGTCACCAAGGTGTACTCGCTCGGCGACGTCAAGGTCGAGGCGCTGCGCGGCGTCACGCTGACGATCGACCGCGGCGAGTACGTCGCGATCATGGGCCCCTCGGGTTCGGGGAAATCGACGCTGATGAACCTGCTGGGATGCCTGGACCGGCCGACCAGCGGCAGCTACCGGCTCGACGACAGCGACGTCTCGACGCTCGGCGACGACGCGCTCGCGGCGATCCGCCTGCGCAAGCTCGGCTTCGTCTTTCAGGGCTTCAACCTGCTCGCGCGAACGAGCGCCCTCAAGAACGTTGCGCTGCCGCTCTTCTACGCGGGGATACCGGCGCGGCGGCGGAACGAGCGCGCGGCGGCGCAGTTGCGCGAGGTCGGCCTGGGCGACCGGATGGACCACAAGCCCAGCGAGCTCTCCGGCGGCCAGCAGCAGCGCGTCGCGATCGCCCGCGCGCTGGTGAACGACCCGGCGGTGCTCCTCGCCGACGAGCCGACCGGGAATCTGGACTCGCAGACCAGCGAGGAGATCATGGCCCTGTTCCACGACTTGAACGTGGGCGGGCGAACGATCATCATGGTGACGCACGACGAGGACGTCGCGCGGCACGCCAAGCGGATCGTCCGCCTCCGGGACGGGAGGGTCGTCGCCGACGATCCGGCGGCGAACCGGCCCGGCGCCTGAGCCCCGGGATGAGAGCCGGGTAAAAATAGCCGCTGCGGCGCTACCTCGGGCGTGCCGCCGTTGTACTGAGAGAAACCGTACAAACCCCGCCCGTCCAATCGCCAGGGAGCAGCACCCACAGTGAAGTCTCGTACCAGCATTTTCGGGACGGCGATCGTCGGACTGATCGGCGCGATCATCGGGAGCTTCTCGATGATGCTCTACGCGAGCACCCACTTCGTGGGCGTCGCCGGCCCCGGCAACACGCCTCCCGCCGTCCAAGCGGCGCCGATCACCGGCGGAACGACCGATCAGGACCGCATCGTCAACGCGGTCCGGCGCGTCGAGCCCTCGGTCGTCGCCCTGCAAGTGACCGTCAACGGGACGCAAGTCGTCCCCACCGACCCGTTCAGCCAGATGTTCGGCGGCGCGGCGCCCTACCAGCGCCAGCGTGTGGTCGAGCGGGCGTCGGGCTCCGGCTTCGTCTACTCGCGCGACGGCCTCATCGTCACCAACGCCCACGTCGTGCCGCGCGGCGTCAGCAAGATCACGGTCGTGTTCTCGAACGGCGACCGGATCCCAGGCCGCCTCTTCTCCTCGAATCCGGGCGCGGATCTCGCGCTCGTGAAAGTCGACAACTACGCGAAGCTTCCGCCGCCGGTGCAGTTCGCCGACAGCTCGAAGCTCGAAGCCGGCCAGTGGGCGATCGCCATCGGCGAGCCGCTCTCGCTCCAGAAGTCGGTCTCGGTCGGCGTCGTCTCCGGGTTCAACCGCGACGAGCCGATCGGCGGCGAGGGCCAACAGGTCCGGCTCTTCAAGGGCCTTCTCCAGACCTCGGCGCCGATCAACCCCGGCAACTCGGGCGGCCCGCTGATCGACTACGACGGCCGCGTGATCGGGGTGAACCAGTCGACCGCGAACCCCGCCTCGGCGCAGGGCATCGGCTTCGCGATCCCCGCGAACACCGTCACCCAGACCGCGGTCGCGCTCGCGAAAGCGCCCGGCCAGACGGTGAACGGGAGCGGCACCGGGACCGGCGTGGGGTACCTCGGCGTGATCCTGCAGCCGATCGACAACAACACCCGCACGCAGATCAACTACAAGGACCAGGGCGGCGTGGTCGTTGCGCAGGTCCAGAGCGGGCAGGCCGCCGACCAGGCGGGGCTCGAGCCGGGCGACGTGATCCAGTCGATCAACGGCAAGCCCGTGAACCAGCCGGCCGACGTCACCAACACGGTGAAGGCGACGAAGCCCGGCCAGGAAGTCACGTTGCGCGTCTGGGCCCAGGGCGTCAAGAAGAACGTCCAGGTGAAGGTCGGCGAGCAGCCGGCCGACGTCTACCTCCAGCAGCAGCAGCCGAACCCCTGATCGCAGCTCGGTCGGAGACCCGCACGAGGACGCCGTGAAGAGCGGCGTCCTTTTCTTTGCTCGCCCCGCCCCGCAACCGATGTGCCAGAAAACCTGTCATAGCGGATGAGAGAGCATCGCTGCCCAGTGGCACAAAACGCGCTCCGCCGAGTATCATAGGCGGGGCCGCCGCAGGCGGTCATGGCTCACACCCCTTGAGCGACGATAAGCGGCAAGGCCTGAAGCCCGGGAGACCGGACGGACGGATGGTCCACGACGCTCGGAAAGCGAGACACTCAACACATGGCTAAAGTGGTCGGAATCGACCTCGGCACGACGAACTCCGTCGTCGCCGTGATGGAAGGGCAAAGCCCGACCGTCATCGCCAACTCCGAAGGATCGAGAACGACTCCTTCGGTCGTGGCGTTCACGAAGACCGGCGAAAGGCTCGTCGGTCAGCTTGCGAAGCGCCAGGCCGTCACCAACCCGGACCGCACGATCAGCTCGATCAAGCGGCAGATGGGCACGGACCATAAGGTCAAGATCGACGGCAAGGACTACACGCCGCAAGAGATCAGCTCGATGATCCTTCAGAAGCTGGTCAACGACGCGTCGTCGTACCTGGGCGAGCGGGTCACCAAAGCGGTGGTCACCGTTCCCGCGTACTTCAACGACGCGCAGCGCCAGGCGACCAAAGACGCCGGCAAGATCGCGGGGCTCGAAGTCCTGCGCATCATCAACGAACCCACCGCGGCGGCGCTCGCGTACGGGCTCGACAAGAAGGGCAACGAGACGATCCTCGTGTGGGATCTCGGCGGCGGCACGTTCGACGTGTCGATCCTCGAGGTCGGCGACGGCGTCTTCGAGGTGAAGTCGACCAACGGCGACACGCGCCTGGGCGGCGACGACTACGACAAGCGCATCGTCGACTGGCTCGTCGGCGAATTCCGCAAGGACCAGGGCATCGATCTCTCGGGCGACCGTCAGGCGATGCAGCGGCTCACCGAAGCCGCCGAGAAGGCGAAGATCGAGCTTTCCGGCACGGT
>DASWRW010000037.1:0-52935 GCA_036402975.1 Candidatus Elarobacter sp. | reverse complement strand
GATCGCGGCGGTGCTCGCCTGACCCCGCGGCCTAACTGTCCGCGGTGGCCTTCGCCGGGGCCTTCTTGGCCGGGGCCTTCTTCGCTGCGGTCTTCTTGGCCGCCGCCTTGGTGCCGGTCGCCTTGACTGCCGTCTTCTTGGCCGCCGTCTTCTTGGCGGGCGCCTTCTTCGCGGCGGCCTTCTTCTTGGGCGCCGGGCCACGCGCACGCCGGTCGGCGAGCAGCTCGACCGCGCGCTCGACGGTCAGCGTGGCGACGTCGTCGTCCTTGCGGAGGCTCGCGTTGGTCTCCCCGTCCGTGACGTACGGCCCGAACCGGCCCTCCTTGACGACCATGGGCTTCTCGCTCACGGGGTCGGCCGCCTCGAGGTCACGCAGCGGGGGCTTCGCCGCGGCACGGCCCCGCGCCTTCGGCTGCGCGAACAGCGTGAGCGCGTCCTCCTGCGTCACCGTGAACAGCTGGTCCTCGTTCTCCAGCGAGCGCGAGTCGGAGCCGGCCTTCACGTACGGGCCGTACCGGCCGTTCTGGGCGGTGATCTCCTCGCCCGCCTCGGTCACGCCGAGCACGCGGGGCAGCGACAGCAGCCGCAGCGCCTCCTCGAGGGTGATCGTCTCGAGCGACATCGTCTTGAACAGGCTCCCGGTGCGGGGCTTGTCCTTCGCGTCCTCGGGGAGGACCTCGGTGACGTACGGGCCGTACCGCCCGGCGCGCGCCACGATCTCCCGCCCCGTCTCCGGGTCGGTGCCGAGCACGCGATCTCCGCTGGGGGCGTTGAGGAGCTCCTCGACCCACTCGGGCGTCAGCTCGTCGGGCACGACCTCGTCCGGCAGGCTCGCGCGGTCGCCGTCGTCGCCCCCGCGCTGGAGGTACGGCCCGTAGCGCCCGACGCGGACCACGACGTCGTCGTACAGCGGGATGGAGTTGACCCCGCGGGCGTCGATCTCACCGAGGTTCTCCGAGACGAGCTGGCGGAGTCCGCCTGCGTTGGCCACACCGCCCTCGCGGCCGCCGCCGTCCGCCGCACCGAAGTAGAACCGCGCGAGCCAGTCGACCCGCTGCCGCTCGCCGTCGGCGATGCTGTCGAGGTCCTCCTCGATGCTCGCCGTGAAGCCGTAGTCGACCAGCCGCGGGAAGTACTGCTCCAGCAGCTGCACCACGGCGAACGCCACGAACGACGGCACCATCGCGGTGCCCTTCTTCCACACGTACCCGCGGTCCTGGATCGTCTGCATGATCGAGGCGTACGTCGAGGGGCGGCCGATGCCGAGCTCCTCGAGGGCCTTGACCAGGCTCGCCTCGGTGTACCGCGCGGGCGGCTGGGTCGTGTGGCCCTGTGCCTCCAGGCGCTCGGCGCCGAGACGGTCGTCCTTCGCGAGGCGCGGGAGGCGCCGCTCGGCGTCGTCGGTGTCCTCGCCGTCAGTGCTCTCGACGTACGCCCGCAGGAAGCCGGACTCGGTGATCGTCTTGCCGGTGGCGGAGAAGTCGGCGACCTCGCCCGCCGACGCCGTGCCGGTCAGGCGCACCGACACGCTCTGGCCTACCGCATCGATCATCTGGGAGGCGATCGTGCGCTTCCAGACCAGCTCGTACAGGGCGAACTCGTCGCTCCCGAGTCTGCCCGCGAGCGCGCCCGGGGTCGCGAAGCTGTCGCCCGACGGGCGGATGGCCTCGTGGGCCTCCTGGGCGTTCTTCACCTTGCGGGAGTAGCGGCGGGGCTCGGCCGGGACGTACTTGTCGCCGTACAGCTCCCGCACCTGCTGCCGCGCCGCGGTGATGGCGGTGTCGGAGAGGTTCGTGGAGTCGGTACGCATGTAGGTGATGTGGCCGTTCTCGTACAGCCGCTGCGCCACGCGCATGGTCTGCTGCGCGGACCAGCGGAGCTTGCGGCCGGCCTCCTGCTGCAGCGTGGAGGTCATGAACGGCGCGTACGGCTTGCGGCGGTACGGCTTCTCCTCGACCCGCGTGACCGTGAACGGCACGCCCTCGAGCCGAGCCGCGAGCCCGCGGGCCCCGGCCTCGTCCAGGTGGACGACCCCGCTGCGCGCCTGCCCGGTCGCCGCGTCGAAGTCGCGGCCGGTCGCGACGCGGTCGCCGTCGAGCGCGATGAGCGTCGCGGTGAAGCTCTTCGGGTCGCCCTCCGCGGCACGCTCGACCGCGAACGTGCCCTCGATGTCCCAGTAGCCGGCCGCGCGGAACGCCATCCGGGCCCGTTCCCGCTCGACCACGATCCGCGTGGCCACCGACTGGACCCGGCCGGCCGAGAGCTTCGGCATGACCTTCTTCCAGAGGACCGGTGACACCTCGTAGCCGTACAGCCGGTCGAGGATGCGCCGGGTCTCCTGCGCGTCGACGAGGTTGTCGTTCACCTCGCGCGTCGTGTTGACGGCGTGCTCGATCGCCGAGCGGGTGATCTCGTGGAACACCATGCGCCGGACCGGGATCGTCGGCTTGAGCGTGTCGATGAGGTGCCACGCGATGGCCTCGCCCTCGCGGTCCTCGTCTGTCGCGAGGTACAGCTCGGTGGCGTGCTTGAGCAGGTCCTTGAGCTTGGCCACCTGCTGCCGGCGGTCGGGGCTGACGACGTACAGGGGCTCGAAGCCGTGGTCGACGTTCACACCGAGACGGGCCCAGGACTCGCCCTTGTACTTGGCCGGGACATCGGCGGCGTTGCGCGGGAGGTCACGGATGTGGCCGATGCTCGCCTCGACGACGAAGCCCGGGCCGAGGTACCCGGCGATGGTCTTCGCCTTCGCGGGCGACTCCACGATCACCAGCCGGGTGCCGTCGCCCGAGCCGTTCGTTCGGGCGCGCGACGCCTTCCGCCCGGCGGTGCCGGCGGTGGAGGTGTCGGTCTGGGCGGCGGCCACGGTACTCCCTGAGTCGGTCTGGAGTGGCTGGAAGGGTGACGCTGCGTACGGGCGAGTGTGCCCTCACGCCGGTACCCGGTGTCAAACGTAGATACCTACCGGCGCGTTCCCGGCATCGGGTGCTTTCGCCCCAGGGTACTTACCGGGCAAGGTGCGGCCACTCTGCACGATCCGCGCCGGCCGGCGGTTCACCGACGAGCTCGGCGAGCCGCAGGAGACGCCTCCGGCTCGTGATCCGGTACGCGGGCCCTCCGGCGCGCGGCCCGATGAGCGTCGCCGCGAGGCCGGCCCCCGCCAGGGCGGCACCGACGGCCTCCCACGAGGCGTGGTCGCCCTCACCGAGCGGCAGCACGTACCCGTGGTCGTCCGCCCGACCGGCCGCGACGGTCCACAGCCGGAGCCGGGGGCCGTCGAGCGTGAACCCGCCGGGCGGCGCCTTCACCGCGCCCCGCGCCCACGCCCGGGCGAGCGGGAGCAACTCCGGGCGGAAATCCGTCCGTACCGCCCCGTGCCCGTCCACCGTGACGGTCCGGCTGCCGCCCAGCCCCCGCACCGCGAACGCCTCGAGCAGCTCGGCGGCGCGCCAGTCCGCGTCGGCGACGACCGACACCCTCGCCTCGTCGGCGTGGGTCACGACCTGCCCCGGCCCGGCGAGCAGCCCCTCGACGTCGCCGACGTCGGGGGCCTGCTCGCCCGCGGTGAAGAAGGACAGCTGCACGAGGGGGACGGTAGCGCCGTGGCGTGACGAACGGCGCTCTCTGGTCAACGACACTCGGAGACGGCCGCGAACGCCTTCTCGAGATCCTTCGACCGGACGTCGCCCAGCTGTCGCGTGCTCGCGTTGTTGTCCTTGCTCAGCTGGTCGCCGACCTTGACCACGCCGTCGTCGAACGCGGAGCGGTCCTTCGTGGGCAGCGCCGCGACACCGTCGGCGGCGCGGCCGAAGTTCTTCTGCGCGGCCACGAGCGCGGCCGAGAACTGGGCGGCCACCTGCTCGCCGTTCTCCGCGTCCGGGGTGCCGGCCTTGCGCACCTTGGCGACGGCGTCCGCGCTGGCCTGCTGCGCGCCGCTGAACAGGGCGACCAGCTCGGCCTTGGTCTTCGTGGGGTCCGTACCACCGGTGATCTGCTGCCGGGCCTGGGTGACCGAGGCGTCGATCTGCGTGGACCAGGGCTTCACGGCGAGGCAGACGTCCCGCGCCCACTCCTTCGGCGGTACGCCCCCGGAGCCGCACGCCGCGAGGGTGGACACGACGGCGCCCGCCGCCACGACCCGTACGCGCATGTCCGCTCCTCGTGTACCCGTCTGTGCCCGTTCTGTGCCCGTTGTCGGACGGGCGACACGGTACCGCCCCCGGGCCCGCACGGCGCGGGCCCGGGGGCGGTCTCACGTAGTGCTACGCGGCGGCCCGGGCGGCGTCGGGTGCCTCCGGCGCCTCGGCGACGCTGATGCTCCGCCGCTTGCTGAGCACGACCGCCACGACGATCACCGCGGTCGCGACCACGGCGATCCCCGCGCGGACGGCCGCGTTGGCCGCCGTGCCGAGCGTCAACGTGACGATCGCCGGGGCGATGAGCAGCGAGACCAGGTTCATGACCTTGATCAGCGGGTTGATCGACGGGCCGGCGGTGTCCTTGAACGGGTCACCCACCGTGTCCCCGATGATCGTGGCCTCGTGTGCGCTCGAGCCCTTGCCGCCGTGGGCGCCGTCCTCGACCATCTTCTTCGCGTTGTCCCAGGCACCGCCCGAGTTCGCCAGGAAGATCGCCATGAGGACACCGGTCGCGATCGCCCCGGCGAGGTACGCGCCGAGCGCCGAGACACCGAGCCCGAAGCCGACCGCGATCGGGGCCATCACCGCGAGCAGGCCGGGCGTCGCCAGCTCCCGCAGCGAGTCGCGGGTGCAGATGTCGACGACCTTGGCGTACTCCGGCTTGGTGGTGCCCTCCATGATCCCGGGGATCTCCCGGAACTGACGCCGCACCTCGAACACGATGGCGCCCGCCGCGCGGGTCACCGCGTTGATCGCGAGCGCCGAGAAGAGGAACACCACCGACGCGCCGATGATCAGGCCGACGAGGTTGTGCGGGTCCGCGACGTTGAGCACGCCCTGGAACGCCTGGTTCGCGGTCTGCAGGCCCGCCGGGACGGCCCCGCGTACCGCGTCGGTGAACGAGCCGAACAGCGCGGTCGCCGCCAGTACGGCCGTCGCGATCGCGATGCCCTTGGTGATGGCCTTCGTGGTGTTGCCGACCGCGTCGAGGTCGGTGAGGACCTGGGCACCGTTCTCGTCGATGTCGCCGGACATCTCCGCGATGCCCTGGGCGTTGTCGGAGATGGGGCCGAAGGTGTCCATGGCGACGATGACACCGACCGTGGTGAGCAGGCCGGTGCCCGCCATCGCGACGGCGAACAGGCTGAGGATCACCGAGCCGGCGCCGAGCAGGTACGCCCCGTAGACCGCGGCACCGATCAGGATCGCCGTGTACACGGCGGACTCGAGCCCGACCGTGATCCCGGCGAGGATGACGGTGGCCGGGCCGGTCAGGGCCGTCCTGCCGATGTCGCGCACCGGGCGGCGGCCCGTCTCGGTGAAGTAGCCGGTCAGCTGCTGGATGACGACCGCAAGCACGATGCCGATGACGACGGCGGCGATCGCCACGAGGCGCGGGTTGGCGTGCACATTCGCGAGCGGGCTGCCGCCGAGGCCCGCGAAGGTCGTCGGCAGGTACAGGAACGCCGCGATCGCCGACAACACGGCGCCGAGTGCGGCCGAGACGAAGAACGCCCGGTTGATCGCGGTCATCCCGCTGCGGTCCCCCGGCCGGAGCCGGGTCAGGAAGACGCCGATGATCGCCGTGACGGCGCCGATGGCCGGCACGATGAGCGGCCACACCAGGCCCTCGTCGCCGAACGCGGCGCGGCCCAGGATGAGCGCGGCGACCAGCGTCACCGCGTACGACTCGAAGAGGTCCGCCGCCATGCCGGCACAGTCGCCGACGTTGTCGCCGACGTTGTCGGCGATGGTGGCCGCGTTGCGCGGGTCGTCCTCCGGGATGCCCTGCTCGATCTTGCCGACGAGGTCCGCGCCGACGTCGGCGGCCTTGGTGAAGATGCCGCCGCCGAGTCGCGCGAACACCGAGATCAGCGAGCACCCGAAGGCCAGCCCGACCAGCGCCGCGAGCGAACGGGCTTCGTCGCCGCCGTTCGCTTGCAGCATCAGCGCGTAGTAGCCGCTGACCGCGAAGAGCCCCAGCCCGACTACCAGCAGCCCGGTGACGGCGCCGCCGTTGAAGGCCAGGCGGAGTGCCGGGCCGAGCCCGCCGCGTGCCGCTTCCGCGGTGCGGACGTTGGCGCGCACCGAGACGATCATCCCGATGAACCCGGCCGCGCCCGAGAGCACGGCGCCGATGACGAAGCCGAGCGCCGCCTGCCAGCCGAGCGGCTGCGGCAGCACCGCGATCACGATCGCCAGCACCACCGCGACGATCGCGACCGTGGTGTACTGGCGGCGGAGAAACGCCATCGCGCCTTCTTGGATCGCGCCCGCGATCTCTTGCATCGTCGCGTTTCCGGCGGGCTGCTTGAGAACCCAAGAGATCAAGTAGATGCCGTAGGCGATCGCGATCAGTCCGGCGATGAGGCCGAACTCGATCCCGAGCTGCGCCGACAGGCCGCTCGCTGCTGTCAAACCGATGTTCCTTTACTACACAGAAAAGAGACCCCGACCGCGGTCGAGCGCCTCGAACGGTCCGGGGTTTAGCACGACCGCGTTTCGGTCCTTTCCCCAAGAACGGGCATCCCCGCATAGGCCGCGAAGGGGGCGCCCGGCATGGAGTCGACCGAGTTCCTGATCGTGGGCTGCGGACCGGCGGGCGGGACGGCGGCGCGCGAGGCGGCCCGGCGAGGCGTCGCGACGGTCGTGCTCGAGCGCGACGCGGTGGTCGGCGCGAAGCGCGTCTGCGCCGCCGGGCTGCGGCCCGGGTTCTGCGAGAACTTCGACCTCCCGCGCTCGATCGTCCATCTCGACCCCGCCACGATTACCCTGAGCACCGCGCGGCGGACGTACGCCTTCGCGGTCGGTCCGGCCCACACGACGACGCGCGAGGAGCTGGACGGCACGATCGGCGAGCTGGCGCGCCGCGAGGGCGCGGAGATCCGCACGAGCGCGCTGTTCCGCGGCCTGCGCCGCGACGGCGACGCGATCGTGGTCGAGTACGCCGACGCGAAGGCCGGCCGGAGGCGCCTGATTCGCGCGCGCAGCGTCTTCCTCGCGCCGGGCTCGACGGCGCGGCTCGACGGCGTCGACGCGCGCTTCCGCCACGCCGGCTGGAGCGCCGGCCTGATCACGTGCTTGCAGTACCGCGTCTATCCCGAGCGGCCGGCGACACCTGAGACGTACGGCACGCTGGAGATGCACTACTACGTCAGCCCGCGCTCGGGGCGCAACGTGATCGCGTGGATGTTCCCGAAGCGAGACCACCTCTCGATCGGGCTCGGGATCCAGGCGAAGCTCGCGGGCGCCGAGCTGCGCGCCGAGCTCGACGCGTTCCTGGCGACCGTCGAGCGGCGGCTGTTCGCCGGCATCCCGTACACCGTGCGCGAGGAAGGGAACCTGTTGTACGGCGGCCTCCCGCGCGCGACGATCGGCGCCGATGGAGTGATGGTGGGCGGCACGGCGGCCGGGCTCGTCGACGCGACGACCGGCGAGGGGATTCACGAGGCGGCGATGACCGGGCGCTTCGCGGCCGAGGCCGCCGGCGCGTTGCGCAGCGGGCGGACGGCCGATCCCGCGCGCCGCTTTCAAGATGCGACGCGCCGCGCGTTCTACCGGCGCCTGCGGCGGCGCCAGAAGCTGATGACGTTCCTGGAGCGGAAGCCCGCGCGCTTCGACGTGCTGTTCCGCCAGCTCGAGGAGACGCCGCGCTTCAACGACCTGCTGCAGCGCGACCGCGCGGCGCTCGGTCCGGCCGACCGGCTGTACCTGTATCTCCAGGCGGCGAAGTTCTCGCTCTCCGCGCTGCGGGTCTGACCGCGGATGCTGCGGTTCGTCGCCGATCGCGCGGTGCGCCTGGTCGTCGTGCTGGTCGCGATCACCGTGGTGAGCTTTCTGTTCATGCACGCGATCCCGGGCGATCCGGTCGCGCTGCGGCTCGGCGAGCACGCGACGCCGGGCGAGGCGGCGCGGCTGCGCGCGTCGCTCGGTCTCGACAAGCCGTGGTTCGTGCAGCTCGCGCTCTACCTGGCCGCGGTCGCGCACGGCGATCTCGGGCAGTCGGTGTTCGACGCGCAGCCGGTCGCGGCGAAGCTCGGCCAGTACTTCCCGGCGACGGTCGAGCTGACGTTGAGCGCGATGCTGTTTGCGATCGCTGCCGGCATCCCGGCGGGGGTGATCGCCGCGGTGAAGCACCGCAGCGCGCTCGACGCCCTGACCATGAGCGCCGCGCTGCTCGGCGTCTCGATCCCGGTCTTCTGGCTGGGCTGGATCCTGGTGTACCTGCTCGCGGTGCTTCCTGCACGACACGGACTGGATCTGTTCCCGATCTCGGGGCGGATCGCGGTGACGTACTTCGTCCCGGCGCGCACGCACCTGGTCGTCGTCGACGCCCTGCTCGCCGGCAACGGGCGCGCGGCGCTCGACGCGCTGTGGCACCTGATCCTGCCGGCGATCACGCTGGGCACGATCCCGCTCGCGATCGTCGCGAAGATCACCCGCAGCGGGATGCTCGACGTGCTGTCGTCCGACTACATTCGAACCGCGCGCGCGAAGGGGCTCGGTGCCCGCGCCGTCGTCGTCAAGCACGCGCTGCGCAACGCGCTGATCCCCATCATCACGGTGCTCGGTCTGCAGACGGGACTGCTGCTCGGCGGCGCGGTGCTGACCGAGTCGGTCTTCGCCTGGCCGGGCGTCGGCCGGCTCGCGTTCGAGGCGATCTCGAACCGCGACATGCCGCTGATCAACGGCTGCATCCTGCTCTTCGCGACGGTCTTCGTGGTCGTGAACGCGATCGTCGACCTGCTCTATGCCGCCGCGAACCCCCGCATCCGGTACCAATAGCGTTGCTGGAGATCTCCGACGACGAGTTCGTCGTCTTGCGTGATTTGATCCGCGAGCGGTTCGGGATCTGGTACGACGACCAGAAGCGCTTTCTGCTGCTCAGCCGGCTCTCGACGCGGCTCGCGAAGCGCGGCCTGCAGACCTACGGCGCGTACGCGCAGTTCTTGCGCTACGACCCGCGCCGCGAGGACGAGTGGACCGACTTGGCCTCGGCGCTCTCGAACAACGAGACGTACTTCTTTCGCGAGCGCGCGCAGCTCAAGGCGCTGGCCGCGCACATCGTCGACGAGTTCCTGAAGCGCTCGCCGCGCGTGCGGCTGTGGTCGTCGGCCTGTTCGTCGGGCGAGGAACCGTACTCGCTCGCGATGACGCTGCTCGAGACGCGCAAGCTGGACGAGTCGCAGATCTCGATCCGCGCGACCGATATCTCGCCGCGCGTCCTCGACCTCGCCGGCAAGGGCTTCTACCGCGCGCTCTCGTTCCGCGCGACCGAGCCGGCGATGATCCAGAAGTGGTTCCAGCCGCAGGGCGACGGCTTCGTCGTCGACGAGCGCGTGAAACGGCTGGTGAGCTTCGGCCGGCTGAACCTGCTGGAGGGGGCGCGGGTGGCGGCCGAGGGGCCGTTCGACGCGATCTTCTGCCGCAACGTCTTGATCTATTTCGACAAGCCGACCCAGAAGCGGGTCGTCGAGTCGTTCGCGAAGGCGCTGCGTCCGGGAGGCTATCTGTTCTTGGGTCACGCGGAGTCACTGTTTCATCTGACCGATCTGTACGAGCCGATCGTCGGACCGGACGCGATCGTCTACCGTCTGAAAGCGGCGGTGCCCGCGTGAGCGCGCCGCGCGTCGTGACGGTCGTGGTGACCGACGACTCGGCGTTCATGCGCCGCGCGATCCAGAAGATGCTGGAGAAGGAGCCCGAGATTCGCGTCGTCGGGACCGCCGCGTCCGGCGAAGAGGCGGTCGCGATGGCGCTGCGCCTCGATCCCGACGTCGTCACGATGGACGTCGAGATGCCGGGGATCGGCGGGCTCGAAGCGGCGCGCGCGATCGTCGAGCGGCGCGGCCCGCCGGTGATCATGGTCAGCGCGCTGACCCGGGACGGCGCCGAGACGACGCTGCGCGCGCTCGAGCTCGGCGCGGTCGACTTCATCCCGAAGCCGGACTCGGCGCTGATCGACATCGTCAACGTCCAGCGCGAGCTGGTCGAGAAGGTGAAGCACTTCGGCGCGCGGCGCGCCTACCTGCGCACGCTGCGCGAGACGACGCGCATCCGGCGCGAGCAGCTCGACGCGGCCCGCCCCGCGCCGCCGACCGTTCCGCCGCCGCGGCCGCGGGCCGTCACGCGCGCCGGCGTCTACACCTGCGTCGCGATCGGGACGTCGACCGGCGGGCCGGTCGCGCTGGCGCAGATTCTGCCGAAACTGCCGGCCGCGTTCCCGATCCCGATCGTCGTGGTGCAGCACATGCCGCCCGGATTCACCCGCCCGCTCGCCGAGCGGCTCGACGCGCAGAGCCGCATCGCGGTCGTCGAAGGCGCCGGCGGGATGGAGCTCACGCCGGGGACGGCCGTCGTCGCGCCGGCCGGGAAGCAGTTGCGGCTCGAGCGCAAGGGCGCCGCGGTGCGCGTCGTGCTGAGCGAGGACGAAGGGCGTTCGCTGCACGTCCCCAGCGTCGACGTCATGACCGCGTCGGTGGGCGAAGCCTACGGAGCCGGGTCGCTCGGCGTGATCTTGACCGGGATGGGGCACGATGGAGTCGAGGGACTACGAGTCATCAAAGAACGCGGCGGATACGTCCTCGGCCAAGACGAGGCCACCAGCGTGGTCTACGGGATGCCGCGCGCCGCGGCGGTCGCCGGGCTCGTCGACCGCGTCGTTCCGCTGGAGGCCGTCACGCGCACCCTGTGCGAGCTGACCGGCACCGCCTATGCCCCCGTGTGATCGCTTCCGAAGAAAGATCGTGACGGCGAGGGGAGGACCACCCGCACAGGAGGAACGTCCCGGAAAACCGGGGCGGGTGTCCCGTCATGGGAGCATGCCGTGAAAGCACTGCGCGATACTCGCCGTTATGTCATCGGCGGTGTAGAGCTAAGTCGTGAGGAGATCGTCCACAAGTACCTTCACCTCGTGAAGTACGTGGCCGGCCGGATCTCCATCAACCTGCCCCCGAACGTCGAGATCAACGATCTGATCAACGACGGGATTCTGGGTCTGATCGACGCGATCGAAAAGTACGACGACGCTCGGGGCGTGAAGTTCGAGACCTACGCGATCACCCGCATCAACGGCGCCATCCTCGACGCGCTGCGCGCGCTCGACTGGGTGCCGCGCGCCGTCCGCCAGCGCGCCCGCGAGCTGGAGCGCACCTACCAGCAGCTTGAGATCGAGCTCGGCCGGGCCGCGACCGAGGACGAAGTCGCCGAGAAGATGGGGCTGACCCTCAAAGAGCTCGACCTGCTGATGCAAAAGATCCGCGGCACGTCGGTCCTCTCGCTCGAGGAGTTCCTCCCCAACGAGCGCGGCTACGAGATCCCGCTGCTCGACACGCTGCGCGACGACGGGACCGAGGTCACCAGCGCGGTCGAAGCCCGGGAGATCAAGGCGGCTCTGGTGCGGGCGGTCGACGACCTGCCGCCGCAAGAGCGGACCGTCATCTCGCTCTACTACTTCGAGGGCCTCACGCTCAAGGAGATCAAGGGAGCGCTGAACGTCTCGGAATCGCGGGTCTCGCAGATCCACGCGCAAGCGGTCATCCACCTGCGGACTAAACTTCGGTCGCTGAAAGCCGACTTGGGCTATCGTGAGGGCGACCCGAACGTCAAACAAAAGTACACCCGCAGGAACCCCGTGACCCCCGCCGCCGCCGTCGATCCTTCGACCAGCACGGGACGGGCCGGGGCCACCGGCTAGGCGGGGCGAGCCGCCCTCGGAAAGGAGCATGGGTGGCAATCAGGCCGACGGACATTCAAGGAGCGATTTGGCAGGCGTCACAGACGGCGGCCGTGACGCAGCGCGCCGAAGAAGGCCCCCGCGCCGCGCAGCAGGCCGCCCAGGCGTCGTTCGCGGCGCACGTCCAGGAGCGTGAAGAGCGGGTCGCGGAGCTCGACGAGGCGCTGGGCAACCGGATCGACCCGAACGCCGAGCGCAACGCCGGCGGCGACGGCTACGAGCCGCAGGACCGGCAAGGGCGTGTCTTCCGGCACGCGGTCGACGAAGCGGCCGGGCTCGACGAGCCGCCGCATCTGATCGACTTCACGGCCTGAGATGAGCGTCGATCCCGTCCTCACGGCGGTCGCCGGCGATGCCGGGCTCGACGCGCTGATCGCCGACGAGCTGGCGCAGCTCGCCGCCGACGCCCAAGCGCTGCGCTCGCTGCTGATCGAGGGCGCGGTGCTGACCGCGCGCGTGCTGCCCTCCAACGGGCTGACCGATCTGCTGGAGATCGCCGGACGGCGCGTCGCGGCGTCGCTGCCGCCGAACGTGCGGCCCGGCGACGTGCTGCAGGTGCGCGTGACCGGATTCGACGGGGACCGCACGCTGCTGCAGGTGGTCGCGACCGGCGCCGACGCCGCGGTCGAAGCGCCCGTCGTGCCGCTCGCACCCGACGCCGGAGTCCTCGTGGCGGCCACGATCGAACCTGCGCCGGCGACGCCCGCGCCCGCTGTGGCGAGCGGCGCGGTGCCGCTGCCGGCGACCGTGGTTCCCGAGCCGGCGGCCGAGCGGAGCCTGGACGTTCCGCCGCCGCCGGGGTCGGTCGCACGCCCGGGCGCCGCTGCGGCGTTCGCGACCGCGGCGTCGCGCGCGAGCATCGCTTCGTCGCGAAATTTCGAAGGGCGTCCGGTCCCGCCGGCGCGCGATGCGATCGGGCTGCCGCAGGCCGGTGCGCCGGCGCGAGCCTCCGTCGCGGCTCCGCCCGAGCCGACGACGATCGAAGCGCGGCTCGCGGCGGCGCGCGCGGCCGTCGCGAGCGTGAACGAAGCGCTTGGAACCGCGGCGGAGACCGCGGCGCGACCGGGACCGGCGACGGCGCAGCCGGCGGTCGGCGCGCTGCACCGCTTCGTCGCGCCGCCCGCCATCGGACTCCGATCCGCCGCGCCGGCGACGGCGGCGCAAACCGCTGCCGCGCGGGCGTCGGCGCTGGCGGCATACAAGGAGCCGGTCGCGCTGCTGCGCGCGCTGCGGTTGGCGGTGACGCCGAGCAACGTCGCGTCGGCATCGCTCGCGCTGCAGCGGCCGGAGCGTTTGCCGGAGGTCCTGGCGATGCTCGAGCGCGCGCTGCCGCGCGCGAGCGCCGATCCGAACGTCGCGACGCTGCGCACGCTGCTCGCGTTCGTCGGGCGCGTCGATCCTCGCTCGCCCGCGCTCGCGGCGCAGATCGCAGCCTACGTCGACCACGTCGTCGACGGGCCGGAACCGAAGCTCGCGACGCTGCTCGCCGCGTCGCGAGCCGCCGAACCGCCGCCCGATCCCGACGACGATTCATCGCCGAACGCGCCGGCGCGGGTCGCGCTGCCGCCCGATCCGCCGCGTCCGCTACCCGCTGCATTCGCTGCCGAACGCGGCGCCGCGCTCGGCGCCGATCTCAAGCAGACGATGCTCGCGGTCGCGGCGAACCCGGCGACGCCGCAGTCGGCCGCCGCGCCGCTCGCGGCCGCGCTGACGGCGCTGACCGCGGTGCAAGTCAACGCCGCGCAGTCGCTGGCGGCGAATCCGAACGGCGTCGCGTTCACGATTCCGCTCGTCACGCCGCACGGAACCGCGAGCGCGCAGATCAGCGTGAAGCGCGACGCGCCGGGACCGCGCGGCGGCGCGCTCGATCCGGAGAACTTCCGCATCGCGTTCGTGCTGGAGACGGCGCACTACGGAACCGTCGCGATCGATCTCGTCACGGTCGGCCGCGAGGTCACCGTCGACGTGCGCACCGAGGCCGCGCCGGCGATGCGCGCCTTCCGCGCCGCGCTGGCTACGCTGACGGCACGGCTGGAGTCGCTGCGCTACCGCGTCGCCTCGGCCTCGGCATCGGTCGGAACGACGTCGACCGTCGCGCTCGAGGCGCCGCCCGCGCGTCCCGCCGATCCCGACGCCGTCGTGGACCGCTCGGCATGAACGCGCGCTACTACGACGCTCGCCGGAACGCACCGGCGCGTCCGGCCGCCGCGGCGCTGTCGTACGACCCGATCGGCCCCGAGCCGCCGGAGATCGTCGCGATCGGCCGCGGGCTCTCGGCGGAAGAGATCGTGCGCCTGGCGCGCGAGCACGACGTCCCGATCCACCAGGACGCCGGGCTGGTCGAAGCGCTCGCCAAGCTGGAGGTCGGCTCGACGCTGCCGCGCGAGCTGTACGCGGTCGTCGCCGAAGTCCTCGCCTTCGTCTACGCCGTCGACCAGTCGATCTGAGTCTCGTCGAGGCGAGGCCGCGCGCCGGCTGGCGCCGAACGGTATCTCCGTGAAAATACGGAGGTTCGCGGCGCTTGCGGCCGCGTCGCTGCTCGCGTGCATGGCCGGGGCGATGCGGCCGGCGCAGGCGGCCGATCCGGCGCCCGTCGTGACGCACCACACAATCGCGCTCGGCGGGAAGCCGCTGGCGTACACCGCTCGGGCGGGAACGAGCGTGCTGCGCAACGCGGAAGGCGACGAGATCGCGCGCGTCTTCGCGGTGTCGTACACTGCCGACGGCGCCGACGTGCGCACGCGGCCGGTGACGTTCTTCTGGAACGGCGGGCCGGGGACGGCGACGATGTGGCTGCACATCGGCTCGTACGGTCCGGTGCGCGTCGCGGTGCCGTCGAACGCCGCGCTGCCGCCGCCGGGGACGCCGCTCGCGCCGAACCCGGAGTCGATGCTCGACGTGAGCGATCTCGTCTTCATCGACGCGGTCGGAACCGGCTACAGCCAGATCACCGGCAAGGGGACGCCCAAGACGTTCTACGGGATCGACGAGGACGCGCAGGCGTTCGACCAGATCATCCGCGACTGGACGACCGAGAACAACCGCTGGGGCTCGCCGAAGTTCTTGTTCGGCGAGTCGTACGGGACGATGCGCGCGGCGACCGTCGTCGCGAAGCTGCAAGCCGACGGGATGGCGGTGAACGGCGTGATCCTGCTGTCGTCGGCGCTCGACTACAACGCGCTCGACATCGGTCAGGGCCCGGGCGAGGACTACTCGAACGTCGCGTTCCTGCCGTCGCTGGCCGCGGTGGCGTGGTACCACAAGGCGCTGCCGTCGATGCCGGCCGACCTGGACGAGTTGGTCAGCGAGGTGCGCGCGTTCGCGATCGGCCCGTACGCCGACGCGCTGATGCGCGGCGACGCGCTCGACCCGGTGACGCGGCGCGGCATCGTCGCCAAGCTGCACGCCTACACCGGGCTCGACGAAGCGTACATCGACCGCGCCGAGCTCCGCATCGACCCGTCGCGCTTCGAGCACGAGCTGGCCGCGTCGCGCGGCCTCGTGATCGGCCGCGTCGACGCGCGCTACCAGGGTCCCGAGCTCGACCGCACCGGCGACTCCGCGTCCTACGACCCGTCGTTCTCCGATGCGATGACCGGCGCGTACGTCGCCGCCTTCACGCGCTACGTGCGCGACGACCTCGGCTTCAAGGTCGACCGCCCGTACATCGGCGGCGCGCGCATCTACAACCAGTGGAACTTCCGGCGGACGAACTCGATCGTCGCGCCGAACGGCGCGCGCGACATCCGCGACGCGATGACGAAGAACCCGTACCTGCGCGTCTTCTCGGTGAACGGCTACTACGATCTGGCGACGCCGTTCTTCGGGACCGAGTACACGCTGAACCACCTCGGCCTCGACCCCTCGCTGCGCTCGCACGTCAGCTACGGCTTCTACCGCTCGGGACACATGATCTACCACAACGACGACGCGCGGCGCGCGCTCAAGACCGATCTCGTGCGCTTCTACCGCGAGGCGACCCGCTGATGCGCGCGTTCACGCAGCTCGTCCTGGCCGCCGCGCTCGCGCTCGGCGCCCTCCCCGCAGTCGCGAGCGCGCAGGCCGCGTCGCCGGCGCCTTTCCGGCCGCTCCCCAACGTGCACGACTCGGTCACGCACCGGACGATCACCGTCGGCGGGCGGCGCATCGCCTACACCGCGCGCGCCGGCAGCATCCTGCTCAAGAACGACGACAACGAGCCGACCGCGAGCATGTTCTATGTCGCGTACACCGCGGACCATGCGCCGGGCCGTACGCGGCCGGTGACGTTCTTCTGGAACGGCGGGCCGGGCTCGTCGACGATCTGGCTGCACATGGGCTCGTTCGCGCCGGTGCGGGTCGACGTGCCGAAGAACGCGGCGCAGCCGGCGCCGGCGCCGGTGCTGCGCGACAACGACGCGAGCCTGCTCGACACCAGCGATCTCGTCTTCGTCGACGCGGTGGGAACCGGCTGGAGCACGATCGTCGCGCGCGGCAAGGCGGCGGACTACTACGGCGTCGACGAGGACGCGAAGTCGTTCGCGCAGTTCGTCCAGCGCTGGGTCACGCGCAACTCGCGCTGGGAGTCGCCGAAGTTCCTGTTCGGCGAGTCGTACGGCACCACGCGGGCCGCGAACGTCGCGAACCTGCTGCAGACCGCCGGCGTCGCGCTCAACGGCGTCGTGCTGCTGTCGTCCGCACTCGATTACAACTTCTTGCCGATCGGGAACGGCCCCGGCGAGGACCTGGCGTTCATCGGCTACCTTCCCACCGAAGCCGCGGTCGCGTGGTACCACCACAAGGCCGCCGGAAACCCGCCCGACCTGCGGCGCTTCGTCGACGAGGTGCGCGCGTTCGCCGGCGGCCCGTACGCCGCGGCGCTGCGCCGCGGCGACACGCTCGACGACGCGACGCGCCGGCAGGTCGTCGCGAAGCTCCACGACTACACCGGGCTGAGCGAGTCCTACATCCAGGCCGCGAACCTGCGCATCAACCCGAACCGCTTCCAGCAGGAGCTGCTGCGCGCGGAAGGCCGCAACGTCGGCCGCTACGACGGGCGCTACAGCGGCCCGGCGATCGACCGCAACGGCGCGTTCGTCGACTACGATCCGTCCGACACGATGACGTCGGCGGCGTTCATCGCCGCGTTCAACCACTACGCGCACGACGTGCTGAAGTACCGCGACGACCGCCCGTACGACGTCCTCGACTTCGGCGTCAACCAACAGTGGAAGTACCAGCGCGGCCAAGATCCCTCAGCGATCAGCGTGGTCGCCGACCTCCAAGCCGCGCTCGTGCAGAACCCGTACCTGCACGTCCTCTCGGCGAACAGCTTCTACGACCTCGCGACCACCTTCTACGGCACCGAGTACCTGCTCAACCACATGAACCTCAAGCCCGACCAGCGCCGGAGGGTTCACTACGCCTACTTCGAGTCGGGCCACGAAGTCTATCTGAACCACGACTCGCTCGTGCAGTTCAAGGCCGAGCTGGTCCGGTTCTACCGCGAGGCGGCGGCGCGTTAGCGCGCCGCCCGCTGACCGTTACATCGCGAGCTCGGACATCGGGGGGAAGCCGTGCTGGGCGCGGCCTTCGTCGGCGTCGTTCTTCGCGGTCGACTTGTAGAGCTCCAGGTGGCCGTCGGTCGCGCGGTCGCGGTACTTGTCGCGCAGCGACTGCAGCGCGACCTCGTCCAGCGGCGTGAAATCGTTCGCGATGCGCACGTGGTGGTCGAGCACGGCCGGTGAGTCGATCCCGGTGACGGTAGTGAGGACGCCGGGGAGCGACATCGCGTAGCGCAGCGCGTCGTCGGGATCGACGCCGCCGGCTTCGACCATGCGGCCTTCGGCGAAGGCTTTCATCCCGATGACCTTGATCCCGCGCTCGCGCGCCAGCGGCAGCACGCTCTTCTCGAAGCTGCGGTAGCTCGGGTCGAGCACGTTGAGCGGCATCTGCACCGTGTCGAAGCGGTAGCCGCGCTCGATCATCTCGCGGTGGATCGCCGGGTGCTTGTGGCCGGTGAAGCCGACGAAGCGCACCTTGCCGTCGCGCTTCGCGCGGTCGACCGCTTCCACCGCGCCGTGCGCCGCATAGTGCCGCGCCGGGTCGTCGTCGTAGACGACCTCGTGGATCTGCCACAGATCCAGATGGTCGGTGCGCAGACGGCGCAGCGACTCGTCGAGCTGGCGCATCGCGACGTCGAAGCCGCGGCCGTGCGAGCACAGCTTCGTCATCAGGAACACCTTGTCGCGCAGATTGCCTTGCGCGAGCGCCTTCCCCATGCGCTCCTCGCTGACGTGCTCGTTGTACTCCCAGGCGTTGTCGAGGAAGGTGATCCCCGCGCCGACCGCCGCGTGCAGCAGCCGAATCGACTCGGCCTCGTCCTTCATCTGGCCCATGTGGTAACCGCCGAAGCCGATCGCCGAGACGGCGACGCCCGGCGCGAGCTCGCGCTGTGGAATCATGGCCGCCATCTACCCGCGCCCGGCCGCTCCGGTCGCTCGCCTGCCGCTCGGCGGTGCGGGAAAAGTCGAATGGGAGTTCGATTCCGCACGCGGAATGTGCGTTGACCGTGAGCTGGTTCGGAAAGATCAAGACCGCGCTGACGCGGACACGGGAAGCGTTCGGCGGCGAGCTCGAGACGATGGCGCTGGCGCGCCGTCCGGTCGACGACGAGCTGTGGGACGACCTCGAGGAGATTCTGCTCAAGGCCGACTTCGGCGTGCCGACCACGACGAAGATCGTCGACGCGCTCAAAGTCGTCGCGAAGCAAGACCGCTACGAGACCAGCGATCAGGTCGTCGCGCGCTTCCGCCGCGACGTGCAGAACTTTCTGACGCTCCCCGAGATGGGGCTCGATCTGAAGTCGAAGCCGGCCGTCGTCCTGGTCGTCGGGGTGAACGGCAGCGGCAAGACGACGACGATCGGCAAGCTCGCCGCGCAGTTGCGCGCGCAGCGCAAGCGCGTCATGGTCGTGGCGGCCGACACCTTCCGCGCGGCGGCCGCGGAGCAGCTCGAGATCTGGGCCAAGCGCGCCGGCGCCGAGTACATCCGCGGCGCCGAGGGTTCCGATCCGTCGTCGGTCGTGTTCGACGGGATGAGCGCGGCGAAAGCGCGCGGCGCGGACGTCGTCCTGGTCGACACCGCCGGCCGCTTGCAGACGAAGACGAACCTCATGGAAGAGCTGAAGAAGATGCGCCGCATCATCGAGCGCGAGACCGGCGCGCCGCCGGCCGAGACGCTGCTGGTCGTCGACGGCACGACCGGCCAGAACGCGCTCTCGCAGGCGAAGCTCTTCAACGAGGCGACGCAACTGACGGGCGTGGTCGTGACGAAGCTCGACTCGAGCGCGAAAGGCGGCGTGCTGGTCGGCATCGTCGACCAGCTCGCCGTTCCGGTGAAGTACATCGGCATCGGCGAGGCGCAGGACGCGCTCGCGCCCTTCGATCCCGCCGCCTTCACCAAAGCGCTGTTCGCTTAGACCGCGCTGAAGTGCAGGCCCGCGGCGCGACGCACTTCTTGGACCGTCGCGGGCGCGGACAGGTCGAAGATCGGGCTGAGGTCGCGCTCGACCCGTGACGCGCGGACCGCGTTCTTGATCGCGAGGAAGACGGAGGTGGCGAGCACCAGCGGCGGTTCGCCGACCTCCTTCGAGGAGAAGAGCTCGTCGGGGTCCGGCGGCACGACGTCGTAGCGCGGGAAGAAATGGACGTTCATCTCGATCGGAATCGTCGTGACGGCCGGCGGTTTGTAGCGCCAGGTGTTGTCCGAGTTGAGCCGGCCGAAGTCGTCGCGTGAGGGATCGGTCTGGTACGTGACCTCCTCGGTCAGGATGTAGCCGATGCCCTGGACGAACGCGCCCTCGATCTGACCGATGTCGACCGCCGGATTGAGGCTGAAACCCATGTCGTAGATGATGTCGGAACGCAGGATCATGACCTCGCCGGTCAGCACGTCGACCTCGACCTCGCTGCACGCGGCGCTGTAGGTGAAGCCGACGAACTCGTCGACCTCGCCCGCGGCGGACGGCACCTTCGCGACGGAGATCCCGGGGAGCTGCGGCTGGTCTTGCATCCGCTTGAACGTCAGGTTCGGCACCGGCGCGGTGCCGCCGGCGATCTTCGCGCTCGCCTCGCAGATGAGGTTCACGCGGTTGTTGTACGCCTGCCCGACGATGTTCGCCCAGTACGTCTGCTTGTTCGCGGGCGGGTCGGCGGTCTTCGCGGTCACCTTCCAGCCGCCCGCGCCGGCGGCGTTCCAGAAGTCGACGCCTTTCTTGCGGCACCACTCCGGCCCGTTGTCGTTGAGGAGCTCGTAGGCGAACTTCTGCAGGCGCGAGCGAAGCTTGCTGCACGCCTTGCGGACCGCCATCCCGTTGTACTGCGTTCCGGTCGAGGCGCCGGTGCTGGTCGGATTCGGGACGACCGACGTGTCCGGCTTCTCGACGTCGATCAGCTCGACCGGGACGTCGAGCTCGAGCGCGGCGAGCTGGCACATCTTCGTGATCAGCCCTTGTCCGGACTCGACGCCGCTCTGGCGGACCACGACGGTGCCGTCGGCTTCGTAGATCGCCACGATCGCGCTGGCCTGCTCGAGCGACGCCAGGTTGAAGCCGGATCCGTACTTGATCGGGACCAGCGTGATCCCGCGCTTGCGCCAGCGGTTCCGGCGGTTGAACTCCTCGACGCCGGCGCGCCGTTTGACGAACTCCGACTTGTCCTTGGCCCAGTCCCACACGGTGCGCATGTAGCAGTACGTGAGCGACTGGCCGTACGGCGTCACCTGCCCGCGGTCGTAGAGGTTGCGCTCGCGCACGTCCTCGGCCGTCATCCCGATCGCGGTCGCGGCGTGATCGAGCGCGGTCTCCGCGACGATCATCCCTTGGATGTCGCCGAAGGCGCGCATCGCGCTGTTGCTCGCGGTGTTGGTGCGGCAGACGTCGATCTGCGAGCGCGAGTTCGGGACGAAGTAGGCGTTGTCGGCGCGCAGCTGGATGCAGTTGGAGACGATGAACGAGCAGTCGTAGGTCGCGCCGCCGTCGCCCCACAGGTTCACGTTCCAACCCCGAATCGTCCCTTTCGTCGCCGGGTCGACCGCGCCGAGATCGATCGCGACCTGGTACTGGCCGTAGTACGGGTGCCGTTTCCCGGTCATCGCGCTGTCGTCGGCGCGCGGCAGCGCGAGGCGCACGATGCGGTTGGTCTTGTACGCGGCGAGCGCCGCGATCCCGGAGGCGAACCGCGCCGGCTCGGTCTTGCCGCCGTACGCGCCGCCGAGCTGGCGCACTTCGATCGTCACCTTGTGCGACGGGATTCCGAGCGCTTTGCAGACGGCGGAGTGGATCGTCATCGGGCTCTGCGCCGACGGATGGACCTTCAGCGCGCCGCCGCCGCCGGGGATCGCGACGGCGGCCTGCGTCTCCATGTAGAAATAGAGCTGCCCGCCCGCCGACTGCGTGCCCTCGACGACGGTGCACGGGCGCCCGTCGACGGTCGCTTCGCGCGACGCGAGCGTCTTGTCGGTCGGCTTCCGTTCGGAGACCCAGCTCAGGTCGCTGCCCGAGCGCGTGATCTGCCAGATGTGCGAGTTCCACGCCGCGGTGGTGGGGCAGTCGGGGAAGATCGCGTTCTGCTCGATCGCCTGCTCGAGGCCGAGGATCGGCTCGGCGCCGTACCACGGATCGCCCTTGCGCAGCGGCCCGTAGCCGATGCACTGGTCGCGCACGAAGTAAGCGATGTCGATGGCGTCCTGTTCGTTCTCGGCGAGCACCAGCGCGATCGCCTGACCGCTGTAGAAGACCATGCCCTCGGCGAGCAGCGGCTGGTCGCCGGCCATTCCCGACATGTTCGATCCCGCCGTCGGGACGTCGTTGGCGGTCACGAAGTCGACGAACGCGGGGAAGCGGTCGCGCAGCGCGGCGGCGAGGTCGGCGGCGGTGCACACCGCTTCGGCGTCGCCGGGCAGATGGTAGCCGAACGACGCGAGCGCGCGCTTCGAGAGCACGAGCGCGCCGTTGAGACTGCGCGGCGGGAGCGCGATCTCGTGCGTGTACGTCGTCTCGCCGGAGGTCTGCTGGAACGCTTCGAGCTTGATGTACGACGCGCCGATCGGCGTCCCGGCGTGCGCGGGCGTCACCGGGTAGTCCTGGGTGCCGCCGCTCACCGGCCGCTTCTCCCACGTCATCTCGCCGGCTGAACGGTCCGCCGGCGGCACCGAATCCGGCGCGAGATCGCCGAGCACGTGGACGACGAACTTGTACATGAACGCGGCGGCGAGCTGACGGCGGTACTCCTCGGTGAAGCCCTCGTCGAGCACGTCGCGCATGCGCTCGCGCCAGCGATCTTGCTCGGCGGTCACGTCGGCGTCGACGGCCGCCAGCAGGTCGGGGAGACGCGCGATGCTCAGCGGGCCGGCGGCGAGCACGTTCTCCGCCGCGCGCGCGCGGAACGGGTACGGCGCGATCCCGCCGAACACGACGACCGCCTCGCGGACGGTCAGATCGGGGGCCACCGCGATGCGGACGCCGCTGTTGACGATCGAGTGCGAGTTGACCTCGCGCAGCGCCGTCTTCTGCGTCACCACCTGGTCGGCCGCGTCGCCGAACGGGATGCGGTAGCTCAGGATCACCTTGTCGTCGGGGAACGCCGGATCGTCGAGCGTGGCCTGAACCAGCTCGTCGACGGAAAGGTCGCGCGGCTGCTCCCAGCCGGGTGCGGCGACGCGCAGCGTCGCACCGACGGCCGCGAGCGCGGTGAACGCATCGGACGGGAACGGTTCGCCGCGGTGGATGTGCTTGAGGACGAGCATCGTGTTGCCGGCCAGGCTGGCGGCGTTGCGCACGATCGTCCCGGCGGTGCGCCGAGCCATGTAGCGCACCGCCTGCAGCCGCCGCCGGCGCGTTTTCGGCTGCGCCGCGATCGCCGCGTCGAGCGCGGCGATGAGCTGCGTGTAGGTCGTCGCGGCGCCGGCGGTCAGCGCGTCGGCGCCGATCTCGATACCGTGCAGCTCGGGGACGCGCGTGACGTCGATGAGCGTGCGCGGGTTCTCGGTCCAGCGGTCGTAGATGCCGATCGAGGTGTTGCCGCACACCAGCCGCGTCGCGCCGCCGGGCGGGCTCTCCGCCAGCATCGCGAGCAGCTCGCTCAGGCTCGTCGCGGCGCGCCAGACGTAGCCGTCGCCGCGGACGTCGAGCGGTGCGACGGGCGCCCGCGCGCCGGGGGGAAACGTGATCTCGACGCGGTCGTCGACGCAGCGCGGGTCGAACGCGGGATCGACCACGAACGGCGTGCGGGCGCGCTCGTCCGCGTGCGTGTAGTCCGAGGCGTACGTCTCCATCCCGGTGAGGATCGGGCGGTACCCGGTGCAGCGGCAGATGTTGCCGTCGAGCGCGCCCTGAATCTCGAGCTTCGTCGGCTTGCGCCCGTCGCGCGCGACCAAGAAGCCCGTCATGTTCATGACGAACCCGGCGGAGCAGTAGCCGCACTGCGTGCCGTTGTTCATCGCCAGCTCGTACGCGACTTGGCTGAGCGTGGTCGTGGTCGAGCCGGTCCCCTCGACGGTCGTCACGGCGCGGCCGTTGAGCGCGCACACCGGGCGCAGGCACGAGTTGATCGAGCGGTGCTCGACCTCGCCGGCGGCCGCGTTCCACTCGGAGAGCACGACCGTGCACGCGCCGCATCCGCCTTGCCCGCACCCGCGCTTCGCCCCCGTCAAGCCGACGGCGGGCGAGCGCAGGTAGTCGAGCAGCAGCAGATCGGGTGACGGCTTCGGGATCGTGACCTTGCGGCCGTTCAGGAAAAAGACGACGTCGCCGGTCGTATCCATCTCGCCCCCGATCAGTGGTGCGTGTACAGCGTGGTGTCCGGAACGACCTCGATCAGCTCCATCATGCCGCGGTCCTCATGCGTGAGGATGTGGCAGTGCAGCACGTATTGGCCCGTGAAGTCGACGAAGCGCGTGCGCATCACGAAGTGCCCGGGGATCGTCACGGTGCACTGCGCGCCTTTCCCGGGACAATTCAGCTCGGGCCGGTTTCGAATCGCCGCCGGGCAGTCCGACGGCTGCGTGCAGCCGATCGTGTCGGTCCGCGACGCCGGGATCGCGAACGTGTCCCACCACTCGAAGCTCTTCTGCGGGCCGACGCATCGCCCGTACGGCCGCCAGGTCTCCGGCTTGACCGGATCCGCGTAGCACTCGCCGCCCTGCCGCGCCGCGCCGCTCTGCGGCTCGAAGACCTCCGTGATCTGGAACGGGTTGATGTGGATGTGGAACGGGTGCTCCTTGGTCGAGTCCATGTTCCTGATCGTCCACTCCTCGACCGCGTTCAGCAGCATCGACTGGTTGATCGTGTTGTCGTTGAACTGCTTACCGTTGATCTTCAGCGGCGGAAAGTCTTGGAACGTCAGCTCGCGCCGCAGGAAGACGTC
The DNA here is from genome assembly GCA_036402975.1 of Candidatus Elarobacter sp. Classification (GTDB taxonomy): domain Bacteria; phylum Vulcanimicrobiota; class Vulcanimicrobiia; order Vulcanimicrobiales; family Vulcanimicrobiaceae; genus Vulcanimicrobium. The sequence goes on along the minus strand of DASWRW010000037.1, from coordinate 28,657 downwards.
CGAGGCCGGGATGTCGGCCAGGAACGTGGGGAACTGCGGGAAGCTCTCGACGGGCACGAACGGCATCGGCGTCGCGACCGGCGTCCCTTCGACGCTGACGGTCAGCAGCGTCTCGCTCTGCGACTGACAGTTCTGGCGGCAGAGTCCCGCCAGCACTTGCAGGTCGTAGAGGCCCGGCTTCGCCGGCGCCTGCACGAGCAGGTCGGCGCGGTTCGCCGGGGCGATGTAGATCGTCGCGTCTTGGCGCCGGCCGCGATAGCCGCGCCCGGTGTCGTTGTCGGGATCGTAGTTCGACGCGACGAACTGCACGCCGTCCTGCGCGGTCTGGTTCCAGTGCACGCACGGCGTCGCCGTTTGCCGGCTGCACGTCGCGGACGCGCCGCGCGCCGTGAATCCCTGAAGGTAGGCGGCGTCGCGGTCGGCGCCGTTGATCAAGCGGAAGAGCTGCACCTGGTTCGGGCGCATCGTCAGCACCGGCGAACGGCGCCCGTTCACCGAGAGCACCGGAACCTTGAGCGAGCCCGGCCCCGTCCCGCGCGGATCGGTCTTGTTCAGCGAGCTCGAGAGCTGCTGGATCATCAGCACCTGGTCGCGGAAGTCCCACGCCGCGTTCGATTTGTAGAACGCGCGCAGTTGGTCGTCGTACTTGCCCTCGATGATGAGCGCGCCGACCATGCCGTTCGCGACGTTCAGCGCGGTCGAACCGTGCTTGTGCGCGTGGTACCAGTGCGTGCCCGGGGACTGTCCCATCTTGAACCGCCCGGTGTCGAAGTCCGGCAGCGGGAAGCAGTAGGCCGTCCCGCCGACGCTGTACTGCGGCCAGAGCCCGGCGCTGATCTCGCGGTCGTTGACCGGACCGATTCGCGCCGGCATGGGGAGCGGCGGCGGGCTCCCGAGATACGCGGTGTGCGTGTCGTAATAGTCGATCGCCGCCTTTTGCGCCGTGCGCCACGACCCGGGCGTCTGTCCGTAGGCCCGCGGAAACGCGCGCTTGGCCTCGCAGTCGTTGAGGACGTCGAGGATCGCGGCCTTCATGTTGCGCTGGTTCGGCTCGACGATCTTGTCGTTCTGCCGCACCGCGGGGCGCACGAAGAGCAGGACGTTGTCGCCGGTCGTGCTCGGCGTCGTGTGCGTCCCGTGAAAGTGGACGTTCGAGGTGCTCGAGCCGTGGATGCAGTTGGGGAACGTGTCGCCGTTGGCGCTGGTCGATTGGCCGCCTTTGCTGCGCGTCGTCACGTCACAGCCGGCCGACGGGTCGGGCGTCGCGGTCCCCGTTCCGTGCCCGTGCGCGCTGTTCTGCGGCACGAGAACGTCGCCGCGGTCGAGCGACTTGCCGAAATGCTTGGTGTCGACCTCGTTCACGAACGCGATCTCGACCCAGTCGCCGACGCGGGCCCGCAATACCGGTCCCGGTATCGGATCGGACGCGGCGAACGCCGGGTCGTCCGGCGCGCCGATGTTCAGCCCGGTATGGCCGCTGAAGTAGCGCACGTACTGCATCGCGCAGCGCGTCTGCCCGGCCGGCTGATTCGGCGGCGTTGCCGAGTCCCACATGTTGCGCAGACCGTCGATCACGCGGACGGTCGCCTTCAGCCGTTTGCGCACCGGATCGCGCACGATCTCGGGGACGCGCGGCACGTCCGTCGCGGTCGCGCACGGTACGGGCGTGGTCTGCGCGACCAGCTGCCGGCCTGCGCCGCTGCCGGGCTCGTGCTGTGCGGCGCCCTGCGACCCGAACGCGAGCACCACCGCCAATGAAGCGCCGGCCGCGGCCACGAGCCGCAGCGAGTTCCGTGCCTTCATATCACACCTCTTTCGTGACGTCGCGTCAGGCGACGACGATGGTCCCGCGTTCGTTCGCGTGCAGCGAGCACGCGTAGTACAGCGTCGTGCCGCTGTCGCCGGGCCGGAAGTCGTCGGAGCTGTCGTCCGGCTGGATCTGGTTCGGCATGAAGAACGTCGGGTTGACGACCGGGCCCGTCGGCGTCGCGGTCTGCCCCGGCCAGTGCGCCTTCGTGTCGTTGTTCGACCAGGTGATGACGTCGCCGGCGTCCGCGTTCTGCGACGGCGGATCGAAGCGCGCCCCGGACGCGCCCGCAGTGATGTTGATGACCCATGACAGCGCCATGTTCGTGCACCCCACGTCCGCCGGAGAACGAGCAACAGACGCTCCTTCTCAACCCGAGACGGCCTAGTGCAGCCTTAGTCTGCTGACGAACGTAGTCCTCCGAGCGGTTCGGAAGGTCGGCGGCATTCGCCGCCTGAAAGCGCTGGCCGATTACGCTGCGGGACGGATGGCGCACGGTCGCCGCTGGGGGTGACGGGATGGCCGAGCTCAGGTCGCGGTTCTCGGCGGCGTTCCTCGCCGCGCCGTTCGTCGCGCTACTCCTTTGCTGCATCGTCACGACGGCGTCGGCGGGGACGACCGGCGCGCTGAACGGGACCGTCACCGATACCGCGGCGCGAGCGCCGCTCGCCGGCGCGACCGTCACCACGGTGAGCCCGTCCGGGTCGGGGACTGCGGTCACCGACAAGAACGGCGCGTTCGCGTTCGTCGCGCTTGCGCCCGACACGTACGCGTTGCGCGTCTCCGCGCCCGGCTTCGACGTCGCGGCGCTCACCGGGATCACGGTTCAGGCCGATCAGGCGGTCACGTACAGCGTGTCGCTGGCGCGCGCGCTGCGGCAGATCGGACAGGTGCGCTCGCGCGCGAACGCATCGCTGATCCAGCCGGGGATCACGACCGACGTCTACCACGTCTCCGCCGCGCAGCAGGCCGCCGCCGCGACGCTGGGCGGCGGCGGCGGCCTCGACAACGCGTACTCCGCGATCGCCTCCGTTCCGGGCGTCTTCGTTCCGCAAGGGCAGTTCGGAACGTACCAGTCGGTGTTCGTGCGCGGCGCGAACTACACCGAGCTCGGCTACGAGTACGACGGCGTCCCGATCCAGCGCGCGTTCGACCAATATCCGGGCGGCACGCTCTCGACGCTGGGACAGCAGGAGCTGCAAGTCTACGCCGGCGGCGCGCCGACCGCGACCGGCTCGACCGCGCTCGCCGGCTTCATCAATCAAGTCGTTCGCACCGGAACGTATCCCGGTTCGGCGACCGCGTCGCTGGGGTTCGGTTCGCCCGCGCAGTATGCGAACGCCCGCGCCGAGGGCGGCGGCGCGAGCCCGAACCGATCGTTCTCGTACTACGCCGGCCTCGGCGGGCACCGTCGCGGGATCGCGTACGAGCGCGGTGACGCGTCCGACCAGACCTTCGGCGGACTGCTCGATCTCTACAAGGCGAACTGCTCGACCGCGACTGCGACCGGCAATCACCCCACGGCCGGCTGTTATCGAAACACCGCCTACAGCGGGATCCCGCTCGGCCCGAACGGCTACGAGCTGGGCCCCGCGTTCTGGGGCGCGCCGGCGTATCAGACCGGCCGCGACGGCGTCCTCAACCTGCACGTCGGGCTTCCGCACACGAGGCGCGGTGACGGCGGGCGCGACGACGTGCAGGTTCTCTTCGACACGTCGCTCGCGCAGACGTACTTCGCCACCGCGCCGAGCGACTGGGGACCGGCGTTCCAGGATGCGATCGTGACCGGCACGTTCTACGGTCACCCGCCGTGCGCGACGGCCGCCGCGACGAACTGCAACAAGACCGGCGCGCAGCCCGGCGTCTACAACGACAAGATCGTCTACACCGGCCCGCTCGCCGCGTTTCTGACCGCGGCGAATCTCGGCGCGACCAGCGTGGCGCTGTTTCCGGGCTCGCCGCCCGACCGCGCGTTCGGCGCCGCCCAGGATCCGTTCGAGCGCGACAACGCGCAGCAGAACGGTGCGATCGTGAAGCTCCAGTACCAGCGCAACATCGACGCGCGGTCGTACGCGCGGGTCTACGGGTACACGCAGTACTCGGACTGGCTGCAGTACGGCGCCGGCGGACTCACCACGGCGTTCTATTCGGCGATCCCGGCGGACAACAAGGTCGGGTCGCACACGCGCGGGCTCGCCGCGAGCTATGCGAACCAGCTCAGCGGCAAGCACCTGCTCGGCGTGACGGCCTCGTACACGACGGCGACGAGCTTTCGCAGCAACAATCAGGCGATCACGCTCTCGAACGCGACGACCGCGGCGGGCTCGAACGCCGTCGCGTTTCTGGTCGACTCGACGAACCCGACCGCGGGGGTCTGCTACGCCTTCCCGCCCGCGACGCCGGCGAACCCGCGGCCGCAGCCCGTCGCGACGAGCTGCGCGTCGGGCACCGTAGCGCGCTACACGCTGCCCGGCGCGCCGCCGACGTCCGGCGGGCCGCCCGCGCTGATTTCGAGCGGCACCAATCTCCCGGCCGGTTTCGGGACCGCCGCGGCCGCGAGCTACACTTGCGGCGCCGGCCCGTGCGCGTACTACACGGTCGCCAACGGTCAAGCGGCGATCTCCAACACCGTCGTGCCGAAGTTCGGCACGCTCGCGATCAGCGACAAGTGGCAGATCAGCCCGAACCTCTCGCTCGACCTGGGCCTGCGCTACGACGATTTCCGCTACCGGCTGGCGCCGACCGGCGGCGATCCGGCGCGCACGTTCTGGGTGAACTTCTTCGACCGCTTCAACTGCTACGACCCGGCCGCCCAGCAGCTCGTCACGACGAACCCCGCGTCGGGCGCCGCGCTCGACCTCGCGACCAAGAGCTGCGCCTCGTACGGTCTGCAGCCGGTGCAGTTCAGCGCGCGCAGCGACGCGGAAGCCGATTTCCCCGAGCTCCAGCCGCGCTTCGGCGCCAGCTTCACGGTGAACCGGAACAACGTCGTGCGGTTCTCGGCGGGCAAGTACGCGCAGCCGGCGAGCACGGCGTACCAGCAGTTCGACACCACGCAGCCGAACTTCATCGCGCTCAACCAGCCGTTCTACGCGACGGGCTTCCGCAGCCCGAGCCACCGCATCTACCCCGAGGAGTCGTACAACGTCGACGCCTCGTGGGAGCACCAGTTCGGCGCGAGCGACGCGTCGTTCAAGCTCACGCCGTTCCTGCGCCAAACGAAGAACGAGCTGCGCTCGATGCCGCAGGACGCGCGGTCGTCGAACGTCGTCTCCGCGATCAACGTCGGGCGCAAGAGCGTCAAAGGCCTCGAGCTCGCGCTGCAGCGCGGCGACCCGAGCCGCGAAGGTCTCTACGCGGCGCTGAGCTACACGTACACGTTCGCGCGCGTGCGCTTCGACACGTTCGCCAACGGCACGACGAACGACACGGCGGTCAACAACGCGATCGCGCAGTACAACGCCTACACCAAGTACTGCACGGTGACGAACCCGGGCGACGCGCGCTGCCGCATCAGCACCGGGGCCGCGACGTATCTCGCCGGCGTCACCTCGCGTCCGGCCGCGCCGATCGGATCGTACACGACGACCGGCGCGGCGCCGTGCTTCACGCCCGCCGGCGCCCCGGATCCGGCGTGCGCGCCGGGCAGCATCGCCAACCCGTACTGGAACATGCCGGTGCAAGACCTATTCGACCCGAACGCGCTCTACCCGGCGTACAACGCGTACTCCGGCGCGACACGCGGGACAGGCTCGAACCAAACGTACGTCGCGCCGCACGTCCTCACGCTGATCGCGAACTACCGGCGCGGTCCGCTGAGCCTGACGCCGACGCTGCAGTTCCAAGGCGGCGCGCAATACGGCCGCCCGCTCGAGGTCGCCGGCATCGATCCGGCGCGCGGCTGCAGCGCGCTGAACCCTGCCGCGCCCGCCCCGACGACCGGCGGCGATCCGCGCTATCCAAGCACGCAGCCCGGCTCGCCGTACGATGCGTCGACGTGCGCGGCCGGAATCGCGGTCCCGGACCCGTTCGCCGGCCGCTTCGACCGCTACGGGCAGTTCACCGAGCCCAACAAGCTCGCCGTCAACCTGTCGCTGTCGTACGAGCTGTCGCGGCAGGCGACGCTGCGGTTCGACTTCGTGAACGTCGTCGCGAACTGCTGGGGCGGGAGCAACGTTCCGTGGCGCGTCGGCGGCAAGTTCGGCTGCGACTACGGCGACGCGCCGTACGTCTCGAACTTCTCCAACCCCGGTGACACGATCCAGCGTTACGTCGCCTATCCGTACGCGCCGAACGCCGGCAGCATCTTCCAGTCGACGACCGGCGGCCAGGCCAACCCGTCCCAAATCTACGCGACGCTGAACATCAAGCTCTGAGGGTCCGTTCGCGCATGTCCTCAACCCCGAAGGAATCGATCTCGCTCGAGCTGCGCCGGCAGGATGGCCGGACCGTCGTCGCGTCGCTCGACCGATGGTCGGTTTCCGGCGTCGGCTGCAACGTCGAGCTGGCGTACGAAGACCGCGTCCTCACGGTCTGCCACGACGACTATTTCAGCGCGATGATCGAGCTGCGGCGGCGCCTCGAGCGCGAAGGACTCGTTCCGCTGATCAACGCCGCGCGCCGCGACGTGTGGGCATCCGGAATGGCCCGCGAGATGGGAGCCGGACTGCGAGCCTACGTGCTCGTTCCGGGCCGACGCTCCAACACGACCCATCTGATCTCGATCTTCGAGCCCGCAAGCACCGAAGACGTCGGCACCGTCGACGAACAAGAACGCTTCATGCACGCCTGGGTCACCAGCCTCTCGCCGCGCGCGTAGCAGCGGAAGCTATCGTTCGAGCGTGTCGAGGTGGTCGTGCCAGAAGCGGCGGTAGCGCGCGATCCAGGCGTCGAGCTCGGCCAGGCCGCGCGGGTCCAGCGCGTAGATGCGGCGCTGCGCCTCGCGCCGGACGTGGACGAGGCCGGCGTTCCGCAGCAGCTTGAGGTGCTGCGAGACGGCGGGCGCGGTCATGTCGAACCGGCGCGCGATCTCTCCGGCGGCCAGCTCCCGCGTCGCGAGCATCTCGACGATGCGGCGGCGCGTCGGGTCGGCGAGCGCGGCGAAGGCGAGCACGCTCTCATGGTATGCGATCTGCTTAAATAAGTAAAGACCTAAGAATGAGTGCTATCGAACAGAGGTTCGATGCTCGGCTGCTCCGAAGTGAGGCTCTAACGACGCGCCCTTGCCGGCGCGGGAGCGGCGTGGGAATGACCGGTGACGGCACTCGCACACTGCCACGCATTTGGCACTACGGCGCGGTACCGTCGGAACATCACCGACAGCATTCGCCGCACGGAGCATCATGGCCGACGAAAGACAACTAGCCCTCACGAACGCGCTCGCGCAGATCGAGCGCCAGTTCGGCAAGGGCTCCATCATGAAGATGGGCGAGTTCACCGACAGAATGGCGTTCGACGTCATCTCGACGGGCTCGATCGCCCTCGACCTCGCCCTCGGCGTCGGCGGTCTGCCGCGCGGGCGCGTCATCGAGATCTACGGACCCGAGTCGAGCGGGAAGACGACGCTCGCGCTGCACGTCATCGCCGAGGCGCAGAAAGCCGGCGGCACCGCGGCGTTCGTCGACGTCGAGCACGCGCTCGACCCGACCTACGCGCAAGCCCTCGGCATCGACCTCGACAACCTCCTCGTCTCGCAGCCGGACGCCGGCGAACAGGCGCTCGACATCGCCGAGATGCTCGTCCGCTCGAACGCGGTCGACGTGGTCGTCGTCGACTCGGTCGCGGCGCTCGTCACCAAGGCCGAGCTCGAAGGCGACATGGGCGACACCCACGTCGGCTTGCAGGCGCGGCTGATGTCGCAGGCGCTGCGCAAGCTGACCTCCGCGATCTCGCGCTCGAAGTGCGTGATGATCTTCATCAACCAGTTGCGCGAGAAGGTCGGCGTGATGTTCGGCAGCCCCGAGACGACCTCGGGCGGCCGCGCGCTGAAGTTCTACGCCTCGGTCCGGCTCGACGTGCGCAAGCTCGAGCAGATCAAGGTCGGCACCGACGTGGTCGGGACGCGCACCCGCGTGAAGGTCGTGAAGAACAAGGTCGCGCCGCCGTTCCGGCAGGCCGAGTTCGACATCACCTACGGCAAGGGCATCTCCAAGATGGGCTCGATCATCGACGTCGCGCTCGAGCGCAACATCGTCGGGAAGTCCGGCTCGTGGTACACCTACGGCGAGCAGCGCATCGGCCAGGGCCGCGAGAACGCGAAGGCGTTCCTCGAGGAGCACACCGACGTCGCCGACGAGATCGCGACCAAGATCCGCGAGGCGCTCAAAGCGACCGTCTCGCCGAACGGCATCGCGAAACCCGTCGGCGCCGCCGTCAAAGACGACGACTAGCCTTCGACCAGCTCAGGTTGACAGGAGGTTGACGATGCCCGGATCAGCACGGGTGACGGCGTTGCGTATGCTTGCGCAGCGCCGTCTCACCGAGGCGCAGTTGCGCGCGAAGCTCGAGCGCAAAGGGTTCGACGACGACGCGGTCGCCGCGGCGGTCGCGTCGTGCAAGCGTGACGGGCTGCTCGACGACGTGCTGTACGCGGCGCTCTACGTCGAGACGAAGCGCGCCGCGCTCGGCGACGCCCGGCTCGTCGCCGAGCTCGTCAAGCGCGGGATCGACCGTGACGCGGCGCGCGAGCGCGTCGCCTCCGCGCCGGCGCCGGAGCGCGAGCGCATCGGCGCGGCGTACGAGCGGATGCGCCGCGCGCAGCCCGGCCTGTCCTACCAGTCCGCGGCCCGGAAGCTGGAGCGGCTGGGCTTTCCGGCCTCGCTGATCTACCGCGTGCTCCGCGAGCAGGCCGGCGCCGACCTCGGCGACGCGCTCGCCGATGTCGTCTGAACGGTCTCCTTCTAGGAGCGCCCCAGCATCGTATGGTATCGTGCGGTCTAACGATGCGACTCTCGATCGCCCGCGCGGCGCTATGCACGCTCGCGGCTCTCGCCATGCTCGCTCCTCGTCCGGCCTCGGCCGTCGAGCTCGAAGCGGTCTCCAAAGCGGCGGCCGGCTACGCCGTCGGCGACCCGAAGCTCGAACAGATGTACCGCTCGGCGCTGCTGAACACGAACAAGCAGGTCACCATCGCCTCCGACGGGACGACCTACGTCAAGACGGGCGACATCCCGGCCGAGTGGCTGCGCGACGCCAGCGTGCAAGTCCGTCCCTACCTTTTCTTTGCAAAGGGTGACCCGCAGGTCGACTCGCTGGTGCGCGGCGCGATCGCGCGGATGGGGAAGTACCTGCACGCCGACCCGTACGCCAACGCGTTCACCCTCGGCTACGGGGTGTGGGAGAAGAAGTTCGAGCTGGACTCGCTCGCGTACCCGATCTCGCTGGCCTGGACGTACTGGAAGCAGACCGGCGACGCTAGCATCTTCACCGGCGACCTGTCGCTGGGCTTCGACAGCGCGCTCGAGACGATGGAGCGCGAGCAAGACCACCCGCGCAACTCCAAGTACACGCACAAGGAGATGGTGCTGAGCGGCAGAGGCAACCCGGTGCAGTATACCGGGATGATCTGGACGGGCTTCCGGCCCTCCGACGACGCCTGCACCTACAACTACTTGATCCCCTCCGAGATGATGGCCGTCGTGGCGCTCGGCCAGCTCGAAGAGATCGAGCGCAACGTCTATCACAACGTCATCAAGGCGCAGCGCGCCAAGACGCTGCGCAACGAAGTGCAGACCGGGATCCAGACGTTCGGCGTCGTGTTCCGGCCGGACTACGGCTACATCTACGCCTACGAGGTCGACGGGTTCGGCCACGCGCTGACGATCGACGACGCCAACGTCCCCTCGCTGCTCTCCGCGCCGTACATCGGGTACGGCACCGCGAAGTCGTTCGTCTACCGCAACACGCGGAAGTTCTTGCTCTCGAAGGACAACCCGACGTACTACGTCGGCAAGTTCGCGCGCGGCATCGGGTCGCAGCACACCTCGGAGAACTTCGTCTGGCCGATCGCGATGCTGATGCAGGGCTTCACCGCGTCGAGCGACGGCGAGCGCAAGGACGTCCTCGCGCAGCTCCTCGCCTCGGATCCGGGCGACCACCTGCTGCACGAGTCGTTCAACCCCGACGACCCGACCAAGTTCACGCGCGCCGACTTCGGCTGGCCGAACGCGCTCTTCAGCGAGTACGTCATGACCAGCTTCGAAGGCGTCCCGCCGCTCCCCGTCGGAACGACCGCCGACCTCAGCTTCAGCGGAGAGTAGGGTGGCGCTCTGGCGGGAGCCGTCGGACCCCCGCCGGCCGGTCGATATTTGCGTCGGGATTCAATGGGGCGACGAAGGCAAAGGGCGCGTCGTCGACCTGCTCGCGCGCGACTACGGCGTCATCGCGCGCTTCGGGGGCGGTGACAACGCCGGGCACTCGATCGAGGTGGGCGAGACGAAGCTCGCGCTGCACGTCGTGCCCTCCGGCGTGCTGGTCGAGAGCACGAAGCTCCTGATCGGCGCGGGGACCGTCGTGTCGCTGCGCGGCTTCGTCGACGAGCTCGACATGCTGGCGAAGCTCGGCGTCGACGACGCGCGCGTGAAGATCTCGTCGCGCGCGCACGTCGTCTTGCCCTACCATGCGGCGCAGGACAAGCTGCTCGAGAAGCAGCGCGGCGCCGGCGCGATCGGGACGACCGGGCGCGGTATCGGGCCGGCGTACGTCGACCGCGTCGGGCGACTCGGGATCGTCTTCGGCGACCTGGCGCAGCCGGAGGCGCTCGCCGCGAAGATTCGCCATGCGCTGCTCGCTCGCGCACCGCTCTTCGCCGGCGCGGACGACCTGCCGCGCGCGGAGGACGTCGTCGGCGACGCGCTCGCGCTCGCCGCGCGAATCGTCCCGCACGTCGTCGACGACGTCGAGCTGCTGCACGGCGCGATGGCGCGCGGCGAGCGCATCCTGGCCGAGGGCGCGCAGGGAACGATGCTCGACGTCACCTTCGGCACCTATCCGTACGTGACCAGCTCGCACACGGTCGCCGGCGGCGCGTGCATCGGGCTCGGGATCGGGCCGACCAGCGTCGGCCGCGTCCTCGGCGTCGCGAAGGCCTACTGCACGCGCGTCGGCGGCGGCCCGTTCCCCTCCGAGCTACTCGACCCCCGCGGGGAGCGGCTCCGCGCGCAGGGCCGCGAGTTCGGCGTGACGACCGGCCGGCCGCGGCGCTGTGGCTGGTACGACGCGGTCGCCGCGCGCTACGCCGCCCGGCTGAACGGGCTGGACGCGCTCGTCATCACGAAGCTCGACGTGCTCTCGGGTTTCGAGCGGCTCGGCATCGTGACCGGATACCGGCGCGCCGACGGCACGCCGGGCGGGATCGAGGCGATCGGCGACCCGGGCCTGCGCGTCGAGACCGAAGAGCACCCCGGCTGGAGCGACGACCTGCGCGGCGTCCGGCGCATCGCCGATCTCCCGGCCGCGGCGCGGTCGTTCCTCGACCGCATCGCCGAGCTCACCGGCGTCGCGGTCGCCGCAGCCTCGGTCGGCCCGGAACGGTCCGCGCTGGCGACCTGACGCCTCCTCGCACGCAGCGCGGCGTCCATGATGTCACCCGCCGTCGGCGCGGTGAGCGCCCGATCAACAACGTCGCAAGGCGCTCGCTCGCCTGTCGTAGTGTGACGCGGTAAACAACCGCGAACCCTCGGCCGATAGTATCCACAGCACCGGGCAAGGACGTCTGGTGGTACAGGCCAGGGTGGGCATACCCACGGAGCGTTCTAGCGCTCCGCCCAGGTGGCATTTGGATCGTCTGTCCTCGTCTGTCGCGTCGGTTCCGGTTCGTCTTCGGGAGTGGTGGAGCGTTCAGACCGGAACCAATCGCATGGTCTACGGCGGTCTCGCCGTCGTCCTGGTGCTGGCGCTCGCGTTCCTCACGATGTTCCGCCTGCGCGGTCCGGACTACGCGGTGCTGTTCTCGAACTTGCAGCCGGACGAAGCGACCGCGGTGATCCAGAAGCTGGACTCCGAGAAGATCCCGCACCGCCTGGCCGACGGCGGCGCGACCATCATGGTCCCGCACGAGAGCGTCTACGAGCAGCGCGTCGCGCTGGCCGGGCAAGGGGTCGTCAAGGGCGGCGGGACCGGGTTCGAGCTGTTCGACCGCACGAACCTCGGCATGACCGACTTCCAGGAGAAGATCGCCAAGACGCGCGCCACCGAGGGCGAGCTGCAGCGCACGATCTCCGGTTTGACGCCGGTGCAGTCGGCGCGCGTGCACATCGCGACGCCGCAAGCCTCGCTGTATTCCACGACGCAGCAGCCGACGACCGCGTCGGTCGCGATCCAGACGAAGAGCGGGATGCAGCTCTCGGCGCAAGAGGTCCGCGGGATCACGCAGCTCGTCGCCGGCGCGGTCGAAGGGCTGAAGCCCGAGAACGTCACGATGGTCGACCAGAACGGCACCGTGCTGCGTCCGTCGGCGCTCGAGGACGGCGGCGTCGCCGACGTCTCCAACGCGCTGAAGCTGACCCAAGACCAGCTCGTCGCCAAAGAGAAGTACGAGTCGGACCTACAGCAGTCGCTGCAAGGTCTGCTCGACGCGACGATCGGCGCGCACCGCTCGGCGATCCGCGTCGCGAGCGTGATGAACTTCGACGCCAACTCCACCGAGACGAAGTCGTACGCGCCGCAAGGAACGGTGCGCTCCTCGCAGACCGAGCGCGAGAGCTATAACGGCAGCGGCGGCCCGCGCAACACCGCGGCCGGCGTCCCCGGGACGACGACCAACGTCGTGCCGACGTATCAGGGCACGCAGAACCAGCAGACCAACGGCCGTTACAACAAGACGAAGACCACCAACAACTTCGAGGTCACCGAGCAGCACGCGAAGCACGTCGACGCGCCGGGCAAGGTCTCGCGGCTGTCGGTCGCGGTGCTGGTGAACGCGCCGGCGGCGGCCGCGCTCGCTGCGAACGCCGGCGGCAGCGCCGCGCCCGCGTACGTCGTCTCGGCGGCCGACGTGCAGAAGATCCGCAACGTCGTCTCGGCCGCGGCCGGGATCGACACGACGCGCGGCGACCAGCTCTCGGTCGAAGCGATGCCGTTCGCGCCCGAAGCGCTCGCCGCGGGCGGCGCGCGCGGCGGCGGGACCGCGTCGACCACCGTCTTCGGCATCCCGGCGGTTCCGTTCGTCGCGCTGCTCGCGATCCTGGGCCTGGTCGGCGCCGGCTTCGGGCTGGCGGCGCTGCGCCGCCGGAGCTTCAAGCCGAGCAACGAGCTGCCGACCTTCGACAGCACGCTGGCCGAAGAGCTGCCGTCCTTCGAAGAGCACCCGATGCTCGACGGCACGCCCGCGATCGCCGCGCCGATCCGCTCGGCGGCCGACCTCACGCGCGAGCAGATGATCGAGTACGTCACCACCGTGGCTCAAGAGAGCCCCGACAACATCGCCAAGCTCGTCAAGCTGTGGCTGGCGGAGTAGCATGATTCACGACAAGCCGCTCCTGACGCTGGACGACGATCTCATGACGTCGTCGTTCGCCGAGTCGTACGCGCCGCCGGCGATGCCCGACATGTCGGGTCCCGAGAAGGCCGCGATCCTGATGATCACGATCGGGCTCGACCTGGCCGCGTCGATCTTCAAGTTCCTGCGCCAGGACGAGGTCGAGCGGATCGTGCTCGAGATCGCGAAGATCTCGACCGTTCCGATCGACAAGCGCGACGCCGTGGTGCAAGAGGCGTACCAGCGCGCGATCGCGCTCAAGTACATCAACGAAGGCGGCATCGAGTACGCCAAGGAGATCCTCGAGCGCTCGTTCGGCGCCGGCCAAGCCGACGACATGACGAACCGGCTGTTCGCGGCGCTCAAGCACGGCAACCCGCTCGAGCTGGTGAAGAAGACCGAGCCCGCGCAACTGCTGGAGTTCATCAAGGAAGAGCACCCGCAGACGATCGCGCTCATCCTGGTGTACATGTCGCCGGATCAAGCCGGCGCCGTGCTCTCGCAGCTCGAGCCCGAGCTGCAGGGCGAGGTCGCGATGCGCATCGCGATCCTGCAGAAGACCGCACCCGAGATTCTGGAGCAGTTGGACGAGTTGCTGGGACGCAGACTGATGGTGAGCGGTTCGGACTTCACCAAGGGCGGCGGCGTCGGCACGCTGGCCTCCGTCATGGGCTTCGTCGACCGCGAGACCGAGAAGAACATCTTGGACGGCCTCACCAAGCGCGATCCCGACATCGCGAACGAGGTCAAGAACCTGCTGTTCGTCTTCGAGGACATCATCACGCTCGACGACCGCGCGATCCAGCGCGTCCTCAAGGAAGTCGACGGCAAGGACCTGGCGCTCGCGCTCAAGACGGCCAACGACGACCTGCTCGCGCGGATCTACAAGAACATGTCGACGCGCGCCGCGACGACGCTCAAGGAAGACATCGAGGTCCTGGGGCCGGTGCGCGTGCGCGAGGTCGGCAAGGCGCAGCAGAACATCGTGGACGTGATCCGCACGCTCGAGGAGAACGGTCAGATCGTGATCGCGCGCGGCGGAAAGGAAGACCGGATCGTCTGATGCGCCGGTCGGTTCAGTAGGCATGGGCCGCGTCGTCAAAGGCGTGCAGCTTCGGGTCGAGCGCTATCATCTGCGCGCGCCCGAGGTGGCTCTTCCGGTCCCCGAGCCCGCTCCGTTCGCCGGCGACGTCATGTCGCCGGACGGACTCGGCTACGCGCACGACGACGCGCTGCTGTTCGACGCGCCGCTCGGCGCGGCTCCGCCCGCGCCGGCGGTCGACGTCGAAGCGCTGCGCGCGCAGGCGCAGTCGCTGGTCGATGAAGCGCAGCGCAACGCGGAGCTGCTGCTCGCCGACGCGCACAACCGGGCCCGCGCGCTGGTCGAAGACGCCGCCGAGCGCGCCGACGCGCTCGTGCAGGACGCGCGCAAGGCCGGCCACGACGAAGGCTTCCAGGCCGGCCGCGACCACGCCGACCGCGAGATGGCCGACATGCTGGTCACCATGCGCGGCATCCTCGAGATGGCGCGCACCGAGCGGCGCAAGCTCATCGAGGACGCCGAGCCCGAGCTGGTGCGGCTGGCGATCGGGATCGCGGAGCGGGTGCTGCACCAGCAGGTCGCGCTCGACCGCGGCGTCGTGGTCGAGATGGCGAAGACCGCGATCGCGCGGCTGCTCGAGCGCGACACCGTCACCGTGCGCGTCCACCCGGCCGACCTCGAGCGGATGCGCGAGCACCGCGACGAGCTGATCGCGATCGGCGACATCCGCAACCTGCGCATCGTCGAGGACCAGCGCGTCGACCGCGGCGGCGTCGTCGTCGACACCGGCGCCGGGACGATCGACGCGCGCATCGCGACGCAGCTCGACGAGGCGCGCAAGGTGCTCCACATCGAGGACGACGTGATCGTCGAGCCGGCGCCGGTCGAGATCATCACGGCCCAAAGCGACCTGCCCAGCGCGCGAGCGTCGTAGTGGCGCGGACGGTTTCGCTGCGGGCGTTCGACGCGTCGCGCTACGTCGAGGACCTGCTCGACGCCGACCTCGTGCGCACCAACGGCAAGGTCAGCCAGGTGATCGGAACCGTCGTCGAGTCGAACGGCCCGCCGATGGCGATCGGCGAGACCGCCTCGATCGCGTACCGCCGCACCGCGCAGCCGGTGCTGGCGGAAGCGGTCGGCTTCCGCGACGCCAAGGTGCTCCTGATGCCGCTCGGCGAGCTGGGCGGGATCGCCGCCGGCTCGGACGTCGTCGCGCTGGGCAAGCCGCTGCAGATCGGGCTCTCCGACGCGCTGCTCGGGCGCGTCCTCGACGGCCTGGGCCGCCCGCTCGACGGGCTCGGCGCGATCGTCGACGCACGCCGCGCCGAGGTCGGCGGCACGCCGCCCAGCGCGCTGCACCGGCGCCGCGTCACCGAGCCGCTGGGCGTCGGCGTGCGCGCGATCGACGGCCTGCTGACGGTCGGCAAGGGACAGCGGGCCGGCATCTTCGCCGGCTCGGGCGTCGGCAAGTCGACGGTGCTCGGGATGATCGCGCGCAACACCGCCGCCGACGTGAACGTCATCGCGCTGGTCGGCGAGCGCGGCAAGGAAGTCCGCGACTTTCTCGAGCGCGATCTCGGCGAGGCCGGGCTGAAGCGCTCGGTCGTCATCGTCGCGACGTCGGACCAGCCGGCGCTGGTGCGCATCAAGGCCGCGTTCGTCGCCACGCGCATCGCCGAGTTCTTCCGCGACCGCGGGCTCGACGTGATGCTGATGATGGACAGCGTGACGCGCTTCGCGATGGCGCAGCGCGAGGTCGGCCTCGCCATCGGCGAGCCGACCACCACGCGCGGCTACACGCCCTCGGTGTTCGCGCTGCTGCCCAAGCTGCTCGAGCGCACCGGCACGTCGGAGAAGGGCACGATCACCGCGCTCTACACGGTGCTGGTCGACGGCGACGACATGAACGAGCCGGTCGCCGACGCGGTCCGCTCGATCCTCGACGGGCACATCGTCCTCTCGCGCAAGCTCGCCGCGGCGAACCACTACCCGGCGATCGACGTCCTGGGCTCGGTCAGCCGCGTGATGCCCGACGTCGTTCCGCCGTCGCACCTGACCGCGGCGTCGGCGCTGCGCGACGTGCTGGCGACGCACCACGAGGCCGAGGATCTCGTCAACATCGGCGCCTACGTCGCCGGCTCGAACCCGCGCGTCGACCACGCCCTGGCGCGCATCGACGCGGTCCGCGCCTTCCAGCGCCAGGGCATCTACGAGCGCTCGACGTTCGAGGACGCGCAGCGCGCGCTGATGGGTCTGGCGTGAAGTTCACCTTCCGGCTCGATCCGGTGCTGGGGCACCGCGAGCGCGTCGAGCGCGAGCGCGCGGCCGATCACGCGCGGGCGCTCGCCGATCAGCTCGCGGCGCAGCGCGTCCTGGAAGACCTCGCCACCAAGCGCGACGCGCTGCGCGCGCGGCTGATGAGCGAGCACGCGCGCTTCGACGCCGAGCGGCTGCGCTCGACCTACACGCACCTCGACTACCTCGACCGCGCGATGGTCGCGGCGCAGCAGCGCGTCGACGCCTGCGTGGCCGAGACCGAGCGCGCCCGGCAGCGGCTGGTCGACGCCGCCAAGGACCGCAAAGTGCTCGAGACGCTCAAGGAGCAGCGCCGCGAGGCGTTCCAGCTCGACGCCGCGCTCGCCGACCAGCGCGAGCTCGACGACCAGAACGCGCGCGCGTTCGAGCGCGCGCAGCCCTCCGAAGGATTCTCGCCGTGATCGTCACCCGTCAGCGCAAGCGCCGGCCGAGTCCGGCGCGGTACCTGATCCCGCTCGCCGCGATCGCGGTGGTCGGCTTCCTGCTCGGCTGGCCGCCGTCGCAGCGCGCGATCGCGAACGGCCCGCTCAAGCCCGCCTGGAACGCCGGAAGCAACGCCGTCGCCGTCGTCGAGCGGCCGCTGAGCTTCGCCGGTCAGCAACAGACGATCGCCGACCGCAACCGCGAGATTCGCGACCTGAACGCGCGCCTCGAAACGCAGCGGCAAGCGAAGGCCGACGCCGACGCGCGCGCCGCGCGCCTCCAGCAGCAGATCACCGCGGTCGAGAACCGGCCGGTCCTGACGCCCGCTCCGGCGCCGCGCGCGCTCGCGACGCCGGCGCCGCTCGGCGCGGCCGCCGGAGCGCCGGGCGGTTCGGCGAGCGGTTCGGCGAGCGTGGCGAGCGACGACGAGAAGCGGCTCGCGGCGACGTGGGCCGCGATGGACCCCGAGAAAGCCGCGGCGATCGCGCAGCGGCTGCCGGACACCGAGGTCAGCCGCGTGCTGGGCGCGATGGACGCCGACAGCGCGGGCGCGATCATGAACGCGCTGCCGCCGCCGGTGGCGGCGCGGATCAGCCGGGCCGTCGCTCAGGTCCCGCCCGCGCCCGTCCGATAGTCGATACAGGCGTCCCCGTCAGGGACGCCCGTTTCCAACTTCAGCGAAAGGAGGTGACACCCTGAACCCAATCTCGATTCCCACCACTCCCGGACCGGCGGTTTCCGGGCCGTCCACGGCGCACTCGGCGCACGCGGCGGCCGGCGGAGCGCTCTTCCAAGGCCTGCTCGGCGACTCGATCGCCGGACTGACCGGCGGAACGCGCACCGCGAAGGCAACCCCGGCGACCGGCGCGGCGCCCAGCGTCGACGCCGAGCTCGAGCGCGCCCTCAAGGACCAGCTCGACCGGGGCACCCCGCTCGGCGAGGTCATCGCGAAGCTGGCGGGCTCGCTCGCGGCCTCGGTCGCGGCCCAGCTCGGCATCTCCCCGGCGGCGGCGCAGCAGCGGCTCACCGAGGCGTTCACCGCGGCCCTCAAGCCCAACGACACCGGACCACCGGGCACGAACGCCGAGAGGGCGTCATCCCTCGTAGCACGGTTTCGGCAGATGGCCGAGCTGGCGACGAGGGTGACGAACGGAGACACGGGGCAACCGATCCGACTGATCGCAGGACAACGCTCGGACGCCGAACAGGCGAAAGCGACGCCCGCCCCCCAACCGGACAGCATCCTCCGCGACGCGCTGAACGCGCTCGCGGTGCCCGCGTCTCCCGCAGCCGCCCTTCCGACACCCGGCGCGACCCTCACGTCCGCCGTTCCCGCCGCACCCGCGGCGGCGAGCGACGGCCGCATCGTCGCGCTCGACACCCCCGCGCAAGCGGTCGCGACCGGCGGCGACACGCCGCTCGGCCGAGCCCTCGCGCGCGCCGTCCTGGCCGGCGACCAGCGGCCGACCCCGGTCGCCGGGCCGATCCTCGGTGCCTGGCACGGCGCCAACCCTCCGGCGAACGTCGTCACGGCGCCGCCGGAGCCTCCCGCGGTCCTGGACGCCTTCGTCCAGGCCTTCGCGAGCGCGCTCGCGCGCGGCGACGCGGCCGCTTCCGGCGCATCGCGCGACGGCAGCGCGCCGTCCGGCCCCAGCCCGTCCGCTCCGGCGGCGATCTCCGGATCGTCCGGCGCGGCGCCCTCGACCACGACCGTTCAACCCGCGTTCTCGTTCGCGATCCCGGTCGTGCACGAGGCGCCTGCGATCGTCCCGCCCGCGCAAGCCGCGACGCTGCCGCAACCGCAGCACGTCGACGCGAACGCGGTCGTCGACCAGATGCTGCGCGGGATGACGGTCCGCACGTCCGACGGCCAGTCGGAGGTGCGGCTGCGGCTCGTCCCCGAGTCGCTCGGCGACGTCAGCGTCAAGCTGATCGTCTCGGGCGGTTCGGTCGACGCGTCGATCACGGCGCACACCGCCGAGGCGCAGAACGCGCTCGCCGGCGGCGCCGGCCAGCTCGCGAAAACGCTCGCCGACGCCGGCCTGAAGCTGCAGAGCTTCACCGTCGGTCTGGCCGGCGGCGCGTTCGCCGACGCGCGCGACCAGTCACGGCAGAACGACGCGTGGACGCGCTCGGGCGCACGCCGCATCGGCGGCATGCGTTCGGCCGACGTCGACGACGCCGCCGATGCCGCGCTGCTCGCGGACGTCCCGAGCATCGGCCCGCCGATCTACTCGGCGCGCTCGCTGCCCGGCAGCCTCAGCTACCTCGTCTAAACACCCAGCGCTCAACCTCAGCTTCGAGGAATCACACCATGTCCAGCGTTCCATCGACCGGCGGTCTCGCGATCGACGGTCTGATCACCCAGAACCAGAGCCCGGCGAAGACCGCCGCGCCCGGGTCGTACCTCGGGCAAGACGCGTTCCTCCAACTGCTCACGACGCAGTTGCGGAACCAAGACCCGCTCCACCCGTTGGACGACACGCAGTCGATCGCGCAGCTCGCGCAGTTCTCGGCGTTGCAAGCGACGACCGATCTGAAGAACACGTTCGCGTCGTTCGAGTCCAACTTCGCCGTGATGCAGTCGGCCGGGCTTCTCGGCAAGACGGTCTCGGCGCAGGCGACCGACCCGAACGGCAACGTCTCCACCGTGACCGGCATCGTCAAGACGATCTCGGTCATCAACGGAACCCCGCAGATCACGCTCGCCGACGCCAGCGGGAAGCTGCTGACCGACGCGAACGGCTCGCCGCTGCAGCTCCCGACCTCCGCGATCCTCAGCATCGGCACCTCGAGCTCGTCCAGCGCCAGCACCGTCCAACTCTGAGATGGCGGACCCGCGCATCAACGGGGTGCCGATCACCCCGCCCATCACCCCGATCGCTCGCCCCAAGGGCGTCCCGGTCGAGATCCCACCGGCGACGGGAACCGGCTCGTTCCGCGACGTTCTGCGCACCACGCAGGCGCCCGCGGTCGCGCAGCCGCTCAAGTTCTCGGCGCACGCGCAGCAGCGCCTGGAGTCGCGCAACATCAGCCTGTCCACCGACGACGTCGCGAAGATGAACGCGATGGCCGACAAGGCGGCGGCGAAAGGCGCGAAACAGTCGCTCTTCATGATGCGCGACGTCGCGATGGTCGTGTCGATCACGAACCGCACGGTCATCACCGCCGTCGACCAGAGCAGCATGAAAGAAAACGTCTTCACCAACATCGACAGCGCCGCGATCATAGACTGACCGCGCCGTAAGAGCACTGGCCGTTCTCTCGGGAACTGCCGAACCTTTATTCACCACTCGAGAGCGGACCACGGTCGTGGGGCTCTCGCGCGGGGCGGAACGAACGACGCCTCGCGGTTCGACGACACGAAAGGTCACCCATGGCTTTCGACTCGTTGTTCATCGGTGTCTCCGGTCTGCAAGCGTATCAGAACCAGATCGACACCATCTCGAACAACATCGCCAACGTCGGAACGACCGGCTTCAAAGGACAGTCGGTCAACTTCCAGGACATGATCTACCAGGCGCAGAGCTACGCCACCGCGCCGACCCAGACCACCGGCGGCGTCAACGGCCAGGACGCGGGCCTGGGCGTGAAGATCGGCTCGGTCGACACGAACTTCGCCCAGGGCGGGATGCGCCAGACCGGCGTCAACACGAACCTCGCGCTCGACGGCGACGGGTTCTTCATCCTGCGCAAGCCGAACGGGAACGGCTCGCCGGTCTACACGCGCGACGGAAACTTCTCGCTCAACGCCAACGGCCTGCTCTACGACGGGTCGAGCGGCATGGCGGTGCAGGGCTACGTCGCCGACAAGACCGGCGTCATCAACCAGACCGGGACGCCGGGCGACATCACGATCCCGCTCGGGCTGCAGTCGGCCGCGACCGGAACCGGGCTGAACCCGAAGCTGAAGTTCGGCGCGAGTGGCGACCAGGTCTACGACGTCTCGCTGGGCGGCAATCTCGATCAGACGCAGTGGCTGACCGAGGCGAAGGGCGTGCAGCAAGTTCCGTCCGCACCCGGCACGGGCCAGCCGTACACGATCTCGACCACGATCTACGACTCGCTCGGCAACGGGCATCTCGCGCAGATCACCTACACGCCGGACGCGAACGGCGCGACCGCCGGCCCGCCGGCGGTCAGCGGTCTGCCGGCGCAGGTCGCGGACTCCAGCGGCGCGCTGCACAACGTCGCGGCGCGCTGGAAGGTCAGCGTCTCGTTCGCCGACGGCACGTCGTTCGACGCGATTCAGACGCCGGGCTCGGTCAACGGCGCCGGCGTGGTGACGCCGGCGGTCACGACCGCGGCGCCCGTGACGAACGGAACGATCGGGTTCGCGTACTTCGACCAGAACGGTCAGTACGTCAACACGTCGTCGATCGAGGGCGCGGCTCCGGGCCAGAACATCACCGGCGCCGCGAACGTGCACGTCAACAACGGCGCGGCGTCGCTGGCGAACGGGAACCAGCTCAACATTCGCGCCTGGGGCAGCAACAACACGAACAACTCGGTCGCGCCGACCGCGGGCGGCCCCGCGCCGCAGACCGGCCCGATCGGGCTGGACCTCCATCTCGCGACCTCGCTCGCCGGCACCGCGTCGGCCAACGTGCTCGCGCAGAACGGGTTCGCGGCCGGGATCCTGTCCAACATGACGATCGGTCAGGACGGCACGATCAGCGGCATCTTCACCAACGGCCAGACGGCGACGATCGGGCGCGTCGCGGTCGCGACGTTCCAGAACGAGCAGGGTCTGCGCCGCATCGGCAGCTCGGACTTCGCCGAGACCGCGAACTCCGGGCTGGCGCAGGTCGGCACCGCGAGCAACGGTCGCTACGGCTCGATCAACTCGGGCAACCTCGAGCAGTCGAACGTCTCGATCGCGGACGAGTTCACCAAGATGATCGCGGCGCAGAACGCGTATCAGGCCAACTCGAAGAGCATCACGACGGCCAGCGAGAACATGCAAACCGTCATCCAGCTCATCCGGTAGGCTCCGGCGAGATTTTCAGGTTCGTGCCACGGAGGGCGCGAGGGACGCAGGGAGAGGGGCCGCACGGATGCGGCCTTTTTCTTTGTGTGCAGTGCGATACACTAGCTTGCTCCGGGTTGCGCGGGCGTGTCCGCATGCGTACGATGGCTTCAGCGGCGCGCGTGTGGTGCGTCGTGAAGGAGTGTGGGGTGTTCAAGAATCTCAAGAACGCCGGCGTGATCGCCGGTGTAGCGTTGCTTCTCTCGGCCTGCTCGGGCGGAGGCGGAACGCACGCGACCAGCGCGCTGCCGTCGTCGGGTGACGGCACGCGCGGCACGCGCACGGTCGGTGCGCAGACGATCTATACGCCGCCGATCTCGGTCGTCAACTCGGCGGCGAACCTCGGGCAGATCACCGGCGGCTACGACGGCAAGCTGTACTTCGCCGAAGCGTCGGTCGCGACGAACTGCTCGACGTGCTCGGGGCGCATCTCCCAGATCACGACCGGCGGCTCGATCACGTCGTACGGGCTGCCGAACTACTTCGACGCGCTCGGCACCGGCTATCCGGTCTTCCCGTTCGCGGTCTTCCCGACCAGCGACTCGAAGATCTGGTTCCTCTCGGACGACGGCTACTTCGGCTCCATCAACACCGACGGCACCAGCCCGACGATCTACTCCCTGCGCCAGCTCGGCAGCGACACGAGCGGGACGTTCACCAACCTGACGCAGGGCGGTGACGGCAACTTCTACGTCGCCGAGACGTCGCCGGAGCGCATCATCAAGGTCACGACCGGCGGGACCGCGTCCGTCTTCAGCTCGTCGCTGAGCTCGGGCGCGAACGTCGGCGCGATCCTCTACAACAGCGACGGCAACTTCTGGGCCACCGAGCGCGGCACCGGAAAGATCGCCAAGATCACGTCCGGCGGTTCGGTGACCGAGTACGACGCCGTCTCGGGCGGCGGCTACAATCCGCTCGACATGTTCTCGGACGGGTCGAACCTGTGGTACACCGCGCAAGCGTCGGGCGGAACGGCCATGAAGCTGGTCGAGATGTCGACGAGCGGGACGATCTCGAAGACGATCTCGATCACGTCGAGCCCGGCCGGCGAAGGCGCCCTGGTCCCGCAAGGCGGCACCTACGCCTGGACCATCAACGCCAACATCAGCCGGGTCAACCGGACGAGCAGCGTCGTCAACGACTACACGCTGACCAACGGCAGCCCGGGGACCATCAACGAGGGCCTCACCATCGGCTCCGACGGAAACCTGTGGTTCACCGACCGCGCGCACAACAAGATCGTGAAGGTCAGCAAGAGCTGATCTCGACGACGCGGGCGCGGCTCGCCCGGGGTGGCGCACGGCGGAGCGAGGATCCCTCGCTCCGCCGCCGCGTCCTTCGCCCCTCGGCGCCTCGCGCTGTACCCCCGCTTTCCGCTCTGGCATAGTAGGGGCATGATAGCTTTGCGGCGCCTCAACAACGAGCCGATCATGGTCAATCCGGATTTGATCGAGTCGCTCGAGGCGACCCCGGACACGGTCGTCACCCTGACTTCGGGCAACAAGCTGCTCGTGCGGGACTCGATGGACGACGTGCGGGAGAAGATCGTCGAGTTCAAGCGGCGCATCTACGGACCCGACGCTCAAGCGACCGCCCCCTAGCAGCGAACGGAGGACCTCAAATGCGGGGTCCGCGAGGCCGATAGTCTCCTGAGACGCATCCCCGCCTCCGGTCCCCCGTTCGAAAGGCCGCACCCTTGGATTTCGCGACGATCATCGGCCTGCTCGTGGCCGTCGCCGCCCTCGCCCTCTCGGCGTGGATCGGCGATGTCGACGTCCGCATCATCTTCGCGCGCTACGAAGCGTTCTTGCTGGTCTTCGGCGGGACCGTCGGCGCCACGCTCGTCTCCTATCCGATGCGAACGTTCTGGCGCGGGCTGACCTACGGGCTGAAGACGGCGTTCACCGAGCCGATCTACCACGAGCGCGAGGTGATCGCGACGCTCGTCTCGTTCGCCGAGAAAGCGCGCCGCGAAGGGCTGCTGGCGCTCGAGAACGAGGCCGCGGCGCTGGAAGACGAGTTCATGCGCAAGGGGATCCAGCTCGTGATCGACGGGCGCGATACCGACATCATCCGCAAGATCCTCGAGACCGAGATCGGCTTCGTCCAAGAGCGCAGCGCGAAAGCCGAAGGCGTCTTCATGACGATGGGCGGCTTCTCGCCGACGCTCGGCATCATCGGCACGGTTCTCGGCCTGATCGCGATGCTCAAGTCGCTGGGCTCGCTGACCGGCACCGGGAACGTCGCCGGACAGCTCGGCGTGGCGACCGCGCAGGCCTTCGTCGCGACGTTCTTCGGGATCGCGCTGGCGAATCTGCTGTGGATCCCGCTGGCCTCGAAGATCAAGGAGCGCGCCGGCGAGCAGTTGCTGCTGCGCGAGATCATGGTCGAGGGGATCCTCTCGATCCAGGCCGGCGACAACCCGCGCCTGCTCGAGGAGAAGCTGCACGCGTTCCTCGACCCGACCGAGCGCGAGACCGAGATCGAAGCGGGCGGCGCCGTCCCCGAGCCGGAGCTCGCGGGCGCTTAGGTGGCCGGAAGCGGAAGCGGAAGCGACCTGCGCTCGCGGATTCGCCGCGGCCGGGGCGCTGAGACGATGGAGAGCGCCGGCATGATGCGCTGGCTGCTCACCTACGCCGACATGATCACGCTGTTGCTGGCGCTGTTCATCATCCTCTTCGCGATCTCGAACATCTCGGCGGTCAAGTTCAACCGGCTGCAGCGCGCGATCGCTGGCGGCTTCCGGAGCACCAGCGCGGTCAACAACCCGCCCAACGGCGGCGCGCTCGACCACGAGCACGGCCGCACCGACGAAGCCAACATGGTGCAGATGAAGGCCGAGCTCGACAAGTACATCGCCCGGCAGCGTCTGCAGACCAAGGTGCAGACGCGGATCGCGAGCCAGGGGCTGGTCGTCACGCTGCTGAGCGACAAGGCGTACTACGACTCGGGCTCGGCCGAC
The DNA here is from genome assembly GCA_036402975.1 of Candidatus Elarobacter sp. Lineage (GTDB taxonomy): Bacteria > Vulcanimicrobiota > Vulcanimicrobiia > Vulcanimicrobiales > Vulcanimicrobiaceae > Vulcanimicrobium. Next base: position 3,602 of record DASWRW010000037.1, on the reverse strand, counting down.
CTGCGCCCGGAGACGAAGAGCGTGCTGACGGTGATCGCCGGGCAGCTCCGCGGCGTGCGCAACGACGTGCGCGTCGAGGGGAGCACCGACAACGTGCCGATCGCGACCTACGCGTACCCGAGCAACTGGGAGCTTTCGGCGGCGCGCGCGACCGGCGTGACCCGCTATCTGGTCGAGCGCGAGCGGATTCCGCCGACGCGGCTCGCGCTGGCCGGCTACGGACAGTTCCGGCCCAAGTACCCGAACGACACGGACGCGCACCGGCAGCAGAACCGCCGGGTCGACATCGTCATCCTCAACGGGGCACGGACGCCCAGCCCGAACCCGGAGGCCCAATAGCATGTCGATGCTCTCCCAAGAGGAGATCGACGCTCTCGTCAACCAGCTCGCGACGCCCGAACCGGTCGTCGAAGTCCGCAAGATCAAGTCGTTCGACTTTCGCTTCAACAAGCGGCTGGACAAGTTCAGCACCGGCCAGCTCCAGACGCTGCGCACGCTGCACGACAACTTCACCCGGCTGCTGAACAACTCGCTCTCGGTCTACCTGCGCACGCGGGTCGAGGCGACGATCGTCTCGATCGACCAGATCTCGTACGGCGACTTCATCGGCTCGATCGGGATCCCGTCGATCCTTTCGATCTACTCGATGGACCCGCTGCCGGGCTCGGGGATGGTGCAGGTCGATCTGAACCTGGTGTTCTCGATCATCGACCGGCTGCTCGGCGGCCCGGGCTGGTACCCGCAGAAGTTGCGCGACCTCACCGACATCGAGCGCACGCTGATGCAGCGCTTCATGGCGCGCATGCTCAACAGCTACCGCGAGTCGTGGAACTACCTGCTGACGCTCTCGCTGAAGATTGAGGCGCTCGACTCGAACCCGCAGTTCATCCCGCGCATCATCCCGCTCGACCAGATCGTCGCCTTCGTGACCTGCGAGCTGAAGGTCGGCGACATGAGCGGCGTGATGAACTTCTGCCTGCCGTACCACGTGCTGCAGCAGATAGGGCCGCAGCTCTCGGACTTCCAGTGGTCGCCGAGCGTCATGGCGGGCCGCGGGATGACCGACCTGGACATCGCGCAGCTCGCGCGCAACGTCGAGCGCGCGCCGGTCGACGTGCGGGTCGAGCTGGGCAAGACCGTCGTCTCGCTGCGCGACCTGATCGCGCTGCAGCCCGGCGATCTGCTGATGTTCGACAAGCCGGTCGACGAGCCGCTGGCGGCGATGGTGAACGAGCGCGAGAAGTTCAAGGTGTTTCCGGGCGTGAACCGGGATAAGCTCGCGGTGCGCGTGAGCCAGATCGTCGAAAGCGAGGACTGAGGGTGGCCGAGACGTTGGATTCCATCGCCGGCACGATGTTCGCCTCGGCGGCGAGCGTCCTCGGCACGCTGGCCGGCCGCAGCGTCGCGGCCGGCGCCTCGAAGCGCACTCGCGGCGACACCTCGATCCGCATCGACCCGGACGTGGTCGCCACCGTGACGCGCGTCCCGTCGGCCGACGTCACGTTCGCCGCGCGCTACCGCAAGAAAGACCTGGCGCGCATCGTCGAGCTGATGCTCGGCACCCCGGGTGACGGCGGCGAGCTCGACGCGATGCAGCTCTCGATCGTCGCCGAGACGGTCGCGCAGATCTCGAGCGCGATGGGCGAGGCGCTCGCGACCGAGACCGGCCACGGCGCGCAGGGGATCGAGTCGCTGGTCGCGGCCGACGCCGGCGCGTTTCCCGCGCCGCCGTTCGCGACGTTCACCGCGCCGCTCGACCTCGGCGACGGCTTCGCGACCGCGCTGACGCTCGACTTCGACGTGCTCGCGCAGCACCGGCTCGCGCCCGAGCCGAAGGCCGCCGCTGCACCGGCCGCGGCCGTCGCGCCGGCCGCCGCCCGCCGTGTCGAGGAGGGCCAAGCGGTCTCGTTCACGCCGATGCAGCCGACGCCGGTGCGAACCGCCGCGCCGGGCCAGGCGAACCTCGATCTGGTCCACGACGTCCCGCTTGAGATCTCCGCGGTACTGGGCCAGACCGAGCTCTCGCTGCGCGAGGTCGTCTCGATGACGACCGGCAGCGTGTTCGAGCTCGACAAGCTGTCGACCGAGCCGATCGACCTGTACGTGAACAACATCCTGATCGCGCGCGGCGAGGTCGTCGTCGTCGACGACAAGTTCGCCGTGAAGATCAGCGAGCTCAACCCCGTCGTCGACAAAGTCTGAGTGAGGGCTGCGCGCCCTCGATGATCTACGTCTACTACCTCTGGGTCCTGGCGGTCGTCGGCCTGCTGCTGCTCGGCCTCACCTACGCCGTCCGCACGCTGAACCGGGGCCGGCTCGTCGCCGGCTCGGGACGGCGGCTGGTCTCGGTCGTCGAGTCGGCCGCGGTCTCGCAGCACAGCGCGGTTCACGTCATCAAGGTCGGCGACCGATACTATCTGATAGGCGGAGGATCCGCCGGAGTCACCCACATCGCCGACGTCCCGGCCGACGTGGTCGACCCCTACATCGAGACGCAACGGAAGGCGCTCGGCGAGCAACGCGATGCGGTGCTCCGCCTCTTGCAGAGATTCCGAAAGCAGCCGTGAACCGACGTCTCCTCATCGTCCTCGCCGCGCTGGCCTCCGTCTTCGCCATCGTCGTCTTCGCCGTGCCCGCGCTCGCGCAGACCGCCGCCGGGCCCGCCGCGCCGTCGATCCCGATCCCGCGCGTGAACATCGGCGTCAGCCCGGCCACCAAGCCGTCCGACGTCGCGCTGTCGCTTCAGATCCTGCTGCTGCTCACCGTGGTCACGCTCGCGCCGACGCTGCTGGTGCTGCTCACGTCGTTCACCCGCATCGTCATCGTGCTCTCGTTCGTGCGCACGGCGCTGGGCACGCAGCAGGTTCCGCCGACCCAGGTGCTCGTCGGCCTGTCGCTGCTGCTCACGTTCTTCGTGATGAACCCCGTCATCCAGGACATCAACAAGAACGCGCTGCAGCCGTACCTTTCCAACAAGATATCGCAGCCCGTCGCGATCGACCGCGCCGCGAAGCCCCTGCGCGCGTTCATGTTCAAGCAGACGCGTGAGAAAGACATCGCGCTGTTCTACTCGATCTCCAAAGAGACGCGGCCCGCGAAGCAGGAAGACGTCCCGACGTACCTGCTCGTGCCCGCGTTCGTGATCAGCGAGCTCAAGACGGCGTTCCAGATCGGCTTCGCCATCTACATCCCCTTCATCGTGATCGACATGGTCGTAGCCTCGGTGCTGCTCTCGATGGGGATGATGATGATCCCGCCGGTGATCATCTCGCTCCCGTTCAAGATCTTGATCTTCTTGCTGGTCGACGGTTGGAACCTGACCGTCCAGGCGCTGTTCGCCAGCTTCCAGCGATGACGTACGCAGCGGCGCTCTCGCTGGGCCGCGAGGCGATCTTCGTCGCGCTGCTCGTCTGCGCGCCCGCGCTGCTGCTCGGCCTCGCGACGGGCCTGATCGTCTCGGTGTTCCAGGCGGTCACGCAGATCCAGGAGCCGACGCTGGCGTTCATCCCCAAGATCGTCGTCGTCGCGCTCGCCATCCTGCTGTTCGGCCCGTTCATGCTCGCGCTCTTGACCGACTTCACCACCAGGGTCTTCACCAGCAT